>NZ_LAZU01000033.1 GCF_000987955.1 Paenibacillus sp. DMB20
CTTATGACCAATAATGTCCAGGTCGAAGCCTGCACGAATAAAGATTTCTGAAGGTGTCTGCCCCTGCTTGTAGGCTTTCAGCGCCTCCAGCTTGAATGTAGGTGTGTATGTAATGGCCGCCTCGGTCACATGATGTACGTTTGGATTATGATCCAGCTTCCTCATTTGCTCCTCGGTAAAGAGCACCCGTTTCAACTTTCCCATTTTCGTATCACTCCTCGTCACATACCTTGATTAAAACACAAATGACCCACAAGAAGTCACTTTTTTCAAAGTGTCCATCTTATGGGTCACAGTTCAACAAAAGAGTGTCAGACTGTTTTTGTTTAATTAATGATCAATAAATTTCGGTCGCATCTGGCGACAACCCTTGTACGTGGCGCAGATAGGCCGCGACTCGCCGGTCGTCCTCGATCGGATACTCGAAGTTTAACGCTCGGGCTACCTCCAGCGCCGTCGTCCGGAACAGGTTTCCGGCCGCATGCAGGGCCCTCCACACCTCGTCATAGCTTCCCGAGGCATAAGTGGACAAAAGTGCCTTCCAACGATCCTCCGCAAGATACTTCTCCAGATATTTGCCGCACTTGCCGATGCTGACGCTAAAATCGGTCTGAATCCCAACCTGCCATTCCAGCATCTTCAACAGCATGGGTCTTGCAACCTTATTCAAATGCTCTTGCGCATAAAGGATTTCCTTTCTCCACAAACCTTTCGCAACATACGTGGAGACCCACCAAAACTCGTTACAGCAATCCGCATAAAAAGCGGCTGAAGGCCTTTTTACCCAATAGCCTTCGTCGGTTGGCGGGGGAACATCGAAAAGCACGTTGTCTTTGTCAAGAAGCACCGTCATCGGCTTATTTTCCTCACGATAATCGTCCTTTTCATCCAGCGGAATCAAGGTCAGGTCAATGCGGTTGCCATCCGTAAACAACATCAGATAGGAAAACCATCCACCAAGTTCCGGCGGGAACATGGACATCGCCTCGGGAGTCTGCAGAATGATCCGCTCGCCAAAAACATCGATCCATCCGGGTTCATTAATGTAAGACTCCATATCCGTTACATGAAAGGCGATATCATAATCCTGAAACATGTCCTTCGGAACATTGGGGTTCGTTCTTGAGCCTTCTAATGTTACCGCGCGAATCCTCTCGTCCCGTTCGGCCACTTCCAATATGACATTCAGCATTTCTTTTTCGCTTCTCATCTCGTATTCGCACGCCTCCGTATTCATATTCAATGTTGAAGTCCAAAACTCAGTCCGGAGGCGCACGAATCCGTCGTGTGCCGCAATTGCCCGCCGGAAGAAAAGGTTATAATTTATCAAGTTCTTTTTTCATCATATTCTCTCCTATCTATAGGATCTACGTCTCCCTAAAGATTAACAGATTCTTCAATCTAAGAACAATCCCCTCTAAGCAGAATGCTCAAGGGTATTTAAGCCCATTCCTTTTTTGGGCTGCCGCTTGTTCTCAGGCAGGTGACAAACAACGATTGACAATAAAGGGTACGTGAAGTTTAATAGTAGGTATATTAATAACTACTAAAATTGAAGGGATTTGCATTCCATGGAGGTCATCTATAAAGAGCTTCAGAAATTGGGCTTCTCGCAATATGAATGCAAGGCTTACGTCGGGTTGCTCAAAAATTCTCCGGTAACCGGATACGAAATAAGCAAGCGGTCGGGCGTTCCCCGTTCGATGATCTACGAAGTTCTCGGCAAATTATTGGATAAGGGTGCTGTTTACACGGTCCCTTCGGAGCCCATGAAATATTCGCCGGTACCGGCAAAAGACTTAATTGAACGTTTGCGTAAAACGTTCGAAGCCTCTTTTGAGTTATTGGAAAACGAATTATCCGCTCTCGAAAGCGAGCGCGAGACGGATGTCATCTGGCGGATTCGAAGCAACGAACATGTCATGGAAGAAATGCTCGCCTTGATTCATCAAACCAAGCATGAATTATGGTTGTCCGTTTGGGAACCGCAGGCCCTCCTAATCAAGGAAGCGGTTGATCGGTTGACTGAAACAGGGACGCAGGTATTCTCGATCCTGTTCGGGGCACCCGAAACACGTCTTGGGTTAACCTACCACCACAACTATATGCCGCCTGACGTCGTGAAAAAGCGGATGGGGGGCCATTTGACGGTTGCGGCACGGGACGGCGAAGAAGTGATGATCGCCAATTTCTCGGATCACTCCCCCGCTTGGGCGGTTAAGACGAGAGATCCCGCTCTCGTGCTCGTTGCCACCGAATATATCAGACATGACATCATGATTGAGGAGGTTACGCAGGAGTTTGGCCCGAACAAGCTGGATGCCCTGTGGCGAACCAAACCCGATTTGATTCAAGTGGTGACTGGGAAACGGTTCACGTCTGAATGAACCGTTTTTCTTCCCGCTTTTTTATAGTAGTTATGTCTATAACCTCTAAAACGGGTTGAACGAAATGATTCGAACATTAGATTGGAGGATTGCAATTGGAGCTTAAACAGAATGCGGCCATATTAAATAAGGAGAACAGCTTTCTGAGAGGAGTCAAGGACTGCCTGCCTACCATTCTCGGGTACTTGAGCATCGGCTTTGCTGCCGGAGTCGTCGAGAGAACGGCCGGCTTCAGCCTGATGGAAATCGCCTTGATGTCCCTGCTGCTCTATGCCGGTTCCGCCCAATTTATCGCCGCGGGAATGTGGGTTGCCGGTGCACCCGTGACGTCCATTATTATCATGATCTTTATTGTCAATCTGAGGTATCTTTTATTAAGCGCGGCCCTCTCGCCTTATTTCAGACATTTGTCAACATGGAAAAATACGATTACGGGCTTTTTGCTGACAGACGAAACCTTCGGCGTCGCAGCCAATGAGCTTTCAAGTAAAAAAACGCGCTGACTTCCGCTGGATGCTTGGATTAAACGTAACGGCCTATCTCAACTGGGCGATTGCAAATCTGCTCGGCGGATACTTGGGACAGTGGGTCACGCAGCCCGAGGCTTTCGGTCTTGATTTCGCCCTGCCCGCCATGTTTATCGGACTGCTGATATTACAGCTTCTCGGCCGTTCGAATATGGGCGTTGATCTTTGGGTTGTCATCGGTGCCGTTATTCTCACGGCGGCGGCCAGCCCTTTCCTTTCTTCGGGTCTGGATGTGATTGCCGCTACCATTATGGCTGCGGCGTTAGGGATGGTGATGGAAAAGTGGAAGTAAGATGGGAAGTACTGTTAATCATCATAGGAGGAACCATCGTTACCTTTTTGCCCCGGGTAGTTCCCCTGGTTGTTCTGAGCAAAATCAATCTGCCAGAATGGGCGATGCGTTGGCTCCACTATATTCCGGTTGCCATTCTGGCGTCATTGCTCGCTCAAGAGCTTCTTCCCTTGGGGGAACAAGCTTCATGGCAGCCTTCAAGGCTGATGGCGGCAGCAGTATCCGTTACCGTCGCATGGCTCACCAAAAGCCTTGTGTTTACCGTCGCTGCCGGGATTATGGTCATCTTTTTTATTAAAACTTTTCATTTAAGTTTAGTGTGAAATTATTCACCTTGTAACATTCAGTTCATATTCCCTTCTTATTTGCGTGTTATACTCTCGGTAATCCATACAACGAAAGGAATTATGATCATGAAAAAACTATATTATACTTCTTTTTTCTATGCGATCCTGGGGCTCATGGCCGGCATTTTTTTACCGCGAAATCACCAAGCATAACGACTTTACGGGAAATACGGTTTTGGTAGGAGTCCACACCCACATCCTCGTCCTTGGATTTATGTTCTTTATTATAGCCCTGATCCTCGGCAAGCTGTTTCATGTGCATGAGGCTAAATCCTTTGGGGCCTGGTACATTGTGTATAATCTCGGCTTGCTCACGACTATCGCTGCCATGGCTGTCCGCGGCATGCTTCAGGTCAACGGAGATGACATCAGTTTCCTGCCTCACATTGCCGGACTGGGCCATGCCATTCTGGGCGCCGGCATCATTTGGCTGCTGATTCTTCTCGGCAAACGAATCCAATAAAGACGATGGGCCGGCGGAAAAATTCCGTCGGCCCATTTTGTTTCCTCAGCTTTCCTTCGTTATCTCTTTTGCTGCCCTGCCTTGTCCTAATCTTGACGGGGTGAGGAAGTTGACGCCCAGCACGCCCGCCACAATCATGACCGCTCCGATGATGTAGTAATATCCAAGCTCTTCCTGCAAAAACAGGACACCGGCCAGCATCGAAATCAATGTAGCCAGATTGCCGAAAACGCTCATTTGGGAAGCTTCGATCCGTGATAACGCAAAGTTGGACAACAACGACGTTACAAACGAAGACAGGACTCCCAGATATAAAGTAGACAACACAAAGGACGGAACCGTTAACGGCTGAACGTACTCGTTCAGACTGCCGTTCCAGGCATGGTTGACGAGCGAAATCGCGTTAAAGAAGAGGAACCCGATCAACAGCATCACAAATGTCAGTTCCAACGGCTTGAACTGCTTGGTCATCGTTCGAGCCATCACACTGTATATAGCCATGGATATCGTGGATAGTACCAGCAGCGCAAGCCCTTTAAAATTGGCAAGGTCCACGGAAGTGCCTTTCATGACAAAAATATAAATCACGCCCGTAACCGAAAGCAAAACGGCGTATTTCTGCCAAACCGTGGTCTGTTCCTTCAGAAAGATCCCGGCGAGCAGAACCGTAAAAATCGGCGATAACGCCATAATGATACCGCCTTCGGAAGAAGTACTGTACATCAGCCCGAAAACCTGAAACCCGAAAAACAGCGCCGGATAGAATATCGCAACAGGTAATATCCTTACAACGTCCCTGAAACGAATATGAATCTTCAACCAGCCGAACAGTACGGGAATCAAAACGGCCGCAAACGATATCGTAAACCGGTGGGCCAACGCATCCAAGGGATCTGCCGAATCGAGAGCGATTTTTACGAATAAAAAGGACAGTCCGATAATCAGGGCATTGGCTATGGCAGCAGCATAGGCAGATGCTTTTGAATTTCCTGGCACGATGAATCACTCCTTAATCGGCTGAAGGGACCTGCTGGCTTTACAGCCGCAGGACCCTGTTTCTTATGAGGCACTCTCACATTTTACCTTGTTTTACCCAAAAGACAAAACGCAGACTCCCCTCCCTTTTGGCCGTTCCTAACGGCCTTCACGATGGAGAAGCATCTGCGTTTTTTCCCCGACACGATTTGTGCTGATAGAATTCATCTTACGATAATGCCATTAAGTTTATTGATCTTATCCTTCATAACTTAGCGCGATGATAAATGCCAAGGACAAAAATGCGCAAAGCGGCATATACAATAGAGTATCCATCCTCGAAAAGGCCGTATCTCTCTTTTTCTTGAATAAACCGAAATGATTGAACTCACCGACGACCCGAAGGGCAAAGACACAAGCACACACCCATGCCCCGATTCGGACCAAAAGATAGGGGCGGGTCAGTTCGATAATTCGGGCTTGAAGGAGAAGCACAATTCCTGCCGCAATCACTAGTATGGCAACTAGCAAAGTCATGCCGACCCCAGGGGATAAAACTTTCCTGCCATCTTGCTCGGGAAGAACATACCCCATTCCCCATATCCCGCCAAAGGCCCAGTATATATGGAGCAAGCCGACAGCAAACAAAATACACGCGGCCAACACAGGAATTGCCGTTACCATCCCGTAGATCCCCCTATCGGCAGCCGAGTTTGGGCCTCCCCAAACATTTTACTGTACCAAATATCTTTCCTTGATGATCTTCTGATGATGGAGCTCATGTCCGGCGATGATGTAAGCGAACGCGCTGGCGGAAGTCACATTGTCATTGGCAAATCCTTTTCTGCTCCAAGCCTCTTCCGGCAAGCCCCTGATCAACGCTAAACTGGATTGTCTTACGGCCAAATATTCATCTAGCAGATCCTCCATGCTCCGCTGGTCAAACCCGGCGTGACCCACAAAAAAAGTTCTCGTCAAATCCCGCAAGAGGCGTTTGATCTCCCCTGGCGATCCACAGCAGGCGGTAACTCATGATCCGTTCGGTATCGATCATATGGCCGAGCACTTCTTTTAAACTCCATTTGCCTTCGGCATACCGATACCCTGCCTGTTGATCGGATACGTTGGAGAGCATTTCTTCGGTGGTTTTCATCTGCTCTTTGAGAAGGTCTTCCATGTTTCCTTCCGGCACTAAACCTACATAGGTTTGATAATACTCGGGATAATCACTCTGAGATGGACGTTTTAACAACATGCTTCTCCTCCTTTGGCTCTTGACCGGTTATGTAAAAAAATCATTTTTTTACTAAACTAGCATATTACGCATTCAAAAGTCTACTGCTATCCCCAAGCATGAATGGTTTTGGCAAATGCAGCGCGAGCTGCGCCAACCCGGCTATTCCGGTTTACCTAACAGTCCATAAAACACGAGCGTCACGAGATCCTTTACCATCCGCTGGTTTTTATCCTTGTCTGCCGTCACCTCGATTTTGGCGCTCGCCTCTTTCAAAATATTGAAATAAAACACAAAGGCCTCATTCGAAATGTCCTTGTTGATGCTCCCTTCCCTTTTGCCCTCATCGATAAACTGCAGTAAAGCATTTAAATATTTTTGATACACCTCCTCCACGATTCTTCTCATTTCAGGGCTGCTCGACATCAGCTCCTTCAAAAAATCCGGGTTCGCCATTCCCGAAAATTCGGTGCTTTCAAAAATCATCTTCTCTATTTTTTCCTGAAAAGGCAGTTCGCTTTGGATCCATTGGATCCGTTCCTGCCACATTTCTTCAAGCATGTCGGATATGACTCTTTTGGACAGTTCTTCTTTGGCTCCGAAATAATTGTAGATCGTTACCGGAGAAACATTGGCCTTGCCTGCAATTTCGGCCATGCTGACCTTCTCGATTCCGTATGTCATAAACAGCTCCATGGCAGCCCTCTTGATTTTTTCCTTCTTCATTTCGGTACGACGTTTGTACCCATCCATCATTCATCACCTCATCTTACAGCATACCCAATGTTTTGTAATGAAACAATACATTTTATTCAAATTTTTATGATGGTAAAGGTCTTCAACCGCACACCGTGATTCCTTTACGGTTTAAAATGCTGCACGATCGTCCCTTTTCCAGACACGACTTCAACCGCCGCAAGCGCCCCATTAATCAACGTGACTTGCGGAGGCACATGGCCGCAGTCGATATCATAAATGACAGGAACCTGAAGCTCGTCGTATAAATCCTTGTAAACATCCAAAACCGTATAATTCCCGATAGGTTCATTAGCCGAACTGCGGCCGAACATGATGCCGGAACTGTGATCAAACCACCCTGCAAGCTTCATTTGAACCAGGGAGCGGCGAAGATCCGTCGTATGCAGCTCGCAGTTTTCAAAATACCACAAAATCGGCTCCCCGGGGATGTGCTTATTCCTAAAACCCTCCACGTCGCCGTACGGGGTGCCGACCAAATGACGGATCACGTCCAGACATCCCCCTAACAGCCTACCCTCCATCTTCTCGTTCCGGCCCGAGACCGTTTTCCAATTCGTCTCTTCCGTCAGATGAAAAATACAAGGCGTCGGATTATCGTGTTTCCATTCGTTCTGGTACCTGGGTGATGAGTGCTGGGTCACCGATTCACCGGCTTTCGTAGACAATACCCGCTCCCACATAGCTGTCGTCTCGTCCGAATAGGCTCCTCTCAGATCAATCAGGTTGGTTCCGTGGGCCGTGGCTATTCCTGTTTTCAAGGTGACGGCCAGAAGCAGAACGCTGATATCCGAGTAGCCGAGGATCCATTTTTCCTTTAACTGGCCATATTCAACGCGGTCCAAAATTTCAATCAGCAATTCCCCGCCCCACGGAGGAATGATCGCATCCATCTCTTTGGTTTGCATCATGCCGTTGAACTCCAGGGCGCGCTTTTTCGCTGATGCCGACTTGGCCTTATCCTGAGTCCATACCGTCTCTCCCAAGACGACATCGAAGCCTCTTCCCCTCATTCGTTCTGCCGACTGGCTCAACAAATCATGAAGTTCAAGTTCCAACCCGGAAGAAGGAGCGGTTACTCCGATGACAGCTCCCTCTGTAAATCTCGGATATCTAATCATGTTCCCCCTGCTTTCCTTGTTTATTTCAACTATTTTACACCGATCTACAAATTGTTCCAATCGTTATTATCCAGCGGTTTTTAACTCTCAACCTTCATGACCCCATATACCGTTTCCCATAAAAAAAATTCCAGTTTTTTCGTGTGCGAAACAAAGTGAAATGTTAAAATAAAGTTGTTTCATGAATTTTACTTAACGGATCAGCCCGATTTTTGAAAAGTTCAATATTGAATGGGGGTCATGTTTTTTAAGTTCCCTTGGTACCTGTAGCGGATGAAATTATCCAGATGAAAATAGAAAAGTTTGGAGAGGAGTGTTACCATGGTTCGATTGAACCGAAATTCCATCTCGTGGCCGCTAGCCTTTCTATTGCTGATTGCAGCAAGCGATATTGCCATGATGCTAACCGCCCAGTCACCTCCGTCACTCGTGTCCATGGGGGTAGCTCTTGATTTCATGCTCGTGCTGCCCCTGCTTGTGTTCTGGATGCGCATGCGCCGCCAAAGCAATAAGAAGCCGGCTGCTATCGCTCAGGCTCTAGCCACCGCTTTGGCCGGTTACTTCACCGCTCAATGGTTCGTTCCTATTCACGGATCCGGGTTCCGGCCGGCAATCGACATGGCTGCCCTGTGTGCCGGAATCGGGCTCTCTGCCTATGTTTTTTACTTCTTGACACGCCTTCGCGCTTCCTACCGTTTTTTAAGGAAAGATGGAGCATCTCCCGTAGACGCCATTGCGAACGCTTTTGCCGGTACGGCGTCTTCTGAAAAGCTGGGCCGCCTGTTCGCCCATGAAGCCTCTATCGGCTACCATGCACTGCTCAGTTGGCGGAAAAAGCCGTATACGAAAGAACATGCGACAGCCTTCAGCACTACGGAACAGTCCAACATGCTGGTTATCGTCATCGCTGCCGCTCATTTGCTTGTCCTAGAAGGAATCGGGCTGCATTTTCTCATTCATCAATGGTCCGCCGTCGCGGCATGGATCTTGTCCCTCTCCAATGCATATATCATCTTTGTACTGATCGCCGACTTCCGACTGACGAAACTGAATCCGGTATTGGTGTCGGAACACCTGGTCCGAATCCGTTTTGCTCATGACATTTGGACCGATCTGAGGCGAGAGCAAATCTCTGGAATCCGGCTATTGACCGAGCCATTGCCTGCTCGTGAGCTACGCACGACAGCCGCGCCTTTGTTTTGCACGCCGAACATCGTCCTGGAAATGGCCACACCCGTCCAGGTTACGAGCCGCTTTGGAAATAAACGCAGCGTGAAGCATGTTAACCTATGTATCGATCGGCCGCAGGAATTCATCGCGGCGCTGAAAGTGGATCCGGACCTAAGTTTACATGAATAATATTATGTAAACTAATTTGGCGGAAGTTTTTCTTGCGAGATAAGGATGGCAAACCTCTGAAGTTATACTTTTTTATCTCTAAAAAAGACACTAGCCGCTTCTTCGGCTAGTGTCTTGCTTTTCTCACATTGAACATTAATAGATATGATACTGCTGTTTCAACTTTGCAAAAGCGCTGCTTTCTTCCCGGAACCTTCGGAGCATATCCTCTACGTTCAATGACTCTTCGCGGAAAATGTTGTCTCCGCCCAAGAGATCGATAAACGGCCGGGCGTTGTCCTTTACAGGCGGCAGAAACGAGAACTCTCCATAGTTTCGTTTGATCGTGAACAGAAGCCGGACGCCGGTTTCAACCGGCTTAAACGCCCGATAGTCCGTGACATGCAGCTGAACCCCGCGGCAAAGCTCCCCTTGAAACTTGGAAAAGCTCGGTTTAAAGTATACCGGGCGGAACCGAACTCCCGGCAGCTTCAAGCCGTTCATCTCGTCAGCCAGCTTCTCGGCCTCGATAAACGGAGCTCCGATCATTTCAAACGGAGCAGTCGTCCCTCTTCCCTCCGACAGATTGCTTCCTTCGAACAGGCAGGTGCCGGGGTATACGAGCGAAGATTCGAATCTGGGAAGACCGAGCGATGGCATGACCCATAACCCGCCGGTTTCAGGGAACAACATGTTCCTCTCCCATCCCCCGCAGGGCACGACATGGAGAGTCGCCTTCCAGTTCATCTGCTCATTGGCCATCTGCGCCACTTCGCCGGCCGTCAGGCCGTATCTTATGGCAAGCGGGTAATTCCCGACAAACGATTGGTACCCTGCTTTCAGCACGTTCCCTTCCACCGTTACGCCATCCAGCGGGTTAATCCGGTCCAGCACGACCATTTCCTTGCCGGCCTTGGCGCAGTCCTCCAGCGCATAAAGCATCGTATAAATAAAGGTATAATAACGTGTTCCCACATCCTGAATATCGTAAACGACAAGATCCACCTCATCCAGCATTTCGGGCGTAAGACGCTTGGAATCCTTGCGGTACAAGCTGTGTACCGGCACGCCCGTTATGGGATCGTTATACGTATCCACGAACGCTCCTGCCGCTTGGTCTCCGCGAACCCCATGCTCGGGCGAAAACAGCGCGGTCAAATGAAACCTTTCGTGCAAAATCTGTATGGTGGACGTAAAGTCCCGGCTTAACCCGGTCGGCGACGTGATCAGCCCGATTCTTTGGCCTTCGAATAAACGGGCATAATCCTCTATGCGATCAATACCGTTTCGGATCATATCGGCTACAGCTCGCTTCTCAGAACACGCTTGCTCTCTTCGGGAATCATGAACGTTTCCGCGTATTCTTTTCTCGCTTCGATCCCGCGCACCCGTGCCAAATGCTTATAATACTCCAGGTAAGGGAACGACTTGCTGCCGGTTACGAACCAATGTTGGGACACCGCTTTCACCCACAGATCAAAAGCTTCCCGGGAGAAATCCACGTATACGTACGGCTTGTAATCCACAGCGTCTTCCCAGTTCTCCGCGTAATACAAACGAGATGCAAAAAAAGCAGGCAACTCGCGCTCAAAAGAAGGAAGTCCGGCAAAAAAACGGGCGTCGTTCACGATCCGGTGCGTGGTCATATGGTCTTTATGCATGCTGTTCTTCCAGTGGGTAATAATGACGCTCGGACGCACCCTGCGGATGACGTCGCACACTTTCCAGCGGTTTTCCTCATCGTCTTTCAGCTCTCCGTCCGGCGTATCGAAGACGATCGCCTCTCCGCCCAGCATTTCCGCGAAAGCATGGGCCTCACGCACCTTCTGCTCCCGGTAATCGGCCATATCCCGGCCGGCCGGAACTCCGCGCTCCCCGGCGGTCAAAGCCAGCGTGACGATCCGGTCGCCTTTCAAAGAATGGTGAGCAAGCACGCCGCCAGCCGTAAGCTCCGCATCCCCGACATGTCCGCCAATCGCAAGCACCGTTATTTTTTCATCGCTCATCGTTAAAACTCCCTTCGCATGACTGAAAATTGTTTGACCGTCCGAAAGCCCGCTTTCTCGTATATCCGGATGGCCGGATTGCCGCTCCCGGTATACAATGACATATATTCGGTGCCGATGTTTTTGAAAGCCTCGCAAAGCTTGAAGAACAAAATGCTTCCGAGCCCGTGTCCCTCATGCTCCGGATGAACGCCGATGCCTGCGAAATAACCGCGCCCGTTGTCCTGCCGGATGACCGGTCCCGCGAACCCCGCCGCCTTCCCGTTATGAGCCGCGATAACGACAGGCACCCCGCCCGCCGTGCATTCGCTGATTTCCTTCTGCCAAAGCGGATTATCGAAACCCGACAGCATATCGGACACCCCGTGATGACGGTCCGGATGGAACAGCTCCACGGCATAACCTTCCTCGGCCGCTTTATTTTCTTTGACCGCCATTTCATCCGGATATACGAATTCGGACAGATTCAAATACATCGCACATTCTCTGGCGCGCTCTATGTAGCCTTGCGAGAGCAAGAAAGCATACAGTTTTCCGTCAACCGGAACGCCGGGTGCGTTGTTGTGCTCATGCTTGGGCGTGTCCGGGATATACCACGGCAGCATCATGGGATTGAAGAACAGCACATCCGCCTGCTTTTTGCCCAAAGCTTTGAAGCGGTTCTCCAGCGCTTCGAGCAGCAATTGATAGTTGCCCTCTTCCTGATAATCCACCGCCAAAATAAGGCATGTCATGTATCCGGCCGTTTGACCGAGCGGCAGATCATCCCCCGTACATCCGCACGCAAAACCTTGAACCCGACCGTCATCCAACAGTACAAACGCATTATCCTTATCAAAGTACCGGTTATTCAAAAAAAATTTCCCGAAAGCTCTGCTCCGTCAGTTCCTTATACCCGTCCTTCACCGCTTCATGATTCCAGAGTGCGATAACCTCTCCGGCATAACGGTTGTCCCAGGACTTCAGCATATCCTTCAACCCTTTCGACTGTCGGCAGCCGCCTTGACTTATTTTCAATCTATATCAGATGAGCACAAAGCCCGCCGCTATTCGCGGACAAGCAGGGATACGTCCGTCACCCCTTTACTGCATCAGCATACGAAGAAGTTCGGCATTCGTCTCCCCCGGGCATATGGCTCCTCACCATATTCATCGTTTGTCGTTGCAATATGATGACGTTCTCTTTTGCGCTTTATCCTTTAACCGCACCTACGGTAACGCCTTCAAGGAAATATTTCTGCAAGCTGAAGAAAAGAATGAACATCGGCAGGGCGGAAATGGTGGCACCCGCCATCATTGGCGCAAAGTATGTCGTGTTGGCAAAACGGAAGTTTTTCAAACCTACCTGAATCGTCTGCATATCCATCGTGTTGGTCACGAGGAAAGGCCAGAAGAACGTGTTCCAGCTGTCCATAAACGTAAGGATCGCCATAACGGCCAGCACCGTTTTGGATAAGGGCAATATGATTTTGAAGTAGATTTGGAACTGGTTGCACCCTTCAATCTTGGCGCATTCCAAAATTTCCGAGGGGATGCTGCCCATGAATTGTTTGGCCAGGAATATGTTATACACCGTAACCAGCCCGGGTACGATCATCGCAGAATACGTGTTTTGAATTTCAAAGACATTGACGATCAGGATATACAGCGGAACCTGGGTTACCTGATACGGAATCATCATCGAAACAAGCAATACGGAAAACAGCACTGCTCTGCCTTTAAACCGGATTTTCGAGAAGGCATAACCGGCGAGACTGGCAAAAAACACGTTGGAAACCATAACCGTGGTAGCCACGATCAGCGAGTTGAACAACCAGCGGACGGAATGCTCGCTGTAATTGAAGAAGAATTTGTACGACTCGAACGATATCTTGGACGGGAACAGGGAATAACTCATTGCGCCCGCTTCCACCGGATCCCCGAAGGAAGAAATGATCATAAAGTAAATCGGAAACAGCGTAGCCAAAGCAAATAATACAAGAACAACCATGATCGCCGTGTTACGGGTCTGCTTTAAGACCGGTTTTCCTGTGTGACTGTTATACAGCGCCATATCGGTGCCCTCCTCTCCTTAATATTCCACTTCTTTGCCCAGGAATTTGAATTGAATGAATGAAATGGTGGCAATGATGAAGGCCAAGACCAGGGATTGAGCTGCCGCTTCGCCGAATTCAAAATATTTGAAGGCGTTATTGAAGATCAGCAGGCCTACCATGGTGGTTGCGTTATCCGGACCGCCGCCCGTCATCAGGTATGCGTTCTGGAACACCTGGAAGGATCCGATGACGCCGGTAACGAGAAGGAACAGCGTCGTTGGTTTCAGGCACGGGATCACGATATACCACAGTTTTTTCAGGAATGTCGCTCCATCCAATTCCGCAGCCTCGTAATAGCTTTCATCGATTCCAAGCAAAGCAGCCAAATAGATGATAATGCTCGTGCCGTGACTGGATAGCCAAGCCATCAGGACGAGGGAGAACATGGCGGTGGAACTTGATCCCAGCCAGTTGCTGTTTTCGATGCCGAACACGCCAAGCAGGCGGTTGAAAATACCGGTTGGCATCGGATCGAAGATCCACAGCCATACCACCGAAAGCGCCACGCCGGATGCAACCGCGGGCAAGTAATAGATGGCCTTGAACGCGGTCTGCAGCTTTTTGCGCAAGGGAAGGATCAGAATGGCAACGGCAAAAGACAGGAACAAAGATACCGGAACCGTTAGCACCGTATATACAACCGTGTTCGTAACCGATTTCCAGAATAGGCTGTCGCTGAATGTATTAATATAGTTTTCGAATCCGACATACTCTGAACCAAGCGGTTTGTATTTTTGAAAACTGATTATAAACGCGCTGACAACGGGGTACGCGGTAAAGAGCGCAAATACGACCAGGGCGACGGCAATAAAAGCATAACCGTACGCGCCGTCTCCTTTGATTCGATGTCTTTTCGTTCGTTTGGCGATTTGAGTCATCATGCAAAGCTCCTTTCACTGCTCGGTTCAAAAGCATATACCGGATAGCCGCGAAGGCGCTGCCAGGCGGCTATCCGATGGTTTACATTTAGTTTTTCACTATGCCGTCTTCCCCGAATTCTTGAATCGCCGCCGTTTTCACGGCATCGTACATTTGTTCAGGCGTAATCTCTCCGGCAATCAGAGCCTGCAGTTTAGGAATGATGACTTCATCCTCCAATTTGATGGACTTCGCGCCCAAATCGGTCGGGATATCCGGGCGTGCAGGCGTGGCTTGCGTCAGCAACGTTTCAACGGCAGCCACGTTATCCGGGTTTCTATCGATCTTCATGTCTTTTGCAGCTTCTCTGCCGCTCTTCGTGATATGGGCCGCGAACAGATCGTTGTTCGTGGTCGCCGCCACTTTGCCGCTGGCCAGGAAGTATGCCGCTTTCACCACATTGGCTTTGTGTTCAGGCGTCGGTTCTTTCTTGCCGCGGAATGTGACGTAACCGTCAACCGCTACGCTCGCCTGCTGCTTTTCGCCCACGAACGTCGGAACAGGGAGCACGATGTAATCTACAGGGATACTGCCTTGTACAGCGCTTCCATCATTGGCTTTCAGCTTCTCGTTGTTTTTGATGGCGGAGTTTTCAAATGTGGCAAGACCTTTACCCGTAATCATCGTTTGACCGGTAAGGAACATGTTCCAGCGTTTGCCCGCGTCCACGGAGCTCAGCTCTTTCGGCATGGAGCCGTCGTCGATCATTTGGCGGATCGCCTTCAGCACTTCCAGGAAGTTTTTGTGCGTGTATGCATACTTCAGGTCTTTGTCAAACGCGGCAGGCATGCCTGCGTTTTTGATCAAAATGTTCAGGTAGTCTTTTGAGGCAACGCCGGCGGTGGCGAATACGAAGCCGTAGCGGGACGTTTTGTCGCCTTCTTTCACGACGCCTTTCTTGATCGCTTCACGGAACTCTTCGTAAGTCCAGCCGTCCTTTTGCACCTTCTTGTAATCGATGCCGGCTTCCTCCAGGTACTGCTTGTTCCCGCCAATGGCGTGAACTTCCATGTATCCCGGGAATCCGTAAAGCTTGTCGCCCTGCTTCATGTATTCCAGCGGAGCCGGGTCGAAGTCCTCAACCATTTCTTTCGTTGCCACATCGTTAATATCCATCAGCATTCCCTGCTCGACGTATTTCGCAATGCCGCCGGAGCCGATGAAAGCGATGTCCGGAGGGCTGCCCGCGTTAACCTGGGTGTCCAGCTTTTGGGTCATGTCCTCCCAGCTCGCAGGCTCGATTTTCAGCGTCAGGTTCGGATACAGCGCGTTAAAATCTTTTTCCATTTGGGCAAAATTGTCCTGGAATCCGGAAGATACCGGAGGCAGCAGGGCCGTGATCGTGTCTTTGGCGTCAGCCGTTGACGGGTTATTCGTTGCCCCTGGACTTTCAGTTCCTTTGTCTCCGCCGCCGCAAGCGGTTACAGAAGTCAAAGCAAAAGTTAAAGCAAAAACGGATGCCAATGTACGCATTTTTCTTTTCATTTCTTACAGACCTCCCCTGAAATATATATCGAATCGATTACACCACTTGAGAGTAGCTGCGAATGGCCGCTTTCAGGCTGCCCTCGCATTGCTCCAATGCTTTCGCTGCTTCCCCTGCGTCCAGTCCGGTTTTGATCATCATGATGGCCAATTTACAGTTCATGGAAGCGCTTTCCAAATACGGAATAGCCGTCTCGTCATCAACGCCTGTGGCTGCTTTTATGATTCGTACGGAACGATCGTACAGCTTGATGTTGCTTGCCTTCAAGTCTACCATCAGGTTGTTGTAGGTCTTGCCGAGTTTTACCATCGTGCAGGTCGTCAGCATGTTCAGCACGAGTTTCTGTGCCGTCCCCGCCTTTAAGCGGGTGGAACCCATGATCACCTCCGGCCCTACGACAGGCGCAATGCATATGTCGCATACCGGCGCAAGACGCGATTCCTTGTTATTCACGACCCCGATCGTCGCCGCCCCAATCTCTCTTGCCCTTCGCAAAGCGGCAATCACGAATTTGGCGCTCCCGCTGGCCGTAATTCCTACAACCGCATCCTTATCGGTGACGCCGATTTCTTCGATAAGCGCGATCCCCTCCTCCTCGTTATCTTCGGAACCTTCTACCGCAAGTCTCAGCGCGATGTCCCCTCCGGCAATGTAACCCTGCACAAGCAAGGGATCCGTACCGAAGGTCGGCGGACATTCCGATGCGTCCAGCACACCGATTCTGCCTGAAGAGCCGGCGCCTATGTAAAACATCCTGCCTCCGTTCCGGAGCGTAGCGTGCAAGGTGTCTACGGCTTTAACGATGTTCGGGATCTCAGCCGCAACCGCAGCCGGCACCTTCGCATCCTGCTCATTCATCAGAAGCAGCATCTGTTCCGTCGAGCATTCATCGATCATCTGTGTCTTATCGTTGATTCCCTCCGTTGTCAGACCCGCAAGATATTCATCCATAACCATCCCCCTCTCCGTTATATTTAATTTCTAATTGCATCTTAACGATAAATTTCAGTTTGGTCAATATATTTTGAAATAAAATTTCGCTATAAAATTATTTAATGGTTTTTTATTTTGTAAACTCGACAAAAAAAAGACATCGGCTCAAGCGATAATCTTGCCGGTGTCTTTTGGGTTTATTTGCGGTGTTTGCTCGATATGATGTTGTGGGTTTTCGTTAAATATTTCTTTACATTGCGGTATTCCGCGCTCGCGACGCCGGCAAAAAGGATATCGACGACCGTCAGCATGGCGATTCTCGACCCCATCGCTCCGCTGCGGATCGTCAATTCCGGCGTGGAGATGCTGAGCACGATATTCGCCTTTTCCGCCAATTCGCTCTTGTTGTATTTCGTGATCGCAATGATGTTGGCACCGTTCTTCTTCGCGATGTCGAGAGCATCCAAGATTTCAACCGTATTCCCCGAATTGGATATGAAAATGGCTACGTCGTTCTTTTCAAGGAGTGTTGCCGCTGTAAGCTGGCTGTGCCCGTCGGTATAGGTGTGGCACATTTTATTGATTCGCGTGAATTTCTGCTCCGCATCAATACCGACAAGGCCGGAAGCGCCGATGCCGAAAAACACGATCCGCTTGCATTCCCGAAGCACTTTCACCGCACGCGCAATCGCCTCCTTATTGATCACGCTGAGCGTGTCTTCGATGGATTTGATATTGTTTCTGGAAATGTTGGAGATGATCGTTGTCAGGTCGTCGCCGGGCTGGATATCCGTGTATTGATGCTTTTGCTCCTCGTCCATCGAGCCCAGCGAGGCCGAAATGCTGACGATAAAGCTGCGGTAGCCGCTGTACCCCATCGTTTTGCAAAACCGGAGCACCGAAGCATCGCTGGTCTTCGTCAGCTGGGCGAGGCTTTTGATCGACAGATGCGGAATTTCTTCAAGGTTGTCCAGAATATATTCCGCGAGCGTCCTCTCTACGGGTGTCAGGCTGTCCTTCATGTCCCGGATCTTGATTAAAATATTATCGTTGATTGACATATCCTTTTCCTACTCATCCTCTGGTCTATAAAATAGTATTGCACCGTATTCATATCTGATTGATCTTAAACCTGCTTGCATTTTGATAAAAATCAATATCATCATAAGCTCAATCGGTTCAAAATACAAGCCGAATCTGCCAGCTTGCCTTATAGCCCCCTCTCAATCACTCGAAATTTTATTTCATTATCAATCTATCATTTTGGAATATTAATTCTATTTTATATTGCGGGAATTCGAAATGCAATGCTATAATAACAGCGAATCGAGACGATTGATTTCCGCTTTTTCGCGGAATGAAAGGACGGGATAACGGATGGGCAAAAAATTGAAAATCGCAATTGTTGGAGCAGGCAGCACCTATACGCCGGAACTGATCGAAGGGATTATTAAACGCAAAAGCGTTCTGCCTCTGGATGAGCTTGTCCTGATGGATATCGATACGCGAAAACTGGACATTGTCGGGAGCCTGTGCGAACGCATGATCCAGGCCGAAGACATGACCTGCCGCGTTATCAAAACGCAGGATCTGGATGAGGCATTGAAGGATGCAAGTTTCGTGCTCGGTCAAATCCGGGTAGGCAAGCTGCCCGCACGCGTGCTGGATGAAACCATTCCGCTCAAGTACGGCATGATCGGACAGGAAACCTGCGGGATCGGCGGCTTTTTTTAAAGCGATGCGGACCATTCCGGTCATGCTGCATATCGCGGAGCGAATGAAAGAGCTATGTCCCGACGCCTGGCTTATCAACTTCTCCAACCCGGCCGGAATCATCACCGAAGCGCTGCTGAATCATTCCGATGTGAAAATGCTCGGACTGTGCAATGTTCCGTTCAACATGTTCAAGAGCATTCGCGAAACGCTTCAGTTGAAGGATCCGAACTTCACTTATGTCGGCTTGAACCATCTCAGCTGGATTACCGCCATTGAACAGGACGGCAAAGATTATTTGAAGACGGCTCTCGAAATGGGACTGAACAGCGAAGCGATGAAGAACATTCCTTCAAGCGGCTTCAGCAAGGAATTGGTCCAGATGGTCGGCGCCATCCCGTCATCTTATTTGGAATATTACTATTTCAAGAACAAGAAGCTGAAGCTTCTCCAGGAAAGCGAACTGACGCGCGGAGAGAAATGCATGCAAATCGAAGAAGAACTGCTTGGCATTTACTCCGATTCGGAGCTGCACAGCAAGCCCGAGCTCCTGTCTTCCCGCGGCGGAGCGAATTACTCGGAAGTTGCGATCAGCCTTGTCGATGCCATTTATAACGATAAGCAAGAGGTTCACGTGGTTAACCTCTTGAACAACGGCGCTCTGGAATTTATGAAGGACAGCGACGCGGTTGAAGTGTGTGCCGTCATCGGCAAAGACGGCGCGAAGCCGATAAAAGCTCCCGGTTTCGATAATGAACATATCATCGATTATATGAGAATGGTTAAAGCTTACGAGCGCGAAACGGTAGCCGCGGCCGTGCGCGGCGATGAGGATGCCGCCATGCGCGCGCTCCTGATGAACCCGCTGGTGGGCGACTACGATGCCGCCTACAACTGCTTCCATGAGCTGAAGGAAGCCCACCGGGAATATCTGCCGCAATTTTTCGTGAAAGAAAAGATATGATGACGGAAAAGCGGTATGTGATCGGCGTAGACGGCGGCAACAGCAAGACGGACTACTTCCTGTTTGATATGGACGGGACATTCGTGGACCATATCCACGCCGGAACGTGCAGTCATGAGCGTTTTCCGGACGCCTATGAGAGCTCGTACCGGATCATGAACGAGAACATTACGGAGCTGCTGGCACGAAATCGGTTGACACTGGACCAGGTATCCGCCGCAGCCTTTGGCTTGGCGGGGGCGGACGTCCCTTCGCAAAAGGAAAACCTGTGCCGGGTTATCGAGCGGATCGGCTTTACCCGTTATGCCGTGGACAACGACTCCTTTCTGGGCGTGAAGGCCGGCTGCGGTAAAGGCTATGGCATCTGCTCGATCAACGGATCCGGCACGGTTACCGGCGGTATATCCCCAACCGGTAAACGCTTGCAGGTTGGCGGCGTAGGCAGCGAACTGGCCGGCGATGAGGCAGGCGGGTACTTTTTGGCCAGAAAGGTGCTTCGGGCGGTGTATGATTATTTCTACCGCCTCGGACCGGAGACCCGGATGACGGAACCGGTCATGGAGCTTCTGCAAATTCCCGGCAAGCCCTATTTCATGGAGTACGCCGTGGAAGGCGTAGTCAACCGGACGCTGCCCAATACCGAGCTGATTCAAATTCTGTTCGCCGCTGCGGATCAGGGGGATGAAGCCGCGCTTCGGATTTTGGACCACAGCGCACAGCAGCTGGCCTGCTCTACCGTAGGGTGCATGCATAACCTGGATTTCGGTCCGGAGGTGGACATCGTGATGGCCGGCTCGGTGTGGGTAAAGGTCGCCAGTCCGGTCCTGCGGGATCTTTACAAGGCATACGTCGAATCCTTTGCACGTCACCGGTGCAATTTCATTCTGCTCGAGGTGCCGCCCGCCACGGGCGCCATCCTGTGGGCGCTGGAGCTTCATCGCGGCCATCCGGCGGACTCCGCAACCAGGGCCATGATCATCGATTCGGTTGAAAAGATTCAAAAAGGGCTATCCCCTGCTTGATTTCTTCAAAATCATTCCAGAATTATCCTGGCAAGACAATGAAAAAAAAGAGACGGCCATCATGAAAGAGCATTTCATGACGGCCGTCTCTTCATTATATGTAATAAGTCAAACGGCTTGTTCCTGATACTGAACATCCCTGATTCTCTGAACCGCAGCAGCGGATCTAGAATTTTCCAGACCCGGATAGTCGGAAAGCTTCCCTTCATATACCACTTCAAGCTCCGGATGAAGCAGGAAGCAATGCGGAGTGACTAAACCGGACGGCCGGTTCCAGAGCCAAATCCCCGCTTTTTTCAACGTTTCAACAACAAACTGCGAACAGAAAAACGCATTTTTCGGCTCGTAATTCATATTCACCATGACCCCGAACAATCCCATCAGATTGTAGCGGTAGTCCTCCTTGTTTCTTTCGTATTGAGCAATCGCTTTTTTTTAGCGCCGTACGTTGTTTGTCCGTAACCTCCAAACGCAGAACCACGCATCGGGTAGAAGGAAAATGGCTGTATAGGCCTGAGTGAATATCTTCTCTGACGAACCCGCCCCTCCACGGATTCGCATGATGCTTTCGGCCAAAGCTGTAAGTTTCGCGCAATCCCTCGTCTAAGGCGAGCGAAGCGTGATTATAAGGTGCGGAAGTAAATAACTTGATGAGCCTTGTAAAAAGCGTCCCCGTATCCGTTAATAATACATAAACATAATGCTGATGAGTCATTTCCTATTCCTCCAAGCCACTTGAATCTCATAGCATTATTGTAGTCGCGGGACGATCAATTCAAAACCGACCGGAGAAGAGGATAAAGCCTGGACCAAAGTCTTGGTCTATTCTGGACGAAGCACCTGAACTGAACCGAGCCGAGTCATAAAATCAAGCAATCGGGGTACCATCGGGCACTTGATGATCCGGCCTAAGCAGCACGACGTCGCCTTTCTCCGGCGTCCCGCCCAGAACAAGCACCTCCGACTTAAACCCCGCAATTCTCCTTGGCGGAAAATTGACAACGGCAACAATTTGGCGGCCTTCCAGCTCCTCCGGTTTATACCGCCGGGTAATTTGTGCCGAGGAATCCTTCACGCCCAGGTCGCCGAAATCGATTCTCAGCTTAATGGATGGATTTCGGGCTTCGGGAAAAGGTTCTGCTTTTAAAATCGTTCCAATCCGGATATCCAGCTTCAAAAAGTCTTCGATCGTTGCCATGACTAATGATCTCTCCTTTATGTGAGCATGCCGATGGTTATCTTACCAATTAATATTACTTCTCATTTTCGCCCATCAACCAGTCCTGCTTCTTCAGCGTATAGTGATGGTGCAGTTCGTCATCTATCTCTATCACGTTCTCCATTGTGAACCCGCATTTCAGGATAACTTTATTGGATGGAATGTTTTGAATTAACGCGACGGCATTTAAAACCTGCTCCTCCGTATTCTCAAACAGATAATTCGATGATCAGATCAGGATCTTTCCGTTTTAGCAACGTTAAATTAGTCAAAATGCGTTCTCCTTTGCTGAATGAAGCCATAAGTTCTCATATTTTCTCTTGTTGTTGCCGAATGCTAATGATTTGCCGATTCCCAATCACGCCGAGCCCGCTCCATCATGTTCGAAATAAACGGGGCCTTTACCTCTGTATACCGTACCCGATCATCGCTGTATAACGTTTGCAGTTCCTTTTTCAACGCGGCATACTCCCGGCGGGCTTCGGGATGCTTGATCAAATAATCGCGAAACCTGATATTTTGAAGCCAGTGCTCTCCCCCATGTTCATAGATATGCAAATGATGGGTACCGGCTCTCCATAATCCTTTGCGAAAAAACATCCTTTCCGGGAACTCCGGTTTATGTACATATTCATAACCTGCAGCTTCCAAACGCTTAATGTAGTCGGGGGTCACGAGGCATAATTCTTGAACCCCGGCCATCATATCGATGACCGGCTTGGCCGCCAGCCCCGGCACGGATGTGCTTCCAATATGCTCCATATGTTCGCAGATCCCCTGAAGGGCAGTTAAAATAGCGTCTCTCTCCGCCTCATAACTTTTGGGCCAATCCGGACTGTATTCATGGATTTCTACTTTACCTCTCATGCTCAACCCTCCTTTGTCTTCCTCAAAGACCAATCTGAAATCCGTTTATCGGTATGCTCGAATTCCATCCTCGAAGGCCTGTTTATCGTTATGCTCCAAGCCGTGCAGCGCCTCCTGCAATGCAAACGTACTTTTATAAAAATAAATCCTTTCCAGCATATCCTCGCCATCCCCAGCTTGATACATCTCAAGGCACCTTCTCAGGAACGTTTCTCCGTAGCCGGACAACAGTCCGGCAAAATCGTAGGCTGGATCGCCGATTTCCGAACCGCCAAAATCAAGGATTCCCGTAATTCTGCCGGCATCCTTATCCCACAAAATGTTGGACGTGCCGAAATCCCCGTGAATCAATGTCCGCTCGGCATGCAGATGGGCTGCTCCGTCCAGAAAGTGTTCAAATTGGTTTGAGACGGTTTGGCGGGCTTCCGGTCTCATCCAGGGATAAAGCTTTAATTTGATATTTTGATATAGGCCTTCAAAATAAGGACGGATTGGCGTCTGATTCTGCTTGTAAAAGGACGGGATGGCCTCTTGCGGGATATTGTGCAGCTCTTGCAGAAAGGTGACAAGCTGTGATGCAATTCCGCTCAGGATTTCATCATTTTCGATGCCAAGCAGGTCTTCCTTCCATAACGGAGAGCCTGGAATGCAATGGTACCCCATGAATGCCTTACCGACTTCATTTTCCTTAAAGGATTGATAAATCGGATTGGGAATAGGCAGGGTGATATATGGCCCCACGGCTACCAATAGCTCGGTCTCGGTTTGCAACTGTTTCATGCCGTCCGTATATTTGGGAAATCTGAAAACAACCGACTGGTTGACGAGGAATACATCGTTGTTCTGTCCATGCGTATATGGCTCTATATGGTTGATCCGAAAATCAGGATAAAGATGGCGGACAACCTCCATTTTAACTGCGTAGGTCATATTAAACTCCTTGGTTCCATAATTCATTGAAAGAGACTACGAGCTGGTGGCCCCTCCTTTGATCTTACTGCTTATTGTTTTTTTTATCCATTCTTTATACTCGGGTAGAGTATACTCGTCGGATTTAACCACGGTCCACCGTCCGTCTTTCCGTTCCAGATGTAAATGGATCAGCAGTTCCCCTCTGGCAACGTCAAAATCATCCTTGACATAGATCAAGCTGCCATGGACTCGGACAATGGCTTGACGATCATTCATCTGCCGGACTTTAATTCTCTCATGGCTTTCTTCTTGAACATTTGCATCGCTCAGATTGAAGTCACGAGTGTTCTCCACATCGTTTTTTTTCAACGTTTATGCCTTTCTTGCTATCGGTGCCCTTTTTTTAAATCCGGATACCGGTTCCACAGAATCTCCATATCCTTGTGAAGAACGGCTTTCGTTCTAAGATGGAAATATTCTCTGACCACCTTGATATATTCCTCCCACTGCGCAGGCGAAGGTTCCACGAAAACGGAGGACCCGGAACCGGACAGTGCGGTTTGAACAACAGCTTTATTCGAGACGTCTGATTTTATGGCATCATCGTTCTCTACCCCGGCAGATCTATCGCTGCAGCCAAGGAGCAGCACTAGCGCCAGCAAAGGCGGTAGAAAGAACTTTCCCACCATTAACACTCCTCTCGTCGGAATTACATGTCCCACAACAAGTTGAACTCCATTTACTTGATCCTCACTAAATTTAACCAAAAAAAAGAGAAGCTTTTCAATTATCGATAGCTTCTGTTTAACTCGCTCAATCCTAAATTCTATTAAGCAAGAACCTTCAATACATCATCGATTTTTTTTAGAATTGGAGAGTATCCCATAATTCATCCACGCAAAGAGTTGGTGACAATTAGAAAAATTTTGCGATTTTTCTCGGCAGGCTGCCCGGTGAGCGTTAAGTTGCGAACTGGACCAAGGTCTATCAGCAGTCTGGTCCTAAGGCTATTTTATCGACAACATAGACTGGTTAAAATTAGGACATTACCGAAGAGGAGGTCGATGCGGCATGAACGAAGAGATTCGAAAGTAACAAACGGAATGGACGCATTATACTAAATACTTGTTAAGAGGAGAATATGACCAAAATGAAACGGATAAGTCTTTTAGTTGTAGCTATTATCGTCTTTCTCATGTCGGCGCTACCCGCTTTGGCGAAGGAAACGGAGGCGCCCGTTAATCAAGAGGTTGCGAACGTTCAAGCGTTTGCGAAGCTGTACGGGTACATACGGTTCTTCCACCCGAGCGACGAGAACGAGAAAGTCGACTGGCACCGGTTCGCCATTCACGGGGTAAGCAAAGTAAGGGCTGCAAAATCGGAAAAGGAATTAACGGCAACGCTGCAAGAGCTCTTCTATCCGATTGCGCCGACGCTGAGCTTTACGAAAAAGGATAAAGCAACTCGGCTCAGCCCGCCCAAGCAAGCCCGTAATTTGACCGCATGGCTTCACCAAGGCGTCAAAATGAACTCTCCCCAAGAACAATACACGAGCGAGCGGCTGCAGTCCGCCGATACGAGCAAAATCAAACTCCAGAAGCATGTTTTGAAGCCGGGAGAGACGGTTGTCAAGCGGATAACCCCGGACGTATTCGCCCATATCCCGATCGTTCTGTACAGAAACGATAAAGGTACGATCGGCGCAACGCCGGAATCGACGAATGGATTTGCCAAGCTTCAACAGCAGCTTTCGCAAATCGATTTGGATAAAGCTTCGTTAAACGACCGGAACGTCCAATTGGCAAATGTGGTCATTACCTGGAATGCCATTCAACATTTCTACCCTTATTTCGATGTCGTGAAGGTCGACTGGAAACGGGCGTTATCCGATGCGCTGAGTCAAAGCTTGAACAATCGTACGGTTGATCAGTATGCGCTTACCATGAAGCGGATGTTGGCGAAACTGCAGGATGGACATAGCCTCGTTATGATTCCAGACCTTGAGCGCGAGGCGGCATACGCTCCTTATCGAGTCGAATGGATCGAAGAACAAGTTGTCGTAACGAACGCCAAAGAAGAGACCGGCCTTAAGCCCGGAGATGTCATTTTAACGATAAACGGCAAAAAAGCCGACTCGTACCATAAAGAGCTGGAAATGATGATGCAAGGCAGCGAGCAGTATAAACGCATATTAGCTTCCCGCCAATTTTTTATAGGGAAAAAGGGGGCGGAAGCCAAGCTGACGGTGCAACGAGGCAAGAACAAGCTTGACCTTGCCATTCCTTATGCCGACCGAGCAGTAGATGAATTCATCACGCCAGACGTTATCGAGCAGGTGGAAGACGGTATTTATTACGTTAATCTGAAATTGTTGACTGAAGACATGCTCCAGAAGAACCTCGCGAAGCTGGAACATGCAAAAGGCGTGATCTTCGATTTAAGAGGTTATCCGAATCCGGGTACAATCGGGATAAACATATTGAAATATTTGGCGGATTCTCCGTTCCAGACGCCGCAATTCCATATGCCTCTGTTTGTATATCCGGATCATGAAAACGTGAAGTTTAATCTCATTCAATATACGCATGAACCGGCGCAACCGAAATTAAAGGGCAAATTGGCGTTTCTGACTTATGGAGGTGCACTAAGCCAATCCGAAACGATCATGGGCATCGTCGAACATTACCGTTTGGCGGAAATTATCGGACAACCGACTGCGGGAGCGAACGGAGACGCGAACCTCATTCTATTGCCGGGCGGCAGCGTCGTGGGATGGACGGGTTTAGTAACCTTAAAACAAGACGGCAGCCAGCACCATCTCATTGGCATTCAGCCTACCGTGCCGGTGGAGCGAACGATTGAGGAAGTTCGCGAAGGGCGCGACATTTATTTGGAGAAGGCCATTGAAACGATTAACGTCAAGCAAAACAATCAATAGAACAAAGCGTACCCGCTATGCCGTTAAAGGCTGCGGGTAGTGCGAGAAAAATAAAAATCCGTTGTGAATATCACAACGGATTCATTACCATTATCTGGAAATCATAATACAGTACAACCTACTTTACACAATCTTTCCTGAATCAAGCAAAACAACAATTAAAGGGTCCCTACTCCATGGTTGTATTTAAAAATACTTACAAAATAATCCGCTTCCTTGTAATCACCCACATATAACATCCCATGTGCCGAGTAAAATTGTTTGAGATTTGCGTTTCCCGCCCAGCAGTCCAAATACAAGGAAAACGGTGTACCATCCACGGACGAGCGGGCAAATTCCATGATTTTCGACCCTGCGTTTTTCCCTTGGTAATCCGGCAATACGGCTATCCTGCTTAAATATTTGCTATTTTGTTCAACCGCCATCCCACAGATATGATCGATGACGCTAATCGTGAACGTACCTATAGCCCGGTGACCGTCCCACAGAACATAAACATCGTTGTTATGGACATCCTTCTCGATATCCCGGATAGTCCAAGGGTACGTCCACTGTTTAATCCCTTTGCGATGCAGGTCTAACGTAACCTCATTCAAGATATACACGATTTGCTCCGTCTGGCCTAAGCCCGCTGACTTTATGTTCAAAACATCATAACTCCTTACTTTACGTCTCAGGGTTATTCAGCCTTTTCAGCTCTTCGTCTGTGTAATTGCTGATCGTTTTTTTTTTTTTTGCGAATTTTTCATCATTATATTGCTGCGAACCGTTCTTGGGAACGGACAAGGTGTTCCATCCCTTTTTGCTTAACATTTTGGCCGCATAAATGATCTGCCCCACATGGTAGGGGTAATGCGCCAACTGCCGGTTGATCGCCTCCATAACGGTGTGACCTTCATTGCGGATATAGACGATATTGTCCAGCTGATCCGGACGAATCGATTGAAGGGCGTTCAGCAAGCACTCCCATCCTTCATTCCATTTCTTCAGGAGCTCTGCTTGATCTTGAACATCGTTTGCAAATTCCGCGTCCCGGTCACGCCAAGGCTTTTCTCCGTCCGTCGTTAAAAAAGTCGGTCCACCGGGACAGCATATTGCCCCATAAATGCTTCACGATGACCGCGATGCTGTTGGAATCCTCGTTAAAAGCCGCAAACAGCTGCTCCGGCTCCACCTGTTCCATCGCTTTTTCGCCAAGCGTCTTGTAATAAAGAAACTGCTTTTTTGCGCTTTCCAAATAGAGCTCGCCATAATCCATTTTGATCCAGCCTCCTTCAATGTTCAGGTGTTTACTTCCACCCGGAGAGGATTCATTCATCCCTGAACGACAGACCCTTATGCTCCAGAGCGTGCTGCAGCTGCTTGATCGCATTGGGTCCGATCCCGTGCAGCTGTTTCAGCTCTTTCACGGTGTAACCTGAAACGTCCTTCAAACAGGAAATGCCGGCGTTCGCAAGTGCTCGAACCGCCGGCTTCGCCAGGTTGACAGGAAAATCGTTGACGTCAAGAGGTGTCATCCGCATAACCTCCATGTATGAGTCGTTTACTTCAAAATTAGTCTACTATTTCCTGTACCCGGCGATCAAGAACGTTTTTTTTCTTTCGGGCCGTTTAATACAAACCCGGGCTAATTTCGGACGCCAAGATCATTCAACAGTACGGTTCCTGTTTTGGTCAGGTTGAATTGAATACGGATCTTGCTTAACTGCTGCGGATTGAAGTCCGGATTCATCTTATTAAAATCGCCTAAAGGGAAATCATAGTTTTGAAATATGGGTTCCGAGGTATTTCCGGCATTAGAGAACGGCCATTTGAGCACTTTACCCTCAATCACGGGCGGCAATTTCGAAAGATCGCTGAGGGGAAGGCTTGCCTGACGGCCATCCTTGTCTTCGACGGTAATCGTTAAATCAATGAGTTCTTTCGGGTCGCCGGCCTCTTCTTTCCCGCGGATATCGGCGAGCGAAAATACGATGGAGCTTTCCTTCCCTGTTTTTACCCCCTGATCCGGCAAAGTAACCGTATAGGAAGCCGGCTTGGACGATCCGTTCGAGTTCCAGCCTAAGCGAACCGCGCTGTAATCCGCTTGGAACATTTTGGATTTCACCTTTTCTTCTTTCCATACTCGGAGGTTTTCACCCATCAGGCTCCCGCCAGGGAGCGTCGTGCTCTGCAGATCGATGTCTTCTGAATAATCGGCGATCAAGGTCGTGTTCGAATCGTAATAATTGCCCACATACAGGTTGTCCGGAATCCATTCCTTGGCGTAACCGAAATCTTTGAACACTTCCCGATACTGCCGTTGGTCCTTCAGCGTGGCATCCAGAAAAGAAGATATGAACACTTTAGCAATGGTTTCCTGTTCATCCCGCGGCATGATTTGACGTACGTTAAACAGCTGGTTCCCCAAGCCTGCCGCATCTCCTCTGTCCCATCCTCCGTTAAACTGGCCATGGTTGGCTCCATAAATATAGACCAGCGATTTCATGTAATCTGTGCCCTTGGTATAACTAATCCGATGATATTGATGGGCAGCATCCATGCTGTTGACATCCATGTCATGAGCTCCATGCAAAGACAGATAATTCACGTCTTGCAGCGGCAGAGGTTTGCCTTGGGGCTTATAGTACCCGTCCGTTCCCGCAATGGAAATGAGCGAGCGGATCGAAAAGTTATAATCAAACTTGATGTGGCCAAAGTCCGGATGGCTGCCGAGCTTGTTGAAGGCTGCCGCGATCGAAATCGCTTCCCCGCCTCTGGAATGCCCGATGAGGGCGATTCGTTCCATATCAACCTTTTGATAAAACGGATTGTCCGGATCGCTGTTCCAGCCCTTCCAAGTTTTCAAATGCTCCAGCAGCAGCAAGCCTCTTGCCGGATTTTCGTTCAGCAGCGGGCTGATCAGGAAAAGGTCTTCATAAGGGGAGACATTTAGAAAATTTTCATCCACGGAGACGAAAATATACCCTTTGCTCGCCATCAGTTTGCCCAGGTATTCATAACCCGGATCGGAATAATCTTTCATTAAATGGTTTCCATGTACAATCAAGACAAGCGGAAAATTGCCTTTCCCTTCGGGATACCACACTTTTCCGTTTAACGGCATGGCATCGGGTCCGAATCCAAGCGATTTCGTTCGCACAGAAGACCATTTCTCGACAAACTCGGAGGCATCCACTGTTTTGGTGGTCAGGGATCCGCTTTGGTTAAACTCTTTCCTGTAGTTGTCCGGACTTCCGTATAACAAGCTTTTGACTTTAAAGGAGCCGTGTTCGGCAGGGTTTTTCATCGCCATGCCATCATATCGGGCTGAAGTTTTCAGCTGTTTCAAGGTCACGTCCGGAGCGGCGGCTTCATCCCCGGCCCGAACCAACCAGAAGGTGCCGGCTCCGATCACGACAGTGATCAGGGACAAACAGGCGATGGCGCCGATTTTCCTGGTTTTGGGCGCTTGCTTGTAACTTCCCGTTGCAAATTTATAAACCAATGCGCCAAACAAAGAAAAAAACAACGGCGACAGACACGATGAAAACTACCGATACTTCCATAGGCCCAATGAAACAGAATAAAAGCATGATGAGGGAGCACAGCAATATCCAAATATAACGGCTTGGCAGTTTTTTGACCCCATGCAGCAGCAATGCGGCCAAGCCGCTTAAGAACGCTACCGTTAAGACAGACAGGAACATACCCACAATGAAACGAAAGAACCCTTGCCCCTCCAAAAAATAATTGGCCTGAATCAGGACCGGGATGAATGCGATGGCGCCAAGCCCAAGCGACGCCCCCTTCCATCCGGGGGATAAAGGCTGCATGCGTTTCCGATTTGTTAATATTCTCTTAAAAAAAACAAAGCCTTTCTCTTTTTCTTTCTCTTTCTGTATCTCCAATTTTCTCCAGTCCTCCTGCATGCGAATATAGTAGTTAACTCTACTAATGAGGTTACCGGATAACTCTTTCCCCGCGCTTTCCCAATTCTTTCAGTAATCTTACAAATCATTCGGCAAAAAAAGCACGAATTTCGTTTTCCCGTTCGTTGTCAGCGTGATCTTCCCCCCATGTTTCTCTACCACTTGTTTGGCAATCGCAAGACCCAGACCCGTGCCCCCATCGCTTTTCCGAGCCTGGTCTCCGCGAACGAATGCTTCGAACACCTTTTCCTTTATCGCTTCCGGGATTCCGACGCCATCGTCCGAAACGTGAATTTCAACCCCTTTCCCGGCGTTTAACAATTTCAATTGCACGGTCGTTCCGGGCGGGTTGTATTTTAATGCGTTGGACAGAATGTTGGAAACCGCCCGGTATAACCAGGTAGCGTTGAAGGGGACCATGATTTCCCGATGGGGAATATCGTATTGGAAATCAAACTTTTTTTCTTCGAAAACCTCGTAATACTCGGCGGCGATCTCCCTCGTGAATTCCGCAATGTCGGAGGCCACAACGGTAAAAGGATAATCGGGACTGTCCAGCTTGGATAGTTCAAAGATGCCGTCAATCAGCTCCGACACAAGCTTGGCTTTGTCGGAAATCAAATGCAAAATTTGACGTTTTCTCTCCTCCGTATCGATGAGACCCACTTCCATCGCTTCGATATAACCCCGAATGGTGGTCATGGGCGTCTTCAAGTCATGGGAAATGTCGATCAGCATTCGCTGTTTGCTCTCCTCCAACTCCCGCTTTTCCCTCTCCATCCGTTCGAGCCGCTCCGCCATGTCATTGAAATCGTCCTGGATTTGCGCGAGCTCATAACTGGCTTTGAAGTTTAACCTTTTGTGATACTGCCCGCGGGCAATGTTCCTGATGCCGTCGGCTATGGAGCTGAGCGGGGTCGTGAGCCTGGAAGCCGTCCATCTTCCGAACGTGTACACGGTGACCGCAAACAGAGCGAGAAACAGCAGCAGGGTCTGCAGAGCTATTCTGTAAAACACCCTCTCGTGCTGAGCGCTGTCGCCGTCAGATACGGCGGTTGGATTGCCCCGGTCAGTATCCTCCACCTTGATTTGCCCGGATGTATCCATAAAATAATTCATGATTTGCGCATTTAATACGAACAGCGAAATCGCGGCAATGAGCGCAATGGTAAAAAAAGAAAAAAAATATATTGGCTGATCAGTGAACGCTGTAAACGATTTGGCGATTTCATGGGCTATAACTCATCTTTCTTGGCAAACCGGTAACCGAGGCCGCGAATGGTCTTGATATAGACGGGTTTTCTCGGACAGGCTTCGATTTTGTCGCGCAGCCTGCTGATTTGCACCATAATGGCGTTATCGTCGGCCAGATAATGCTCATCCCAAGCTTGTTCAAAAATTTGCCTTTTCGTAAATACGCGCCCGGGTTCCCCCATAAACAGTTTTAACATTCTATACTCGATGGCGCTGAGCGAAATCGGCTTTCCCTTGATGTACAACATGCATTCGCGGTGATCCAGCAGCAAGTCCCCGACGCAGGTTTCGGAAACCGGCGGAGCCGCCGACGGTTCATTAAACTCATAGGAACGCCTTAACTGGGCTTGAATTCTAGCCATTACTTCCAGCGGGCTGAACGGTTTGGAAACATAATCGTCCGCTCCCAGCTTGAGACCCGTTATTTTATCGATGTCCTGATTTTTGGCCGAAATGAGAATGACCGGAATTTTATATTCCTGCCGCATCATTCGGAGCAGTTGGTATCCGTCGATAACCGGCATCATGATATCGAAAATGGCGAGATCGACGTGTTTGCTCCGCAGATGTTCAAAGGCTTCTTTTCCGTCGAAAGCTTCCAAAGTCGTATATCCTTCCGCGTCCAGATAGAGCTTAAGCATGGCAACGATATCCGGATCGTCATCGACCACAAGTATGGTTTTGGGCATTTAGGCATCCTCCTCCTCAAGTACTTAATATGGTTCTCCTTCGGAGGCAGGATTTCCTTTTTATGTTGTTGCGTTAACCGATTTTACGAGAGTAACTATACCACGGGAGCCGATGATACGCTCGAGAGTTCCTATGTAATGTTGAACGGGCTCCTTATTTCCGCGTAAGGCTTTCCACGATAAACTCCAGCTGTCCCTCCAGGGAAACGGGATCATTAAAGAAAGAACCGTCCTTCACTAAAGCAAACACCCGATTGTTCTTTACGGCAGGCAGTTTCTTCCAAAGGCTGCTCCCGTAAACCGCATCCGGATCGCCATCGTCCCCGGTCCACGGGCTGGTGAATATAAAGTCGCCGGCATACTCCGGAAGAACTTCGAGAGACAGGCTGGCCCAGCCTTTTCCGTTATCAATCGCCTCTTTCTGAATGGGAGAAGGCGCCTTTAATTTGAATTCCCCGTAAAGGATCTCTCCCCCCCTTCCGTAGTTATGCCCGAACGCATAAATGCCTTTCGAGTACGGTTGCAGAATGGACACGGTATTATCTCCAACCGCGGCTTCGACCTTCGGCTTGTACCCTGCGATTTTTTGATCCCACTCCGCTATCCACGCTTTCGCTTGGTCCTCCCTGCCTGTTATTTTTCCGAATTCCACCAATTGTTCTCGAACAGGCAATTTTCCATATTCAACGGTTATTGTCGGTGCGATTTTGGAGAGCTCATCGGTGAACGCGGCATCTCCGCTAAACGTAATGATTATATCCGGCTGCAGTTCCAAAATCTTTTCGATCGATTTTCCGTCACCCAGATTTTCAACGCCATCCAACCGACCTTTAAAGTATGGATTATCCATGGCATGCTGCGTGATTCCGACAGGTTTGATGCCAAGCGCAAGCAAATGGCCCACATAACTGTCCGATAATTCGACGATTCGTTGCGGATTTTTAGGTATTTCCACTTTGCCGTCAGCAGTCTGGTAGATCATCGTTTCGTTACTAGGCAACGTTTGTTCGCTGTTATCCGTATCCGAAGATTGTACGGAAGAAGTCACGTCGGACTTGGCTTTGCTGTCAGATCCTTGGCCGCATGCGGCCAGCATGACAAACAAGGCCAGAAGAAGAATGACAATGCTGAACTTTCTGATATATTGGACACTCATATTAAATTTCCCCTCCACATAATTGATAATGATTATCATTTTCGATAGTCAGTTTATCAGAGAGAAGTCCAACAATCAATCTTTATTTCTAATCATCTTAAAAAAATGGCTTAAAACAAAAAAAGTCGGGACCCTTCCCCGACCTTCTCAAAACACAATATTTATGCAGCCTCGCCCGTACCAAGACAACAAAGAATCTATTATTCTTCCGCCCATGTTACTTGAAGTTCTATCGTTTCTTTATCGGACGAAAGCAGACTGCTGATCATCGACCAGCTGTCCTTGTTCGCTGTGCTGTCCCCTTGAATAATAAAGTTGGTATCGTCGAAGCTTTTCTCAGTTATCAGTATAACAATCAGATTCCGAATATTTACTCTCCGGAACTATAAATGAGCGGTTTGATTTTCCAATGTCAACTCCCATTTTCCGTTGACCCGTTCAATCCGGTGAATACCGGTATTTGAGGCTGGAAAAAACTTGTTTTTATTGGTCCACTTAATGTTTTTTAAAATGTAGTAAACAATATTAATAACTCCGCCATGCCTTACGACGAGTATGTTCTTATTATGGGTATGGTCTATATGCTCGCCGCATAATTCGTTGAATGCTTCTTCTATCCGCATGTAATTTTCGATGGGGCTTTCTCCACCGGGATACCTTTCATCCATTCGCAAGCTTGAGAAATATAGATCAACGAGTCCTCTATCACTCCATCCGCCACGATATCCTTCCTCGTCTTTGCCATGTCTAACAAGGTATATTGCCATCCGGTAGGTTACTCCTTCGTCTTTATGATCCTTTTTTTATGCACGAAACCCGATTTCTGCGAGCCATTCAATCCAAGCGTGGCTGCGCCTTGCACTGACTAGTGAATTTATACCTTAGTGATGCATCCCTAAGCACCATGCTGCTTGCGTTCTCATTTTCTTACCCGTATCACTCGTCCTCCACTAGCTTTTAACATTTCATTTACAGCCACTTTGATCAGCGAAAAGGGAGACCCGCCGCCTGTATATACATAGTCCTGTTCCGTAACCTTGGGATCAATCAGAAACAAGGCTTCATAACCGAATGACGGCACCCCGCCCGCCGGATATCCGGTTCGTTCGATCACTTCCTCCTCATTGGCCAATCGCGGCTTTTCGATATCCAAAGCCTTGCCGACTCTTGTCGTGCTCGCTCTGTCTTCGCCTTTGACAATGGCCACGATTAACCGGTTCAACTCGTCAATCATGCAGATGTTTTTGACGAATTGATCGGCAGATCCTTGAACGGCAGTGGCCGCCTCCTGAACGGAGTGGCAGCTTTGCTCGAGAACGATATGTTCGGCTTGTAAATGATGGGCTGCGATATGCTCTTGTATTTTAGCTTCAAATGCTTTCATCGCTGTCTATCTCTCCACTTCTTTTTATCATTCAAAAAATGGATTTCCATGAAATCCTCGTCTAGCCAGAAAGAGCATGCTTCCTGCCCCCTCCCGCTGTTAACAAAACAATTACAGCAAGCCATCCTCCAGTTGTTCCAGCACGCAGCTCCACCAATGATCCTCATCAGCCAAGCTGAGGGGATCTTTCTCTTCCAACAAAGCCCGCAGCCTTGACAGCTCCGCCGTACGGTCCAGTCCCTGCTGTTTCGGCTGCTTCGGAATGATTTCGCCGCGCCTGAAAGCGGCTAAACGCTCATGCGCTTCCGCCGAGGACATGATCGTCATGGTGTCTTCCTGAGATTGGCCGGCTGTGAAAGATCGAATGGATGACAAAAACGACAAAAAATGACGGATATCCGAGTTGACGAAACCGCATTGTCCGGAGGACGGGTGGAACGAATACAAATGCCCCGAGTCCGCAGCCAGCCCCAGAATGGCATCCTCCGGACTCCACTCATAGCCAATCGGCAACAACTTTCGATCACCCGCTTGGATGAGCCCCGTATTCGTAAACGATTGAAAGCGAACGCCTAAAACGGCGTCTTCGGAAGAAATAAACGGCAGCCCTTTTTGCAGAAGCTGTTCTTCCGTGTGCTCAGGTAAATTTGCTGATCGGACCAAACCGCCGTCATATTTGATAAAGCTTCGGTTAAATGGTTCCACACCCCTACCCCCTTCGGTAAGAAAAACGCCTATCGACTTTGTTCAGTTCATTTTCGGCTTTGTTCATTGGGACCTCCCAGTCTGCATTTTCGGTTTAAAATTGTTCGGTGCAAGCGTATCGGTTGATGTAAATCAGGCTTGCGGAGCCTACCATTCATGGAACTGATCTTCGATCAACTCGGCAAACGAACTCGCAAGAACTTCCGTCTCTCCCGAATCAAGATAGCAAATGAGGACTTCCCCTGTGGAATGGATCATGACGGGGTTTCCGGAACCATCCATAGAAATGACGTAGCCGTCCTCCAGTTGTTCCTTTAGTGACGTCTCGGCCAATTGCTGCCTAAACTCCTCCGTCCATTCAACAACGGTTTCTTTTCCCATCACGGATCCGTTGGAAAATGCATGTATGGAAATCCCGGCAAAAGCCCCGCCGAATGCTTTAATAAATTCGACATAATCGGCATGAAAAGTCACGTTCAGGCCCTTCTCCGCCTCAGCTATTTGTTCGTCGCTGGCAGGTACGCCGACGAGAGCTGCATTTTCTTCTTTAGCATAAAAATCACGCAGCCGCTTCATAAGTTCTTCCTTCATATACAGAGCCCCTTCCCCTGCTCAATGGAATAGTTTATAGTCCCACCGATTCATCAAACCGGATTCTGCTTACATGGAAAGTACGTACTCCTCTCCAAAAAGTTCTTCTACCACGTCCCAGTTGATTTTTAGCTCTCCTTTCCAAGCCGCCCACGGCATCTCCATATCCGAACGGCCTCTTGTATTGGCAAGCTTTTCTTCGTGACTCACTATATCTTCGAAATCGGTCCAAGCGTTGAAATGAGTCTGCACAAACACATTTGGAAGGACTCCCGTTACAGCCAGCGAATTCAATATCCCCCGCCGCACATATGTATTTTTCGGCATGATCTTTTCCGAGGTCAGCCGCTTCTCATATTCTCCCGGAGTTTCATCCGGCTCGGAACGCGACAAACTGGCCAATAAATTCCGAAAAAACGCCGATATCCTCCTTCGTTGGTTTGACCGAATCCTGCTCTGCCAAGTCCTTAAGGTCCAGGAGCGCCCCCCCAAGGGCTTGAGCCGTACGAGTTCCCTAAATAGAGGACATATTTAAGGTATGAAGCGTTTTCCCAGAAACCGTCTTGCATATGATCCGAAAAGGAACATATTTTGCAAGCCGCATAACGATCTGCCGCCAGATACTCATGATCCGGGATGTTCTGCATGGTATAATAACTGACCAATGGGGACAGCCCTCGGGGATAGCTTCCGCCAACGCCCGCGATAAAGCCGTCTGCGATGCGTTCACGGGTTAAGCGTTTGTCCTGCCTTAGTTGTATTAACTCCTTGACGCATGAGTCATGAGTAAGCCATTCCAACTGGTTGACCTGCCAATTCATTTCTTTCAGCAGCTCTTTTTCCGGTTCCGTTAATGAATCTTCCTTGTATAAACTCACTTCCCGTTCACGATCGTATTTTGAATTGGTTGAGTGATACAGCTTTTTGAGCAAGCTCATTTTCTTTTTTATCCATCCGGTTATGCCTCCAATCCCTGGTTTTATTAAATCAACAGCAATCCTTCATTCCCCCATCGGGCCATATGATCCGCATTCAATCTTCCATCCTTCGAATCCATTTCTACCCTTTCACGAGTTCACTCCATCCTATCGCTAATTCAATCAGGTGATCCTCACCAATCTTGATATTTTCCCTGCCGATTACAGTTCCCCCTAACCTTTGATAGAAGCCAAGGGAAGGATTGTCCGCAAGCACCCACAACATCATCGATTCGTACCCCTGTTCCATTAATGAACCAATGGTTTCCTGAAATAATAATCGTCCGATGCCTTGACCTTGGAATTCTGACAAAATGTAAATCGCATAAATCTCGCCCGCATGATCAAACTCATGATTCCGGTTTCTTCCGGACATTGCAAATCCAAGGATAGACCCATTCGTGTTCTCAGCAATAAATACGGATTCATCCTGTTTTAGGTTACTGAAAATATCGCTCCAATTCTTTTTCCGGTTCTCAAAGGAGAGGTTGGATAAATAAGATTCCGAAATGATGCCCTTATATGTTGTCTTCCAACTTTCAATATGGACATGAGTAATCCCGTCAATATCATTCATGTCCGCTTTTCTAATGATCAAGATAACAACCCCCATGTAGGAAATAAGGCAGACCGGAACATCATGAAATGCCCTAGCCTGCCTTATCATTACTTCATTCGTTCGTTTAGAAGACGACTATTTGCGCCCGACAATCATAAATCGATGTTCGATGGTCTCCATGTATCCCGTTTCCTCGATCGTCTTCTGCAGTTCGCATAGTTGATCGAAACACTTTTCGACCGAAAAGCCGGGAAACTCCCATTCGATGATTTTGGCAAAGTATACCAGTGCCCCAATATCAAAAAACCTTAGATACGGAAAGTGCTCTTTTCCGTCACAAATCGTGAACCCTGCGCTTGCAAGGTCGTCTTGGGCGGTTTGAAGATTGAAATCGGGTTCTGTCCGCATGGCATCATTCCCTAACAAAAATCGGGAGAGTTCTCGGTTGTTTTGCCCGCCCACTTGCTGCGTAACGAATATTCCTCCCGGTTTCAGGATACGAAACACTTCCCGAGAAGAGAAAGATTCGTGCCGATTGATGATTAAATCAAAATAATCGTCCTCATAAGGCAAATGCTCATCGTCAAATACCTGGTGAACTTCAATGCCATGGCGAAGCAGAATTCTTTTGCATAATTCAAAATTTTCCGGGTAAGCTTCCGTTGCGAAAGTACGGCCTTGGGGCGGATGAAGCGACAGCAAAAATTCTCCCCCGCCGGTCCCCATGTCAAGCATTGTGGTTTCCGCATCCATGAATGATAATACAATCTCTTTATAATCCCACGGCAGCCATTCTTCCGAGGTCCGATTAGCGATGCAGGAGAAATCCCAACCGCTGAAAGTCTTCTTTTCTTCGGCTAACCATATCGCCTTCCATTGATCGCAGTCCATCTATAACTACCCCTTTCACATGGTTGAATGAACGTGATTAGGTGCAGTTGACTGATAACACATTAAAAACCGGCCCGGCACAATCTGTTATCAGATTGGTTCAACTGCACCGGGCGGTTACCGAATTTCAAGATCATGTCCAATCCCCCTTTTATCTTTTGAGTGTTGATTTCGCTTTTCTCTAATGTTTCTAAAAGTACAGCCCGTAATGATTCCTGCTTTTCCTATTATACCATCATATCCCATTCATAAGTATCACGCAGAACGGGCTTAAACCTGCAAAAAACTTCACTAGAGCGGAACGTCAGGCTTGTTCCACTGCATATATATGCGCTCGTTAAAACCTCTTTTTGGGGACGGTTTAGCTTGTTTGCGCTCAAATTCTTCAAACCCCAGTTTTTTGTATAGTCGATATGCAATTTCATTCGTATCCACAACCTCAAGTACATAATGATGAAAATGCAGCTGATGCATCACATGTCTCATCAAGGCTGTAGATACGCCCTGGCCACGCGCTTTCTCCAAGGTGGCGACACACTCGATATAACCGGTTTCATCAAAATAAGGCAGGGGCGCGTTGAATTCCTTTTTTAATACGAAATAGGCCAAACTCCCCATAACATAACCAAGGCCGCTCCTTAGCGAAGCTTTATTTGCCGGCATCGCACGCTGTTTGTTATTCGCTCAAGCCAGTATGCCGACGATCTCCCCCTGTATTTCCGCAACATAAAAAAACATCCGGGCAGAAAAGATCCCTGAATGCGGCTTTTAATTTATTTCTGTCTTTTGAGAAAAAAGATAGCTCTTTATAATAGCCATCCACAAAAACCTCGGCCGCTTCATCACGCACATCGCGCTCATAATCTGCCATGCGTTTGATTTGAACCACCTTGGGCCCCCCTTATATCAAAATCACATTACAGATGAAAAACAGGTTCCTTGCTTCCAAAGTTGATATCGTCATTCCGTTATCAACATCATACTTGAATAATAAATTACACCCATCCGGCTGGGGTACAGATTTGTTCTCCGTCTTCGGTCGGAGTTTCGACCGCGTGTTCTGGCGACCGTAAATTTACCGTATCAAAAAGCAAAGACTGTCCTAATAAGTTGCAGCATCAACTTAGGGGACAGCCTTATTCGTCGTACCTGGTTGGAACCATTCCTTCTACATCTTCTGCACCATATGGTCTTCAAGATTAACCGTAATCCTCAATTACGGATATTTTGTTCTCTCTGCCGTTCTTAAACTGCCGCTTGCATTGTTAGAGACGCCTTATACATGCGCATCCGGAGCCTTATCCGCCACAAGATTTAAAATCATGTTATGCTCAAGAAATGCTTTTAATCCACAGAGAACCATGGTGTACCCCCCCATCGAGTCAATGGCTTGACGTACGATCTCATCGCCGTTCCCTGCAAAGCCGGAATTCTTAATGGTAACAAACGTCTCGTCATCTGCGCGGGAGGTAAATATCCACTCCACCGCAGTGCCGTCCATGGATTCGATCAGAATCCGCTTGTTGGGCTCGATTTCTTTCACGTACACGTTATCCGAGACGCCATACATCTCCCAATCCCACCGGACATGCTTTCCCGCTTCCAATCTCCCGCTGCTCTTGGTAAACCAAAATTTGGTGGTAATGGCCGGGTCGACAAAAGCTTCAAATACCTCTTGGACCGGTCTTCGAATCAGCATTTCCGCTTGAACAACCGGCATTTGGTTCAGGATGGTCATCATTTATTCCCCTTTCCATATTCAATAATAATAAGCCATTAATTCCTCGTCATACCCTTGGCCTTTATACACCAATGCATTCTTCTCGATACCGTACGTTTCAAACCCCAGTTTCTTATACAGTTCGCTGGCTGTTTTATTGGCGGTCACCACGCTAAGGTGGATTTGCTTCAATCCTTCTATTTCTTTACCTCTATTCAATACTTCCTCTAATAGCGTTTGGGCTATTCCCTGTCCCCGGTATGCGGGCGATACATATACTCCCCAAATGGTGCCCTTATGTTTCAGTTTCATCCCCGACTCTCTTACGAATCCAACCATGCCTCTAAGCTGCCCATCCTCGGTATATGCCCCCAGGATATAATTATCTTTTTCGTTCTTAATCCTTTTGACCACATTGTCTAGCGGAGTCCCTGCCGAATCTTCGTAAGAGGATCCGAACGCTTCAGGATGCGTCTTTAATGCCTCCAGCCTTAGCTCCCAAAACATCCCAACGTGTTCCGGCTGAATATTTTTAATATGAATCATTGCCAGTTCCTCCATCCTACTCTTGTGACTTGATAAAGTGAGGTTATCCCTCGCGTTAAATATTCATTAGCTGATGGCTTCGGCTTTTTCAACCTCACCCGCATGATATTGTTTTTGGGTTGAATGGAGTACCGTATCCTTCTCTTTATCCCATATGGTACTGTACTCAAATACTCCCGGCTCAAAAAATAAAGGGATTCGTTCCCGGAACCAATCCTGCATGGGAAGATCATCCGTGTGGTCCTTATCCACCCATATCAATTCCCCTTCCGGGGGATCGTTCAGCAATTCCCCCTCAAAGGATGTGACCAGATAATGAAAAACCATATATCGAAGCCCGGAATTCACTTCGCAAAACTCAATCAATCCTTTATAGGTGATTTCTTTAACCATGAGCCCGGTTTCTTCTTTCACTTCTCGAATGGCGCCGTCTACAATGCTTTCCGGAAAATCCACTTTTCCTCCGGGAGCGATATATCCCGGGAATCCCAAATGCTCCGGACGATTTAGCAGCAATATTTTGTTTCCATCCTGGATCATGCTCATCGTTAGTACTTGATGTTTTACTTCAACAGTCATTCGGCTCCCCCCATTTTTGCTGGCATGGATGAAACGCTTATACTATTGTGCATTATGATTTGAAGTCCCTGTGGTCCTTCTATTCTAAAACCACGATCCATGAACCCTGCTTTTTCATATAGTTTTCGGGCGGCATCATTTTTTTTCATTCACAGCCAAAAAAAATCTCATTAGCCTCTGAAAAAAAGGCTCTGGACGAAGCCGGGCAGCCTGTTCATGGCTTCCTTGGCGTATCCCTTTCCTTGATATTCGAAATTGATCGAGAAAGCCCGTACCAATATCGCCTCCACGTTCCCGACCTTGCTTGCATACTCGGAATGTTTGTGCAGGACAAAGAAACCGATCGGCGTTACGTCCTTCAAAATAACAACGGGGATTCTGTTCACGTCCTGCAGCGCGGTTTCGAGCACTTCCTCCGGAAGTGAGGTAAAGCTTTTTTGATCGCCGGGAAGCTCAAATGAAACAAGTTCCGCGTAGTGTTCCTCCTTATAGACGCTAAGAGAGATGACGTTGGACATGTTGGTTCTGCTCCTTTTGACTAATGACTATTTCGATCCGTTGCCAATTCAATTTTTTTGGACCGTTTCGATCCATTCACCATTCATACGTTTTTGCCTTCTATTTCAATCGTTTCATTAACGGGTGATCTTCCCTCAGCTCCAGCAGGTCCCACAGATTTCCGTATAAATCTTTAAATACGGCAACCATGCCATAGGATTGCTCCTTAGGTTCTCTTACAAACTCAATTCCCCTGGAAACCATCTCATGATAATCTCTCCAAAAATCATCCGTGTTCAAAAACAGGAAAACTCTACCCCCGGATTGATTGCCGATAAACGCCTCTTGTTCCGGTTTGGACGCTCTGGCCAGCAATATGGTGGTACCGGCCGAACCCGGCGGGGATACCACGACCCACCGTTTATCCTGTTCAGGCTGGTAGGTATCTTCAATTAACGTAAAGTTCAGTTTCTTCGTGTAAAACTCGATGGCCTCATCGTAATCTTTAACGACGAGCGCAATATGTACTATGGATTGAATCATTTTCTCCACTCCCAGGCCTACATTTTTTTATGCCTAAATCTATGCCTTCATTCATTATTACACAGGATGCAACCATGGCACGACAAATAAATCTGATGCTTGCGGCATTTCGGGTAACCCCGCGGTATCGTTGGGCTATCCTCATCCTCTTCCTCTTCGATTTCTGACCAATACAAATAACTGTTCATATTTACGTTTTCTTGATCAAAAGCATGAATCATAGACTGAAACCGTGATAGACATTCCAGCACCCAATCCTTCCGGGGTTCATAACTTAAACGTTCCCATCCCAAGCCTTCCATGGCACCGGAAATCGTTCGAAGCATAAATGCTTTTTCTCTTTCAAAATGGTTTAATGTCCACGGCATATCGTCAAGAGCAAAACCGATCGTTCCCACACCTATGACGGACTGATCCTGTTGAGCAAGCCATATGATCATTTCCTTTTCTCTATCCGCCTTCGCAAGAATCGATCCGCTTAAAACCACGACCTCAACAAAAACGGAGGTCAATCCGTTTGACATCCTAATGTCATCCATTTCATGCCTTCGGTTTTTCGGCATGCATATCGTATTCGACATCGCTATTATCCTTTACATCAGATTGAACAAAGTTTAGAGAAATCTCAACGCTCTGCTCTTGCGAGCTCCAAAACGTGACTTGCCTTGTATACTCCATCAGCCCTGGAAAAGCCGGCATCTCTGTACAACTTATCGGCTGCTGGATTCTCAGTGTATAAAGTTAAGTCGTATTTTTCGAAAGTACTAACTCTTTCAATGAACATCCCCGTTTCCACCTTCTTTTCATTGGTTAACTTGTCCTTCAGAGAAGCTCTCATTACGGTTGAATCCCTATGCATATTGCCAATTTCCGGATATAATCATTACAGCAATATTATTCAGTTTGAGATGGGAGTTGCGAAAAATGAATCAGCGAATCGATCTCCAACCTGATGAGCTCCTGCAAATCGCCAAAGGGTTTAACCAGGCTTCCCAGAACGGACAAAACATTATTCAGCAGTTAAACACCGTGATCGACCAATCCGAAGGCCAGTGGGAAGGCGAACGACAAAGGGAGTTTTTCCACAGAATTCAGGAGAGCCTGTCCTCCGTAAAGACTTATCTTCACGGACTTCAGGAAACCGGTACGCAGCTTCAACGGACGGCTTCGCGTTTTCGAGATGCGGATCAATCCCGCTAATCATATCATGTTTGTCTAGCAATAAAGCCATGAGAAGATCTCATGGCTGTTTTTTCTGCACTTCTCTTTTTTTAACCGATGGCTAGGCATTCGTCAGTTGAGCAGCGAAACGTTCTTCTTCATCGTCTACATAACCGGTGAAAACCACTTCTTCAATATCTTCATGATTGAAAGCGTAAGTGTAATCCGGGTTGATGTATCCTTCCGGATACAGGCATCCGATATAGTCAAATGAACGGGGCGGTTCGGTCATCATGATCTGTTTTCTTCCATAAATCACAAGTTTTTTGGTCCCTTCTCTCAACCGAACGATGGATCCGTTGGGGAGAAGCGTTTCTGGTTTGTTCAAGGCCGGTTGCCCTCCTTTATAAGTACTACTTTAGATATCAGAAAGTATAACTTCAATCGAAACACATCCTGATATCGCAAGAAAAACTACATTGAAGAGCGGTCTGTCTTCATTGAGAGTACGTCGATAGATGTTTTTGTTACGTCGAAGCCTTGCCGGCCCGCTTCAGCCAGTAATAACGGTGCAGCTCCAGGATAAAGTGAAACATAACAAAAGCCAGCATGGCATACACGCACATCAGAACGATCGTGACCGTCTTCTCGCTTACGAACATGAGAGAGAGATTGGCGAGCAAATAACCAAGACCGGTCAGTATGGTTAGCGTCATCATGGACATGCCCGAGCGATCTTGACTTTGCATTCGTGGAGTCTCCAGTTTCCGGATATGGGATCGCACATACTGGTAAAGAGCAAATCCGTATGCGGCAAAAGACCCGACTGCATACCAGGGAGTCGTCAAATGAAGCCCGCTGTACGCAAACTTTTGGGTAACGATCATAAATCCGACCGAGCAGACGATCCCAAACACCCCTCGGAACAAGACATAATTCAGCTGAAGCTTCCGGGGAACCGCAATGAGGGCCAATGCCCATGCATTCATGATAACAAGCGGCGGGAGCAACAGATAGGCATAAAGCGGTTCGTACGGTACGCTGAGCACAGGGATAACCAGAAACAGGTTAAGAAAAAAAAAGTACCAATATTCCTGCGTTCAGCCTAATACCGCTCACCGGATATAAGGATAGATAAGTTCGAAACGCCTTTCTGTTATATTTCGTTCCCTCCCAGACTTGGCTTTCGACTTGATGGTTGTGATGTTTAGCCATTTACTTAAACCACCCCGAAACGGTAGACCACACATTTTTGGCCCCATGCTTGACGATGTCCTTCAAGGAATCATCCTCTCCATCCTTGTCCAGATCCATATCCAATTTAATCCCTTCTGCAAGGTAGGTCAGTCCTACCGATACGCCAAAACCGACGGCACCGACGGCAAGCACAGGCGCAGCCGCCGGCATGATGGCTGCCGTAAGAAGCGTGGCCCCTACGGTCGTGGCTCCGCCGACAACGACGTTACCGATAATGTCTCCCGCTATTTTATCGGACGAGGCATGATTCTCCAGATTTTCTTGGGTATCCGTAAACACGTCGATACCAACGCTCGCCCAGCCGAGTTTGTCCTTTAACGCTGCCTTGGCTCCATATAAAGGATCGGCCATGGCAGCGATTTCCTTGATTTTGGGTGAAGCCGTTCCATTGGCAATCTTGGCTTCGATATCCTTAAGATAATAGATTTTGTAATCCCTGGGTCTTCCGTTTACGTGCGGATTCGACCTGACCGATTCGTAGCTCTCCCGGACCAGAATACGCGGAAGCCTGCGGTCAAGCTGCTGCTTGACCATGTACCCGTTGTGGACCCTGTATCCCAATCTGGCCACGGCGGTCGCGCCCAAAATCGTCCCGGTAATATTACCCGGCCCGTCGAGCGGAGCCATCGGATTAAAACCGGAGATGCCAAGCCCTCCGCCCGATTGATCCTCTTGCTCAAATTTTTCCCGTGTTGTTCTAACGAAGGCCGCCAGCTGCTGCATATTTTGGGATGCAGACTGAAAGTTTCGCTGGTGGTTTGAATACAATGCCATAATGTCCCCACGGCTTGACGACTGCCACGCAGCTCCCTGCAAAGAATGCTGGAGTGCCGCATCCACTTGCTGAAGCTGCTGGGTCACCTGCTCCAGCTGCTGGACGAGTGCATTCAGATATTCGGATCTCATGACGATCTTGGTCATGTTTTTCCCTCCTTTGCCATCGGATCTGTAATATCAATCCGGAGCAAATATGGATAATGTACGCTTCGCAACTAGATACAGACTCTGAATGAGTTCCGTTTTGGTGATTTGGAAACCCTGCACCCGATCGCCTTCCTCTTGCATGAAAAGCCAATGCCCCGCAGGACTGCCGATAAACTGAACGGGTTTTGAACGAATTTCCGTTCCTCGAATAGCGGTCTCGAATATTCCCCATTGGTCAACCGAACAGAAGGCTTCGATTAAAGCTCCCGCCGCTTGAACGTCGGCCCATGTATCGTTTCGCAAGACTGCCTGATGCATAGCGGGATCCGCGCTGCCAAACTGTTCTTGCAACCGCTTAAGCGTCTCAGATCGCATCAGGATTCGATAAGAGCCTTCCTCCGTGTCTGGCAGCGGAAGACGGTCTCCGATTCTCGATAGCTGTTCTTCAAACCCTTCCCCCAATGAGGTCAGGATAACGTCCCCCGTTTTTGAGTTCCATCTCATTTCAACAACCTGCGAACCCGATATGAATGCATAGGTTATTGAGGATTCGCCGTCGGTGCCGTGAACTTCGAGACGAACTGACGCGCTGCTGTACTTGCAGGCTTTTAAATGATCCAATATCGATAACTCGAACGTGATATGATTTCCATCCGACTGAAGGAGTCCCGCATCCTCCAAATTCTTCTTCGCATTCCTATAAAATTCCTCTGGAGGCACGTTCTCGGCTTTAGCCGCACCAAAATCTTCAAGCATCGTTTCCCCTTCCGGGATTCCCATTAACTGGAACATAAATGCCGTTTCCGCCACCGTTAATTGAAACGAAACCGATGATGTCAAATATGCGTCCCTCCTTTTAGCCACTGCAACGACAAGAGTCTATTCAACTTATTTTATGAGGAAAAGGAGAAGGACTCAATCACTCTAAACTCCCATGCCCAAGGCCCTAAATTATACCTGGCTTACTTCACATTTAGCAGCAATTTCATAAGTTGGTATTCTTCATTAGTGAACCCGTGCACAACCTTCGTCTGAAATTTTGAGGTATGCCTTTTCCGTTTTCGATACGAAGCACGACATACCTGTTATGCATATTTCGGCTGTCCCAGCCATACTTCCGTACTGTAAGGTACCGTAATCACGCCATTTGAAGCCATATCGTTAAATCGTTGTTTATGCGCTTTTTGAAAAGATACGAACCAAGCGTCGCTTTCATCCGGCGCTTCCATCCCGGAGATCACTGCCCCCCCAGTATTCATCCCATGTCTCGTTCAGCTCTTGTTTGAATAAATATCGGCTTGGTGCGGAGTCTCCATAAAAATATTGGACCGGTTCCTGATGCCTTGTTGCAGCTAACCGTTTGTTGTATTGATCAACGTTACATACACGCATGGTGTCTCGCAGAAAATGATCATCATCCTGATAGGAGAAAATGGCCAACATTCCATTCGGCTTCAGTATTCTTTTAAATTCTTTTATCGAGCTTTCCGGTTGAAACCGGTGGTAAGCATTGGCCGCCACGATTAAATCAATGGAATGATCAAGCAGCTTGGTATTCTCAGCCATTCCATCTATGTATTCAAGATCCTGTCTTTTTCCAATTAAATCTTGGGCAAGATTGCGCATCTCAAAATCAGGTTCTATCGCAAATATCTTCTTAACGTTTCCTACAAAATGCTTTGTCAAAAGTCCGGTTCCGGCACCGATATCGGCAACTATTCCTTGGCTGACATTCGCGGCATCGATGATGAACTTGCTGGCTGCGATTGAATAAGGCAATCGATACTTTGCATATTGCCCAGCCTTCTCACGCGTCATTTTATTCATGGTTTAGCCTCCTTCCAATAGGTGGTCCCCTGTTCCATTTCGCCGGTTTCATGATCTCTTAAAGTGACGTCACTTCTGTTATATTCGTAAATATTTGTTCCTGGATCTAAGCTTTACGTGAACCAAGTACGCATAGAAATAATAGAAAGCGCGACTTCTTGATTCAAATCAACTCACTTCCCTTAAAACTCTTGATTAAACCTCCCCATAATCATCGTATTATAGTATTTGCCGTCGGAAAGAAGTTTATCATTTCTTAAGATCCCTTCGATTTCAAAACCAAATCGTTTATACAACTCGATGGCTTTTACGTTTGTTTCCAATACGTTCAACGTCATTTTTTTTGATCCCATTGGAGTCGGCCCAGGAAACAGATTCTTTCAAAAGATTTTTTTCCGATGCCGTATCCCCAGTACTCTTTAATTACGCATACTCCGAATTCAACTTTATGAGCGAATCTCTTCAATTCATTTCCTTGACAGCGTGAAAACCCGACGATCCGATGATTGACAACCGCAACTAGAAACAAGTTTCTTGATTTCTCGGTATCCGTTTGAACAATATGCTCAAATCCTGATGCATCGATGAAGGCCTCACCGCTTTCCCTATCCATGTTTTCGGTTTCCCCGTCAATTTGCAATCTCAGGGCAGACAAAACTTTTGCGTCTTCTTTAGTTGCCGACCTTACGATATAACTTAATCCGTTAACATTAAAATCCCGTTGGTTAATGATCATAATCAATCTCCATATCAAAAATAGATTTTTCAGACATTCAGCTAAGAAGCTGTTATGAGAAGTGGCTTTGAGTCGCTTTATACTTCTTCATATCCAATGGATACCATAGGACATGAAACAGGATATGGACGATAAAAGCCGAAATTATACCGTATCTCCAAAAAAAGGAATCCGCAGAATAAAGATACCCATAAATTCCCAAGCAGTGCTGAAGCGACAAACAAAAAGGATGGTTTGCATCCAGCCTGAATATTACCCGGAATATGAAGTAAACCAAACGATATCCCGGTTAATAAAAGACTTAGCCAAAAAGCTGTCGATGACGATTCAATAAAAAAGGACATTCCCCACAGAACTAAGCTTAGCAACCCCCATCTAAACAATACTTCTTCGACAATTCCCCCTGAAGTTATTCTAGTCCATAAACCTAACCGATTTCTTAGCATTTCGGATATTTGTACTGTTTTATCATCTAGATTGGGCCTTATCAAGAAGTAATAACTGGACATCCAAACCAAAGAACAAATCATACCGCCAACTATTCCCCAAATGAATTGATCTAATATCGATTGCAGATTGAATTCATTGTTGATTATTCCTTCTATAAAAGGATCTCGAAGACCAACCTCCGGTCCCATATAAGCCCCTGCGGCAGAAGCCAACGCGACCAGAAATAAGGTTTGAATGAACACAATCATAAATATAGCTTGTTTGGATGTCGTTTTTATTTTCAGGTACTTCATATAGTGACTTGCTTGACTGAACGCTCATTAGTAAAATGCCAGGAATACTTATGAATACCATGATTAGAAAAAGTATAACGTTTACCATTTTAGTTCCTCATTTCTTCGTTGCTTACAATAAATCTTTTTAATTCTCTTATGTCTGTGATTTCTGCACTAGGGCATACCCCCATCTTCTTCATCGTTTCAGCATCCCCCTGATACGAAATAAAACGAATGCCGGCTTCAGTCGATGCCTTTCCGTCTATCCAAGAATCTCCGACGGATACCCATTCTTCGGCCGTAAAATTCTCATAACGTTGTAATACATAAAGAAATCCATCAGGGGATGGCTTTAGCGACTTCATCAGCTCCCTGCCGACAACGCAATCGAAATATTCAAGAATGCCGTTTTTTCTTAATGCACCTTCTGCAGCTTCGATAGAGTTGTTCGTAACGACAACCATGCAGTACCTATCATGCAACTCTTCAAGAATTTCAATAACCCCCGACTCAAGATCGGCATCTTGCATACCCCTAACCTCATACCTTTTCGGAATCTCCCACATTTCTTTAACCAATGCATCCGTCATCCGGTTGGTTATTGCGGCTTCCGCAATGATGGTTGATGAGGTATGGTTCGAAATATCCAGTTCAGCAGGAAGTATCCCATGAGAAACCAGGTATTTAAATGTCTCATTTTTCATGGAATGAAAATCAATGCTTGATCGCAATATGGTATTGTCCATATCAAATATGATGCCTTTAATCTTTTTGTTCTTCATCAATATCAACCCTCCAACTAAACCTGTTGATTCCCGGCAATGGGCCCCATCTCTACGGCAAACCCACGTTGATTCGGATATAAAAAGGTTCCCTTTCGTGAAACAGTTGACCGCTTTTGAAGGGCTGGATTCATCTGTTTACGAGTCGGGAACCTTTAATGCCAACCAGAATCGCATCTCGAAATGCTTTTATGCAATGTCTCCGGAGTTGAGTAGCGGTACCGAATTACCGATTAAAAACTATACTTCGCCAGCATTTCTCCCCAAGGAGCTATTCCTTGTTCTACAAATCCTAGCTTCGCATATAGTTTCTGTGCTTGAGTGTTCTCAGGATCATAACCGAGTAGTATGACATCCGTTCTGTCTTCCCTGTTGTGAATATCATCAATAACCAACTTCATCGCTTGTACGCCATACCCTCGTCCTTGAAAACGTTCATCAATCATGAATCTGTATATCCAATAGTTACTGTCATCAAGATCTAATCCATACATTGAAAAGCCTATTAACATCTCTTCAAAATAAATGGCTTTCGCCACAAAACCGGGTAAAAATTGAACTTCCGCAATCGAATATAGATTAGAGGCAATAAAATCTTCTTGTTCTTGTCTAGGCTTCAATTCAATGCAATCTTCCCAATTATCCTTATCAATCGCTCTTAAAGTAATCATAAATCGGACTCCTCCATAGTTGTAGAGAAATCCTAGGTTGAGGACTCTCTACTCATTATTTTGACATCACCGGCAGGACAATAGTGTAATAAGTACTCATATCACATCACTCCTCTCAAAATATCTCTCAAGGTTTTACGCTCGCATCAACTTCGTCCCTTGGAGTTTGTTTGCCATAAATCCTGTTTATTTCTTCGGATAATAGATCTCCGTCATTCCATTAGGTTGCAGTGTGTCGTTAAATGTTTCATATCTTGGTTTAACAGTATCTAATCCATACTTCTTCTGATGATCCTGGTCGCAAAAATACTGCCAAAATGAACATATGTGCTTCTCCTCAAATCGAAATACTTCATATTCTTCTTCAGGGAGTGTTAAAGAGACCATCCCTTCAGGTACTTCTCTGATATGGCTTACTATCAATCCTACAGTCATTTTAGATCCATGATCATGAATTACCATGTATGTATTATTATCCATTATTTGATCCTGGATTTCATCCTTTCGGGCATCAAGAGTTGCAAAAAGATGTTTTTTCATCTTCATACGATTGTGGGAGTTGATTTTGCACTCCGATCAATAGCCGCTTCCCGAAACGTTCCCGTCTAACTGTCCACAATTCTTCCATATTTACAGTGTTTTGTTCAGACATTCATATCACCTATTATATGAGAATAAATTTATGAATCATCACTGGCTCTTAATTCCTGATTTCATTCACCCAACCAAGTCTTGCAATTCGAAATATGCGTCCTTAAGCCAAGGATGAACAACTCTAAGGTTTTCTCGCTGTTCCCATAAAAAATTAATGTATTCAAATGCGGCATGGTTCAATGAATGCTCGAGTTGCATCATCATCTGATCCAAATATGGTGGTGTGCCGCTCTGATCCCACTCTATTTTATCTGCAACAAATAAGACCTTATCTAATAAAGTCGAATCCTTTTTTTAATGTCGTGTGACAACCGACTGCATGAAGAATTTCCTCATCCTTAATATTAAATAGGTCTTTGGCCATTTCCTTCGAAATCTTCTGATGAATGATCATCGGAAAAATTTCTTCTTCCGGCAGTATTTCGATGCCTAGTTGTTGTGAAACATGAATCCTTGCATCGTTAGAAAAGACAGCGCTAATATCATGCAAGTATCCGGCAATTTCAGCAGAATCCATATTTGCATTGAATCTTTGAGCAATCTTTCTCGCTGCCTCCCCGACCTTAATACAATGGTCCGCAGTCTTCGGACATTTATTGTTTATTAAGAAGTTATGTATGTCCTCTCTAAGGTTTCCTGTTAAAGTATGTAAAACGAGGTTATCATATACTGGCTTCATGAGTAAACCCCCTTTAATTAAGAAGGAATCTCTTCAAAATGTTCGACCGTAGGGAACGGCTCATAAAAATGGTGTAACAATTTCTTCCATTCTTGATACTCTACCGATTCCCGAAATCCTTTCGTGTGGTCTTCTAACGTTTCCCAACGGACCAACAATATATATTTATTCTTGTCTTCTATGCATTTCCGTAATTCGTGGTTTATGTAACCTTTCATCTTGCAAATTATTCCCGCCGCCTGCTTAAAATTGTATTCGAAATCCTCTGTCAAACCTGGTTTGACTTGCAGCAATGCCACTTCAAGTATCATTCTTATTTTTCCTTTTCCAGATATTATAGTGAGCGGCCGCGAAACGGTTAGTCGGTGCGGATGTGTTCCAGCAATCGCTTGCTCAATTTATCTTCTGGAACCGCGGCGGCTTGACCGACGATACTTTAACACATTGTTAGCTGAAGTTTTCTCCTGGGATACTTAGAGCTTTGCATCCAGGTTTCGTCTAATTTCTTGAATTAATAGCTTCTTTTCATCCTCTGAAATTGCATCGGCTGATAATTTCCGTGCTACAACAGGTAAAATCCATGGAGTAACTTCATCATAGGTAATTCCGGATAATTTCGTGTATTCATCCATAAAAATGTGGATTAAAGGCTCTCTTATGGAATCAAAAAAATCCAAAACACGCTCAGGGAGATCGGATGGCAATATCGCATATTTTACCATAATAACATATATTCCATGTTTTTAAATAGGATTCAATCGTATGATTCGGTAGCAGATTTAGTGATATCCCTTTAGAGTTCAGCCAATGGATTGACTCACTTACCTTATTTCCAGGGATATCAAATGCGAAATGATAAAAGGGCTTATCTCCTGCCTTCTCAGATTGTTCAAAAGTCAAAAAAAGAACGGCCAACCTTCACTGTAAATGATTTATTTGTTCTTTCCACTAAGGTTAATCCAAAGGTACGAGTATAAAATTCTTCCTGTTCTTTTAAGTAATCCGTAAGGAGATTTACGCTTTGTATTTTCAACAATCTCACTTCCTTCCTATTCATGTTCGATTTATCGTTCTTAAAGAGAGTATCCATGTTCATAACATAATCGTCAATATTTACATAATTAAACCACCCACTCTTCTCATTCAGGGTAGATTCCATTCTTCTATTGCATCTTCAATCGAGGCGTTTCGGTATCAATCAAGTAACCCTGTTACTTTGACAATAAAGCTTGCTTTTCGGTATACTTGGTTCATATTTCCAACTTTTGTGCCTTGAGCGAAGGGAAAGGAATGGGTATAGCCATGAAGAACGAGTTGCTCCATATCGGTCCAATAACCATATATGGATATGGATTGATGATTGCGATCGGTATTATTGCAGCCTATCAAGTCTTGGTAACGCGCGCGCAAAAAAGGCAAATAGAGCGTTCCCATATTTCCTCGATTACGCTTTGGGGACTAGTGGGTGGTTTTTTAGGCGCAAAAATCTTATATTGGATAACCCAAGGAAAAAATATAATCGATCATCCTGAAATATTATGGAATATGTCTACAGGTTTTGTGGTATATGGTGGCATTTTGGGCGGAGTTCTCACGGGTTATATCTACTGCAGGTTGAAAGGCTTAAATTTCCTGCAGCTTCTCGATCTGTTTGTCCCCTCTATTGCCTTGGCCCAGGGGTTTGGAAGAATCGGATGCCTTCTGGCAGGCTGCTGTTATGGAGAAGTAGCGCATGGTTGGTTTGGCATTACCTTTCACGAATCTGAGTTTGCCCCAAACGAAGTGAAACTGATTCCTACTCAAATTCTTGAAAGTGTATTTAACTTTGGTCTCTTTTTTTGTACTGATTTATTTGGCGAAAAGAAAGAAAACAAACGGATTCATAGCAAGTCTATATCTGCTTCTCTACAGTCTTGGTAGATTTGTGATCGAATTTTATCGAGGGGATATTATTCGCGGCAGTGTTGGGATCCTGTCTACTTCACAATTTATATCGCTCCTGGTATTGGCAGCTACGTGCCTGGTCATGCTGGCGAAGACCTACCAAACCATGAGACATCGGAATACTTAATCCCGGACATCCTACAATCCCTCCATTTAGCGCAGCTAGCTGATCGAGGACCATAACCTCGAAAGGCGTGAGCTGAATCCGCTTCTGCGCCAATTATTCATCTTGCAAACTAAAGGCAATTCCTATCGTATAGATGAGGTGTTTGATTATCGTACGGATGCTTGTATATGAGTGAATTCTTTTATATGTTCATTCAGTTTTTTTTAAGTTACATTTGGGACAAATAAGACCTCCACGACTTACTCCTGATAATTTAACCTTCAAAGAGCCACACTTGTTGCATTTCGAGTAGTTCACTTCATGAAACGGATTAAAATAAATACATTTTGTCATTGGTAAAAATCCTGACATTCTTGCAAAATCATGGATTGAAAATGTGTTATCTGTTATAAATTCTTCTAGTCTGTTCATTTGTTCTAAGGGTTGCAGACCAAACTCGTGTACTCTAGCTTTCATTAAAGTCAATTTCTTTAATTTATATAAAATACCTATAGGTTTAAGATTATTGAAAATTAAGGTTTTTCCGGATGAGTCCCAGCTCGGTAAAGACTCTAGATATAGTTCCTCGAGATTCGTCAAATCTCCTAATCCGGACAAGTCATGAATTTGTGGAATATGTATCAATCTCAACTTTTTTTAAGTTTACTAACTCAGAAAGGTCGCTCAATTGACCTTTATCGAAAACAAAAATCTCAAGTTCAACTAAATTACTCAGTTTGGAAAGTTTACTATAGTCATTAATCTTACAATTCCAAATTTTTAATGATTCAATATCCGAATTATGAAGCACTTCATCGAATTCTATTTGTGTTTTCTTTATTAATTCAACTTTCTTCATCGAATAAATCCTCTCAATTATTTAATGAACGTCAGCCATGCATCGTAAATCCGTTATTTTATGATGTCAATGACGGCGGGTGGATCTTTAATTAGTTAATTTCTGAAATATATTCATCTTTTAAAAGACCATAATATACAAGGTCCTCATATTGATCCAATTTTCTAACATGCTGTCTTAATAATCCTTCATATTTCATGCCTAATTTTATCATAATTTTTCCCGATGCAGGATTCTTTCCTAGATGACGTGCAAATATTCGGTTTAATTTCATTTCCTCAAATGCATATTTTACTATTCCTTTTGCTGCTTCGGTACAATATCCATTATTCTTATACTTTCTCCCAATCCAATATGCAAGCTCCCCATGACCAAACTTCTTATTGCATCCTATACTTATAGCGCCGATTAAATATTTTTCTTCTTTATGTACAATAGCTAATTCAAGCGATCGATCCTCTTTAAAATTATCGATATGTGTTTCTATCCATTGTTCTGCTATCCCATCCTCATATGGATGCGGGATATATAATGTCATTTCAGCTATGTATTTATCGCCTGCTAATTCTTGAACTACTTTTGCATCATCTAAACTGAAAGGTCGTAAAATCAGTCTTTCTAATTGAATAGTCGGCAATTTTTTCATATACAATCTCCCGCTTAATCTATAATTTTGATATCAAACCCGCTCGCAGTGTATATACATTTTTAGGCGATGCACTGCGATGATTGACTTACAAAAAGTCTTCCAAGTATAGCTCTGCAGGTTTGCATTTTTTACCTTTTGATTCTATGTACCAAGTTTATAGTTAATTGTTAGATGACGTTTCAAAATCCTTAAAATTACATCGCCAATCCGTCACAAACGCCGGATAATATCCTACCCGGTAAGCTACTCTTTGTGAGGCGATATTACTTGAGATCACATCGTAAGTTGGTACACAACCACGATTTAATACTTCAAAGGTTAAGCTGTTTACAAGATAAGTTGCCAATCCCAAATGACGGTATTCAGGAAGTACCTCAATACCAATTTGCCACATCTTTGCACTCACATTACACGCCCCGGCCATGCTAACAATTTTACCATTTTGCTTGGCAAGTACGAACAATACAGTCTGATAAGGATGATTTATATTAGATATAATTGCATTATCAAGTCCTTCAAGCCCCAATAACTTGGAAACCTCATCCTTCTCAACACTTTCATATGTAAAATTGGCTGGCGGTGACAATGGCTTTATTTTTTCTAAATCAGGGAGAAAATGAAGGTAGAGTCCTCTAATAAATGGTGAATTGCCTATACAAATTACTTTATAAGAATTCTTTTTTCATATAGTAGTGTGTATGTCGTCCTGCATTATCTATAATTCCGTAAATTTCAAATCCTTCATTCTTATAAAAATCCAAAGCTTGAACTCGTGCTTCCCCATGTATATTGTTTTTCCTATCTGACTCCAAAACAGGACGTCGGTACAAAGACCTTGTCTTAAACATAAATTACTTACTCAGATTCACTATGCTTTGTATGACTGACTTAATTTCAGTAGAATCTTTAATTACAAATAAGTAGTTTGCTTCTCCTTGTTTAGGATCAGATATATCCTCTTTTTCAGATTCTGTGGTTTGTCTATTCAGTACTTCCATAAAACTTGAGGCAGTCCGAAATATAGATTTACTGCGCTGACTTGCATGTACACGCTCTTGAAGAATGGAATCAGGAAGATCAAAATGAACCAGTACACTTTTAAAATCCTTATCATGAAAATAAGTGAGCAGTTCCGAACGGCCTTTAAAATTGCGGTTTGAATTACTAAGTATGAGATGAAAATCTGTCCTCTGTACAGCATAATCAACAATTGTATTTGTAATAGCATATTTGATCGTATTCGGTCCTTTTAAGGGGCGTAATGATGCATAGTATGTATTAACGAATTCAGCATGGTTGTCTTGATCAATCACAATTGAATTCTTCAATTGTTGTTCTAGTTCTTTTGCAAATGTTGTTTTTCCACTATGGGTCTTGCCTACTGTTATAATGACAAGTCGTTTCAATAACAGTCCCCCAATTTATTAGGTATCCTAATAACCTCCAGATGTTAATTGATGTTTGGCGCGGATTCCCTCGTATTATTTTTCCATTATTTCAATTATATCTGCGTCTATATAACTATCAAATTCAATAGCTTTAGCCGTTCTTTTTTGCCATATCTTTATTGAACAGCTTTTCTACAAGAAACAACGCCATATTTATTCCCGATGATACACCACCCGATGTAATAATATTTCCATCTTTAATTACTTTTTTTATTATTCTCAACTTGAATTCTTGGCCATTTATTTTTCAGTATTGATAGGGCCAAATGATGAGTTGTGGCTGTCTTACCATTTAACAAGCCAGTTTCTGCTAAAATCAAAAGAACCTGAGCAAACAGAACAAATCATTTCAATGTTCCGCGACTTAGCTATATAGTCCATTATTTGTCTATTTTTTAGCACTTTGTTTACCGCTCGTAATGGTCCTCCTGGGACGATTAAAATATCAAATTCAGGCGCATCGTCTAAAGAATAATCCGGTTTAAGTTCGATTCCTGCGTGAGTTTTAATCGATTTTCCTGATTCCGAAAATGTTTTAACTGTAAAAGGTCTTCTATTAGGCAGCAATCTTTTGTACAACATTATTTTTTTGCTGTAGCTTTGAATACGCAGTTAAAGAAAGCACCTCAGAAGGTCCTGATACATCCAATATATCAACGAAGTCATATAACAAAATTCCAACTTTATATTGTTTCAACATATTAGTTCTCCAAAGTAAATTAATTTTTCTATCTTATCCTCACTTTACGAACTCAGAGACTTAATGAGATTCTACGCCGTTTCGCAAGAAGAGGTTGCTACCATGAAAGAACTCCAGTCGGAACCGGTGAAGTTTTTACGCTAGCTCAGCGATTCCAAAAAAATGAAAAATAGTTTCATTTACATAAACCGGGTTTTCTTTGATCATGTGAGGTCTATGGCTACAACTTTCCACTATTACATATTGAGAGTCAGGAATGAGAGCAGTGACGCGCCTAAGATCCGCTTCAGACGCAAATTGATCAAACTCTCCCGAAATAAACAAGGCCGGGCAACTGATTCTCCGTAATTGCTCTTCGCTAAGTTGGGGGTATGTTCGCCAATCCTTTACTTTTTGCCGTAAAAATTCTTGCCAATTTCCACGATGTGCTTCAAAATGCCTTTCCTTCATCAAATCAATAAAGTGATGTCGGTCATTTTCTAAAAGCCATTCGGGCTCAAATTCTTCAGACCCCAATGGAGAAACAAATCCGCTTTGTCCGATTAACGTTAACGATGCGATTCGATCAGGATGATTGACAGCACAATACAGAGAAACTGCTCCTCCCATACTATATCCAATGAAATGAGCCTTGGAAATTTGTAGTTCATCCATGAATGCGGCAATGTCTTCAGCATGTTGAGGAGTACTCCATTCAAGGCTGCTGCTTCTCGTTCGACCATGACCACGAAAATCAGGAAAATAGCAGGTATACTTATTTTGAAAATCAAAAATTTGACTTGAGAAGGCTAATATCCCTCTTGAAAATCCACTATGTAGAAATATCACTGGATCACCGACACCCATTTTTTCATAAAACATTTCGATGTTATTACATTGTACATATGGCAATCTGCTAATCCCTCCTATTATTTTCAGACAGTTATCGTTTGAATCGCGGACGCATGCTAAACAATCGAAGGCTTCAACACCTACTGAATGCATCTTCCTTCGTCAACTCATGATTCAGCTTATTAAACAGACCGTATCTACATCCTGTATCATCTATATGAAACTGGATGATTTCCTCTGCTTCTTTACGATCTTTACATGGCTCTATATCCATAAATTGAGTTACTTCAAAATCTGAAAAATGATCGAAAACTGAATCCGCATCCAATAATGTTAATTCTCTAAGATATAATCTTGTTGTCTCTAATTTTGGGAAGTCTATCATTCGCAGGCTTTCCTTTCCGTTTATATGAAGTCATTGGCGATGACGTGGCTTGGAACGAAGCGGAGAGCGTTCAAAAACTAATTTTCGTTCATACCCATTAACAGGCAGCGAAAACGAAGACTCCCGAGCGTCAATGCATCTCTAAAGCAGTTTTCAGGACTTCCATCTTAACGCTTTCTCGAACTTTCTCCGAAAATTCCGGAAGCAGCCTAGATACATTATTATGTCATGGTTCCGGTTCAATAAAATACTTACAGTATCATTACGCTTGAAGGCAGTTATAAAATATTTCATTAAAAGAATTCTGATCTTCAGTGTAGTTTTCTGTATATTTATTTAACATTCGAATTCCTACCGCATTAAACTCCGGCACAATTACACAGTGGCAACCTGCTGCACCTGATGCATAATAACACTTATCCTGATAGTACCATCCAAAAATACGGTTCTTATCTTCGGTATCCATTCGTAATTCTTCAATGAGCATAAAAACTTCAACGGGTACTAACTGACTATGGTTTATTAAACCTCTATTTAGATGTAAATTCCCCCACTGTGCCAGGTCTCTTGCACTTGAATACAGATTTCTTTCATGACCTTCATTTGACTCAATTCTAACGGATGCATAGCCGTCTGCAGCTTGAAAATCACAAACCAATTTTTCTTTAGGTACCGAAACCCACTCCGTATCAGTTAACTTCATTGGTTTAAATATTCGTTCTGTAATCAGTTCAGCAATATTATATCCTGTAAGTTCTTTTATGAGGTCACACGCTACTTCCTCGCGTTCAATACGATTTGATCCAAAATATTTGGCACCTGATTTTGTAGCTAAATCTCTTATTGTGGTATTGCCCAACTCATATTCAGGCATGTTTGTGAGAACTTCAGAAACTTTACTGTCAATGGACAATTTGCTTTCTACAACAGCAATTGCTGTAGCCAGTCCAACATACGTCTTCCTTAGTGAATACAAGTTGAACATCGAATCAGCTGTTACTGCGAGAGATCCATTCTTAAAATGATGCTTTCCAGAATACCATTCTTAAAATGATGCTTTCCAGAATACCATTCTGTTAAAATTTTGTTGTCCTGAATGATCACAATAGAAGCAGCTGAAGCTCCAAACTTTTCTCCCGCTTCTTCTGTACATGTAATTAAAGACATAAATTTGTTATCCATTAATGTTGGTGTTACCATGATTTCGACCTCCAATTGTTTTTTCAGAACGATCACATAACGTTCCCGAATGATTATTTAAAGACTTCATTAACAAAAGGATAAATAATTGTAAATGACGTTGCTGTCTTTATAACACCTTGTATTTCTGTCAGTCCTGTCTCCTCATTAAACTCTCTAATTAAGGTTTCATAAGGATCTTTGCCAAATTCAATTGTACCCCCGGGTAAATCCCATAGTCTAACAATTGGGGTGCATTTCCTTAAAGTAAACGTCTTTTCTCGAATGTGGAGTTCACGAACCCTAGAGGCTTAAGGCTCCGCCAGGAATCGGCTGCGCTTGTTCAGTTAGGAGTGTCAGATTGACTCCTCTTCCTCGAAATGCCTCGGGGAGACCGAAGATCGGCGCCAGTCGAGCCTGAGCATGAATATAATGTTATAAAAAAATTCTGCCTTCATTGATCGCTTACTATTCTTCTAACTTCGAAGCAATAATCACCGCTTTTTGTGGTGTTAATAATATTTCGGTTGCTGCGAGTTTAGGGTGATTCAACCAGTACTCGCGTACTACGTCTGGCTTACCTCTCCACTCCTCCGGCCAATACTCTTCCGGTGTAAAATCATCCATAATTAAAACTCCGCCTACCCTCAATAGTTTGAATAACTCCTCAGCATGTATTCTCTTTGCATCTACAGCATCAGCAAAAATAAAATCAAATGGTCCTTTATTCATAATTTCTTTCCAGTCACCGGCAATGAACTCTACATTTGCTTGCCTGAAAAAGGGTTTAATTGCTTCAATCTTGTTGATTATCAATCGAAATGAGATTTGAGCTGCTTGTGGACATGGAAGACACTATCCATGATGTACTTACTCCAAGGCCGGTACCGATTTCTAAAATATTGCCCTTAACTTGACCAATTAGCGTATAAAGTAATCTGCCAAACTCATCAGTACAGGACTCTGTAAATCCATATTCAATTGCAAGTTTTTTTTGTAGTTTGAACTAATTCAGGTATGTAAGAGTTACTCCGATAAACTGTATGCATCCTTGATCCCCCAACAGTTGCTTGATAAATTTCATTAAAGATGATACTCGCTGCTCAGTATCGAATAAAAATATTGGTCAGTCCATTGATTTTGCCAGTAGAGTTCTTCTTTAAATACTCCTTCTCTTCTCATTCCTAGGTTTTCCATTAACTTAATCGATTTAATATTCTTAAAATTGCACATGCCAACTACTTTATGTGCTGCAAGATTATTAAAAGCAAATTCCAGTAAGAGTTTGGCGGCATCGATTCCGCAACCATATCCTTGGTGATCAGGGAGAATAGCAAAACCAAATTCCCAACTCCTTCTATGCTCGACATAACTCCAAATCTGAGCCAACCCGACCGGTATTTCTTGTTCATCCCCCAACTTCTTAATAATAAAGTCATAACTAAAATGTGAATCTAGTTTTTCAATATACTTTTCTTTGACGATACTCTTGTCAGATTCAACATATTCTTCAAAAAACCAAATATTTTTATTGCATTCAAGTTCACAAATAAAATCCAAATCATCATAAGTGATTCTTGAGAGACTTATGCGATTTCCATCGATCTTCATGATATTCACTACCTTTCATGGTTTTGCATTGATCTTCCTCGTGTGAACCCTGGAGCCATCAGGCTCTGCATTCGTGAATGTTATGTTACATGCTGTCAGAGTCATCTTCGAAATACCACATTATGACATTATAATTCCATTTATCCCTCTGATTTTCTCAATTTCATTTTGGTCCTCAGTCATAATAACTCCTATTCTTTCATGTGCTATAGTAGCAAGCCAAACTTCCCCATTTTTTAAAGAAGCATATATCTTCAAGTAATTCCGGTTGTAACCATTGGTATAAGCGCTCTGTTTTCCTTATCAAAACTTCTTTCAACTCTTCATTACAATAAAAATAATAAACATCTGCGTAATGACCAAGTAAAGTCGTCCCTGGCCATTCATCCTGCCTTCTTATTTCTTTTATGTATGGCTTTATTTCTTCAATAAATTTTATAGCGTTTTTTATTTAGATCAAGTTGGTCCCTTTTAACTAATAGAAACTCGTCACATATGTTAAATGCTACATCTAATAATTCTTTATATGTAGTTCCTTTAGGTTCTTCAAGAAATTTTCTCATAAATGCTCCTCTATACCATTTTTTATTATTGACCTGATTGCATATAACGTTTCACATTCCCGACGTTCAAGCGGCTTACATTGTTATCCGATGGAACTGCCTTCTTTGAAATTACTTTTAAAATCTCGCAAGAGGGCTCGCTCCTCCGCAGCGAAGATGCATGGTTATCTGATGTCAACGTCATCTTGAATTAATTATCTTTCACTTACTAACCATGTCTTGGCAGCTTCGGGATCAGTATAATATGATATTTTTAAGGTTAATTCCTGCTTTTTTTAATACTTCGTTTTAACCTCCATTCATTTATTCCAGATAATCCAACAAACGATAGTCTCTCAATATAGTCATCTAAATTTTTTTAGATTATTTATTAACTCTCTAAGAACCTTACTTGTTACCGATGTTTTTATGCATATCAACCCATATTTTCAGTTTCTTATTTGTCTTGATTATGAAATCTTCTTCTTGTTTCATCAATTCAAAAAGCTTTTCTTCATCTTTATATTTATTCCCATACTTTAAACAATGAATTTCGCCACCCTTATAATAATAAGGAAATATCGAACCCCCAGGAGATTTCACTTTATTCACTTCCCTTCGTTCAATAATATGTATTTATGATGATTTCCAATAACGTTATTGTGCTCCTAAACCCGAGAGGCTAAAAGGCGTAACGTCGGGCCGCAAGTCTTAGCCTCGCAGGGTTGAGCGCCTGAAACTTTTTTTCTCGAAATCCCTCGGGCAGACCAAGGAGCGAATGCGACCCGGGAGGAAAACGTTGTTTCCGATGTTGCCTCTTCTTTAACTTTTCATACATTAATAACTAAATAACCCCTTTACAAAGGGCGTTATTTCCAAATGCTTTACTTCTTCTATACTAATCCATCTTGCTCCTAATGAATCTTGGTTATCTCCATCAATCTTTAAATGATATTTTTCATTAATAAGTTTTACATTATATATAATTCCTATATGGTGTAATTCTTCTAACTGGTCATCCTTATATGGGTATACGATTGTATATGATTTCGCAGTTCTAATTGTCCCTTCAATTTCATTTATTCCAGTTTCTTCATAAAACTCTCTTTTGAGTGTTTCATATGGTTCTTCACCAAATTCAATTGTTCCACCTGGCAGATCCCATTTGCCTATATGTGGCCCTCTAGACTTTTTTATCAAAAGGATTTGATTGTCATTTATAAGGATGCCATAGACACCTAAATGCGTATATTTCTCCATAACATCTCCCCCTATGCTCTCTTTTTTTTACATGGTTTTAATATTGCTTCAGGCAGTTTCGGATAACGTTCTTATATTCATGAACCCTCATCGGCTTAGATACTTCCTATCTTAGCCGGTGCAGGGTTGTCCGCTGAATTCTTTCCTCTGCCAATCGCATTTCGTGGACCAAGAGTCGACGCCGGTCGGCCTGATGCGTGAATGCAATGTTATAAGATGTCCCGCCTTCGAACATTTGCTAATTCACGTCCCTTATTATTTCATTAGATTATATAACATTCATTGTTGACTGAGTTTCATAGGTCCTAGTTCCCTCAACTACTGAACATTTTTTTTGTCATCCTTATCTTTATAAAATGATTGGTTTGTAAAGAGTCCGGCTGGGTTAAAAATTAACCGCCTTCATGTAAAGGCGGTTAACTAAGCTAATAGAGTACTTTAGCTTCACGTTTAATTATCGGATATTTTTATAAAGTGCTCTTCTAATGAGCCATCCGTTATGGTCGGACTCTTGAATCGAATAGCTCACATTGCTGATTTTGAATCATAGTTATTCTTGATCGTTGACAGTTGAATGTGCTTTCTTTTTCTTCATGATATTCTTTCCATAGTGGTCCGATGTATTTTTCTAATGTTTTTACGACGTCATCTCTTCGGCTGGCTTCGACATTTACAGTGTCATTTGAAATATCATTTCTTATTCGTATGAGCACGAATAAAGGAGGTAATGCAGCCTCACGGAGAGCCTTAATCATGGATTCTTCTTGTGGCGTAATATCCATAATGTAATTTTTCCTTTCCAGTTAGGTTGTGTAGAAATCAATATTAATTGGGCACTGAGGAGGATTGGCAATCATCCTCAGTTAGAAAAAGTCAGCATCTTCCCTAATCTTTCGCAACATAATACAGGACTTACGCATAAACTCCCTCCAAGAATGATGATTGTCGAAGTTTGTTATTAGTCTCATTTACAGTAAACAGGCAAGAAGTAACCAGCATATTCTTCTTATTCGACGTTGTGTTTTCGTATTCCTTGCTATCTAAAGACCATATTTGGTCATTATCTGATGCCACAATATTTTGATTTTCCGCCACGTTTACGAGACTTACGACCAAAGATATTTACCCTTTTCTGAGATTAAGAAATAAGTCTCATCCATTTCAACGATTCTTTGAAATGTTTCAGTAGGAATTTGTTTCAAATCGGATAAGAGTTTATGTTGCATAAAAAAAAGTCATATACGTCACCTCTTCATTCAACAGCTCAGCACATCGCCTAAGTAAATAGATTCGAACATACATTCGATAAAATCGAACCTAAAGATGATGTTTTCAGGTAGTTGAAGAAAGGTATTCGTGAGGTTGTTAAACGTTTGTCGGAAGGATTTACAGCGTAACGTTGGCGTTCGATAACTTTTGTTCGAATTTTAATGACGTATTTGCCGAACCCAACTCCTGCAGACCAAGGAGACGCGGGCTCCGCAGCGTAAATATGGTGTTAGGCAAAGTGACTTCCTCTTTGATTAATCCCACTACTTAACGCACTTTATAATCTTTCTTAAGGAATGCATATATGACAGTATCAACAAACCGATTCCTCCAAATAAAAAGGGTCTGTCAATAAGCTTGTGTAAACTCTAATATATGGGAACCTCCGTTTTATGGGAGGTGGCCTTTCATGGTAAGTGCTGCCCGATTCGTTCATTGCAGAAAACGGACAATTGAAGCAGTATTTGTCCCCAGTTCTGGACACGACCTGTCCACTTGCGAGTAACGTCTACGGTGACCAGATAGAGCATTTTCAAGAGAGCTTCAACGGTGGGGAATATGCTCTTGCCTTTGGTTACTTTGCGTAATTGGCGGTGGTAACTCTCAATCATTCCTCGATCTTCATGCGCAGCCTCTCTATTTATTATAAATCACCGGAGTTTTGAATTCCCAACATTTCCACAGTTTATCACCTGTCGCTAGTTCAGCCATAAAATGACTTACATTTATTCTGCTTGTTTTACCCGCATTGAATATTGGGCTGCTTACCGGAGATTCACAAACTTCATATGGGCTCTCTTCATCATGATTGACTAATGTATCCGGCCGTACGGCAATCCATCCGACATTTTCGTCTTCTTTACCCATTCTGGCAATCAAATAATTTGCAGCCTTAACATTATCTCGATGAGGAGGAAGCAAGAGCTTTAGTAAGGAAAAGATGATTTTTTCTCCCGGTGAATTTGTCTCTCCCGATAACGTATTCGTATAACCTGTTGTACTCATCAGTATGAGTTTTACTCTTTGGTCAGCCCTTTTTGGGACTGTCTCACAGATTCTTTTTATTGCATCAAATACCAAATATCGAGGTTTGCCGAACATCCCTTTGAGCGTAACATTGTGACCAAGACAGGAGATAACGACATCACAATCACTTATAAGGTGATTCATCTCAGCATCATTTAATTCGTTAATATTCCCCTTTACGATTTCCACTAATGGATGTTCTTGTACGTCTACGGGAAGAACAGCACTCTTTCTGATGAGAATTCGAATATGGATTTGTCTTTTGATAAATTGCCTGACGACTTGTTTGCCGGTTGCGCCGCTTGCTCCAAGCACTAATACTCTCATATTCCATCTCCGTTATCATTAGATTTTATTTCAACTTGATTGAATCCTCTGAATATTAGAAGTATTGCAAGAAACATCTCGCAAATAGCTATTGGCGCATTTAGGATAAAGTAGACCGGGCTCGCTAATATTATGATGTTCAACATCAACAGTAACGTAGCCAGAAGAGCCAAGGTAGAACCGATTATACCCCATATCGATAACCATCTTGGGATAAGTCTAATTTTATATAGGCAATAATAGAGCATCAAACCCCCAATACTCCATGGCAATATCATCCCTATATGATTCAAATTATCTCTGCCTTGTCTAAACAATTCAGCTATAACTTCAAAATACAATGAGTCAGCTTGACCGGCAGCTGCAGAACTCTGACTCAATCCTAATAAAAGAAGAAGAGAGCCTATACCGGCAAAGAGAAAGCCTGAGCCAATAATCCTGAAACCGAAATATCCCACCGCCAGACTTTTGTTGTATTTTTTAATTATTAGATATAATAATACGGTTATCGTGACATATACTACAGCCATTGCCGCTTGAAAAAAAAGTTGCGACCAAAACTTGCATTTCGATCTCTGACAACTTTTCAAGGTAATCTGAACGTTCTAATGCAGGAACAGAGCTAAATATTCCAAAAACAAAACTGAATATAAGCAGCAGCCCAAGATAGACAGCCGTTTTTCTGTTGGTTTGTATGACTACACCCCCTTTTGCTTTCTGGTAATTATGCGCTTTGCTTATCATTCAGAAGCTCATTAAGGGCCGTTTGACTGAATCCCCTGATGATCAGCCAGAGTGCCGTAGCCATCTCCTGTACGGCCAATGGTACATACAAAATATCCAAGTGAAGGTCGAGTCCGAATAATACGAGAGGGATAAGTTTGGTGAGATAGAAGAGGGTGTATAAAAATATGGCCCCGATGTTAAAAACAATCGTCAGAACGGGGGGTTATGATGTCTTTGGTCTGTAGCAGGACATGACCAACAACCTGTAACGAAGCCGCCTCTGCCTGAGCGGCAGTGAATTCTTTGCTGAATGCGCCTAGGTTAAGCTGAGAAGGATTGGCGGCGATTCGGGTTAAAAAAAATCCTCTCCAGCAAGCAAATCCTTGGTAACAACAAGACTTAAAATCCCCGATACCGTTCCGATGATGTACGATCACGGCTGTCATTCTGTAAGTTTTCATTTTATGTTCTCCCTCCCACCTGATCTTTGAATATTATATTTGCTGCAAGGTTTGACCGAGTAGATACTAAAGTATTAAAGTATGGTTCGAAATAAAAAAAGGCCCAAGCATTGCCTCTAGGCATTGCTTAAGACCGGAGTAAGTTAAATCAGTCCGAGTTCCCTGGCACGGGCGATCGCTTCGGTTCGCCGTTTAACCTGTAATTTATCAAAAATGTTGCGATTATACCCCTTCACCGTACTTAAGGCCAGGAAAAGTCGATCACCTATTTCTTGATTGGAGAGGCCTTGGGCGATCAGTTGCAGAACTTCCAGTTCACGCTCGCTTAAGGCATCGATTAAAGGTTCGAAGCGGATGGGGGGCCTGTGAATAGCGAAATCATTGAGCTTCTGTTCATTATAAATATTAGACAGTAAAAACCCGGTATAATCCGGCTGGATCCGACGGATAGCCGCTTCCGTTAATAAATCAAACATGGGCTTTCCTTCGTCAACAAAAAGACGAACGAAACCCTCATTCTCCGCCAGCGTCAAAGCATCATTTAATCTTTGAAGCGCCCTCTCCATATTGCCTTGGACCTGAAACGCCAATGCTTGGAGTACAAGAAGCTTAAGCTGTTCGTTCTTCCATTGCTTCGCTTTCGCTTGGTCATACAAAGGACCCAGTATTGCCAGGGCCGCTCTTGCGTTCCCTTGGATCATATCGATTCTTGACTGAAGAACAGGCCATTTACTAGTTTTCAGAAGCTTTACGGCTTCCGGAAAGTTGCCGCGATGAAGAGAAATAAGAAGTTCCAAGTGCTGAACTTCGCCCAAAAGGTGTGTAAAGGATCGTTCTTGCACTTCATGACGAGCTTTAGTTAACAAAGCTTCCGATGCAGAAATATCTTGTCTGGCGAGTTTCAATTTTGCAGCAAATAATTCACTATCGGATAGCCTATCCGTATTCTCGATCTGCCTGGCCAACAGGATACTCTGTTGTATATGTTGTTCGGCTGCCTCCAAATCGTTCCATTCATAGAAGATTCGAGCCATGCCTAAATATGCATCACAAGCGGCCGGCAGTGGCGGTTCGCCAGCTAGTTCAATGACTTGTTTATAGGTTCGCACGGCCAGGTTCAACTGATTGTCGAGCTCCTGGATCTGGCCTGTACCTAAAGTTGCCATAAGCGTAATAATCAGGTGTCCCATTCGCTTGCTTATCGATAACGCTTCGGTATAAGCTCGTCTGGCGGCTGCGCGATCGCCCTGCAGCTGGTAGGCAACGCCTAACGTCCAGGTTGTCGCTGCGCGCACAGGTAGATTATTCGGATGCAGATGATCCAGCGCGAGGAGTGATTGGGCAATAATGGTATCCGTCTCGTTCCGAGTGACTCCAAGCGTGGCCCGGATCGATGCTATATGCCCGATTAGATCATGATCTACCTCATGGGGATCGATATGTTTCATGGCCGCTTCGGCAGCGGATAGTTTTTGTTCGATTCCGTTCAATTGACCGGTCATCAATAGGGCGGAGGCATAAATCACCCAAAGCGATGGCCGCTCATTGAGCGTGGACTCATCCTGGCGCTTCAACCAATTTAATACAGGCTGTGCGGCGCCGCGAAAATGTAGAGGCATTCCCCTTCCTTCGATTAATGTTGCGGCCCGATCCACATCTTGAGACGCCACAGCGTGCTGAAAAGCTTCGATCTCAAGTTCATTCTCTTCAAACCAATGGCTTGCCCTGATGTGCAGAACGGCAATCTCATTGGCTTTATCCTTATAGGCATGATAAAAACGCTGTCGCAACAAATCGGCAAAAAGATGATGATAGCGGTACCAATGACGCTCGCTATCCAACGGGATGATGAAGAGGTTGGAACGCTCAAGATACTCCAGGATTTCATATCCTCCCATGCCATTCTGTAGAACTGCATCACAGAGGGAACCGCAAAATCGATCAAGAATGGAGGTATGAAGCAAAAAGGTCTGAACCTTTTCGGACTGCTGCGTAAGGACTTCCTCCATTAAATAGTCCAACACAAAACGGTGGCTGCCGGTAAAGGACGAGATGAATTGGGCCGTATTCGAACAGCCCTGCATAGAGATAGCGGCTAAATGCAACCCGACAATCCACCCTTCTGTGCGTGCCCCTAGAGAAAATACCTCTGCAGACGATAGATTAAACCCCATGATTTGGTTTAAAAATAACGTCGCTTCATGCCGGGTGAAACGCAGGTCGTTTCCACGCAGTTCGGTCAATTGGTTTTTTGCCCGTAATCTGGCGATCGGCAGCTGCGGCTCTTCGCGCGTCATGATGATCAAATGCATCTGTAACGGTTGATTATCGATTAGAAAAGACAGAGCATCATGCACGGATTGAGATTCAATGACGTGATAGTCATCAAGAACGAGAATAAATGGATCTGAACCGGATGATATTTCATTGACTAAAGCAGTAAGGATGTATTTGATCGGCAACGGTTGCGGAGATTGCAACGCTTTCCATACACCTTGGTCGTTAACGTTAACGCTCTTCTTTATTGCAACGATAAGAAGAAGGAGAAATCGCACAGGATCATTGTCACCTTCATCCAGCGATAACCAAGCGGCCCGATGTCTACAGTCAGCCAGCCACTCGCTGACCAACGTGGTTTTACCATAGCCTGCAGAAGCGGAGATAAGCGTTAGTTTTCCTCGCTGACCCTCATACAAGCGTTTGAACAAATGTGAGCGTTGAACCACATTCGATCGCGCTGGAGGAATATGCAGCTTTGTGGTTAATATAGGTATGTTCATAAAATTTCTTCACCACGTTTTTCATTTTTACGCACAATCGAGGCAGCTTCTCTACCGTACTTGCACAATGACACAACTTTTAGGTTCATCGCCCCACCTCAATTCGTTACCTTCCACTTATACCCCATGCCTCTGACCGTCAACAGGATTTGCGGATGATTGGATATATCGAAAACTCCTTATCATATTGTTGTTTTGTAATGTAGGAAGATTTATCAAGTTGCGAATTGATCAGAGTAATTTCTTTATTTAATTTCAACTTGACCACCAGGCATCTCCCAGCCTCTTCTTGGTCCTTTAATAAGTAACAATTCGTTTTTGTCATTTATTACAATTGCACCTGCCGAAACTATATGCTTTGGTGGATTCATAAACTCACTCCTTAATAGATTGATCTAAGAATGATCTAAGGTATTTTTGTTTTTATATGCTCTTCGCAGGTTTCATATAACGTCATATTCACGAACTTCGTGAATACCTCCATCATACGTGCATTGCTGAACTTCGTAAACACTCCAACTCCTAAGACACCCAAAGCTTTTTGGGTTTACTCCTACTCAAACAAAGCCTTCCGTCCTACTGTCCGAATAAACTTCTTCTACGAAATCAATCTCCGACTGTTTTCACGCAAACAGGCGACAGCACGAAAACTGTCGCCTGAAAGATATCCAGGTTTTTCAAAACACTAGTATAGCAGGATACGTCCAGTATTGCGAAAGAGCAAATTTTCTCAGTTGTATAGATACACCCAGGACTCTGAAGTAAATCGGAAATACGGGTTGACCACCATTCGGAGGCAAGCTTGGCCGTGGGAAGCCGTGACAGATCACCTCGTTTTCCAATTCGTCCGAATTGCCCAATCGTTATAGTACTCCTTATCCTGCTGTCCTCATCTTCTCTTCCCCAATCACTTTCTCTCGCCGTTTATGCCGCAAATAGAGGCGCGTTTCAGCCACAACCACCCCGGACAAACCAAGCAGGGCAATCAGGTTCGGCAGCGCCATCAGTCCATTCACAATGTCTGCGAGAAGCCAGATCGCCTGAAGCTTGATAAACGCGCCCGCTCCAACCAGAACGATAAACACGATGCGGTAAGGCAGGATGGACTTGACGCCAAATAAATATACCATGCAGCGCTCGCCGTAATAGTTCCAGCCCAAAATCGTCGTAAACGCAAATAAAATGAGGCAAAACATAAGAATGAAGGAACCAAACGGCATGGCCGCATCAAAAGCGGCTTGGGTCATCTCAGCCCCTTCCGCCGCCCCATTCCATGAGCCGGTCACAATCAGCGTCAAGCCGGTCAGCGTGCATACAATAATCGTATCTATAAAAGTACCCGTCATCGACACAAGTCCCTGCTCTGCAGGCCACTTTACCTTGGCCGCCGCGGCTGCAATCGGCGCGCTCCCAAGGCCGGACTCATTGGAAAATACGCCTCTTGCCACGCCGTTGCGAATGGCCATCATGACCGTAGCGCCGAGGAATCCGCCGCCTGCCGCAGTCGGGTTGAACGCGCTTTGAAATACGAGCGACAGCGCATATGGAAGTTTGTCAGCGAAAACAACAAGCACGAAACAGCTTGTTGCCACATAGGCAATGGCCATGATGGGCACCACTTTGGTAGTCACCTTTGTTATTTTTTTGAGCCCTCCGATGGTCACCAATGCCGTCAAAGCCGTCACCACAGCTGCAGTTGCAGCGGCTGGAACTCCCAAACTTGACTGCGTAGACGTTACAATGGCATTGACTTGCGGGAAGGTGCCAATCCCGAAACATGCGACCAATACCCCGCTCACAGCGAAAAATACGGCCAGCGGTTTATATCTCGCGCCCAAACCTTGTTCAATATAATACATCGGGCCGCCCGAGACTTGCCCATTCTCGTCTATCTTCCGGTATTTCACGGCCAGTACGCCTTCGGCGTATTTGGTCGCCATGCCAAAAAAAAGCGGCCAACCACATCCAGAACAGCGCTCCCGGTCCGCCTATTTGAATCGCCGTCGCTACACCGACAATATTCCCCGTCCCGATCGTGGCAGCCAGGGCGGTAGCGAGCGCGCCAAAGCTGGTGACGTCTCCTTGCCCTTCATTTTTCGCGGTAAAAATGAGCCTCAGTGCCAGCGGCAGACGAAACACTTGCAGCAAACCGAGGCGGATCGTGAAAAAGATCCCCGTTCCCACCAACAATACCAACAGCGGCGGCCCCCATACAAAATGATCCACACGGTTTAACCATTCTTCCAACATGTTCATCCTCTTCCCCTCTTCATCGATATCGATGTGTCTCGCGACACGAAAAAGAGCCAAATCGATAGATTTGACTCTGGGGACATTTTTGCAGAAACGCAAATAAAACGATAGGTGATACTAATCACGAATCCGAATAATAATGCATATCATCTGCAATCCCTGTCCTTTTACCTGAGAGTTTTAACGTGTGGTGACACGTCTTGCCCCTTCGGTGCCCCGTTTCAGCGGAGTCTCTCCAGAGTTCTGTCCGTACACGGTCCTGCTTGCGTGCAATCCTTTAAAGATTGAAACAAACGCCTGAGAGTTTTGCCCCTTCGGCCAGGCTGGTGCCTGTCTCCCGCATACTTCATCCAGTTTATGAAGTTGTTCATCTATTATAGAAAACCGGCTTCGATTGCGCAAGGATGTTTGATATGGAAATAACCTCCATGCCACCACCGTACTTGAATTTAACGGGAATGATTCCTCTTTTAAAAGAATACATATAGGTTGAAAATCTATCATTTAATCCCTGTCCATGACATGGATTGCAAAGGAGTGAATGTCCATTGTCGCAAATCCAACTTAGTCCGAAGGTAGAATCCTTTTTGCAGGGCACCAAAAAGCTATTTATCGATGGGGAATGGGTTGAATCCGTTCAGAACAACGAATTTTCCTCCATCAATCCGGCTACCGGAGAAGTGCTGGCGGTTGTGGCGGAAGCGAGAGAGGAGGATGTGGATCGAGCGGTAAAGGCTGCCCGTCAAGCATTCGACCAGGGAGAATGGTCGACGATCAGCGCGGCGGATCGCGGCCGTCTCATCTATAAGCTGGCCGACCTCATTGAAGCGAACAAGCAAGAACTGGCCGAGCTGGAGACGCTGGACAACGGCAAGCCGCTGCGGGAAACGTTGGCGGCCGATCTTCCCTTGACCATCGAGCATTTCCGCTATTACGCCGGATGGGCAACGAAAATAGTCGGACAAACCATCCCTACGGCGGGCAACTTTCATACCTATACGAGGCATGAAGCCGTCGGGGTCGTCGGGCAAATCATCCCGTGGAACTTCCCTCTCCTGATGGCAGCCTGGAAGCTCGGAGCCGCCCTGGCCACCGGCTGCACCGTCGTCCTGAAGCCTGCGGAGCAGACGCCGCTTTCCGCCTTGTACCTGGCTCAACTGACACAGGAAGCAGGTTTCCCCCGCGGCGTAATCAACGTGATTCCCGGATTTGGAGAGACGGCAGGCGCGCCGCTCGTGCGGCATCCGCAAGTCGACAAGATCGCATTCACCGGCTCCACGATCGTCGGAAAATCCATTATGCGCGAAGCGGCAGACACCGTCAAAAAAAGTGACCCTTGAGCTTGGCGGCAAATCCCCGAACATCATCCTACCGGATGCCGATCTGTCACTTGCGGTGCCCGGAGCGTTACGCGGCATCACATTCAACCAGGGGCAGGTATGTTCAGCTGGTTCGCGGCTCTACGTGCAGAAGAAAATGTACGACAACGTCGTGGCCGACTTGGCATCGGAAGCTCAGCGAATCCGGGTCGGAACCGGCCTCGATCCGGAGACGGAAATGGGACCGCTCGTTTCCTCCGAGCAGCATGACATCGTCAAGCGTTATATCGAAGCCGGATCTGCAGCAGGCGCTGAACTGGTAACAGGCGGCGGGGTTCCGCATCCGCAGGGCTACTTCGTGGAACCGACTATATTCGCGCACGTCGATCCGAAGATGAAGATTGCCCGGGAAGAGATATTCGGGCCTGTCGTGACAGCGATGCCCTACGATACTCTCGACGACTTGATTGAACAGGCCAACCAATCCAACTACGGACTCGCTGCAGGAGTATGGACCCAAAACCTGAAGCACGCGCACTATTTGGCAAGCAAACTCAAAGCAGGTACCGTCTGGGTGAACTGCTATAACGTGTTCGATGCAGCCGCTCCATTCGGAGGTTACAAGCAATCGGGGCTCGGCCGGGAAATGGGCTCTTATGCGCTCGACAATTATACGGAAGTGAAGACTGTCTGGGTAAACATGGACTAGGCAAGTACAACTATTTAATTTAAACCGCAGAAGGCGATCGAGCATCTGTTGCCGAACGGCCACCGGGAGATCGTGTTCCTCAATGGCTATCCTGAAGCGATTCCTTTTACCGCTTGCGTTCACCGGCCATAAGAAAAAACGTCTATCGACGTACTTTCTCAGAAGACAGACCGCAGTTTGCGGAAGTTTTTCTTGCGAGATAAGGTGGCCAATCCTCTGAAGTTTATACTTTCTTATCTCTTGAAAAAAAGCGTCCTTCGCCGTCATGATACGAAGGACGCTCCCATATCCGGGCAGCTATCGCGAGTCCCGCGGGGTTATACATCATAATACCGGCTGCGAACGTATTTACACCGAGAAGATGAGTGGGGCAAAAGATGATAACCCAGAACTGATATGCTTGCTATTCTTACAGAGTTTGAGCGTGATATTATAAAGCCTCTTCGTAAAGGCAATACGTAAAATACAAACAAAACCAGCAAAACATCTTTTCTATGTCGTGCTGGTTTTGTTGAAGTTCATCTTAAATTGTTGCTAGTTCAACGTAATTGCAAATTCCGAGTTCGGCGCACCAGCAAATACAACCGTTCCGTTCTTCGGCAGTTTTACTTTGTTATTGCCGCTCATAACGCTAAAATTGATGCATACTCCCTTCTCATCATACACCGCGAACGAACTCTTCGATGGCAACGCCACGGTCATCGTTTTTCCTGCTGCCGCTTGCGGGATCTTAAACCATTTCGCATGTCCATTTGCTTGCAATGTAACTTTCGATGATTGACCTGCATCAAGCGGTTTTACGTTGGATTCACTTACGTATAAGAAGGTGGCCATCTCCATATATTCATTACCGTGCTCTGTATAGAAACGAGCTTCCTTCGTATCACGCCCATCCATAACGGGAATCTGGAGTTGATGCTTCGCCGTATTCGGACCCGTTATTTTTTTTGCCTTCCCAATAGCCTTCCTTGACAGTGATTTGTGTGATATGAGGTATTAGTTGTCCAAGATAGTTCATGGAACTAAATTTCTCGTTCACAAGATAGAACTTGCCGCCTTCCCGCTTCGCCCATGCAGCAGCGGTTTTCTTCGGTAGCACATTATCTTCTAGTTTTTCGGCTAAATAGTTAATCATTGCAATTTGCCCCAAGCCCGGCGATAATTCATATGTGTTCTCCCTCAAATAAGTTTTTCCATTCTTCTCGGTGACGAAATTGAGCTTGGAGGTACCCTTTTCATTAATAAAGCTTCCATCCGCCGTATATACATATTTTTTCTTCTGGCTTAAATGGTAAGAGCAGTTCTCCCTTCTTCGTAATTTCTATTTTGAAATGACTGTAGGTATTTGCGTAAAGGCCCGCTTTCTTTGCCACGTCTTGAGGCATCTTAGCCTTGACTGGCTTGCCAAAGGTTTTATCCGGCTTTATATCCTTAATCGTACCCTTCTCTTTAAGCGCGGTGAGCAGTAATTTAGTTGCCACCATTTGATTTGTAAGGCTGCTGCCGCCGGATGACAACACAGCCGCTGCCATCTTCTGTTCCGGAAGCACGACCAGTGCAGCATGTTGCAGTATCGTGTCTCCGCCCTTAGCCAAGGCCTTTATCCCATATCTATTGAATGGATATAGTTCCACGCTATCCCATCCAAGACCATAGTTGAACACACTATCTCCATCCCCCGGCCACATTCCTTTTTTATATTCCTCTAGCTCCATCTCCTTGACTGCCTTATTAGAAAGGATTCCTTTTCCCTGTCCCATAAATAATTGTGAGAATCGCACCACATCTTCTGCCGTGGAAGAGATCCCTCCCGAACCAATCACATTCACTGATTCAATAGGAAGCTGCCCTTGATACGTCGGAGTATAAAGTCCAGCGCGCTTTTCGTCTTCCCACTTGTCCTGCGGCGTTTTTCGTATGATTCAACTTTAAGGGTTCTGTAAACCGTTGATGTAGAAATTCAGTAAAACTCATACCGCTGACTCTTTCCACCAAAATCTCGGCCAGCGTAAAGCCGTCGTTGCAGTATACCGAGAACGCGCCAGGGTCCGCCTTCAAGCTTTGGCTGGATAGTTCCCGCAACAAAATATCATGGGCATAAGTATCATTATCTTTAAATAAAAATGCATTATTGAACGTCATACCTGGCAAACCCGAGGAGTGGTTCAACAGCATACGCGGCGTAATGCGCTTGTACCGCTCATCTTTCATCTTGAAATCAGGAACATAGCGGACGACAGGAGCATCCAAATCGACTTTTCCTTCGTCGACTAATTTCATTACAGCCGCAGCTGTATATACTTTACTGGTTGAACCAATCCCGTATAGAGTATCTTTGGTCAGCGGCTGTTTCCCTTCCATATCGTTCTTGCCTGTCTGACCCGACAAAATAATTTTTCCATTATCAATTAGCGCATACTGCACGCTGGTCGTTCCATAGGACTTCGTGAGTAGAGCAGCTTTCTCTGCTGCGATCTTCTTCAGTTCTTGGCTAGCAACTTCTTGGCTTGCCACAACTGTAGTCTTACTGCTGGAAGATGCTATCGCTCCTGTTGGCAGGGTCATGGTCAGCGCCAATGTAGCGGCTAACACCCCAGATAGTTTATTTTTCATGAGAGAATTGCCTCCTTAGATAATGACAATGACATATTTATCCGTTTTTTCTTTTTGGCTACTTGCTAAATTCAGCAAGTAAAATATTTTTAAAAAGATCCGAACTGTTAACTTTACCCATACTGTTCAAACTGACGGCCAACGTATGCCTACCTCCATATGTACCTCCAGCAAAAGTATCAAATCCTGGAATGCCACCTGTGTGTCCCCATATCGAGACTCCGTTTGGAAGTTTAGTTTCATAAATTCCAAGACCATATCCATCGATTCCTTCTATTCCTGTAGGAACTGTAGTAAGCATTTGTTTTAGTTGCTGTTCTTTTAGTAATTTGCCACCGAGCAAGTAGGAAAAGAATTTGTTTAAGTCGTCAGCAGTAGAAATCATCTCTCCAGCCGATTGACCCATACTTGGGTTATAATAAGTAACGTCTTTTAGCTCACTCGCTCCGTCTAGTTGGATATATCCACGAGGATGCTTGGTGCCTGGAATAACGCTTGAATTGCCAGGTAGGAATGTATTCGACAAGTCAAGCGGTTCAATAATCCGATTTTCAATCTCTTCTTCATAGCTGTTTCCGGTTACTTTTTCAATAAGGATACCCAGTAATACGTATCCTGTGTTTGAATAAAACCAGCCCTTTCCTGGAGCAAAGTCCGGGGGCAGAGAAATCCCCATCTTTACTAATTCTTCAGCCGTGTACGATTTTTTCGTATCCATAAGATTAAAGTCTTTTGACCTTGAGTATTCAGCGATACCACTTGTATGGTTCAATATCTGCCGGATCGTAATCCGGTTACCATCATATCCGTTTCCTTGAATGACACCAGGCAACCATTTTTCAATGGAATCGTCTAGATTCAAGCGGTTCTCTCCGGCTAATTGAAGTACAACCGTTGCGGTGAACGTCTTCGTCACGCTGCCAATGCGAAAGCGAAAATCTGTTTCCATTGGTTTCTTGGTTCTCAGATCTGCTATCCCAGCGGCATAACTCCACGTTTTTCCACTCTCAAAAGTTTTAGCAAGTATCCCCGGGTATCCAAGTTGCAATGTATCCCGCATTGCTTGCTTGACGGAAGCACGATCTCGTTGAATACTTGTTTGTAACGAACTAGATACACTTTGAGCGGGCTCTGCTTTTACAATTGGGGTTGGTGTTGTTGTGTATAACAGGGAACTTCCAGCTATTAAAAGGGCCAAACTTGCAAATGTAATTTGACTACGTGTTTTCATAAGGCATTCCACTCCTCTATTCATATGGTATGGGTGGTTGCTTGTTGTTTCGTACTGCACAGCTAACATCTCCACCAATGACAAAAGGGCAACATGAATTCGTAATCATCTTTACTGGTTTGTTTTTCACATAAGTATATCTTATCTACTCCCCCCTCACCTTCTTTATATTTTTATCCTACACAGTAAAAATTTCTTTTTTTCTTATTCATTCCTTACAAATCCATTACGTTCAAAATAGCTTCCATAATAGGTTAGAAGGAGCATCTGTGCTCGGAAAATGCAAAGTATTTTCCAATAAATCAAAAAGAAACATAGAAGTTTTTCACTTCTATGTTTCTTTTTTCGTCCTTAAATTATTTAAGATTCGATTTACTCCGAACAGGTTGAATTCCGGCCCTTTCGGAGGCTGACCGCAATCGTGGATTGGCCGGGAAATGGGCTAACAAGGATTCCTTGCCTCTCTATGGTTTGCTGCTTTTAGATAGTGAATGATCCTTCTTTTTTGCGATTTTACGCTGCATGCTCCAGCTTCAGCAGTTCATCCGTTCGCACGCACTTCAAGCCTCTTCGCTCGGTCTCGGACAGGATGTCCCGAAGCACCGTCAGCATTTGTCCGGGGGCTTCTTTGTCAGCTCCGAAAGTATCGCCGCTATCATGCAATACGATGACAGCCCCGGGACGGATATGCTCGGACAGCAGATTATGCAAATGACGTTCACCCGTATTCAGTTTCCAGTCGCGCGCGATAACCGACCATAACACGAGCCGATATGCCTTGCGAAGCAGGAACAGGTCCATAATGTTCAAAATCCCCCAAGGAGGACGATAGTAGGTCGGACGTTCTCCCGTAATTCGTTCGATAATGTCTGCAGATCGTTCAACGTGCTTTCGACGTATGTTTCTTGGAGACATGATCCAATTCAGCATATGCGTATAATTATGAATGCCGATCTGATGTCCTTCCACGTGCATGCGCTTCACTAACTCCGGATATTTCTCCGCCTTGCTGCCGAGAACGAAGAAGGTTGCCTTCACGCCTCGGTCCCGAAGAAGATCAAGCAGCTTGGGCGTATAGCGAGGATCGGGTCCATCATCGAATGTGAAGGCAACATGGCGCACTGCCCGCTTACGATTTGCCTTGCGAAAAACTCCCCAACCGAATATTCGAGTCAGCAGGAAAGGCAGCCCCATATAAAGCGCAATCAAGAAAATGAGTAAACCTGCAATGGGATGGTCCATAATTACGCCTTCGCCTCGCTTGCATATCGATTTACCAAAGACGTTCGGGACATCATGAGCATTTTCGGCACGAGCTTCGATCTCTGCTGCTTTAATCGTTTGGCCCCTTCTGGATTGAGCATACGAAGCAGCAAGCGAAGATATACCGTCGATATCCGCTGCATCCACTTCGTCTCCAGCGGATGCAGCTCGAATCCCAATCCATGAATAATGCCGCGATGCAGCAAGGTAATGCCGGTCAAAGCCTTAACCCTTGCCAATTTCGGATCTGATTCGACCGCTCGGCCAATATCCTTCAACGCTTCGCGCAGCCTGCGAGCCGTTACAATCGCGGCCCGATCCGCCCCGACCGTTCGGGATAGCTGCAGAACTTCCCGATTATCAAGGTGAATCTCACAGACTTGATCACCCGCATGTATGTATGTCCCATCCTCACAGCGGATAGAACTACCACGATGGGCGCGAACGACAATTTTGCAAATGCCGAATTGCGACTGGTACACACTTCGAAGCGGCGTTATACGTTCAAATACAGTCTCCCAGGCCATCCACAGCGACTGCAGCATTTTGTTGTATAAGGCGTAACTCACGAAAACATCAATTCCTTCCCTATGTATAAATACATTTATCTTCTTGCTGATAGAAAGTAGTTCTATTCGCCTGCTGTTGATCGTGAAGTGAATGAAGAAGCAGGATTCGATCGAAACTTTCCTAGCACCTTTATAGTACAAGGCTGAATTTTCTTTTTTCTTTCTCTAATCTTACAAGTTTCTTAAGATTCTTACGGCCCAAGTCGAATTCCGACTCGCACAGCAAAAAAAATAGTGCAGCACCTTATCAGTACCGCACTGCTTTGTAAATGGATTAGGTCTTTGTTTTATGTAGACTGAACTTTCTCGGCCGTAAGAACCATGTCATAATAATCGTTCGCATTGCGAATTTCGAAACCGCATGACGTATATAATCCGAGCGCGTTCTCATTCTCCACCGCAACCTCCAAAGCTACTTCAGCGGCTTCATTTTGACTCTTGATGGTGTGAATCATATGCCGCAGATCCATCTGCCGTATCCCTGCTTCCGATGCGCCGCCAAGATGCAAAATCCGAAAATGAACGCTTTATTTTCATCCAGCTGCACATGAATTTTTCCGATTGGCAGCGGCTCGCCGCCCTCTTGCAGCAGTTCGGCAATGTACGTTTTATCGGATTCTGAACGAAAAGAACTCTGCGCAAATTCCCTCGCATCCGCTTCTGTCACATCGAACCCGCCCATGTTCAGCCGAGTGAGCAGTTCAATGTCGGTTGGGTCAGCTTGGCGAAGCTCAAGCTTCAGCTCAGAGGGAAGCGAGTTGCTTGGGTCTTCATCCTTCTTTTCCCCAAGCTGCATCCAATATTCCGAGAAGCTGTAATTCGCTCCTATACTCTTTGCATACTCCCTCCCGGATTCCGAACGCCGTTCGCAGATGAAGATAAACCTCCCCGTTTTTCGCCGAAGACATTCCTCTTGAGCGGCACGGACGAGTTGCCCGAATATTCCTTGGCGACGATATTCCGGATGCACCATACCGCTCACTTCTGCCTCTGACGACTGGAACTGATAGAGACCGAGAAACCCGGCAAGTTGCTCGCCAACGTAATACAGAAAACCAATTATTGAATTGCTCTTCTGATCTTGCAAGGTGTCCCAATTCAATTTCAGAATGATTTGATCATGCTCGTTGCACAGGTCAGCCAATTGACGAATGGAAGCAAGCTTTTCCGAGTCAAATCGCTTAAACGCATGTACGCCATCTTGGATCAATGCCTGTTCATCTCCTTTGGTGGAGGCCGTTCGCACGGTCCTCTTTTGCCCACGCCTTCACTTGCTCTTTACTGAATCGTATTTTCACGATAGTTTATTCCTCATTTCATGTATTTCCGCAACGCTAATGTTGCCGGCTAACGGCATGCCGCAATGTTAGTTCATATTAACACCTTCCATGTATTATCTACAAGTCATGTTCTTAATAGTGTTTTTTTTGTTAGCTTTTAGATCTTCAAATACAGGTCTTTGGACTGAACTTAAATCTGAAATATGTATATCTTCCATATCGATGAATTTTAGTTGTAGAGATTCGTTCGATGCATCATTATAGAGTAAGATTTGTCCGTCTTCTCCTACTTTTCCTTGCAAGTCTACTTCTGCATTGAATAAGAACATTACAAAAACAACTTCATTTCCATCCGGATATGTATACTGCATTCTCTCACCGCTATATACGGCGTAAAAATGATATTTCAGTACTTCAAGTCCAGTTTCTTCAAGCACTTCTCTTATCATTGTGGCTTCGATCGTTTCTCCCGGTTCCATACCTCCACCAGGTAATCCCCAGTTGCCATAATCCGATCTTTTTTGAAGCAATATTCTGCCTTGATTATCTCTTATGATCGCTCCTGCAGTAACGATTATTTTCACGGTTGGGATCTGTTCCTTTCTGCTTAATATTGCGTTGAGTTGATCAGCTGCTACCACTATTTAGCTAAAACAAGTACATATCATCATGATATTTCCATCTGGATCTTTAAAAGAGAACTCAGATAAATCCGGGAATGTTTGAATCTCGTTCACGATCTCGGCACCTAGATCTTTAACATGTTGATAGGCTGCATTTATATCCACGGCACTCAAATTAAAGAGTGGATGATTCAGTGGTTTGATTTCGTGCATGTCATCAAAACAATGATTATCCAGCGTTAACCCCGGTCGCCCTGCTCCCATATCGAATGTATAAATTGGTCCTTGAACCGGGCCCTTAACATCTACGCCCAGAAGTTTGCTATACCATTCAACTGATTTCTCTAGGTCGGTTACATGAATAAATATGGTATCAACTCTATTAGCAATTGGGTTTTTCATAATGTATATACCTCCGTGATTTTAGCCATACTTTTTTCAAAAAAAGAGACAAGACGTCGGCCCACATGCATTTCTTCTTAAAGTCATTCCCTACATGTACTTAGTCATATATCCAAACAAGTTGTCCTTTTCTCATTTTTGCAACATAAATAATCTGGCCTGTATGATAATGAACCTTTCTTACCATGGCTATCATCAAATTAAGGGCAGTTGTGGACTGTCAACAGTAAATCAGACAACTTTTTTTAAGGGCTGCAGCTTTGTACTGAACTGGTGTCATGTAACCTAGTGAGCCATGAACTCGATGCCTGTTGAACCAGTTCACATAATCATATAATTCTACGTTTAGATGGTGAAGACTTTGGAAATTGATTTGATTTATGAACT
>NZ_LAZU01000058.1 GCF_000987955.1 Paenibacillus sp. DMB20
TGCGGTATCCATGAGGGAAGCGTTGAATTGAGCCATATGATTGAGTACGTCCAGTTTAAAGCTTGTCGGATAATTTGTATAGCCATTGGCAAAGGCAGACTCACCATGGATCTCGTAGAGCTTCAACCAATATTGAAACTGAGAGTTGGTAACGCCCATTTGATTTGCGTATTCCCTCTGTGAGAGAAGCGTAGGGTCATACGCGTGAATAATCGCCAGTTTACTATCCTTTGTAAATTTAGTCACAAAAAAACTGCACCTCCAATTGTTAGCGTGTGTCCAACAATTGGGGTGCAGTTCAAGTTGGATCACTATGCTTGGCTTATATTTAGAAAAGGGGATGTCCCAAAGCAGATTTTTCTACTGCGGGACCGTCCCCTTTTCTTTTTTGGATTCATGCTTGTCCACTTAAGCAGATTGGTACTCATTCGTTGACACTGGTTCCGTTAATTTCTGCTTTTTGGGCGATTTGAGCTTGTTTACTGGCAACCGTTCCGCTATTTAGCCGTTTCGCTGCCCATAAACATCTATTGAGGCCGAATAGCGGAACCTGCGTCACTTTAACCTGTAAAATCCGCGTTTCCGGGCCCATAGCGGAACCTGTGTCATCATTGGCCGTTTTATGATTACAGGTCACTCTCTCTTGACAAAACGAGGAGCGTCCCGGGTCAATGGACCTTGGGGACGCCCCCTTCTTCGTTTTGGCATCAGGCGCGGCGCGCACTTTTTCTCCAGGACGACAGCCAAGATGCAAAGGGCTTCCAGTCTTTGCGGTACGTTCCGGAGCCTTCCGCCTCCGCGGCGAGGGTTGCCGCAGCTCCCGTTTTGGCATTGACCCGGGTATCCTCCGTTTCCGTTAAAGGGAGGGGTTCTTCGTTCATCATGTAATACCTCATGTGATAGGTGCTGACCGTGTCCCCGTGGAGGGTCACCACATGGTCATCGCGAATTTCGATGATTTTGCCGGTAACAACCTTGGTGTTATACATGATTCATCCGCCTCTCCTCTGCATGAATTGGGTCCGGAGCATCCTGACGGAGCGACCGCAGCCCTTCGCCGCCACTCTTCGTGAAAAGCCTGCCGACCCCCGAGATCCGCCGGCCTTTTGCCTATCCTCGGTTCCTATTCCCGAAAACGGGAGCTCCAGTCGTTATATTCGCGCTCGGCGGCATCTTTGCTGTGGCCATAGCGCTCCTGCAGCTTGCCCACCAGCTTGTCCTTTTCTCCGGCAACGACATCCAGATCATCGTCGGTCAATTTGCCCCACTGCTTTTTGGCCTCACCCTTCAATTGGTTCCACTTTCCTTTAAATACGTTGCTGTCCATTCGTCTTCACTCCTCCTGTATATATTGGTAAAAAAAAAGCGATCCAGCATAGTTGCTTCTATATTCCGTTTACCCGGGAGCCCCCCCTTCTGAATCCCCGTAAGGAATAAAATCAACCCCATTTGCAATCCGAAAACGCCGCACTGAAGATAAAATTTTATATAAAAAATCAAGATTTAAATAATAAGTGATTATTTTCACATTAAAGTCTTCCAGCATATGCTAAGATTCCATCGAACGGTAGTCTTAACGACTCACGGTTCAATGCTTTTACCGGGTAAAAAGCCGCATAAACAACGCTTGGAATGAAGGAGTGGAGAATCAGCCGACGCCGCATTCCGACAATACCCCCCGTTGTTAAAATGTTTCAACATTTTAATACCATAATTTTCACAAAATTTTGAACGAAAAAGTGGAGGTCATCTGTATGAAAAAGAAATTGTCCATCATTTTGACAGGCACCCTTGTTCTCGGAGGTTTGCTTGCAGGCTGCGGAGACAAAGCCGAGGAGCCTGCCAAAACGGAAACGCCTGCTGCTGAACAGCCTGCTGCGGAAACACCGGCGACCGACGCCAAATATGCCGACGGCACTTACTTCGCCCAGGGCGAAATGAACCCCGAATCCGGCTGGCAGGACAACGTTACCCTTCACGTTGAGGGCGGAAAAATCAAAGACGTGGTATGGAACGGTTCCAACATTAAAGCGGGCCCGGACAAAAAAAACCATGTCCGAATCCGGTCAATACGGCATGAAAGAAAAAAGGCGGAGCTCAGGCCGAATGGCACGAGCAAGCTGCCAAAGCGGAGCAATTCCTGGTTGAGAAACAGGATCCGGCAGCCATCACCGTAAACAACGAAGGCAAAACCGACGCCGTCTCCGGCGTATCCATCCATGTAGGCGACTTTGTGGCGATTGCACAGAAAGCACTGCAGGCTGGACCCGTTGAAGCCGGTCCTTATAAAAGACGGGGGCTACCATGCCGAAGGCGAAAAAAGACGCGAAAAGCGGCTGGAAATCAACCGTTGACCTGACGGTTGCCAACGGGAAAGTCATCGCCGCCTACTTCAGCGGCGTAAACGATAACGGCGACGACAAGCAGGTCTTCTCCAAAGACGGCAAATACGGCATGAAAGAAAAAGGCGGAGCCCAAGCCGAATGGCACGAGCAAATCGAAAAGGCTCAACAGTACTTCTTAGAGAACCAAGGAGTCGGCAGCCTCAGCTTTAACGATGAAGGCAAAACCGACGCCATCTCCGGCGTATCCATCGGCATCCAGGAATACTTCCAACTGGCCGAAAAAGCGCTTGAAGGAGCCAAATAAACTTCCTTATATTTCGAAAAATACTGCAGCAGAAGGACGGGAGTTCTCTCCCGCTTCTGCTTTTGCAGCACAAAGAGACAGAGGTGAGCTTCATGAAAAAAATCGTTCTGCTCGGGGGCGGCTACGGCGGCGTTCATGCAGCCAAAGGGCTGGCTAAAAAGTTCAAGAAAAACAATGACGTCGAGATCACGTTGATCGACCGCAATCCATATCATACTCTTCTGACCGAGCTCCACGAAGCGGCCAACCGGACACCGGAAGACTCCGTCAAAATCGATCTGAAAAAAATATTTGCCGGCCTAAAGGTCAATGTCGTGCTGGACGAGATCAACAACATCGATTTCGAAGGCCAAAAGCTCGTTTCCGAAAATGCGGTCTACGAATACGACTATCTCGTCATCGGCACGGGCTGCAAGCCAACCTTCTTCGGCATTCCGGGAGCGGAGGAGAACGCGTTTACGCTCTGGTCCTTCGAGGACGCCGTTCGCCTCAAAGAGCAGATTCGGCACAGCTTCCGCGAGGCTGCCAAGGAACACGATCCCGCGGTTCGCAAGTCGAAGCTCTCCTTCGTGGTTGTCGGTGCGGGCTTTACCGGTGTTGAGCTTGTCGGCGAAATGGCGGAATTCCGCGACGAGCTGTGCAAGGAGTTTTACATCGATAAATCGGAGGTGCGACTGGTCGTCGCGGATATGGCCCCCAAAATCCTGCCGATCCTGCCGGATAAGCTGATTGCCAAGTCCGAGAAATATCTTCGCAAGGTCGGTGTCGAGATCATAACCGGAGCCAAGATAACCGGCGTAGGCAAGGACCGTGTCATCCTGGGAGAGGGCAACGAGATTATAGCCAGCACGATCGTTTGGACGGCCGGCGTCGAAGGCTCCGATCTCGTCGGTTCCCTGGATGTGCAGCAGCAGGGCCGGAAACGGATCGTGACGAACGACAAACTCCAAAGCGTGGATCATGAAAATGTGTACGTCATTGGGGACAACATCTTCTTCATTCCCGAAGGGGAGACCCGTCCGGTGCCGCAAATGGTCGAAAATGCCGAGCAAGCCGCGGCCGTAGCCGCGCACAACCTGCATGCCGAGATTACCGGAGGACCGAAAAAATCCTACAAGCCGGCGTTCCACGGCACCATGGTATGCATCGGCAGCCGGTACGGCGTAGCCAATGTGGGATTGCCGAATAAGTTGTTTAAGATGTCCGGCTTTTTCGCAATGGCCGCCAAGCACTTCATGAATATGTTCTACTTGTTTACGGTAGCCGGCTTCAATAAAGTTTGGACTTACATGATGCACGAGTTCTTCCACGTGAACAACCGCAGAAGCTTCCTTGGAGGCCACTTCTCGAAACGTTCGCCTAATTTCTGGCTGTTCCCGCTGCGGATCTATCTCGGCTTCATGTGGCTGTCCGAGGGCTGGGAAAAGCTGCAAAAAGTCATAGACGACCCCAACCGGATCTTCCTCATACCTCCGGCTCCAACGGCTGACGCCACCACGGCAGCCACGCAGGCGGTGAGCGAAGTGGTGCAGACGGTGGACGCGCAGACGGCCGCTTCCGCGGTAGAAACCGCCAAGACCGCGGTCGAGGCGCTTCCTGTGCCGGGATTCATCAGCAGCATGGTCAGCGGATTCATGGATATGTTCTTCTATACTTCCGACGGCGGATATACCGGCCTCGCTTCCGTATTCCAGGTAGGTATGGTAGCGGCTGAAATCATATTCGGCCTGATGCTTATTGCCGGTTTGTTCACGGCAGTCGCTTCCATCGGCACCATTGCCATGGGTATCATGATTTGGACATCGGGCATGGCGCCTTACGAAATGCTCTGGTATATCACGGCTGCGATCGCCACCATCGGCGGATCGGGCAGCACGCTCGGCCTGGACTACTATGTGCTTCCTTGGCTGAAAAAGCATTGGAAAAGGGTTCCGTTCGTCAAACGATGGTACCTGTACACGGATTAACAAATGGAACGACTCCATCGTCCTTCTCCAAGGACGTGGTCGTTTTCACAAAATACAGAATGTCAACCGGTCAAGAGCCGCGCGCCTTCTTAGCGCGGGGCTCTTGACGGTTAAATACAAGCGGGGCAACGAATGTCCGCATAATGTCTCTAAGGGGTGGGCTTAATGAAAACTCGACTGATGAACGATACCTTCCGTTTACTGCATGAAGAATGGTCACCGATTGCCGGGATCGTCCTGGATGTTCCATACCATGACCTGAACCGGCTGGCTTCCGTGCTGGAACCTCATCAGCTTGCGCCCCGGCGGGAAACCGTGCTGCTTGCACTCTTTGCGCTGCTCCATATGGCCCGGGAACGTCACCGCGACTGCTCTTTTCAAGATCCGGATCTGACCCGCCGCATTCTGGACGGCGATTATTTGTACAGCCTGTATCTGCAGATGGCCGTGAAATACCGGGAAACCGGTCTGGTCTCCCACCTTGCTCCCGTCCTTAAACGGCAGCAGATCGCCTTTGCGGAAGGGCGGGGTATCGACGAGGATCTGACGGTTCACTTCGAGACATTTTTATGCGGCGAATACAAACAAAAAACAGACCGTGAAAGCGATATAGGGGAGGGAATCCGGATGAAATTGCATGAAGCCTTAAACCTCGACATTCGCCGGATCAATCGGGAAATCGAGAATATCGTCAAGTTTGACCCCGACCTCCCCCGCTCTTCGGTCGTAGCCAAAAGCGTGCTGGAGCTGATCCGTTCCGGCGGCAAAAGGCTGCGGCCGCTGATGGTGATGGTCGGCGCCCGGTTCGGGCCGAAGCCGACTGAACGAAAGCAATGGCAGCTGGCGGCCGCGGCGGAATTCATCCACGCGGCCTCGCTTGTCCACGACGATGTGATCGACCGGTCGGACCTGCGCCGGGGACAGCCGGCCATGCATTTGAAGACCGGCGTCAGCGAAGCGGTTCATATCGGAAGTTACATGTCGCTCCGGATCGTGGAGCTGCTGTCCCAATACGCGGCCGATCAGGAGCGGTACGTGCATGACCTGTCATCTATTGCAACGACGCAGCTCTGCCTCGGGGAATATCAGCAAATGGCCCATGCCTTCGACTATGACCAGACACTGGAGGAGTACCTGGAGAAATCACGAAACAAAACCGCCCTGCTGATGGCCACCTGCCTTCGTACGGGCGCCTTGTCTTCAGGATGCGATCCGCAATCGGCCGAATTGCTTTATGAATTCGGGGAATGCCTGGGGATGTACTTTCAGATCCGTGATGATCTGCTGGATTTCACGGAAGATGAAAAGACGCTCGGCAAGCCTGCCGGCAGCGACCTCCGTCACGGCCAGGTCACCCTGCCCGTGTTCTTTGCCCTAAAGGACCCCGCTCTCTCCCCTGCCATCCGGTCGATCGGTCCGGATTCGCCGGATGCCGAGGTGGACCGGGTGCTGGAAGCCATCCGCCAGAGCGGGGCCTTGGAACAGGCCGAAACTTTCAGCCGTTCCTATCTCGAACGGGCCGAGGCGATTATCGTCCAGTTGGGCGGCTTCCCCGCCCACAAGGATCTGAACACGCTGCTTGAGTATTTTTTCGGCCGCCTAGCCATTTGCGCTTTGCCTCTCCTCACATCCGTTTCCATCATGTTGAAAGCCAAAAACGAGGCTCGCGGGACCGCTCCCTTTTTTTCGAGCAAAAAAGGTCAAGGACTGGAGCTAAACTTGCTCCCAATCTTTGACCTTTTTGATTCTCGTTTGCCACGGTTATCAAATACTAACGGACATGGGTTCCGTTACAGAAGCAATTAAGCAAGAAACTCTGCCATTCGGGGCCGCTAATGGATCCTATGTCCGTTAAGCGGCCAAACCGGGGATGAATTCGATGTAAGCGCCCTGTATGTCCGTTGGAGTTCAAACTATAGCCGTAGATTCTGAAGGACCCTTCCCCGCAATCGCATTCACACCCGTCGATTAAACCACCGCCACGGCCATGCCAAGCAGGACGAATAACAGCAGGAATGCGGTATCCCGGCCGGTCCAGACCAGCACATGGAGACTGGTGCGAGGTTCGTTAATCACAAATCCTCGCGACTCCATCGACTGTATGAGATCTTCCGCCCGTCGGAATGCGCCGACGGTTACGGGAACGAGCAGGGACACGAGCATTTTGGCCTTGTCTTTCCAGGGCAGCTCCTTCAGATCGGCCCCCCGGGAAGCTTGCGCCTTCAAAATCTTATGGGTTTCATCCAGAATCGTCGGAATAAAACGGAGCGCAATGCCGATCATCAGGCTGAGCCGCTCCGGATGCATCCCTATTCTTTTCAAAGGCTTGAGGACGCCCTCCAGGCCCTGATTCAGCTTGCCCGGGGTCGTCGTAAACGTAAGAATCGCCGTAAAGGATATCAATAAAGCCATGCGAAGCACGCTGTACAGGCCCTCTTCGACGCCGCCCGCATAGAGGGTAAACGTGCCGAGCGAGAGCCAGGCTTTGCCGCTTTGAACCGTAAACAGCTGAACGATAAAAATAAAAACCATCAGAAAACGCAGCGGCTTCATCGCTTTGAAATAATAACGGAACGGGATCCGGGTGGAGCCCATGACCAGTATGGAAAAGAGAAGGGTCAGCGCCATGGCCGTCCATGACGACACCAGGACAATCACGACCACATACAGCAGCATGGCCGTCAGCTTCGCCCGCGGATCCAGGCCGTGGATCCATGAACCGGTATCGATGCTTCGTCCGATCAGCAGCTTTTCGCGCATAATCCTCCCCCTCTTTGCTCCCTTTTCTCGTCCGGATGAGTTCGCTCCGAAAGTTTCCGCAGCCCGGCCATCCTTCGGGCCAGACTTTCCGCCGTATAGCACGGCTCCTCCTCCTGCAGGCCGAAACGCTCCGCCAGAATGCTCCAGCAGCGCAGGGGCTGTGGAATCGCCATCCCGCAGCCTTCCAGCACCCCCAGCTTTCCCGAAAGCTCTCGAGCCGTACCGTCATAGACGCAGCTGCCTTCATGCATGATGACCCAGCGGTCGGCGGTATCCAGCAGCTCATCCATGCGATGGGTAACCATAATCACCGTTTTGCCCTGCTCGCGGCACAGGCGTCCGAGCAGACGGATCAATTCCCTTCGGCTGGCGGGATCCAGCGTAGCGGTCGGCTCATCAAGCACAAGGATGTCCGGCTCCATGGCGAGCACCGATGCGATAGCCGCTTTCCGCAATTGTCCTCCGCTCAGCTGAAAGGGGCTCCGCTGCAGCAGTCCCCGGTCCAGGCCCATGATATCAAATGCTTCCCGTGCACGACGCTTGGCCTCCTCGCCGTTTACGCCAAAGTTCATCGGTCCAAAGCAAATGTCCTTTTCCACCGTTTCTTCAAACATTTGCTGCTCCGGAAACTGAAATACGAGACCTACCCTGCGGCGGAGCTCCCGAAGCTTGGGCGCCTTCTCTCCTGCCCGGATCGTCATATCCAGCACGGACACGCATCCCGATGTCGGCTTGATGATTCCGTTCAACAGCTGGAGGAGCGTGGATTTGCCCGAACCGGTCGTACCGGCAATGCCGATAAACTGTCCCTTGGCTATATCCAGGTCTATACCCTGAAGCGCGGTTCGGGCCCAGGGACTTCCGGCGCTGTAGTCAAAGCATGCTTTCTCTATCTGAATGACCATAAAAATTCCTCCAGGTCCCCGGGTCCTCCCGATATATCCGCAGGCACCCCTTGCCGTCTCAGCTCCTGCGCAAGCCGCAGTCCAAACGGAGCCTCCAGGCAGCAAAGGGACAGCAGTTCCTCATCGGCAAACAGCTCTTTCGGCGGGAGATCCGCTATAATATTCCCGTCCCGCAGGGCCAAAACGCGCTCCGAGGCCAGTATCTCTTCCGCATCGTGCGTAATCGACAACATCGTATAGCGGCCTTCCCGGTGCATATTCCGGAGGATTGCGGTCAATTCAACCCGTGCTCCCTCATCCAGCATGGAGGAGGCTTCATCCAGCACCAGAATCTCCGGTTCCATCGCGAGCACGGAAGCCAGCGCCACCCGCTGCTTCTGCCCTCCCGAAAGCTCGGAAGGATGCCGGTTCAACAGGGGTTGAATTCCGAGCTTCCCGGCGTAACGATCGATTTTCTCCCGCATTTCCTCCCGGCTCATGCACAGGCCTTCCAGGCCAAATGCCATATCCTCTTCTACGGTGCTGCCGACAAACTGGTTGTCCGGATTCTGGAATACCATTCCCACGCTGCGGCGAATGGCCGCCAGATTCGGAGGCGCAAGCTCGAGGCCTGCCGTCACTACGGATCCCCCGCCGGGCATCAGCAGCCCGTTAAAGAGCCTTGCCAGCGTCGATTTGCCGCTTCCGTTGCTCCCCGCAATGCTCACCCATTGACCCTTGGGGACGCTGAAGCTGACGGAGCGGATGTTCTCTTGTTCCCTTGTATATGAAAAGCTGACATCACGGAGAACGAGTGCCGTCTGTGAGTCCACGATACCCGGGGCATCCATTACTTCCGCCGTGCCCTTCCGGCGACCGAGTCCATTCCTATCCATCAAAGGCCCCCCTATCCATGTGAGTTCAAAAAGTCGCTTCTCAAAAGTTCATTCCGTATTCAGCCGGACACCCCCGCAAACAACGAGAGCCTGGAGAGCGAGGGCACCAGATACCTTACCGCGATGCCGATCAGGATGCCGGTCACGATACCGGTCAGCAGCAGCGCCGGCAAATAATAGAATATGGAGGTGGTTTTAAAAATGATGCAGGCCGCCGTCAGCTGGCCGATATTATGCGCTACTCCCCCGGCAATGCTGATTCCGATCAGGCTGAGCCGTTTTCCGCTGACTTTTAGCAAGCCGTACATCACCACAAAGCTGAACAGCGCGCCGAACAGGCTGAACAGAAAGCTGGAGAAGGTTCCGAATATCATCGCCGTCAGCAGCGTTTTAAGAATAATCAAGGTAAACGCGTCCCTGCCCCGCAAAAAATACAAACAGGTCAGCACCATGATGTTGGCAAGCCCCAGCTTTGCTCCCGGTACCGAAAGGTTGACGGGAATAAGGGATTCCACGATGCTGAGCACGACCGCGACGGCCGCAAAAATAGCAATAATGACGGTTTTCTTCAGCAGCTGTGCGGATTCGTTAGTTGACAACGGCGTCGACTTCATCCGTTTCCCCTCCCTCTGGACCTCCGTCCACCTCAACCAGCACTTTGTGCGGCAGACAGACGATGCTTTGATTTTTTTGATTTACGAAGCCGAAGGACAGGCAGACTTCGTCCGGACAGTCGGCCTCAATCATTTCAATGCCGTAATCATGTACTTTGAGAATATTGGTTCCGTGGTCGGTCCGTATTTCGATGACCTGTTCTTCCTTGGTCAATTCCACCTGCTTGAACGGCCGGCCATCCACCGTAATGGTCGCAATCAGGGGATTATTGTGATTTTCTTCACTTCCATTGCCGCCAAGCCATCGCGGAACGAGAAATATGAGGGCGGCTGCCAGCAGAACCGAGATCAGCACCAGATCTCCGCGTTTCATAAGCATCTTCCTTATTTTTTGATTATCTAAATCTTAGACGTCCTCATTATACTCACTCCCCATCGATCCTTCAATGAAGGAAATACGTATTTCGACCTATTTGAGAATACTTTCACAAAATCATCACGAAATCCAAAATTTTACTCAAAAATTTAATTAAATTATGAAAAGCCTCACATATCCCCGCCGGGGCCTCTGCTATAATTTAGGGCGAAATCTGGTGGAAATGAGGAATCCCCATGAACAAAAGCAAGCTTTCACCGCTTCTCCTGCTTCTCTCCGCCCTGCTCCTTCTCGGCGGATGTTCAAATACGGGACAGGCACCATCCGGCCCGGGCACGGATAAAACAGCCCCCGCTCAGGACGCGAAGTCTGTCGAACCGGTTAAAAAGTCCTACTATATATTCGATACGATCGTGCAGGTAAAAGTATATGACGGCAGAATCACGGACAGACATTTTGATGACATTGAAAAGCTGCTGAAAACGATCGACGCCGAAATGAGCCGAACCAACAATCAAAGCGAGCTGGATAGGATCAATGACAATGCGGGAGTCAAGCCCGTACAGGTGTCTAAGCAAACCTTCGAAGTCATTCAAAAGGCTTATGACTATTCGAAATTGACAAAAGGCCGCTTTAATGTGGCGATCGGCCCTCTCGTAACTCTGTGGAACATCGGCAGCGAAGATGCTCATGTGCCAAAGCCCTCCGAAATTGAAGAACGTCTGCCGCTTTGCGACTACCGCCATATCGAGCTCAAGCCGGATACCCGTGAGGTATATTTGAAGAAAAAAGGCATGATCCTCGATCTTGGAGGCATCGCCAAAGGGTACTCCGCGGACGTTATCGCCGGGTATTTAACGGATAACGGTTTTCACAGCGCCATTATTGACCTCGGCGGTAATGTGCTGGCCCTCGGCCAAAAGCCGGGCGGCCATAAGTGGACGATCGGCATCCAGGATCCCGATATGGCCCGGGGCAATCCGATCGGCAACCTGAAGGTGGAAGATCAAACGATCGTTACCTCCGGCGTGTATGAACGTTTTTTCGAGCAGGACGGAAAAGCCTATCACCACATTCTCGACTCCGACACCGGTTATCCGGTCGATAACAACTTGAGCAGCGTCACGATCCTGACAGAGCGCTCCATCGACGCCGATGCTCTCTCCACCTCCCTCTTCTCGATGGGTCTGGAGAAAGGGCTTGCCTTCGCGGAGGAACTGGACCATGTGGAGGCGCTGTTCATTACAAAGGATAAAAAAAGTGTACATTACTCCCGGCATGGCCGACGTTCTCGACATGACCAACGATGGCTACACCCTCATCGAAAATTAACCGGCAGGACATGCCTCTTCGCCGGAGGACATGTCCTGTTGCCTTTTTCAGCCGGCGCGCAGCGTACCATCAGGTGTCGTGAGGCTTAAGCCGTCCCCTGATTGGACTTCAATTTGCTTTCGGTAATTGTATGTGCTATAATTTTTAATTGTTACAAGAAGTTTAACCCCGAAAGTTCCTCGCTTAACTAGCAAGATCATCCAAGATGAAGTTGTAAATTCCTATTTTCTGACCCAAAAGTAAGAGTTTAAGGAACGTTTGTTTTTCTGATTCACACTGGAGCGGTCATCGGAGCCGCAAGGACAAAAGAGAGGCAGGGCTTTTGTTGTTTTGGAAGTAATGATCCTCTGGACTTCAACAAAAGGAACCGACTGTGCAGCCATTTCGGCCGTCAGGGGTTAAATCATATCGGCGTTCATAGAACGCCCGCAAAGTACCCGGCAGGTTTATCTGCCGGGTACGTCTATTTGAACGGACTGAAGCGCTGCTTGAATGCCATCACTTTATGGTTGCCGTTTTCCATAAACCGATTTTCAGAAACGGAACTGGGGGATGAAGTTAGGGAACGGCTGCCCCTTTTAAATACATATCGTACCATTTATGTTGTCCTGTACCTGTCTTTTATGGCATAATGGAGGCAAAGATCGGGCAGTAAGCAGAGGGCATTTCGTTTGAATCTCAAACGGGATGCCTTCCTGTTTATACGCAGTATTTTTACATTAAATGTAACCTCGGCGAACAAGCTGCCCATAGGGGGTTGAGGCCATCGGTGTACAACTCTGTCGATATTCATTACAGCAACTAACGGAAATGGAGGGGACCTTCGTGAAAACTCCAAATTCCAATCGAGGAAAAAAAAACAAAAAGACCGCACCGGCATTTTTTATTTTCGCCGTTTCCTGCATTTCGGCCGCAATTCTCGTATTCATTATCGTTGAGTTCATTCTCGCCGCTATGTTCGGAACGCTGAAATAAACGGAAGGTTTGAGACCAAGGAGGATTTCCATGAAATGGAACAGACGCTATGCCCTAATGAACTTAGGCTGCAGTTCGATCTACGATGAACCGTAGCTGCGCTTGGTCGGCTGGACGGCATGCCTGCACCATATGGGCGGATAACGTCATCCGGGGACGTGATGCCGCTTTTCTCCTCCCTTCCCCTCACTGGAGGGGTTACCGATGATCAGGCAGCAGATCACGATAATGAGAGGGAGAAATAAAACATGAATTTGCAGCAAACCAATATAAGGGAAACGCTCGTTTCCCAGCTTTCTTTTTTTGACGAGCAGCTGACACTGTTTCTGGACCGGTATCTGCCCGCCAGCGACGATGTCCGCATCGCCCGGGAGCGCCGGAATACCAAGGCTTTTATTGAGCGGTATATGTTCAAGCTGGAAAACTTCCTCCAGCAAAACTCCGGCTCCGGGGATAGGATCTGTCCGGATTTTGCTTTCATCGGAAGCACCGTTACCGTTTTATACGACGACGGCCAACGCGAGTCTTACACGCTCTGCTTCCCCGAGGATTCCGATCCCGACAACGATTGCATATCCTTCATATCACCGCTTGGCTCACAGCTGCTTATGGCGGTGAAGGGCAGCCAGGTCACCATCGTTACCCCGGGACAAATCACGAATGTGACGATTACGGACGTGTTATACAATCGATAAGATAAACGTCTATCGACGTACTTTTTCAGAAGACAGACCGCATTTAGCGGAAGTTTTTCTTGCGAGATAAGGATGGCAAACCTCTGTAGTTTATACTTTCTTATCTCTTAAAAAAAGCGATGAGTCGTTGCCGCTTATACTCCGTACAGGATGGGGCGAAGGCTGCTTTCGAGGTGTTTCATGATTTCACCTCGAGGGCAGCCTTTTTGGTGCCCGGAAAGACATCCCTTCGAGCGTTCCCCAAAAAGGATCCATTCAGCGGGGAAAAGTTCCGTTTTTTCTTGAGCGATGATGTGACAGACGCCCAAATCGGTGCATATGATGCCGAAGACGGATTATTTTTTCGGAAGGAGCGTGCAGTCTTGAAAAAACGAGGGAAGCACACATCAGGCAAACAGGCCAATCTAAACCAGCACCGCTATGTAGTGGATCCCAACATGAGAGAGCTCGACCTGCTGGCAGGTAACGAGGAACGAAGCCGCGCAGAGGAAAGGGAGGCCCGGGTACTTTCATCTGCGCCGGCAGCGGCTCCGGAAGAAACGGCTTCCGAGCTGCTTACGGAAGCCGCTGAACCGTTCCCCGCGGAGTCAGAAATCCATGATAACAAAGAGACGTCCACCGAAGCCGATAATCAGCAGCCGACTCCGATTCCTCTGGAAGAGAGTGAAGAAGTATTCAACATTTCAAATGCTTCGGAACGGGAAGATCTGCTGACCGAAAAGCAAATGCCAGGCCATAAAGGGCCCTTTATTTATACGGAAGATATATGCGAATCCGCCATTACGGAAAGCCGGATCGCCTCCCGGGCCGTTACCAGCTCCAAGCTTGCGCCAGGCTCCGTCAGCAGTGACAAGCTTCAAGATTATGCCGTCACCGGCATCCATATCGCAGAGGGAAGCATCACCTCCAGCAAACTGGCGATATCCTCCGTAACGGCCGAGCATTTGGCCGGCGGCTCTGTATCAGGGCGGAACATTCTCGATGGGGCCATCGGAGGGGACAAAATTCGAGCGGGAAGCATCACGGGCGAAAAGCTTGCCGATCATGCCGTAACTTCGGATAAACTTGCCGACGCCGCTGTCTTGCCCCGCCACCTCAGCTCTCTGAGCATACCGGGCGATATTCTTGATGACGAAGCGGTGTCCTCCAGCAAAATCGCCCCAAGCAGCATTGAACCCCGGCATCTGGTCAATGAAGCGGTGCACACCTCCAAGCTGGCCGACGAATCGGTCACAACCTCCAAGCTCCGAGCCGGCGCCGTGACCGGCAGCAAGATTGAGCCCGGCGCCATCAGCGGCATTCATCTGCAACCGGAGAGCATATCCGGGGCCCATCTGGTACCCGGGGCCGTCAGCCGGAGCCATATTGAACCTGGAAGCATCGGAGCGGACCAACTCGAGGCCGGGTCGGTCGGCGCGAAGCATATCCGCAGCAAATCCCTTACGGCGGAGCATCTTGCACAAAGCACAATCGGGCCGGAGCAAATCCAGTCGGGCTCCATCGGCAAAGAGCAAATCGGAAGCGGTGAAATTCACTCCCGCCATCTGAGCGAGGCATGCGTCACAAGCTCCAAACTCGCAGATCAATCGGTCAGTACGTCCAAATTGGTGGAACAGTCCGTGACCGCTTCGAAAATTGCCGACCAGAGCATCCTTCCCGGCAAGATTTCGGATGGAGCGGTACACACACGCCATCTGGGCAAAGGTTCCGTGGATGCGGCCCAAATCGCCTCCGGAGCGGTGCAATCCGCTCACCTCGCCCAAGGAGCCGTTCAGTCCCAACACATTGGGGATGGAAGCCTGCAGTCCTGCCATTTTAGCCATAACGCGGTCAGCGAAACTTCAATTGCGCCCGCCTCGGTACGAGCTCGCCATCTGGCCGATGAATCGGTCGTATCCTCCCATCTTCAAGACGAATCGGTGACGACCAGCAAACTGGCTCCCGAAAGCGTAACCAGCAGCAAACTGGCTCCCGGGGCCGTTGGCGGTCCGGCAATCGCACCGGCCAGCATCGGCTCTACGCATCTGACCCATGGGAGCGTAAGGCAGGTCCATCTTAGCGAAGGGAGCGTCGGCTCGTCGGCGCTGCAGAACGGCTCCATCCAAGAAGGCCATCTGGCTCCCGGAGCCGTCACTACCCGTCACTACGCCGCAAGCAGCATCCCTTCTGCGGCGATTACAGACGGTTCGGTAACGTCGGAAAAGCTTGCTCCCGGCGTCATCACGGATGCCTTGATCGCACCGGCTGCGGTATATCCCTACCATCTCGCCGACCATGCGGTCACATCGCTCAAGCTTTCGCCGGAAAGCGTGACGACAGACAAACTGACCGACCTTGCCGTTACCTCCGCCAAGTTGGCCGAAGGCAGCATCAGTTCCTCCAAAATAGCCGACGGCGCCATTCAAAGCATTCATTTATCCGTCGAATCGGTTTCGTCAGACGCCCTGCAAGCCGAATCGGTTACGGCCGACAAAATTGCGGCCCAGGCCGTAAACGGCGAGCACCTCGCACTTGAGTCCGTGACCGGAAGACATTTAGGCCAGGAATCCATATACGGATACCATCTGAAGAAAAACATGATCACGCTCAGCCATCTTGCCGAGGAAACGCGTTCCGCCGAGTTTTTCGCGGACGGCAGCCTCCCCGGCCATAAACTTCAGTCAGGCTCGATTACGGAGAAACATCTCGCTTCCTTCTCCGTAACGCAGAATGCCATACAGGAGAATGCGGTCAGCGGGGATAAAATACAGCCCGCCTCCATCTCCTCCGGACATCTGCAGGACGGCATCATCCAGCCGGTTCATCTCGGCATCGAGTCCGTTCAATCCGTCCATCTGATGACCGGCGCCGTCCAAGACAGCCATATCGCACCCGAAAGCATCACTCAAGATCATTTGCAGCAGCACATTATCGGTGCCGAGCATCTGATTCGGGATGCGGTAGGAGTAGATCATATTCAAACCGGTGCCGTGGAAAGCCGGCATTTATCCGAGGGAATCGTCGGCTCAAGCCATATCAATGAAGCTGCCGTGACTTCCCGGCATATCGCACCTTCATCCGTCAGCGGGCGACCACCTGCAGAGCCAATCCGTCTCGAACGTTCATCTGCAGCCGGAAAGCACCGGACCCGATCATCTGCAGCCCGGCGCGGTTCAGTCCCGGCATATCGCAGCTTCATCCGTTACGGGCGACCACCTGCAGGGCCGATCCGTCACGGATACTCATCTGCAGCCGAAAAGCATCCAACTCCGATCATCTGCAGCCGGGGACGGTTCAGTCCCGGCATATCACGGAAGGCGCCATCCTCCCCCATCATGTGCAGGAGCGGAGCATCGGCCCCAAGCATATTGAAGCGGAAGCCATTACCGGCGATCTCGTACAAAACGGAACGATCACCGGCGATAAAATCGCGGAGGACAGCGTTCCCGGCTCCAAAATTACAGCCGGTACCCTGACCGGCCTTCATCTGGCGGAGGGCTCCGTCGATAGCCGGCATTTGACGGCCGAGGCCCTGGCATCCGTCACGATTCAAGACGGCAGCATTTCCGGCGCCAAGCTGGAAGACGGAACGATTACGGAGAGACATCTCGCTTTCTTCTCCGTTGCGCAAGATGCCATACAGGAGAATGCGGTCAGCGGGGATAAAATACAGCCCGCCTCCGTCTCCTCCGGACATCTGCAGGATGGCATCATTCAGCCGGTTCATCTCAGCATCGGGTCCGTTCAATCCGATCATCTGATGACCGGCGCCGTCCAAGACAGACATATCGCACCCGATAGCATCACTCAAGATCATTTGCGGCAGCATATTATCAGTGCCGAGCATCTGATCCAGGATGCGGTAGGAGCGGGCCATATTCAAACCGGTGCCGTGGAAAGCCGGCACTTGTCTGAAGGAACCGTCAGCTCAAACCATATCGACGAAGCTGCCGTAACTGCCCGGCATATCGCACCTTCATCCGTTGCGGGCGACCACCTGCAGAACCAATCCGTCTCGAACGTTCATCTGCAGCCGGAAAGCACCGGCCCCGATCAGCTGCAAGCAGGCGCGGTTCAGTCCCGGCATATCGCGGAAGGCGCCATCCTCCCCTATCACTTGCAGGAGCGGAGCATCGGCCCCAAGCATATTGAAGCGGAAGCCATTACCGGCGACCTCGTACAAAACGGAACGATCACCGGCGATAAAATCGCGGAGGACAGCATTCCCGGCTCCAAAATTGCCGCCGGTACCCTGACCGGCCATCAGCTGGCGGAAGGCTCCGTCGATAGCCGGCATTTGACGGCCGAGGCCCTGGCATCCGTCACGATTCAAGACGGCAGCATTTCCGGCGCCAAGCTGGAAGACGG
>NZ_LAZU01000050.1 GCF_000987955.1 Paenibacillus sp. DMB20
GCCGCTGCGCAGGGACGCGGCCCGGCTGGCAGCACGGCCGCGGTTGCGGCTCAGCCGTCTCAGGGAGCGCCGGGCGCGGAGGATGCACCGGCAGGAAGCCAAACCTCCGGCCAGGCGCAGTCTCCGGCGGGTGCGGCTTCCGGTTCGGTGACGGGAGCCCGGACGCCTCATGAAGCCGGACAGCCTTCCGCGGCTTTACAGCTTCCGGGCGGTCAATCCGCAGGAGAGCGCCAGGCTATGACCCAGGCCCCGCCGCAGCCGCCGCAGACCGCCGCAGTGAATTCGGCTGCATCCGAAACACAGGAGACCCTAAAGGGTTTGCTGCTTCAGATGGCAGGGGCCGACGATATCCCTCCGGCCCTGAAAGAGGCCGCCCAACAGGTCGTGCAGCATCTGACAGGGCAGCAGCTTCTGTTGAATACGGACCGGACCGCTCCCTTTGCCCAGGTCACCCTGTTTATACCTTTGCACGGACCGGACGGAGAGCAGACGGCTTCGGTGCATATTCAATCCCGGAGAGGGCGGAAAGGCGAACTGGATCCGACGAACTGCCGGCTTTGGTTTGACCTGGAAATGAAGCATTTGGGGCATACGGTGATTGACGTTCATGTGGTTGACCGGATTGTCAGCCTTCAAATGCGGAACGACAATGCATGGGCGGGAGAATTGTTCGAATCCAAAAGGGACGAACTGGCCGCGGCGGTGGAATCGATCGGCTACCAGCTGCTGAGCATGAAAACGGGTCCCCTTCCCGAACCTTCCAACACGGGGACCGAGCATACGGCCGGCAGCACGGCCGGGGAATATACTCCGCAGGTTTACAAAGGGGTGGACGTAAGAATATGATCGGGAAAGACACCGAGCCGTCTCTTGCCATGAAAAAAAGCAGTGGCTTTAAAATACACCCCCGGAGAAAACGACGCGCCCGTTGTGACGGCGAAAGGACAAGGAAAACTGGCGGAGACCATTCTGGAACGGGCGAAGGAGCACGGCGTTCCCGTGCAGGAGGACGCAGCCCTTGTCGAGGTTCTCTCCAAGCTGGATCTGGATCAGCAGATTCCGCCGGAATTATACCAGCTCGTGGCGGAAGTGCTGACCTATGTTTATCAGGCGGAAGGTCAGGCCAAGGAAGGGAGGGGAGCGTCATGAAATCGTCGGCGGGAGAAGGGAAAATAACCCGCAAGCAAAAAGGGGCCGCTGCGGAAGACGCGGCTGCCGCTTGCCTAATAGGAAAAGGGTTTCGCATTCTTGACCGCAATTGGCGCTGCCGGACCGGAGAGCTTGACATTATCGCCGAGCATGAAGGGGTTCTGGTGATCGTTGAAGTGCGGAGCCGCAGCGGAACGGGGGCATTCGGGACGCCAAGCGAATCGGTTGACCTTCGAAAAATGGCCCAGGTCCGTAATACGGCCATGCAGTATATCCATCTCAAGAAGTACCATGACAGGCCGATCCGTTTTGATGTGGTGGCTGTCATGTTGAATGCGGACCTAACCCCCGCTTCCGTTGAGCATATTCCGAATGCGTTCTGAACGATGAGGAAACATGATCATTTTTCTATATTGAAGAAACCGGTTCTCCAGGAATATCCCTGGCAGGAACCGGTTTTTTTGAGAAAGAAGATAGGTTGGGGTATAACCGCCCGCTATGCAGCGCCGCAACTGGCGCACATTGCGAAAATGCTATAAGGGAAGGGGCTTTTCTTTGATGGAATAACGGCAACAAAACACGGTTGCTTTCGTTGAGCATGCGGAATGGCCTCAATCCGTTGTTCTTCTCACAGCAAGTTTCCCGTTTTGGTCGTTGAAGAAACTGCCGGCCAAGCACAGCGGCAGAGTTTAACCACAATTATAGCGGGACATACAGAGGTTTACTGGCCAATTTCGTCGGCATAAACGGTTTTCATGTCAAGCTAACGGTACTGGATCGCTTCGGCAATGTGAGCGGAGGTAATACTGCCGCTACCATCCAGATCCGCGATCGTCCGGGAAAGCTTGAGAATCCGGTCATACGCACGCATGCTGAGCCCGAGGGCTTCAAGCGTGGAGTTGAGAATCCGGCCGGCTTCCTGGTCCAGCGGCGCATAGCGGCGAAGGGCACTTCCGTAGAGCTCGCTGTTCCAACGGAAAGGAGTGCCATGGTATCGCCTCAGCTGGATTTCCCGAGCTGCGTCGACATCCTTCCGCATTTCTTCGGATGATAAAGGCTCCGAGGCCCCCGGCATTTCTTTAGGACGGGGCACGTCGACCTGGATATCGATCCGATCCAGGAGCGGTCCGGAGATTTTTGATCGGTAACCGGCAATCCGTCGGAGGCTGCATGTGCAGCGTTGAAGCGGGTGATCGCTTCCATAATATCCGCACGGACACGGATTCATCGAACATGCGAGCATGAATCGGGCGGGGTAGGTGAACACCGCCCGGGCCCGGCTGATCGTCACTTCATGATCCTCCATCGGCTGCCTCAATACCTCCAGGACGCTGCGGGAGAACTCCGGCAGTTCATCCAGGAACAGAATGCCGCGGTGTGCCAAGCTTACTTCGCCCGGCTTCGGTATCGTTCCGCCCCCGATCAGGCCGCCGGGCGAGATCGTATGGTGCGGAGAGCGGAACGGGCGGCGGCGCAGGAGTCCTTCCGTTTGCTTCAGCTTGCCGGCGGCACTGAAGATCTTTGTCGTTTCCAACGATTCCTGCTCGCTGAGCTCCGGCAAAATGGTGGGCAGGCGCTTGATCAGCATGGTTTTGCCGGTTCCCGGGGGGCCGATCAGGATGATGTTATGCATGCCTGCAGCCGCAATCGTTAAAGCCCGTTTGACGTGCTGCTGCCCGAACACGTCGCGATAATCCTCCAAAGAGGCAGCTTCGCCGCGGTATGAGGCCCGGGCAGCAGAAGAAAGCGGGGTATAAGCAAGCCGGTCCAAAGAGACGATCACAGGCGCTTTTTCCGGCCTGCTTGTGACGGAGGCGAATTCGCTTCCGGATTTCCCGGACTCCCGGTCCCCGGATTTGTCTTCGAGGTCATTCAGATGCGAGATGCCGTAAATATTCAGTCCCCCGATCAGGGCGGCCTCCGGCGCATTCTCCACGGGGAGAAGCAGCCCCTCGAATCCTTCCCGCTTGGCGCGCTCGGCCATGGACAGCACTCCGGTCACGGGCCGGAGGCTGCCGTCCAGCGCGAGCTCACCGATGACGAGCAGCCTGTCCGCGCCTGGCAGCTGCACCTGTCCGCTGGTCGTTAATATGCCCAGCGCGATGGCCAGATCGAAGGCGGCCCCTTCCTTTCGGAGGTCCGCGGGCGCCAGATTGATCGTAACCCTTTGCAGCGGATAGGCATATCCGCAGTTTTTGATGGCCGCCCTCACGCGTTCAACCGATTCGCGGATGGAGGAGTCTGGGAGGCCGATGATCGAAGTTTGCGGGAGCCCGTTGGCAAGGTCCGCCTCCACCTGGATGATGACGCCGTCAATGCCGTAAAGGCATGCGCTGTGAAGCTTTCCGTACATACCAAAAACACCTTCCTTCAGATAAGTCCCGGCGTACTGCGGCTGGGATATGATCCGAAAAAAGGTGCTTCCTTATTTCCGCGGTCCATATCGTTCGTTTTATGCTTGGCTTATATTTTAAGAAAAGCCGGCGGGTAAGTCAATAATTACCTTTTAATCGCCAGTATAAGTTTCAACCTTTTGACAAATAGCGAGTTTAATGGTAAATATTTCAGTAATCTATCTTTCCGGGAGGGGAACCGATGACTATTATATGGGAAGGTCTCATACTGACCCTGATCCTTATTGCTCTGGGGTTCTATGTGGTCAAACGTATGATAATAAGCATTGCAAAAAGCATTCGCAAACGTTAATGATCGTATAATATGTGTCATATTTCAACTATTGTTTTACATAAATTCCCAAGCATTCTCTGCTTGGAATCAAATCCATATCAAAAAGCTGTGGATAAGTTATGAACTTTTTAAGGTAAGCGTTTTAAAAACATGTTACAATAGCTTGGGTTTGTATATAGGTTCGCAAGGCCTTGTTCCAGTCACGTTGATAGGAGGATTCCAGAATGAATATCCATGAATATCAAGGAAAACAAGTACTGAAGCAATATGGAGTAGCCGTTCCGAACGGCAAGGTGGCATTCACGGTGGATGAGGCCGTTGAGGCTGCCAAATCGCTGGGCAGTCCCGTAACCGTTGTCAAAGCGCAAATCCATGCAGGCGGACGCGGTAAAGCCGGCGGTGTCAAAGTCGCTAAAAGTTTGGACGAGGTGCGTGCCTATGCCGAAGAAATTTTGGGCAAGGTGCTGGTAACCCACCAGACCGGACCGGAAGGCAAGGAAGTTAAGCGCTTGCTTATCGAGGAAGGCTGCGATATCCGCAAGGAGTATTATGTCGGCGTTGTCGTTGACAGAAGTACCGGCCGTGTCGTCATGATGGCTTCGGAGGAAGGCGGTACCGAAATCGAAGAGGTTGCGGCTGCCACGCCGGAGAAAATTTTCAAGGAAGTCATTGACCCTGCGGTAGGCATGCAAATGTTCCAGGCCCGCAAACTGGCTTATGCCATCAATATACCGAAAGAGCTTGTAGGCAAAGCGTCTCAATTCATGATTGCGCTCTACACTGCTTTTGTGGAAAAGGACTGCTCGATTGCCGAGATCAACCCGCTCGTCGTAACCGGGGACGGCAACGTCATGGCGCTTGACGCCAAACTGAACTTCGATTCCAACGCCCTGTTCCGCCATAAAGACATTCAGGAGCTCCGCGATTTGGATGAAGAGGACGAGAAGGAGATCGAAGCGTCCAAATATGATCTGAGTTACATAGCCTTGGACGGCAATATCGGCTGTATGGTTAACGGTGCCGGTCTTGCGATGGCTACGATGGATATCATTAAATACTATGGCGGCGATCCGGCCAACTTCCTCGACGTAGGGGGCGGCGCGACGACGGAGAAGGTTACGGAGGCTTTCAAAATCATCCTCTCCGATCCGCAGGTCAAAGGGATCTTCGTTAATATTTTCGGCGGCATCATGCGCTGCGACGTCATCGCGACCGGCGTGGTGGAAGCCGCGAAGCAGCTCGGTCTTACCCGGCCGCTCGTCGTTCGCCTCGAGGGCACGAACGTTGATCTGGGCAAACAGATTCTGGCCGAATCCGGACTGAATATCGTACCGGCGGATTCCATGGCGGACGGAGCGCAGAAGATCGTTTCTCTCGTTCAGTAATATTCATTCCTGAAGGAGCATGGCACGAAGGACGGATGTCCGGCCGTGCGGTTGCTTTCATTTTCAAATAACAATAGGGGATGTGAATCAATCGTGAGTATTTTGGTCGATAAAAATACGAAAGTCATCACACAAGGGATTACCGGTAAAACCGCCCTGTTCCATGCTAAAGGAGCTTTGGATTACGGTACGCAAATGGTTGGGGGAACATCTCCGGGCAAAGGCGGCACCCAAGTCGACATCACCTTGGAAAACGGGGAAACGGTAAGCCTTCCGGTATTTAATACCGTCGAAGAAGCAAAAGCCAAGACCGGTGCAACGGCAAGCGTCATTTACGTACCTCCGGCTTTCGCAGCCGATTCCATCATGGAAGCGGTAGATGCCGAAATGGAACTCGTCATTTGCATCACCGAAGGCATTCCGGTACTGGATATGGTCAAAGTCGCCCGTTACATGGAAGGCAAAAAGACCCGTCTGATCGGTCCTAACTGTCCTGGCGTCATCACGCCGGGCGAGTGCAAAATCGGCATCATGCCGGGTTACATTCACATGCCAGGGCATGTCGGCGTCGTATCCCGAAGCGGAACCCTTACGTATGAAGCGGTTCATCAGCTCACGGCACGCGGAATCGGACAATCCTCCGCGATTGGCATCGGGGGCGACCCGGTGAAAGGCTCGGAATTCATCGATATTCTGAAGCTCTTTAATGACGATCCTCAGACGCATGCCGTCATCATGATCGGTGAAATCGGCGGTACGGCGGAAGAAGAGGCTGCCGAATGGATCAAAGCCAACATGACGAAGCCGGTCGTCGGCTTCATCGGCGGCGCCACAGCGCCTCCGGGCAAACGCATGGGGCACGCCGGTGCCATCATTTCAGGCGGTAAAGGAACGGCGAAAGAGAAGATTTCGGTTCTTGAGGCTTGCGGAATCAAAGTGGCTCCGACTCCGTCCGATATGGGGTCTACGCTGGTCAGCGTGCTGGAGGAAAAAGGCATCCTGAATCTGTGCACGACACACTAGTGATTGCAGGACAGTAACGAATAGCGGTATAGGTAAGCAACCTTTTGTTTCCTTAACAGGAAATAAAGGGTTGCTTTTTGTGTTTTAGGCCAAATATCCAAGGAGGTCATATTAATGAAGGAAAATATGATGAACGCTTTGCTGGTTGCCTTGCATGAGACGGAGGGCGTAGGTTGGAAAACGATAGAACGCATTATGGTTGCAGGCTTAAAAAGAGGAAATGGTTCGTTATACGGAGAGTGAATGGTTGAAGTGCGGTCTTCCTGTCGATACGGCTAGAAAGCTTTCCGTATCCCTACCGGATTCGGTCCATGAAATCTGCCGAAAATTGGCAGGGCGTTCAGAAAAAACAGAATCGAATAGAGGCCTTGCGGGAGCTGAAGCGACTGCAAAAAGAAGACAAAACGGGGTAGAAATCATTACGAGACTTGATGAAAGCTACCCCGACATGTTAAAGTCTACTCCGCAGGCACCTTGGGTTCTGTATGCTATGGGAAATATTCATCTATTAAACGAACCGGGGCTCGCGATGGTTGGTACTCGCATACCTACGGCGTATGGGCGCAAGGTAGGCTCTATGCTGGCGGAAGAACTGTGTCGCGCTGGATTAACGATTGTCAGCGGCATGGCGAGAGGAATCGACAGCGTTGTTCATGATACGGCTCTGCGGTTCGGCGGAAAGACCATTGCCGTGCTCGGATCCGGCATAGATATCGTTTATCCTTCGGAAAATCGGTCATTATATGAAGAGATAGCCAAACAAGGCCTTATTATCTCCGAGTATCCTCCAGGAACAAAGGCGCTTCCCGGTTTCTTTCCGCAGCGCAACCGGATTATCGCGGGTTTGGCTCTAGGGACGCTTGTAGTGGAAGCGGACGTCAAGAGCGGCTCTCTCATTACGGCTGACGCGGCATTGGAAGCCGGCCGGGACGTATATGCGGTGCCGGGGCCCATCACGTCGCCGAAAAGCCAGGGAACGCTGAATCTGATCAAGCAGGGGGCTAAGCCGGTGACATGCGCAGAAGATGTAACGGAGGAGTATAGATGGCGCTTTCCGCTCCTTCAAGGAGAAAGCCCGAAGCGTAACCTTCACGGGGACAACGGCATGATACCAACCATGGACGGGTTGACAAACGATGAAATGAAAATATACCATATGTTGGAACAGGGGCCGGGTACGCTGGATGAAATATTGGAACGGACCCGGTGGGATTTTGGACATTTGCATTCAGTTCTGTTATCTTTAATCATAAAAAAGCAGATTACCCAATTACCCGGTGCTATATATAAGCTTATTTAAAGGGAAATTTGAATGTTGGAGAGGAGGATGAACCTGTGGCGGATTCACTCGTCATCGTAGAATCGCCGGCCAAGGCGAAGACGATTGGCAAATATCTCGGCAGCAAATATATCGTGAAGGCATCGATGGGCCATGTTCGCGATTTGCCGAAAAGCCAAATCGGGGTTGAAGTCGAAAACGATTTCAATCCGAAATACATTACGATCCGCGGAAAAGGTTCTGTCTTGAAGGAACTTAAGGATGCGAGCAAAAAGGTGAAAAAAGTGTATCTGGCAGCTGACCCCGATCGTGAAGGGGAGGCTATTGCCTGGCATTTGGCGCACGCTCTGGAGCTGGATGAGTCCCAAAGCCTTCGGGTCGTGTTTAACGAAATCACCAAAACGGCGGTCAAGGACGCTTTTAAAACGCCGCGCAAAATCAATATGGATTTGGTTAATGCGCAACAGGCAAGGCGTATCCTGGACCGGCTTGTGGGATATAAAATCAGCCCTTTATTATGGAAGAAAGTAAAAAAAAGGGCTTTCGGCCGGACGCGTGCAATCGGTAGCGGTCAAGATCATCCTGGACCGCGAGAACGAAATCAGCGCTTTCGTTCCGGAGGAGTACTGGACCATCACGGCAAAGCTGGCGATTAAAGGCTCTTCCTTTGAGGCCAAATTTTTACAATTGAACGGGACCAAAAAAGAACTTGGCAACGAGCAGGAAGTCAATGAGATTTTGTCGCTGATTAAGGATGCCGCTTTTGAAGTCGGCGAAGTTAAGGAAAGAGAGCGGCAACGGCATCCTTCGCCGCCTTTTACGACCTCATCGTTGCAGCAGGAGGCGGCCCGCAAGTTAGGTTTCCGCGCGGCGAAAACCATGTCGGTTGCCCAGCAGCTTTATGAGGGCGTTGAGCTGGGGAAAGAAGGCACGGTCGGTCTCATTACTTATATGCGTACGGACTCCACCCGAATTTCGGAAACCGCCCAGGGAGAAGCCAAGGACTATATTACCGGCAAATACGGTCAGGAATTTGTTCCGGAAAGTCCGAGGCAGTATTCCAAAAAAAGCGGCCAATGCCCAGGACGCCCACGAAGCGATCCGCCCAACGTCCGTACTGCACGATCCGGACAGCTTAAAGCCTTTTCTGAGCCGCGACCAGTTGCGCCTGTATAAGTTGATTTGGGAACGCTTTGTTGCAAGCCAGATGGCTTCGGCCGTGCTTGACACGCTTTCGGTTGATATTGCGGCAGGACCGACCGTCTTCCGCGCCACGGGCTCGAAGGTACGTTTCCCGGGCTTTATGAAGGTCTACGTAGAGGGCAACGACGACGGCACGACCGAAGAGGAAAAGTTTCTCCCCGAGCTGAATAAGGGTGACGTGCTGACCAAAGAGAATATCGAACCGAAGCAGCATTTCACCCAGCCGCCTCCGCGGTACACGGAAGCACGTCTTGTGCGCACCCTGGAGGAATTGGGAATCGGAAGACCGAGTACCTATGCCCCAACCTTGGAGACGATCCAAAAAACGCGGCTATGTGGCGATCGAGGAAAAAAAGTTCGTGCCTACGGAACTGGGCGAACTGGTCATCGAGCAGATGGAGCAGTTTTTCCCCGAAATTCTGAATGTGGAATTCACGGCCAACATGGAGGAAGATCTTGACCATGTGGAAGAAGGGGCCGAGGACTGGGTCAAGGTGTTGTCCGAGTTCTATAAATCTTTCGAGAAAAGGCTTGAAGTAGCCGAGGAAGAAATGAAGGAAATCGAGATCGAAGATGAGGTCTCGGATGAAATCTGCGAAAAATGCGGTAAGCCGCTAGTATACAAGCTCGGCCGATTCGGGAAATTTCTGGCTTGCTCGGGATTTCCGGATTGCCGGAATACCAAACCGATTATAAAAGACATCGGTGTCACTTGCCCGAAATGCAAGGAAGGCCATGTTGTGGAAAGACGAAGCAAGAAGGGGCGCGTTTTTTTACGGATGCGACCGTTACCCCGAATGCGATTTCGTTTCATGGGATAAACCTTCGACGAAGCCATGTCCGAGCTGCGGCAGCTTGATGGTCGAAAAGAAGAGCAAGCAGGGCATCAAACTGCAATGTACGGCGTGTGACCATTCCGAAATGATGGAAGAGCCGGATGATAGTGCAGATATGTAAGGCATACAGGGGGTTTTGAAATTGGCAGACATACCTAGTGTTACCGTCATCGGCGCCGGTCTCGCGGGAAGCGAGGCCGCATGGCAAATTGCAAGCCGCGGGGTGCCGGTCACTTTATACGAAATGCGGCCCGTCGTGAAGACGCCTGCCCATCACACGAATAAATTTGCAGAGCTTGTATGCAGCAATTCGCTTCGGGCGAACGGTCTAACCAATGCGGTTGGCGTCCTGAAGGAAGAAATGAGGATGCTGAACTCGCTGGTCATCGGTTCCGCCGACCGTAATGCGGTTCCGGCCGGCGGAGCCCTGGCGGTGGACCGGGACGGATTTTCCGGCGAAATTACGGATACCCTCCATCATCATCCATTGGTTAAGGTCGTAAACGAAGAAATTCAGCATATACCTGAAGAAGGCATCGTTGTCATAGCAACAGGCCCGCTGACATCGCCGGCGCTCTCCCAAGAAATCCGCAAGCTGATGGGCGAGGATTACTTTTATTTCTACGATGCGGCGGCTCCCATCATCGAGAAGGACTCCATCGATATGAGCAAGGTTTATCTCGCCTCCAGATACGACAAAGGCGAGGCGGCTTACCTGAACTGTCCGATGACGGAGGAGGAGTTCAACGCGTTTTATGACGCGCTGATCAGCGCGGAGGTTGCGGAGCTTAAAGAATTCGAGAAGGAAATCTACTTTGAGGGCTGCATGCCGATCGAGGTCATGATGAAGCGGGGCAAGCAGACGGCTCTGTTCGGGCCGATGAAGCCTGTCGGCCTGGTCAATCCCCACACCGGCAAGCTTCCTTACGCTGTCGTTCAGCTCCGACAAGACAACGCGGCCGGGACGCTTTATAATTTGGTAGGTTTTCAGACACACCTCAAATGGGGCGAGCAAAAACGAGTGTTTTCCATGATCCCGGGACTGGAAAATGCAGAAATCGTCCGTTACGGCGTCATGCACCGCAACACCTTTGTCAACTCGCCAAAACTCCTGCAGCAGACCTATCAGGTTAAACCCCGTCCTAATATATATTTGGCGGGCCAGATGACGGGAGTGGAAGGGTACGTAGAGTCAGCGGCCTCCGGCTTGATTGCGGGCATTAACGCGGCGTTAGCGGCGCTTGGCAAAGAAGGGCTCGTCTTTCCGGAGGAATCGGCCATTGGCAGCATGGCCCATTACATTACCCATGCCGATCCGGAGCATTTTCAGCCCATGAACGCAAACTTCGGGCTTTTGCCGGGTTTGGGAAGACGCATCCGCAACAAAAAAGAGAAAAACGAGGCGCTTGCAAATCGCGCCCTCGAGCAGCTTCGCGAGTTTATCCATACGCATGATTTGAACTCGATATAACCATTTCATATTTCGTATTTTAGGGAGGTCGGCCATCATGGAAATGACTTTTCACGCGACGACGATCTGCGCGGTTCGGCATAACGGCAAATCCGCCATTGCCGGAGACGGGCAGGTTACCTTCGGGGAAAGCGTCATAATGAAGCAGACCGCCAAAAAAGTGCGCCGTCTTTACCGGGGACAAGTTGTCGCCGGTTTTGCCGGTTCTGTGGCGGATGCAATCACGTTATTTGAAAAATTTGAAGCCAAGCTTGAAGAGCATCAGGGCAATCTCCAGCGGGCGGCGGTTGAACTGGCCAAAGATTGGCGTCAGGACCGCGTCCTTCGCAAACTGGAGGCGCTTATGATCGTTATGGATAAAAGCGGGATGCTGCTCATTTCGGGCGGAGGCGAAATCATCGAACCCGATGATGACGTTCTGGCCATCGGATCGGGCGGCAATTTCGCTTTGTCGGCCGGTCGGGCGCTGAAGCGTCATGCCCAGCATATGGAGGCGAAAGAAATCGCAAGAGAGGCTTTGCAAATTGCATCCGAGGTATGCGTATACACCAACGGAAATATCATTGTGGAAGAGTTGTAATCCGTTAGACTCGATGAACAGCCAATCAGGGTGGAGGAATGACGATGTATAACGAATCGATGACCCCAAGGCAAATTGTTGCCGAACTCGACAAATATATTGTCGGGCAAAAGCAGGCCAAGAAGTCCGTGGCCGTTGCGCTTCGCAATCGGTACCGCCGCAGCCGTCTGACGGAAGCCGAGCGTGACGAGATTGTTCCTAAAAACATTTTGATGATCGGACCGACGGGCGTAGGCAAAACCGAAATTGCAAGACGACTGGCCAAACTTGTCAATGCTCCTTTCGTCAAAGTGGAAGCAACGAAATTCACGGAAGTGGGTTACGTGGGCCGCGACGTGGAATCCATGGTTCGCGACCTGGTGGAAACCGCAATCCGTATGGTAAAACTGGAACGGACCGAAAAAGTGAAAGACAAAGCTGAGGAGATGGCGAACGAGCGGATCGTCCAGATTCTTGTGCCGTCGCAAAACCGTCAAAAAAAGTCAGCGGAATCCGTTTGAAATGCTCTTCGGCGGCGGGAATGCGCAGTCCGGAGAAATTCAGGAAGAATCGGAAGAAACCGACAATTCTGTGAAGGAGAAACGGAGACAGGTTCGCTTCAATCTGCTGTCCGGCAAGCTGGAGGACGACCTTATCGAAATCGATATCGAGGATACGGCACCTAACATGTTTGATATGTTCGCCGGCCAAGGAAACGATCAGATGGGCATGAATATGCAGGAAATGTTCGGAAGCCTTATGCCTAAACGCACGAAGAAGCGGAAGCTTGCCATCAAGGAAGCACGCAAAGTGCTGACACAGGAAGAAGCGGCAAAACTGATCGACATGGACGATGTGGTCCAGGAGTCGATCCGTCGTGCGGAGCAGTCCGGAATCATATTTATCGACGAGATCGACAAGGTAGCGAGCCAGGGCCGCGCTTCGGGTCCGGACGTGTCCCGCGAAGGCGTTCAGCGGGATATTTTGCCCATTGTCGAAGGATCTACCATCATGACCAAGTACGGGCCTGTCAAGACGGATTATGTTCTCTTTATCGCCGCAGGGGCTTTCCATATTGCCAAGCCCTCGGATTTGATTCCGGAGCTTCAGGGACGTTTCCCGATCCGCGTTGAACTGAGCAGCCTGTCCCTTGACGATTTTGTTTCCATTCTGACCGAGCCGGAAAATGCCCTGACCAAACAGTACGTCCACCTGCTTCGCACCGAAGACATCGAGGTCGAGTTCTCGCCCGAGGCGATTCGCGAAATTGCCCAGATTGCGGCTTCCGTGAACCAAAACACGGAAAACATCGGGGCCCGGCGCCTGCATACGATTTTGGAGAAACTTTTGGAGGACCTTTCCTTTGAAGCGCCGGAATTAACGCTTGAACGCATGGTGATTACCCCTCAGTACGTGAAAGAAAAGCTTGCCGATATTGCACAAGACCGGGATTTGAGTCAATACATCCTGTAGGATGGTATTGAAATATTCAATGGAGAAGCTGTTACAAGAAGCAATCGACATTATTGAACGATTCATCATAAAATGTCGATTAATCAAGCCGGATTTGTCGAAATGATTTCACAAGTCGGCAATAAATCAGGACAATAAGCGTATATAATTTATTCTTTCAGCTTTATCTAATGTCCTAGTTACAAGTACCATCGACATGGTTCTATCTCAATATCTCACATATTTTTGAAAAATTTAGGATAAAAACGAATAAAAAATGAACCTCAAGCCCTTCTTTTTGGAAAAAGATAGGGCTTTTTTTCTTATTGTAAAAAAGTCCCAATCTCTAAGAAACTTATTTTAGGTGACATCATGTTGTCTTTTTTCTACTTAAGACCTAGATTAGTGCGTATGAATTAATTTTCGCATGTCGAAAAAAAGGATTTTGTTGCGTTATGTGGAATATGTTTCTCCAACGTCTTAGAGAGAAGGGATGGGTCTGGTGAATTTATTGGGCAGCAGCAGCTTTGAAAGATTGGAGAGCGGATTGAATGCCGCCAACCTGAGGAACCAGGTGTTAGCGAATAATATCGGAAACGTGGATACACCGCACTATAAGAGGTCTGAAGTAGCATTTGAGAGTCTTTTGCAGAAGGAAATGAACGGGGTAAAGTCGACGCTTTCCGGCAACAGAACAGATTCCAGGCACTTTGTGATTGGGCCTTCGGGACGCATTCCGGAGCCTTCGATCCGCACGGACCAAACGAGCGCCATGAATAACAACGGAAATAATGTCGACGTTGAGAGAGAAATGACACTTCTTGCCGAAAATCAACTGCGATATAATTCTTACATTCAAGCGGTTAACAATCATATTCGGATCATGCGGACTGCAGTGGAAGGGAGGTAAACCACGTGAGTTTCATTAACAGCTTTAATATCAGCGCATCGGCATTAACCGCCCAGCGGTTCAGAATGGACGTCATTTCTTCCAACATAGCGAATGCCGAGACAACCAGGGCCCAGGTCAGAAACGGGGAGGCCGTTCCTTATCGGAGAAAGGTTGTTGTTATGGAACCGGTGAAGAACTCTTTCGAACAGGTCCTTCAGTCCCAGATGGATGGGGGAAACCGGTTGGGTCAGGGCGTAAAGGTAGGTTCCATACGGGAAGACCAGTCGCCGCTTAAGCCTGTTTACAACCCAAGCCATCCGGATGCCAATGCCGAAGGTTACGTAATGATGCCTAACGTCGACATAACGAAAGAAATGGTTGACCTTATCTCAGCCAGCCGATCCTATGAAGCCAATGTGACAGCATTAAACGCTTCGAAAGCGATGGTGGCGAAGGCACTGGAAATCGGCAGATAGATAAAAAAGACCGCATAATACATATAGAGGAATGGGAGGGAAGATTCATGATTCAAAATACGATGTTCAGCACCGGCTCCTTGGGGCTGCAGACGACGCAGCCGACCCCCAAAGCCGCAACGACACCGTCGGATTCGATTCGCCAATTCGGCTCTTATCTCGAAGACGCGCTTCAATCCGTTGCTTCGCAAGAGCAGAATGCCAACATCATGACAGACAAATTAATGCTTGGGCAGGTAAACGTAGATCAAGCAATGATATCGGCTCAACAGGCTTTGCTGAGCGTGCAGCTCACGACGCAGGTCCGAAACAAGGTGGTAGAAGCCTATCAAGAAATCATGCGCACGCAAATTTAATTTTTTCAGCAAAGTTTCGGATGGGGTGACAATGTGAACGAACGAATCGCCCAATATCGGGAAAAGGTAACCGGATATTGGAATCAACTCGGCAAAAAAACCAAAATCATGTTAATATCGACAATCTCGTTTATTTTGATCGCGATTGTCGTAATGACCATGCAGCTCTCCAAAACGGAATATCAAGTTGCCTTTCGTGACCTGGATTCCACTGACGCTGCGGGAATTATAAACTATCTTGAATCCCAGAACATTCCGTATAAACTAAGCCCGGACGGCAGAAGCATTTCGGTTCCGAGCACCGATGCCACAAAGGCCCAAATCGATGTGGGATCGCAAGGGCTTATCCAAAACGGGACCATAGGCCTTGAAACCTTCGAGCAAAATTCATCGGCCATCGGGATGACCGAAAACGAGTTTGAAGTGAAATATGTAAATGCCTTAAACGGCGAAGTCGAACGCATGCTTGAAAAAATGAGCGGCGTCAAGGATGCGACGGTACTGCTCAATCTGCCGAAAGAAAGCGTGTTTGCTTCAACAGCCGACAGGGAAAAAGCCACGGCATCGGTAGTCGTCGAATTTAAACCGGGATACCGTCCAAATCAAGAAGTCATCGACAGCTATTACAATCTGGTTAAAACATCGGTTCCCAATCTTCCGATCGAAAACATAACCATCACGAACGATGAGGTTGAGCTTCTCGCCACCGCAAAAGGGGGGCAGGGCGGACTCATCGGCAAGGTCGAGGAGAATTTCGCGCTGCAAAAGAAATATGAAAGCGAAGTTCGCCAGAATGTGCAACAGTTTCTTTCCCAGTATATGGGACCGAATAAAGTGAATGTCCTCGTTGCTTCCAAGCTTAATTTCGATCAAGTCCAAAGCAAGGAAAACCTCGTCACTCCGGTTGACGAAGAAGAGATGAAGGGCATCGAAATCAGCATACAGGAAATTCAAAAAAAATTATTCGGGAACAAATAGTCCATCAGGCGGAGTAGCAGGCACAGGCGAAGAAGAGGTTCCTGGATATCCCAGCGATGCGACGAGCGGGGAAACGAATTCAGAAGAAAGTTCGGTTACTAAGAATTATGATGTGAATCGTATTACCCGTGATGTTGTCCAAAGCCCATACTCCGTTAAAGATTTAACCATTAATGTTTCGGTTGAACCGCCTGCAGGGCAGGAAAATCTGGATGAAGCGACAAGAGGCGCGATCGAGAATGTTTTGGTCAACATTGTCAGAGCTTCGCTCGCAGATTCAGGTCTTACTTATACAGACGCAGAACTAAGCAAAAAAAGTTTCGGTTGTTTCAAAAGTAATTAATACCAATACTGAGGAAAACACAAAATCTATCCTTTCTAACCCGCTAATGTGGGGTATCGGGCTGGCTGCACTGGCACTGGTTGCAGGAGGAATTTTCTTCTTTGTCCGCAGACGCAAACAGCAGGAAATGGAAGAAGAGGATATTCCGCTTCCGCCGACAACCGAGTTCCCATCCATTAACCTGGAAAGTGTGACGAATGAAAGTCAAGTTCGCAAGCAGCTTGAAACGCTGGCGAAAAAGAAACCCGACGAGTTCGTTAATTTGCTTCGTACGTGGCTAGCTGAGGAATAGGAGTGGAATCATTGGCCAGAGGAACTAACCAAACGTTAAGCGGACGTCAGAAAGCCGCGATTTTGTTAATTACGCTCGGACCGGAAGTATCCGCGGAAATTTTCAAGCATTTGAGAGATGAGGAAATCGAACAGCTGACGCTGGAAATCGCAAACGTCCGGAAAGTGGACAGCGGCGAAAAAGAACTCATCATGTCGGAATTCCACCAAATATGTCTGGCACAGGAATATATATCCCAGGGCGGCATTACTTACGCCAAAGAAATCTTGGAAAAAGCGCTGGGTCAACAAAAAGCCTTGGAAGTTATCAACAGGTTGACGGCCACCCTTCAGGTTCGCCCGTTTGATTTTGCGAGAAAAGCAGATCCAAGCCAAATTTTGAACTTTATTCAGAATGAGAACGCTCAAACGATAGCTCTCGTGCTTTCATACCTTCAATTCGAACAGGCTGCCGTGATCCTGTCTTCGCTGCCTCAGGAAAAACAGGCCGAGGTGGCCCGCAGGGTTGCCGTCATGGACAGCACGTCTCCGGAGGTCATCAATCAGGTCGAGCGCGTATTGGAACAGAAATTGTCCGCTACGGTTACTCAGGATTATACAAGCGCCGGCGGTATTGAATCGATCGTTCAAATCTTGAACGGCGTCGACCGGGGAACGGAACGGACCATTCTGGACGCGCTGGAAATCCAGGATCCTGAACTCGCGGAAGAGATCAAAAAACGGATGTTTGTCTTCGAGGATATCGTCAATGTGGACAACCGTTCGATACAGCGGATTATTCGCGACATCGAGAACGCGGATCTCCAGCTTGCGCTTAAAGTGGCCAGCGAAGAGGTTCGAGACGTTATTTTCCGCAATATGTCCAAACGGATGGCCGAAACCTTCAAGGAAGAGATGGAATACATGGGGCCCGTGCGGCTGCGTGACGTCGAAGAAGCGCAGACTCGCATCGTGAGCACGATCCGGAGACTTGAGGAAGCAGGCGAAATCATTATCGCTCGCGGCGGAGGAGATGACATTATTGTCTAATCTGATCAAACCTTCACAGTATATGCCGGTGGATGTCTTGAAAGAGCTGGATTTGGCCCGCAGGTATATAGCCCCGGCGGTTGAACCGGATCATGAAGAGGAAGATAAGGTTCAGCCTGCGGACCCGACCGTTCATCATACGTTAGCTGAAGCTCAACGGATCAAGGAGGAAATGCTTCGGGACGCTAAGGAATTTGCCGAACGACAGATTCGGGAAGCCTCTGAAGAAGCGGAGAAAATCCTGGCGGAAGCGCAGGCGCAAATCGCGGCCTGGTGGGAAGACAAGCGCAGCCAGGATGAATCGATCGTCGAAGCCTCCAGAGCCGAAGGTTTTCAGCAAGGTTACCAGGAAGGCTCGGAGAAAGCGGAGCTGGAAATGAAACAGCTTATAGAGCGGACGTCGGAAGATGCCAGGCTGCTGCTTCAGCAGGCTTATGAAGCCCAAGAAGAACTGATACTGGAGGCCGAGCCGTTTCTCGTAGATTTAAGCTGTTCCATTGCCGAGAAGATCGTGGATCAGCAGCTGACGATTGAACCCGGCTTCGTGCTGGAATTGATCAAGAAAAACCTGGCCCGAAAACGGGAGAAGGGCGTCATTTCGCTTTGCGTTGCCCCATCCCAATTCGCATTTGTGCATGCGGCAAGAGAAGAGTTGGCCATGAGCGTCGATTCGCAAGCCGAGCTGCAGATCCTGCCCGATGCCACGGTTAAGGACCGGGGATGCGTGATCCGCTCATCTTTCGGAAGCGTGGACGCCCGGATCGATACCCAACTGGTGGAGATCAAAAAAAGAACTGATCCGCATATCGCTGGATGACGGGGAGCGGAGAAATCAAGATGAAGAAGCTTGACAGTCGCCGTTACGTGGAACATCTCAAGCATATTGACCCGGTACGGATTAACGGAAAAGTAACCCAGGTTATCGGTCTCATGGTCGAATCCGAAGGCCCGGATGCCAGCGTCGGTGACGTTTGTTACATTTACCCGACCAAGCAATCCAAGCCGCTGCAAGCGGAGGTTGTCGGTTTTAGGGACAATAAAGTGCTCCTCATGCCGCTTGGCGAACTGCATTCCATCGGACCCGGATGCGACGTCGTGGGGACGGGGAAGCCATTGAGCGTTCAGGTGGGATCGGAGCTTCTCGGCAAGGTGCTTGATGGGCTGGGCCAACCGCTTGACGGCTCCATTCTTCCGGCCAGAATGCCGTACAGCTCAACGAACAACGTGCCACAGAATCCGCTTAATCGGCCGAGGGTACAGGAGCCGATCAGCATCGGGGTAAGGGCGATCGACGGTTTGTTGACGGTAGGCAAGGGTCAGAGGGTCGGCATATTTGCGGGTTCGGGGGTAGGCAAGAGTACCTTGATGGGGATGATCGCCAGAAATACCTCTGCCGATGTAAACGTGATCGCTTTAGTAGGCGAGCGGGGGAGGGAAGTCCTGGATTTTATTGAGCGGGACTTGGGCCCTGAAGGCTTGCAGCGGTCGGTAGTTATCGTTGCGACGTCCGATCAGCCCGCTTTAATACGAATTAAAGGCGCTTTGATCGCCACCACGATTGCCGAATATTTCAGGGACCGCGGATTGAATGTCATGCTGATGATGGATTCGGTTACGCGGTATGCCATGGCACAGCGGGAAGTCGGTCTGGCGGTAGGCGAGCCTCCGGCCATGCGCGGTTACACGCCGTCCGTGTTCGCAAGCCTTCCGAAGCTGCTTGAAAGAGCGGGAACAGGGCCGGCAGGCTCCATTACCGCCTTCTACACCGTTCTGGTCGACGGCGATGACATGAACGAGCCGATTGCCGATGCCGTACGGGGGATACTCGACGGTCATATCGTGCTGAACCGGAACATCGCGAACAAGGGGCATTTTCCAGCGATCGATGTTCTCGCCAGTATTAGCCGGGTCATGAAAGATATCGCGCCCGAAGCCCAAATCGATGCGGCGGAGAATATCAAGCGTCTAATGGCGGTCTATAAGGATTCCGAGGATTTGATCAATATCGGCGCTTACCAGAAGGGCTCCAACCCGGAAATCGACGAATCGATCGAGTACATTCAGCAGATATGGGATTTTACGAAGCAAAAAGTGAATGAAAAAGTGACATTGAGCGATGTTCAGGAACGCTTGATTTCCGAATTTTCAAGGAGTTGACATTTGAACGATGAAATTTCACTACGCATTCCAGAAAATCGTGGACTTAAAAGGAAATGAGAAAACACAGGCGGAGTGGATGTTGTCGATGGCGATCGGCAAACTGCAGGCTGAGGAAAAAAGCCTTAGCGAGTTGTTCGAAATGCGCGACCGGATGTTTGCCGCCCAGCAGGAGGCAGCTCAGCGATGCGCGCCGGTAGCCGAAATTCGGAACATACAGGCATACGCGGAATACCTGGATTCCTGCATTGAAAAAAAAACGGGACGATATCCGAATCGCCCATGTCAATGTCAACGAGAAACAGGAGCAATTGACCGTCAAGATGCTTGACGAAAAAGTGTGGCTCAAGGCCAGAGAAAAGTCAAAGGAAAAGTTCCGGCATGAAAGTCTCCTTCGGGAACAAAACGAGCTGGACGAAATGGCGACGGTACGTTATGCCATGAACGCCCGCTAGGCTTTGAAAACCCAGTGGTATGCCCGTAAAGGAGGAATACGAAAAGTGGCTCGAAACGATATGCCGATCGATAAAGAAGAATCAAGCGGGGGATTTGAACGAATATTGCTTTTTCTGATTCCGATCATTTTTACGATTGTTTTGGTTGCCGTGCTGCTGACGCTGTTTAATGTCAATGTCCGAAACGGCATGATGGATGTCGCCAATAAAATTCCGATCGTAAAGAATTGGGTTCCGGATCCTAAGTTGACGCCGGAAGAAGAAAAAGAAAAGAAACTCAAGGACCAGGAAGTCAGCGCGGAGGCCACGATTCAGGAACTGAAAAAAGCAGCTCTCCGAACGGGAACAATCCCTGAAAGAGATGACGGAACAAAAAAACGGCTCAAGAAAATAAAGCCAAACAGCTTCAAACCCAAATTGACGATATGCAGAACCAACCGGAGGAAACCGAGGAACCGGAAGAAGATTCGTATCTGAAGCAGATTCGCGAACTGTCGAAAATGTATGCGAATATGAGTCCCAGCAAAGCCGCTCCGATTATGCAGAACCTGACGACCGAAGAAATGGTATTGATGCTGAGCGAAATGAAAAGCAACAGCAGAGTGGCCATTTTGGAAAAGATGGACCCCAAGACGGCGGCCGAAGCGACGATGATGCTCAAGGACGCAAAGCCTTCCGAGGATTTGGCGATTGCGGCTCTGCAGTCCCGGCTGAAGAAGAACGAGGAGAAGGGGGCCGAAAAGGCGAGTGACAATTTGGACAAAAGCCAGCTTAGCCAAACCTTCGCCCAAATGACGCCAAGCAGCGCTGCCAAGCTGCTTGCGCAAACCTATAAAATAAGCCCGGCCAAGGCAATTACCATCTTAAATTCCGTCAACGACAGCACGCGGGCAAAAATTTTAAATGCCATGTCCTCCGAAAATCCGGAACTTGCCGCCAAGGTGTTGAACCGGCTGATGGGAGCCAAGTAAATTATTTTTTTCGAATTCCTTCTATATGAAAGGAGGTGAAAAAAACAATGACATTGATATTTCAAAATGTGGCGGCCGCGGTGAATGCAGCGAAGGGTGGCAAAACCTCTGAAACCGGCAAGTCGCAGGGAACGGGCGGAGCCTTCGGACAAGCCCTTGTTCAGCAAATGACGGGAACACCGGCGCCTGCTACGCCAAACCCGGAGACCGCTTTACTGATGCTGAATGCTTCGGCCGAAATGCTGAAGGAGATCGCGGCCCTATCAGGCGAGGGCGAAACCTCGAAAACGCCGTCGATGGCTGCCGGAGGGCTGCCGAAATCGGAAGAGGACGCGTTTGACCTTATTCAGATGCTCCAAGCGCTTTTAAAGAGGTTGGAAAAACTGGAGGAGGCCCTTGAAAAAGACCCTTCCCTGTTAAAGGAGCTTCAAGCCTGGCTTTTGCAGGCTTCCGGGTTACTGACCAAAATACCGGTCGAGTCTACCCCTTCAGCCGATCAGGACAGCTTGCCGATCAACTTCGCACCGCAAGCGGATCAAACGCTATCACCGCTTGCTTCGCAACCGGAAACCGTGCGTTTTGCGCTGCAGGATGCCATGATGCAGCTCGGGAATATGGTGAAATCAACGGAATTATCGGGCCAGACCAAGCAGGAGTTGGCCAATTTGGTTCAGTCTTTTCATTCTCTTATGGAAGCAGCCGGGAATGAAACAAAAGGACAAACCGAACTGAAAGCCCACTCTCCAGGTATCCAGCCTGCCGAAGGGAAAGCCGAAAGCACTTTAGCTCCGGGGAAGAACCAGATTGAGATTAGCGCGAAACCGTCGCCGGTATTGAACGATTCGACAGAAGCTGCGGCGAAGTTGGCGGGAATCGATGGGAACGGTGAACCGCTTCAGGAAGAGGCGGGCATCGGCAAGGGAAGCCCCTTATCCGAAACCGGCCCTGTAACTGCCGGACAGCTTGCGCTTCGTGCGGGATTGAACGCACCGGTAAAAACGGCTCCGCCCATCCCGGTCGAACAATTCGCTAAAGACATGACGCAGTTTGTCGTAAACAAGCTCGAAATCGTCAAACACCAAGGCTTTACGGAAGCAAGGATTTCGCTCACCCCTGAGCATCTTGGACAGGTGGATATCAAAATCAGCATGCAAAACGGGCAACTCGTGGCCCAGTTCCTGACCCGAAATTCGGATGCCAAAGAACTGCTGGATCAACAGATGTCCCAGTTAAGGGCGGCTTTGCAAGGTCAAGGGCTGCAGGTCGAAAAACTGGAAGTTTCCCAAAGCAGCCAGTCCCCTACATCCCAGTTTTATCAGGAAGGGCGCCAGCCGGGTTCCGGACAACAGCAGTCGAACAAGCGTTCAAAGGATAAGGACATGCAAACGGACGATGCCGTAACGGCAGCTTCTTTGACTGACGAATGGAATGAATGGCTAGCTGAACGCGCCGAAATCGAGAACGAGGATCATGGCGGTACATTTACCGCAAAAGCTTAAAGACCGGGAGGTGAGTAAGATATGGCCTCAAATTCAAACATGGTAAGCAAATCCGTCTGGCCCTACTATTCAACGGATAATATCAAAAAAGCGGGCAAGACGGAAGAGAAGACGACTCTCGGCAAAGACCAGTTTCTGAGCATTTTGATAAAACAGCTCCAATACCAAGATCCGCTTCAGCCAATGGAGGATAAGGAGTTTATCGCCCAGATGGCCCAATTCACTTCACTGGAACAGCTGATGAATATCTCGTCCCAGTTAACGGAAATGCGGCAGTCCCTTGGAGCGGCTTCCAGCCTGATCGGCAAGAAAGTCAGCTGGATAGAGACGGCGAAGGATAAAACCGGGACGATTTCGACCAAGAGCGGGGTTGTAGATTCCATCCTCATTCGGGACGGGAAACACTTTGCCAAAATCGGCAAAGACGAAATCGCGCTGGATAATATCATTCAAATCGAAAACAACGTGCAGGACAGCGGAGAAGTGCCCGAGACAGGCGGCGGAACAACCGACCCGGGCTCCGGTGCAGGAGAAACGGGCGGTGGAACAACTAACCCAGGCTCCGGTGCAGGAGGAACGGGCGGTGGAACAACCTAACCCAGGCTCCGGTGCAGGA
>NZ_LAZU01000016.1 GCF_000987955.1 Paenibacillus sp. DMB20
TTCGAAGTTGCTTAAGTTCTTTGCGAAGCGCAATAAGTTCATTCTCTTCTGCCGTTCGGTTGTCCTTTTCAGTAAAGGAACCTGAGGTGTTTGCTTGTTTAATCCAGCGATCTAGCGCAGATGGGCTAAGCTCATACTCTTTCACAATAGCTGCTCTTGATTTCCCGTTTTCATATAACTGAACCATTTGTCTTTTGAATTCTGCTGTAAATGTACGTCTCTCTCTTGGCATAGTAGATCCGCTCCCAATTGTGATGTTTTCATTCTACTAGCCCCTAATTTTTCTGTCCAACTAAGTGTAGCCGATCCAGTTGTCTCATTATTTACTTGGCTGTATGTAAGCGGAGGCAAATTTATAAATGGTTGAGACATCAACATCTTTGGGTTTGCATATAAGAATTCAAGATACTGGATAATGATATCAAAAGCTTCCCTGACCATTATTAAAGCTTGTGCTTTGCTTATTTCCAGCCCTCGTGCAAACTCCTTCTCTCTATCTCTTACATCGGGAATATGAAACAAAATGGTTTCAATACGCGAATGAACTGCACCTCTTATATGTGCCACTAAGTTTGCAATGCTGTTGCTATCCGGGGTAGGCGTCCACGTTATATCCTCTTCGGATAATTGTTCTATTGCTTGAAGAGTCCATTTTTTTTTCTGATTTAAAACTAGCATACTTTCAATAAGTTCACTGGCTAAATCCATAGTCCCACCCCTAATAGATTATTAATACTTTTTCCATCATTAAACAAGGTGTTACAAGCTGATTCCATGACATTCTGTATTGGTCCTGTCATTTTCTAATGACTTCATTCGTAATCATTAATGGAAATATCACTATGAATTTCAAGATCAATGGTTTCAGAATGCATTTTTCCTTTATTATCCTTCCAGGCAATTGTCATTGTGGTACTCTCATAAGTTTGCTTATTTTTATTGAGCTCGTCATACGAATATGAACCTGTAATGGAGCCGACGTCATTTAGATTGCTCAAAATTGAAACCGAGCCATCATTGGAACTCGATGAGGATGAATAAACAGTTTCATTCTTATCATTGTTTCTTTCCTTAATTTCATACTTATAATATGTGCTCTTATCAATCTCATTAGGGTTCCCTTTGTAAACCAATTTTGCGTGTCCCCGTAAAATCTTGCGGGGTGAAATTATTATCTTGTACCCTTCAACATCCCACCGTTCTCCTGATCCATTAAGTATATATACTTGGGCTCCTGTGTTATATTCTGGTTCATCTTGGTTATAGAAATAGAAATTACTCCATACGCCATTGGAAAGTATAATTACTCCAATTAAAATTGTTATTATTCTTTTCATTATTCCGCCTTTAAACGACCTTAATGGTATTCGATGAATATAACATAACGTTCCGCATTCAGGAACCCCCATCAGCTTAAGGTCCGACAGGACCGGCCACGATGCGATACTTCAATTCAATTAAAATATGTAAGTTAATGATATGCTGCTATCATTTTGACTTGCTAATATCGGCTAAGTATGATTCTACGTATAATTTATATTCATCTAAGTTTTCGCAATCAAACCAACCGCTCTTTTCATTGATCTCAAACAATGTTTTAAAACCGTGATAAGTGATCAATAATTCCCAACCTTCCTTGAAAATGTTCGCTTCTAATATTTGACAATAATCAAATAACTGTTCCACTTTTTCTTTATCTATTAAATCAGAATAATAATAGATTGTTCCCTTTGGTTCTGGAAATACTCGAAACGCCAATTCTTTTTTTGTCCTGTTGTTTCAACTTATTTCCCCTCTTCGATTAGCATAAAAAAAGCCTTACTTAAATCCATTGATAATTTCATTAATTTGTTTAATATGTCTTTGTTCATGTAAGTAAAGCGATCTAACCCATTCAATTAATAACATCTCTTTAAAAACCGGGTGTATAAAATGCCTTCTACTCAATATGGATGGGTCTTCTAATGCATCTAATGTTTCACATAACTTCTGCCTTGAATTGTTTAGTTTCTCCATGATTTCTTCATAATCTAAAAAAATCATTCGTTGGTTTAGCAATGTCAGGAGCTTCTAGCTTTTTACTTCTATCAAGCAGGAATTCTAATGGTTTATGTTCTAAGAATGAATCTTCTTCGCTCTTTAATCCTCTCCTTATGGCTACGACATATAATTCTTCCGTTTTAGATAGGTGTTGACATACCTGACTAATACTCCAACGGCGTGAGTCTTTTTTGCTTGTTCAATTGATCCCCACTCAGTCCTTTAATAATTTCTAGCAATTCGTTTCTTGTTTCTAATAATTTTTTGATTGATTTCCTGAAGTTCCATGGAAAACTCCCTTTCTTTAATTTTTTTTTGGCATACCCGAAAAACGTCATTTTGCCGTTTTCGTTCTTAGTTATACTGTACGGATGAATCTGGTCAGCATATCTGCGAGCAAATTTCCCTTCACCTACCGGATAGATTTCAATATGAAGATTGCCGGAGAATCTCGTAAAATATAGTTTGCCATTCATCATTTCTACTTGGATTTTATCTTTCAAGTATGTTCCGCAATACTCTTTAAGCTTGCTTTCGTTGATGGAAATCTCTTCATGCTTTGTCGGAACATCCACATCAACATGATGCAGAATATCCGAGATTGCATTGCCCAGTCTGTACTGGTTGATAGCTTCATTATTTGAAAGAATGATGATGCAAATATCTTCATCGAAATAATCCTGCATATAAGTGCTTACGCCAAGGTGATCTCCTCCATGGGAGTATCTGTCTGTTCCGTAAACATGATGATGTTCCAGTCCATAGCAGTAGTTGTTTTTGTTCTCGTTGAAAAACCTTGTATACGCTTCCTTCGACAGGATTTTCCGATCCCTCAAACAGGTATACCATTTGTACAAATCATCGCAGTTTGAAATGATGGCGCCTGCACCGATGCTAAATTTCTCATTATAATACGGACGTTTGATGTTTGCGTCAAAATCCTTTACATAATTGCATGATCTGTTTTTAATAATTTTACAGCCGTCATCCACATCGCTGTTAAACATATTCAAAGGCAGAAAAATGTTGTTCCGAATGAAATCTTCATATTTCTCTCCTGAAACATGTTCAATCACCCAAGCAAGTAAATTATAGTTTGAGTTATTGTAATCATATGACGTGCCCGGTGGCTTTGCAGGCTTTTTATGGATATACCGCTGAAAGAAATCGTTTTGCGAATAATCCATTCTGTTGTAGCCGGCAAAAAAATCATTTTCAAAATTATAAAAATTATATAAACCGGAAGTATGCGATAATAAATGATGCACCGTGATCGACTCATCAATCTTCATATCGGCAGGGAGGTATAATTGTGCAGGTTTATCAATATCCAGCATATTCTGATCATAGAGGAGCATGATCGCAAAAGCCGTAAATTGTTTGGAGATGGAAGCAAGTGAAAAGCACGAATTGATATTATTCTTAATGCCGAACTCGATACTTGCATAGCCGTATGCGTTTTCAAAAAGCACTTCGCCTTTTCTGATGACCTGAATAACGCCGTAAAGGTCCCATAATTCCAGATATTTGTTAATATATGCTTCAAGTTTCAATTGTATGGCTTGCATCCGATATGACTCCTCACGATAAGGTTTTGTTTTTAAAATTACTCCCCCTTAGAATCTTATGCTAAAGGTTTAATTTGATATCTCATTACTTTGATTGGCTCATCAAATTCAATATCTGTCATATTCCTTTCTTGCAACTCTCCTAATAATCTTTGAAAAATCCGCCCGATCAACATACTATCTCCCAGGGCATCATGCCTTTTTTAAATCCTTATCGTTTATTTGATAATACTCTATTAAATAATCCGTCCAAATGATCTCACTAACTTCGGGATGCAAATAAGTAAACAAAGCCTTGGTGTCAAGAACTGGGTTATGGATGTATGGTAAGTTGTTCCTCGAGCATTCATTCTTCAATAAAGGTAAATCAAACTCGTAACCAGCATGTGTGACCAGGATGGTATCTTTGGTAAATTCAACAAATTCGCTATAAATCTCCGATAGAGTCGGGGCAGTTTCAATTTGGGAATTGGTTACGCCAACAAACTTTTCAACGGCTTCCGGAATAGGCTTCGGAGGTTTGATATAAGTATTAAATGTTTTTTTCAGAAAGAATAGAATTGTTTTCGAAAATTACGGCACCTATTTGAGTGATGTATTCTTCATCATGATTGATTCCCGTCGCCTCAAAATCAAAGATACAAAACCTTTTATGAGAATAATCCTTGATCTGAATACCCGATACTTCGTAATGAGTATCAGAGATAAACTCCAACTTCATTGAATCTCCCTTCTTTCTTATAGGTTGTGATTTCATCTAACTTTCTTGTATCTACGAATGCGAATGGTTAAAGGAGAGAATCTATGAATTTTCTTTTCCGAGTTTCATTCCATACTATAACTTAAAATAATGTCTCCATTTTCTTCGACTTCTCCAGTGTCCTGAAATCCGCATTCCTTATATAATCTGTTTGCTGCAACGTTGTGTGGTACATGAGATACCCTTATTTGTTTACAATCCATTCTATTTTTTTAATTTATGAATGACTTCCTTTATAGCACATTTACCATAACCTTTCCCTTGATATTTTTCATCAATCATGAACCTAAGTATCCAGTAGTACCCATCAGAATATATTTCATTATCAAACAATATAAATCCAACCATGAGATCATTCGCATATATTCCATATGGCTTAGATGTAACTTCCTTAACTGCATGCAAAAGCGAATCCAAGTTTGATGCAACCAATTTTACTTGGTCTTCTCTCGGCCTAAGAGCAATACACTCTACTTCGTTTTCTTTAGTAATAAGTTTTAATGAAACACTTGCGGGATGCATAACAAGTCTCCTATTCAATGTTGTTCTTTTTTTAGCGACTGGCTATCAAAAAATACTATTTCCTTGGTACGTACTTAATTCATTTCTCAAGTCTTCAATTCTTTATTAAGTTTTATGAAAGTCGATAGCTAAGTTTCATCTTAAATCTTCTTCGGAAATCGGATTATTTAGCTCAACTTGTTTCTCATTATTCATTATCTTTGTTATGTTTATTTTGAAAATCATCCCTAGTCATCCGCTTAATAGGAGAACAATCGTCATCGTTAACTTAATGGCCTTAAATAAAACGTGAAGCTTTTCTTCAAAGAAAAACCCCTCAGATATATGCCAATTTACATTTTCTTCCCAATCCTTTTCCGTTTCAGGGAATATCAAAAAGCTTGCTATCTGCATTTCCTCATACCGTTCTTTAGTGAATATTTCAATTCTATATTCCCACTAATCCATATGTATCTAACTCACTTAATGAAAATTATAGATGCGAAACCTCATTAAATTTGAATTTGATATTCCCGTGCATTTCCCCAAAATCCTCAATTTCTTTCGCCGTTTGCGTCCCGATCAAAATATCGGCCATCATGCCGTTGGAACGGAACCAGCCTAGTCTGCGTTCCCGTTCGTTATAGAAAAGAGCGCAAAACGGATGGTAATACGTGTCCAATGCCAGGAATGAACTGCTAAATTGTTGTTCCGCAAGCTTTCTCGCTTGCAACGAAGAAACCAACTCGCCCTTTAATCGACCTTTGGCGGAATGCTTCATGTGGCTGATGGCAAAGATCGCCGCAGTAATCATGACGTTTTCACAAAAAGATTCCATATTGGGTTCGCAGTACCATGCTTCATCGTCCATGAACATAATTTGTCTTTTGACC
>NZ_LAZU01000032.1 GCF_000987955.1 Paenibacillus sp. DMB20
TCTTCATACCTTCGAACCGCTCTTTATCAGGCTACCGTAGCAGCCATTTCCAAGCAGGTTCATGGCCCTAGAAATTCGACTCTCTTTCAATTCTATCAGCAAAAACGAGACGAAGGCAAACCGGCAAAAGTCGCAATTGTCGCTGCTTCTCATAAGCTTTTACGCATTATTTTTGGCATGTGGAACTCAGGATCGGCATTTCAGGCTCATTAAACTCTTAAATTGGATTCTAATTCCAGTTTCGTCTGCTCTCATGGGTAGGTTTATTTAAGTATGTACAATTTTGGAATGACAAAGATTATTTTATCGAAGACTTGACTTTGATTAGCTGGTTTATAAGTTGTCGGCGGCATCGTCGAAATACATCCAATCATCTTTCTTCAAACCATGCTTTATCTAATAATTCATCCCATTCAATTATTAGTTTCTTATATTTGATCGTACAGTAGCCAAAATCAGAATTATACTTAACAGACGATACTCATCAAATCTATGAATAAAGTAGTTATCTTTATTATGCAATTGTTCTTCCTTAAGCACTTCAAAAAATCAAGCAATAATTCCGAAATATGTAGTTCTATCTTCTGCGCGTCTTCTTCAACATCAATTCTTCTTTTGTCTTTTATTCCTGAAGTATCGTATAAGAAAGATTCCAATAATTCGTAATCTATAAATGTAAATAATGCCTTTCCTGTATACATAGCCTTATTAGTGCTATTAAGAGGATGATCTGCCAACACATCTATATGCTCGAAGCTTAAAGACAAACGCAGTCCATTTATTAAAATGGATTCAACAATACAATCATGCAATGATATATGGTCTAATGTGTTTTCTGAAATGAATTGAATGAGAACATCCCCCTTTCATTCGAAGGAATGACTTGATTGGTATTCGCCTTTCTTATAACGTTCTTGTATCTACGAACCCTGCGAGGCTAAAGGTCCAATGGACCTAGCCTCGCAGGGTTGTTCGCTGATTCAACTTCTCTGCTTAACACTTCTTGCGAACCAAGGGCGTAGATATTGTGTTATGTGATGGGCCTGACTTCTCCGATTATAGAGTCAATACAATTCAATATTCGATTACTTTTTTTTACAGAATCAAACTATTATCGCACAATATCCCAGTTCTTTACCTTTTTTTAACTGCATCGATATACCCCTCAAAGTAATAGAATATATTATCTTCTTCTCCATTAAGAATTCTTCCCTTAACTTTGTCGAAAGCTAAAATTGAAATTGAATAATCTGGTTCACCAGTAACGAGTATAGGTTGGTTTCACTCTTCAAACCAATAGTACTTCCCACCATAATTCCTTCTAGCTACTTCGAAAATATAACAACCAACCATAGAAGATACAGAGTCTAAACTATCTTCATCTAATTCAAAATCACCAAGTTCTTCTAAAACATCATCAACACTATGTAAGCTTTCAATGCTATAATCAAAATTCCCTACCTCAGATCCGTTCCTCCTTCCAGCAGGTGGGTTGCAAACGAAGCCTCAAAACATGGATGCTAACTTGTCGAGTCACAGCTGATCGATTTACGGCTTGTTCAAATACCTTTTGAGCAGAACGCTCCGATAGATCCTTCGGATTGCCAGGAAAAAGCACTTTTGAGGCTTCTAGGCCTCCAAATACTGTTCAACTAATTTAAAGGCCGTTTCCGATAATATCATGAATCGGTCTTTCCCCCTCCCTTGTCGGACTTTTACGACATGGCGGGCCAATATCGGATGGCCTTAAACGCACAACTTCGCCCACGCGCAAACCGGAGGAATACGTGAGATACAAGACCGCTTTATGCTTGACATTCTGAACTTGCGACAAAATATCCATTTCCTTTCTCAACCAAGATATAGCTTTTGGCTGCATGAGATCGCTAAATAATATGATCTACAAATTCTTTAGTTGCTTCCATCGCAATCACTCCTTATTTTTTGGTTTCAACGTGTAGCCGTACTCGATAACCTTATACACATTTGCATACAAGATTTGGACAAACTCTTCTTTGAATCATCTTTACAGAGCTTGGATCTGCAGCTTCTTCGTCTGGTCGACCCTGTAACGCTGCAAATACATCATTTATGTTGCTTTCTCCAGAAAAGAAACAATATTCTCTACACTCGACAAATTATCCAGCGTTAGATCTTCATCGCCAAAGCTGATTTCAAACGCCTGCTCCAACTGAACGATAAGCGCGACAGCAGTGACCGAATCAAGTATGCCTTGCTGCCCAAGCAGGATTGTTTCCATGGACATCTCTTTGCTTCCTAATAGAGTTTGCACGATTTGAGCAACCTTGTGCTCCAATTCCCGGCGATCCCCTTGTTCAATCATTTAATGACACTCCTTTTCCATTTCCCAAACGGATCCATTCCGGTCCTGAATAAGTATAGGGAAACAGCAGCGTATAGTTCGATTCCTGCTGCCCCTGCAAACTGCATCTAAAACCTAACAGCTGCAGCAACAATAAAGCGGGGCGATTCCGTTCCTGTGGCCGATAACGGCACACAGCTTCCGTCAGCAGCGGGCGTTCTTGCTGGATTCGGGAAAGGACAGCTCCCAAAAAAGCAGTACCGATCCCCCGTCCCTCCATACGGCATGAAATACAAAACAGCTCGATTTCTGCAGCTGAATCATGAACATTCACCATTGCCATCGCCACGATCCCATGATCGCCAAAACGGTCCTTCACCTGTCCGACATAAATGTACTTCCCTTCCGAATCCATATAAGACTGAATGAAAGACGTCGATGGAGCCTGAACAAGGTTATTGAATTGCGTCGTACGTGACGCCAACTCAACCATACGCAATAAATCCCCGTTTCGTGCACCTCGTATGGATAATCTCATATCGCATGAATGCAAAAATTCCTCTCTCGTACCGCTAAACCGCTGTTCGGCTGTGTTCCGTACCCATCGCGCCATCATTTGTTGACGGCGTTTGAAGGTTTCCTCCGAGATGGCAAACTGAAATTCGGGAAGTTCGGGAAGTTCCGCCGCGGCACCGGCTTCGTACACATAAACGTCAGGCAGGTACATATTCACTTCATATCGTTCATACGGATTGTCGTCGATAAAAGCAAGCGAATCGGTGCCGATGTTCATCTCTTGGGCGATTTTTCGAATGCTGTCCGTTTTTGAGCCCCATCCGAATTGCGGATATAAGAAAAAGTGATCGACCCCAAGCTCCGCCAGCTTTTGAGAGGCCCGATCAGGATCGTTTCGACTGGCGATACTCTGCAAAATCCCACGATGATCAAGCGTACCCAAAACCTCCCTGACGCCCGGACGCAGCGCAACCTCCCCGTCTTCAGACAATGTTCCCTGCCATAATGTATCATCAAGATCCCATATCAAGCATTTAATCATGTTCTTTCTCCCCTGCTGCACCGCATTCGCTATATTCCATCGTCAGATGAGTCGGCATAAAGCCATATTTTTTATACAGGGTTCGCATCGGCAGATTATGAACATGGACATGTCCCACGATTCTTTGGGCTCCCTTTTGCTTGGCAAATGAAATTCCCGCTTCAAATAGCTTGTCTACGCCTGCAGTACCGCGCAAAGACTCGCTAATGTAAAAACTCCTGAACTGCATGTAAGTCTCCTGTGTAACGGAATTCGCCCTGATACCCATCCACATCCATCCCAGTGCGCAGCCGTCGACGTCCAGTACCAGCATTCCGGACCGTTCGCGAATCATGGCTTTCTCCAACTTGTGCAAGTGAAAAGCCAAGTCCGTAATGGCTTCCTCGCCAAAAGAGATCTTGGAAATCTCCCGTTCCCATTTCGCTATCTCGGTCAAATCACGAGCTTCAATCTGCCGTATGATCACGCTTGTCATTCCTTTCTGGAGATACCCATTTTTTTAGTCACCATATCAAACGTTTCATGACCGCAGCCCGTGCATCCTTCATTCTTAAGCTGCTCTATGGTCGCAAATTCCCCGTTAATTCCGACATACACATCTCTTGAGCACTGCTTGCAACGGTAAGTACGAAGAGTTTGTTTCACCTCGCCTGTATACAAGGCGTCCGTAAATGCCTCCGCATATTCCGGTTTTGACTGATCTGTTGTCCGCAGAATGAACATCTGGCTCCGATTGGCGATCATTTCCGCACCTTCGTAGGCGTTGAATTGCGGGAAATTAGCGCTGACCGTCAGCCCCATGCGGACAAATTCCCGTTGCATGGCAAGCATAAACTCTGGCGATTTATGCGCAAATGACAGAAAAATCGGCAGTCCCCTCTCCTTCTTTAATGCCTGCATGCCGCGCGAAACGAACAACCCCATTCCCTGAAGCGTATAGGGCGGATCTGTAAAGAAACAATCATATTGCCCGTGCAGGTTTTCCGGCAGCAGCTCCCTCAAATCCAGCCGTTGCCACCGAATCGGCAGTCCCCGCTCCTTTGCAATCGTTTCAATGTACGTTAAGAATCTTTCGTCAATATCCAGAACATCTACATGCGTAACGGTGTGCTCGCCATCTGGAAACAAACGCTGCAGCAGCAGACCAATAGACACACTCACCAGATCATCATCGCCGACACATAAAATCTTCTTTCCGATTAATGCATGCTGCCTCAAACAAAGGATAGCCCGGCGCAGGCTCGTTTCCGGCGTGCATTTGGACTGATCAATCTGAACGTCCACGGAAGGCCGCAGCGATAAAAGTTCCTCCAATATAGCCAGCGTATCTTTAAGACTCCCGATCCATTTTGACTCATCAAGCAGATCATGATAAAGGGAATGATTCAAGCCGCGGTATCCCCCTTCCCGTTCAATCGATGCGAGTCCGTCCGTTGTACATCGGACGCCGCGTTCCTGCACGAGCGCCCCCGCTTTAATTAATTCCCGTTTGATTGCCGCAGCGACAGGTGTAGGGAGCAGCGTTTTGCGTGCTAACTCTTTCGTTGAAATCCCCGGGTTCAAGTAGCATTCGAGTAGTAGCTGCTCGATCACCTGAGGCCCTTCTTGCAGCCGGATATGCTGACTTGCTTGTTCAATGTACGTATTCACACAATCCCTCCCAAAAACTGTAATTTTACCATTATAAAAATACAAAAAGGGCAGGAATGAACATACGTCATCCCTACCCTTTTTGAACACTGCCTAAATAAACACCGCAAAAAAACAAAAAAACCGCGCTGAAGACAGCACGGATGGTGGGTGCATAACAATAGGCAGCACTAAGGCTTTGATTATTATCCGCTGTTCTTAACTAATTCCGAAGCCTTCAAAATGCCCATCACAAAAAAACCATGCTATATCAGCAATTGGTCCTAGGACTGTTGAAAACTTCAAGTATGGAATTGGGTTAGTTAAGAACTACCGCCGACATCAACATCTCTCCCTTAGTAAATATTACCTTATATTACTATACACTATTACTAGAGTCAAGTTGATCAGTGCGGGCTTTAACTTACATCGAAATTCGCACCTGACTTGACCATCCGCCAAAATGAATAAATTTAATCTGTTTTGAGTTTTGAAAAAATATTTATATCTATAAACTTGTTTAACAAAGAACAGACTGCTTCTGAAGCGCATCCTCTTCCCCAAAACGCTCTAGCAATGTCAAATCCGATTTCTGCTTTTGCATTTTCAGCAACCACCGTGAGCAGCAAGATAAATGCTATAATGAATAACGATACATTCACGTGAAGGGTCTGAATAATATACAGCCAGACATAAAGACACGTGAGGGTAATGAGTAGTGTTGGTACAGTTAGGAGGATACCGGTTTTTAAATAATGCCCCTTGGTGATCTTAACGTATTTCGTCGACAACACATGAAGCCATAGCAAGGTTGCCAAAATAATCGCGACAACCCCGGCAACGATAGAAACCGGAACGTGAATGAAACTATTTTACAGACTCATAAAGACCATCGCTGCGACCGCGATGGTCTTAACAAATAACATTTTAGAACTTAAACCTCGGATATTAACCCTACAAATAACGGAACGGCTCCTTCGCATCAACGAAAGTGACCGGAATGTCCTTCACAAGAGCTTGCAGCCACTCCGCCATGTGCTTCATGCCCCATTCCTCGGAGCGTTCATGGCCGACGATCAGCATTGCCTTTTTGAATCCAAGCATGGCTGCGTCATTGGTATAAGCGCATAAGGTCCACTCCGTAATATCGCCGCAGATCATGACATCCAGATCTTTGTCCCTCATCAGCTCCATCGGCATCTGCTCTCTGCCAAGCCCCAGGCTTCCACCGCCAACCAGGATCCCGATTCGGGAACACGGCATGTCGGGATGACCTACGGTCCGCAGAACGTCCATGGACAATTTCTCTTTTAGAAAAGCCGCCAATTCTCTTAATGTCGTCTTCTCAATTTCATAACACCATGGCGAGTTCTTGTCGATCTGTTGATTCTCCCAGCCAAGTTCCTTGATAAGACCGTCATAGATTCGATCCGTATGCGCGAGGTGCATATGGTCATGGTATCTCCAAATCGCAATCCGGTGATCATCGATCAACTTCTTTTTGGCCAGATAGACCGGGTCCTGCTGAAGCCATTCCAACTCATCATGCCCCGTAAAATAAGTCGGCTCGTGCGTAATGATCATATTCGCCCCGACCGCTATCGCTTCCCGGATCACATCGACCGTGGCCATAAACGTCGTGACAATCCCTTTCACTTCCATGTCAGGGTCGCCGCTTGCCAGCAGGTCTAACGTCTTCTCCAGCTTCTGCCCGCCGCAAGAGTCCAACAGAACCCGGTCGATAACCTCTTGAACCTTCATGTTTACGTTCCCCTCTACCCTATGATTATCCTTTAACGGCGCCGACAACGACCCCTTTAATTAAATACTTCTGCAGGAACGGCAGCACGCCTACGATCGGCAGTATGCCGATAACCGCCATGGCCATTCGAATGGCCGTGCTTGGAAGCTCTACCGCGTTTGCGCCGAGAACGCTGCTCGCTTGGCTGGACTTCAAAAATTGAATGTTGTTCATCAAACGGATCAGCATGTTTTGGATACCATAATACTTCGGCTCCGTGATGTAATACAACGCATTGATCCAGTCGTTCCAATAGGCCAGTCCCATAAACAATCCGACGGTCGCCATAACCGGAACGGATAACGGCAGCATAATCTTGAAGAACGTCCGCAGCTCCGACGCCCCGTCGATTTGAGCGGCTTCAATGAGATCGACAGGCACGTTGTTCTTATAATAATTTCTGATCAGCAAAACATGAAAGCCATTGGTCAACAAGTTGGGAATGATTAACGCCCAAAGCGTATCCTTAATATGGAAATATTTGGTCCATAAGATATAGGAAGGAACAATTCCTCCGCTAAACAACATGGTAAAGAAGACGACAAAAGCCAATACGTTGTGATATTTGAAATCTCTTCTGGACATTGGATAAGCCAGCATGCTTGTAATCATCAACCCGATCCCTGTTCCCAATATCGTGACCAAGAAAGATACGCCATAGGCTCTAAGGAAAGTGCCAGCCGACGAGACCATGTAAGTATAAGCATCAAGGCTCAGCTTTGAGGGTAAAAAGCTGTATCCCTCTCGCACCAAGGTCGATTCGTCGGTAAAAGAAGCGGACAAGATCAAGATAAAAGGCAAAAAAGCAAGGATGGTCAAGAGCGCCATAACGATCGCTGAGAAAGTGGTAAATGCTCGTTCCCCTCTAGTTTGTATCACCTAAATTTCCTCCTAAAACAAAGCATTGTCCTTGTTAAACTTCTTGACAATCGCATTCGCAAAGATGACAAGCACGAATCCGACTACCGACTGGTACACCCCGGCGGCAGCGGACATCCCGATATCGTTAACCTGCATGAGCGCACGATATACATACGTATCGATCGTTTGCGTTGTACTGTACAAAGCCCCTGCATTCATAGGAACTTGATAGAACAGGCCAAAGTCCGAGTTGAAAATTCTTCCGACCGACATGAGGCCAAGGATGACGATAGTAGGCTTCAGAAGCGGCAAGGTGATCATCCAAATTTGTTTAAGCTTGCCGGCGCCGTCAATCTTCGCGGCTTCATAGATACTCTTGTCGATCCCTGCAATAAAGGCGAAATATACGATGGAGCCGTATCCCGCCGTCTTCCATAACTGAATGAGCACGAGCAGATAAGGCCAATATTTAGCCTCCGAATACCAGTTGATCTCCGGTATGCCGAGGGGGCGCAAGATGGAGTGATTGATGAATCCGCTGTCCGCATTGAGGAACGCGAAAACAAGGTACGACAGCACGACCATCGAGATCAAATTCGGCAGCACCAAACCCGACTGGTACAGTTTGGAGTAAACTTTGTTCAGCAGTTCCGACATCAGGATGGCGATAAATATCGAAGCGATCGTCCCGAGCACAATGAAGGCGATGTTATAGAGCAGCGTGTTCCTCGTCATGATCCACGCATCGCTTGTTTGGAACAGGAACTTGAAATTGTCGAAGCCAACCCAATCGCTTTGAAAAATCCCTTTAGCGTAATTCACATCCTTAAAAGCAATGAATACGCCGATCATCGGAAGATAGTTATTGATAAGAAAATACAGCAAACCCGGAGCGGCCAGAAGGAATAGCGGAAGCGTCTTCTTAAGCCCATTTGATTTTTTCGTCATGGTTGTCATCCCGGAATTCTCCTTCATGATGCAGAGTGGATCTATATCAAGATCCACTTTGCAAAATGCTTATTTCAAATTTATTTTTTCTGAGAAGCAATCCACTGATCAAGCTGCTCCTGCTTGTTCTGGATAATCGTCTGAGCCCCTGCATCGTTGAGCGCTTGTACGAATTCAGGGATCGTCGTATCCGGATCCAGCAATCCGCACACAAGGCCCGGCAAATATTGGTTAACCACGTTGTTTACCGCGCTCATTTGCGCTTTCACTTCGCTTTGATCGAAAATGAAGCCGAAATAAGGAGACTTTTTCGTTTCTTTATTTTCTTTCAGTTTCAACTCAACATCGGACCAGTTAACTCCTTCAAGCTGATATTGCAAAGATTCCGATCCTATGATCCCCGTGCTGAGCATCGCAGTATAAGGAACAGTCGAAGCATCCTTCCCTTCAGGGAATTTCACATGGTGTTCGTCAATCTTGACGTAGTCTTCTCCTTCAATCCCGTACAGAATGGTATTGATCAGGTCGGCATCGCTGTACAGCAGATTCATAAACTTAACAGCCGCTTCAGGCTCTTTTGTTGTGCTTGCAACCATCCAGCTGACCAGATTGACGGCCCCGGTTTCGAAATAGTAAGGGGCGATCCGTTTCATTTCAAGATGCTTCCCGGTTTGAGCGCTTAGAGCCTTCGCCGCCTCCATGCCGCTGTAACCTCCTAAGAAGGAGAAACCTTGACCGGAAGCGATCATTTCGGAAAATGAGATGGAGGTCGTAGCTGCATCCTTCTGCAAATAGCCTTTGTTGAACCAATCCCGCATCATTTTAACGCCGTTTTTGAAAATGTCCGTATCATAGAAGTTGACGACTTTGCCATCATTGCCGATAACGGCCCCTACGCCGGTCGTGTCCGATAGGAAGTCAACCTCATTTTGTCCTCTTAACAGGAGCATAAGCATCGTATCGCTCGGGTTCACATTGGCAGGTCCGAAAGGAACGACGTTCGGGTACTTCTTCTTGACCGCCTCGAAGATCGGAGGCAAATCCGCTACGGATTTAATTTGGTCGGCGCTATAGCCTACTTCTTTCAACATATCTGCGTTATATACGAAATTGATCGGGAGCGACATCCCCTTATTCACCGGGATCCCATAAATATGGCCGTCCATGGTGGTCGATTTCAGTATATCCGGACCGAAATCCTTGTCCAAAATCGCAGTCATCTCTTTCCCGTATTTAGGGAGCAGCTCTTCGAGCGGATAAAGCTGGTTTTTCGACACATAGCTGGTGAACTGTCCAAGCGTCGTAAACACATCCATCTGCTCGCCGCTCTGCAGCGCCAAGTTGACTTTCTGGGCGTAATCCGCAGGACCGTAAACTTTGAAATCCACTTTCACGCCAATTTTCTTCGTCGTTATCTTATTGATCGCATCCGTTACTTTGCTCATGTCATCGGGAATTCGATTAAACGACGGCATCGCAAATACGATGGTTTCGACTTTGCCATTGGCATTGCCAGCAGCATCCTGCGAATCTGACTGTGCCGAATCATTGCCGCAAGCTGTTAAAATCGAGCCGAACATCACCATCGACAACAGCAGCGGCGCTAGCCTTCTTATTTTCCTCATGGTTCTGGTCCCTCCTGTTTATTTTTTTGATTTGCTTTCATTTTATCTCCCCGGCCCCGACATGACTTTTAAAAATACGAAGTGTTTTTTCAAAAACAAGCGCAGGTGCTTAGCGGACCGAGCTGATCTTCGTCCGATAGGCATTCGGCGTTTCTCCCGTTAACTTCTTAAACACCGTAGAGAAGTAGGAAATATTCTCGAATCCGGTTTCCATCGCGATGAGACTGATACTCGCCGCACTTTCGATCAGCATTTGCTTGGCCATCTTGATCCGGTATTCATTCAAGTATTCCTTGATGGTAGAACCCGTTTCGGTCTTGAACGTTTTGGCCAAATAATCCGGCGTCAGATATACGCTTGCCGCAACGTCTTCGCGACTTAGATCGCGATTATAATTCTCATGGATGAATCGTTTGGCCCTCTCGACAACCCCTTCGGACTGCCGCGCCTCATCGATCGTTTCCATCGTTTTTTCAGTAATCAAGTGCGCCCACTTCATGAAATCGAAAACGCTGTTTTCGGATTTCTGAAATAGCTGCTCGGCAACGTCGTCTGCGAAGAGCCGGTGCGCCTGGATATTGTTTCTGGCAAGGAGCGCATAGACCACTTGAAGAAAATCTTCACGAATCGAATGAAGCGTCTTTGGATCGAGTTTGTTTTGACCGGCGAGCGTCTCCAGTTCCTTCTTCAGCCGGTTGACGATTTGAACCTTCTCCCTCTGGACAAACAGCATTGTAAACAACTCGATATCGAGCGCATACCGCTCATTCGTATCGTACTTGAATTCATCGTTTTGGAAATGGATCGTTCCTCTGAAGATAATATTATTTTCATCCAGGTTCTCTAGTTCCGTCTTGGCATGCGCCAGCTTGGAGATTGGCATTTCCTCGCTAATATAACATGTAGCAACGCATTTCAGATATCGCTTGCACAGCCGGATGAGACGCTCACCGTTCGTTCTCAGCCAGTCGATATCGGTGCTGCTGTCCAAGATGATCGCATTATAAAATTGATTGTCCCCTTGGTAAGGAATGACCCGGTCATGGTTCGGTCTGGTGAACAACACATCCGAGCTCAAATTGCTCAGCGCGTAATGAAACGTGCTGTCGTCCCATTCACTATTGATTTCGGGCCTAGTGACGCTGACCAGGAATAAGATATACTTGTCGTCTACAGAAAGGGACAAATCTCTCTTACGAATTTCGCCTTGAATCAGATCAAGCCTCGGCGAGATGATGGCGGTGAGGACATCTCTCCAGAAGCTTTTTTTCTACCAAGTCTTTATTTTTCAGCCAGGTTAGACCAAGCTTGCTGTATTCGCCAAGCATCCTTTTTCGCTGGAGCGTTTCGACCGATTTGAGCAGAACCGCTTCCAGCTTGTGCTTGTCCAGCGGCTTGACGAGGTAGGAATCCGCGTTGTACGAAATGGCGGTCGATGCGAAATCGAAGCTCTCATGGCAGGTGAGGAAAATGAAAGCGCAATCATAACCATTCTCCCGAACCCATTTGATCATATCGATTCCGGATCCTCGCGGCATTTCAATATCGCATATAATCAGATCGGGTACGTTCGCATCGAACAATAATTTCGCATCCTGGATATTATGGGCCGTCAAAATCTGCGAGATTCCATTTTCGCGCCAGTTTATAATATCGCAAAGGGCCTCGACGGTTGGAATATCGTCGTCAATCAACAAGCAGCGCATGGCGTTCCTCCTTCGGCGTGATTTCCCCGGCATCTTGGATCGGCAACCACAATTCGACCTTGGCGCCCGACGGCTCCGCGTTCGATAGTTTCAGTAGACCGTCTTGCTTGTAAAGCAATTGAAGCGTTCTGCGTATATTGGCGATTCCCACTTGATTGCTTTTTTCCGGCGAGTCGAATTGCGGCGCATCGGCTGTCTGCAATACACGCGGCGGGAACCCCTCCCCGTTATCTTCAATGACAATTTTGACGCATTCTCTGTCATCCATCATGTCCTTACTCGCTCTGATAAAGATCGAAAGCATCTTCCCATAAATCATCGCATGCTTAAAGATGTTTTCAACGAATGTCTGAAGCAAAAATTGCGGGATGCGTATTTGCCCTGATTCGAAATCGATGTCGGTCATATAGAAAATTTGATCGGGATAACGAATTTCCTGCATGCGAATATAATTCTCCACATGCTTGATTTCTTCCTGAATCGGGACGAGGATCAGCCCTCCCTTAAACATATATCTCAAATGTTCGGATAAGTAATGAATCAGCTTGCGGATTTCCTCGTTTTTGTTTTGGTAGGTCAAACTGGAGATGGTCGAAATCGCATTCAGAAAAAAAATGAGGCCGGATTTGCATTTGCAGGTATTTTTAACTCCGTGCGGCTTCTCTCGATTTTTTTCTTCATAGGTATGGATCTTTAAATCGGTAATTTCACGCACCATGGAATGGAAGGAATGGAACAATTTCGTGAATTCCATCGAATAACGGCCTGGCGGAACTTGGAATTCCCGTTGGCCTTTCTCGACTTCTTTAGCCGCCTTAACCAGCTCCAAAACCGGCTTTAATATATCTCTCGCCAACGATCTCAATACAAGCGGAGTGATGATGACGGAAACGGCCCCTAAGCAAATAATGATCCACTGGATCAGCTTTAATCCCGAGAATACGCTTTGCTTTGATACCATATTCGTAATCTGCCCAAACTCGGCAATCGGCTCCGATATAAAAAAGATAGTTTCCTCCATACCGCTTGCTTAGGTCGTCCAATGTTAAAGCAGACGGAGCATGCTCTAAGTCGCCATTCGTCGAAGATAGAATGGATCCATTCCGATCGCTCAATAGGTAGTGGTTAAGATCAGACCCTTCCCTATTCGCAATAGACAATAAGGTATTCGCTTTGACGAACGTCCCGAAACTGATGTTCGAATACGTAATATATTTAAATAAGTAATGCGCACCGTCAATTTTGAAATCCGTCCATTCATCGATTTTTCCGTTTGGATTGGGCTTAAATTCACTCTTATTCACAAAATCGACGAGCACCAATTTTTCGCTGGCATCAAGCCGGTTTCCGAATTGCACGAAAGGCTTCTCATGACCGGAAAACCTGATAAACATCCCATCGCTGGAGTAGTTGTTGGTCATTTTGGCTTTTAGTGCATTCATCAAATGCATCGATTTGAAGTATTGGCTGCTCTCGCTTGAATTGGCGTAATTCGTTGCGGTATCGATGTTATTTTCAAACACTTCGGTCAAGTCTTTCGAGAAAATGTTCAAATTGTTGTGGATGTTCTCGACATAAATCGCGAGTGTATTCTTGGAATTATTGAGCGTTTGATTGCGAACGACCTCCAGCGAATAAATGTTGCTTAAGACAAGAACGGAAAATAGAATGACCAGTATAATGGTTAATGAAGCGGAAAACTTGTAGACGATGCTGTTCATTATGATCCTACGCACTCCTTCCATCACACATCCTTTTTCATTATAATGCCGGATTAGCCGGATGGATAATTGCAAAAAAAAGGAACGCACAAGCCCCTGAAAGGAATCAATCGCCGATCAAGCTGTTGGTTCCTTCCAGGGGCAAACGATGATGGGATATGTGCTTACTTAGCCGGTGCCTGGTGTCCTACGGCCCATTCTAATGCTGGCCCAATGGATTCATTCCAGAAATCCCAAGTATGGGAGCCCTCGCTCTCGTTGTACGTATGAGAAATATTCTCCCGATTGAGAAAATCATGGAAACGACGATTCACATCGAGCAAGAAGTCCTCGGCGCCGCAAGCCATATAAATCTGCGGGATCGCGACATTCTTTTCCTTCAGGCGCAAGACAAGCGCTTCGGGGTCTTTATCGCTGCCCAAGAGAGAGTCCAGATCGCCAAAGACGTACTTGAAGTATTTGTAATCGGCCACGCCGTCATGATAATCTGGGGTTGCGTTCGCGATTTTATAAGGCAGCAACGCCGACGATAGCGCAATGATTCGGCTAAAATGATGCGAATATTTGAGCCCGTTCCGAATGGCGCCGTATCCACCCATAGATAAACCGCCGATCATCGTGTCCTCACGATCGGAGCTAAGCGGAAACAGCTTCCGTGTGAACTCCACCAGTTCGTTGCCTACATATTCCCCGTACAATGCCCCTTTGTCCTCATCGTCCAGGTAAAAATTATTTTCTCCAGAAGGCATGAAGACAGCTACATTATATTTGTCCGAAAGCTCGCGAATGCGCGAGAACGTGATCCAATCGGCGTAACTGCCTGCATAACCGTTCAGCAGGTATAACGATTTCTTCGGCTTCGCTTCAGCCGGCGGCAGTCCCGGAATTTCCGGGAGATCCATCGGAATTAACGCGTTGAACGTTACTTCTCTTCTCATCGATTTCGAGAAAAAATTGACTTGCAAAGTTGCCATACGATAACGCCCCTTTGGCAGGATTTTTAAACGGTATAGTCGATCGTTTGTCCTTGTTCATCAACATAATGAATGACCGATTGATAGGTTTTCAGGTTGACATGCAATTCGCAGCTCGTTTCCCCTTTACGCCAGGTGAGCCGCACTTCATGATCCGCCGAAGGAAGTACGCTGAACTCGCCGTTGAAAGCATCGTACGTATTTCGGAAGCGGATCAGCTTGAGCAGCCGCTGCACGACTTCCTTCTCAAGCGCTTGCTCGATTTCCTCTACGGTGTAATTGTGGCGGTTGATTTCGCGTCCTTCGCCGGTCTCTTGAACGCGTGCGAAATCATTCTCGCCGCCAAGCAAGCCCACATAGTAAACCTGAGGGATGCCCGGTGCGAAGAATTGAATCGCTCTGGCCGCCAAATACGCAGCGTCATCGCAATTGAGCGCGTTGTAATAGGTGCAGCGAATTTGATGGACGTCAAATCCGTCCTCCGCTTTATGCTCATCCGATAGGATCAAGCTGAGGTTGGCGCCTCTTTCCACGCACAGATCGACCAATTTCCTTGCCTCTCGGGTGTCAATGAGGTCATCCATGTCCGGCTTAACGGGAATGCCGTCGTGGCAATCCAGCATGGTAAACTGTTTATGCGGACGAATCTTCAGGTAATTGCACAGCTCTTGGCCGGAGCGATTAACAAGGGCTTCGAGCACCCTGTACGGCAGGATGAAATCATAAATCCAACACCCGTGCTCCGCCAGTTTAAACTGCGTACTGTAATGGGCATGGACTTCCGGCAGCAGCTCGATACCGAGCGAGTCCGCCATCTCCTTCACCCAATCGAGAAACGCATAAATGTCCGGTTCCACGAAGAAGCAGCTTGTTCCGAGCTTTTTGATGACGTATCCGACCGCATCCAGCCGTACGATCTTCACATTTTGCTCTTTAAAATTCGCAAAGAATTCGGTTAATAGCTGTTTCGTCTGCTGCGAGTGGATATCCAAATCAATTTGTTCGGAAGGATCCGTTTTACCGAAAGTCGTCCAGACTTTGATTTCCTCGCCGGTTTCTTCAACCTTAAATGTGGAATAAGGCAGCGGACGGCGTAAAAACATTTTGTCGATATCCGCTTGAACCGGTTCTCCATCTTCCCAGATTTTATCCAGTGTTAAAAATAAATCGGCATATGCGGACGCCCGTCCCTTGGCCAGGAAATCCTGAAAATAGGGCGATTGTCTTGAGATGTGATTGACCATCAAATCGACCAAAATATCGAAATGATCCCCGATCGCCCGGATATCTTCCCATGAACCGAAGCTTGGCTCGATCTCCAGGTAAGTGAGCGGAGCAAACCCGCGATCCCCCGAAGAGGGAAATGGGGGGAGGATGTGGATGCCCCCTTGGCATATATCTGCGAAATGTTTCAGGAGAACTTGATGCAGCGTTTTGAGATTTCCTCCCATGGAATCGGGATATGTGATCAACTGCACTTGATTTTTTTAGTGTCATCGGTAAGCCTCCTACAGGCCGAATTGTTCTTTAATAACTTCAAGCCTCGGTAAATCCACTACCGCGCCCATATATTTCAACTTATAAGCACTAACGGCAAGGCCAAGTCTCAACGCTTCCCGAATGGTGTATCCTTTAACAACAGCCGCGTAAAAACCGGACCAGAACGCATCTCCCGCGCCGGTTGTATCCTCGATTTGAGTAGCGAGTGTGGTAAAGGTGATCGTTTCCCTTCCGTTAGAGACGATGGCCCCATCTTTGCCCAAGGTCATAACTACCAATTTGGCGCCCAGCTCCAAGAACTTCTCGACTTGATTGGCATGCGAATCGGGCCCGAACAGCCGTTCAGCGTCGTCTTCCGAAGGCTTGATGATGTCGACTTTAGAGATGAGCGATTTAACATACGCAACGCCATCTTCGTCCCGCTGCCAAATCATGCGGTGATAGTTAGGATCAAAGCCGATCAGCAACCCACGCTTTCTTGCCTCTTCGATTACCCGTTCAACGGTATGACGTGCCGGGACCTTCGAGATTGGCCAGCATGAAAAGTGAACCAGCTTGGAATTGCTTACGGCTTGTTCCAGCCATGCATTGTAAGCCAATTGATAGTCCGCGCCCCGGTAGAAGATCGGGATGGGCGTCGCTTGGCTTTTCGATACAATAACCATGCTGGTGGATTCGTCGATCCTCTGGATTCCGTCCGTATTCATACCTGCTTGGCGCAATCGGTTCAGCAGGAAGGTGCCAAGACCATCCTCCCCTACCGCTGAAACGATATGGGATCGAATGCCAAGCCTATTGGCGTTAATCGCAATGTTAGAGGGGGACCCCCCAAAAAATTTGGTATACCCGTCGCTCTCGAAAGCATCGCCGTAATCATTGGAAATCATATCGACGAGCAATTCCCCGACCGTTAAGAGGTCATTCGGTTTATCTTCAAATGTTAATCTGTCATCCAGATCAAACACTCGTTCACCCCCTTGATTTTGGTTACAAAATATAGGACATGATCCCGGAATAAAACCATTGTAGTCCGACCTCTAACGGTTTGCTTCAAAAAATCCGTTATGTTTTTTCAAAAAGAAGGCCGACCATAACTTTAGGTTCGATCGGCTTTATGCCATATGGCGTGAGGGGCTTTAGCGATTTAAAGCTCTTGCCAGCGCATGAATGTATCCATTTTTGGCGCGCTGGCTGATCTCCGCCGTCGGAACGACATGTTCGAAGCCATGATAGCATCCGGGATACAGTTGAAATTCTACGTCGATGCCAGCCTGTGCAAGCCGTGCAACATAATCTAGCGTCTCGTCGCGGAACGGATCAAGCTGGCCCACACAAGTATAAACCGGAGGCAGACCGGCCAGACTCTTCGCGCGGCTTGGCGCCGCATATGGAGAAATGTCGTCATGGTCGTGGTCGCCGAGATACATCTTCCAAGCTGCCAGGTTGTTATCTCTATTCCAAACGGCGGGATCGGTAATTTCGTGGCTGGAGGGCGTTACATTGAGATTGTCGATCATCGGGTATAACGGCATTTGGAAGCAGATCGCAGGGCCGCCTCGGTCACGAGCCATCAATGCCAAAGCTGCTGTCAATCCTCCACCTGCACTCGCTCCGCCAATCGCAAGCCGCGACAGGTCGATATTCAATTCATCCGCAGCGCTTGTCATCCATACTAAAGCAGCATAGCAGTCCTCAATTGCCGCCGGAAACGGATGCTCAGGGGCAAGGCGATAATCCGGCGAAATGACGACGCAGTTCGCTGCTTGGACAAAGCTTTGGCAGAGACCGTCTTCACCGCTTGGGTGGCCTAGCACATATCCCCCGCCATGGCTCCAAAGCAAAGCAGGCAGCTTTTTTCCGTCTCTCGGGGTCGGTTCGTAAATCTTGATCAGCATTTCTTGAGAGTCTGCACGCGGTATATGACGCGCCATTATTCGAACGGATTCAGACCTCTCCGCTGGAGGTATGACGGTTTGCCTTGCTTTGGCCAAATCTTCGGGCAGATGAAGAGGCGGCAAATGCGTTACTCCCTGTTTTAATTCTGGAGCCACTCTGCTTATAAAATTCATTGTTATTCCTCCAATTTGTAATGAATTAACGACGGGATTATTGCGGTGTTGTCACGTGAAAAACCATTCGTGAAGCGGTGGCAGCTTTTCCGTTACCTGTAACGCTTCATCATATCGAATAGGCACGATCCCTTTCTTGCTACATAGCTCAAGAATTCTCGGATCCGTGAACAGCATCGCCTCGAGCACCCTGCCCGCGGCAAGCTTTTCGCCCGAAATGTGCTGATTTCCCAGGCTCCTCATTTCTTGGGTATCGATCGCCGGATGGCCGATATATAGATATTGTCCCTCATCGGCCGCTACGAGGCGGGATAAGATATCGTCGAGCAGGTGGTCCGGTTTCTCTTTGACCCGTCTTAAGGTCGAGCAGTAACGATTCCAATAGAGCAATCCCTCTTTGTCAGCCCATTCGTTCATGCTTTCTTCCATTCCCGGCACGTGATATTCCGGAAACATGTGAGTATCGACATAAGTAATTCGAAAACCTAACGCTCGTAGCCTGTCCAGCTGCGCCTGGATCTCCAGCATGATTTCGTCCAAGTCGGGCTTGCGGATTTCAAATGTTTGCGGCGAAGGCATAAACATTCCGTTTTCGTCTACCAAGGTGGATACTTGCGATGCCGGCAGAACAGGCCCCCACTTCACCGCATCCCATTCCGCATTCAATACGGCATGCAGGCCGAAGCAAATGTCTTGGCGCGCGGCCAGCATTTCCGCGGCTTCTTCTATAAATCTGCAGCATGCCATTAAGGAGATATTTTTTAAAAATCCTGCCTTGAGAGACTGCAAGATGGCAACATTGGCTGCATGGGAGCTACCGCAATCGTCCGCTCTTGTGATGAGACGTATTGCGGGTTTCGCTTCGCTCGTTTCCCAATTCAAGGTTCACGCCTCCTTTTTTTATGTCAACCGGTTGACATTATGTGCAAAAAAAACACGACGAGCATGAAGATGCGGTCAGCAATTCTCGCACGATCATCCCCGTCGTAGTTCCATGCCATTAATTATGTCGTGCCTCGTTCAATAAGCGTGACCGGGAACGTACTCATCAAGGGAACGTCTTCCCCTTTAATTTGTTTGGCAATCAACTCGATCATACATTCGCTCATTTCCCGAATCGGTTGCTTGATTGTACTCAAACGCGGCGACACTAACGATGCGACCTTCACGTCATCGTATCCAACGATTTTGATTTCTTCGGGAATGCTTTTGTTTAATTGATGACAAGCCTGAATCACCTCGGCGGCAATCACATCGCTGCTGGCAAATACGCCGTCTACGTCCGGATTTTCTTGGAAAAAACGGACAATTTCATGCTCATTGTTGGAATCGTCGGCATCGGTTGCAGAAAGCTGCAAGTGAATGGGTTCAATCATCCCGGCGTCGTTTAGCTCCTCATCAAATCCTTGCATTCTTCCGCTAGCTAATAATGCATGGTGATGCGACCCGCCGATACCGCGATATACATATGCCGGCTTTCGGCAACCTTTGTCGATTAATAATCGAGATGCGAACTTGCCTCCCATGAAATTATCGGAAGTTACGATCGGGATATTCTCCGCAATGGTGCGGTCGAAAGAGACGATCGGCAAATTCAAATTCAGATAATGTTGCACATCCAGTACCGAGCTGCCCATAATAATGGCGTCTACTTGATTTTTCTTCAACATTTCGATATAATCGCGTTCTTTGGATATGCAGCGATTTGAATTGCACAATAGCAATTTATAACCTTTTCGGTCAGCATAATACTCGAGATAATAAGTTAGTTCACTGAAAAAAGGATGGGATACGGTAGGTATAATTAAACCGATCATATTCGACCTTCTTCTAAACAAGGCACGAGCCATTTCATTCGGCTGGTAGTTTATCTCCTTCATGACCTGATAAATCTTGTCTCGTGTCTTCTGACTGATATATCCCCGATTATTGAGCACGCGGGAAACTGTGGTAACGGATACCCCTGCCCTTTCTGCGACATCCTCGATTTTAGGCATAATGACCTCTATGATACGGTTTAAAAAGTTCTTCAAACACTGCGTTGGCTTTGGCAGAAGTATTAAAGAACGATAAACCGAAACAAATTGCTAGTGTGATCCCCTGCTTCTTTTTCAAACCATGTCCCCCTAATAACATTAGTTTTTTGAAATCGAATTCAATATTGCTTCATTTTTATGTTAACCGGTTGACATATAATATGTCAACCAGTTAACATATCGCTGTATTTGCAAAATTGTAAGGGAGATAGTAGCCCCTTTTGAATATTGGTCTGAAAGTCATCGAGCTTTGCTTTAGTTTCTAAATTTATTAATGTATGTTGTTAATATTCGGTCTTGATATTACTAACGCGTATGGTAAACTCCCTTAAGGTAAACTTTAGGACATTTAGTCAAAAATTTTCCCCAAAGAAGAAAGACACTAAAAAAAACCATAAAGAAGGAGTCAGCTCAGAGCAGTTAATAAACTAAGACGCTTGAGGATATCAATTTAAGATTAGAATTATGCTAACCGAAAACTTTTTTAGTTAATATGATTATTGGAATTTTTTTATAGCATTATTTTAAAATCTAAATTACTGGTGAGAGTGAATGACACAAAATCAAAAAATCTCCAATCGTCCTGAAACAAAAGGTAAGTCTAACAACACTTGTAACAGGTCTCGTTTGTTTAACTCTAATCATTACCGTAACGATTCTCCTTTTGCTAACCTTTCATTTTAAAAACCAATCATTGATTGAAACTACGCTTAATTTAAATTCATCTAATGCAAATAATATGAGCAAATCTATGGATAGATTACTTAGATCAATGAAAGATAGTTTACATTATTCTGTCGAGGTTCTTCGTAACTATCCACAAATGACTACAGATGAAACAAATCAAAAGCTAGAGTTATTGAGAAAAACCAGCCAATTTTTCAACTCAATCGCCCTCATTGATGAAACTGGACGGTTTCATTCGACCTCCCCGTCTTCACTGAGGGGGTTGGAAGGTACAATTGTCACCTCTGAGGTTGCCAAAGAAATGTTGAAAAAAAAAAGCGGCGTATTTATCCATGCCTTTTATTACAACTAAAACAAATAGACTAATTGTATCAATGAGTGAGCCAATTTTTGATGAGAATGGTACATATCGAGGATACATCGTTGGAACGATCTACCTCAAAGAGCCTAATGTAATTAGCCAAGTATTCGGAAGTACTAAGATTGATGAGTATGGCTCATATTATTATGTGGTTAGTTCCAATGGGTATCTGCTGTACCACCCTAAAGCCGAGCGGATTGGTGAGAATGTTTCTGCAAATCCAGTCGTTAACCAGCTAGTAAAGGGACAAAACGGGAAACAACAAGTGGTGAATTTACTCGGAGTCACTCAACTCGCAGGATATTCCGTAGTTCCTTCAACTGGATGGGGAATCGTTGTTGTCTCTCCTTCTCAATTAATTGATAGTGAATTAAATCAGTTTATTAAAGAAACTCTGTTTTATTTTATTCCGGTAATTTTTCTTTCTTTAATCAGTGCAATTTGGCTCTCTCGCCGGTTATCCCTTCCATTTTTTTTCTTTAACAAAATTAGTTAACCAATCTAAGAATGGTCACAGCCCCCCTAAGGAAGTACGTACCTATATTAATCGAGAGGCCGATTTGTTGGCCACGGCGCTAGATACTTTTATAAAGCAAACCGAGCAATACACTAATAATTTGGCCCGTGAAGCTTTGATTGATCCACTTACAGGATTATTGAACCGAAGAAATCTTGAGAAACTTATGAAACAATGGATGTTTGAGTCGGAAGAGTTTACACTCCTGATCATGGATATAGATCGATTCAAGATAATTAATGATACATATGGTCATAACACCGGGGATATCATTTTAATACATCTTGCAGCATTATTGCAGAATACTGTCCGTAAAGATGATATATGCTTTAGGTTTGGTGGGGAAGAGTTTGTTGTTTTGATTAAGGGAACTCCTCTATCTGAAGCGTACGCCTTATCGGAGAAAATACGCATTGCATTCGAAACGAACGAGAATCCGATTGGAAAGACATGTACTCTGTCTTTAGGGCTTGCCCATTATCCCTCTCAGGCCGAAGAACCTACTGAATTGCTAAAACTTGCGGATCAAGCTTTATACGAAGCTAAGCGGAGAGGGCGGAATCAAAGTTGTGTCTTTGAATAAATATTTATCAAATCAATTGAGGGTTGGTTTTTTCTATATAAATCCGATACAATATTCTATTGCTGCATTTGACACAATGTACTCAGTCTAAAGCCCTGGATACGTTTATCTGCTTCGTACAGTTGCCATAACTCACTTAAAATAAGAGCGGTCAAGTCCAAAATTATGTGTAAATTCCCTCAAGCAAAATTCGTTGCTCTAGCTTAACCGTACAACCTTGGAAGAAGTCTTAGCATGTGTTTTGCGCCATTCCGAATAATCCGTCATATCCAGATACTTTCGGCCATTGCTCCACTTTTCATCTATCTCCATTAGCAGGGCTCCAAGTAATCGGTATGCAGATTCGCGGTTTGGAAAGATACGAATCACACGCTCACGACACCGTACTTCCTCGTTTAAACGCTCCTGGCTGAGCATGTGCCCAAGCACTTCTCGTGTTCCGTCGGTATTGACTCCTGTTGCGATCAAAAGTCCATGAGAGCGCACACGACCGTCTTCACGTTTATTTCGTTAGAATCCCACTCATCTGATATCTCTAAATGCCAAGATCTTTGCAATCTTTCTAATTTGTTTTCTTCTATCCATTTGTAGTTTTTCATATGTATTTCTAATTTCAACCTTTATGTCTAATGACTGCATATTTTTTGTTTTGGAACTGACGGACTTAGCCTCACAGGGTTGTTCGCTGATTTCACTTTTCTGCATTCCTCATCTCGCGAACCAAGGGCAAAACCCGATGTAGATATGGTGTTATATGATGTGAGTGCGATCTTCGATTAACCTTCAATAAAAACGTTTTTTATTTGTTTCTATTTTCAAATTTTTAATTCTCAGGCTTTGATACATTTATTTTTTTTCATTGTGTTATTAAATATGTAATAAAGACCAAGTGCTGAGAACACTTGGTCAGTACAATTGGCTTGGATGGTTATTCCCTTCTTAGTCAATTAAGAACGAAACCTACCTTCTGCTTTCAATCCTAGGGTGGGTTTTTACTTTTTCTTGTTGTTATATATTAATTTATGTTAAAAGAGCAACGTTCCAAAGAGGAATTCGAAGGGAAACCATGCCCACCCAAGATTCAATTTTAGTTATATTTTACCTGTTATCACATCTACGCACAAGCGTTCCTATCGTTTTGTTGGGAAGCCTTTCGCCGAATGAAATCCACGCAGATGAGAATGGGCGGCCATACGCATCCCGATCATTTCGCGTACCGCCTTGCACTCATCTCTCAACTCGCTCCGCCACGCTCTGGTCCTCATGCTCATACCAGATCAACCGGGTGCTCTTGSCACGTCTCAGCGACGGTGAATTCCAGTTCTGTCGCCGTTTGCTGCTCATAGTAACGTATGGCACTGATCGGCAGCAGCGACAACACCATCCCGTTGTCCAGTTTCATATAGAGTTGCTCTTGCTTGACGTAGACCTCCACATCCAGCGTCTTGCCCTGTCCATCCGAAAAGCGGTATATGCCCAGATGCGGTTCATATTCTTCCGGTGCAAGCGGTACAATTGTGGGAAGCACCACTGGTCGCGGCATTTCAAAACGCTCGCCGGCGATGATTTGTTCAATGCTCTGGATCAACTGCTGGGTATAGGCAAATTCCTGCTCTCCATTTTGCAGGAGGATCAGGGTGACATCATGATCAACATAGCGTTTAAACAGGGTTGCATATCCCGGCCAACCGCCGCTGTGATACATAATATGACCTAGCCGCTTATGATGCTCAATCAGCCATCCAAACCCATAGTCAAACGTTTCACCGTTATTCAGCACGACCGGTGCGAACATGACCTCGCGCAACTGCGGAGCCATGAATCCGTCATCATAAAGCGCACGATCCAGACGCATCAAATCCCCGACCGTACTGTTCACCATTCCATCCCCCTGCAAGCCGTCCAAATAGCGTACGTAGCTCAGCTCCGGCACCTCATCCGGCAGCACATAACCGCCGCGATCCAGCCGATAGACATAGCCCCAGGCGTAGTCTTCCGGAACCGGACCTGGATCAACGCGCCGATTGTACACCCGTGTCCGCGTCATGCCGAGCGGCTGAAAGATCTGTTCGGACAGAAAGTCCGCGTAAGACCGGCCGCTTATCCGCTCGATCAGGATCGCCAGCATAATATAGCCGGTATTGCTGTACATCCAGCTGTCATTGGGCGCAAACAACGAATCAGGCCGATGGGCAGCGAGCATGTGCAACACATCTTCGTTGGTGGCATACTGCGCAGGATTCCACACCTTGGCGAACAGCTCCATATAATCCGGCAAGCCCGATGTATGGGACAACAAGTGGCGCACCGTGATGCCCGGATACGGCAATTCCGGCAACCACCTGGACACCGGATCCTCCCACTGCAGCTTGCCAAGCTGTTGCAGGCGGATGATGCCCAGTGCCGTAATCGGTTTGGAGACCGACGCTAATTCGAACATCGATTCGGTGGTAAGCGGACGTATTCCATCACTGCTGAATTCCGCGCTTCCCATCGCTTCGCAAAGAAGAGTCACGCCCTTTTCGGCGATTAGGATTACCCCATTAAAAGTTGCCTGTTCTCTGATTAGCCCCATCAGTGCGGACAATTGTGCAATTCGTTCTGTTTTTGCTGCTGCCATCCCTGATCCTCTCCTTCGTTTATGTTCATATAGTCGCACAACTAACATCTCTGTAACTGTCCATCGCGCAGTACAAGTAAAATCTCTCGCCAGATCCGCTCATCTTCTGTTAGAAAATGCCCCGCTTCCTCTACCGTTGTTACTTGAATCGCCCCCGCCCTCGCCGTATAACGAACCATTTCCTCGTACGGGGCCAAAGTATCCTGTGTTCCGTGGAAAACATAAGTGGGCAAATGAATGTCCGCTAAAGTGAAGCCCCACGGTTTGCCCAACAACAGATTTTCTCGGACAAGCTCTTCCGGCCCCTGGCGGTAAGCTTCACGCATATGCAGCATCATTGCCTCCTGCTGCTCTCCATGCTGCAAGACGGCTCGATCGCTCGCAGGAAGATGCCGATTGCCCTCGCGCAAGCTTTTCTTGAAGCGCTGCGGGTCTTTATCGATCATTTTCACCTGGGCGGAAACGGTACTTCGCATCAGCCAGGGCATATAGCGACACAACCAGAAAACCGCTCGATTGCTGCGGGACATCGATCTCGGCGCTTTGCCCGAGACGAACGGCATCACGCTGGAGACGAGTGCAGCCGAGCGCAGACCCAAGGGAGCGTGGTATGCGCAGGCAGCTGCGTAAGCGCCGCCGCCAGATACGCCCAATACCGAATACTCATGGAGTTCCCAATGCTGCACCGCTTCTTTCACATCGTTTACCCAGTCAAACAGAGTCCGATCGGGCTGCGGATCGGAACCCCCGTATCCAGGTCGGTCCAGTGCCAGCAGACGAATCCCAAGTTGATGAGAGATCGGCTCGTCATCCACAAACCACAGGCGACTGCCCGGAGTTCCATGGAACAACAAGATCGGGTAGCCGGATATTTGTCCGTATTCGTGGTATGCCAGATTCCGTCCGTCAAGCAACCTTACTTTTCCTTCACGAGCCTGGTTCATCGATACATCCCCTCCTTTTTCGTCCATAGCAGTTTGCCTGCTTCAATCATCCCGTACTTGTCCAGATAGTGGGCCAATGCGGCATCCAGCCATGCCGTCTCCGCCTCATTGAATGGCATTTCCACCAAGTGTTCGAGCCGAGCGCACTGTTCTTCATCCAGATTGCTGAAATTCGCAATCGCCTCCGCATCCAGAAACGTCATCACCCGCTGCACATAGGTACCAATCACCGCCTCTACTTCTGCCGAATCGACCGGAACGCCGCTCAGCCGTTTGACATCTCTGGAGAAGCGCACCGTCTCTGCATCCATCAATTCTACCTCTTCAGCGGTCATATCGAACAAGGCCGTTGCCGTATGCTCCGACAGATGGTCTTCCACCCAGTCTCGCTGCTTGCTTTCCTGGCCCATGTTGCGGATCAAACTGAACATCAGTTGGTGCTCCAATTGCCCTTCACGGTGTACGATGGCAATCATTCGTTTGATCATCTCCAGCGATTTGTCCAATTCAGCCCGTGTCGTTTCCAATGCCTGCTGCTGTAGCTTCAGCATCTCCACCAGAGACAGATCATATTTCGGATGCTGAAGCAAGTCCCTGATGCGTTCCAGACTGAAGCCCAATTGTTTCAGACTTAATATTTTCTGCAGGGTCATCATGTCATCCGTTCCATATATCCGGTGCCCGCTCGCTTGCCTTTGGGGTTTTAACAAGCCAATCTCATCATAATAATGGAGGGTTCGCACCGGAATACCGGTCATTTTCGCAAATGTGCCAATCATATACGTCATCTTCATCTCAGCACCTCCTTACGCTCTCATTATAGAACCTACAGTAACTGGAGATGCAAGTATCGATAACAAAAAAGAGGCTTGCCGTCACATCATGACAAGCAGGCCTCCGTTCTTCAGAACCTTTTATTTCTATAATTATGATCCGTTTTGATGTCCGGCCGCAGGCTCGGTATCTGCTCCAAATCGAGCCAGTCCGCCTTCATCCCGGTCTTCTCTCTAACCTTTTTCTATCTCACGCACGAGCCTCTTACGAGCACCTGCTGTACCCGCAGTTGCTGCAGGTCTTGCAGCCCTCGATGTTGATCAGCGACGCGCCGCCGCAGGACGGGCATAGGTCGCGCGAGGTGGCCGCGCTGTGGCTGTGGCCGCCATGTCCGCCGTGGTCGGCGGCGGGCTCGGCCGGAGCCATCGTGGCCGCAACCGGCGCCGGATCATGGTCATAATCGCCAGGCGCGCTGTTGGCCACATGCGTTTCGAGAGCCTTGGCCACGGCATCCGCGATGGACTCGACGCGGTTTGCGCCGAAGCCGATGGCGCCGGAGCCGCCGATGCCTTTCAGGTGTTTGATCAACAGTTCCACCTTGTTGCCATGATCGCCGTAACGCAGGAACAAGGAGCAAACGCGGCCCAAGGCTTCCGCCATGGCGAACACATCGGAGCCGGCTTTGCCGACGTTCAGGAAGATTTCGCCCGGCGTTCCGTTCAGATCATTGATCGTAATGTACGCCATGCCGAACGGCGTATTGATTTTATAAGTCGCTCCGCGAAGTACTTGCGGACGGCTCTTGTACTGTTTGTCCAGCCCGCTCTTGCTTGTCGCGGCAGGAGCCGTGCCTGCGGATACCGTGCTTTCGGATGAAACGGCGCTCTCCTTCACCGCGGAAGCCGGAGCTGCAGCCGATTCGGAAGACGATGCAACCGCTTCGCTCTTCTCCTCTTTCTTTTCGGTCTGCAGAACCTGCACGTCGCGGCTGCCGTCACGGTAGATCGTCACGCCTTTGCAGCCCAGATCGAAGGCGAGTTCGTACAGGCGCTTCGTCTCTTCCACCGTAAAGTCGGCCGGGCAGTTCGCCGTCTTCGAGATCGAGCTGTCCACCCAGCGCTGGATCGCGGCTTGAGCGCGGATATGATCCTCGGCGGAAAGATCCATCGCCGTTACGAAATAATCCGGCAGCGTCTCGCCCGGATGGCTGTCCAGCCACTCCTGCGCGATCGGCACGAACTGCTCGTCGAAGCCGAGACGGCTTTGGCGATAATATTTGAAGGCAAAGTACGGCTCGATGCCGGTCGACGTTCCGACCATCGTGCCCGTGCTTCCCGTCGGCGCCTGGGTAATCACCGTAACGTTGCGGGCGCCTTTGGTGCGGACCGCTTCTCCGACTTCAGGGAAGGTCTCCACGATGTTTTTCATGAAGCCGCTTTGCAGGTACAATTCGGCATCGAACGCTTTAAACGAGCCTTTTTCTTGCGCGATATCAGCCGAAGCAAGATAAGCTTCGCGGGCGATAAAACCGTACAGTTTGTCGAGGAATTCAAGCGATTCCGGACTGCCGTAGCGGATGCCCAGCTTGATCATCAGCTCGGCAAGCCCCATCGTGCCGAGGCCGACGCGGCGCTCTTTTTTCTGGTTCGCTTCATTTTCCGGGAAATGATATGGCGTCGTATCGATCACGTTATCCAGGAAACGCACGGAATAACGGGTGGTTTCGGCCAGATCATCCCACGCCACATCATGTTTTTCCTCATCGTAAAACTTAGACAGGTTCATCGCGGACAGGTTGCAGACGCCCCAGCCCGGAAGCCCCTGCTCGCCGCACGGGTTGGTACAGATAATCGGGTTGAAGTACCAGCTGTTGGACATCTGGTTGTAGTACTCCATGAATACGACGCCCGGCTCCGCCGATTTCCATGCCGACTCGATGATCGTATGCCAGATCTCGCGGGCTTTGACCGTTTTGTAGGTGATCACCTTGCGGCCCGACTGCTTCCATTTATCCAGGTCTCCGTCCCACTCCTCGTCGTAACCCGGCTCGCTCGTGTCCGGGAATACCAGATCCCAGTCAAGATCCTCCTTCACGGCTTTCATGAAGCCGTTGCTCACGCATACCGAAAGGTTGGCGTTGGTGACTTGGCCCATCGTCTGCTTCACGGTGATGAAATCCATCACGTCCGGATGCCAGTCGTTCATCATCAGCATCAGCGCGCCCCGACGGCTGCCGCCCTGCTCAATTAGTCCCGTCGTATAGCTGAACAGGCCGCCCCAGGATACCGCGCCGCTGGAAGAGCCGTTAACCCCTCTTACAATGGCGCGACGGGGACGAAGGGAGGACAGGTTAATGCCCACGCCGCCCCCGCGAGCCATGATTTCCGTCATTTCGGACAGGGTTTCCATAATGCCGCCGCGGCTGTCTTTTGGCGATGGAATCACGTAGCAGTTGAACAAGGTCAGCTCGTCGCTTGCCCCCGCCCCTGCCGCGATCCGTCCGCCGGGAACCAGCTTCCAGTCGTCCAGCACATGGCGGAACTTCGCTCGCCATTCCTCCTGCAGTTCAGGCGTTGCCTCAACAGAGGCCATGGCAGTCGCAAGGCGGTCCCACATCTCTTCCGGCGTTTTCTCGATCGTCAGCGTCAGTTTCTCCACGTCGGATTCCACCAGCTCGCCTTTGCGAGTCTTCACCGTCACGAGACGTCCCTCACGCTTTACAATCTCGCCGACTTCCTTCGTCGGGAACTTGGGGTCGTCTTTCGTGAGCACCAGCACCACGTCGCCCACCTTGGCATTGTTAGAATCCGCATCTTTCCATGCATACCGGTCCAAAAAAAATCTTTTCGCTCAAACCTTCCAACCGCTGATTTTGCATCGTACCCAAGAGCCATTACCTCCTATTTTATAAAACAATAATTCATATAAAATCCGCGTTTAAACCGTTATCCTGCGGTCTATAAAACATAACCCTATATGTATACCGGTTAAACGAGAAAACATAAGTTTCACACCACATATTGTGGGCGAACTCCATTATACTATACTATATATGGTAAAACTATGCGGATGTTGCGGAATATGAGGCATGTACACCCGCCAGGGACGCACAACCTGCCTTTTTCTCATATTCTCTCCTTTTTTCGCAATTACTTTCTGCAGTAGGAACTCCCCTTCGTCCTTACAAAAGCCGCCTTCGTTTCTATAAAAGGAATATAAGCCAGGCATATAAAGAAACTATATTTTGAACAATCGAACCACAGTCTCCCCCGCGCCTGCGTTTTCCTTAGAGCCAACCTGGCTGAAATATTTCAAATCCGCCTGTTTGCCGAAACTTCTCCTCTTACACCTTCCAAAGCCTTCCAGAACAAAAACATACAGAACACCCGTAAGGTTATGAAGTATTCTCTTTTCGTCCATACTAGGCCTACACCGTTTGTCCGGAAATGACACCTAGGAGGAGATTTTGTGAACATGAAGTCGCCCGGTCCACCGGGAACCGTTACCGATCCGCGTCTCCCCGTTCCTCTTCATATCGACCGTTCGTGGCTCGAAGATTTGGAGAACCGTCTGGACAAGGGCGGGCCTTGGGGGGATTGGCGTTTATCCCGGCTCGCCGTAAAAGGCGAGGAGTCCCGTTTGGTGACGAGCTTTGAAGAGCTGCAGTGCCTCAAGCACATCGGCAGTCTCTCCCCGCTTCCGCATCAGATCGATACGGCCCGGCGCGTGCTGTTCGAAATGTCCGGCAGAGCCATTTTGGCCGATGAAGTCGGCCTTGGGAAGACGATTGAAGCAGGCCTCATTTTAAAAGAATATCTCGTGCGGGGTCTTGTCTCCAAAGTGCTCATTCTCGTTCCCGCCTCCCTTGTGCTGCAGTGGGTCCGGGAGCTGAACTCCAAATTCGGCATTCCCGCGATTGCGCAGAAAAAGGCCTACTCTTGGGGCAACGACATCGTCGTGGCATCCATGGATACCGCAAAGCGCGATCCGCACCAGGAAATTTTGCTGAACGAAGAATACGACATGCTCATTATCGACGAGGCTCACAAGCTCAAAAACAAAAAAAACATCGAACTATCAATTTATACAGAAGCTGCGGAAAAAGTACTGCCTGCTGCTTACCGCAACGCCCGTGCAGAACGACCTCAGCGAGCTCTTCAACCTCATTACGCTGCTGAAGCCGGGACAGCTCGGACGGCAGGGCGATTTCTCCGCCAACTTCGTGGTCGACAAGCGCAGGCCGAAAAACCAGGAGTTGCTGAAGGAAGAGCTGTCCAAGGTGATGATCCGGAACCGGAGGGGCGAAGCGCCCATGAAATTCACCAAGCGCTCCGTGCGCAACGTCGGCCTGCAGCTATCTCCCGAAGAACAGTCATTATACGACGGGGTCACCTCCTTCGTCAAAGATCAGTATCAGGCAGCAGGGGGAAATTTAAGCAGCATGCTCTCCCTGGTTACGCTCCAGCGGGAGGTATGCAGCAGCCGGGATGCCGTCTTCGTCACCCTCGTCAATCTGTCCAAAAAAACTGCCGGAGGACTCTCCCCTTCGCGATAAAATCTGGGAGCTCGTCTATCTGATCAAGGCGATCAAAGCGAACACGAAAGCCGAAAAGGCAATCGAGCTCATCAAAGACGTAAACGAAAAAGTGATCGTGTTCACCGAATACCGGGCGACCCAGGAATATTTGCTGAACTATTTCCGGGATCACGGCCTGATCTCCGTACCTTACCGGGGCGGGATGAATCGCGGAAAAAAGGACTGGATGATGGATCTCTTCCGCGGCAAAGCCCAGGTCATGATCGCCACCGAGGCCGGCGGGGAGGGCATCAATCTGCAGTTTTGCCACCACATGATCAACTTCGACCTGCCCTGGAACCCGATGCGGGTGGAGCAGCGGATCGGACGCGTTCACCGTTTGGGTCAGACGAACGACGTGAATATTTTCAACCTGTCCACCTCCGGCACGATTGAAGAGCACATCCTCAATCTGCTGCACGAGAAGATCAACATGTTCGAAATGGTCATCGGCGGCCTGGACGTTATTCTTGAACGGTTTGAGAAGAAAGAATCGCTCGAAAAGAGCCTGTACAAAATCATGCTGGAATCCGGAAGCGACGACGAAATCCGCAGCCGTCTCAGCTCCCTCGGCGATTCGCTGCATCATATCAAACGCGAGCTGGAGATAGAGTCCACCTCAGAAAACCTTAGAGAGGAAGAAGCCTGACATGAGTTTGACGCCGCAGGAGGTACAGCAGCACTTCATGGCCTATCTGGAAGCCACCGAATGCACCGTCATTGAAAAATCGCCCGAGCATGTCACCGTAAAGCTTTCGCCCCAGGCGGACAAAATGCTGACCAACCGACCCTATTATTGGAACTTTGTCGAGCGTACCGGTGCCCCGGCCGAAACCTTGTCCTTTTCGTTCGTGTTCGATCCGGCCAAATATGACGAACGCCTGGCCAAACAGGCCGAGGCCGCGCGGAACACCCAGCCGGGCGGGGGACAGGATGCCCTCCTATCCCGCTATTACGGCAATGCTCCCGTCCTTCCGGTCATCGGACCGGGGCGGATCCAGCGCGAGGATGTCCTGTACGGCAGCCGCCGTTTGTCCCAGATTTGGGAAGCCTCCAGGGAGGAAGGACGGTGCGTGTACCTGTTTGAGCAACCGGATGAGGAGCGGCGTCCCAAGACCCGCTCAGCCGCGCTGGAGCAGTGGCTCGGCGTCTGCTTCAAGGTGGAATTCAGCTGTGATTTGAAGCGCGAGGAGCTTCATTTTCTGGCCGTCTCCCTGTCGCGCCGAACGGTGGCCGAGAACTTCGAAGCACAGCTTCAGGGACGCGTGCTTACGCCCCGGCTCCCGGAATATGTTCACGTCCGTCCAGGCGTACTGTCGCTCTCCCAGGCGGCCTCGATCCTAGAGGAGCATATGGTGCAAAAGCTGTCGGCGCTCGATTATGCTTGGGCGGATCAGGCGCGAATCCGCCTGGAAGAGGAGCTGGCGGTCATCGACAGCTACTATGAGGATTTGCTGAATGAACCCGACGAAGAGAAGAAAACGCAGATATCGGAGCAGTACCGCAACCGGAGAACGGAAATGCAGTGGCAGTACGAACCGAAAATAAGCCTGTCCGCCATAACCTGCGGACTGTTTCACCTGAGTTCGTCCGGGAACGCGCCGTCCTGACCCCCGTCAACAAAACAAGGCAAAATAAGACGCTCTATATCCAGCCCGGCCGCGACACGGTGCAACACCCTTTTCAAGGCTTGTCCTTTAAAATAAAGCTATTCCGCACATTTCACATTTTTATATAGAAAGGCGGTTAGCCGTGATGACCGGATTTGGCTTATCCCGTAAAACCATGTTCCGCAGGGCGATGAAAATGATCGTTCTGCTCACCTTGGCGGGCACTGCCTCAATAGGTGGTGATGCCCGCTCGGCCTACGCATCCCCCGATTCCCAATATACGAAGGCCAAGGAAATTTTTCAGGCAGATTCGCGTATACCGTTGAATGCGGTATTGACCGCTTCGGCCAACGTGCCGGATCGGCTTGAAGCGTTTGCCCGGCAGACGGTGAACGGACTGGCGGGGCACGCTCCCTTTAACGGCTGGAACGAGGCCGGTCTGGACTACACGCCGCTCGGACCCGGCACGCACAGCTGGCTCGTTACCCTTGAACATGACGACAAGCCGCTCGGCTATTTGATCATCACGTCGGATAACGCGGGCGGTTATGTCTTAAGCGAATACGGCCTTGGCACCGATCTTCCCTACAGCCTTGCCCCCTTGGAACGCGCGCTTGCTGACGGAGGATGGATCACGCCGGGTACAAAAGGCGGTAAAACCCTGCTCCCTTCCCTCCCTTCAGGCAGCCGCATCGAATCGGTATATGCCCCGGCCGCTCCTTTATGGAAAATAACGATTAAAGGGGCCAAGCCCCTATATGTTCATGCCGTTACGAATGAAATCATCCCCGAACCTACGCCTGAAAAACTGTCTCAGAAGAGTGAAGCGGGTGGCAAGGGTTCCGGAATTACAAGCGCTGCGGTATCTTTATCCCCCAGCCTGAATTTACCTCCTCAACGATTCTGGACTACGACCCAAGCCACCAGAACAAACAGCGAAGGCGATCCCTACTCGGATTTGCTGTGGCTCGCTGCGCCATCTTTGAAGGTTAGCAGCGGAAGCGAGTTTCAAAAATTGCTTCCGGCAAACAGCCATAAAACCCTGATGTTTACCGCAGGAAAGCAAAATGCCTCTTACGCGGCCCCCTTTAGCCTCACTGGCTGGCAGCGTTGGACCAAGCAAGGAACGGCAGTCTTCTACGTCACGGTGCCGCATCGCAATTTGGACATCATTCGATATATTCCCGCAGAACATCTGATTCGCTCCGGCCAATTCCGGGAAACTTCGAACTCATTTTCAAGCAATGGATAAGTGTCGAACATTCCAAAGGAATCCATTCAAAAAGAAAGAGCGTACTCATTTTTAAAAGCCAAAAGGACGCACCCCTAGCTGGGTTCAGCGTCCTTTTGCATGATTTCAATTTGATTTTTCCGCATCGGGCCCTGTACCGCTCATAATCCAATGTCTGAGCATGACTTCAACGCTTTAAGTTTTTCGCTTTATTGGAGAGGGCCGACCCCTGTCAGCAGCGCCGTCCCGTACAGGAACTGCCCCCGATGCGCAGGCTGGCGATCCGGCGCTTTATCGTTTAAAGCGTTTTTTTCGTCTTGGATACCAGGTCTTCCTTCCACAGCGATACCGAAAACGGAATCATCCCGAACCAGCGCGTACTCCACGGCTCCCGGCCTTGTTTTCTTTTTCGGGCTTCCTTCGGCGTATCCATATAACTCACAAAACGTTCCGTTATATATTTTATAAGTTCATCGCTGCTTGCCATCGATAAATCCTCCTTCAACCGTGAAATATGATCATTCTTCTTTATGTTTACAGGATGTACCGATTTCATTCATTATAGACCCCGGCATGTTTTCCCGTTTTTTGAGCAATATAAAAGCCAAGCCATAGTCAAGCGGAAACGACTCCGTCGCCCTATAAGAAATCGATGGCGTTTCGGCGAGACACGAACATCATTTTTAAACGACGAAAGCGGGCTGAATAAATCATGGTCACATGGACACGCCTTAGGAACCTTTCGGTGATATCCCTGGCTTTTCTGCTTGCCGTACACCCGGACACGGCGTTTGCCGAACCTCCGCTCACCCTTCCGGAGACATCTGCCGAAATGCAAATCAAGCCTGCATCCGACGGAAAAGGAGCTTCCCGGTTACCGGGCTTACATCGTGACACGTCCGTCTCAGCTCACCGCCACCATCCCTTCCCTCACGAGGTCATCCTTATTGACGCGGGCCATGGCGGCATAGACGGAGGGACCTCCTATGGAGACATCTTGGAAAAAGACATCAACCTAGCTATATCCCGCAGGCTTTTCATGCTGCTTCGCAGCAAGGGCTATCCTGCCGTGCTGAACCGGGATGCCGATTATGCCCTGAGCGACGACAACCGATGGCATGCCAGCCGGTCGCGGCACCGGAGAGACCTTGCTCAAAGAAAAGAGCTCAGCAGCGAAATTCCGACGAAAATGGTCGTCAGCATTCACGTCAACTGGGGTAGGAATACATCGAAGCGGGGCGGCATGGTCCTTCATCAGTCGGAAGGCAGAAGCTTTCTAGTCGCCGAATCGATACAGCAACAGCTGAACAAAATGTACCGCAGCCGGCATCGCACTTCGGTAGGCAAGCCTTTTTTATCTCCTGAACCGTACCCCGGTTCCGGCCGTTATTGTGGAGAGCGGATATCTAAGCAATGCCTCGGACCGGGAAAAACTGTGCAGCCGCAAAGGCCAAGTCGAGATTTCGGAAGCCATTGCCGGCGGTATTATGGATTATTTAACCGTCTTTTGAGCCAAAATCCAGGCAAAAAAAGGCGTTTCCCTGTCCATTTGGGGAAACGCCTTTTTTTTAGTTCAACAGCTCCCGGGCTTGGAGCCCAGTAAGGAAGCTCCTTGATTAGTTCGAAAACTCCGACGAATTTTATTTTATCTTTAAGCACCGGAATGAAAATTTTTAACGCAAGCATTTCGCAATGGATCAATAAAAAAAAGACAACTTCCAGTAAGAAGATGTCTTTTTAGAAGATGCGGTCGAGAGGACTCGAACCTCCACGGGGGTAAGCCCACACGGACCTGAACCGTGCGCGTCTGCCAATTCCGCCACGACCGCATATGGTGTGTCACAACAATCATTATCGCAGCGACAAGATATATCTTATCATGCTAACTTGGTAGAGTCAACACTTTTTTTTGAAACTTGATTAAATCCTCGAATATGGGTTAAAATAAGAACATAAGTTCCCTTTTATGATTTTTTTTCTAAATAAAGGCGGTGAACATCCATGGCGATTTCAAGCATTACCTCCGAGGAGCGATCCCTGATCAAGAGCTACCTGCTCCTCCTGTTTATCCATAAGGTATTTGAAAGAGACTGCCGGATCATTCAGGAAAGCGGCGTTTTCAAAACGCCCCAGCTTTACGTGGAGCTTGTCGGCAACGGGGCCAAGAGAGCCGCCGTGCTGCTCAAAGAAATCAAACAGGAATTCGGATCGCGCATGATCAAGGTATTTGAAATTCGCCGGGACCGGGACGGAGTGAAAGCCCGTTATGCTTGCCGGGGCTATATCGGAAGCATGGAAATTCTCTGGCCTTCCTTCCGGGAAGAAATGATGATCCGCATGCGCGCCTATCTGGGTTTGACGAACAGCGATATCCAGCCGCCGCAGCCCGCGGCAGCCGGACACTAGGCCAACGACAAACGCCTGAATTCGCATGAAATTTCAAAAAACCGTCTATCGACTCCGGAACAAATAGCCCGGCCGCGATAGACGGTTACATTTATTTACCTATTCATTAATGCAGCTGATGCTGCACTCGTGCCAGCCCTTGGGAGAGGGCATGTCCTGCAGAGGCTGCGGAAGCAACCGCGACCGCCTCCATGATTTGCGCATCGGTCGCCCCCTTGGAGCGTGCTTCCTCCATATGATAAAAGGTGCACAGCTCGTTGTTGGCGAACAATCCGATTCCCAAGGCAATCAGCTGTTTCGTTTTCTCGTCCAGCTCGCCCTCCTGGAAGCAGAGCCCCGTAAAGCTGTGGTACGACTCTGCAATCTCCGGCATGCTATGCTTCAGGTTCAATATTTCATTCTTGTACGTGTTGATCTTTTCATTGGATAAATCCATCTTTGGACACCTCGCTCGTTGGTCTTGATACCTGTTTATGGTGTCCTGTCCGAAGCATATCTATGCTTCTGAACGCTGCTACTCGCCTAAGGGGCTTCTTCGCGGCTCGCTCTGGAGCTGATAGCTGTAATTGCGATCCAGCTTCACCACCCGGCGGTTCCGCCGGCGTATAATGACGTGTTGCGGGTCCCAAGCCACCACGGTACCGATCACATCATTGCTCTCCAAGCCATCGCGAACCACCCTTACCCTCTCTCCGGACAATCTTAAAGCATCCAGTTGTTCATCGCTGATCACCAAACGTCCCTCCTTCCCTCTCATACATTATTTTCAAAAAGAGACCCGAATGAAATTCATTCAGGTCTCTGGAAATGCGATATGAATTAACATCCCGGCTCGGTGACTTTCTTCAAAAGGCGCTTAACGCTGGGCCGGCTCGATGCTGTCGTTCTTTTCAAACCAGAAATCAAGCACCGTCGACGACATAACCCGCTTCTCGACGTATTCCACCTGTTGTGCGGTAAACTCTTCTCTCCAGTCGTAAGAGAGCTCTTCACACAGGCCTGCAATGGTGAGCAGTTCAGACCAGGCCACGTAGCGTTTATACCAGAAGAACTGAGGATGTTCAATCATATAGGGATAAAGATCGTCAAACTCCGTATGCTTACAATCCAAAGCACGTTCAAAATGCACCTTCGCTTCGTTCAGCTTCTCAATCAAAAACGGCTCGGTTACCGGCTCTTTCCCCATGTTGCTGCCTCCTCTCTCTTTCCTGCCCTTATATTATAAGACAAAAAAGCGGAGTCGAAAAGAAGTTGTTAAGATTTTAGGCTCGATTCAAAGAAATGGCGATATGGCCATTCAAATCCGCTTGTCATTCTCCAAATGTAATCCGTCCGTTCTCCAGCGAGGCAATCCGGACCAGAGGCTCCACTTCGATTCCCTGCTCCCGGAGGGTTCTGGCTCCGGCCTGGAAGCTTTTTTCGATGACGACGCCAAGTCCCACCAGGTTCGCGCCGGCCCGCTCGATGATTTTGATCAGCCCCCGCGCGGCATCGCCGTTGGCAATAATGTCATCGATGAACAATACCTTATCGGATTCGCCGATATATTGGCGCGACATCATGATGTCCGTGACAATGCCTTTCGTAAAGGACGGCACCCGTTCGCACAGGGCATCCGGATCGGCAAGCAGCGTTTTTTTGCGGCGGGCGAATACCATAGGGACCCCAAGCTCAAGGGCTACCGCAAACGCAACGGAAATGCCGGATGATTCCAAGGTGACCACCCTCGTAACCCCCTTGTCCCTGAAACGCGCTGCAAAAGCCTTTCCCATCTCCATGATCAGGGCCGGGTCCACCTGATGGGTCAGCAGGGCATCCAGCTTGACGACCTGATCCGACACCACGACGGCTTCCTCAATAATCCGCTGTTTTAACCAATCCATTTCATGACCTCCCACGCCATTTACCTTTGTCGTAAAAGTAACATATCCGAAGAGGTCCGGCAAGTGTTTGTCCCGGCCCTACGGACAGGTTCCAGTCATGTCCCGCGAAGATCGGGCATACCTTGTACTATGCCGTGAGGCCGCAACCACACTGAAAAGGAGGCTTCGACGTGAAAAACCGGATTCGCGTTTTCCAAATCGCTTTTACATATATAGGAACGATTGTGGGTGCCGGCTTCGCAACGGGACGGGAGGTTTTGCAATTTTTCACCCAATTTGGGTATTGGGCCGTGCTTACCATCTTGTTGTCCACCGTTTTATTTATTTGGCTCGGCACCAAAATCATGACCATCTCGCGCAGAATCGGCGCCAAATCCTATGAGGACCTGAACAAGCATCTGTTCGGAGAGCGGCTGGGCGGGTGGATCAGCCTCTTCATGCTCGTCATTCTGATCGGCGTCAACAGCGTTATGCTTGCCGGGGCGGGCTCCGTTTTCATGGAAAACCTGAACATGCACTATCAGACTGGGCTGATTCTAACCATGGTGGGTACCTTTTTCATTCTGCGCAAAGGCATTCAATCGATCATGTTCATGAACAGCATCGTTGTGCCCATGATGCTCATTCTGTCGCTGCTTATTATTTCGCAAACGATGAACATGCCTGGAGCGGACAGGTTTGTGACCCTGACCACCGAGCACAGCCTTCCATTTGTATGGCTCGCGCCGTTTCTGTACACCGCCTTCAATCTCGTCATGGCGATGCCGGTCCTCGTCCCGCTCGGCAGCCATACCGAAAGCTTTCGGTCCATACGATGGGGCGGGGTTCTTGGAGGAACGGGCGTAGGCTTTATGCTGATGTCCGCGCACTTTGCCATGTCGGCGCAAATGCCGGGCGTAGCCCAGTTTGAAATTCCGATGGGCAGCATCGCTTACCAGCTGGGCTGGTTTGTGCAGACCGTGTACATCATTCTGATATTCATGGAAATTTTCAGCACGTTTGTGGCGGACGTTTACGGGATCGCGCTTCAAGTGCAGCAGCGTACCTCCCTCTCTCCGCAGACCATAACGATCGGCATTATGCTGATCTGTTATTTCTTCAGCCAATTCGGCTTCAGCTCCCTGCTGTCGGTGCTGTATCCGTTATTCGGCGCACTCTGCCTGTTCTGGGCGCTTCGGCTTACCATATTCGGCACTTCACCGACCCGGCGATAAATATAAATGGTTACCCTTGACCGGAGGCAGCGGGAAGGCTTTAAAAAATCAACGTCCGCCCTCGTTTATTCCAGGCAGGCCGCGAAACTAAGGCTCGGCCTTCAGGGGCCGAGCCTTTGCCTACATATGAATAAACCTTGCCCCAGGATGAACGTCCCGGATCATGCCGGCCACATGGGCATGGCAGGTCATCAGGATAACCTGCCTGTCGGTTGACACATCGCGGACCAGCTCAAGGGCATGCTTTAACCGGTCGCCGTCAAAATTGACAAATATATCGTCCAGCACCAGCGGGATGCCGCCCTTGCCGGACATCAGATCCACCAAAGCCAGGCGCATGGCAAAATACAGCTGCTCAGCCGTTCCGCGGCTGAGCCTGATGCTCTCCACAAGGGCTCCGGCGCTTTGCTCGGCCAGCAGCATCTGATCCTCCATTCGCATCAGCACCCGGCTGTATGCACCTCCGGTTAGCCGGCTGAAATACCGGGAAGCCAGCTTCAACACATGAGGCTGCTTCTCTTCCTCGTACATTTTACGGGTCCGGCGAATGAGCTCCGCCCCGATGGAGCGTACGGCATATTGCACCACGATGTCCTTAAGGGCGGCCTGCTGCTCCTCCAGCTGTTGAAGGGAGTCCTCCTCCGACCCTTTCCGTTCCAGACTCTCCTTCTCCTGAAGAAGCCTTCCTTTGCGTTCCTGAAGCTCATCGCGCTCCCGGTCGTCATTAGCCGCATCGGCTTCCCTCGCTTCGCACGCTTTCTCCAGCTCGGATGCGTCAAGCCTGTTCAGGACCTCTTCCAGCCGCTTTCGGCTGTCTCCGTCCCAACCGCTGTACATGGCAACCTCTTCATGCCGTATAAGACGCTTCAGTTCTTCACGCCGCAGCACCGAGGCCCCCTTGCGGATAAATTCCTCTTCGTCACCCGCCCCGCCTGCCTGCAGCAGAGCCGCTTCCTCTTCCCGCAAACGGCGCAGCTCCTCCCGGATTTCGGCTGCCTCTCTCAGCAGCGTCTCCCGTCTCGCCAACAGATGTTTCCGTTCTCCCATCGTTTCCCGGTAAACTTCCCATTCCCGGTACAGGTCCTTCAGGAAAGACGTTTCCCCTCTATCCCGAATCCCCATGTCCCGGAAAAGGGAGAAGCACTTTTCCTCAAAGTCCGCTTCATCCCGTGCCAGACCGTCGATTTTACCGGACAGGGCCCTCATTTGGCGAATCAACTCGTTCCCCTGCTCCGCCGCTGCCATAATATCCATGACCCCGTCCGGCGAGAGGCGGTCCGGAAGCCGCTTTTCGGCAAGCCAAGCCTCCCACTCCAACTCCAGCTCGGCAAACCGCCGCTCTTCCTGCTGCAGCACCCGCCCGATATGGGAAAGCTCCGTCTCTTGCTGGGACACGCGTTCCTCGGCCGCTGCCGCTTCGGCGGACAACCGCTGAATCCGGTGCTGCCACCCCTGCCATTCTTCCATGAGCTTCCTCAATTCGCGAAGCCGGCTTTCCAGCAGGATGGGATCCTGCTTCATCCGTCCTGCCGGACCGAGTTTCCGCTGAGGCATGCTCTCGCCGGCCGGAGCAGCGTAAGGATCTTCGATTAACGCCGCAAAAAGACTTGCAACCTCCTCGCCGCCCTCAAGGTCCTGATCGCTTTCGTCTTTACCTTCAAGGAACCCATCGACGACGCTCCCCGAGGCACGTTCCTTTCGGCCGCTGAGCCATACATACAAATCGCTTCCAAGCAGCAGTACGGCCGTCGCAGCCGCCGCCTCGTAAGCTTTCGTCCAAAGCAAAGCCGAAGGAAGAAGGAGGGTAAGAACGGATAAACCCAGCAGCAGCTTTTTATATACCGCCGGCAGACCTGACTGCCGTTCCACCCGGGGCGGAGACGTTTCAGCTTGGCTTCGCGCCAGTCTTGCTTCTCTCCAGCGATCGGCCTCCAGCTGCAGCCTTCCCCACAACGCCACGGTCTCCCGGGGCGCGGAAGGCCGGATCATGTAAAAATGGGACTCCCCTTTGTCGCTCTCCTCCCGCAAGCTGCGCCGTGCTTCTCTTAAGGCGGATTCGGCAACGGATAATGCCCTCTGAGCCGACCGGTGCTCAAGCGATAGGCTCTCCATCCGGCGGTCATATCCTGCAAAAGACGCTCCCATCCGCCGGATATCTTCCTTCTCGGCAGCCGATACCTTGAACGTCGTCAGTTGATCCGCATTCCAGGAAGAATCAATGGATTGCAGGATTCGGGATAGTCGTTCCTCCAGTATTTTACGCTCGGCCGACAGCTCCAATTTTTCCTGTCGCCGCCCTTCGAACAAAGGGTAACTTGTCCATATTCGCTCAATGTTCGGACCGCTTTCTTCAAGCTGCGGATTTTCCCGCAAACTTCGCAGCTGGGCATCGATTTCTTCCAACGCCATGTCCGCCTTCGCGGAACGTTGCGTGAGGCTCCGCCCCGCTTCTTGCAGCGCTTCCCAGCGCTTCAGGCCGTTCAACGGAAACGCGGCGCTCTCGGGGAGGGTTTCCAGCTCCAGCAGGTGCTCCCTCCAGGACAGCCACAGCGGGCGGATCTCCAATGCCTTGCGCAGCAAGAGCAGTTCTTCCGCGGTTCTTGCGCGTCTGGCTTCAAGCTCCGACAAATCTTGTTCGATCACTATTAACCCGTTGACCGTTTCGTTATAACGCGGAAGGAAGGAGCGGCTTTCAGCCAGGCGGCCCCGAAGCAGATCGATGGTTTGAATCGTCTTGGCGCTTTCTTGTACCCTGCCTCTTGGCTTATAAAGCTTGTCCATTTCCTGCATAAGCCGGCGCTCAGCCTGGACGATGCCGCTGCCCCCGCCAATCCCGGCATGGAACAAGTACCGGTTCATCTCTTCGGATTGCAGCGTGCGAATTTCCTGCAATTCGCTCAAGGATACGGCAAACAGCTGACGAAACATGTTCTCGGACACGCCGCCCAGCAGATCCCGTTCCAGCTCGGACTGCAGGGCCTCACGGACCCCCCCCGTTCCGGTCGCTAACCGTGACGGTCAACCGTTCTCCCCGGCCGGCCTGGGACCCCTCCGCCGAACCGGCAAATCTTCGGATCGCCCACGCCTTGCCTTCCCGATCCAGCATATTCAGCTCGCCGCCATGAACGCCGCCTTCCGTGGGCTCGCCGCGCTGAGCGGGATGACTCCGACCGGGAAAACCGTACAGCATCGCGCGTATGAAAAAAAAGGACCGAGCTCTTGCCTGCCTCATTCGGTCCGTATAGGACCGTAATCATATCCCCAAGCTCCAGCTCCCGGCCGCGGACGGCTCCAAAGCCGCCGATATTCATTCTCCGGATTATCACGCCGTTTCACCTCCGCCGCCCTGTTCCTGAAGCAGCAGGGTCGTAAGCTCGACCGCACGGCGAAGCCACTCCCTCTGCTCGTCCGGAGTCACGGCGGAAAGCAGCGACCGGATCTCGGCCTGGTCCAGCAAGGGTCTCAGCGCATGGCTGACCAATTCTGACTCCATATGACCTTCCAGCTCGGCTTCCGCAAGGCGCAGCAGCTCTCCGTTGAAGCTGTCCTCCGTCCGCAGCCGCTCCCAATCCACTTCCGCTCCGAATTCCGGCACAAAACTTTCGATCCATACGCAGCCCCCGAACCCGCCTGTCGCAGCCTTGCTTTCGGCACTTCGGCGCAACTCCGACTTCAGGTCGTCCAGAATAAAACCGTCCTCCAGCTGCCTGTGGAGAGGCCCCCTGCCTGTCACCGCAATCCGTACAATGCTCAGCCTTGAATGATGGGTTGCCGAAAGCTCCGCGACCAAGCGGTCCAGCTCGAGCCTCCACGCCTCCACTTGATCGAAGCCGTCGATGGGAGCCTCCATCCGGAACCATCGTACCGTGTCCAACTCATGAAACGTTAAGGCGGCTTTCCCGTTTTCATTCACGCTAACCAGGTAGCAGCCTTTCGGGCCGGTTTCCCGAATATTGCGGCCCTGGATATTTCCGGGATAAACGATATACGGCGACTCGTTCAAGATCCGGCGGGAATGAATGTGACCCAGCGCCCAGTAGTCGCAGCCCTTGGAGATCAGGTCCCTCTTCGTGCAGGGCGCATAGGTTTCATGGGCCTGATCGCCGTCCACATTGGCATGCAGCATGGCAATGTGGAACAGCTCCGGGTTATCCCTATTTGCCGGATAACCCAGAGCTATATTCTCTGTTACCTTCGCGGTCGGATAAGACATGCCGCTGATTACGGCCGCCTCGCGTCCGTCCCGCCGCCGTGCCGTGACCGATTCCGGCTCCGAGCCGAACACATGCACGTTCGGCGGCAGCGTGACGGCAAGCCTCGGACTATCGAGCGGGTCATGGTTGCCGTGAATGAGATATACGCCGATCCCCTCGCGATGCAGCGTCTCCAGCGCCTCCGCCAAACGAAGCTGCGCACGCAGCGAAGTTTGGGCGCTGTCGTACACATCGCCGCTGATCACGATAAAATCGACCCTTTCGGAGACGGCCAGGCCGACCATGCGCTCCAAAGCCGCGAAGGTCGACTGCCGCAGGTGCTTCCGCAAAAGGTCGCTTATGCCCGACATGCCCGTAAACGGACTGTCCAGATGCAAATCGGCTGCATGGATAAAACGGAAAGGAAGCATGATAAGTCCTCTTTCTTACGATTGATATTTCAGATACAGTTTTTTAAGCTCGTTTACCGATTTCGCGAGCGAATATTGATTCTTCGCCTTATCCCATGCGGTCCGGGCAAGCTCATACCGGTACTGCGGATCGGAAATGACTTTTTCGAGCGCTTCGCTAAGCGCGGACGGGTCCTCCGGCGGAACGAGCAAGCCGTTCACGCCGTCCTCGATCTGCTCGGCAATGCCCCCCACATTGGTGCCGACAAGCGCCAGACAGCTAAGCGCTGCCTCAGCAAACACCGATCCGAAAGCCTCCGCGCGGGACGGCAGCACAAAAATATCAAAAAAGGGCATGAATTCCTCCGGGTGCAGCGTATAGCCGTAAAAGATCGTCTCTTGGTATATGCCCAGCTCCTTGGCCATATTCTCCAAATCCTGGCGGGAAGGTCCGTCACCGATGATGTGAAGCACGTACTCGTACCCTTTTACCTTTAAATCGGCACAAGCTTTAAGCAGAATGTCGAGCCCCTTCGCGGGAACGAGACGGCACACTGTAATCAGCTGTGGAACCTCGTTCTCATGGGGCACCGGCTTGAACCGCTTTTCATCGAATCCGTTCCGGATCACGCCGATGGCTTCGGGAGACTCCACATAGGGAGACATATACTCGGCAAAGGATTTGGAGACCGTCAGCAGCCGCTCGCTCACAAATTCAAGCTCCCGGTAGAGGGCAACCAGAAAGCGGTGCTCCAGACCGCCGGGCTCGATTCTCCCGTTCAGGATAAGCTCCCGTTCGTAGCTGGAATGGACCGTTTGGATCAGCGGCGTGTCCGGAAACGCGGCCTTCATCGCCATGCCGGCGATCGGATGATGGGCATGGATCAGGTCGTAGCGCTTTTGAATCCGAAGGCGGACCCACCATACGTAGTCGATATACGTTTGGATGTATTTTTGAACAATGGGACTGTTTCCGAACTCTTTCCAGTCAAAAGTATGGAATACGGGCTCCTCTTGTCCCTTGTTGCGAATTCTTTTGGGCAGCCAGAACATCTCCATGTCCCAGCGCGATGAATGAAATCTTTCCTGCATATAAGGAATCATCGAAGAGACGCCTCCCGGCTGTTCAGGAGGGAAAAACAAAGCCTGCAGCAGTTTCATGGAGATCCCCCTTTCTGTATGTCTCTTTTCAGACGCTTTTCGATTATGATATATTGGAACATATGTTTCAATATAGGAAAATCATCCCTTCAGGAGTCGATATTATTGCCTAACGACGTTTCAACCCTGTGGAACTCGATCCCGTTTTCCGGCATTGTTTCCGTATGCGCCGCTTATTGCGCTATCATGATGCTCCTAATATGCCTCCTTATGTACAGCAGACAGCGGAAGAAGGCCTATCTGTTCATGGCGGCCGCATTCTTCTTCATTATGACATATGAGGGTCTGAACATCCATCAGTCTTTCTCCGGTCAAACCCTGCTCCCGAACCTGGAGGCCATGCGCCCGCTTCAGCTGTTTTCGCTTGTTCTGCTGAACCTTTCGGTTTTGCTGCTGTATCGGCGCGTCCGAAGGGCCTACTACGGCATGACCGCGATTGCAGCCGTGCTCCTGATAGTTCCCCTGTTCCTTCCGCCCGACATCAGCCCCTTGTGGCCGAAGCTTTACTGGGACGGCATGGAGTGGCTGATCATTTTTCTGTCCTTTGCCAAAATCGCTCCCGTCATCGGCCAGCGCCGCAAATACTCCTTCGGGCTTGCCATCTATTCGGTTTGGGCAGCCGTACATAACATACACAGCCATCTTTATCCCGGCGAGGATATCCATGGAGCCCTTCAATTCACGGCCGTGCTTCCGCTGGCGTTTTACAGCATCATCTTCTTTATCCTCTTTCAGCGTATCATCGAGCTGATGCAGTCCATTTACCGCTCTTCCATAACGGATGGACTGACCGGTTTGTACAACCGCCGCTACTTCATGAAGCATCTCAACCAGTTCGTTGCGCAAGGCTTAAAAATATCGGCGATTTTTTGCGATATCGACAACTTCAAGAAGCTGAACGACACGCAGGGCCACGCCAAAGCGGACGAGGTGCTGAAGCAGGTTGCTTCCATCATGGAGGAGGAACTGGAAGGGGTCGGGCTTACCGGACGTTACGGCGGTGAAGAGCTGGTTGCTCTCGTCGTCAGCCGTGGAAGCCAGGCGGCCCAAATTGCCGAGCGCATCCGATTCCGCGTAGCGGAAGAAACCATGGTGACGGTCAGCGTGGGGTACAGCTCGCTCCGTAAAGGCGTTACCGGCGACGGGCTGATGAAACAGGCCGATGAGGCAATGTACCATTCCAAAACCACGGGCAAAAACCGGGTAACCGATTACCATAGCTTGGGCAGACCGTCCAAGGCGCAGGAGGCCGCGAACTAGGGTGGCCGCGTTTGGGAGAAGCCCCAAATCCTCATCAGAACCGCCATTTTATTTCACAAAAAAAAATGTTTTAAAATAAAAAAATGCCTCATTCGGGCAAGCTGCTCCTTTAAGCCCCCGAGTGCATGCATTTTTTTTAATTTTTAAGAGTGAAGCGGCCAAACCGAGCTATTTATGAATCCCAAGAACGCATATCGGCGGAATTGTTTCGTCGAAGGGACGTTCTTGGAAGTTTTTCGATGATGAGGAGAGTGTTGGATGGAGAAAAATAAATTGCCGTCAGCTTTTATTGACCGGATGGAAGTGCTTTTGCAGGGGGAAATGAACGAATTTATGAACAGCTTCGATGGTCCGCGTACCCAGGGCCTGCGCCTGAATGCTTTAAAAGCCGGGCTTAATCCTGCAGCCGTCAGTGGTTTATCGGATAAATTCGAGTTGAAGCCGGTACCCTGGTGTCAGGCAGGCTATTACTACGAGGAACCGCACAGACCCGGAAAGCACCCTTATCATTCCGCAGGCCTGTATTACATCCAGGAGCCCTCGGCCATGTCCGCGGCGGAGATGCTGGACCCCCAGCCCGGTGAGACGGTGCTTGATCTCGCCGCCGCCCCCGGAGGAAAGACCAGCCATATCGCTTCCAAAATGCAGGGACAAGGGCTGCTTGTCTCGAATGAGATTCATCCCGAACGGGCCAAAATATTAGCCGAAAACGTGGAACGGATGGGCATAACGCGCTGCGTCGTGACCTCCGCGGCCCCGGATGAGCTTTCCCGCCGCTTTCCGCTCAGCTTTGACCGGATTATGCTGGACGCGCCTTGCTCCGGGGAAGGGATGTTCCGAAAAGATCCGGGTGCGGTTCTGGAATGGTCGCCCGAGTTGGTCGAGGTCTGCGCGGCCCGGCAGTGGGACATTATCCGGGAGGCCCACGCCATGCTGAAGCCTGGCGGCGTCATGGCTTACTCCACCTGCACGTTCAATACGTCAGAGAATGAGGACCTGATCGCCCGGTTTCTCGGCAGTTATCCGGATATGGAGCCGATTGCCCAAAAGCGTCTCTGGCCCCATAAGGAACGGGGAGAAGGCCATTTTGTCGCGCTGCTCCGCAAAGCGAAGTCCAGCAGCGAAGCTGAAGCCCCGGAAACTTCGGCATCCGTCCGGCGCAAAAACCTTAAACCCGGGAAAACCGCCGCCCAAGAGCAGCTCGCCTGGAAAGAATTCAGCCAATGGGCCGAGGAGAACGTTGCGGGTTTATCGCTTGGACAAGGCAAGCCCCTCCGTTTTGGGGACGAGCTGTACTATCTTCCCGTAAGCGGGGACATCGAATGGACGGGAGTCCAACTGCAAGGTCTTAAAATGCCGAGAGCCGGTCTGCACCTGGCTCATCTGAAGAAGAACCGGGTTGAACCCGCGCATGCCTTGGCCATGGCGATGTCTCCGGATCAATGCGTTAGACAATGGGACATGCCCGCGGAATCGGAGGAGGCAGCCGCCTTCCTGCATGGGGAAACCCTGCAGCTGGATCCGGCCCTGCGAGGATGGACCCTTGTAGCGATTGACGGACTGCCCGTAGGCTGGGGAAAAAGCAGCGGCGGACAGTTGAAAAACCATCTTCCCAAAGGGCTCCGCAGCAACAGGTAAGCCGGAGCCGTGCCAAGCGGCGCCATCGCTCTTTCTCAAGGGCGGCGGCGCCGCTTGCGTTTGACAACTTAAAAAAAATCGCATGGTTGCAAAGGTAATTGAAATGAATTACGTTCCGTACCAGGCCTCATATGCTCCTCATTCACCAACCGGACTGCCTCCATCTTTAACTCCAAGGAGTACTGCCGAAAGGTTTGTCCTTTTGGGGCCATGAAAAATCACGAGCATCATACCAATTAACAAATGAATTTACATCACTCATTGGAAAATCATAATCCTTTATCAAGCCGTTTGTCATTGTAACCACTAGGATCGCTCTGTCTCCCGTTGGTTCTGGTTCTGGATTTGGTTCTGGGACGGATTGGAACTACCTGTTTCCTGATATGGTAAAAATCCATCGGGAATTTGATATTTGATTGGACTAGCGCCAAAATCAGCACTCAAAGTTGTTGAAGATCCCGAAGAACCAATATGAACTATTCCAGGAGAAATAGCACTTCCCACTTGAGAAGATTTTTTGCATGGATCTGTCCATGAAAATAAATGATTTATGTTGTTATTCTAAAAAACCTCCGGGTCCCCCGCAACACGGGGAACCCGGAGGCTTTTACAATCCATGAACCTTCGAGATCAGGACAAGCAGTATTTCACCAGCGCTTCGTGCACGCCGTCTTCATTGTTGGAAGCCGTTACGGCATCCGCCGCGGCTTTCACTTCCACCGGAGAGTTGTCCATCGCGATCCCCATCCCGGCAAAGGTCAGCATCGTAATGTCATTATAATAGTTGCCGATCGCCAGCACCTCTTCCGCCTCAAATCCCCGCATGGCGGCAAGCTGCTTCAGCGCGTTGCCCTTGGAAGCCTGTTCCTGCATCAAATCGATGAAATACTCCCCGCTTCGGAGCATATTAAACACCGGGGTCCACTTGCCCCATTCCTCATAGACCGCGTCCATGTCCTTGGATTCCCCAAATGCCGTGAATTTCACGACCGGTCCCTCAAGCTCCTCCCATGCCGGAAGGTTGGAAGGCATCATCAGGTAGTTTTCGTACATATAACGTACCGGTCCGGCCAGCGCATCCACGTTGTCCACGTACATGCCGAATGCCGTGTTGACGTCAAAGTGAACCCCTTTTTCCCGGCAGTAATCCATGAACGGGGTTAACGCCATATTGTCCATTCCGAATTGATGAATGATTTTGCGGGTTTCCACTTCCACGGTAGCGCCGCCGTTGTGGCTGATCACGTAACCCGTCAGTCCCATTTGTTCCATAAAGGGAATGCTGTTCTGCGGCCCGCGCCCCGTGCAAAGCACGATCTCGATCCCCTGTTTTGCGGCTTCCATGACCGTGTTCATGGTACGTTCCGTTATCATGTGATCGTCATTCAGCAGTGTACCGTCTACATCCAGTGCTACCAATTTGTATGCCATGTCTCCATCCATCCTCTTCTCTTTATTCCGTACTGCTTGTATATGAATCGCTGCCTGCCGGGGACTCGGGTGGCAGCTTGCCCAGAAGGCTAAGCTCTTCCGGGGTTAGCTCCCGGTACTTGCCGATCGGCAGCGTCTCATCCAACTGCAGTCCGCCCATGCTCACTCTTTTCAGGTATACCACTTTTTTTGCCCACGGCTTCAAACATTCGTTTCACCTGATGGAATTTGCCCTCATGAATCGTCACCGATATCCTGGAGAGCGGCCCCTGCTCCCTTTCCTCTACCGATCGTATCGTCAATTCGGCAGGGAGCGTGACATACCCGTCATCCAGCGTAACGCCCCGCGAAAAAAAGAATTACGTCCTCTTCGCTCACCCGGCCCGCCACATCCGCTTCGTACGTTTTTGGCACATGCTTTTTGGGCGACAGCAGCTCATGGGACAGCTTTCCGTCATTCGTGAGCAGCAGCAGTCCCTCCGTATCCTTGTCCAACCGCCCTACCGGAAAAGGCTCATACACCCGATAAGACTCGTCGATCAGATCAAGAACGGTCCGGTCGCGATTATCTTCCGTAGCCGATACGACACCCGGCGGTTTATGAAGCATCAGGTAAATAAACTCCCTGTAAATAATTTGTTCCCCTTCTACCTCAATGACGTCCCGGTACGGGTCGACATGCATGCCGGGGTCCTTCACCACAGCCGCATTGACCGTGATGCCGCCCTGCTTTACCGTCTTTTTCAGCTCCGCGCGGGAGCCGTACCCCATATTGGATAACACCTTGTCCAGCCTTTGGGTCGACTTTCCCTTGGCGCTCATACCGATGTCCACCTCCAGCCCGCAGGATACTCGTTCTTCAGCAAACCGGACTGCCACTTGCCCCATCCGGCCGCATAACCATCAATACATACTAACACAAAACCCTTGGTACCGGTGACAGATTCGTTGCCAAGCCGGACCCGTTCCTCCGGAATTTCAAGCGTTTCCCCCTTGAGGTATCGAACCGCCTCTCCATCCTTGGAGGACAGGCTGATCACCCGCCCGGCCTCTTCAGGCCGCAGCGCGGTTGCCAAGGGATGCCCGGGCACAAACCTTCCGTTCTTCGCCTGGCCCATATACCAGCCCGCACGAACGGTCTTCAATCCTTTCAACCGTTCCTCCGGGACCGGGGACAAATAAATATTCTGCCCGTACAAGACCGGATAACCGCCGGTAATGTCCAAATGAAGCTGTCCGTCCATAAATTCATGAAACGCCCCCAGCAATTCGGAGCCGCTGAGGTTATCCCCGCGTAACGTACGATCGCGACGTCCACCTTCCCGGGCGGCACGGTCGTTCCGGCCGCCATGCCGGTTCATCCCGGAATCCCCCTTCCCTTTCTTTAAGCGCCCTCCCTCCGCCCGAAAGAGCTTTGATTTAGGTTTCCCTGCTGCAGGAGCAATGGCGGCGTAGGCCTCCGCGGTACGCTCAGCCCCCCCTCCGCTTAGGTCGGTTTCATAGGGGAGGCCGTCTTCTTCCGGTCTTTCGCTTTTGCGCAGAACGGCCATGAAGTGGCCCTCGCCCTTGACCCGGTGAGGCCACAGCCGCCCCGTGCCGGCGGTTTGGGCAATAAAGGCCGCATCTTCGCGCCCGTTCAGACCCCACTCAGGCAAGCCGTGCTTCTCAAGCCAAGCCGCTTCTCCCGGCGAGAACCACTCGGAGTCACCAATAGGGACTACTGAAAACTCCGAATGGTCCTTCAGAAAAGCGGCGATGATGCCTTCATTCTCTTCGGGGGAAAAGGTGCAGGTGGAATATACCATCGTCCCTCCCGCGCTCAGCATTTTGGCTGCAGAGGCCAGGATCTCCTTCTGCATGGCGGCGTATTTGAGCGGGGAGGCTTCCTCCCAATACTTGAGCATGTCCTCGTCCTTTCGAAACATGCCTTCCCCGGAGCACGGAGCGTCAATCAAAATCTTATTGAAATAACGCGGGAAAGCCTCAGCAATCCGCTCCGGGGATTCATTAAGCACGACGGCGTTGCGCACCCCGTACATTTCCAGATTTTTAGCAAGCGCCTTCGTCCGGTCCGGATGAAGATCATTGCTGACCAGGTGGCCTGAACCGCATAGCTTGGCCGCAATCTGGGTCGATTTCCCCCCAGGTGCCGCGCACAGGTCGAGTACGCGGTCTCCCGGCTCTACGCCCAGCAGCTCCACGGGCGCCATTGCGCTGGGCTCCTGGATATAATAAAGCCCCGCATGATAATAGGGATGCAGCCCGGGACGGGCGCCTTCCTTCACATAAAACCCCGTTTTGCACCATGGAATCGGCTCAAGCTCAAACGGGGATATCTCCGTAAAATCGGAAACGCCGATTTTCAAAGTGTTAATGCGTATCCCGGCATGCGGTATTTGATCATAGGAACGCTTAAATGGATCGAATTCATCGCCGAGCAGCGATTTCATTTTCGCCTCGAAAGGCGTCGGAAGCTTAAAATCCATATATCTACCTGCCTCTCTGATTCTGTCATGTTCATAAGATTGTCAATTTTTCTAGGGGACCTTATGTTGTTCCTCTGTGACTTTTTTATATTGTATAATAAATTATCATTGAAAGGGACATGCCCTTTTGAAGCCAATTTGAATATTATCGGGGGTGAGCATTTGAACCGCAAGAAAAAGAATTACACGGGACTTTACATGTTTGGCGGCGCCTTGCTCGTGCTGATCGGCCTGCTGGCTTTCCTGAATATGCAGGGCGAGAAGAGCGAATTGTACGGCGGCAAGAAAGTAGCGGATATGAACCCGGCCACCAAAGCCATTCTGGATGATCCCAATTACCAGCAAATCATCCTGCCTGACGACCTCAACAAGAAGGTGGCGGACAAAGAAAGCTTTTTCGTCTATTTCTTTGCTTCCGATTGCCCCAGCTGCAAAGCCACGACACCGCAGCTGATGCCGCTTGCCAAGGATTCCGGCGTATACCTGCATCAATATAATCTCCGGGAATATCAGGACGGATTCAGGCAGTATAACATTGAATTTACACCCACCCTCGTATTTTTCGAGAACGGAGTCGAGAAAGAACGCATCGTCGGCGGCATAAGTCCGGAAGGGACCCCGGACGGCAACACGGCGGAAACCTTCACTCAATTCTTCGATAAATATAAAGGGAGCGTGAAGCCGTAATGCGTAAACAAGCGCTCGCAGCCGCCGGCATTGCCGCCCTGCTGCTCTTGTCCGGCTGCGGAGGCAAGGAATCGGCCCTCTCCCACCAGCACGGCGCCGACTCCGAGCAGTATGAAACCACGTCCTCCATCGACGTGATGCCAAAGCTGCTGTCCGTATACACGGATAATACCCAGGCATCTTATGCTGCCGTCGGCAGTGTTGAAGACATTTTGAAGGAACTGAAATGCTACTGCGGCTGCATGGATAACGACAAAGTCCATGACTCCCTGCACCGCTGCTTTATTGCCGAGAAGAACGAAGACGGCGTCAAATGGACGGACCACGGGGCCCAATGCGGCATCTGCCTCTCGGAACTTCAGGACGCCAAGCGTTTGAAAGAAGAAGGCAAATCGATCGAGGAGATCAAAACCTTTATCGACAACAAATACAAAGGAACCGGACCGCAGGCATAATTTTTTCTTCCCCTGATTTCGGAAATCAACAAACCCGCTGTGCTTCTTAAACAGCGGGTTTGTTTGTTATTCGTTTATTTTTGGCTTACCGTAACGCTTCTCGCATGTTTACGCGCGTGTTTCGCGGAGCGCTGCGGACCGCGCCTCTGGGGAATATTCGGGCGGATTCCCGGAGATGCCTCCCTGACGGCTTTCTGCAAAACCGGGTCTATAACTTCGATGGACAGGTCATGGTAGGAAAACGGCGCCTCGTCATAACGCTTCAATCGTTCGGCATAGAGCCGGATTTCCCCGACCAGCTTTTCCATATCAATCCCCAGTTCCCTGTGGGAACATGGCTCCAGCCGGGCCAGCGCGGCCGACATCATCTTCTCCCCTCCGCGCACGTTGCCGTTCCGGAAATGATACAGGCCGACCGCAGCCTGGAGCAAGCCTTTGTAGCGGGGATCCTTATCGCGGGCGAGCCAGAGTTCTTCGAGCACCTCGTGGCATTCGAAATAGTCCCGGTCCCGGTTGAAGTATACCAGGTAAGCCACGTACAACGGCTCATATTTCATGATCTTGTTCCTTCTGCTGCCTGGAAGACGCCAGCATGTCTTTGACTTCCGCGAGCAGCTCTTTCACCGCTTCCATGTCATGATCCTGCCCTTGAGCCTGCCAGATCGTATTAAACCGTTCCTGAAACTCGATGGCTTCATTAACCCGGTGATGGAAATACAGCTGATGGATCGCCTTCAGCAGCTGCGAGGTAATGTTCGAGTTATCCTCGAACTGTTTCTGGGCCTCCAGAATGTCCTCCCGGATGCTCGACATTTCGTTATCCAGCGTGTTGGCCGCTTCGGCCGCTTTTTTTAAGGCGCAGCCGAATTTCTTCCGGCAGGCTTTCCCGGTATTTGTAGCTTAGGGAATGCTCGATGGTTGCCCAGAAATTCATCGCCAACGTCCGGATTTGTATTTCGGCGAGCACGATTTTCTGGCCGAGTGCCGTCTGAACGGGGTACTCCACGATCATGTGAAAGCTCCGGTACCCGCTCTCTTTATAGTTCGTTATATAGTCCTTTTCATACAATACCTTCAAATCTTTTCTGCCGCGGATATATTCCGCCACCCGCCGGATGTCCTCGACGAACTGGCACATAATCCGGATTCCGGCGATATCTTCGATTCCGGTCTCCAACTGGTCCATCGGAACGTGAAGACGCTTCGCTTTGTCCAGAATGCTCGAAATCTTCTTCACGCGCCCGGTTACGAATTCGATTGGTGCATACTCTTCCCGTTTCTTGAGCTCAGACCGCATCGTCTTAAATTTGACCTTCAACTCTTCAACGGCCTGTTCGTACGGAAGCAAAAAAGTCCCCCAGTCTCTACCGTCCATCGTCGTGCCTCCTGTCTTTAACCGTCAGCGATGGTCCGCTCCTACCGCTTGGGATATATGCGTATATCCGTCCCGTTTCAGGAGCTCCCTCAGGCCGGCATGCAGCCTGCGGTTCACCTCGGGTCCCTCATAGATGAGTGCTGTATAAATTTCCACCAGGCTTGCGCCCGCGCGGATTTTGTCGTAAGCGTCCTTGGCCGTGAAGATGCCTCCCGAGCCAATAATCGGCAAAGACCCGCCGGTCTGCCTGTAAATCCTCGATACGATTTCCGTCGACCGCTCCCGCAACGGCTTGCCGCTCAGGCCGCCCGTTTCTTTGGCGTTGTTATGGCTTAAACCCGCTCGGGACAGCGTGGTATTGGTAGCGATGATTCCGGATACCCCGCTGCGGGAAATCGTATCCACCATAAACTCCAGTTCCTCGTCGCTTACGTCCGGCGCAATTTTTACCAGAATGGCCTTCTGCCCTCCATGGAGCAGGGCCTGCTTGCCCATCTCCCCCATCACCGCTTCAAGCAGGGAAGACAGCTCGCTCCCGTGCTGCAGGCTGCGAAGATCCGGCGTATTCGGCGAGCTGATGTTCACCACAAAGAAATCCCCGTAAGGAAACAGCTCGCGGATGCAGGCTTCATAATCGCTGTGCGCGTCCTCGTTAGACGTCGCCTTGTTCTTTCCGATATTGACGGCAACCGGGATTCTCCGCTCCTTCAGCTGGGACAATCTGCGCGCCATGGCCTCGGCGCCTTCGTTGTTAAAGCCCATCCGGTTGATCAGCGCCTCATCGGTAGGCAGCCGGAACAACCGGGGGATTTCATTGCCCGGCTGTGCCTTCGGCGTGACCGTTCCTACCTCCATAAACCCAAAACCGATCGAGGAGAAACCTCTCACCGCTTTTCCGTTTTTATCCAATCCGGCGGCAAGGCCTACCGGCGTGGGAAAATGAACGCCAAACAAATCCACTGCCATATCGGGCGTTTCCTGTACGCCGTATATCCCCCGCATGGCCGCTTCGGCACCGGGCAGTTGGGCTGCCCGCTCGAGGCCTCCTACGACGAGATGATGCGCTTTTTCCGGATCCAATTTGAAAAATAAAGGCTTGCCTATGTTGCGGTACAGCACATCCATTCTTCCTCTCATGGCTTATAATTTCTCTATCCCTCAGTTTATCCGTTTCTGGAGGAAAAAGAAAGTTTTCTTCCCCATTTTGGCCTCTTGACGGGGAAGGGATGTTATAGCATTTTTTGGACAAACCCTATACAATGTAAGGGTATTTAACGATTATGACGGGAAGAGGAGAATGGATATGTCAGTAAAGCGTAAAAGACCTGCTCTGCAGCAAAAAAGAGAAGAAGTGAACAAAAGAGCCATCTTGTGGATCGGTACCGGCATCGCGCTGCTCATCGTGCTGATCATCGTGCTGATCCTTATCTCCCAGCCTTAATCCAACCAGTCATATACCTTATCGGGGTTCGTCTGGCCGGCGGCGGTTTTCAGGGAAAAGCGCTCCTTCGGAATGACCAGGTCATCCGGCAGAACCCCTTCCTCTATGCTCACCTTCGTTCCCATCGGAACAAGATCGAAGAGCTCTTCCACATCTTCCTTGAACATCCGGATGCATCCTTCCGACACGTTTCCCCCGATGCTGTCCACATCCTGCGTGCCGTGAATCGCGTAGTCCGTATCCGAGAGCTGCATCCCGCGGGATCCGTATGTACCCGTAGCCGTTCCGTTTGGATTCACGACCTTATCGCTGATATGGAAATCGCCCAGCGGCGTTTTATTGTCTTTCCCGAGGCCGACCTTGTAATTTCTTAATAAAAACGTCCCCGCTCGTCACCCCCCAGCCTGTGATTTTTTCCGATCGACGACAACGACCAGGGGATCTGTGAAAAACGGCTTCCCGTCAGGAGACGACCCGAGGCCGCCCGGCAAACGGGGAACTCCGGCCGCCTCCCCGCCTTTGCCCTGCTTCTTGCCGCTGTCCCTTGCATTCCTGCCGCTGACGAAATGCGGGAACAACGCCTTCATTTCCGGGGAACGCCCGGACAGCCAATTGTTCGGAAAAGGCTGCGCCAGTTCGTTTAAACTTTTCGGAAGCCTGCCCCGATCCTCGTGAAAGCGCCGGACGGCCTCCGATAAAACCGCGCCGTGAACTTGAATCTCCGCCCAGCCGGCCGCGGTTTTCGTAAGGGCGGCATCATCCGCGGGCTCGCAGCCGCACAGTTCCTTCGCCCCTTGGTAGGGACGGATGCCGATCACGCCGGATGGATCGCGGGTTATGCCGTACATCGCAGGCATGCCGCGTGACCAAATTTTCCAGCGACCGGCACGCTCCATGCCCAGCACGACCGAATGGGAAGGCAGCCGTGACGGCTTGTCCAGCAATCCGGACAACCCGTTTCCTTCCTTTCCTCCGCCAATGGCAGCAGCGGTAAATAAAGGCCCGTCGTACTCCTCATTTCCGTTCTTGTCCGGTTCGTCGTCCGTCCCTGCCGACTTCGCCTCAGGCAGCAGTTCGTCGAACGCTTCTGCCGCCAGCCTTTCGCCGGGATCGCCGGGCGCCCCGACGGAAGGGACGAGACAGAGAAGCAGGATTACGGCCGCAAGCAGCGCACGGCGGATTCTTTTGGCCCGCTTCTCCCTCTCTTTTTCAACCTGAAGCAGCCTCATCTCGTAATTTTTCCATATGTCCGCCGGAACCTTGCTGAGCTCGAAAGCTTCATATACTTCTTCCGCCCGGTTGAAGCAGTAATTGGCCTTGCCCTGTTCTCCGTTTCTTTCATAATCCTTGCCGAGCAGATACCAGGCCATTTTTATTATCGGGATGTGTTTCCACATAACGTTTGAGGTGCAACGAATTGCTCATCAGAACCTCCAAGCATCGCGTTTTTTTTCCTTCATCCATTTTATCGGCAAAATCGGGGGCTTTTCTTACAGCAAAAAAAAAACGCCCCTGCCCAAATAAGAAGCAGAGACGCCTGATGTTAATAATGCCTATTGATCTATTCCTAAACACCGCGGTAACAACCGCAGGAACATGGTTACTCTTCGTTAAAAGGCTCGTCCGCGATACGGATGGAGTCCGTAGGGCAACCGTCGCAGGCATCCTCCATGTCTTCATGCATGTCCTCGGGAATTTCGGTGCATCCCCGGTTGTTGTCTCCCCCGTAGATGACTTCGGCCAGGCCTTCGTCGTCATAATCATAAATATCGGGTGCCGTTGCTCCACAAGCGCCGCAAGCAATGCAGGTATCTTTATCTACCCATGTATACTTCGCCATAGTTTCTCTGCCTCCTGTATATCTAAAACATAAGCTGCGGTGCACATTCTGCCTTCGCACCATCTACATATTAATACAATTTATAAGGGAACACAAATGATTTTCCTAGAATTTTCCGACAATTCGAGGGCATTTCCGGTTAATTCCGGGTATTTCCGTCAGGATTCTTCATCGCTCGGTTTTTTGTTTCTGACAAAATCCATCTGCAGCGACGTTCCCCTCACCTTGTGGTTCCGGATCAGCGCAGAGGGGTCGTCCCCTAGCATCCCTGCCGTCAGCACCGCGCTTTCGCCGAACTTGTTCCGAAGCTCATCCATCACCCGCGTCAGCGATTCCTTCTTGGGCTGCTTCTCATAATCGAAAATATCCAGTTGAATGGCCGACTCCGCCTTTGGAGTCAGCTGCTGCAGCGTGATCCCGAGCAGCCTGAGCGGCTTGTCCCCGCTCCAGTGCGTTTCGTACAATAAACAGGCTTCCCGGTATATGTCCTCCGTATTCTCCGTGGGCGTGTTCAGATGCCGTGATCTTGTGATGGTCTTCATGTCGGGCGTCCTGAGCGTGATCTGAATGCCTCCCGCCATGAGCTCCTGTTTCCGAAGCCTGCGCCCTACCTGATCGCTCAAATTCAAGAAAACCCGCCTTACGTCTTCCACAGACGTAATGTCCGATGGAAGCGTCGTGGTATGCCCGATGGACTTGCTTCTCTCCCGCTCCGCGATCACGGGCGAGTGATCCACCCCGTTCGCCGCCTGCTTCATCCAACTGCCCATCACGCCGAATGCGCCCGTCAGCAGCCCCTCGTCCGCCGCGGCCAGTTGGCCGATGGTGACGATATTCAGTTTTCTCAGCTTCTCGGCCGTTTTCGAGCCGATCCCGAACAGCTCCTTGCAGGGCTTGCTCCAAAGCACTTTCGGAACGTCGCGGATTCTCAATATGGAGATGCCGTTCGGTTTTTTCATATCCGAGCCCATTTTAGCCAGCAGCTTGTTCGGCGCCACGCCGATCGAGCACGGCAGCGACAGCTCCTCCCGGATCCGCATTTGAATCTCTTCCGCGATCTGAAGCGGGGTGCCGAACTGCTTGGATCCCGTGATATCGAGGTAACACTCATCGATCGAGGTTGCTTCCAAAAGCGGCGTATACGCATAAGCGATATTCATGAATGCATTGGAATATTTGCGGTACAAATGAAAATCCGGTTGGATGAGAATGAGGTCGGGATCGATCCGCAGCGCCTGGCGGACATTCATTCCCGTCAGGATTCCCTTTGCCCTTGCCGCGTATGAGCAGGTCACGATAACCCCTTTTCGGAGCTCGACGCTGCCTGCAACGGCAGTCGCTTTCCCCCGGTAAACCTCAGGCTCCTCGGCTTCATGAACGGAGCAGTAAAAAGCGTTCATATCCACGTGAAGAATGACCCGTCCGCTTACCGGATAGTAATCGTCGACTTTTCCCACGATACATACCTTCTTCTTCATCATATTATTAAAGGCTGTTCAGAAAGTCGCCTTTTTGAACCCGCACTATAAACTGTACAACATATCTTTCCCTGCGGCTAAGGGTCAAGCCTGGGCAGTAAGGGGAAAATTTCAATTCTTTGTCACTTTGCAGCAAAGAGATGCTATAATGACAACATTATATCACTTCGTGGTCCATCCCGGACTTGCAAAAAGGAGGACATCATGTCTAAGTCTATTTCCATCTTTGATACGACGCTTCGCGACGGAACGCAAGGCGAAGGAATCAGCTTGTCGGCGGACGACAAAATTAAAATCGCCAAAAAGCTGGATGCTCTTGGTGTCCATTACATTGAAGGCGGCATCCCGGGAAGCAACAGCAAAGACATTGAATTTTTCAAAAGAGTGCAGGACCTCGGCCTGACTTCCAAAGTAACGGCATTCGGCAGCACGCGGCGCAAGGATTCCATAGCGGATCAGGATGCCAATCTCAGACGTATCCTTGAATCCGGCGTACAAGCCGCGACGCTGGTCGGAAAATCATGGGATTTCCATGTCCATACGGCACTGCAGACGACACTCGAAGAAAATCTGGCCATGATCTTTGATTCGGTTGCTTTTTTGAAGCGGCAAGGCCTTGAAGTGATTTTCGATGCGGAGCATTTTTTTCGACGGTTTCAAAAATAACCCGGAATATGCTGTTTCTGTGCTCTCCAAAGCACGCGACGCCGGTGCCGACTGGCTCGTGATGTGCGATACGAACGGCGGAACGCTTCCGCACGAAATTCATGAGATCGTAACCTCTTTAAACGGACGGCTTCCGGGGGCACCTCTAGGCATCCATACCCATAACGATTGCGAGCTGGCGGTCGCCAATACGTTAAGCGCCGTACAAGCCGGCGTCACCCATGTTCAGGGAACGATGAATGGATACGGGGAGCGCTGCGGCAATGCCAACTTATGCTCCATCATCCCGAACCTTCAGCTGAAGCTCGGTTATGACGTAATCGGCGAGCACAATATCGCCAACCTTACGAATACGGCCCGTTACGTCAGCGAGATCGCCAACGTGAACATGCCCGTAAACCAGCCGTATGTCGGCAATGCGGCTTTTGCCCATAAGGGCGGCATTCACGTTTCGGCGATTCTGCGCGACTCCAGAACGTACGAGCATATCGAGCCGGAGAAAGTCGGAAACAAGCAGCGCATACTCGTTTCCGAGCTGGCAGGGCAAAGCAACATTGTATCCAAAGCTCAGGATATGGGCCTGAACTTTGATCCGACAAGCGAACAATCCAAGCATGTCATCGGCAAGATTAAGGATCTGGAGCATCAGGGCTACCAATTTGAAGGGGCCGACGCCTCATTGGAGCTCCTCCTCCGTGAAGCGAGCGGGGAACTGCGGGAGCTGTTCACCTTTGAATCGTTCAAAATGCTCGTGGAAAAAACGGCGGGGCGGCCGGTTGTGTCGGAAGCCTTTGTCAAGATCAACGTGGCTGGTCAAAGCATATATACCGCCGGCGAAGGAAACGGACCGGTCAATGCGCTCGATAACGCGCTCCGGAAAGCGCTGCTGCAATACTTCCCTGCGCTTAAAGACATGCACTTGTCGGACTACAAGGTACGCGTTCTCGACGACAAGGACGCCACGGCTGCCAGAGTCCGGGTACTGATCGAATCCAAGAACGCAGAAAACTCATGGAACACCGTCGGCGTATCCGGCAATGTCATCGAAGCCAGCTGGGAAGCCCTTGTGGACAGTATGCGTTATGCGCTGCTGGGCCAGATTTCGCCGGAACAGACCGAAGACGAAAACGTGCCGCGGCCGGGTCTGGTGAATCTTTAATCATTGACTTCTCGTCCTTTTCTTATACTCAAACCAAAGAGCACATCCCGTTAACTTGAAGGGGTGTGCTCTTTTTGGTGAACCTTTAGGACCGGATCAGTTTTTTGATTTGTTTCTCCAAATCTTTGGGATTCGGGGCCCCCAAAATAATCTCCCGGATGACGCCGTTCCGGTCGATCAGGACATTTGTGGGAAATACTTTTCCCTTGTAGGTGTTTTCGAATACCTTTCCTTTCCGGTCAAGCATGATCGGATAGTTCAGGCCGAATTCCTCGATAAAGGCCCGCGCCTTTTTTTTCATTGTCGTATTTCGTCACGTTGATGCCGTAAACGTCCAGGTCATCCGCATATTGCGCGGCAAGCTTTACAAGCTCCGGTGCCTCTTGCTTGCAAGGGTCGCACCAAGACGCCCAAAAATTAATGAGCAGCGCCTTATCCCTGGCACCGCCGACGGAATATGTTTTTCCATCCAAACCTTGAGCGGTAAAAGGGGGAGCCAGAAGGCCCGCTTTTGCGCCCGTTTCCGTGGGGAGCGGCTGCTCCGGGTTGAACACCGCTTCAATCCGGTCCCCTGCCTGGTTATAGATAACCGCAGCCGCCGCAAACAGGATAATCGCCAGTATGATCAAGTTACGTTTCATGGGCCGTTTCCTTTGCTGGTTTACTTTTTTATAGTCCTTATTGTACCCTGAACGCCATAACTTTCAAACCCGGTTTTTCGAATATCCCTCAATATAAACGGAAGGACATCTTAGATTGAATGACAGCCTCAGCGGACCGTTGGCCTTAGATTCCGCTTAAATAAACGTACAGATCTCCCAGCGTCTCCACCTTCCCCTGCTCCTGGATTTCCTTTATATAAGAAGTCCACAGTCTTGCAGTCATGAACGCATCAGAAAGCGCGTGATGCCGTCCCTCGATCGGGATTCCTTTCTCGTGGAGCAGATCATCCAAAGCATAGGTCCCAAGCTCGGGATACAACCGACGGGCCAGCATCATCGTATCCAACAAACGGTGAGTCAGTCGGACTTTGGATGTTTTCCATAGGGCAGCATTGAGAAATGCTTTATCATGCCCGGCCGCATGGGCTACCAGAACCCGCCCTTCCACAAAAGCCATGAAGTCGCGCAGCCCTTCGGTTAACGGGGGAGAGGCATCAACCATGGACTGGGTGATTCCCGTCAGTCGCGTTATCGTTTCAGGAACAGCCGTACCGCTGTTAACGATCATATGAAAGGATGGCTCCTGAAGAATGACTGTGCCTTCCGTCCGAGCCGCTCCAAACGATAGGATCTCATCACCGCGCTGATGGGCGAAGCCCGTCGTCTCCAGATCAAACACCACGGTTTCCAGCTCGTTCAAGGGAGTTCCAAGCGCCTCCGGCCGCCGCCGCTCCCTCATCAGCGAGCGGATAAACGCGATTTGCTGGGCTGAGGGGCCGCCTTTCATGGATGCTAACGCCGAATGTATATCACCCATGCGCAGAGACCGCCAAAATCCTCCGCCGGACTCTCCAGGGTCCCTCAAAGTCCTTTTCGCTCCGCCAGACGAAGTTCTCTAAGCATCGCTCGGTGTATCCGGCGCACAACACCCAGCGTATCCCTCAGCTCGTACAGCACCTTTTTATTCTTAAGCTGTTCTTTCAGCAAATAACCGCTGCTGCCGACAAGTCCGTCCTGGATTCGCAGCGGCGTGTCGTTCCGCATTTTCAGGGCAATCATAAAAGCATGCTGCGCATTTTCCAGAAGCAGGCTTCCTCCCTCCAGCAGCATGATCCGTTCCAGACGGCGGAGGGTGGAGGTTTCCGCAATCCCGCGCTGAAGCGCCATGGTTCGTATACTGTTTACGAGGGGAATATATACGCCATACTTGACATCGAAATCGCCGGCATGTTCACCGAATCTTTCGGTTACAATCTGCCCCATCACGTTGAGGGTCGCTTTGTGGCGAACGGTATTGCGAAGCAGTGCCGGTATGATATCCGTATTGTTCAGGACGCAGCTATGAAAATGACGGGCCCAAGCCTCCGACAGCTCCCTGCTTCCCGCAACATGGCGCATGTCGGAGGCAATGATCAAATGCCGGGTCGGTTCCCATACATGGTCGGCGCTCCATTCCTCCAGCTGCCGTTTCCACTCGGAGATTTTCATATTCCAGGCCGGTTCGGAACACATTACTTTGCCCTTGCATTTAGGATAACCGGCCGTCTCGAGCATATTGGACAACCGTGTTCCAAACCGGCGGAAATATATGACGGCATTGCCTTCCAGCTCATCCTCGATGATCAAGCCGTTGTCCTGATCGCTCCATAACGTGGCCTCCCGCCTTCCGCAACTCCCGAAGGCCACAAAGGCATAACGGGCGGGAGGCCGGCCAAAGCCAGCCTCATTCATCTCCCGCTCGCACAGGAAAACCGCCCTCTGCCCAACCTCGTCATGCATTCGGTTCACCAGATTTATCCAAAACGCCGGTTCCGCCCCGTTTTTGATTTCCAGAAGTTTATTTTGCCCGGATATCCGGGCTTCCCTCAATTCTTGAGCCGTTCCCGCCATCCGGATTTCCGGGAACCCGGGGTTCGGATCATATGATATCAGAGGTTTCATGAAGCTTCCTCCCCGCGACGGATTTTTTTTACGTTCCGCTAAATCGCCGGCTCGCTTCCGTGTATGCTCTTTGGGATACCGGGAAGCTCGTTAGCCTTTGACTCCGACTCGGCCAGCAGCTTCATTTGCTCAGGATAACCGTACGTGCCGTGTTCACTGATATCCAGGCCCATGAGTTCTTCTTCTTCCGTAACCCGAATGCCCATCGTCACTTTCATCAATCCGAGGATAAGGTAGGAGAGAACGAGCACGAACGCGAACGTTCCGGCAAGCCCGAGAAGCTGAACACCAAGCTGTCCGAAGCCCCCTCCGTAGAAAAGGCCTGCATCCCCTATACCGGTTATTTCAACCAGGCGGGGAGAAGCAAACAAACCCGTGGAAACCGCCCCCCCACATCCCGGCAACCCCGTGCACCGAGAAAGCATAGACCGGATCGTCAACCCCTTTGCGTTCAAACCATTGTGCCGAGAAAAAAGTAACGCTGCCCGCAACCGCGCCGATCACGACGGCTGCCCAAGGCTCAACAAAAGCGCAGGCCCCGGTGATGGCTACAAAAGCGGCAAGAATTCCGTTCAACATGCTTGGAATATCCGCCTTGCCAAGAACCGCCCATGAGATGAGCAGAGCTGCCAAAGCGCCTGCAGCTGCAGCAATGTTGGTGTTCAGGGCAACGAAACCGAAGAATCCGTCCATCAGGGCCGAAATCGTGCTTCCCGGATTGAAGCCGAACCAGCCGATCCAGATCATGAGGACGCCAAGCACCGACAGTACCTGGTTATGCCCTGGAATGCTGTTCGGTTTTCCGTCCTTGTTGTATTTGCCGAGACGCGGCTTTAACATAACGGTTGCGACAAGAGCCGCGGTAGCGCCGGTTAAATGCACGACCGTCGAACCGGCAAAATCCTGCATGCCCAGGCTTCCAAGCCAGCCGCCGCCCCATACCCAATGAGCGACAACAGGATAAATCACGATGGAAAACAATATGCCGAAAATGATATAGACACTCAGCTTGGCACGCTCCGCCATTCCCCCGCAGGCGATCGCCAGAGACACGGCTGCAAAAGACAGATGGAATAAAAACATGATCGTTGTAGGGACATCGTAAGCCGAGAAGGCGGAAAACGATGCTGCCATGTTATCGCCGCTGAGGAAGAAGCCTTCCAATCCGAAAAAACGGTTGCCGTTTCCGAAAGCCAGGCCAAAACCAAGCGCCCAGAACGATACGATGCTGATCCCGAAAGTCAGGACCGTTTTGCCGGCGACATGACCGGCATTCTTCATTCTTACCGAGCCCGCTTCCAGCAGCGCAAAACCGGCCTGCATGAAAAACACCAGCAGGGCGGCTAAAAACACAAACACCGAGTTAAGCCCGGATTGCAGCTGCATATTGGTAGCCGCCCCTTCTGCAAAGGCGCTTACCGGAAAGGAAGTCATGGTACCCAGCGTTAAGAATACACCCAAACTTCTTTTTTTCATTTGCCCCACTCCTTAATGTTAGTTTTCATTACACAATCCATCGTTTTACGTATTATATACATTGAAACGTAAGGTTTACAATGCTCTTCTGAAAAAAAAGACGAAATAATCCATATTATATGTTATATAATCTAACACAATAGATGTTTGTTATTTGTTTCCATGATGTGAAATTTTCTGAAATTCACTGAAATTTACGGTTATTTTCAAAAGTATGACGTTTGACTGTACGGTTCATATTCATGTATCATATTTTTATCGGGAGTTAATATCATAATCATACAGGCCTGCGAGGTGATCGAACGTGGGAAGTTTGAGCGGACACATGAATCTGTACCGCATCGGCGAATTGGCCAAGGCTGCCGGAATCAGTGAAAGAACAATCGACTATTATACGAAGCTCGGGTTGATTAATCCGGAGAAGCGGACGTTGAAAAATTATCGTTTGTACAATCATGAAACCTTGACCACGCTGAAACGTATTAATCAACTTAAACAAGAGAAATATACCCTCGAAGAGATCAAGGATATGTTGGAACGCTGGAGAACGGTTGCCGAAGAATCCGAGGTTACGGATAAACTGACCCAGCTCGAAATCCAGATTCAGAAGCTTGAACGGGAGGTTAACGAGATTAATCCTCTATTAAAGGAGCTAAAGCCCAATCAGGCCCGCGCCGCATTATCCAATATCCTTCCCAAAGGGGCGGCTTGCATCGAGTCGCTGCAAATCTTGCTTAACCACTTTACATCCATGTAAAGCTGCATAATAAAAGAGTGGAGGTATGAACCATGTATTTTGACGGTATGTATATTCTCATCATTATTGCTTTTATTTTCTCCTTGTGGGCACAGTTCCGGGTTAAGGGCACGTTTAACAAATGGGCACAGGTGGAGAACGGGAGCGGAATGACCGGTTATGACGCTGCCCGTCATATGCTGGATGCCAACGGTCTTCATGACGTGCCGATCGAACCCGTTCCCGGCGCCTTGTCCGACCACTACGATCCGATTCACCGAGTTGTGCGTCTGTCCGAACCGGTCTACTACGAACGCTCCATAGCCGCCGTATCGGTTGCATGTCACGAAGTGGGCCATGCTATTCAGCATAAAGTAAGCTACCCGATGCTGGTCGCACGCCACAAAATGTTCCCGATTGTCAATTTCGCGTCCGGCATCGCGCCATTCCTGTTGATCGCCGGCATTTTGTTCCAGGCTTTCAACCTGATCGGCCTCGGCATAATCTTCTTCTCGGCCGCCGTTGCTTTCCAGCTCGTCACATTGCCGGTCGAATTCAATGCCAGCAACCGTGCCCGCGAGATCATGGTTTCGGAAGGCTACATTACGAATGAGGAAGAACGCGGCGTTGCCAAAGTACTGAATGCAGCGGCCCTTACCTACGTGGCTGCCGCCCTGCTCTCTCTGCTGGAACTTCTTCGTTACATCATGATTTTTGCGAACAGCCGTGAGTAATGGTTAAGAAAAAAAGGTTACCGTTCAGTAAGAACGGTAACCTTTTTTATGCTTTCCAAGATATAACAAGAGTTGAATCCCCGATAGACCGGCATCTCTTGATGAATTAGCTAAACGGCCGTACCTCAAAGGGCAATGACATCTATCCCTTGCCCTTGCCGTCCAGAACGGTGCCGGAGAGCCCTTCCTTCTTCGGCTGGGCACCCGCCCCCAGCCCGAAATACTGAAGAAGGAATTTCCGGAACGCCTGAGCTACCGGGGGCAGCTTTTCATCAGCCCGGTGAATCAACCCGATGGAACGCGTGACCTTCGGCTCCGTAATCCTCACTCTTGCCGGCTGCAGCGGATTGGTCTGGAACAAGGCCATTTCCGGAAGAAGACTGACCCCCATTCCGGCCGCTACCAAACCGCGGATCGTATCCGTCTCTTCGCCTTCAAAGGCGATTTTCGGGGTAAACCCGGCCTCCAGGCAGGCATGCCATACAATCGGACGCAAGGAATATCCCTTGCTGAACAGGACAAAGCGCTCATCCTTCAGCTGCTCCAGCCTGATCTCCTTCTCCCCCGCGAGCGGATGATTGGGAGGCAGAATGGCGAACAGCTCCTCAGTCAGAACGACATCCCCTGCGACCTGGTCATGGCGGTCCGGAAAAGGCGACACAAACGCCAAATCAACCTCCGCCGAAATGACGTCCCGGATTAACGTCGGAAACATCCCCTGTTTGAATCGAAACTTCACGTTCGGATATTTTTGCCGAAATTCCGCAACAACGGACGGAATCAGATGGATGCCGAGACTGTGCGGAAATCCGATCCGGATTTCACCCTGCTCGGGATCCAAAAACTCATGTATTTCAGCGACCGCACGGTCCAGATCCTTCATGATACCTTCAACCCGTTTGCAGAACAATTGCCCTACAGGCGTTAACTGCAGGTTGCGTCCTTTTTGCATGAACAGGTTAACGCCCAACTCTTCTTCCAGCTGGTGGATCTGACGGCTCACGGCAGACTGGGCCACATGAAGCTCCTCCGCTGCCTGGGTAACGTGCTCTTTCTGCGCAACCTTAACAAAGTATTGCAACTGTCTTAATTCCACGCGATATTCGCTCCATTCTGCATTCCCTCAAGCTTTTGCTTAGTACCTATACTATGACCTTCGGGCCAAAGCCGAATCAAGTCCGGCGCCTAAAGAGCCGGATCATCAGACCGTAAATGAAAAATCCGCCAACCATGCCGCCAAGGTGGGCCATCCAGCCGATATTCGGCATAAAGGAGAATAACAGACCCATAATCAGCAGCGTGTAAAGCATCTTTCGGGAGGCTTCGTCCATCATGGACCGCTGAAACAGTGCTATATACAAGAATGCACCATATACGCCGTAGATCGCGCCGGAAGCGCCCACAAGCCAAGCAAGCTCTCCCACACGTTCATAATAAGCGATGCTGAGCACGTTTCCCAACACCCCGCTGAACAGATACAGAATCGCGTACCGGAAGCTTCCCAGAATACGCTCCAGCGGCGGCGTGATGACGAGCAAGGCAAAGCTGTTAAAAAACAGATGGTCAAAACCGTTATGCAAAAACACCGCTGCAATATAACGCCACCATTCATCGCGAAACGGGTCTACGCTGACAAGAGCCCCGAATTCAATCATGGTCTCCGGGTCCCTTGATCCGCCGTTAAACGTCACGATAAGAAACATGACAACGTTGGCCACTAACAACAGGGACGTAAACGGATAGTAACGCAAATAATTTTTCCAATTTTCATAGCGAATAAATATCATGGCATCCTCCTAACCCGAAAGCCGGGCTCAGGATATCCTTAGTGGACATTCCCTTTTTAAAAATATTATAATGTACCATGAACCTGATCACCAAACTTTGATATTCGAGGAGGAGATTTTTCATGGCTCAAGAACGTACGGGCGTCGCCACGTTTAAAGGCAACCCTATTACTCTAATCGGTCCCCAACTTCAGGCTGGCGATGCAGCGCCTGATTTTACGGTCAGCAAAAATCTGCTGGAAGACGTATCACTGAAAGATTTTGCAGGCAAAATCAAGCTGATCAGCGTTGTGCCTTCACTCGATACCGGCGTATGCGATGCTCAAACCCGCCGCTTTAACGAGGAAGCTGCCGGACTCGGAGAAGATGTTGTTATCCTTACCATCAGTGCCGACCTTCCATTCGCGCAGGCCCGCTGGTGCGGAGCTGCCGGGGTGGACCGGGTCGTAACCCTGTCCGATTACAAGACCCGCTCCTTCGGTCAAGCCTACGGCGTGCTGATCAAGGAATTCCAGCTTGACATGCGCTCGATCTTTGTCGTGGATCAAAACGATAAAATCGCCTATGTGGAATACCTTGCCGAAATGACCGAGCATCCGAATTACGAAGCAGCCGTTGAGGCCGTTAAAGCGTTGCGGTAAAACTTTGTCATTACATACCAAGCCGCACTTTTAAAAAGCGGGAGAGCTGCTCTCCCGCTTTTTTATGTTTTCGAAATATAAGACGTTGATGGGGCATGCCCAATTTCGTTTTTCGGATTTCATTTACGCTTTCCTTGTATTTCGCAGAAACGCCGTCGCCCTTCGCTAATAAGGGGACGACGGAGTTGTTTCTGCATGTGGGTTTAGGCGTCAATCTTATGTTTGGCAAGCTTTTTGTCCAGGACCGAAAATAAGTTCAAAATGACGCGATAGTTGGCACCCAGGTCACCCAGTGAGCCGCGGGATGCCGAATACATATCGATAGCGGACCGCACCGGATTGATCCCCAGCACGGATACCGTAATATCAAGCGTTCGTCCGAAAGAGGTTTTCTTCTCCAGCGTGATTTCGCCAACGGATGGAACCTCATGCAGCACTTTGTAGCCCGGGATCTTCTTTAAAGTCGAGGATACCTCTTCAAAGCATTTCTCCTTGGAGAGATTGTAGTAACGCGTTTTCAGTTTGGGGTCTTTAGCACGGTCGCTTGTGCCGTCATAGCTGCGCACGATACCCGCTAAAACTCGTTTTAATGACAAAGACCGTTCCTCCTTTATAAATGACCGTTCCCTTTTCACTCTCTAGTTTAACACTGTTTAGGCTTTCAGCAAACCTTTATTCCCAAGTAAAATCACTCTTTCGCATATCTCTGCCATATGCAAAAAAGCGCCCCTTGCCTTCAAACGATTCGAAGGAAGAGGCGCCCGCTCATATGTGTTCTAGAAACCCGCCTATGCCGTCCGGTAACATTGTCTTCGAACCTGCATTAGCAGGTGGGTGATCGCAAAACCGTTTTTGAATTCCCCTTGTCGTATAGACAGGGCTTTTCAGCCACGATTCGATGTTGATCTCCCTAGACATCGTCATTGGTTCAAAACAACGGAATACCGAAACGCACATCGCAGGATGTAGTCTTATTATAGGGGCTTTTTTCGAAAAAGTAAACCTACAATTTGCGTTGATCCGACTCTTTATCCTCGGATTTAACCGTATCCATGCTTTCCAGAAGGGCTTGTTCGGCGGATTCCTCCTCTTCCAGCTGCTTCATGCGTTCGGCTTGCTCCTGCATCTTCAGGTACGTTGCGTAGAAGTTAAAGAAGGCTAGCAGCGCCATTAACGAGAACAAGAAAAAGATGAACAGCACGAACATTTTCATTCCAATAAATACCAATATAGCGCTTCCCGCCAGTGTCGAAAAGACGCGAAACGGACGGATAAGCGTAAGCAGAATCGCATTTTTCAGCAATTGTCGCGTCTTCATCTCATAATGCACGGCCATGGAAAAGAAATTGAACATCGACACGAACAGGACAAGCAGAAGCACGAGCATTACGATGCCGACAAGCTGGAAGCCCTTAAGCTGCGTCATGTAAACCGTGTAGTCCACATACATAATAACGAACAGAAGCGTATATACGATACCGCCGATCATGGCCTGTTTGTAATTTTCCTTGTAGCCTTTAAAAAAAAGTTTTAAAGATCGGAATATCCGGATCCCCCATAACCCACTTTCTTACGACCGTGAACAACGCGGCCGTAGCGGGAAACAACAAAAACGGCGCCAAGATCCCCAAAATCCAGTTGGACAGAATTTGCTCGTTGTGCGCATCCGGCGTCTGGGTCATCATCAGGAATTTCGTAAACAAAATAAATAGAAAAGGCGAAGAACACAACACCCACAATATATTAGAAAAAGCGATGCGGGTAATCCACTCGGTAACTTTGTATAAGCCACCCATGGCTCCTTTCATTTCCAAAACGTTTCCTCCTCACTAAAGTTGCCTGTATCTATTAATATACCTTATTTTGCACATCCATGACCAGAGCCTAATTTGCCTTAAACGGGCTGCAGTCCATACCGGAAAGCGAAAGCTCCCATACTATAGGGACGTAACACCAATTAATAATCCTTAAGGAAAAGGAGCTGAAGTTTCATGTCTTGTTCAGGTTCAGGTGCTGGTTATGGTTATGGTTACGGTTCTACCGTAGGTATCATCCTTGTCCTTTTCATCCTGCTGGTCATTATCACTCGTGCTTTCATCTAAATTAAAAATGACGGATTTAATAAATGAAAAAAAAGACGGGGCTACCGCCGATCGGGCGGTGCTCCGTCTATTCATTGTTTAACCTGTGGCAGCTTAGCTGTTGAACGAATCGTCGCCGCTCCGGTTCGGTCTGCGGTCGTTGTTGTAGGAGCGGGGCTTGCGGTCGCCGCTGCCGCTGCGGTCGCGGTTGTAGCTTCCGCCTTCACGGTTATAGCCGCCCTCGCGGTTGTAACCGCCCTTGGAGTATCCGCCGCGTCCGCCGCCGCTGTTTCGGTCACGGTTGTAGCCGCCGCTGCGGCCGTTATATCCGCCGCTCGGCTTGCGCCCGCTGCGGATGTCCGGCTTCCGGCGCTTCACGCGGATCGGATCTTCCGGTGTCAGCTGGATATCCGCTTCTTTCTTGTCGTCGCCTGTCAGCAGCTTCATGGCCGCAGCCAGAAGTTGAACGGAATCATACTGCTCCAGAAGCTGGATGGCCAGTCCTTTATATTCGTTCAGTTCGCCGTTCTCGATAATATCAAGAACGCGTTCCGCAATAATGCGCTGTTTGCCTTCGATCGCTTCGGCCATCGTCGGCAAAGGCTTGCGCGGAATGCGGTGGCGCGTTACCCGCTCGATGAAATGAAGATGATCCATTTCCCGCGGAGTAACGAAAGACCAAGCTGTTCCTTCCTTACCGGCACGGCCCGTACGTCCGATACGGTGTACATAGCTCTCCGGATCCTGCGGAAGGTCAAAGTTCACAACGTGAGAGACGCCGGACACGTCGAGACCGCGCGCCGCAACGTCTGTCGCTACGAGTACGTCAATGCTTCCGTCGCGGAATTTGCGCATAACGGTATCCCGCTGATGCTGGGACAGGTCGCCGTGCAAGCCGTCCGCAGAGTACCCGCGTTTTTTGGAGCGCTTCGGCAAGCTCGTCGACGCGGCGCTTCGTGCGTCCAAAGACGATGGCAAGCTCAGGGGATTCGATGTCGATCAAACGGCTGAGGGCTTCGAACTTTTGACGTTCCGGCACCTCAATATAGGCCTGGTCGATCAGAGGAGCACTTACATGCTTAGGGATAACCGAAACATGCTCCGGGTCTTTCAAAAACTGTTGGGCAAGCTTATGAATGTTAGGAGGCATGGTTGCCGAGAACAGCAAGGTTTGGCGTTCTTCCGGCACCATTTTCAAAATGGACTGGATGTCGTCCATGAAGCCCATATCCAGCATTTCATCGGCTTCGTCCAGAACGACCGTCTGCACATCGTCAAGGCGAATGGTTTTTCTGTTGATGTGGTCAAGCAAACGACCCGGTGTGCCGATAATGATCTGGGGCTTCTTTTTCAAGGCGCGGATTTGGCGGCCGATATCCTGACCGCCGTAAATCGGAAGGCTGCGGATACCTTTAAATCTGGATAATTTGCCGATTTCTTCGGCGACCTGAATGGCAAGTTCGCGTGTCGGTGTCATGACCAGAGCGACAATGCGCTCCTCTTCTCTTGAAATTTTGGAAATCAGCGGAAGGCCGAAAGCTGCGGTTTTGCCTGTGCCTGTCTGTGCTTGTCCGATCATGTCTTTCCCGGAGAGGGCAATCGGAATGGATTGGGATTGAATCGGAGTGGCTTCTTCAAAGCCAAGCTCTGTTATTGCCTGAAGCACGCGCGGCTCCAGGCCAAAGTCTGCAAATGTTTTCAATAGGTTCATACTCCTTCTATCTAGTGGACATCCCACTTTCTTCTCTGTATTCTTAAGTAGCGGTGACGTTTATAGGCTTTCCCGGCCCGCAGGATTTTCTGCATGAGGGTGGACCGTTAATTTATGTTGCCGCCAGTCCGAAGGTCGGCTAATGTATAATCATCCTGATAAGCATGCAAAGTTATCATTGTAACGAACTACTCAAGAATATCCAATACATTATATCACAAAACTAATGCGGAATACCAGCAAGCTCCTTTTAGTCATACTATTACCTGAGGTGATCCTTTTGTTGAAGCGTATTTGGAGCTACCTTGCCATTTTATTCGGCGGGGTGGTCATCGCGTGCGGATTTAACCTGTTCCTGATTCCGCATCATTTGCTCAGCGGCGGCGTTTCCGGCCTGGCCATGCTGATCGGTTATTTTTCCCCGTTCAATATCAGCGTTATGTATTTTGTCCTGAATATCCCCATCCTCATCGCAGGATGGATCCAGATCGGCAAGAAATTTATCGGGCTCAGCGTTTTATCTGTTGTGACGGTGACCGTTCTTCTCGAATTCATTCCGGTCAAAGCCGTAGCCTCGGATATGCTTCTGTCCTCCGTCTTTGGCGGTGTCCTTGTCGGCGTTGGCGCAGGCATATCGTTCCGGGTTGGCGGATCAACCGGCGGATTTGATATCATCGGGTCCATCGTGACGCGTTACCGGGACTTCCCGGTCGGAACCGTGCTGGTCGGGATGAATGCGATCGTTATTTTGGCCGTGGCTTATCTGGAGAATGACTGGAATCTGGCGCTCGCCTCCATGCTGTCCATATACGTAACGGGTCGTATGATCGATTTGCTCCACATCAATCACATTAAAGTTACCGTATATATTGTAACCGACCAGACGGATGCCCTGCTGGAAAAACTTTTGAAGCGTCCTCGCGGCGTGACCAAGATCAAAACCGAAGGCGCCTTCACCCATAAGGAAAAAGATATGCTGATGACGGTAACGACGCGGTATGAACTGGCCGAGCTGAAGACCATCATTAAGGAAACCGATCCCCAAGCCTTTGTGAATATTGTGGAGACCGTAGCCGTGATGGGGCAATTCCGCAGAGGTTGAATTCTTCTTGGTTTTGTGAGATAAAAATGTTTTTGTGGTATAATATTAGTGCGCGGTTCCTAAAATATTGTTAAGCTCTACCCAGGCCATTCCCCGGCATCTTTTATTTGCTTTTCCGTTTTACTAAGAAAAAACGTCCTGCCTAGCCTAATAACAAGGAAGGAAAGGGTGATTTTTGTGGAAATGGAAACGGTAAAACTGTCAGAAATCGTCTTGAAATGGTTTCCGGACCTGCTGCCATTCTTTAGGCAAAACGAGCTGAATTCCATGATCGTGTTAAGGGACGGGCTCGGCATTCTGGAAGAGGAAGACGCCTTGGAGATCATCCAATACAGTATTTGCGAGCACCAGGACCATGCTCATCTTCATTGATTTTTCGATCTTATGCAAAAAGATTTGGAGTAATGCCGTTTCTCCCGGTACCCCGTGGAGAAGCGGCATTTTTTTATTATAGGAGGAAGACGATTTCTTCCCTTGCCCCATCCGTTGCCCTGAAAAAATCGATCCATAATCTGGACTGTCCCCGTTTGAATCGCTCCCGTTCCGTTTAAAAAAACTAGGTACCGGATAGAAGTAAAAATCCCTGTTACACATCGGTTGTAAGAATGTAACAAACCTGTTCTTTTTATTGTCTTCCGTTCCTTTATAATCATGTAGTGAATGTACGCAAGGGAGAGAAATCATTATGAACATCATCTTGGCTTTACTCATTTGGACTGCGGGCGGCATGGGCGCGGTCAGCCCGTCGGAGGGCCATATTAGTCTGCTGCAAAATTCGGTAAACGCGGCCATCGTGCAGCAGCAATCCGGAAATGCCGGCTCGGAATCCGTGACGGTGAAAGCGGATCCCCAGGAGCAAGCTCCCAAGGTCAAGGGGATTTACGTTACGGCCTACAGCGCCGGCGGATCCCGTATGGAACAGCTCGTGAAGCTCGTTGACAAAACCGATCTCAACGCCATGGTGATCGACATCAAGGACGATGCAGGATACATAACCTACAAAACGGATAATCCCAAGCTTCAGGAAATGGGCAAGTCCCAGCCGTTCATCAAGGACATAGACAAGCTCATGTCCAGACTGCAAAAACATGACATTTATCCGATCGCCCGGGTTGTCGTATTCAAAGACACCGTCCTCGCCAAAAAGAATCCCGAGCTCTCTTTCCGGAAAGGCGACGGCAGCGTATGGCAAAACGGCGGTGGAGACAGCTTTGTTAATCCGTACAGCAAAGAGGTCTGGGATTACAATATCGAAATCGCCAAAGAAGCGGCCAAGCTCGGATTCAAAGAAATCCAGTTTGATTACGTCCGTTTCCCGGAAGGATTTGAAAAACGGGCCGATTCGTTGAAATATACGAAAAATAACCGTTCCCGGGTCGATATCGTCTCGGATTTCGTTAAATACGCCCGCAAGGAACTTGCTCCGCTCGGCATCCGGGTATCCGTCGACATTTTCGGATACGCGGCGTCCGTTCCCGCCGCGGAAGGAATCGGCCAGGACTTTGTAAAAATCTCCAAGCATGTGGACGTCATCAGCCCGATGGTTTATCCGAGCCACTATACAACCGGCTGGTTTGGCTCCAAGGTGCCGGACAAGGCTCCCTACCGGACCATCAAGGGCTCCATGAAAGATACGCACAAGAAGCTCGACCCGCTCGGTTCCTACAAACCGATCATCCGGCCATGGATTCAGGATTTCACGGCCAGTTGGCTTGGCAGCGGCAACTATGCCAAATACGGCAAAAAGGAAATCGAAGAACAAATCCGCGCTCTTCACGATATGAAAGTGGATGAATATTTGCTCTGGAATGCAGCCAACCGCTATACCCAGGGCGTCAATTACAAGTAACCGACAAACCGCCATCATTGCTTCTATATCCGGAAGGCCCGGCAGCCAGTGCCGGGCCCTTTTATATCGGCAGGATTTGTTAATTGTGTAACTCTGCGATACAATAAGGAATTGTCCGCCATTATTATTACTTTAAAAAGAAGGCTTTCAATCATGAATACTACGCACACATTAGGTCAAAAAGCAAAGCAGTTTGCCGTCATTCTGCTGCCGATCCTTATAACCCAGTTGGCTTTGTCGGCCATGACCTTTTTTGACACGAACATGTCCGGCAAGTTCAGCTCTGCCGATTTGGCGGGGGTTGCGATTGCCACCAGCATCTGGATCCCGGTCCAAACCGGGCTCAGCGGCGTATTGATGGGAATAACCCCCATCGTATCCCAATTCATAGGCGCAAGGCGGGAAGATAAAGTTTCTTATCAGGTTATTCAAGCCTTGTGGCTTGCCGTCATACTATCTGTCGCGGTGCTTGGCATCGGCTATGCGGTCGTCCCGGCCGTATTAAACGGCATGAGTGTAGAGCCTGCCGTTCGGGAGATTGCTTTACACTATCTGGCGGCAATATCGACCGGCATCATCCCTCTTTTTGGCTACACGGTACTCCGGAGTTTTATCGACGGCCTCGGGCAAACCCGCATGTCCATGGCGATCACGCTTGTTTCCCTGCCCGTCAACGTTACGCTGAATGCCCTGTTTATCTACGGTCTTGCAGGATTTCCAAGGCTTGGGGGCGTGGGCGCCGGCGTCGCTTCCGCGATTACTTACTGGATCGTGTTTTTTGATCGCGGCCCTCGTCATCCATGGCATGCATCCTTTTTCCGACTTTCGCATGTTCCGAAGCCTTCCCCGCGTATCCTTAAAAGCGTGGAAAGAATTGCTGAAAATCGGGGTTCCGATCGGTTTCTCGATCTTTTTCGAAACGGCTGTGTTTGCCGCGGTCACGCTTCTTATGAGCAGCTTCGACACCATGACGATTGCGGCGCACCAGGCCGCCATGAACTTTGCATCGACGCTGTACATGCTTCCGCTGAGCATCTGCATGAGCCTTACGATCCTGGTCGGCTTTGAAGCAGGTTCCAAACGAATGAAGGATGCACGGCAGTACGCCAAGCTCGGGATCGGCGCGGCAGTCGTGCTGTCGCTTATCACGGCGGTTATCCTCTTTACGGCCGGCCGGCAGGTAGCAGGACTGTATTCCAACGAGCCGCAAGTCGTGGAGCTGATCCAACATTTCCTGCTGTACGCAATCTTCTTTCAAATATCCGATGCCATCGCAACCCCGACCCAGGGGGCGCTTAGAGGCTACAAAGATGTTAATATCGCCTTTATGCTAGCTTTTCTTTCCTACTGGGTGATCGGACTGCCTGTCGGCTATGTGCTGGCGAATTATACGGAGCTGGCGGCTTACGGTTATTGGATCGGCCTGATCACCGGCCTTGCCGTGGGAGCTGTTCTGCTCCTCCTGCGTCTGGTCAGAGTGCAGCGCAAATACGCGGAAACCAGTCTTGCGGCAGCAAAATAAACAAACATTGCGTTCGCGAAAAAAAACGAGGGCGTCCCAAAAGGTCCATTGACCTGGGACGCCCTCGTTTTTATCAAAAAAAAGAGCGGCCTGCAATCGAAAACGGCCAAACCTCCCTTTTTACAAACCTGTTTCAATCACATAAGCCACACCCGGCGTCAAACGTTTCTTCTCCAACAGGGTTACCTCCCGGATCTCCGGCATTGCCAGAAAATGCCGCTCCACATGTTCATCCACAGCATGAAAAGCTTTTTCCTCATCCTCTGCCGCAGTGATTACTACCAGCTTCCCTTGATCGCTTAGCACTTCCATACGGTATAAATACATATATCCGATTCCCCCGCCCCTCTCAAATTTGGAAAAAGCCCCGCGGGATCTCCCGCAGGGCTTGTCATGGCTGCATTACTGAGACAGGCGCAATGCCAGCTCGTACAGTTCCATATCGAACTCTTTCTTCGTATTGACGACTTTATCGATGTCCGTAAGTACGAGCTCGCCTTTGATCATGCCGCAGCCTTTATCGGAATGTCCCTCAATCAGGCTGCGAACCGCGAAATCGCCGAGGCGGCTCGCCAGATTGCGGTCGAACGGAGTTGGAGCTCCGCCCCGCTGAATATGTCCCAGAACCGTTACGCGGGCATCGATGGATGCGTGACGCTCTTTCAATGCATTCGCCACATCTTCGCCTTTGCCTACGCCCTCGGCTACAATGACGATACTATGGCGCTTGCCGTTGCAGAAGTTATCCTTCATCCGGTCCGCAATTTCGTCCATGTTGTATGGAACCTCCGGAACCAGTATCGTTTCCGCGCCGGAAGCAAGGCCCGCGTGCAGGGCAATATCGCCGCAATGGCGTCCCATAACCTCGACAACGGATGAACGCGCGTGGGAGGACATCGTGTCGCGAAGCTTGTTCACGGCGTCGACGACCACGCTTACAGCCGTGTCGAAGCCAATCGTATAATCGGTAAACGAAATATCGTTATCGATCGTACCCGGCAGACCCATCGTTTTGATGCCCAGCTTGCTCAGCTTGTTGGCCCCTTGATACGAACCGTCGCCGCCGATGACGACCAATCCGTCAATGCCGTGTTCGTTCAGGATATCCGCACCCTTTTGCTGGCCTTCAAGCGTCTTGAATTCCGGACAGCGTGCGGACTGAAGAATGGTGCCCCCGCGCTGGATAATGTCGCCTACGCTGCGTAGATCCATTTTATGAATTTCGTTATTCAGCAGACCCTGATAGCCGCGCTGAATCCCGTATACCTCAAGCCCGTGGTACAACCCGCTGCGCACAACGGCCCGCAGTGCCGCGTTCATCCCTTGGGAATCGCCGCCGCTGGTTAAAACTGCAATTTTTTTTAATTCCTGCCATGTTCATCTTCCTCCTTAATGTCACTCATTCTTATGCTTTCGGATCCATCGGCTGTTGACGAAGAAAAATAGACGAGTCATCGGACTTCTCTTCATCAACCGCTTGGACACGGAGCGAACCAATTGCTGCTCGCTGACTTTGGGATCGGATAAATATAAAGCCAGTAACCCCTCAATGATCATCCGATGAAAAGAAGTTGAGGGAATTGCCGCAACATCCTTCCGTGCCCACTCCACTATGGAAGCGATACGGTTCAGCATCGTATCGGCGTCTTCATAATAATTGCAGAAGTTAAGATCGCCGCCCAACCTGTCTTCGTCCTGATCGATCAGATAATCCAGCATAATGTGGAGACTGCATACATTGGGGAAGTAAGAAGCGTGAATGGCAGACGCATCCCGGTCGTCGAGAAACGGGTCGGTTGCCGCCAAAAACAGCATGAATACCCCAAGAGTAGAGCCCGTCGCTGCTGCAAACTCATTCCATCTCAGGTGAGGAGTACGGTGAGCATGGCTTGACCACCATTCCAGGAGCGAAGCCTCTCTTTTCTCCGGGTGAATGTGCTTATACACCTGAAGGTCCGTATACAGCTCTGCCAAGTCCCTGATGTAAGGTCTGGCCGCTTCATATCCCGAGAGCTGGCTGATGCAGGACCGGCAAGCCTGTACAAGGCGTTCAAGGTACCCGCCATCTTCTTTCTCCGAACGGAGCGCATAATAATCCGCGGGCTTCGAATCCGGCGTTACCGCATCCAGCATCGACTGGTGCAGCTGCCTGAAATCGGCAGGATCCAGGGAAGTGCTGCGGTCGCATAAATTATCCAGATAATCGCTGATCGTCTGGTAAGCCACGATCAAAGGAATCAAAATATGCTTGTCCGGCAGGCTAGCAGCGGCATATACCGCACCGCCCTGACAATGAAACCTTTTGGTTTCAATGCTTGCGAGCGCCTGCTTTCGGAGTTCGTCATCGGGAATGCGTTCGGCGTCCCGCCGCCATTTTTCCAGTTCAACCGCAACTTCCGGAAGAATAAATTTGTAGACCCTTCTCATGAGGCTGACCGGACTGCGCGGAACTTTACGGCTTAGCTCTTGATCATTCAATGAACTCTGCCTCCACATGGTTGTCTTTTTTATACCTATCCAAATCAAACCTATTATAATATGATCGACCCTTTTGTACAAATTACACACATCATTGAAAATATCGTTTTCGTTATTTTGGAGAATGTTTTTCATTTATTTTTGCGAAAACAATTCATTTTTCAGAAAAATCTTTACATTTTATTATTCGCTTCCATCACCTATGCCCGTTCTGTGGTATACTTGACACTGTTCATTTTTGACTTTATTAAAATTCCTTTATACGCAAGGCATCAACAGATTGGAGCAAAACCTCATGAAAACGACCGCCGGGCCGAGGCCGGACCAAAATTGGCTTCGCGCCTTCATGTTCACCATATTCGGAACAACCGCGCTTATCATCTCCTATTTTCCTCTATACTATAAAGAACTGGGATTTAGCAGCACCCAAATCGGTTACCTGTATGCGGTCGGGCCGCTGATTTCGATGTTCTCCAACATGATCTGGAGTATCGTGAGCGATAAATACCGGACCATAAAAAAAATCATGATCGCGCTCATCGGCAGCCAGCTGCTCCTGCTTCTCATCATGACGCAGGCATCCCGCTTCGGTGCCGTATTTCTGATCATAAGCCTGTTTTATTTTTTCTATTATCCCGTCTACCCGCTGGCGGATACGATGGCCATTCAAACCGCAAGGCGTTACGGCCGCAGCTTTACGGTCATCCGGGTATTCGGCTCGCTGGGCTACGCATTGTTCGCCCTCGTTATCGGTTACGTCATCAGCCTTTCTGGGGCTGATTGGGCGCTTGGCATCGGGATCGTCATCGGAAGCGCCGCGTTTCTGATCTCTCTCCTTCTCCGCGACGGCGTTGTGCAGCGGACCGGGGGAATGGAAATGTCGGATCTCTTAAAGGTGCTCCGCTCCAAAGAGATTGTCTGGTTTTTCATATGCGTCTTTTGTCTCGCGCTTGGACACCGGATGAATGAAGCCTTTCTCACGCTGACCCTATCCCAGCTTGGGGCGGGCGAGGGACTGATCGGGTGGTCTCTCATGCTTTCGGCTGCAAGCGAAATCCCGATCTTCTTTTTGCTTAGCAAATACGGAGACAAAATCAAGGAGCTGCCTCTTCTCGGTTTTGCCAGCCTGATGTATGCCCTCCGTTTTCTGCTTATGGGGCTGGCTGCCGACCCCATAGCGGTCCTTGCGGTCCAGAGTCTCCACAGCGTGACCTTCGGGGTCTTTTACGTCACGGCCGTCCGTTATATTACCCGTCTCGTTCCCGGGCGGTACCAGGCTACGGGCATGGCTTTGTTTACCGTCTTCTGGTCGAGCGCTTCCGGGCTGCTCAGCGGCACTTTCGGAGGCGCCTTGTTTGAAAACGCCGGGCGGCCTACCTTTTACTATATCGCCACCGCCCTTGCGTTCCTCGCGTTTTTGGGCTTCTTGGGAAGGCACTTGTTTGCCAAACCGGAAGATCATTACGCCGATTCGCTCAGTTAGCCGCATTCCGGCTAACTTGGCTTTCCTGTTCCTTGCATTGGCGGGCCCTGTCCCGATAAATACAAAAAGACACAGTTCCGAATGGAACTGTGTCTTCATGCCTTAGTAAACAAATATGTGATTAAGAAGCATCTTAATCTATAAGATCCCCGTTACCCGGAGTTAACTTACAGTTTGATTACGTTGGCTGCTTGAGGACCACGGTTACCTTCTGTGATTTCGAACTCAACCGCTTGGCCTTCTTCCAAAGTTTTGAAGCCGTCTCCTTGGATTGCGGAGAAGTGTACGAATACATCTTCGCCACCTTCAACTTGAATGAAGCCGTAACCTTTTTCTGCGTTAAACCATTTAACTGTACCTTTCAAATGAACAACCTCCTAAAATACCGCCATCTATGGCGAATATCCATATTATATCCCATGTTTTCTGACAATGCAATCCGTCATTTTCCTCCCCAAGCATATTTTTTAGTTTTCCGATTTGCTTTAGGACCAAGGGTGCGTTATCATTTACCCAAAAGCCCAATTGTAAACGGAGACATGCATATGATCAAAAAACATGAAATATACAAAAAAAGACAAATGGAACATGATGACGGTCGAGGTTCAGGGCCGCTATATCGTTCTGCGCGAAATTTCGGATCAGTGGGGCGAAGAAACGCATACGTTCATGAGCCGCCCAGCACTGATGCAGTGGGCGCAGAACCGGTTTCCGAAAGAGGAGTACGAAGGCCGCGAGGAGGAATGGAAAGATATCATGAATTCCTTCAAACAGGTGTAGCCGATGGACTATACGAACGTTGTCATCTTCATTATTTTGGCCTTCAGCCTGGGGCTGATCATGATCATGAACAAGGACCGCATACCGGCGAGTCTCCGGAGGGGGATGGCCATTACTTCCATCGTCATGATCCTGTTTGCCTTTTTCCTTATTGTATACAGTTTTTTCGATCTGGGTTCCTCATAAGCAAAGGATGAAATCGAAGGGGACGCGGCATACTATCGCTCGATGCATATTATCGAGGAGGTCCTGCCCATGAGAGGAGCCAAAGCCATAAGCCTGACGCTCGCGCTCAGTCTGCTCCCCATCCCCTGTCCCGACATCTCTGCCGAGTCGGCCCGGACTATATCATACGATCATCAAATAAGGAGGACTACCATGGAAAAAGTATTGAAGCGTTCCGAGGTTAAGCCCGAGCATCAATGGAAGCTGCAGGATCTGTTTGCCGACCAGAAGGCTTGGGATGAAACTTACAATGAAGTGAAACGCCTGACCGCAAACGTAAAGGGCTTTCAAGGGAAGCTGACAAACGCGGAGGCGATCAAGCAATGCTTCGAGCTGGAGGACGAGGTATCGCTGCATGCCGAGCGCCTTTTCGTTTACGCACATATGCATCATGATGAAGACACGGCTAATCCTACATACCAGGCTCTTACCCAAAAGGCCAAAAAGCTGAACGTCGAAGTGGGAGAAGCCCTCTCCTTTATTACCCCTGAAATTCTTGCTTTGAGCGAGAGCGAGCTGGAGAAGCTGATCGCGGACCCTTCGCTTGCGGATTACCGCTTCACCTTGACCGAAATGAAGCGCGAGAAAGCGCATGTGCTTTCCAAAACCGAGGAAGCGCTTCTTGCCCAGGTAGGCAACCTGTCTTCCGCCCCGCAAACCATTTTCGGCATGCTGAACAATGCCGATATGAAGTTTCCGAGAATCAAAGACGAGAACGGCAAGGAAGTCGAGCTTACGCACGGCAGCTACATCCAGCTCCTGGAGAATCCCAACCGAGAAGTACGGGAAGCCGCCTTCAAGGCAGTATATGAAACCTACGGCAAGCAAAAGAACACGATCGCCGCAACCCTAAGCGCCAACGTCAACAAGAACATTTTTTACTCCCGTGTCCGCAAATACCCTTCCGTTTTGGAAATGGCCCTCTACGGCGACAATATTCCGAAAGAAGTGTACACCAACCTGATCGACACGATCCATGAAAGCTTGCCGCTCCTTCACCGCTATATGAAGCTTCGCAAAAAGCTTCTCGGCGTGGATGAGCTGCATATGTACGACCTTTTTGCTCCGCTGGTGGAAGAGTACAAACTCGACATCACCTATGAAGAAGCCAAGAAGACGGTCAAGGAAGGCTTGCATCCGCTGGGCGAGGACTATTTGAAGAACCTGCAGTCCGGCTATGACGACGGCTGGATCGACGTGTACGAGAACGAAAACAAACGTACCGGCGCGTACAGCTGGGGAGCTTACGGCACCCATCCCTACGTGCTGCTGAACCATAAGGACAACCTGAACAGCATGTTCACCCTGGCCCACGAAATGGGTCATGCGCTGCACTCCTTCTACTCGGACAACAACCTGAAATACCGTGACGCGCAGTACACCATTTTCCTGGCCGAGGTAGCATCGACGACCAATGAGGCTCTTCTGATGGATTATCTCCTGAAGAAGTCCACCGACCCCAAAGAAAAAATGTATCTGCTCACGTACTACGCGGATCAGTTCCGCACGACCGTGTTCCGTCAAACGATGTTTGCCGAGTTCGAGAAAATCGTTCACGAGCGCGCCGAAAGCGGAGAATCGCTCACGCCGCAGGACCTTTCGGATATCTACTATGAGTTGAACGTGAAGTACCACGGCAAGGACATGACGGTAGATAAGGATATCGAGATGGAATGGGCACGTATTCCCCATTTCTATAACAGTTTCTACGTATACAAATACGCGACCGGGTTCTCCGCGGCGACCAGCTTCTCGAAACAGATTCTTGAGGAAGGGCAACCAGCCGTTGACCGCTATATGGGTTTCTTGAAGAGCGGCGGAAGCGACTACTCCATCAACATTCTGAAAAAGGCGGGCGTGGATATGTCCTCTCCGGAACCGATCCGCGAAGCGATGAGCGTGTTCGAAGACGTAATCTCCCAAATGGAAGAGCTCACCAAATAGGAATGACCCGCATGTCCTTCGAGAAGACTGTGCGATAAACGCCCATAAAATCCCTTGCCCCCCGAGGCAGGGGATTTTATACTGTTATGGAAGGAGGTGTCCATATGAAAATGCAATGGTCGCTCATTGCCGGTCTCCTGTTCGCGCTGCTTACCGCGGTATTCGCTGTGATCAACGTCGATCCGGTATCAGTCAATCTTTTGTTCGGAACATTCAGCGTTCCTTTGATCCTGCTTATTATCGGCTGCACGCTGATCGGCGGCCTAATCGTCGGATCGTACGGAATTTACCGGCAGTACCAGATGCAGAAAGAGATTAAATCTCTTGCGGCACAGCTCATACATATTCAGGAGGTTACGGGATACACCCCCGAACTTCAAGAAAACACGGAACCCAAGCCTGAAGAAGAGGACAAGCTTCCCGAATAAGGCCCATCTCCGTAAAACCAAAGTTTTTCCCGTTATGTTCGGGAAGCTTTATATTTTATTTGTAAGGAGCGCTTTATCGTGTCCATTCAACCGAATGAAACTTATATCCTGTCCCTGCTCAAAAAACTGCTGGATACGCCCAGCCCGACCGGTTTTACCGGCCATATCATGAAAGTAATCGAAAAAGAGGCCGCTTCCCTGGGAGTTAACGTCAGCCGAAACGAAAAAAGGCGGAGCCATCCTGTCCGTACAGGGTCAGGATACAAGCCGGACCGTCGGCCTCAGCGGGCATGTTGACACGCTTGGCGCCATGGTCCGGGCAGTCAAGTCTGAAGGCACTCTGCGCCTGACCAGGGTCGGAGGCTTCATGATGAACAGTATCGAGAATGAATACTGCGTCATCCATACCCGCAGCGGGAAAACCTACACCGGAACCATCCTGACCACGCAGCCTTCGGTTCACGTTTATGACGATGCGCGCACGTTCAGCCGCGAGGAAGCTCATATGGAAGTCCGCATTGACGAGCTGGTCGATAGCGCCGACGACGTGAAGAAGCTTGGCATCGCCGTGGGAGACTTTGTCTCCTTTGATTCCCGGGCGGTCATTACCCCAAGCGGCTATATCAAATCGCGCCATCTTGACGACAAGGCAAGCGTAGCGGCCCTCTTCGGCGTGCTGGAATCCATGAAACGGGAAGGCTGGAAACCCCGTTTCAACGTAAAAATCCTCATTTCGAACTATGAGGAAGTCGGTCATGGCGCGGCGTACATTCCTTCCGACATAAAAGAGCTGATTGCCGTAGATATGGGCTGCATCGGGGATGACCTGAGCTGCAAGGAGACCGACGTTTCGATTTGCGCCAAAGACTCTTCGGGACCTTACGATTACGAAATGACGGGACGTCTGATCGAGCTTGCGCAAGCGGAAGGCATTCCGTATGCTGTGGATGTATATCCGCATTACGGCTCCGACGCATCCGCCGCTCTTTCTGCCGGCAGCAATATCCGTGCCGCTCTGATCGGGCCCGGCGTCCATGCGTCGCATGCCATGGAGCGCACCCACAAGCAGGCCGTGCTGAACACAACCAAGCTGCTCGCCGCTTATGTAAAGTAACAAGCCGGAAGCGACTTCGACGTACATCCTGTGACCGATAGCGGTTTCTGTCACAAATGGAAGCCTAGCGATAAAGATAACTTATGCTTTCTTATCTTTTGAAAAAAATAGGGACGGTTCCCCAAGGTATATTCACCTGGGGACCGTCCCTGTTTGATGTTTTAAGGATGGGGCTGCTATCCGTTTTTGCTCTGTTCGATCTTCTCCGCCAGTTCATTCAGATACGTCCACCGCTCCATCAGCCGTTCCAGCTCGGCCTCGCTCTCCTGAAGAGCCCTCATCAGCTCCTGAAGCCGCACGGCGTCACTGACAGCGGCCTCCATCTCGCTCTGGATCTCCGCCATTCGGTTCTCTTCGGCTTCGATCAGATCATCGATCTGCTCGTATTCGCGCTGTTCCTTGTAGCTGAATTTCAGCTTCTCTCTCGATGCATCCTTCCGTGTATCCCTGGAAGCAACCGCTGATTCTCCCTGTTCCTTCCCTGCGGACCGGCTTGCGTTATCAGCCTTTTGAGGCAAAGACCCGCCGCCTCCCGCGTTGCGGGACATCCACTCGGCATACTCGCTGTAGGAGCCGACATGGACGCGGATACGTCCACCGCCTTCGAAGGCCATGATTTTGTCCACCGTCCGGTCCAGAAAGAACCTGTCATGGGACACGACGATCACCACGCCCGGAAACTCGTCCAAATACTGTTCCAGGACGGACAAAGTCTGAATGTCCAGATCGTTGGTCGGTTCGTCGAGGAGAAGCACGTTCGGTGCGCTCATCAGCACTCGCAGCAGATAAAGCCGGCGCTTCTCTCCGCCCGACAGCTTGGCAATGGGCGTCCACTGCATGGCGGGAGGAAACAGGAACCGCTCCAGCATCTGGGCGGCCGTAATGGACGAGCCGTCCGCCGTACGGACGACCTCGGCTTCCTCCTTGATGTACTCGATCACCCGGAGACTGTCGTCCATATCCTGGTGCTCCTGCGTGAAATAACCGAGCTTGACCGTTTGACCAAGGGCAATCTCCCCGCTGTCGGGTTCAAGCTTTCCGGCGATGAGATTAAGCAATGTCGATTTTCCGCTGCCGTTCGGACCGACGATCCCGATTCGGTCCTCGGGTACGGCAATATAGGACAAATCTTCAATCAATACTTTGTCTCCCGCGCGTTTATGAAGATGATCCAGCTCCAATATTTTGCGGCCCAGCCGTGTCGATGCCACGGAGACGTCCAGTTCCCCTGAAGAGTGAAGGAGCTCCTGGTTCTTCAGGGCCTCAAAACGGTCGATGCGGGCCTTCTGTTTGGTCGTTCGAGCCTTGGCGCCGCGCCGAATCCAGGCCAACTCGTTACGGAGCAGGTTTTGGCGCTTCTGTTCCGACGCCGCCTCCCTCTCTTCCCGTTCGGCCTTCAGCTCCAGAAATTTGCTGTAATTGGCTTCATAGCGGAACAAGCGCCCATGGTCCAGCTCCAGCATCACGTTCGCCACGCGGTCAAGAAAATAACGGTCGTGCGTAATCATCAGCAGCGCGCCGCGGCGTTTCTGCAAATACTGCTCCAGCCAGGCCACGGAGTCATTGTCGATATGGTTGGTCGGCTCGTCGAGGATCAGGAGGTCGGACGGCTGAATCAAAGCGGCGGCCAAGGCTACCCGTTTTCGCTGCCCCCCCGATAAAGTCCCCATTTTCGCGTCATAGCTGCGGATTCCGAGCTTGGACAGGATCGTTTTGGCATCGCTCTCCAGCTGCCAGGCCTGCAGAGCGTCCATCGTTTGGTTAAGCTTCAGCAGCTTCTCCTGCAGCGGTTTGCTGTCCGGCTGAAGCTCCAAGAGCTCCATCGTTTCCGTGTATTCACGGACGACCTTCATTTCCGGAAGATCTCCCGAGAAAACCTGCTGCAAAACCGTGTTGTCGTGTTCGAAATCGGGATTTTGGGCCAAAAACTGGATCCGGATCCGGTTTCCGATCGATATTTTGCCGGAATCGGCAGGCGTAAGCCCTGCAATCACCCTTAGAAAGGTCGATTTGCCCGTTCCGTTCACCCCAATCACACCGATTTTGTCCTGGTCCTCCATGCCAAAGGAAGCATCCCGAAACAATATTTTATCACCATAGCTTTTGGACAGTTGTTCGACGGTCATGATATTCATGTCATTATTCCCTACTTGTATCTAAATTTGAAAATCCGTTTATCTTGGTTAAAATTCTTCCTCGGTACTACATCATAACATGGAAAAGGAGCCGCTGTCGAAGGACAAGGCTCCCGCAAGACTCTTTACATCACGCCTGCAGCCAACCAGGCAGCCGCGCCGCCGATGACCGAGCTGATCAGGTTGACGGCATCGTTGGTTACCCAGTTCCATCCTCCCGCGCGGAAGGTTGGTTGTCCGCAGTGAAGGGGAACCTCCACGCTTCTGCCGCATACGCCGCACCGGTACATGTTCTGAACCGTCGCCCCCAGCAAGGAATCGGAAAAAGCCCCCGCCAATCCGCCTACCAGGCCTGCAGCGGCAAACTTCGGAAAGTCCGGCCCCATATCCGTCCACAAACCAAGAACCCAGGCTCCTGCACCGATGGTTATTCCTCCAGCCGCCGCAGCTAACGAACCCAGCCACGATACGCCTCCGGATGTGCCCGCCGGCAGTGGTTTGCCGTTTAAAATGGACCTCGGAGGTTTCCGGCTGAGGCTTCCGACTTCCGTTGCCCAGGTATCGGCGGTGACCGCCGCCATGACGCCGATGAACAGCAGGTTCCACGCCTCAAGGGGAAAGAGGAAATTCAGCAGGCATAGAACCATCCCCAATCCGCCGTTGGCAAATACCTGGCCGGCGTCCCGCCGCCCTGTTTTGGCGTAGGATTTTTCCAGGTCGCTCTTGCTGCCCTGCCGGTATTTCGACAGTGCCGTGGACGTGATGAAAAAAAGAAGCAGGGTTCCAAACCAAAACAGGTTCCCTGCTCCGTAGTATACCGCGCCCATTAGAACCGCTGCCGCCGCTCCGGAGAGCGATAATGATCTTTTCCTGTATGCCGCCCCCGCAACGATCAGTGCGCCAGCGGTTCCAATTAGCCAGTTCAAATGAACTCCCCCGTTCATTAAAAATCCGTTTACCCGATTTCGCAGCGACCGAGGCGAACCCCTCCCCAGAACAGCTCAAACACATCTCCGCTCTCTGCGGGACCGACGCCTGCAGGGGTTCCGGTAAAAATGAGATCGCCTTCCCCAAGACCATAGTGATGACCGATGTAATCGATGATATCCTGAAGGGAGAAAATCATTTCTCCGACGTTGCCCCGCTGGACTTCCAAACCATTTTTCATAATCGTAAAATCCGTTTTCAGGATCCCTTCATTTCCCGGGAAAGTAATGTACGGCGTCAGCGGCGCCGAATTTTTGAATCCCTTCGCCGCCATCCAAGGATGGCCCTTTTCCTTGATGACGGACTGTACATCCCTAAGCGTAAAATCGATCCCTAATGCCATGACCTCGACCAGCTCGTCCACCGTCATGCCAGGCTTATACGCCTTGGCGGCCTGAATGACGATTTCCCCCTCAAAATGGAGGGTTCCGCGCCCTGAAGGCATAGCGAGCCTGCTGCCATCCAACGGGACAACCGCATGGGAAGGCTTCATGAAGATCATAGGCTCGTCAGGCACGGCATTCCCCAGTTCTGCGGCATGCAGTCGGTAGTTGCGACCGACGCAGTATACGTTGTTAACTAAAGCACACATTCTAAAACCATCCTCTCCATTTGCGCCAAAAAGGGATCCGGGGCGCAACCCTGTTCAAAAACAGCTGTCCCCACGTATCGGGCCGATTGGTGCATATCATGATTTCCGGGTTCATTTTGGCCAGGGCAGCCATGCTTCGCTTGTCATCCACCGTCCAGGCCATCGGCGTGATGCCGTTCCGCAGCAATTCAGCCGCAAATCCGGCGTCAAGGTGAGAATAGCCGATCGACAGAAATGAACAGCCGATTTTTTTTTAAACGGGTTAACAAGTCCCGGGGATGGGCGTCAATAATCAGGCCGACCTTCACGTCGGGGTCCACCTGCTTGGCACGAAGCAGGGCTTTCGGCTCGAATGAAGTGAGAACGACATCGGATATCATCTGGTGGGCATGGATCCGTTCCAGCACTTTCTCCTCCAGCCCGGGATACATGTCGCCGCTCGTTTTAAGTTCGATGTTCAGCTTCAAGCGCCCTTTGACAAGCTGCAGCACCTCGTCCAGGGAAGGAACCTGCTCCCCTTGGAACTCCCTTCCCTTCCAAAGCCCTGCGTCCATTCTGCGAATTTCCTGCCAGGTCAGATCCTTGACCTTGCCTTTCCCCGTGGTCGTCCGGTCTACGCTGAAATCGTGAATGACAACCGGAACCCCGTCCCGTGTCAGCTGTACGTCAATCTCCATCCAATTAACAAAAGGTTCATCCATAGCCAATTTGATGGCTGCCTGTGTGTTTTCCGGCGCTTTGGCCGAGAACCCGCGGTGAGCCACGCATAAATTGTTCATGCCAGGACCTCCTTGTGAACCATTTCGATCAGTCATGTTGATTTCCCCTATATGTCGTCGACAGTCCGCCGCCTATATGATTGCGTTATACATTTACCCAATGGTATGAAAACCGCCATTTTCCCGTATTCGGGATTCGCGCACGCCTGAATCGATAGGCTCGCTTCGTTCCCGCCTGCTTATCCTCCCCACTCCTTAAAATAATATATCAGCAATGCAGCGACAACCACGATTAACGCGATGTTCACCGCTGTCCAAAACCGCAGCTGCCGCATATGCTTAGCCTGATCCTCCGCCTTTTTTCTATCTGTACGAGACGGGTACATAAAAGTCCCCCCTTTTTTCTCTACGTTGCAAACTTTCATACTATTTTCATTATACCAAGATACTTGCAAAAAATAGAACCCCCCCGGTTGCCGGAGGGCCGCTGATAATACAGACTTCAACTTTGGACTCGATGTGCTATCCCTGTTTCCAACGGGCGATGACGCAATCGCTTAAGGTCTCCATATAAAGCGGGTCGCTATTCAGCGATTCGGTGCGCTCCAAGCGCATATCCATTTCTTTGGCGATCGCCTTCGCTTCTATATCGAGATCGTACAGCACTTCCAGATGGTCGGAGACGAATCCGATCGGAGCGACCAGCACATCCTCCACCTGCTCTTTGTTCAGCTCTTGAAGCGTTTCGAGAATATCCGGACCGAGCCACGGCTCGTTCGTCCGTCCGGCACTCTGCCACGTAAACTGCCACTTTCCGGTGTTCGCTTTTTCGGCTACGGCCTTGGAAGTTTCAAGCAGCTGATCCTGGTACGGATCCCCCATGGACAATATCCGCTCCGGCAGGCTGTGCGCGCTGAATAAGACGCGGACGCTCTCGCGGAGCGCACCCGCCTCTTCAAACTGGTCAAGCTTGTCGCTGACCCGCTTCGCGAGAGCGTCGATCAGCATAGGATGAACGTGATAGCTTTCGACGAAGGAAATATTCAGCCCTTGCTCGTCAGCTTTTGCTTGGGCTCGCTTGATATAGGAGCCGACGCTCATGACCGAATAGTGGGGAGCCAGCACGATGCCGACCGCCTGCTTGATACCGTCCTTTACCATCTGCTCCACTCCGTCTTCGATGAATGGAGCAGCGTGCTTTAACCCCTGGTAGCATACGAACTCCACGCCCTCCGAGCGAGGATCGCGGTTCAGCGTCTCCTGCAGCGAACGAACTTGCCGGTCGGTGTTTTCACGAAGCGGGAATACCCCTCCCACGATCGCTTCATACCGGTCGGTCAGTTCCTTGAGCTGTTCTTCCGACGGCTTGTTTCCTCTCCGGATGTGCGTGTAATACGCCTCGATTCCGTCCATGCTTTCCGGCGTCCCGTAGGACATCACCAATACACCAATCTTATTGTTCATCCCATTCACCTCTGGTTATTGAATAATCGTATTGTATATTATTAAACCGATTACGGACGGACGACGGTCTTAAGCGCCTCCGCGGAGTATTCGTGGATGTAGTCCGTCAGCTCGCGCAGCTTTTCAAGGGATGCTTCGGGAAAAAGACCATGGCCGAGGTTAAACACATAACCCGGCTCTTGAATGCCCTGATCGATGATATCCTTGGCGTACTGTTTTATGACTTCCATCGGTCCGGTCAAAACCGTCGGATCCAGGTTGCCCTGTACCGCAAACTTTCCGTTTAAACGCTTACGTCCTTCCGAAATGGATACTCTCCAGTCCAGGCCGATCACGTCGGCCTTTAAATGGTGAAGCGTTGGGAGCAGCTCTCCCGAACTCACGCCGGGGAAATATATTTTAGGTACATTCAAATCGTTAAGTTCGGCGAAAATACGGGTAACGGTTGGAAGAACATACGCTTGAAAATCTTTCGGCGAAAGCGCTCCGACCCAACTGTCGAACAGCTGAAACGCCTTGCCGCCGTTTACCACGTGGGCACGCAAATAAGCGATAACCATGTCGCCAAGCTTGTCCATGAGAGCAAACCAGACTTTCGGCTCGCTGTACATCATCTCTTTGGTGCGTATGTAATTTTTCGATGGGCGCCCTTCGATTAGATAGCTGGCGATCGTGAACGGCGCGCCCGCAAAGGTGATGAGAGGGACATCCAACTCACGGTCAAGGATGCGGATCGTTTCAAGCACATGGCCCAGGTCTCCCTCGACATCGATCGGAGTAAGCCGCTCCACATCGGCTGCGCTGCGGATCGGATTGTCGATAACCGGTCCGATATTTTTGACGATATCAAAATCGACGCCGATCGAGGCCACCGGATTCATAATGTCCGAATATAGGATGGCAGCGTCAACGCCAAGCTTGCGGACCGGCATTAAAGTCACTTCCGCGGCCAGCTCCGGTTGACTGCAAATTTCAAGCAGCGAATATTTCTCTTTAATGGCACGGTATTCCGGATCATAGCGCCCCGCCTGCCGCATATACCACACGGGAACATGGCTCACTTCCTGCTTACGGCAGGCTCGGATAAACTGATCATGGTATGTCATCATTAGGCCCCCATTAACGTATATAAAGTTCCTAGATAACATTATGCCCTTTTTAAAAGTCAGTAACAACCGTCTTGGACGGACTTCATATGAAAATCGGATGACAATACTATGACATTGTTTACCTTCGGGGTATTTTAAAATGTGTTATACTGAAAGAACGGCATTTTTTCGAGCTCTAAACAACGCTATCCAGATTGGACAGCTTAGAAAGGAAGTGAGGAGCACATTGAATTCGTGGAAAGTCAATCTCATTGTGCTTTGGTTCGGGCAATTTCTGGTCAACGCGGGGATGACGATGATCACCCCTTTCCTGACTCTGTATCTTGCACAGGATCTGCACGTGGTCGGCGAACATGAAATCGGGGTTTGGGCAGGATTGATCTTTGCCGCAAACTTCCTGACTTCGTTCATTTTTCAACCGATATGGGGCAAGGTCGCGGATAAATACGGTCGCAAGCTGATGCTCCTCAGATCGGGCTTCGGCATGGCGCTGGTCATCGCCTGCATGGGATTTGCCACGCATCCCTGGCATCTGTTGGCTCTGCGCCTGCTGAACGGCACGATCTCAGGCTTTAATCCCGCCGCCATTTCGCTCGTTTCCGGCACAACCCCGAAGAACCGGATGGGCTTTGCCATGGGTATCATGCAGTCGGGCCAGGTCGCCGGCACGATTCTGGGACCGCTGATCGGCGGCTTTATGGCGGACTGGGTCGGATTCCGTCCGATATTTTTCATCACGGGGTCGCTTATTTTTATCGCATCGATGCTCGCTCTGTTTCTGGTCAATGAGAAATTCAACCGCGAAGAAGCCATGGCCGTGCCGCAGGCTTCGGTGCTTGCCGGCCTGAAGGAGCTTAACCATACGCCTCAACTTCCGGCCCTGTTCACGGTTACCTTTCTGCTTCAGTTTGCGATGATGAGCCCGATGTCCCTTCTGCCCCTTTACGTGCAGAAGCTTCACGGCACTTCCGTGGATATCGCCCTGTGGGCAGGCTTTGTCATCGCGGTAACGGGTCTGTCCAACATGATTGCCGCCCCTCTGCTCGGACGGTTAAGCGACAAAGTGGGGGCCCACCGGGTGCTGACGTTCGCTCTCATTGGTACGGGCCTTACGCTAATCCCGCAGGCCTTCGTAACCTCCGTATGGCAGCTGATCATCGTCCGTTTCATGATGGGCGTATTTATGGGGGGTCTGCTCCCGAGCGTCAATGCCCTAATCCGGTCCTACACGCCGGACGGCATGGAAAGCCGTGCTTTCGGATTCAATACGAGCGCCCTTGCCCTCGGCAATATGTTGGGCGCGGTCATCGGCGGTTTTCTGTCCGGCTTTATCGGCATTGAAGGTTTGTTCGTCGTATCCGGCAGTCTGCTGATCATCAATATGATCTGGGTTCGATTGAAGCTGTACGCCAATAAACCGACGCCGAATTTCCGGTAGAAATATAAAGCTGGCTCCCCTGAAATCGAGGAGCCAGCTTCTTTTGTTAATGCAGCGAGCGGTTGAGGAAATGAATCGAATTAATGTCTGCTTCTGCCGACAGTCACCACGGTAAGGCCTGTCATCCTATTGGCAGGCTGTTCTTTATTGTAAAGCCAATAGGATGGACTGTCGGCCACATGCCGGATCCGCAAGCGAAACTCCTGATTCGGCAGCTGACCCGACCGGATGATAACCATATTTCCGTCCACGGATATATGGTCTGAACCGATGGGGACCTCCCCCGTTTCCGTGAGCACAGCCAAACTCCCGGGCTGCATGACGGAGGAGGCTCCACCCTCTTTTGGAACGAAACCATCACCGTCTCCGGCCCGGGGCGTCTGATCGAGACCGGCTTGGGGGCCTCCTCGTACATATATTTCCCTAGATGATATTCATAAGCGGTCCATGTTCCGAAGCCCATTTCCAATGCCGTTCGGGCGAACAAGGTCAACCACGCCCGGTCCTTCACCATTTCTGGCCTGGAACCGATATCCGCCTGAACGCCCAACGGGATGTCCGGATGCACCGCACGAATTTGGTCCACGAAGTTTTGATACCGTTGTATGTACGTCGGGGGCAATGACTTTTGCGGCTTCACCCAATCCGGCCAATGGGTTTGCAGGAAATGAAGGTCAGGACGCACGGCCGAGATCATTTCGGCGGCATCCAACCCCTGGATCTCCCGCAGCTTCTCAACCGACTCCGGGCCTGCATCAATGGCCAGCGACCAGGTTGCCACCAGAATATCCTTTCTCGCCTCCCGAACCCCGCCTTCTCCGTTCATGAGTTCATTCAGGAAACCGTTAACCGTATCCACCCGAAACTCAATCCAGTCCCCGTAAAGCGCCCGGTTGGTCAGATAATAATCGGGATGGGCCGGATCCGTGAAATTCGGAATGGAAGTGTGTCCGTAATGCTCCTGAAATGCTGCTTGGGCAAGAGGACCGACATCACCGTATATCCCTGAATTTATTCCGTCCCATTCGGGAAAGTAAGGCTCAGCGACTTCGATGCCGTCAAAATGGTAATTCTTCACCATATGGGCAAGCTTCTTTTTCTTCCATTCCGCATAACCCGCACTATGCGGGGAGAAGCGATAATACCCGTCGTTCACCGGTGTTAATAGCTCCATCTGCCAACTCGGCCACTCCGGAGGAAAACCTTCGACAGAATAGGAACCATTGCCCAAGACAAGCGCCCATACGGTCAGCCCCCGCTTTTTAAGGGCATCGACAAGCGCACGGTTCACGTTATTCTCGTTCACGACAAAGTACCGTACCGTCCTGTATCCATTCTGCAGAAATTCATCGGCGATGCTGTCTGCCGAACGGTCTTGATAGTATAAGAAACCGGGATCAAACTGAATGGTGGGACCAAGGAAGTCCGAAGCGTTCCGTTTGCCGTAAAACGCCTGATCTTCCTGCACGCCGATTGCGGGGGGCAGTTTGAAAAGAAAACCGATGATTGGCACGTTATATTCCGACTCTCGGTCGAGAGACATTCGCAATCCCCCCTCTTGCGATAATCGCACGAGCAAATGGAATGATTAAGGCAGTTCAATCCATTGAAACGGCCGGCTGGCCGCAATCATGCCGTACTCTATAATCGTAATGACAGCCAGGGTTTGGGAATGAGGCACAGAAACCTTTCCCGTCTCGAAAAAGGCCACGAGATCCTGAATAAACAGTTTGAAAAAGTCGGATTCCGGCTTCAGGATTTTGCAGCTGCCGTTTTCATAGTTGACCGCCATCATGAAAGGACATGGATCGCCAAGGTGATGAACCGTCGCCTGGCGTCCATCGCCGAAATCGATCAATAAAGCCGGTGCGGCATCGGTCCCGATAAACATGACCCGTTTCGCATCTGTACCCATCATGGAAACGATAGGTTCGATCTGATGAATGGAGTAATTTTCGAAGGCGCCGGGCCCCCAACTCGAGATGACCCGTATGCCTTCCGTTTCCAGCTTCGCGTATTCGGTTGCGAACCTTAAGGCGGATGACGAATACATCGGTGTATCATGAGCGTTGGCAAGCTCAAACAATCGGATGGCCGCTTCCCGGCTCGGGGCAAAGGTCTTGTCAATGTATGTAGGCTTTCCCGATTCAAGCGCCAGGCGGGCAAGTTCTTCATGGCGTTCCGGGTGGTCCGGAGACAGAATAATCAAATAATCGCTCTCTCTCACGACGTCTTCAATCGTGTTCATCCGCTCGACCTGATGTTTCCTGCACCACTCTTCGTTGCTTAATCCTCCCTCGGCATCCTTCATCCCGTAAGCATACGCCACCTGCATTTGTCCGCCGGTAGCGCTCCGAATCCATTCCGGATAATTATTGGCATGCCATTCATCCAAATAGTAATCGATAAAACCTATTTTTTTCATTTACAGTACTCCCTGCTTCAGGAATGAGATTTCTTTGCCCTGCTCGGAAGAACGATAAATGCCGTCGATCATTTTGGCTGTCAGGATGACATGATCGATGTGGGACGGCAGTTTCTCGCCCGACTTGATGCAGGCGATGAAGCCATCGATCTCGTTTTGGAAGGAATCCGTCTTCGTGAATTTGGGCGTACTGTCCAGAAGCGCCCCGTGCTTTGCGCTGTAAATCGTAAAATCCGAGCCGTATTGCAAGCGTATTCCCGCTTTGTCGCCCAGAAAATCGATATACATCTCTTCCACGCCGATATTTTGCGCCCAGGCGCCGTTGACGGTAACCGAAGGTCCGGCGGTTCGGATCAATGCGGTCACAAAGTCGTCCACGTCATAAGTTCCTTCATAATCGGGCGGTCCCGCCCACATATTCAGATAGGCGTAATTCTCCATGTCTTTTCCCAGTTTGGAGTAAGTCTGCCCCGTCACCGTGACCGGTTCAGGGTCCCCTGCGCAGTACATCACGATATCCAGAAAATGCACGCCCCAATCAATCAGCGCCCCGCCGCCGGCGATAGCTTTGGTCGTAAAGGCCCCGCCAAGTCCCGGAATGGAGCGATGGGCGCGAAAACTAACGTATACATGATAGAGTTCTCCCAGCTCACCGCCTTCAATCATTTGCCTAATCTTGTTGACGCTCGTATTAAAACGATTCACGACGCCGATATTCAAAACTTTTCCGGTTTCATGCTGAACCCGCTGCATTTCCAGCGCTTCCTCATACGTTCTGGCCGCAGGCTTTTCGCAAAGCACATGCTTTCCCGCCCGCAAGCAGTCGATGGAAATCGAGGCGTGGCAATCGTTTGGCGTACATATGGATACCGCTTCAACCTCGGGATCCTCCAGGATGCGGCGGTAATCCTCCACGGCGATCCCGCATCCATACTGTTCCACGGCCTTCTCTGCCCGATCCTTGCGGATATCGCAGAAATATTTGATCTCGGACTCCGGATTGGCAAGATATGCCGGAATATGCGCATTGTTCGCTATGGTTCCGCATCCGATGACGGCGACGATGGTTTTGCTCATGTACAAGTCCCTCCATATGATTTGGACACGGCTAATTAACGCAGGGCTGCCAGCGTCCAATGGTTTATACTTATATACTAACATCCAAGAATATCAAATCATTTCACTATCGTGCGTGAAAATAGGATTATCGTATGCGATGATCTGCTAATCGATCGCTTGTTTCCGAAAATCGGTCGGAGGTATTCCCGTATATTTCTTGAATATTCTGCAAAAATAAGAAAGCTCGTTAAACCCCGTAGAGTAGCACACATCCGTCACCGATAATTCGGGCTGCTTTAACATGTACTTGGCCTGGAGGATTCGGTAATCCGTTAAATAGCGGTTAAATGTTTTCCCGGTCCATTCCTTGAACAGGATGCAGAAGGTAGACTTTGATAAATTCGATACTCCGCATAAAGTGTTCAGCTTTAGGTCTTCTTGATAGTGGTTATGGATATAGTCGACGACTTTCGTCATAATTTCCTTATATTTCTCCGATTTTTCAAATCCGGCCTTGATCAGCTTGCCATTTACCTGCCGGACCAAGATCGACAGTAAAACAAGCAGGTAGGCTTTCAGCGACAATTGAAAAAAAGGGGACCGCCCCTCGTATTCGGTAAGCATATCCTTCATCACATTTCTGACCGTGACCTCGGTTCCTTTTTCCAACGAAATTTTAAAATGGGCGTTGGTGTCCCTGCGCAAGAAGTACTCCACAAAAGCCATATCGAAAATGGCATGCCCCACCGGCATATGCTCCAACTTTTCGTTAATGAAAGCAGGCATAAATTCGCACCCGTATATTTCGATCTCCTGACCTGAAGAAACGTTTACGCTATGTAATGTATATGGCGAAACAACAAAAATATCTCCTTGGGATATCTCGTAAGACTGATCGTATACCTTATGCGTAAAAGAACCTTTGGATACATACCAAATCTGAAAATAATCATGACAATGCGTCCATAAGCTTTGAAGATGGGTCAGCCTGTACATTTTGCAAGGCAAATCCTCCAGCATCTCCATCTTTGAGTTAAAATAGACCACGCCCGAGCGGGTTAGTTCATCAATATTAACTTTATTCCAATGAATGCTCAGTGGAATCCCCTCCTGTCTTGATCACGCCATCTCGGTAAACGCTTTCAATCAAAGGTTGAGATATGGCGCTTTAGTGGTTCACGTCATCCGTCAACCCCCTTGCCGTGCAGCCAGATCATGGTGCCGCTTTGAATAACCGGCTTGGCAGAAAGAGCAGCGGCACTGGCCGGGAAGATGTTCCTGGTAACGGCAGCGGGTGAAGAGAAAAAGGGCTCCCTTGGATTATCAACCCTTTGGACAGCCCTTTACAAGTTTACAGGCAGCTTGCCTTGTCATGATTTATATGCTTTGTATGGAAGCTGCATGTCCCATTCATTTAACCCGTGCCAAAACGAGGCCGTCATAGGCGGGTAGCAGCACGCTCGTCAGGCGCTCGTCTCCGGCAATCGTTTCGTTAAACCGGCGCACCGCCTGCACGGAAGGTCCCTGTTTCCCGCTGTCCAGCGTGCGGCCTCTCAGAAAGCAGTTGTCTCCCGCAATCAGGGCTCCCGGATTGGACAATTGGATGGCATACTCTAGATATAACGGGTAATTTTCCTTGTCGGCATCGATGAAAAAGAAATCAAACCGGCGCCCCTCCAGTTTCAGCCGCTCCAGGCTTTCGGCAGCCGGTCCCAACCTATACTCTACCTGAGCGCCAAAACCTGCTTTCTCCAAATGGGAACCGGCTAGAGACGCGTATTCTTCCTTCAGCTCCAGGGAAGTCAAACGGCCGTCCCGGCTTAATCCCCGGCACAAGCATATGCCGCTGTAACCGCCCAGGGCGCCGATCTCCAGCACTTCCTTAGCGCCTGCAGTTTGAACAAGCAGCGTGAGCAGACGGCCATAGGCCGGAGCCACCGAAACTTCCGGCATGCCGAGCTCTTTTATTTTATCCTTGACGGCGAGCAGTTCCCCGTCTTCCGGATACAGCCCGCTTACATAATCCTCGGGTGAAGTCATCATGAAAATCCTCCTTGCGTGCGTATCATCGGCCGAAATGTTTCCGATGCTGATATCATATGATAATTGTCTTGACTTGTACAATGGCCTATACTAAAAAGATCGAACCGGCGGTGCTTTCATGCGCCGTACACACCGCATATGGAGTTGAAACTTGTTCATGCCACGATACCAATTAATCGCTACCGCCCCGATGGGACTGGAAGCTGTCGTCGCCCGCGAGCTGAAAGAGCTGGGCTATACCGATACGGAAGTCGAGAACGGCAGGGTGACGTTTGCCGGAGACCTGATCGACATTTGCCGCTGCAACCTATGGCTTCGGACCTCGGACCGCATTTTGGTCAAAGTGGGCGAATTCGACGCCCTCACCTTCGACGAGCTGTTTGAAGGCACCAAAGCGCTGCCATGGGAACAATGGATTCCCGCGAACGGGGAGTTTCCGGTGGAAGGCCGCTCCCATAAATCGCAGCTGAGCAGCGTCCCTGCCTGCCAGGGAATCGTCAAAAAAGCGATCGTCGAAAAGCTAAAGCTCTCGCATCATACCGAATGGTTTCCGGAGAACGGCCCTCTATTCCGGGTTGAAGTGTCCCTGCTGAAGGATCGCGCGCTTCTTACCCTCGATACGACCGGTCCGGCGCTGCACAAGCGGGGATACCGTAAGCTTGTGACGGAGGCGCCGCTGAAAGAGACGATGGCGTCGGCCCTCATCCAGCTGAGCCGCTGGGGCGGGCACCGTCCGCTCCATGATCCTTGCTGCGGCTCGGGGACGCTTTTGATCGAGGCGGCCATGATGGCTTGGAACATCGCTCCGGGGCTGCGCCGTACCTTCCCGTCCGAGCATTGGGAAATCATCGGAAGCAAACGTTGGGAAGAAGCCCGGGAGGAGGCGTTTGACGCCGTAACCGACGATATTCCGCTTCAGCTCACCGGAAGCGATATCGATCCCAAGGCGATCGAGGTGGCCAAGGCGGCAGCCAAAAGCGCCGGGCTCGCCAAAGAAATCGATTTCCGGGTCCTTCCGGCCGCGAAGGCCCTGCCGGAAGGGGAATACGGCTGCATCATTACCAACCCGCCTTACGGCGAACGGCTGAGCGAAAAGGAAGAAGTCGAGCGTCTGATCCGCCAGCTTGGTCGTCTGTCCGACCAACTGCCAACTTGGTCGTTCTTTGCCTTAAGCCCAACCAAACAGTTCGAGCACTATTTCGGCCGCAAAGCCGACAAACGCCGCAAGCTCTTCAACGGGCGGATCGAATGCCAGTACTATCAATACCTCGGTCCGCTGCCGCCGCGCCCCCGTCCGGCTGCCGAGTCTTAATCCGGATTGCCTGAGCCGCCGTTACTGGCGGCTTTCCTATTTTTTCGCCTGACAGAAAGCTTCTCAAAAGGAGGAAATAAACGTTGTATACCATACGGCAGGCGGGTACCCGGAGAAGTCCCGGTCGCCTGTATTCGGGCAGGTACGCCGCCTATGTTCTATTTATCATGCTTATGCTGTTCAAGCTTGCCTTCATGCATTACGGCCTGCAGGTCAGAAACATCGATATGAGTCCGGTCGACTATGTCATAGCGGTCGGCTCGCTTTTGCTGCTGTCCTTCTGGACGTTATGGCTGCCGCCAAGAGGCAGGCTTGCCGCGTTAACGCTGCTTAATTTATTGTTGACCGGACTTATTTATTCCGATCTTGTGTTTTACAGGTACTTTGAGGATTTCATTACGGTTCCGGTTCTCCTGCAGACAGGGCAGGTCGGTTCGCTTGGCGAGAGCATACGCTCCCTGATTCGTTGGCAGGATCTTTTCTTTTTCATCGATTGGCTTGCCGTGGTTCCTTGGACAGCCTCAAAAGTCATCCGCAAGCGCCGCCGAAGCCTTGCCTATCCTGAAGTCGTCACGCATTCGCGTCCAAAGCGGAATTCCGCCTTAAAACGGTTCATCACGGGTTTTGCCGCATTTGTGCTGGGGTGTCTGCTTACCTTTGCCCCCATCAAAATCGCCTCCAATACCTGGGCTGTCGGATTGTTTGCAGGCAACTGGTGGAACCTGTCGCTTTACAATGTGACCGGGCTTATCGGTTTCCACGGATATGACGTTTACCGTTATGCCCGCGATCATCTGGGAATGCGGACCGCGTTAGCCCCGGAAGAAATCGATAAGACCAAAGCCTGGCTGGACGAGAAGCGTTCGAAACGCACGGTCAGGGACGAGATGTTCGGAAAATACAAGGGCAGCAACATCATCGTCATTCAGGTTGAGGCCTTTATGAATTTCGTGGTCGACAAGAGCGTAAACGGACAGGAAATCACGCCGAATTTCAACCGGCTGATGAAAGAAAGTATGTATTTCAGCAATTTTTACCATCAGACGGCTCTGGGCCGTACATCCGACGCGGATTTCGTGACGCAAAGCTCCCTTCTTCCGCTGCCTGCCGGTTCGGTTTTCACGAGGTATCCGACCCATGAGTACGATACGCTTCCGGCGGTTTTGAAAGAGCATGGTTATGCCGCCAACGTGTTTCATTCCTACGAGAGCAGCTTTTGGAACCGGCATGTCGTCTACCGTGAAATGAACTATGACCGTTTTTACAGCAAAAACGATTATGAACAGGACGAAATGATCGGCTGGTCGATCAGCGACGCTTCGTTTTTCAAGCAGTCCTTGGACAAAATGAAGGATATTCCGCAGCCTTTTTTATTCGTTCCTGATCACGCTGAGCAGCCACCATCCTTACGTCATGCCCAAGCGGGAGCAGCAGCTCGACACGGGATCATTCCGGGACACCATGTTCGGCGATTATCTGCAATCCGTCCATTACGTTGACAAGGCCCTGGGGCAGTTCGTCGGGCAGATGAAAGCTCAGGGACTCTGGGACAATTCGATTCTGGTCATTTACGGGGACCATGACAACTCCATCAAGGAGGCGGCTTATTACGAGCAATTTCTTGGCCGTCCCGTCACCGCACTCGATATGGAGCAGATCATGAACCAAGTTCCATTGCTCATTCATCTGCCGGACGGAGCTCTTGCCGGAATCGATTCCAATCCGTCCGGAATGATGGACACGGCCCCTACGATTTACCATTTGTTAGGCATCCCTTCCGAATCATATGATCTGATGGGCCAGAGCCTGACCGTAAACAAGGATCGCCTTGTTCCGCTGCGTAGCGGCGCTTTTTCGGACAACCGCTCATTCTATATCCCGTCCGAGACCGGCAGATTTGAGAGCGGTACCTGCTACAGCCTTTCGACACGGGAGCCCGTCGGCGTTAACGCTTGCCGGCAAGGCTATGAAGAAAGCCAAACGATGTTCCGTTTCTCGGACCAAATCATCACGTACGATCTGATAAAAAGTTTCAATCGTACCGATCATGCAAATAAATAACGGTGTTTCCCCCTAAAAAATGCGTACATTCCGGTTTGTACGCATTTTTAGCGTTAAGAAAAACCCGTCAAGAGGATTTCTCTTGACGGGCCGAACAGGATCGTGCAACTACCTTTTATTCGAATGAAGCTTGGACAGACGTTCCTTCTCTTCGTCGAGCAATTCCTCGGCCAGTTCCACTGCGCTCTTGTCGGCATTTCCCGCTGCCTGGGATACAGCCTGCTCCGTATGGGCCAAAGAGTTATGGGCCTGCCGGATCAGCTGCTCCGTCGGATGGGATAACGCCGACGAAACGGAACGGTGCAGCTTTTCGATGGAATCGAGGGCGCTGTTCGCAGGATTGTTCGACTGAAGGCTGGATTCGTGACTGTTCATTTCGGTTGCTCCCTTCTCTTATCAGGTTCCTGTTGCATCCATTAGCATGGATGGGTTCCCCCGGAACTATGCAGAGAAGAAGGGAAATGAGGACGGGATCAATTGGGCTGCTTGATAAACGGTTTCGCTTTGGCCAACACCTCGTCCTCCGTCGGAGCGCTGATATAACGGCCGTTTACATAAACGAATGCACGCTTTTTGCACGGACCGCAGTAAGATTTGCAGCCAACCTTGATGTCAGCGTCCGGAGCAAGCTTTTTCAATTTAGGTATAATGGTCTTTAAGGAAGTTCCTTTGCATTTTTCGCATACTCGTATATCATTTGCCATGCTGCTTTTCCCTCTCCATAAAAAACGACCTAGTGGTCGCCGTGATTTCCCTTGGATGGATTCGTAATCACAAAACCCTCTTGCGGAAGATACAGGTAATCGATTTTGACGCCGTCCAGCAGTTCCTGGCCGGATTCCAGAATCACGTCGATATCTTTATCCGTGGACACGATCTCGTCGTTCTCCCCGGGCGTGTCCAAGTCCAGTCCGTAGTGGGCATGATCGCCGTGGGCGTGCGTTATGACGACGCGAAGTTTCTTGCCCTGGTTTTCCTCTTTATCAAGTTCTCTTTTTATCACTTTAGCCGCATTGCGGGTAATTTTGCACTTCATCTATGTTCATCTCCTCAGGATTCAGTCGCTCAATCATTTATTGTAGACCTCGCCGGTCAATTTCGCAAGGCTCCCTATCACATCAGCGTACATGTCGGGCCTGATTTTCGCCTTCCTTGTTCAACTGCGGATATTTGCTGTCGATCCGGCCAACGAACCAGTTCATCAAGAGCATGGTCACGCCAATATCATCAATCGGCATAAACGGAATGACGTCGGGCAGTACCCAGTACAGCACCGCAGGAATCACGAACAGCAGCTTGTCCCCCATAGCGACGTCAGGCGAAACCAAATAACCGAATATTCGCTTGAAGACGTGGGACCAACGCCGAAGGGACAGCAATCTTCTCCATTTCATAGCGTTTCCTCCATCCTGCAATATATAAATATTACTACCCTATTACGTGCGTTATGAAAGAAGAGACAGCCGCCGGATGTCTTTTCCGAAAAATACGGCTGCCTCCCTGGTATAGCATACTCATTTTCATTAAAAAAGTTTCATTTCAAGTTCAATCCAACGACATGAATGCCGTCAGAACGCTTCCGACTTCCACGGCTAAATCCTCGAAGTCCTCAAGCGGCAGCGGATTGATGCCGCGGCCGATCTCAACCGTAAAACCGGGCCTTCGAAAATGCTGGATAAACCAGTCTTTGTAACCCGCATCGCTTCCCTGCAGTTTAATCGGCCGGTATCCTGCAGCCTGGCCGAGACTAACCGCCCAGTTCTCGCTTTGGTCCGGTTCATACTCCCTGTAATTCCAGTAAATTTCCTGACCCTGGCTGTGCAGCGAAATGACCCGCTCCGGCGAAATCTCCACCGTGTGCCTCGCCAAGGCCTGAGCCTCCGGCTCGCTGAGAGGGGCTCTTCCGGGATAATCCTGTGGAGAAGGTCCCGTTTTCCCCCGTCGCTGGACTTCTTCATCCCAATGGGCGGGAAATTGGTCACCCAGATCCACGCCGTTCATGTTCGCCTTCCACTTTCGGAAGTCATCTCTTCCTCCATTCCATGCGGTTAGCCGGTCGAACCAAGGATGATCCGGGCTGACTCCTTCCTGAACAAGCTCTACCCCGTCCGGGTTTGCCATCGGAATGAGCCAAAGCGTGTACTGCTGATGCCACTGCCTGGGATCATGGCCGTTGATAAAGGTACCATCGGCCAAGGCGGCTGCGTAAATTTCCAAAAAACGAAGCAGGCAGGGAGTCGTGATCCATTCATTCGCATGGAGTGCCGCATTTACGTGAAGCTGTCTTGGCCCGATGCCGATTTTGACGGCGTGCAGCGGTTTTCCCATGACGCTTGTGCCAATCAGGCTGCATTCCACGAAAGGAAATTCGGTTGCCAACTTATCGAGGTCTTCCGCCAGCTTCCTTGGACCGTACTCTCCCTCAAGCTGGATTCTGTATTTCGGCTCCGATGGGGGCAGCACAATCGTTTTTCCCACCGGAAAACGGTAAACGGACAATCCCGGATTCATCTCCTCCAGGGCGGCCGGATTCAAGCGGAACGCACGGGCGACGCTTTCCGGACTGTCTCCATCGCGGATTACGTATCTGCGGCGAAGGGATGCCGGCAGATACACGATTTGCCCGGGCTGAAGATAAGCCTGCTGTCCGGCCCAGGGGTTCGCGGTAATCAATTGTTCGCAGGCAAGGCCATGCCTTGCCGCAATCCGAAGCAGGGTATCCCCTTTTTGCACTATATACTGGCGCATGGCGTCAATCCTTTCCGGCGGCGAAAGCCGCCCGGCTTTTTGCCGTCCATTGGATGTATATGTGGGATTGCCTGTACGAAATGTGCACGGGCAAAGCTTATTTAAACGTCAAAGAAGCCGGATCATAGAATCCGGCTTGCTGGTGTTCCCATATCGATCGGGTTGTATTAAGAAAAATCAGAGCTTGGTTACCTGCCATGCGACCGGCGTTCGCCTGATCTGTTCCCCCAGCCATTCCGTGGCTATCCTTTGAAACATGGCCGAATCGCCCGTACAGAAAAAATTGATGGATCGGCATTTCCTCTCCGCTGGCCAGCTGCCCTTTGTCGTACAGGATCGTGCTGACCTCCCGCGCCGTTTCATTGGCGGAGCTGATGAGCTTTACGCCGGAGCCCATAACCTGCTGAATCGTATCCTTCAGGAACGGGTAATGGGTACATCCGAGAATCAAGCAATCTATCTTGCTTGCGTTCATCCCGGACAACGATTCCCTCACGACTTCCAGCGACTCCGACGAGCGGTACAGACCGTGCTCCACCAGCGGAACCAGCGCCGGGCAAGCCTGGCTTTCGACTTCCACAAACGGCGAAAGCTGTTTAAGCGCCGTCGTATAGGCTCCGCTGCCGATCGTTCCCACCGTGCCGATTACGCCGACATGGCCGGTTTTGGTTGCGCTGATCGCAGCGCGAGCTCCCGGATGAATCACGCCGATCACCGGGACGGATACCTTTGCCGTAATATAATCGATTGCCGCCGCCGTAGCCGTATTGCAGGCAATAACGATCATTTTCGGGTCGTACTGAAGTAAATAATCTACGATTTGTTCCGTAAATAAACGGACTTCTTCCGGGGTACGTGGTCCGTAGGGTGCTCGGGCAGTATCTCCGAAGTAAATGATTTTCTCTCTCGGGAGCTGCCTCATGACTTCTTTGGCGACAGTCAACCCGCCTACACCCGAGTCTAGTATTGCAATAGCTTGCTGCACGAACACACCGCTTCCTTCTTGTCATTATTCAAATCTTTTGCTGTGTTACCATATGTAGCTTCCTTATGAAACGTACCTAAATCTTACCCCAATTCCGCCGCTACTTCAACTTTGCAGGAAGGCCGAAAGCCTTGCAGGCCGCAGGATTGTCCACAAAATGGAAAAGAACGGGCGCCTAACGGCAGACTTAAGTATCGTATACTAGAAGAGTTATAACGCAATCATAGAAAGTCGGGTGACTAGATAGCATGCTTGGCAAAACGGAATTGCATGAAGCAGCCGCATCCTTCATCATTCAATGTTATATGGAGCTGAATAAGGCGCCGGAGGAGGCCCGCGACAGGCTGAACGGCATCGCGTCCGAGATCGAACGGACAGGAACTTATGTACATACGTTTGAAGAGCTGGAGCATGGTGCCAAAATGGCTTGGCGCAACAGTAACCGCTGCATCGGCAGGCTGTTCTGGGACAAGCTGCGGATAACCGATGCGAGGGAAACGGAATCCCCTGCGGAGGCGGCATCCCTGCTGATCCGGCATATCGAAAACGCAACCAACGGCGGTAAAATCATCCCCTCGATTACGGTATTCAAGCCGCAAACGCCCGGATCGGAAACGCTCAGGATCTGGAACCATCAGCTTGTCCGCTATGCCGGTTACGAAACCGGGGAGGGGATCGTCGGAGATCCCGCCTCCCTATCCTTTACAAGCGTGTGCCGGCGACTGGGATGGACCGGCAACGGCACCGATTATGACATTCTGCCGCTCGTGATCCAATGGGGCGACCTCGAGCCCGAGTGGTTTTCCATTCCGGAACGGACGGTACTGGAGGTCCATCTGGAACACCCGGATATCCCCGATTTTGCTTCGCTGGACCTTCGCTGGTACGCGGTGCCTATCATTTCGGATATGACCCTTGAAATCGGCGGCATTACCTATCCCGCCGCGCCGTTTAACGGATGGTACATGGGCACGGAAATCGGGGCGCGGAATCTGGCGGATACATTCAGGTACAACAAGCTCCCCCTGATCGCAGAGCTGATGGGCCTGGATACAAGCAGCGAATCGACCTTATGGCGCGACCGCGCATTGGTTGAACTGAACCGGGCAGTTTTGCATTCCTATAAAAAAGGCCGGGGTCAGCATCGTCGACCACCATACGGCTGCCATCCAGTTCCGTTCTTTTGAGGACCGGGAGGCCAAGGCCGGCCGGGAAGTGACGGGAGACTGGACATGGCTCATTCCCCCGGTCTCTCCGGCGACGACGCATATTTTTCATAAAACGTACAAAGACGAGTCCCTCAGCCCATCCTTTCAATATGCTCAAAAACCTTACTGACCGACGGTAATCCAACGCAAAATCCATATCGGAGGCCTCGTTGACCAACTCCCTGCCGCACGTCGGCATGGAGTTTTTTTTCGTTTTTGTGCGTATTTTTAGCCACCGGCCAAAAATTCTTCTTGGCCTTGTACCCTAGATATTTAAAATTTTCTTGTGATTTATGGGGGACATTTCCATTCAATGCGAGAATGTATATAAAAAAAATAAAATGCAAAGGAGAAACTATGAAACAAAATGGATTGAAAATGCCTTCCCGACCGAAAAAAATGTTACCGGTTCTGGCGCTCGCTGCCGCACTGTCAGGAAATTTGGCCGGAAATGCATCTGCCGATCTCCCTCCATCGCCATGGGATAACCGAGCCGAGGCAACGGAATTCGGCTCGCCTGTATCCGTCTCTTTTGACAACCTTAATGTTTATTTGGGCAGCCAGCCCGTTAACCGAAAGGGAACGGTGATGGTCCAGGCCGAACCCTTGTTAAAAAGTTTAGGGTATCATGTTACATGGGACTCGAAAGCGAAAAAAACTGACCGCCGAGCATACCGGAAAGGCATCTCTGGCCTTTTCGGACAAGAGAGCCGAGGCCGTATTGGGCGACCGTACGGTTCATGCTCTTCCATCAGCGCCTTTTGTCCTCCAGGGCCAGCTTTGGATACCGCTTCGTTGGACCGCCGAGAGCTGCGGATTCGTCGTAACCTGGAATGCATCGGGGTCTTTTGTTACGGTTCGAGATCCCGATGCCCGGTTTCATTTGCGTGTCGGGACACGGGCGGAAAATGGAATTACGGAGCAGCCCTCCGGACTTATCCAATATATAAAAGCCGACTGGAATACCGATGTGCAAATTGATCTGGTCGTTCCCCAAAATTTCTCCGACAAAACCAAAATCAAAATCGCGGCGGGGGATATGGATACGTTAATGCTGCTGCCCGACGCCCATGAATTTCAGGATGATCTGCTGCAGTCCATAGCTCTGGATCTAAGCAAGAGCCTTGAATCCGCTCCAACCTTGAAAAAACTTGCGAATGATCCTGACTTGCCCGTCCGTAAAATCAGCGGTAAAACGTATGCCATCCCCAGACCGTCGGACCTTAACGACGCCCCCTTCCCTGCCCTAAGACAAGACTGGATGGACAAGCTGGGAAGCAAGAAGCCGGAAACCATGGACGAAATGTTTGATGTGCTGCGGCAATTCGTGAACAAGGATCCCGATGGGGACGGCAAGAACAATACCATCGGCATGTACGGATACGTGAACGCCAATAATCTGGGCTCCCTCAGCTGGGTGGAACATGCGTATACAGGGTTTCCGGAACGGTTTGGCATCTCGGAATCAGGCACCGTCGTGGATCATGCGCTTGGAAAAGGCCAGCGGCAAGCATTGGAATGGTTGGGCCGGGCGAATGCCGCCGGACTTCTCAACAAAGATTTTGCAACCGTGGACCGGGAAACGGCGGTGGATGCGGTCAAGAAAGGGAAGACCGGCCTTGCCGTGCTGAAATTCGATGATGCCGCGAAGATGACCCTGGACAACATGGGACATTGGACGCCGGTATCCGGACTCCGGGCCGGTGCCGGTGCCACGGAGATCGCTCCTTGGAATTCTGCCGGAGGCGGTGTATACATCGTATCCAGCATGTCGAAAGCGGAGCCTGCAAAAGCACTTGAATGGCTGAATCGCGGGATGGAGATGACTGAAACGGGAGCATGGAATAACGTGGACGGATTGGATGCGGCGGACCGGTCCGCCATCGAAAATCTTTTCGGGCGCAAAAATCTGCTGACATCCAATCCCCGCCTGGAAGCACTCGCCCCCGAAACACGCGTTTTATACGAGCAAGCGGCCCAACGTTGGCACAAAACCTCCTACAAAGGCCAAACCCTGCCGGAAGCCAGTTCATTGTGGAGTCGGGGACTGCATGCCGAGTCCATAAACAAACTGAACGAGATGAAAGTGAAAGTCATCATGGGGAAAGCATCGCTGAAGGAATGGGATGAATACGTAAAGAAGATGGCGGCGAGCGACGAATATAAATCGATGATTAAAGATTTGAACAAGCTGGTCCGAACCAAGTAAACCGCGACAGGATTGCAAAACGCGCGGGCAGCCCTGAGAGATTCCCGTTTCCCGGGTTCCGTCAGGGCTGCCGTCTTGTTTCGTTCGTATGTCGTCGTCCACGCTACGCTTTCTCTTCCTTTGCTTCCACGATCATTCCGTCGTCGGCGAAATCGTCATCCTCGAAGGAGGATACTTGGGCAATGGCATCCCTTTCATCCACCCTCCAGCTTTCCTGCTTGTGGCGCCAAGCCTGAATATCCGAGATCACGCCTTCGGCCCGGTCTGTCATCATGCCGATCAGATTCACGCCCTGTTCTCCGACTTTACCCGCAACCTCCTGAACCTTCCCTCCAACCTGTCTCGCGCCGTCCGAAATATCCTGACGCAGCTCCTTCCCGGATTTCGGGGCCAGAAGCAATGCAGTTACGGAGCCTGCGATACTGCCGATCAATACTCCCCACAAAAGGCTTTTTCTGTTCTCTTTCACTGTCCATCTCTCCTTCTTGGTTTATTCGGCATGCCCGTCACCTGATTTGGTGGTTCGCCGGTTCCATACCTGCCAGAATGTCACTCCCGCATCGACCCATCTGAAAAGATCGCCGATCAGCCGCTCGTTCTCCAGACGTGCCCGCTCCAGATGCTCGACGGCCGTTTGCGAAGCTCGCTTGCCGACCGCTTGCACGGCTTCTGCCGTTTTTGCCGCTGCGGCCGCCGCCTCGCTCATCGAGGCCGCAATCGATTCGCCGGCCGCGAGCTGCCTCTGAATGCTGTCCATCGATACCGAGGCGCGTTCCAGAACCTGTGCCGCTTCCTTGGAAAGCCCGGTACATTCTCCTTCAAGTTTGATGAGAACGGCCTCCGTCCGGAGCAGCAGCCTTCTGAACGTCACCGTGATCCCAATAACCGCAGCAGCGATGATCAGCATGCCGGCTGCGGCAGCGATCGCACTCCATTCCGCCATGTATCCACCCTCCCCCAAAAAACGTCTGACCGGGCGAATGCCTAGTCGCATGCTGCATTATAAGCAGGTTGGGCTTGTTTTGACACAAATCGGAGGCGATATTGCAAAAATATGCACTAAAAAAACCTCCGCGCAGGTGTCTGCACGAAGGTTTCCCAGATTAACGCTTCATGAATTTTTAAAGATCGAATGACCACAGAACATTTCTACAGCTCTCGCTTGAGATAGTCCCGTACGTCCGCAGCGAACCGTTCAAGCACTTCCGGCAGCACGGACGACAACGGATGAAGGGAATGACGCTCCCAATCATAATACTCCTGAACCAAAGGCTTGCGCAGACGGACCAATTGAAGCAAAACCGCATGGATATCATCCGGCATTACCTTTTCTTGGTGAATAATATCCATGATGTCCTCGTAGCTGCTCGCATCACGCATTATAAAACCGTCGATCAGATAGCTCCCGACATCGGTTACGATTTCGATGGCCAGATGAAGGGCACGCTCCTGCACGAACCCGTAAACGAGTCCTCCATCCCATGCTTCAGCCGCCTCGCGCAAGCCCCGGGCTATTTCCGGTATGGCGTTCAGACGCCGTTCAATCTGGTCCTGATTCACATAATACAAGGCTGATCTCCTCCAGCATGTTCTAAAATGCAATTCATCATTTCTGTACCGTTTTTCGATAATAAAACGAGGGTCACCCTCGCGCTGCTACGCTTCAAAATCGACGCAAAGGGTATGATCCTTAACTTCATTGATGAAACGAATGACCTCCTGATGCGCCGGATGAACCTGATATGCCTGAAGGTCCTCGAGGTTATCCACCTCCACGATCAACGCCAGGTCATACGAGCGTTCCGAACGGATCACATCGCTTCCCGCTTCCAGGGAGCGGAGCTGAGGGATTTTCCCCTGCATGTCCCGGAGTACCTGAACCGTCCGTTCGATATTTTCCGCTGTCGGATCTTTAAGTTTGAAAAATACGATGTGTTTGATCATGCTTATTTCCTCCGTCACTGAAATGGTATCTTGTCTGTTCCGTTTCTATCATACCTCTCCCGGTCGGAAAAAGAAATCGTTGTCATCCCGGTCCCTGCAAGCATGCGCCTCCCTTAATCCCAATCATAAGGTTCCATGCAGAGACCCGCAGTCCTAGTTGCCGGGAAGAAACCGAGTTTCATCCATCAACCATAATATATTTCCCGCAATATTGCCCGGAACCAATAATAAATAAAAAACATACGTTCAAGAATTTATAACGAATATTATTCGTTTTTTATTAGTATCGAAATACGATATCAAACATAAAACTGCAGCAATAAGGTTAATAAGCGAATGTTTGGAAATGATTCATGAGTCATACCTCTGTTCTTTCGAATCCCTTAGCTTTAGTTGGAAACAAATGATAGGGGATACCTATTGAAAGTACATTGTCGAATATTGTAGTATGGTGGTAAAAAAAAGTCGGAGGAATTATGCCTACACAACAGCATCCAGAAAAACACTCCATCGAGGCGTGGTCCCTTATCAATCGTAAATATTTGGGGAAAGGCGTGCGCGTCAAACGTTTCCGTAAGCCAACCCGCTGCCAGATCCGTAACCGCGTGCTGCTTGCCGTCCTGATGGCCAACGATATTAAATTGTCCCAGCTTGCCGAGGAATTGGGCGTTTCTTCCCGCAGCGTCAGCGCTTGGGTGTACGAAGGACGCGTGCCCGGAAAAAAACAACCTGGAAAAGGCTTGCAACTATTTGGGTTATCCCCGCCACATCTTGTTCCGCGAGGAACTGCTTGAAAAATCGCCGGTTATCTGTCAGCCCGAGGCTTCCCGTTTCATGAAAAGAACGCTGACACGCTCCCCGGTAAGCAACCGGATCCTGACGGGGCTATGCATGGTGCATGACCTGTCCGTCAGCGACGTCAGCCGCTGGATCGGCGTCCACCCCGGAACGTTCCGTAAATGGCTGCACCAAGGAACCTTGCCTTCCAATGCTTTTCAGGAAAAAGCGGAAGCCTTCTTCCGCATTCCCAAGTCCGTGTTGTTTGCGGATTGTATCCTTCATCCGGATACGAAATCATCACGTTAGCAAAAAGCGCCTTCGTCCGTCTCAAAGGACAAAGGCGCTTCTTTCGTTAAAAACAAGCCGGGCAGAATATGAAATATTCCTGGCCTTCTCATCCATCAATCAAAAGCTCCGCTGCAACGGCTGAGAAACCGTCACGGCAGAGCTTGGGTCTTATGGGCATACTTGCATAGAGCAAAGGGAATACCAAGTTAAAACAGGAAAAAGGAGTACGGTACATATGCTGGACAATGACATAGGAATGGCGCTCGGCCTTTTGGCAGGAACCACGTTTGGCAGCGGCATCGGATTCCTCCTTAGCTGGCAGTCCTACAACCTGGTGGGATCCGTTGCCCTTTGCGGGCTGCTCGGCGTATTTGCCGGTCTTTGGTACGCCAGGAAGTCCCGGCGCACAGATCAGCCGCATTGATATAATGATCATGATCAAGGCCCAATCCGCTTGCGGCCGTTACCGTTGATGATGTCAGGCTGCTGCTGCTCTAACCGCTCCTCCAAAAGGGCGGTTAACTCCTGCATTTGCTGAACGGTGACAGAAGCCTCCACCTCAAATTTGATCAACTGAATCGATAAGAACCCCAAGCCATCGACAAAAGAAAAGCCGTCCCCAGAGGACGGTCAACCAGCGAATGAGCGTCGGTTTCTCTTTTAACTAATGCTGAAAACGGATCACGAGCAAATTCAAACGGATGACTCTTCCGGTTTAATCCAATACACGCAACGATTGTCGCCTTTTAAGATATACTCGTCTCTTGTAATCTCAACGCCGTCCCCAATGATGCTTCGGAACATGTCCAATTCATTCTTGCAAAGTCGGGAACAGGCTTTCGCCGCCTCGCAAATCGGGCAATGCCTCTCCACAAAACAAAACGAGCCGTCGGCGTTCTCAATAACTTCGGCCATATACCCTTCAGCCGTTCGGGCTTCCGCGAAAGTCAGTAATTTTTCTTTCAACGACAGGTTTGTCGGCACTTTCCCCTGATATTCCATGACTAGCTTTCGGTCTCTGATTTCCAGCAGTTTATCCAGGCCTTCTTCTCCAAACGCTTCTTTCATGGATTCGATCAAACTGATGGTCAGATCGGCATACCCGTCCGGAAACAGCCGATTCGCCTCGGATGTAAGCGCCCACATTTTCGCGGGTCGCCCCATCGTCCTTGGTTCTTCCGTGAAGGTAACCAGTCCTTGCTCTTGCAGATTATATAAATGCTGCCGAACCGCCATTGCGGTAACTCCAAGCTCATTCGCCAACTGAAGGGCATCCATGGATCCATTATGTTTGAGCAATTTCACAATGGTTCTTCTTGTTCTTTCGGCACCTTCTTTGGCCTGCGGTTTCATGTTTTTCATATCATTCACCTTCAAAATTTTGTCTAAACCATACGATAAGTAATCATATTGAGATTATAAAGAAAAATATTGACAAAGTCAAAAGCCTGGTATATTTTGTTTGTAAAGATCTTTGTTTATAAAGTATCCGGATACTGTGTGTACTTAGAATACATGATGGAGGGTGAACAGGTTGTCTTCTGCCCAAAGCATTTTTGGACCACGTTATCTTGCGCTATCGATCGGCATCATTTTGGCCGCAATGACCATCGGGTTTGAAGGATTGGCCGTAACGACGGTTGCTCCAGCCATTGCCGGCGATCTGCAAGGAATTCATCTCTTCGGTTGGATATTCAGCGCTTATCTGCTGGCACAAATTGTCGGTACATTGGTGATCGGTCGCCAAATTGACAGGAAAGGGCCTGCTTTGCTTTTTACCATCGCCATTATATTATTTGCCGTCGGTTTAATCGTGGCCGCCGTTGCAAATAACATGTATGTTTTGATCGGCTCCCGCGCTTTGCAAGGATTTGGCGCAGGCGCCATGTATACTTGCATTTACACAGCCATATCTTTAAGTTACCCCGATGAGCTTCGAGCCAAAATATTGGGCGCTCTCGGCACGGCATACGTGTTGCCTTCGATGCTCGGTCCTTACGTGGCCGGCGTTATTGCCCAACAGCTGTCATGGCGGTTCGTTTTTTTGGGGGGTTCTTCCTTTCTTGCTTCTGGCGGTGCTCCTCAGTCTGCCCGTCTTCCGAAAATTGAAACTGCCGAACGTTCAGGAGAAAAAGGAAGGAGGCGGCGTCATCGGATTGTCCGTGCTTCTCGCGATCGGTACGGGGCTTTTCTTGAGCGGTCTTGGCATGGTCACCAAAATATGGGGAATTGCGCTTCTGATTGTCGGCGCGGCTCTTATGGCACAGCCCCTTCGCAAGCTGCTTCCGGCAGGGACGTTGTCATTTCGTCCAGGTTTATCGTCCCTCATCGCTTCGCGCGGATTATTTTTCGCCGCTTATGTGTGCACGCAGAATTTTCTGGTGCTTGCCTTGACGGATACGAAAGGATTGGCGGCCGACAGAGCCGGGCTTATCTTGGCCAGTGCTGCGCTTAGCTGGTGTATCGTAGCCATTTTGCAGGCTCGATGGGATGCGGCAGACCAAGGACGAGGGCGAAATAAACGGATCATCGCCGGCATACTGCTGATGTTGGTCGGTATCGCCATCATGGCTTGGGTTCCTGCGCTTAATGTTGCGACAGCGATACTCGGCGAAATCGTTGCAGGGATCGGCATCGGTTTGGCGCATACCACTAGCGGTACCGTTGCTTTTTCCCTTTCCAAAGAAGGGGAATCCGGACAAGTTTCCGGGAGCCTGCAATTTGCCGACTCGTTTACGCCCGGCGTAGCGGTCGGAATCGGCGGCGCGATCATCGCGATAAATCAAACGGCGGGAATGTCAATGGAAGCCGGCATTACGGTCGCAATGGCATTTAATCTTGCATTGGTTTTGCTGAGCTTGCTAGCAAGCGGGCGAACCAAGCAGGTCCAACCGACGGCAAAACCATCGTTACAGATGAAGTCGTAATTTGGGATCAGTAGCCGTCCAGCTGGCGTACCCTCAACGTGTGGTTTCCGCATTTATCAGTTGAGACCCGATGGATCTGCTGTCTTGAAAGCGATGTAAACCTAAGTAATCTAAATCAACCACAAAAAAAAACATCCCCCTTTGATGTGGAAGGCTGGCGGATAACAGCTATTTCACGGTGAAGGTTGGATGTTTTTTTACATTCACGGATATTGGATAACATTTTAATACCCCATATCCTTTAATATTTTGGATAACGTGCGCAAACGCTCGCCGATCATTTCATCATCGTCGCTCAGCGCTTGGCTGAACAGCCTAATATCTTCATTAATTCTCTCATTGTCCGTGCATATGGCTACGGTCATGGCATCCCCTTGCAAACCAACCCGGTCGATAACGGGCTTTTGCTGGTCATATAAATCCTTGTAACGATAGGCTTCGCGAAAATGTTCCAGCGACCGACAAATCAGTATGGACAAATCAAGAACGCGATGGAGAGGCAGTTCCTCCGATTGTCTTGACCATTTTTCACCCGTGTATCTCCATACCTTGGCCGAAATATCGACCTTGCCTCTATCGTTCCACTGGGCCAATCCCAGGGAAAGGCCTTTCGCGTCCGTGTTCCCGGCCATTCGTCCATCAATCTTCTCATAATTTTCCGACACGACAACAGGTTTATGTTTTAACGTTGTAGGTATTTTCATCTTCATTCCCTCATTCCATTTACTTATTTACTAATTTACTAAACGACGGTTTCATCTTATCTTGAATTTTGCTGCTAGTCAAATCCGTTTTGATTAGATCCTCTGAATAAGAAAAAAAGCCAGACCGCGTTTAGCGGAAGTTTTTTCTTGCGATATTAGGAAGCTTATTCAGGGAGTGTATACTTTCTAATATCTTCAAAAAAACCGCCAATTTATCCATTGACGGACTGAATCGTGAATCAAGTCGCTTTTTTATCCCGTTATTTTACATCCTTTATTTGACCAAAAGGTGCTCTTGAGAAAAAGGGTTCCGCAGTCCATTCCAATATGGTTCTTAACGGAAATTAAATAACAAAAAGGTTTCCGCTCTGCCAGAAAAAGCAGATCAGAAACCTTTCATTGATGATGCGGTCGAGAGGACTCGAACCTCCACGGGGGTAAGCCCACACGGACCTGAACCGTGCGCGTCTGCCAATTCCGCCACGACCGCAAATATGTATCTTCCTCATGAACATGATGAAGATCTAAGGTGCCGGCTAGGAACAATTTCTGTTTCAGTAGAATTCGTTTCAATCACCGTAATTAAGAGTATATCCTGTCCTCGAAATAAATGCAAGAGTTTTTTAAAAAAAATTTAAGGGACCTGAATACCTTCCAGGCCCCCCCCTTTGTCGTTTTAAACATCAGATGGTCCATTCATCATGAACGATGCCGGACAGCACCCAACGGTTGCCTTCCTTCTGGAACACAAGCCGCAGGCTTTCCCAATCCATGCCTCCGTATTCGGGGTTAAAGCCGTCAAAATGATACTCGACGATAACCGCACCCGGATACGCCTGACTGGCATTGTTCAGCGAATTGCCGTAGCTCTTCGAATCATTGAAGCCGGTCCAAGGCGCTCTTGCGAAATCACTGCTGTATACAAATTGTTTATAATAGTCCTTAAATTTCAGCTTGATCGGTTCGCCGCTTCCGTCATATTCGCCCCAGGAATATTTCGCGTCGTTTGCAAATCCCTCTGCCATCTTCTCTCTACTTAAGGTGACGTTTTTCGTTCGCTCCACGTAAGCATAAGGCGAGAAGGTCACTCCCTTGCTGTGCGACATTTCGGCAAGCTGTTTGAAATCCTGATCCCGAAGCGCCCGAATGACCCGGTCCGCGCTTTCCTTAACCGCCGACTTGGCTTGCTCAGGGGTCAGCCCCGGATAAATGTTTGCTTCACGCTTCGCCGCATTCCAGCGAACCGTTCCTCCCAAACCTTCGGCCGAAAAACGCAAAGGGATGAACAGCCGCCCCTCCTTCATCACGGGAGCTGCATCCAATTCAATGGATGCCCCGTCCTTTATCGCCTTCTTCTGTCCTGCCGCAAGCTCAAAGGAATGAGTATCGCCCGTCACCCGGACGGTCTTTCGGACGGAATCCCACTTCACCTTCGCGCCCATGGCTTCCGATACCGCGCGAAGCGGAACCATGACTCTGTTCCGCTCAACAAAAGCGGAATCGTCCGATACGAGCACGGCACCGTTCACCTTGATCGCTACATGATTGGAGACGGCGGCATGCACCGGTTCGACAGGCTGCCCGAAAGCGGCAGCTCCCAGTCCCAGTGCTCCCGCCAAAACCGCCCCAACCCATTTATTCTTCAACGACAAACCAAACAACCTCCTTCTTCGTTGCCATTACCTTCATTATATGTCCGTTCCCGCCCGCATTCCGCATGGGCATTGCCGAACCTGCTTGGGTTCAGTATACAACGTTCGTTTGGGGATTGTTGTTACAAACGGTTCATCTTTCGTTGCAATCATGTAACCTCTTGAAGGAAATTCACCGGACCTCCCCTTGGACAAAAGGGGATTCCCTGATCAGAAATCCATGTCAGGCGAATCCTGCTGCAGGGACTCTTCTTCAAGACCGTACCGAGCCCAGCGTTTCAGGTCGATATGAATCATCCGGTCCATAACGTAAGTCGTGGTATATCTGTATTTCGTGGCACCCGACTCGAGCTGAACATAGAGATCGCTGCCCGCATCTACGATCCCCTCGGACATCGGGACGATGCCCAGCCGGGCGTTGTACTTTTTCTCCATGGTCCCGTCAAGGAACCATACCGGTATCTCCCGTCCCTGGATAGATGCCGTAGCGTGAGCATTCTGTTTGAGAGGGTTATAATACCAGTACAACATGCTGTCATTGCCTCTACCGTAAGATGTGCTCAGTATGATTCCGTCATGTCTTACCACGGCCCCCTGCACCTTGCCGGGAATGGATAAGATGCTGCCGGGAATGGCTGGCGAAGCGGAGCCAGGCATCCAATCCTCTGCCGAGATGCTGCCGGTTGACCGATCCAGCTCGTATCCAACCATCCAGGCATGCTGCGTCTCGCCGTTCCGATTGGTCATATGATGACCCGGATCCGTAGGGTAGCTGCTCTTTTCGTAGAACTCGCCGACCCATAATACGCCGTCCGCATAATAGTTGAATGACGCGTGAACCGGCACGGGGATTTTGGAGCGGAACCGGATTTCTTTATTGTTTTCCGCTCGGACAAGATCCTCCTTTTCGATCTGGAACAGATATTCTTCCGATGCGATCCATACATAGCGGGGGCTGACGGCCACGCCGCCGGCGTGACCGGTATACGGAGTTCCGTCTTCATTCATCAGCACAACGGATTTCACGAGCTTTCCGCTGGCTCTGTCAATGACCGATAAGGTCCCCGGCCTTCCATCGTCCATGTAATAGACGGCAAGGAGCCAGTTCTTTTCTTTATAATAAGCCAAGCCCTGAGGCACCAGGTCCTGAGCAAGCCCCGGGATGACCGGTCCTTCCTGGCTGATGTCCCACAGCATTTGATATTTGTTGTCATAAGGATTCACGGCGCGTTCGACCTGGGTTACGGTTTGGTGCGAGGGTACGGCCGCAACCGCATCGGACTTCGCCGATTCCTGATCAAACCGGTTCACGGCCGCGATCTCAAAACGGTAATTGACGTTGCCGGTTAAACCATAAACCTGGAACCGCTGTTCTGCCGAGGAAACGGAAAACTCCAGCATACCGTTTTTGTAAATGTTATAGCTTTCAACATCCGGCTCGTCCGTCCCTTCCCATGACAGAGCCACCATCCCGGGCCCGGGTACGGCTTTGACTTCCGCAGGAGAGGCCGGGCGCTGTCCTCCCTCATTTCTCCTCGGTTCCGCCTGACCTTCGACAATCCAGCCGGGGGTCGGCGTTTGCTTGGAGGCCAAGGGTCTCATCCGATGGCTTCCTGCTTCCGGGTACATAAAGGTAACGGATTTCCTCTCAGCCGCATCAGCTCCCGTATACCCGGCACTAACGAGTTCCGCACCGGAAGCATCAATCAGGGTGACCGTTTGGGTCCCGCTGTTGACGAGGCCGCCGACATCGCCGATCATAACCGCCCGCTCCGAGGGCAAATGCTTGCTCAAATACGATGAAAAATAATAACTGTTGAAAGCTTCCCAGGTCAGCGGCCCGATTTCTCCGCGGCGGGTCCAGAAAACGGCGGCCTCACGGGCGCCGAGCACGAAAGAAGGTTCGAAACTTTTGTTCCAATTGCCCGATTGAAGACGGTAGCCCGTCAAATCCACAGGCGTTTGACCCGCATTAAAAATTTCCACGAATTCAAAAGCATCGTAGCCGGCATAATTGGAGGTGTCCGGTGTAAGCTCCGTAATTAACAGATTCGGTGAGTCTGCGCTCCCGGCTTCCTCTATGCCTGCAAGAATCCCGTCCTTTTCCTTCAGGTCGGACGCTCCATCCTCCGCTGCCAGCAAAACCATATTTCCCAACGCCAAAGTCAAGGTGAAGAAGCAGAGCATCCATTTTTTCAATCCTTTTGATTTCATCCATTAATCCCCTCCTTTGTCGCAAACGTCTTCGCAGCCCCTGGCTCACGGCAGCCTCCTGCCATGACCTCGGCTGTTTGGTTATAATCGCACGCTTAGTCCCGATCCCTCCAATTCATGCGAACCTGTTTGATTCCCTCCACCTGCCACAGCCGTTCAAACAGCGTATCGATGCCTTTGCCGTTAAAAGAATATACCCGGAATTCCATCGTCACCTTGGTGGAATCCTCCTCGTGGCCGTCATCATGCACGATCATCTGCTCGACCGACATATTGGCTTTTTGGAGCAGAGCGGTGATGGCGCTGACTTCAACCGGACGGTCCTCCGCTTCGATGATAATGCGCAGGCTGCCCGATTTTTTAATGAACAAAAATTTCGATTCCAACCGGTTCAGGATAAGCGTGCTGCTTAACACGATGGCCGTAGTAATCACCGCCGGCCAGTAAAATCCCGACCCGACGCTAAGGCCAATTGCCGCCGCCACCCACAAAGTCGCCGCTGTGGTCAGTCCCGAAATGATGTGGTTGGAGCGGCGGAGAATCGCGCCGGCTCCCAGAAAACCGATCCCGCTTACGACCTGGGCTGCAAGCCGTGCAGGGTCAAACCTTGCATTGGGATGATTGACCAGGGAACTGTCAAAGCCGTAAATGGACGTCAACATGATCAATGTAGAGCCGACAGCCACAAGAAGGTGGGTTTTCAGCCCGGCTTGTTTGTTCCGCCGCTCCCTCTCCCAGCCGATCAATCCGCCTAACAGCGCTGCCAGCAGCAGGCGCATCAGCATAATTTCCGTATCCAGATGTAAAACTTCCACCTTTTTGACTCCCCCTCTCATGCTGCAGTCGCAAGTTTACGGCATGTTCTCGTCCTGCCAGCGCCAAAGCTCCTTGCTTGAAGTGGATATTCCGATCACCCCGCTCTTCAGCGCCGTATCGAAATCCTCCAAGTCAATCATCAGACCCCCGGCAATGACGGGAACATCCACCTCGGCGCGAATCCGGTCCATAATCCGTCTGCAAACCATGCCGGGAAGAACCTCGATGGCGTCCGGATCGGAAGCCTTCGTCATTTTAATGCCATTGTCCAGCGATACCGAATCGAATACGAACAACCGCTGCACCGTCAGCAAGCCCAGCTTTTTCGCCTCCACGATGGCCGTGTTTTTTTGTCGTGACGATCCCGTCAATGCCGACCTTCTCGGCCAGATAGGCGACCCCGGTTTTGTCTTTCCCGATGCCCTCGATAAGGTCGAAGTGGACGAATGACAGCTTGCCGGCCTCCCGGATCTGCTCCACGACCGACTCAATGACAAAAATATCCGTTTTCAATATAAATACGATATTCGAGTCCGTCTCCAGAACGGATGGCAGTTCATCCACGTTCATCAAGGATGTGATAATCGGTTTGCGCTTTAGGCAGTACGCGATACGCTGTGCACCGCCTACGCTTGCTTTTACGTTCGTCTTCATATGTCTCACCTCTTTGTTGAAACAACTTCTCCGGATCTCCCGTTGTAACAACATATTTTTAACGGTATTTCTAATGGTTTCGAAGAGCCTGACGTGATGTGAATTTTGGATTCCAAGCAATCCCTTAAAAGAATAGGCTAGGACGGCAGCCTGCTGCTGCGGTAAATGTCATGCACAGAATTCAGGATAAAGGTCGGCTTTACGTCGGAAGCGGCCGCATCCTCGCTCGTCGTAACCCCCGTCAGCACAAGAGCCGTATTCATGCCGGCGTTGTTGCCCATCAGGATATCCGTCTCGAGCCGGTCTCCCGACATAAGGCAGTCCTTCGCGTCTAGCTTAAGCATATCCAGTGCGGTCAGCGCCGTATAAACCGAAGGCTTCCCCATAATGATATTGACCTCAAGCCCGGTCGTTCCTTCAATCGCGCCAATCATGCCTCCGCAGTCGGGCACTTCTCCTCCCGGCATCGGACATGTTCGGTCGGGATGGGTTGCGATCACATGCGCGCCCTGCTTGATGGCCTGGTACGCAAAATCAAGGTGGTTGTAGTGAAACTCACGGTCCCAGGAGACGACGACCACGTCGGTTTCCTCAGGGCTATCGGCAAATTCGATGCCGCTGTCGCGGAACTCGCTTTTCAATATTTCCTCTCCGATCACATAAGCTTTCCCGCCGGGATGGTGGTTCTGCAAATAATGGATCGTTACAAGAGCCGGATTCAGGATATGGCCGAGCCCGATTTCAAGGCCGAACCCGTTAAGCTTCTTCAAATAATTATCCCGGGAGTCGATCGTTTTGTTCGTTAAAAACAGCAGCTTTTTGTCGAGCGATTGCAAATACCGAATCGTTTCAACCGCTCCATCGATCGGTTCGTTTCCGAGATAAATCGTCCCGTCCAAGTCGAAAATGTATCCAGAAAAATGATCCATCCTGCTTCTCCTCTGCATGTAATATTCCGTTAAGTTTGTTTACCCGGCTTTATTTCAGGCCGGAGTGCATAAAGCTCTCCACAAATTGCCGCTGAAATACAAAGAATGCGGCAAGAAGCGGAAGTATGACTAAAATCGTAGCCGCCGTGACCGTTCCCCATTGGGCACCGGTTTCGAACGACTGCGCAAAAATCGCGATGCCTACCGTCAGCGGACGGGATTCAACCGTGTTCGTCACGATCAGCGGCCACATGAAATTGCTCCAATGCGTGCTGACCGAAATGAGACCGAAGGCCACATAGGTCGGCCTCGCGGACGGAAGATAAACGTACCAAAGCGTCTGGTACCACCGGCAACCGTCCACCCGCGTCGCCTCATCCAGCTCAAGCGGAATTTGCTTGAACGTTTGGCGAAGCAAAAACACGCCGAACGAGGACGCCCAGTAAGGCAGCATAATCGCCAGCTTCGAATCGATCAAGCCGAGCTCTTTCATGATCGCATAGTTCGGAAAAATAAGAATGTCCGGCGGAATCATGATCTGTACGAGAAAGACGATGAAAATAAAGCCCTGACCGATAAAATTCAGCCTCGCAAACGCGTAGGCCGCAAGCGTCACGGTAACCATCTGCACGGCCAGGATGCCGAGAACGATGACCAGCGTGTTCCAATAGTATTGAAGAAACGGAATCGTCTCCCAGGCCGAAACATAGTTCGCAAACGTCGGTTGGTTGATCATGAACGGATTCGCGCGAGTGATGACCTCCGAGGAAGGCGTGAACGAGGTAATCACGGTCCATACGAGCGGAACGAGAAAAATGATCGCCAGAATCATGACGACAAGACGGTTAAAAATGCGGTACACGGGTCATTTCTCCTTCCTAGTAATGGATTCGCTTATCCAGATAAGCATAATTGAAGACGGAAATGCCGAGCAGAATAACGAGCAGGATCACGGTAAGCACCGAGGCGGCACCCATGTCCCAGAAGCTGAACGCCGTTTCGTAAATGTAGAACAGAAGCAGGTTGCTCGCATTATCCGGTCCGCCTTTGGTCATGATGTACAGATGGTCGACCAGTTTGAACGAATTGGTCGTCGCAATCACGAGACAGAACAGCGTCGTGGGCATCAGCAGCGGGAACGTGATTTTGCGGAATACCTGCAGCGGACGCGCTCCCTCCAATCTGGCCGCCTCGTACACTTCGCCGGGGAGATTTTGCAATCCCGCCAAATAAAACAGCATGAAAAAACCGGCTTCCTTCCATATAATCATGCCGATCATGGCGTACATGACCCATCCCGGCTCCCCGAGCCAGTTGGCCCCCTCGATGCCAAAAAAAGAAAGGAATTTGTCGAGCAGCCCGTAATCGGGCGTGTAAATGAACAGCCAGATGTTGGCGATGGCAATCATGGGGATGATCGTCGGATAGAAGAAGGCCGCTCTCAAAATGCCGTTTCCCCTCATTTTGTTGTTCACCCACACGGCCAGGTAAATCGAAAGCAAAATACTGATCGGCACGGTGCCGAAGGCCAATATGAGATTGTTCTTGATCACCTTATGGAACACTTCGTCCTGCAGCACCCTGGAGTATTGGTCGAATCCGACAAATGTTTCCGTGCCGAGCGTCGAGTTGAAAAAACTTAAATAAATGGATTTAAAGGTCGGATAAAACGTAAACATGCCTAGGAAAATCAGGGAGGGAAAGAGCAGAGCGTAAGCAAACGCGTTTTCCCTCCAGTTGATGATCCGCCTCGCGCGCCGGTATGCAGCTGGTTGTGCCAAATTCAATCCCCCGTTCCCGCCTTGGAAAGCATAGGGAAGCTGCGGACCACGATTTTGATTGCGCTTTTATTTTTTCTTCGTTCCGTGGTGACGCAGATTCCCGCTTCCTGAATTAAGTCATTTCGTAACCATTGCTGTGCGAAAGGGCGCCACGCTACTTTTGAAACTGTTTCAAAATGCCGTCGGCCTGCTGCTGCGATTTTTCCAGCGCTTCTTTCGCCGTTATGTTTCCTAACAGCGCGGCTTGAATATTATCGTTGAAAATTTTGGTCACCTGACCGTTTTGGTACGTCGACAATTCGCTGTCCGCATGCTCCAGCTGATCTCTGGCGACAGCCGCAGCAGGGAAGTCGGTTATGTATTTCTTAAGCAATTCGGTTTCATAGGCGGATTTGGTCGTTCCGACATAGCCGGTATCGATAGACCATTGCGCCACGCGTTCAGGCTGTGTCAGGAACTCGATGAATTTCACGGCAGCCTTTTTGTTCTCTTCGGGAATGTTTTTGAATACGTACAGGTTGCCGCCCCCCGTCGGAGATCCATACTGTTTGTTGGCCGGCAGGAACGCCACTCCGAAATCGAACGAAGCCTCGTTTTTCACCTTGGTCAGATTGCCCGTCGTATGAAACATCATCGCGGTCTTCCCGCTGATAAAGTCGGAAGGAACCGTGGCCCATTCAATCGTGCCTTGCGGCATGACCTTGTCCTTTTGCCCGAGGTCCATATAGAATTGAAGGGATTCTTCGACATGCGGCTGATTGAAAAAGGCTTTCGTTCCGTCGTTCGACATGATGTTTTCGCCGGATTGCAGGGCCAGTGCCTGCAGCATCCAATACTGATAGCCCGTGCTCGGAATTTCGATGCCCCACTGGGAGCCGTCGGCTTTTGTCAGCCTTTTGGCATAATCGCGCAGCTCGTTCCAATTCGCCGGCGCTTTCTCGGGATCCAGGCCCGCCTCTTTGAATTTGTCCTTGTTATAATACAGCACGATGGTGCTGCGTTGGAAAGGCACGCTCCATACCGTGTCGCCGGACTTCGTGTTGCCCAGGAACGCTTCATAGAAATCACCGAAATATTCCTTCGGGAACCGCGGCGTCAGATCCTCAATCGCATTCATCGAGAGCAGCGTGTACAGGTCTGTCGACAGCAAAACGGCGATGTCGGGGGAATTGTTCCCCTGAACGGCGGTTGCCACCTTGGTCATCGTATCCTGATAGCTCCCCCCGTAAATCGGGGTAATGTCGATGTCCTTGTTTTCCTTCTCGAAATCGCTCGCCAACTGGTCGATCAGTTTCGTGATCGGTCCGCCTACCGCTACCGGAAAATAGAACTGCAGCTCCACCTTTCCGTCTTTTCCCCCGCCTTCGGACTTGCCTTGGGCTTCGCCCTTGCCGGACCCTCCGCTGCCGCAGGCTGAAAGCACAAGCGCTAAAGCGATGAACAGAAACCCGAATCTTTTCACTGGAATCCCCCTTTTTGATCGGCCGGGTATAAGAAAAACGTCTATCGACTGTTACTTCACAGAAGACAGACCGCATTTAGCGGAAGTTTTTTCTTGCGATATAGAATTCCATCAGCTCTGCTGATAACTTATAAATTCTATATCTAAAAGAAAAAACGTCTATCGACTGTTACTTCACAGAAGACAGACCGCATTTAGCGGAAGTTTTTTCTTGCGATATAGAATTCCATCAGCTCCGCTGATAACTTTTAAATTCTATATCTAAAAAAAAATAAGAAGCGCTCCGCACCCAAAAAACGACTTCCATGACAAAGAAAGCGTTTTAGTTATGCAAAGGGCTTCTCATTATCTCTACCCGGCTCTAAAACTTATATTTGTATACTACAATCTGTTCACAGCTTTGACAAGATTATTTTTGAATCGAGCCTTATATGACATGAAATATCATTGACATTCGCGAATTTTGTAAAATTCCCGTAAATTTATCGATTTTACCGGCGCCTTCAGGCATAAATACGGGCTTCCCCTGCTTTCCGGCGTTCCTCCTGCCTTTTCTTCCCCGAGCCGTTACTCTCATCCGGGATTCGATAGGATTCTTCCCATACCTGCGTTGCCAGTTTTTCAAGCAGACTCCGCTGCCGGCCGAACTCCTCGCGGTCCCATTCAAGAAACATTCCCATAAGCGACAGCGTCTCGTGCATTAACCGCTCCGCCTTTTCCCGGTCATACAACATCCAGCCTGTTCTTCCAAGCAAAAAATCCGCCGCGGTTACCGTCATCTCATGATGGATGCAGTATTGAAGCTCCGCGTACAGAAGCCGCCGGTTCCCTGTCACTTTGTCCCGCTCCGTTTCCGAGTAATAACGGAACACCTCCGCCGTACCCGATCCGTACCGGGACATAAGATCAAAGGTGCCGTCCACATCAATTCCGAGAGAACGTCCCTTTTTGACCAGCGACTTTTTTTAAAACATGATAATCGGTAAACGCCCCGCTCTCCGGCAACCCCCCGCTGATCGTCCTGCGGTCCGTCGTGCACGGCGGATAGATCCTACCCTCTTCATCCTGAAGCTGTCTGGCGGCAAGATCCACGGTCTTTTCGGCCAACTTCCGGAAGCCCGTCAGCTTGCCTCCGACAATTGTGATAAGTCCCGAATCGGATACGGTCAGCTCATCCCTGCGCGATATTTGCGAGGTGCTTTTTCTTTCCCCCCTTACCAAGGGATGGAGCTCCGACCAGCCTGCTTCGATATCCGAAAGGCAAAGCCCGGCTTGAGGGAAAGCGTAATTGACGGCATCAAGCAGATCCTTGCGGTCAGCCTTCATGAGATCGGGCCGTTCCAAATCCTTTCCATATACCGTATCGATGGTTCCAATGTACGTTTTTCGGCCTCTCGGAACGGCAAAGATCATTCTCCCGCCGGGCACGGCGGCATAAGCAGCCTGCCGGATCGGCAGTTTGCGGTGATCAACCACCAAATGCACCTCTTTGCTCAAAAGGGACGATTCCCGATTTAACGTGTTGTCTTTATACCGCAGTTCATCAGCCCAAGGCCCGTCGGCATTGACGATTTTTTTTGGCCATGATGACATACGTTTCCCCGCTGATCCGGTCCACCGCTTTAACCCCGGCCGCTCGGCCTCCCCGGTAGATCAATTCCGTCGCTTCGGCGTAGTTGGCCAGCATGGCCCCGCAGGCATGAGCGCTTTTCATCACTTCTATCGTCAGCCGGGCGTCGTCCAGCCGGTATTCATAGAAGGAACCCGAACCGATCAGTCCGTCCGTTCTGAACAGCGGCTCAAGCTGGATCGTATCGCCGCGGCGGTACATTTCCCGGCGTTCGCTCCGTTTAACTCCCGCCAGCCAATCATGGATATAAAGACCGACCGAGCTTGCCCAATAACCGAATGTTCCTTTTTTTATATATCGGCAGAAGCATCGGGATCGGTTCCACCAAATGGGGGGCGCTTCGGCTGAGAAGCTCGCGCTCGAAGCCCGCTTCCCGTACCGCCCGGAATCCCCCCTGCTTTAAATAACGGAGTCCGCCGTGTATCAGTTTGGCAGCTCCGCCGCTCGTACCCGAAGCAAAATCATCCGTCGCAAGAAGCCCGGTTGCCATGCCGCGGCAGCTCGCATCCCATGCAATGCCGGCTCCTGCAATGCCTCCGCCGATCACGAGCAGGTCCAATTTGTGGTCTGACATTTCCTCTAACCATGCCGTCCGATCCAGTCCCGAGAATCCGTAACCCATTCCCTTACCTCCTTGATCCGTCCCCGGGCGGATTAGGGTACAGAAAAAAAACCCCTAGCCAAGAATACATACCGAAAGAAGGTACGTACTCAGCAAAAGGGGTCTCTGTCATCTCCGCCGCTTCATGCTTAGTTACATTACAAATGATTATATGCTGAACCATTTTATAAGTCCATACTTAATTTGTATGCGCATTCATTTGCGTTTAGAACCGGGTGCCGAATTATCGATTTTATACTTTCATTGTGATATTTATAATTATCAACGTAATTTTATATTTTCCAATTAATAGAAAAAATAATTCACACAATCTACATTTTTTGCTTTATAATTGGGCCAGAAAGCCGGACGATCCGCTTCATTTTCGAACGGCTCTCCCCTCTGATTTCGAAACATCTGCCAAGGCTCCTTCTCAATTACGTACCATCGCCCGCACCCTAATTCCGAATGATCTCCTCCCGTTATGCCGTCTGCAGCAATCTCTATGATTCCGTTATTTTTTCGTATATAAGCCCGTAAAGGGTTTATATAAATATGTCTTGAAAGGAGGCGCGCTGAAGAACGTTCGCCCTCGTCAGTCATGCTTGCCGTTATTCACACTCGATCAGGAAGGAGGCGCTGAATTTACGGAGCTTTACAAGCCAAGAATGCAACCAGGCAGAATCCATTGCGTTCATTCTTCGCCGTTGGCGAAGGACGGTTCCTTGCAAAATTCGTATTTTTAAATTTAAGGAGGCTGGCGAAATTGACTTTAATCCGTATTTCCCATTCTATGAAGCTTAAATTTCTTGCCCTGTGCGGCGTTCTGGCCGTGGCGGCCGTGATGATGTTCCTGACGGCGGAAACGGTCTCCGCCCACGGTTATGTCGACAGCCCGGGCAGCAGGGCTATTTTGTGCAAAAACGGACAGAACAGCGACTGCGGCGCAATCATTTACGAGCCTCAAAGCCTGGAAGCTCCGAAAGGGTTCCCTGCAGCAGGACCGGCCGACGGCAAAATTGCCAGCGCAAACGGAGCATTTCCGAAGCTGGACGAACAATCGGCCACGCGTTGGACCAAAGTCAACATCTCTCCGGGCCAAAATACGTTCAACTGGAAGCTGACCGCCGCTCATGCCACGACGAGCTGGAAATACTATATTACAAAACCGAATTGGGATCCTAACGCTCCTCTGACGCGCAACTCGTTCGACCTGACGCCATTCTGCTCCGTAGATTACGGCGGCGTACGCCCTCCGTTCACCTATTCCGACACGTGCAACGTACCTGAACGCACCGGATATCACGTCATTCTGGCCGTATGGGAAATCGCCGATACGGCAAACGCGTTCTATAACGTCATCGACGTCAATTTCGGAGGCAGCAATCCTGGAGATTCCCAGGCGCCGACGGCTCCGGCCTCCCTTGCGGTAACCGGCAAGACCTCCACTTCCGTTTCCTTGAGCTGGAACGCCGCCACGGACAACGTCGGAGTTACCGGTTACAAAATTTATAACGGAAACACGCTTGTCGCTACCGTCTCGGGCTCTACATTGAATTATAACGTAACGGGCTTAACGGCAAACACAGCCTATACATTTACCGTAAAAGCCGCGGATGCCGCGGGGAATCTTTCTTCCGCAAGCAATGCGGTCAGTGCGACAACCGACCCGGTCGTCGTCGATACCGAAGCGCCAACCGTTCCGGGCAACCTGCACGTGATGGGCACGCCGACGTCCACCAGCGTCCACCTCATGTGGAATGCTTCCACTGACAACGTTGGTGTAAGCGCGTACAAAGTTTACCAGGGATCGACGCTGGCCGCCACCGTATCCGGCACGACAACCGAGTATTCCGTCACGGGCTTAAGCCCTAGCACATCCTATACGTTTACCGTCCGTGCGGTCGACGCTGCCGGGAACGAATCCGCCGCCAGCAATGCGGTCAGCGCCACAACGGCAGCTCCACCTGCCGTTCAGGCCTGGGCTCCCAACACGTCGTATACCGTCGGGACTAAAGTAAGCTATAACGGATCGGTCTACGAATGCCGCCAGAACCACACATCCTTGCCCGGATGGGAACCGGCCAATGCGCCAGCTCTCTGGCTGCTGGTTCCGTAGTCTAGTATATTCGGCGATTCCTATTTTAGACTAATTGAATAGTATGAACAGCCCCTTTGAGCGCGGACGGAAGTCTATCAGGAGACGCCGCCCGCTAGAAGGGGTTGTTTTTCGTGGGTTACTGTCCTACCCGGTTGCGATAGCTCCTCGGCGACACGCCGGTGATTCTCTTGAATACCCTTGAAAAATAAAAAAGTATCTTTATAGCCCAGGGCCTCCCCCACCTCTTTGACCGTAAGCTCGGTGTTCAGCAGGATGTTCCTCGCTTCCGCAACCCGGAGCCGGTGCAAAAACTCGTTCAGCGGATAGCCCGTGAATTCGTGAACGATCCTCCGCAGCGTGGATACGGAGATGTGATGACGTGCGGCCATATCCGCCGGTTCCTGCTGCATATGAAGCGATTGCGATATATCCTCGATTACCTTCAGCGCAAAGCTTTCCCGGTTGCTCGCCTCGCTCCGGTCGGACTGGGACACCAGATCGTAAAGGAATCCTTCAAGGATCAGAGCGGCGCGGTCCATATTGCTCGGTATGCCGCTGTCGATCAGCTTGAACATCATTTCCATCCTGTGAATAAGGGAATCGTCATATACCGCCTTCTTGACCGACTCCGGATGCAGAAGCCAGCAGTCCAGCCACTCCTGAACCCTGTCCCCATCCACGGTGAAATAGTATTCGTCCCAGTTCCCGTCCGTACAAGGCCCGTAATTGAAAGTAACCTCCGGAAACAGGCAAAACCAGCTTCCCGCATCCACCTTCTGGCGTTCTCCTTCGCCCACCTGATAATAACCGCTTCCGGCCGTGATCATGACAAAAGCCCAATGAGGGAATACAGCATCGCTTCTTTGCAGCGTTCGCCCCGGCAAATGGCCTGCATTCAAGATGGTAAGGGATTTGATCTTCTGCTTGCCGGGATCCATCGTCGAATTAAAGACCCGGATCGGAAAAGAACTGATCATATAATCCATGTATTTTGTCATCCTGCACATTCTCCCTTAAAAATAACTGTGCTAAATTAAACTTACTTGAACAAATATAACATATCCGCGTGAAAACGCCCATCTGCGGACAGCAGGTTTAAGCGCGGAAAACGAAAGGATGTAAGCGTACCCATGAATAAAGTCAAAATAGGCCTGATCGGCGCCGGATCCATTTCCGAATCCCATTTGATTGCCTACAAAGCCAATCCAAAAGTAGAGCTGGTTGCCGTATGCGACCTGAATGAAGAAAGAGCGCGCGACAAAGCGGAGCGTTACAACATACCGAACGTCTATACCGATTATAAAGAGCTTCTTGCCAATAAAGACGTTGACGCCGTCAGCGTCTGCACATGGAACAATTCCCACGCGGAGATCAGCATCGCGGCGCTCCGGGCGGGCAAAAACGTTCTGTCCGAAAAACCGCTGTGCAAAACCGTGGACGAAGCCCTCAAAGTGGAGCAGGCCGTCAAAGAAACCGGCAAGTTCCTTCAAGTCGGATATGTTCGCCGTCACGCTTCAAACATTGCCGTTCTGAAGAAATTCATCGATGCAGGCGACCTGGGCGACATTTATTTTGCCAAAGCCAGCCTCATTCGCCGTCTGGGCAATCCGGGCGGATGGTTCGCCGATAAAGAACGTTCCGGCGGCGGTCCGCTGATCGACATCGGGGTCCATGTGATCGACCTTTGCTGGTACCTGATGGGCAGACCGAAAGTAAAATCCGTCAGCGGCAATACATACAACAAGCTGGGGAACCGTTCGCATATCGAGCACTATGATTTCTACAAAGCGGCCGACTACGATGCTTCCCTCAATACGGTTGAAGATATGGCGAATGCGCTTATCCGTTTTGAAAACGGTGCTTCGATTATGGTGGATGTCAGCTTCTCGCTTCATGCCAAGAACGAATCGACCGTGATCAACATTTACGGGGACAAAGGCGGCGCCGAAATCGAGCCCAAGCTTTCCATCGCTACGGAGCGCCACAATACGATTATTAATATCGATCCGCAGATCACTTCGCCGGGCTTTGACTTCCAGGGAGCCTTTTACAATGAGACCAGCCATTTTGTCGACTGCTGCCTCGGGTTGAATGAAACGAACAGCCCTGTAGAGGATGGCGTGGAGATGATCAAAATCCTTAACGCGGTTTACCAATCCGCTGCGGAAGGACGCGAAATTCAATTTTAAGGCCACCCCGGATCGGGTGATGGACTCATTTTAAAATAAAGGAGGCTAAAACCAAGATGAAATTGAACAACAAAATTGGCGTCATTGTGGACAGCTTCGGCGTAGGCGTGAAGGAAGGACTTAAAAAAGCAAAGGAAGTCGGTGCGGACGGCGTGCAAATCTATGCCGTATCCGGCGAGATGGATCCCGCGGTGCTCACCGGAACCAAGCGCAAAGAACTCCGCAGTTACATCGAGGATTTGGGTCTTGAAATCTCCGCGCTCTGCGGCGATTTGGCCGGACACGGGTTTCAGGATGCCGAAGCCAACCCGGAGAAAGTGGAAAAATCCAAACGCATTCTCGATCTGGCGGTTGAGCTTGGCAGCAACGTGGTCACCACTCATATCGGCATTGTTCCGGATAACAAAAACGGGCGCATTTACGACGCGATGCAGCGGGCGTGCGATGAGCTTGGCGTTTACGCCAAAAGCATGAATGCCTATTTCGCGATCGAGACCGGTCCCGAGCCGGCAGCGCATTTGAAAAGTTTCCTGGATACGCTGAGCACGAACGGCGTCTCGGTCAATTTCGACCCTGCAAACATGGTTATGGTTACCGGGGATGATCCGGTAGAAGGCGTCAAGCTGTTGAAAGATTACCTGGTGCATACTCATGTCAAAGACGGCAAGCGCCTCCGTCCGGTCGATCCGAGAGACGTGTACGGCTTTCTTGGTTACGGTGCGATGGACCATGAGAAAATCGCCGAAATGGCATCATCCGGCGCGGCCTTTGAAGAAGTTCCGCTGGGTGAGGGCAAGGTCGACTTCCCTGCTTACTTCGCGGCACTGCAGGAGATCGGATATAACGGCTACCTGACGATTGAAAGGGAAGTCGGCAGCAATCCGGAGGAAGATATCCGCAAAGCCGTTTCGTTCATTAAATCTTTCCGGGGATAACGTCCCTGACCAGAAGGGAGAAATCAACATGAAACTGGGAATCAGCTCATACAGCTTGTTTCAAGCCATGCATGCAGGCCGGATGACCATCCTGGATGCTATCGATTGGGTTGCCGAAATCGGCGGCCGGCATATAGAGATCGTCCCCGGGCTCGGCTTTGATTTTAACGCCAACCCTGAACTCGAGAATCAAATTGTCGAAAAAGCGAAGTCCGCAGGCATCGATATTTCCAATTACGCCATCGGAGCCAACTTCGTTACGGATACGGAAGAACAGTACGAAGCGGAAATCGCCCGTGTCATGAGCGAGGTGGACCGCGTTCACCGGCTGGGCGCAAAGCTGATGCGTCACGACGTGGCTTCCCGTCCGGATACGTCCATCGCCCGCTTCAACGAGGATTTGGAAAAGGTAGCTGCCGCATGCCGCCGGATCGCCGACCATGCCAAGCAGTACGATATTACGACAAGTCTGGAAAACCATGGCTACTATGTTCAGGCCAGCGACCGCGTTCAATCCGTCATTCATGCGGTTGACCGTCCAAATTTCAAAACGACGCTGGATGTCGGCAACTTCCTGTGCGTGGATGAAAATCCGGTGACCGCCGTGAAAAAGAACCTGCCGTATGCTTCCATGGTTCATATCAAGGACTTCTATGTCCGCCCGTCTTACCGCAATCCGGGTGAGGGCTGGTTTACCAGCGCGGGCGGCAATTACCTCCGCGGTGCCATCGCCGGACACGGAGACATCGATTTGTATGAAATTTTACGAATCGTGAAACAATCCGGTTATGACGGTTATCTGTCCATCGAATATGAAGGCATGGAAGAATGCACCAAAGGAACGAAAATTGCGTTTGATAACGTAAACCGCATTTGGAACGAAGTTTAACTGCTTCATACATCTAATAGGGGCTGTCCCAAAGTAGTTTTTTTCTACTGCGGGAACGCTCCTTTTTTTTCGTCCTCCCGGGTCAAGCTTTTGGAACGCCCCCTCTTTTTAGTGCGTAATGAAAGGAATTTCCCCGAAGCAGCCATTGACAGTAAAATATTCCCTGATTATAATTTGAGTAATCACTCAAATGAAAAGGACGAATAGCCTTGGCCCGAAAAGACAACAAAACTTCCAAAAAAAGAACGCATACTTGAAGCGGCACTGAAACTTTTTTCGCTGAAAGGCTTTCATGCCACGACGACCAAAGAAATAGCCGCCGAGTCCGGCGTAGCGGAAGGGCTCATTTTTTACTACTTCGGGGATAAGCGGACGCTCCTTCTGCATCTCATTCAAAACTTCTCCTTCGCCGTTGCGATTCAAAACGATATCGAACACTTGACGTTGCAATCTTTGGAAGAAAGACTTGTTCGGTATGGCCTAAAATATCACCGGTTTCTGAAACAAAATGCCGATTACATCAAACTCGTCTGGTCCCCGGAAATGATTCAGGATGAGGCCGTCTCCACGGAAGTGTTTCAATTCATCGGAAAAATCGGCTCCCTCGGCAGCACCTTGCTGAAACGAGATGCGGGCAATACGAATACGGAGCCGCTTGACGAAAGCATATCCCAAGTCGCCGTGATGACGCTCACCTCCTCCATCCTCGTCTACTTTATGATCCATTCGCGGTTTGGGGAACATGCTTTGGGGCTGGATGAAGAATCCTATATTCGCCAGCTTGTCCGGCTGCTGCTGCATGGATTAAATGGAGTTTCCTTGGAAAATTAAATTAGATTAAGGCTGGACGCAGCCCGTTGGAAAGACCTTTGACTGCGCCAGCTTTTTTTTCACCTCTATTTTGAGTGATTGCTCAATTGTTATTTCGAAGGAGTGATACGTTTGCCATCCTTTTTACAAGAGGGCGTCCCCCTTGAAGCCCTGATCTGGCTGCTGCCCATCGCATTTTTTATCCATGACGGCGAAGAAATAGCCACGGTGGAGAGGTGGGTTCGAAAGCATAAGGACCATCCTCGCATCGCCTCCGTGCGTCCCCTGCTGAACCTGAACAAAAACATGACCGTCCAGTTCGCGGTTGCCGTTCTCCTGCTGGGCTCCATCATTAGCTGCGTCACCTATTTTGCCGCCGGCAACTACCGGGTCAACGGGACGATGAACACGCTGTACTGCGGACTTCTTGCCGTATTTTTGCTGGATGGCATCAAGCATGTCGGCTTGTACTTTATGCTCAAAACGTATACTCCCGGCGTCATAACCGCCGCATTCGTGGAGATCCCCTTTGCAGGTTATGCGTTATACCGTTTTTTCGATCACGGAATGATCCATGGCAGTACCATCGCGATCGGATTAGTGATTGCCCTTCCCCTTACCCTGTTGGCAGTGTGGGCCAGTCTGACGTTGGGAAGAATGCTTGCGCCCTCCCGGGGGGAACGATAAAAAACGGATTTGTCGTCCTTCTTATGGACGATAATGCTTCTGCGAGAATTTCAGCCAAGTATAGAAGAAAACTTATATTTACAAAAAAAACGGCATCGTCCTTTGTATAAGACGATGCCGTTTTCGGCAGGAAATTTATCCATTCGGGATTATCTTGATTGACACGATTACATTACTTCGATGATCCCATCGAAAGAACGGCCAGCTTTTTCTCCTTATCCACCGTAATTTTGACCTCGATCCCCAATTTATCCTTGAACAGCCGGGTGATGTTCAGATAAGGATCGATAACCGCGCCGCCCCTGTTCCGAGTCATGCCTGCGGTTATGATCGATTTGACGTAGTCCTTGTCCGCTTTCTTTTCCGGATTATAGCGGTAAACCGGTTCCTTCAACTCATTATAAAAAACATACATTTCCTCATAGTCGTTGGCATTCGCGTATTCCTTCTCGCTGTTCACGAACTCGAATTCTTGCATTTCATACCGGACGGTACCTGCCAAAAAAGGATTGTCCGTTGAAGGATCGATTTCATACCGGCCGTATGCCAGTTGAAAAAGTTCCTGGAGTCCGCCGCGCTCGATCCGGTAGTAAAAATTTTTTGTCTTCCCCCTTCTTGTCCACAGCCGCAAAACTCCCCATGAGAGGCAAAGCATCATATAATTTGCCGTTTGACTCGATCGCGAGTTTGTATTTAGTGAGCACTACTTCTTTTTGGAAAACGCCGTATGAACGGGCAATAAAAAAAAGCCGGGATTAGAAGCATAATGATTATAATGGCTGCAATCAACTTGAAAACCGGGTTTCTCTTCATGTTTACTCTCCTCTGTCATCGCTTGAAGCACTCTATCCGGTTACCCGTTACCACCGAAGAGGCTCGTCCTCGCTCTTCCAAACGATAATACGCTCCCGCTCGCGGATCGTGCCTGTTCCTATGCTGTATTCATCCATCGCCCCCGACCGGAGGTCGAGCAAATGGAGCATTCCGCCGTAAGTCCCGACGGCTAGCAAGCCCTCATCGTCGGATACGGCCATCCCGGATATCGTGCTGCCCACGAAATGGCGCCATAGCTCCGTTCCTTCGCCATCCATCATCCACAGATAACCATAGGCATCCCCCAGCACCACGCCGCCCGTGAGGGCCGCCGCAGCATAAACCCTCGCTCCGTCCTGCCCAAGCGGCCATTCTTCCCGATCGGCTGATCCATCAGCCAACACTTCGTCGATCATAGCTCTGATCGTGGATCCGTTATAAAAATGGCAGGAATTAAACCATGCCTGCCGCCCGTCCCGGGTAAACAGGCTGAAATGCGGATAACTTGATTCCGGATAAACGCTGTAGACCTCACCGGAGTTCCGGTCAAACAGCAGATGATTGCTGGATTGGCTGCCATAAGCCAGCCACCGCTCGTCGGGCGATACGCTTCCGTGCGCCATATCAATGGAGCTATCGTCCATTTCGTATTCCTCAAGGTCACTGACGTTTGGATGAAACAGTTCCGCCCGATCCTTGCCGATCAGGTAAATGCCCATGCTGCTAACCAGCATCAAACCGCTCCCATCGGAAAAAGGGATAACTTCCTCCACGCACTTCTCCGGCTGCTCGCAATCCGCGAGGGTGTTCAGGTTCGGCATTTGTTCCTTCAGCTTCCGCTTGATCTCGGTCCATGGAAAGACGGCGAGCACCTCGCCCTGCAGCTGTCCGTCCGGATTACGGACCAACCGGATGTCTGCCTGCCCGACCAATGCATAAACGGAGCCTGCGGCGGAGCGTCCAATTAACGTCAACTCCGGGATTTTGACAATCCCCTGCCGTCCTGCAATATAAACGATACCCTCTTCCCAGGCGGTTCCCGCCCGGAAAATGAGCGAATCTCCAATAAATGAAATGGACTTGATCGCCTGAGTATCCTCCCTGAAGCTTTCAACCAACGGCCATGTCGCTGCCGGAAGCTCTTGCCGAAGCCTGTTCACCTCTCCCGCCCGGTTGGCTGCCCGGATCATGTTCCACGCTTCTGGCGCCAGTTCGCGACGGGAATCATCCTCCGGTTCCTTCAGTTCTTTTTTTCCAGCCGCATTCCATACCGGTCCGGACATAATCGTTGATCTCCCGGGCATATCGTCTTCCTTCCGAACGCCAAGCCGAAGCTGTTTCTCTGTTTAACCAATCCATATTTGCTCCTCCTGCAACTTATGTCTATATACTCCTGCAGCTGTGAATGCCAAGCGATTGATTGATCCGCATCTGTCGACCGAAAGGCGAAGCATCAAACGATCCTTCGAACGGAGCGTGATAACTTCTCCCCTGTCATATAACAACCTTCGAGCCGAAGCCAGCAATTCGCCTCATCATAACCAGCCGCCAAACCGTCAACCCGGTAACCGGGATAACGAAACTCCGGCTTCGATACGGAGGCGATTTCCTCAAAAGCCGCGATGGCGTAAACGTCCTTCTCGATCCGGATGATCACCCCTTGCGGGTAAAACATCGCAATTTCCCCCGTTACGCGAACTCCCGGGACGTACTTTGCTTTGATGGACTCCCATCTCTCCCTATACGACTCCATGGCGGAGAACCATATCCGGTCAAATTCTTCTTTCGTAATTTCCGTGTCCCCTTCGAATAGTTCCACTTCCGTTTCGCATAACTGAAAATCGGGAAAAGCGGATACCACACATCTTTCGTCCGCAACGGTAATTTGACGATGGGCCGCACGGTTTTGATCCACCTCAAAGTAGTATAATTCATTGTCTTCAAGGCCTTTCGCCTTGATGTAAATCATCCGTAACCCTCCTTTGGCGGCAAAGAGATCTCTTATAAAAGTATAGTAAAGGTAGGTTACGGAACACAACAGGTCTGATGGTATACAAAAAAAACGGGCTTAATGCCCGTTTTAGGAGGCTGTTTCATGCTCTTTTATGAAAATTTCACGAAAAATACCACAAACCGCATTAATTCAGTTTCATATTCCTTCATTTTTGAATATACAAATTTTTAGTTCCTTATGTCTAACTTTGGCATTTTCGGATTGGAATAAAGGTCGTATGTTTTTAGTTCCTTTTGTTTATTTTGCATGAGCTCCAGAGGAATTCCGCGGACGGTGTTGAATTTTGCAAATCGTTGGCACAAAAAGCAAAGCTTGATCGACGCAAGAAAAGCACACACGTTTCACTCCGGGGAATGTGTTTGCTCTCTTCTAATCCCTGTCGGATGTCAACCTCTTATGATATGCTAGTTTCAAACCGGAGTGAGATGGAGGAGATTAGATGCGAAGAAAACTGGGCATTTTCCTGACCATAGCAGGGGCAGCCGTTTTGATTTTCGCCATTATGCAGTATGCCGAGCATCAGATGAACATAAAAAAAGCTTTGGCAGAAGCAGACGCTTTGATTCGCCAATCTGATAGAGAGGGCACCGCCGACAAAGTATCTGCCTCTCAACGAGGGAAGGCCTCCTCCCTTTCCGACCGTCTTGCCGACCGAAAAGCATTTAAACCGAAGCCGAACGATATCATCGGTATGCTGCAAATCCCGAAACTGAAGGCTGAACTTCCGATTATTGAGGGTACGGACGAAGAAATGCTCAAAAAAGGAGTCGGTCATTACAGTACCACGGCGTTTCCTATGGACAACGAGCAGATTCTGCTGTCCGGGCACCGGGAAACCGTTTTTCGCAATTTCGACAAGCTGGCTTTAGGGGATCGTTTTGTCGTCAAGCTGCCGTACGGTACCTTCGAATACGAAATCAAGAGCACGGATATCGTGGATAAAAACGACACGTCGGTCATTCGCTCCATGGGAACCGAGGCGCTGGTCGTTTCGACCTGCTATCCCTTCAGATATGTAGGAGACGCTCCTGAACGTTATATCCTATACGCATATCCGGTAGAGGACAATAAAAACTTCTAAGACGAGAAAGGCAGCCCGCTTGAATAAGGCGGGCTGCCTTTCGTCTTTCTCCCCTCCCTCTTCTCCCCCGTTCCTTGCCATGAGTAGATACGGTACTTGGGAATGCAAATAGACTATGAATTTATTGAAGCGCCGGCTCGATATAATTCAAATTTTAAATTTTTAGTTCCTTATATCTACCTTGTGTTATATGAAGTTTAGAATAAAGGTCATATGTTTTTAGTTCCTTTTCATTATTTTGAATGGGCTTCAAAGGAAATCTGCAAACCATGTTGAATTTTGCAAAACATTGGCAAATAAAGGAGGGGTGGTTGAAGCGATACGAGGCCGAGCAACAGCAAGAGATTTTTCGGACCCGAAACAGGGTACGCATTTTGGCAAACGGGAGGACGGAAATGAAAAAGTGGTCCATGAAACGAGCTGCTATCGCAGCAGCAACAGCTTTAGTCGCAACTAACCTATTGCCCCTCACTTCTTCATTCAATATGGGCAGTACGCAGACCGTGTATGCAGAATCGAGCTCAAATCCGCCCGCGCAACGGGTAGTGCTGATTAACGGCAGCTTTGAGGAGCCGCCCTATTCAAGCAGCAACTCCAATCTAACCAAACACACTGGATGGTTTGATGCTCCCCAAAGCGTTGTCCCCGGCTGGAAAACAACGGACTCATCAGGATTATTCGAAATCATGAATAAAACCTTGGGAGATGAAATTACACCCGGCAGTCCATACAGTAATTTAAAGGTCCCTCCGGCTCACGGGCAGCAATTTGCCGAGCTGAACAGCCGACAAGCCGCACAATTATATCAAGACGTCGACACCACGCCGGGTCAAACGATTTATTGGCGCCTTGCACACAGGGGACGGTTAGGTCCGGACACGATGGCTTTAAAGATCGGTTCAGCAAACACCGCACCTGCCAGCCTTCCAACCGTTAAACAGATGACGAGCAGCACGGATGGATGGAAATATTATTCGGGAAGTTATGTCGTTCCGGCGGGTCAAACCAAAACCAGATTCGGTTTTGAGGCCGTTTCCAGTTATGGCGGCGGAGCATCCAGCGGCAATTTCCTGGATGACATCTTTCTTGGAACCGCGCCGAGCGGGATTGCAACCAAGTCCGTATCCCCGATGAATGGTGCCCAAGAAGGAGATACGCTGACGTATACGGTTAATTTTAAAAATGAAGGCGGCGACGTTGCAGGTAACACGGTTTTCAAGGACAGCATTCCGGCCGGAACCGAATACATACCGGGGTCTCTCGAAATCATCTCCGGACCGAACAGCGGGAAATTGACCGATCTCAAAGGAGATGACCAAGGGGAGTATCTTGCCCCTGACCGCCAGGTTATCGTTCGTTTAGGAAACGGAGCCAACGCAACAGTAGCCGGCAGAATACCGAATACCGGCATCCTGCCTGAAGGAACGACGGTTCAATTCAAAGTAAAGGTTCTTCCGAATTATGCGAAAAACTCAATAACCAACCAAGCGACTGTACAGTACGATAATTTGCTGACAGGCGAAAAGGAAGTTCGCGAATCCAACGGCACCGACGTCGACGTAAACCGTCCGCCGATTTCGCCGGACTTTGAAGAATCAACGTGGAAGGATACATCCGTAACCGGAAGCGTGTATGGCGTGGACTCTAACGGAGATCCGCTGATCTTCACGAAAGGCACCGATCCTGGACACGGTAAAGTTATCGTCAACCCGGACGGAACTTGGGAGTATACCCCAGAGCCAGGCTTTACCGGGGAGGATAGCTTCACGGTTACGGTCAGTGACGGCAAAGGCGGCACCTCCACCTCCACGGTGAAGGTGAACGTAATTGATCCGCCCAACGAACCTCCGGTAAGCGACAATTATAACGTAACGACGCAGAAGGACACGTCCGTAACCGGCAGCGTCTATGGCACGGATCCGGATGGAGACACGCTAACCTACGTCAGCGAAAGCAATCCGGAGCACGGCAAGGTGATCGTGAATCCGAACGGAACCTGGGAGTATATCCCGAATCCCGGCTATGTCGGCCCGGATATCTTTACGGTTACGGTAAGCGACGGTAAAGGCGGCATTACCACTTCGACCATCAAGGTCAACGTGACGGACAAGCCGAACCAGCCGCCAGTATCGCGCGACGACAGCGCATCGACATCGAAAAACACGTCGGTGACCGGGCAGCGTGTACGGCACCGATCCGGACGGCGATCCGTTGACGTTCACCAAAGGCACTGATCCGAAGCACGGCAAGGTGACCGTGAACCCGGACGGAACGTGGACCTATACCCCGGATCCCGATTATGTCGGCACGGACAGTTTTACGGTCACGATCAGCGATGGACGCGGCGGTGTCACCACATCGACCGTGACGGTCAACGTGACAGGTTCCGGAACGAACCCGAATCCGGGAACCGATCCTGGCACGAACCCGGGAACCGATCCCGGAACCAATCCCGGAACGGGCACGGATCCGGTAAAACCGAACCAAACACCGACCGTCCCTTCCTACGCGACAGAAACGCCGCAAAACACGCCGGTGACCGGAAAAGTTAGCGGCACGGACTCGGATGGCGATTCGCTGACGTACAGCAAAGGAAGCGATCCGAAGCACGGTACCGTGACGGTAAACCCTGACGGAACCTGGACGTATGTCCCGAATCGCGATTTTACCGGTACGGACAGCTTTACGGTAACCGTCAGCGACGGACGAGGAGGCACCACGACCTCGATCGTGACGGTGAACGTGACGGGAACCGGTACCGGCACGACTCCGGGCACAACCAACCCGGGAACCGGTACCGAACCGGGAACGGACACGGATCAAGGATCACCGAACAAACCGCCGTTCTCCAGCGATCTAAGCGTGAAGACGCCGAAAAATACGCCGGTGACCGGAAACCTCAAAGGAACGGACCCGGACGGCGATCCGCTGACGTATGCCAAAGCCAGCGATCCGAAGCACGGCAAAGTGACGGTCAAACCGAACGGCAAATGGACGTATGTACCGGAACGCGGCTATGTAGGCAAGGACAGCTTTACGGTAACCGTCAACGACGGCCGCGGCGGCGAGGTCACCATTACCGTAACGGTTGACGTCAAGGGTTCCGGCAAAGGTACGGCAGGATCCGGCAAACCGCCGGCAAACACCGAAAACCCGACTCCTCCGGCCAAGAACGGAGACGGAACGCCAGTAATAAAGACACCGGAGCAGCAGAACCTGAACCAATTGCCCGATACCTCCGCAAACTTCTATAACCTGGGGCTTGCCGGATTCATCGCCCTGTTCGCCGGCTGGTTCCTTATGAGAAGAAAAAGCAAAGCTTAATTGACGCAAGTAAAGCAAACACGTTCCCTCAGGGGATGTGTTTGCTTTTTTCTCTCTCGTTATGACGTAAAAAACTCATTTCCGTAAAAAGGCTGCTCTCTCGCCCGTCCAGGTCAAATAGAGTGAATGCATCGCCCTTGTGCATGCGATATACAACAGGCTTTTATCCAGATCGGTAGAATAGTTGTCGGCATTCGCAAACGGAATAATCACCCGGTCAAACTCCAGTCCCTTGGCCATATGGGAGAAAGTAACCGTAATGCCCTCGTGAAATTGCTCACTGTGGAAATCCAGCAAACAAACGGGAGCTTGCACATCTTGAATCGCTTGATAGACCGTTTCCGCCTGTTTTCGCGTTTTGCACACGATGCCTAGCGAGTGATGATCCGATTGGAAAAATTCGAGGCAAAGCTCCCGGATTTGATTCCATTCCTCCTGCACATCGGTGCATTCAATCAGCTGTGGCTGCTCTCCGTGTCTTTCCACGGGTACCAGTCTGCTGCCGGGGTTCAACGCTTTGGCAAAATTCATAATTTCCAAGGTTGAACGATAGCTCTTTAACAGCTCGATCGTTTCCGCTTCCGGGAACATCCGTTTTATTTCCTGAAGCGAAGTGGAGGAATAAGGGTTGACCGATTGGCTGCTATCGCCCAAAATCGTTTTTTTGCAAGGAAACCATTTGGATATCACCGCATATTGGATAGGCGTGTAATCCTGCATCTCATCGATCAGCAGATGCTTGACGGATTCGTAGACCGATGGCCCGAGATAAAACATTTTAAGATATATCAACGGATATACATCGGCGTATTCGAGCGTGTTTTTGCGGTGGAGTTTAAACAGGCGGGGCTTTCCGATATGGGTATAAAAATCTTTATATAATCCCATTACATTTTGGAACTTGAACATTTTTCGGATAACGGCCTTGATCGTTCTGGACGAAGCCGGAGTCAGCCGCTCGCCATCATCCGTTCTAAAGCTCCCGATGAGGCTTAAGGCCGCTTTCTCCAACCGTTGTTTGACGGGCAGCCTGATCGAAGCCCGATAAGCGCGGAGCACGTCATCCTTTGGAATGCAAATCCCGTCAACGCGGATATCTTCCGGCACGAAATAATGCCCGTCCACATGTTTCATGTAAGAATCCATCGCTTCGACAAAATCAACCCCGGCTTTGAAGCGGATCCGCTCGATGTTATCCGGGTCTTCTACCTCCGCAAGCTCCCTTACCTGCTCATGAAACGTCTGGAAGCCGCATATCCCGGCCAGTTCTTTGGCACCCAGTTCCTCGGCGTTTACCTCCATGATCTTCTCTTCCCCCAGCTCCGGAAGAACGTTCGAAATATAGTCGGAGAACACCTTATTGGGCGACAGGATCAATACATTTCTGGATTTCAGGGTGTCCTTATGCCGATACAACAGGTAAGCGACTCTGTGCAGGGCCACGGATGTCTTCCCGGAACCGGCTCCCCCCTGGATAATAAGCTCGTTCGAAGTCTCGTTCCGTATAATGGCATTTTGTTCTTTTTGAATGGTAGCCACGATATTTTTTCATCTTCTCATCGGACGTGCTGCTGAGTTCTTTCTGCAGCACGTCGTCATGTATATTCATCGAGCTTTCAATCATGTAATCCATTAAACCGTCCCTGATTTTATACTGTCTCTTCGTCCGGATATCTCCCTCCACTCGGCCCATGGGAGCATCATAATATGCAGGTCCGGCATTAAAATCATAGAACAGGCTGGCAACGGGGGAACGCCAATCATAAATCAGCAGGTTCCTGCTACCGTCTTCCGAAAAAGAATGAACCCCAATATAAAATGTCTCTGCGCGATCATGATCCTTGCCATGAAAATCGACTCTGCCGAAGTAGGCCGATTCGATTAACTTTCGGATCTTCCGATGCCGGGCTGCAGCCTGCTCGCCGCTGTCGATGGACATCGAGATATCCATCCGGTTGGCCGCTCTTTCGGCGGGATCAAGCTCCGCCAAATTGACCCAAAGGTATTTTTTCGCGTCGATGATCTCCCGGTACGAGGAGGTCAGCTTCTCCTCAAGTTCTTTAGAGGCTTGATGAAGTTTCTTCATCACCTCTTCAAGGTATTTCCGTTCGGCCGCTTCGATTGCGTTTATCATCTTAATTCCCTCACTCTCCCATAAGAATAGGTTTAAGTATAGGGAAAAACCAAAAAAAAATATAGACTTATTCTTTCGGCTGTAGTATTATATTTTTATCGTGGGTCCAAAAAACCCGATACGAATTTTGGAAAAATAATAGACAAAACCAGGCCTTTCGTTTCGCGAAGGACCTGGTTTTTTTGCGTTTACCGGTCAGTCCTAATAAGATAAATCTTTCAATGCTGTGCGAATAGATTGATATATTTCTATCGGAATACCCAAGCACCGTCTTTTTATGCCGCATTAAATATATTATCCCTTTCCAAAAAAGGCGGTGAAAAAAATGACAGTCTATCAATCTATGATTCTTCAACAGCCTTGTTTGTTCAAAAAGTCCGGCAAAAAGCAGCGCCACAGATCGGCCTCCAGCAACTGGAGCGGATACGCCATTCCCGGCAGAAAAGGAGCCTATCATCGGATATCGGGCGAATGGACTGTTCCCTATGTCCGCCCTGCTTCCTATTCGGCTTACTCTTCCATCTGGATTGGAATCGACGGCTATCAGAACGACTGCCTCATTCAAACGGGAACCGGCCACGATTTCAGGGACGGCTCGCCTTACTATTATGCCTGGTGGGAAATACTTCCCGCCGTGGCGACCATCCTCCCTCACTCTGTTCATCCGGGTGATCGGATGAGCGCTGTCATTGTCAAACGCACCCGCTGCAAATGGTTGATCTGCCTTAAAAACCTGACCCGGAATTGGTGTTTTCAAACCGTTCAGCGTTACAACGGTCCCCAGTCTTCCGTGGAATGGATCGTGGAAGCTCCGGAAGTCGGAGGAGCCACTACCCGGTTAACCCGCTTGACCCCCGTGCATTTTTCCCGCTGCCGCGTTAACTGCAAAAACCCCAAGCTGACTCGAGATCAGGGAATCATTATGGTTCAGGACAACCGGGTGGTTTCCGTTCCGTTACAGCCTGGTCCAGCAGGAGATTCTTTTACCGTAAAGAGCAAAAAATAATTTCATTCCGCATTTTTCGCTTTGACATAAGTAAGATAGGGAGCTCCCTTTTAGGGCATCGCTTACAGGATATGTTATAATCATGGTTAATGTTTACAGCTTCGTACCCGACCGGGGAGGTGAATCTGAAATGGAAACCATGGAAATGATAGCGTCAGCCGCACTCCTTCTATCCCTGCTCTTATGGACGAAAATCTTCGGTCTCCAGCGGAGAATCCGGGATCTGGAATCCGATCTGGAATGGATGCGTCAACGGCCCGAAAGCTCCCCTACCTATACATCCGGTAAACCGCCTGCCGTTGATCCATCGCCCGATCCGCCCGTGGACCGTCTGGACGCCGAACTTGAAGAGCGGCTTCGCATGCTGCTTGCATCGGGCCAGAAGGTCAAGGCCATTAAGGAACTCAGGGTAGCCAGGAACATCACCCTGCTGGAAGCGAAGAATTATGTGGAGGACATGGAGCGAAACCATTAACTTCAGTGGATTCAATGTTTGAAAAAATAGAGGCTGTCCGCCGGCTTAAGCTGACGGACAGCCTCTATTCAAGTCTAAGCACAGCGAACCAGGGTTCGCGCGCACGAACGTTACTTCATTTGATCCGAAAGCTCCTTGAAAATGACGCCCAAAGCGTAGGCTCCGGCATCCGGATACCCCAAGCTTCGGTCGCCGACGGTTCCTGCGCGGCCCATCCGCGCCACGATATGCTCCGTCTTTCTTGCTCCCTCAGTGGCGGCATCCGCGCCTTTGGCAAACGCGGTTTTGAAATCGTCCCCTGTCCGGGCGCTTTCCGACCACGAATCCGCGCAAGGCACAAGCGCGTCAATCAAAGTTTTGTCCCCGACGACGGCGCCCCGTCCGAAGGAACGTTCGCCGGTTGCCTGTATCCCCTTGACCGCGGCCTGCATCATGCCCGCAAATTGCGATACGCTTGCTTCCGTAATCGCGCCCGCTTCCTTAGCCGCTGCCCGGAACGCCGAGCCCCAGATCGGGCCGGACGCACCGCCGCAGTGCTCCATAATCACCAGGGAACAGGCGTCCAAAAACGAACCGATATCGCTCTTATGATCGGCCATGATATGGCTCCATTCCCGCTTCAGCTGCCTGAACCCTTTGGCCACGCTCATGCCGAAATCGCCGTCGCCGGCATGGGCATCCAACTCGCAGAACGGAACCTCATTCTTGATAATAACCTCGCTCATCTTGTCTACCAGATACACGATATTATCCAGCGAGAGCCGGTTGTCGCGAATGACGGCATATTGCTCAGGGGTTTCCGCTTCATAGGAAACCTGGGCATCAGGGACATCCTCTTCGGACACATCAACATAAGCCACGCTTTCTTCCGGCCCTGAAACCTTGAAGGCGGGCGTGTCGCTGTCCTTGAACAAGAGCGTCTTCAGTTCCTCGTCCAATTTCATGATAGAAACGGAAGCGCCGGCCATATCGATGCTGGTCATGAAGTTCCCGACAAAAATTTTGCAAAGCTTGATGTGAGTCCGCTTAGCCAGTTCCCGGGTTACCGCGTTGTTCAAAAGATACAGCTCCTGCAGCGGCGTGGCCCCGAAGCCGTTAATCAACAATGCAATCTCTGCCGGAGCGCTTTCGTCCATCTTCAAATCCTTCAAAAGCGCCTCCACCATGCGCCGTGCCAAAATATCGGCGGATACCACTTTCTCCCGCTGGATTCCGGGCTCCCCGTGAATGCCGACGCCGTACTCCATCTCGTCCTCGGCGAGCCCGAAGGTCGGCGTTCCCTTCGCCGGGACCGTACATGAGGTTAACGCAAAGCCAATGCTTCGTACGCTCGCCGCCGCTTTTTCCGCGGCTTTTTTCACCTCTTGCAAACTGCGTCCCTCTTCGGCCGCGGCCCCGGCGATTTTATGGACCAGCACCGTTCCGGCAACTCCCCGACGTCCAACGGTGTACAAGCTGTCCTGAACCGCAATGTCGTCCTCGACACGGACATAATCCACTTCCAAGCCATCCTCTTCCGCCAGGAAGGCCGCATTCTTGAAATTCATCATATCTCCGCTGTAGTTCTTGATGATCATCAAGGTGCCTTTACGGGAGGCCGTCGCTTTAAGCGCCTGATACACCTGGATTTGGGAAGGGGATGCGAAAATATCCCCGCATACGGCCGCATCCAGCATGCCTTTGCCGACATATCCCGCATGGGCAGGCTCATGGCCGCTGCCTCCGCCGCTGATGAGGCTGACCTTGTTCTCGTTGATATGTTTTTTCTTGATGATTTTATACTTCCTCACAAATTCCAGCTCCGGATGGGCCATCGCGATGCCGTTGCACATTTCGAGGACCATGTTCTCCGTCCGGTTCATGATTTTTTTCATTTACCTTCCCTCCCGGCTCGCCTTGTAATCTCTGCCGATTTTGTCCGCCGTCGCAATGGCGCCCGCCACCTCCGTTACTGAAATCGGGAACGGCATGGAATGAATCGATTCTTCCGGGATACATGCTTTTTCGGCCACCTTGATCAGCTCTTCATGGCTTATTGTGTCCACTCCGATATCTGCCAAACATACCGGCAACCCGACCTCCAGGCAAAAATCAAGAACCTGGTTCAATTCCTCCGTAGGGGCATTCTCAAGCACCAATTGGGCAATGGTGCCGAAGGCGACTTTTTCCCCATGGTAATAATGATGGGTTCCTTCCAGGATCGTTAAACCGTCGTGGATGGCATGCGCCCCGCCCAAGCCCGCGCTTTCAAAGCCGAGTCCGGATAATAAAATATTCGTTTCCACGATATTTTCCAGCGCCTGGGTCACCATGTTGCACTCGCAGGACGCTTTCGCTTTGGCACCGTCTTTCAGCAGCATTTCATAGCATAAGGTTGCCATGGCCAGCGCCGCATGGGTTCCGACCGCAGGAGCGCAGAAGCCTTCTCTTGATCCCATCGGAAGACTGGCATTGACCCGGGAATAGGACTTGGCCGTCGCTCTGGCTTCAAAGTAAGTGGATAAGGCGTCCCCCATCCCCGCGACGAGGAAGCGAACGGGCGCTTGGGCAATCACCGTCGTGTCCACCAGCACCACGCTCGGGCTCTGCTTGAAATAGGCATAATCATCAAAGGAACCGTCCGGCGTATACAGCACGGCGGAGTGGCTTGTCGGCGCATCCGTGGCCGCAATGGTCGGACAGATGATGAGCGCCTCTCCCTCCGCGACGCATTTTGCCGCGTCAATCGCTTTGCCTCCGCCGAGGCCGATGGTGCAGACGCATTTTTTTTTCTCTGGCGATTTCCTGTAAACGGGCTACCTCCGCCCGGGAGCATTCTCCCTTAAAACCGCTTTCAACAAAAGTGATTCCGAACTTTTCTGCGGTCGCATCCAGCTTATGCTTCACTCGGTTCACATCGTCCGGATGGGCGATCAACAGCGCGGATGAACCAAAGGACTTGACAAAATAGCCCAAATTCAGCAATTCGTCTTCGCCTTGCACGTATTTGGTCGGACTGATAAATGCCTTTCTCATCATTATCTCCTCCGTTTTATCAAAAGTTTTAAATACTTAATCAACTAGATTATACCGAAGGCTTTAAGTCTTGTTAGTGGAATATCATAGCTAAAAACTATAATTGCCAATCGTAATTATTTGCACTTTTCTTTCCGAATGGTATCATATTGTCATTGGGGTGATCAAATTGATACAAGAATACTTGCGAATAAATAAAATCCTGGACCTAAAGAAGTGGAAACGTCTTCAAGATTCCTTGGCCGCCGTTACCAAGCTGGCGATCCTGACGGTCGATTACAAGGGAAACCCCGTAACCACCCACAGCAGCTGCCAGGCCTTTTGCCAGAATGTGCGCAAGGATCCGGAACTGCTCCCTTACTGCCAGAAATGCGATTCCCGCGGCGGCCTGGAAGCCGTCCGCTTAAATGCGCCTTACGTATATCTTTGCCATTTTAACATCGTTGACATTGCCATTCCCATCACCATCGACGATAAATACATCGGGGCCGTCATGGCCGGACAGGTCAAGCTCGCGGACCCCGAAAATGCGGGCGACCTGGAGCAAATTTTAGCATCGAAGAACGAATCGCTGCATCATCGGAAGCGGGACAAATTGAATCAATATTACGACGAGATCCCCACGATGACTTATGAAGAAGTCGTCAAAATATCCAATATGCTGTTTCTCCTGTGCAACTACATCGTCGAGGAGGCCCTTAATAAAAATCTGCTTGTCGAAATGTTCGAGAAGGCTTCCGGCAATCAAGAAGCCCTGAACATCTCTACCATTCTGCCGGGGTATTCCATAAAAAACATAGAAACGATCAAAAAGGAAATGACCAATGCGATTGCCGACGCCTATTTGAAAAATACTCCGTACGATCCGGACATTTGTTCCAACTCGGTGCTAAAACCCGCCTTCGACTACATTTACCGGAACAAAAGCGAGAATATGTCGCTCAAGCATATGGCTGAACTATGCCATATCAGCCCCAGCTATTTCAGCAGGCTGTTTGCCAAGGAGACGGGTGAGACTTTCTCCGCCTATCTGGCGCGCCTCAAGATTACCTGGGCCAAACAGCTGTTGGAGGTTACCGACATGCCGGTTTCCCAGATCAGCGACGAGCTCGGCTTCAACGAACCCGGTTATTTCATAAAAACCTTCAAGAAATTCGAGGAAATCACGCCTGCGCTGTACCGCAAATACTTTAAAGGAAACATGAATCGGCCAGGTTAACGAAAAGGGATGCCCCTTGCCATAAAAGGCAGGCGCATCCTCTTTTCCATGCAGAAGCTGATTAGGCATAGATCAGAAACACCTTGCCGTTGACGAAAGAGATCGTGTCAAAGTTTCCGTATACCCAGGTTTCAATCGTGTGGCCGTTGACGGCGGTAAGGCTCTTGCTTCCCGGAGATCCCCATGACATTTGGACTTGTGCCTTCGTCATGCCGAGAGATACTTGTCCGGCTTTGATCTTCTTCCATGTGGATGAGGACCACTTATATTTCTTGTACGGATCGAACTTATAGAAGGAGGACTCGTCTGCAAACAGCTGCGATACGTTGGAAGAAGACATGGAATAGCTCTTCAGCGTTTTGCCTGCTGCCGATCTGAATACGATGACAAAAGATCCCGTATCATCCGGCAGAATGTCGGTCACCGTTACTTTCGAGAAGCGTTCCCATCCTTGGAAATCGTTGATCCAATACGTTCTGCCGATAAATTTGGCCAAACTGCCCTGGGCTGCCTTCTTGATTAGCGATGCCGTCTCGGCGGATACAACGGTCAAACGTGCCTCACCGAAAGAAATTTCGGCCTGCTTCCACTTGCCGTCCCATCGGGCTTGCGCCCCCAGCGCGTCGGACAGCAGCGAGACCGGTATGAGAGTCCCCTCTTTATCGTTCATGGGGACCGCTTTTAAACGGATTTTATTTCCGTTCAGGGTGGCTTGGGCCGTGCCCGCTTTGAACCACAGCGACGTGTCGCCGAGCTTTACGTCCAATCCCCCGCCTGACGGGGAAACGGTGCCGCCCAATGCTTGAAATACCGGTTTGGCAGGGACGAACACGATGCCTTGAGCCTGTTTCGAGTATTTCAGGTTATGACGCAGGCTTGCGGATACCGTCAAGTCTTTTGATATGCCGCCCGAGGTTACGGTAACTTTGGTCTCGCCTACGCCGAGAACTTTAACCGTTCCCTTCGATTGCAATTGAAGCAAATGCGGCTTTTGAATCTCAATGCTTGCCTCGCTTGCCGGAACTTTGATTTTCGCTCCGTTCGTGTAGGTTTCCTGGATATCGATTTTCAGCTGGTCACCCACGAACGGCTTCGCGTCGGATAACGAAACGTCCAATTTTTTTTATGGCTGGCACATCGACAGGCTTGATATCCCCATCGTCGAACATGACCCAGCTGCCGCTGCTTTTTTGGGCATAAAATTGATCATGGCTCTCCTCTTTGACCGCTGTTCTCACGATATCGCTCAGTCCCGGCACCTGCTTGGCCAGCTTAAAGCGATCCTGGTAGTTGCCTGTCGTCCAGACCGTCCCGTCCTTGCGGGTGACCAGCAATCGAGGCGTCGGGTCTCCCGTGCCATAAGCGATATGAACGGCATCCTCTGCGACCGCAACCGGAATGATTTTGCCGTTATCATCGAAATTGAACGTTTCGTAGATAACCACCTTTCCGCTGTCATACAACAGCGCGACACGGCTGTCGAATACGGATATGTCCTTTACGGAGGCCGCATCCGGAATGGTGCCAAGCTTTTTATAGGTTTCCTGCGCGTAAGAATCCCGGATCAGCACATCGCCGTTATGGCTTAAAGCCGCAAAATCCCGGTCCCCGTAACCGATTAGCTTGATGCCTTCAAGCTTCTTGACTTTTCCTCCAATGCTCCATACCGTTCCGTCCATCTTAAGCCAATATTCGCCTGCGGCTTGCTTGACTCCGGTCTGGTCCTTCACCACGTGCGGAGCATTGGCTATGTCCCATTGAATCAGCTTTCCATCTTGAGTCACGCCCATGCCTTCGAGCTCCGTACCGTTGACCGCCTCTACATTTCCCGGAGTTCGAATGACCCGGTTGCCGTTAATCATCGACCACATGGAACCGTCTTCCATTAATAATGTTTTCTCTCCGAGAATGTCCTTAATCTGCGGCGCAGCATCCGCGGCGGAAGCCTGCCCCGCTGTCAGTCCGGCCGATCCGAAACCGAGCAGGAAACCGATCAAGACGATATACAACGTCTTTCTCAACCCTCATAACCCCTCTCTACTCTTTTGGAATATTTTTCAACCCCCTTGTTTATTCGACAATACCAGCGTTTTTCCTTTTCAAAACGACATTCGTAGAAAATTGCACTTATTTTTCGATTTACGGATTCAAAGATGCCTAAACATTAGTTGTTTCTTATGATTTACCTTATAATGCTACGGTGAAAAGCGATAATTAATTCATGATTGAATATAGAAGTCCCCCAAAAACGCATCAATTACATATACTTTATGGTTATCATGGGTTTTCATCATGATATGGAAACGGGCAAAGAAAAAGCCCAACCTGCCGAGAGGTTGGGCTTTCCGGGATTTCATTGTTAAATCGCGTAAACTTATTGCATAAATGCTACGTTGTAGCCTTTTTTCTTTCAGCAGGTCGACAACCATGCCTTTGATCACGTAGTGACCCGCGCCTACCACAACAAAAGAGGTGTGCTCCCCTTTCCGCTCCAGCAATTCAACCAACTTCTTGGCCATGTTTTTGTCCCGCTCCCCGAACAAGCGCCGGTTGGCTTCGCTTTGCGTCAATTCGGAGTCCGTCAAGCTTTGGGTCAAGCCTTCCGCATCGCCTTTAACCCAGGCCTGCTGCATTGCCTTCAGCTGCTCTGCGGCATCGCCCTGCCCTTGATCGGACAGCAAGCTATCAAGCATTACGTTTAATTCCTTCTCCTGTTCCTCCGCAGGCACGTTCGCAAACAGATCCGCCTGCAGCTTAATGCCTTCCAGCTCATGGATCGGCTTACCCGACAGCAGGGCTTTACCGAGGAAGTAACGGTCGATGCCGGTAACGGACGCAAGCTCGGTTTCCGCCGGATTGTCGAGAACGCTGAACGTCGACAGCGTGCTGGAGATGGCAAACGGCTTATAGCCGTCAAAGGTTTCGGCCGGCAATTGCAGCTTTTTAAGCACCTTTTGCAGCTTTTCGTACGTACCCGCGGATACATGATCTTTCACCTTTGTTCCGTCGCTGTAAGCCATTTTCTCCGTAAAATAACTCATATCTCCGTTTACGATGTCCACTTCGACCCACAGGTCTTCCGACGCTTCAAAGGCTTCACGGATGCTCTTATGCATCGGGTACATGTCGGTATTCCCCAAATGAATGGAGCCCAGCAAATACAACGTGTTATTGCCGTTGGTTACTTTCCACATGAGACCTTCGGCCCCTTTACCTGCCGTATCGTATGCGAATTCAACCAGTCTGCTCGCCATTACGGCTGCCTGCTCGGCCGTACAAGGCTGATCCAGTTGAAGTCCGGCCTTCGTGCCTTGAACGACACCGTTATTCTTCATGAAGTCTACCGGTGAATCCGAAGCCAGTCCATACGTTTCCGGCAGTTCGTAATTCGATAAAAGCTTATGTAAGGAAGTGATTACGGTTTCTCTCGTGATGGTTTGGCCAGCCGGGAAAGAAAGGGAAACCTCTTTTTTCTTAAACCCGAGCATATCCAGCTTTTTCGCCGTTGCATTCATTAAAGATTTAAAATTATCGGCTGTTATCGGCTTTTGAAAACTTCCGCCGTAATACCAGTTCAGCGGGTAAATCCCGTATTTCTCGCCCTCATGCAGGGTCTTTACGGACCAGGGGCTGAGCGTGGGGACCGGGGCTTCCGGGGCTGGCGATGCGGCGTTAGCGGGAAGAACGCTTCCTGCCACCATCGTCAAGCTCAGCGCACCTGCGGTTGCCCAGCGGCTCAGTTTATGCCAATGTTTTTTAACGTTCATGAATCTTTCTCCTCTCTTGAACTACGTTGATAATCTGGCAAGCCTATTAGAAAATTGTACCATGTATATCCGCATTCCTCTACCAAAAATGACGGCAAGCGTGCAGTAAGCGTTTAAACGCAAAAAAGGCACGCCTCTTCAGCGTGCCTTTGCGGGACTATAGTAAACCGGATTGCTTCACATTCTCATAGAAATCATAGAATTCCGGGATGTTCAGCTGCTGCGCCGCGTCGGACAAGGCCGTAGCGGGATCCGGGTGAACCTCGACCATGACGCCGTCCGCCCCTGCAGCCAAAGCGGCTCTGGCGCAAGGCGCGAGAATGTCTTTGCGGCCCGTCGAATGGGTGACATCGACCAGTACCGGTAGATGGGTTTCCTGTTTCAAAATTGGAACTGCCGAGATGTCCAAGGTATTTCTTGTCGCTTTCTCATAAGTCCGGATTCCGCGCTCGATCAGCATCACCTGCGTATTTCCCCGGGACACGATGTACTCCGCCGCATGAACGAATTCGTCAATCGTGGCAGCCAAGCCGCGTTTGAGCAGAACCGGCGTCCGCACCTCGCCCGCCGCTTTCAACAGCTCGAAATTCTGCATGTTTCTGGCGCCGATTTGAATCACGTCGATGTAATCGCATGCCAGTTCAATATGGGCGGGATCGACAATTTCGCTGATCGTTTTGAGGCCGAACTCGGACGCAACCTCTTTTAAAATTTTCAAACCTTCCACGCCCAACCCCTGAAAATCATACGGCGAGGTTCTCGGTTTGAACGCCCCGCCTCTCATGACGGTTATGCCGGCTTCCTTAAGGGCTGCCGCCACTTGGCGTACCTGTTCGTAACTTTCCACGGAACACGGGCCGGCAATCATGACCGGTTTGCCGCCGCCGATTACGGTATCGCCAAGTTGTATGATCGTGTCCTCCTGCTTCTTTTTACGGCTGACTAGCAAAAGCTTCTTGCTGTCTACCTGCTGCAGTTTCAACGAGGCCTGGAATATTTGCTTGAATAAATGCCGGATCGTTTCGTTATCGAATGGCCCGTCGTTATGCTCGGTGATGGCCTGCAGCATTTGTTTTTCCCGCACCGGATCGAAATCGGGCACGCCCTGCTTTTGTTTCTCCTCTCCGATCTCCTGGGCTAAACGCGCCCGCCGCGACAACAGCTCCAGCAGCTGAAGATTGACCGAATCCAGTTCTGACCGCAATTGCTCCAAACGTCCTTGACTCATACAGAATCTCTCCTTTGATTTATATATAAAAACAAAAAGACTCCTGTCCGCAAAGGGACGAGGAGTCGTGGTACCACCCTTATTAGATATGCAGCGCAAAAAACGATTCCGTCGTCCTTCGAAAAGAACGATGGCGTTTTTACGAGAAATAGCCGCACATCTCACTTGAACCTTTTAACGCAAGGGTTACGGGCCTTCCTACCGCTTGCCGCATCATGCTTAAAACGGAAGCTATCAGAAAACCGGCTCGGGAATGAACTTCGGCGGGAACCTTCGCTCGGCAGCTTTCAGTCGGTGGCATGCCGTCCCTGTCAGGAATGTTCTTCGCTTACTCTTTCCTTCATCGCTTGTATCCTATTCTGGAACCGTAAATTTAAAAGCATTGTATTACAATCGGGATTGTCATGCAAGCTTATTGTTTAAAGCGATGTCGCGTTACCGTAATGAAATAAGTTGGGTTGACTTTTATCTTTTCACCCCATCTCCCCCTAGAATAACTGGACTCTATTCTGAAAAAAGCTGTCGTTGATGACATAGGTCCATGTTGCCGAAGGAATTCTCAACTCGCTCATATCAAGAGGGACCGTCATTTCCTCCTTAAACTCCGTCTTGAGGAAGACGTTTAATGTACGGGTTTCAATCTCTTTGTCCATTCGCCCGTAAGCTTCAATGAGAAGCCGATTATACTGATCCAGAGGATTTTTATTGCTCAAGCTTTCCAAATGTATGCCTTCCTTAATGTAAGATGCATAATCCAAAAAGTCTGACCAGCATGCATCCATCTGGATCAGCAAAACGTATTTTTCGGTCTCCTCCACCTTAACCTGTCCATAGGCTGCACACAGATTTTCGTATAACTCGGGTTCACTTGTTGCCAACACATTGGGCTTGACTCTATTAAAAAGCACATCCGTCCGTCTTTCATATAAAATCCTTCGCTGCTGTTCAACGATATCGGCGTATTTGTTCAACGTCTTTTTTGATCTCGTAGTTCTGCCCTTCGATAACGAGCTGAATATGGTTCAGAATATGCCGGATTTTGGAGTCTTCAATCGGAGCGTCCGATTTTAGACCTTGATATTTTGCGGGAAGTTCCTCCTTAATCCCATATCTAATCAAAATATCGTCTTCCAAACTAATGATGAATCGCGACGATCCCGGATCTCCCTGTCGGCCTGCCCGCCCTTTTAACTGCATGTCCACGCGAACGCTCTCATGAAGATTCGTACCGATGACGTATAATCCCCCCAAAGCCGCCACCTTCCGGTATTCCTCGGGATCCCCGCCGCCTAGAATGATATCCACTCCCCGGCCGGCCATATTGGTGGACACGGTTACAGCGCCAAGCATCCCGGCTCTGGAAATAATCTCTGCTTCCTGTTGATCATGCTGCGCATTAAGCACATGGCATGACACCCCCTTGCCCGCAAGGTCTGCCGCCAGTTGGTTCGACCCTTCAACGCTTGAGGTACCTACCAGAATCGGTCGGCCCGTCTCATGAACGGAGACGATCTCGCGAATGATGGCCCTTCTTTTTGATTCTTTATCCGAAAATATGAAATGGGGGAGGTCCGTTCTCCGGGAAGGTTTGTTAGGCGGTATAACTACCACATCCAAAGCATAGACGTCCCTGAATTCATCAGCCGAGGATTGGGCGGTTGCCGTCATTCCGCAAAGTTTTTTTATACAGCTCAGAAAATGCTGCAGCGTCATGGAGCCCATGATTTTTCCGCCCGCTTGAACTTTAAGTCCTTCCTTTACTTCGACTGCAGCCTGCAAACCGTCAGGCCAATGCCTTTTATCCGCGATCCTTCCCGTAAACTCATCAATGAGCTGTACGGCTCCATCCCGAACGATATAGTGGACATCTCTCTTTAACAAAACTTCGGCATGCAGCGCACAATTCAGTTCCGTTAACGTTTGGCTGTTCTCCATATCGTACAAATTGCCGCAATCAAGCAGTTCCTCTGCCTGTTCCGCTCCCGCCTCGGTTAAGAATACGTTTCGCTCATGGTCATCCGTGTCATAATCAACGCCAGGTTTGAGCTGCTTCACAATATCGGCCATTCTGCTGTAAGCATTTCGATTTTCGCCGATATCGCCAGCTATAACCAGCGGAATCCTCGCTTCATCGATTAATATCGAATCCGCTTCGTCAACCAATACATAATGGTGAGAGCGTTGAACTCTATTCTTTATGTCATAAACGAGCGAATCCTTCAGATAGTCAAAACAAGCCTGCTTGGCCGTCATATAAGTAACATCCGCGGCATAGGCCCGCTTCCGTTCAGGCAACCCGGTCTGCTCTATGATACACCCGACGGTCAGGCCTAAAAATTCATAAATCGGCCTTACCCACTCGGCATCTCGGCTTGCCAAATAATCATTGAAGGTAAAAACGTGCACCCCTTTTCCTTCCAAAGCATGAAGATACGCCGGAAGAACCGCAGCAAGCGTCTTGCCTTCGCCGGTTTGCATTTCCACCATATATCCGTCATGAAGGGCTAAACCCGCGATATATTGCGTGTCATACAACCGGATTTGCAGGAAGCGCCATATGACTTCGTCAACCACAGCCGCCGCCTCGGCCACCAGGCCGCTGAGCGGAACGCCGGACTGTGCCTTCAGTTTGAGCTCCCGGGCAAAATCTGCGAGCTTTGAATCGCTCCAATCATTGAATTGAACTCCCTTGATAACCTTGAGCTTGTCATAATACGGCTTAAGCCGGTGCCGATTGTAAATCGTATTCATTTTATTGAAAATATTTTCTTTTCCCGAACTCATGAGAACCTCCTTTAGTCGAACGAAACAGGGTTGAAAGAATTCCATGTAAAAGGAGGTTTCAGGCTCGGTTCCTTGTAGGTTTGAAATCGAATAAGGATCCGTTCGCTTTCCAAGCAAAGGATTGCATAACATTGGATGACGTGATTGGAAATGACAAGTCTATTGGGACCATCCATCAAAACTTGCCTGGGGATCAAGAGCAGGAATTTGTCATAAAAAATCAAATCGTATAGCGGAGCTCGTCTGCAGTCGGTAATCGTCAGGATAAAACGATGAATAAAAAAAATATATAAGAAGCAACCCGCTTTTCATGATTCGGATCCATTGGATGCGGGATCTGCCGGATAAACAGGGATTTATTTTCATCATGCGGATGGGGAGTTCACCTCCTTTCTCGTTTGTTTTGTGTTGGTATACCTTTTTCGAGATTTGAGGGAAGCATTCCTTCTCCTAAGTACAGAAAAACAAGCTTTTCCTGCCTGTCAATAACCTTCCCTAAGGCTAATGGTTACGGCAGATCGATCGTTAAAAAGCCTGCCCGCTCCCCCTCTTTACCTCCTCCACGATCGCTTTGACGCCCTCCTCGATCTGCTCCGGCTGCGCCCTTAAAATGCTGATCTTCAGAAATTTCTCCCTGTCCAAAAAATCCTGGCAACGATGTATCCGCTTGGATTCTTTGCGCTTCAAACATTCGGGCTCCTTCACGCCACCTCCTCGGAGGGCGGCATTCTGTATGCGGTAACGCCCATTTTGACAATGCTTCTGGCCTTCGTATTTCTAAAGGAAGTGACCACTTTGCTTCAAAAGCTGTCTATTTTCCTTTCGGTCCTTGGTGTCGTATACATCTTTATGATGAAGGGAAGCAGCTTCGATCTGTCCAGCATCACGGGGATTCTCCTGCTGTTTTTATCCTGTCTGGCTTTCGCCGGTTACAGCGTGTTGGCCCGGTCGCTATTGAAAACATTCAGTCCCTTGGAAATCACATACATGATGCTTGGCATCGGCTGCGCCGCCTTTTTACTCGTCTCGTTAACGTCTCATATCGGCTCCGGAACGCTGGATCGCTTCTTCGAGCCTTTATCCAGCGGCACCTTTATCTGGTCCATCCTTTATCTGGGGATACTGTCTTCCCTCGTTACTTCTCTGACGGCCAATTACACCCTGTCCAAAATCAGCGCCTCGAAAACGAGCGTGTTCAGCAACCTGTCAACCGTCGTCTCGATTGCTGCCGGGGCCATGTTTCTTCACGAGGAAATCAAGCTTTATCACGTCATCGGCTCGGTGCTGATCATAGCGGGAGTCATCGGCGCGAATGCCCTGGGAGCCCGGAGCCAACAATCACCGAAGACGGCGAATACGCCATGATATAAAGGGGCGGCTTCATGAGTGAACTAAGTGCTTTATTTCGAAGAAGAATCGTTCTGTCGGAAAACGAAAGCATTTCCTTTGAACGCTTGAATCAAGTCATGCGGGGCCGCCATACCAGAAGAAAACCACGTCCCTCACGACGTGGTTCTTCTGTTCTAATTCAATCTGTGAACCATCTCATACTTGTTGCCGCACGGGTCTTCGAAATAAACCGCGTAATAGGTCGGGCTGATCGGAAATTTTCCCAGGAATTTACCCGTAAGTCGATATGGCTGTATTTATTCATCCCGCGCCTCCAACAGATTTTTGATTCTATTCAACGTCTCTTCCCAATAACGCCGCATCATTTCCCTCATATAGACGTCTTCCAGCATTTCCTGGTGAATGGAGATGGTGGTTTTACCGGAGCTTGCTGACAACAAATAAATTTGAAGCCGGGACGGGCTGTCCCACTCCGGACGTTTCCAGGTCATGCGCAGCTTTTGGTACGGTACGACCACCGTAATTTTCCCGGACACGCCTTCCTTGGATTCGTATTCATGTCCCTTCTGGATTTTAAAGGAAGGAACTTCTCCGATCCATAACGATAAGCCCTCAGAAGAGGTGAGAAAATTCCAGGCTTTCTCCTTGGTTGCGGCAAACGTCTTTCTGATGCCTATTTGCACACCCGCGTCTTTGGTTGTTCCAACCGGTGTCCGGCCCATGATTTGTTCGTACATGACGGCGATCCATTCGCTCCAATCTCCCGAAACTTGATGCGCCTCGCGGATATGATTTTTGATTTGTTCATGGGACCATAGCGGGTCCACTTCCCGGCCAAGTTTCATTATCCATTCTTCCCATGAGCTGCCCGTTGCCGTCTTCACGTCCCGTTTAAAAATAGAGCCTGCCACCTTTTTTCCTCCTGTCGCATCCTTTTGGGTTTTGGGTTTCATTATATAACGAAAACACTGACAACGAAGGTCAGTGTTTATAACTAGGATTGATAATGGTCCAACAGGGAGGCCGTGATGTCGATCATGCAGGATTTCAGTCCCTCCGGCTCCAAGATGCGTATCTTTCCGCCATAAGACAGCAAGTAATAAGGAAGCTGCGTATAAATTTTCAGCTCGTCCAACTTGAAATGGGCATACTCCGCCGTTCGCTCCACGAGTGCGTGACCAAGCAGCCAATGTCCGCACAAATCGTCCAAAGCCTGAGGGCTGCCTTGGATGTGAACCGAAATCAAATGAGCGCTATCTTCACCCCCGTCATCCGAACGCAAGCTGTCCAATAAAAAACGACCGGGCGGAAAAATCGGGCGGACGTTCAAATTGGTGATCGGTGCATATCAAATCGCTCATACGGTCGACGCGGAAGCTGCGTATTTCCCCGCGCAAACGGCAGTAACCAACGGCATACCATTTGCTTTTCCAATGGACGAGCCCATAGGGATCAACGATGCGCTTATTGATGGAACCGTCATATCCTGTCTTGTAGCATAGTTCGAGGCTTGATTGCAAATCCATGCATTTTTCGATCTCTGTGAGCATGGAGATCAGAGAAGCGGCAGAAGGAGGCTGTATGACTTCAAGACTGATCTCGTGACGCTCCATGCGCTCGAGCTGCTCCGAATTGGCATACCGCTTGATTTTGGAAACCGCCCGGCTAAGCGCCGCTTTTGACGGATAACCCGCTTCCCGTGCGAATGCCGCCGCCTGTAGGAGGGCTTTTTGTTCTTCGGCATCAAAAAACAAGGGCTCCAGCTTGATATGTTCAGGAATAAAGTAACCTCCGTCGCGACCGGTTTCCGAAACGATCGGGACGCCGGAAATGCATAGAGCATCGATGCACCGGTAAACCGTCCGGATATGAATTTCCAACTCCTCTGCCAGTTGCTTGGCCGTCATTCTTCTTCGTGATTTAAGGAGCCATAGAATAGCCAGCATATTGTCCGCTTTAGGCATCGTTTTCAGCAGCCCTTTCCTCTACCACTCGTTTTTAGTCTATTTACATTGTACTATAAGCCGTAAAACTGGAAGGAGCGGAAGCTAAACCTGAAAACGAATGAAGATCGAACCCTTGATCCCCATTTTATTCCCGGCCGGTGCTGAGCTAATCTCTGATCTACTTACTGACAGGAATCGTAATGTCTTGGTCTATCCGGACTGGGGCGGCCTCCCGATACATTTCAATTTCATAGGTTTTCAGTTCAGGCGCGAAAATCCATGCTTCATAATAATCGTCCTGATCGTTTCTCACCCGTGCTGCCCCCGAATCTATCCCGATGCCTTTATCGAAACGCTGCTGCAATTCGGGATATAAACTTTCCTTGGCTTCCGGCGGGACTGCAAACAGGATGCCCAAACGTTTGTCTTCCATTCGATCCCTTTTTATTCTCAGCCGCAAATAATCTTTCTCGTAACTCGCCCCGATGATCGTTAACTCATTATCTTTAAAGCGGACTTTCTTAGGAAAAGGTTCGTCTAGCGAAAGGGTGAACGTTCCGCCCGGACTCTTTTCCGTCAGCATCACTTGATCCAGGTGCAGCGTAAGAGACTTCACCGATTCGTCGAAGTAAGGGGATGCGGTAAACGTAAGCTTGTTTCCGTTCATCCGCCTCACGCCGGGATAGTCCACCATGTTCTGCGGGTCGTCCGTATGCAATCGGTACGTTTTCCCCTTATCATCCGTTAAATACGGGACTGTCCCGGACTGGCCGAATAACAGATAATAATTCGCGTCATCCGCGATTTTGATATCGAGATAGGTATTGGTCGGCGTAATCTTGATTTGGTCCAGCGTCATTTCCCTCAAATCCGGATCCCCCGCCACCTTAACGGTCTGATGAAGCGGTATGATCCGATCCTCCAGCCAGTCCATATGATGGAACGGAACGCTCATCTTGAGCGTATCTGTTATGGGCTTGCCGTCTTCTTGATCATGGCTGATGCCGATTTCAAACTGAAGTTCCGTAGGGTTATGGCTTAAAAACGTTTTAACTTCCTCCGGCTTTACTTCACCGATCCGGCTAATAACCAGTACCGGGTCCTTTGCGTCATCGCCCGATTCGATCACGACGCCGGCGCTGCTGCCCCCATCAGAAATTTCAGGTATATTTACGAAAAAGACCGGTGCTTCCCTGTTCAGGCCCAAACTGCCGTCCGATCTTTTAAAAACATGCTGCTTCAAACGGTCGGATTGGATAAACACTTTATATGACAACTTATCGCTCGTCAAATACACATCGCTGATGCTGACTTTCACCCCGTCAAACTGCTTCACGAACGGTTCAAACGGACTGTAACCATGGGATTGGGCGTTCTCGACGCCGTCATTTCCACGCAACGTGTCCAGCCAATCCGAAACGATCGAGAAACCGGGAATCCCTTTGACCATAGCCGCAAAAGCCGGCGACTTCTGCACGGCGAATCCCAGAGATAAGGCCAAAACCGCGCAGGCTGCGGCTATTCTATACCTTCTTCTGCCGCTTCGGCGCCGGGGCTTCGTAACCGCCATGTCCTCTTCCGGCTGCTGACAGCGAAGCGGTACCTCCTTGGCAAATTGAATTAAAGAATCGGGAAGCGGAATTTCATCTAACGATTGCTGTATATTTTTCTTCAGCTGCCGTTCATCCCGGTTTAACATTCGATCACCTGCTCCATTTTTTTGTCGGGTTGCCGCCTGACTCAGCTTCGATCTGGCGGCATGAAGCCGCGATTTGACCGTCCCCGCCTTAATGCCCAAAACGTCGGCGATCTCATCGATGGACAGTTCCTGGTAATAATACAGTGCAATGACGGACCGATGGTGAATGTCCAGCGACATGACGCATTCCAACAGCTCGGCTCCCCTTTCTTTTTTCAATACGGCTTCCAGCGGTGTTTCATGTTCGTCCGGAAGCTCCAGCTCGTCGATATTTCCGGAAACATTGGCGTGCCGGGACCTTTGTCTGGCCAGATCCATTGCCCGGCAGGCCGCCAATTGCTTGAACCAGGCATTGAAATTCCTTATTTTCTTCCCTTTGATAATGGCTTGATAAGCTTCGATCAGCGTGTTCTGTACGGCATCTTCAGCCAAATGCGTCGAGCGCAAAATAGCCGTAGACGTGCTGTACACGCGGCCCAGCAAAGGCTCCACCAGCTTGAAAAAGGCATCTTTATCGCCGTTCCGGCACAAATCAAACAATCGTTCTTCGCTTTCCATCCTGTCAACTCCCAATAGCACTATACTATATAGGCGAACAAAATGGAGGTTCGGTTCATTTTTTAGGCAAAAAAATAGAAACGGCCTGTACGGCCGTTTCCGCTCCCTGCCCCATGGCGATGGTTGGCTACTGTGGCAGCTTGACCCTCATTTCCAGCTCCTTCAAAAACGTAACGGGCGTCATTCGTTTGGTCTTCACCTGAAGCGGCGCTTTGCGGTCAACCGCCGGAAACTCAAGCTCGTAGCGGTAGACGCCGTCTTTCACGCTGATCAATTCCTTGCGGGTGTGATCCAGGGTCTTCCCGTTTTCTACAAGCCATGTTCCGACGTTTTGAATCGAAGCCGTCTCCCCTTCGATCGCCAACGTAAGAACGGTCCGGTCCTTTTCGAATTCCACGCCCGTTACGTTCACGGTACCGATCTTGCCCTGATCCAGCTTGACCGGATATTTATCCGACAGCTTCGCCGTTACGCTGGCTTTTTCCGCAAACTTTGTACTTTTATCATCATAATTGCCTCCTATATAGGGCTTGATGATAAGTTCCTTCGGTTTGCCTTTTAAAGCACCCAGCTTCTCTTTATAATAACGGTCAAACGTGCCGTCCGGCTTTTCTCTCCCTTTGTCTTCCGCCTGGATGCGATCGTAAATCCATCCGTTGCTGTCCATGACGAAATAGTTCATGGCCATCATATTACGGTCCATTTCCGGATCCAGAGTCTGGGGAATGTTCCGTGAAATGAGATATTCCGTCGACTGCGGAGTGGCCGTTAAAGATTCCAGTTCAAATACGGCTCCACCGTACTCCTTTTTTATCGCCGGATTCAGCTTGAAATCGGAACTTACGGCGCTTTGCCCGGCTTCCGATGGGGATGCCGCCTGAACGGCCGGCGACGACAAGGTTCCTCCCAGCAATAACGCTGCGCTTAATACCGCAATGGTTGTTCTTTTCATGATCATTTCCTCCTTCATCCGATGAAACGAAATATGCATCTCGTTGCCGCTAAGGAGCGGACGGGCCCGAACAAGATGCGTTTGATTCTTACACTATATAGGCGAATGAAAGGGAAAGTAGGTTCAGATCCGGAGAGGTTCGTCGAGGAAAAAACGGAGGCTCGGTTCATTTTTATGCAAAAAAAAGAAACGGCCCATGACCGTTTCTGCTTCTTCCAACATTTCTAAAGGACGTTATTGCGGGAGCTTCACCCTCATCTCCAGCTCGTTCAAAAACGCAACGGGCGTCATACGCTTCGTCATCACCTGAAGCGTCGCTTTGCGGTCAACCGCCGGGAACTCAAGCTCGTATCGGTAAACGTCGTTGTTCACGCTGATCAATTCCTTGCGGCTGTAATCCAGAGCCTTCCCATTTTCTACAAGCCATGTTGCGGCGTTTTGAATCGAAGCCGTCTCCCCTTGGATCGACAACGTAAGAACGGTCCGTTTCTTCTCAAATTTCGCGCCCGTTACGGTCATGGTTCCGATCTTGCCCTGATCCAGGGTCACCGGGTATTTATTCGTCAGCTTGGCCGTCACGTCGGCCTTTCCCGCCGACTTTATGTTTGTACCCCCTAAATAGGGCTTGATGATAAGTTCCTTCGGTTTGCCCTTTAAGGCCCCCAGCTTTTCTTTATAATATCGGTCAAACGTGCCGTCCGGCTTTTCGCGCATTTTATCTTCCGCCTGGATGCGGTCGTAAATCCATCCGTTGCTGTCCATGACGACATAGTTCATGGCCATAATATTGCGGTCCATCTCCGGATCCATATTTTCAGGGACGTTCCGCGAAATGACATATTCCATCGATTGTTTAGTGGCCGTTAAAGATTCCAGTTCAAATACGGCTCCCCCGTATTCCTTTTTTATCGCCGGATTCAGATTGAGTTCGGAGCTCACGGCGCTGGGCCCGGCTTCCAATCGGGAAGCCGCCTGAACGGCCGGCGACGACAAGGTTCCTCCCAGCAATAACGCTGCGCTTAATACCGCGATGGTTGTTTTCTTCATGATCATTTCCTCCTTCATTGATGAAACAGGCACATGGGGGTCCCGTTAAAAAATCCGGACCGGGCCGATGCATTTTGTTTCTTACCATTTATAGGCGAAGGAAACGATAAAAAGGTTCAGATCGGAGTCATCTAACACGGTGAACTTTGGATTTCGTCTACGTCCGCCGCATATAGGCACGTACCGTTAGCGGTGCGAAGATCGCTACAATGACGCCGGCGCCAATGAGGGAGAAGGCAAGATCCCCGCCAACCGTTCCGGCGTTCGTAAGATCTCGAACGGCGGTGACCAGATGCGAGATCGGGTTAACGTTCACTACCCATTGAAGCCAATCAGGCATCGTATTGACCGGTACGAAAGCGTTGGAGAGAAAGGTGAGCGGAAACAGTACAATGATGGAAATCCCCTGTACGCTTGAAGCATTACGTGCAATCACGCCAAAAAAAGGCGAAAATCCAGCTGATGGCCCACGAACACGCAATGACAAGAACCCCGGAGATGGCGACGTACAAAAGGCCTCCCTCGGGCCGATAGCCCATAATATACCCCATGATGAAGGTTAGCACGGTCGCAATCGTATATCGGATCGTATCCGCAAGCAAGGCCCCTGCCAAAGGTGCTATTCGAGCGATGGGCAATGACTTGAATCGGTCGAACACTCCTTTATCCATGTCTTCGCGCAGCTGGACGCCGGTGACGATGGAGGTGGTAATCACGGTCTGCACGAGGATACCGGGGATAATAACCGGCAAATAATTTTGAACGTTTCCGGAGATGGCGCCGCCAAAGATATACGTAAACATAAGGGTGAAAAGTATGGGCTGGAACGTAACGTCGAACAGCTGCTCGGGCGTACGTTTAATTTTAAGCAACCCCCGATAGGCCATTGTGAGCGAGTTGCGAACCGTCTGGCCTAAACCGGTGTAATTTTTATATTGATGATCCGCATTCGGCTTCGCTAACGTGCTTCTCATGCTCTCGCCTCCTCTACAACACTCGATTTTTCAGCCTCCAGCGGCACGTTTTCATGGACATCCTGTCCGGTTATCGTCAGAAATACTTCGTCGAGAGTCGGCTTCTGCACGCTGATCTCGGCCAGTTGGAATCCTTCGGCCCGGAGGACGATCAGCAGGTCGGTAACAAGATCGGCTTCCGCCATCGGTGCAGTGATCGTTCCGGCTTCCGCCGATACATTCGAGCGGACCTTAAGCACCTGTTCGACGATCTGGCGGGCGCCGTGGATGTCCTGCGGATTTTGGACTCTCAAATGCAGCGACGAGGTCCCGACAGAAGCTTTCAGTTCATCTGTAGTACCCTCGGCAACGACTCGTCCGCGATCGATGACCGCGATTCGGTCAGCCAGTTGATCCGCTTCATCGAGGTATTGCGTCGTTAACAGGACCGTTGACCCCGTATTCACCAAACGGCGGATCGTATCCCACATTTGCGAACGCGTACGCGGATCCAACCCGGTCGTCGGTTCATCCAGGAAGATGAGCGGCGGCTGTGCAATGAGACTTGCCGCCAAATCCAGCCGCCGACGCATCCCTCCGGAGAATTGCTTCAGCGGCCGCTTCGCCGCTTCAGTTAAACCGAATTCCTCCAGCAGCTCTTCCGCCTTCTGCCGTGCCTCTTTACGCCCCAACCCTAACAATCTGGAGAAAATGACCAGATTCTCGATTGCGCTGAGCGACTCGTCGACCGATGCATACTGACCGGTTACTCCAATCAACTGACGCACGATCGCGGACTCTTTGACCACATCGTACCCGAAGATACGAGCCGTACCCGCATTCGGCCGCAGCAAAGTTGCCAGCATTCGAATGGTCGTGGTCTTGCCTGCTCCATTCGGACCAAGCACGCCGTAGATCGTACCCGTACGGACGTTCAAATCCACGCCATCCACGGCATGATTGCCGCCGAATGTTTTAACCAGTCCGCAAGCCTCGATGGCCCATTCCCCGTTGCCTGGCACGGTCTTCCTTTGTTTATGATTCATTCCAGCTCCTCCTTGCGAATAGAGATGCCTAGAGTCTCGGGTCAACCTCTATTCTCCGCGACTCATCGACTCGCTCTTTACATCTTATTGCATTGTAAGGAATCCTGGTCAGCCGTTAAACCATCCCGGGAATGGTTTTCCATCGGTCTCGAGACTGAGATGCTGCCAAAACAAGCAAAAAACGCTATCGTCCTTCTTATGGACTATAGCGTTTCTCCCGAGAAATATAAGGTTTACGCGCCATCAAATCAAGTCGATCTGTAAGATGCCGGACCGCCGGCTTACAGCAGCTCGCATTTCTTCGTGCACAACTCGATGAAGGAATCCGCTGCATACTGACAGTCATCATATCCCAAATTGCCGGAATGAGAGACGAGAATGGGATACTCGTTGTTTTTCGGTTCCTCTCTCATATCGAATAAATAATGGTTCCCGCTGCCATCCATTCCAAACGAAACGGCAAATGGCATATACTCCGGCAGCTCATAAGCAAAATTCATTTCCCTAAAATCCTCCGTGCCGAAGAATTGAAAATAACGGTCTCCGTTTTGGAATTCTCCGCCGTTGGAATATTTCAGAAAATCGATATAGCTGTCGGGAAATGCTCTTTGAGGCAGCTTCCAGCCGGATGGATCAATCGGTTTGTACATATCGTGGTACGGAGACGATTTGGGAAAAGGATTCGCCTGCCGCTGCTTGATTTCTTGGATCTCCTGCTCCGACAGATTTTGGTTCCACGCCTTCAGAAACTGCATAATTTCTTCCCGCGTCGCGCCTTCCCATTTTGCAAATTCATGTTCAAAGCGTATCGTCCACATGATAGTCCCCCTTTAGGGGATTGCCTTTACCCTAACAGCTCCAGCAGTCTCTCTAGACGTTCCTTTAAAGGGGAAGACTCCCTTTTCGCTGCCTGGGCCAGCTTTTGGCTGCTGCCGAAAATGCGGTATATGACGGCTTCACGCTTATAATCTTCCTTGGACTCAAGCTCCCGGATCAGTGCATCAGCAAGATCGGGCGTATCTATGGCTATGTTCTTGACAGGTTTAGCCGATTCGCTGCCCCCCAGCAAAATCGAGACGATGGTCGGCATATGCTCTGCCGTAACGCCGTGAGCTTCGATAAAGGCTTCCGCATATCCGTCCTGCGCAGACTGATGCTCGGTATCCACCAATTCCATATAACGGCGAACCAACGGAAAATATACATTGCTGTACAATCCAAGTCCGAATACCGCATAGGTTCCGGGCATGACGGATTTCTCGCCCGGCTTCACATCCTCGTACCAGGCGAATTCCTCCATGGCCAGCTCGGCATAAGCCGCAAGCCGGGGGAATAACGCCGGGTAACGCGCCGCGTTGGCAAAAAACTGATGTTGTCCGGACCTCGCCAGCTTTTTTAACGGCAAGAAATTCTTTTCTTTGCTCTTCAGCATAAGCTTGTATCCCTTCGGAAAGCCTTGATCTAGCAGATTGCCGATAAAGTTCAACGCTTCGCCGTAGGCGGCTTCTTCTTCGGAGCCGATATGAATTTCAATGGTTTGCGTAATGTCATTGGCCGTGGCTTGGATCAGACTGCTCTTATACACGCTTTCGAAACGGCCGCTCCCCTGTTTCAAATAATCCTCCGCCCTCTTCGAGCCCAGCTGGACGGCCAGCTTCAGGTATTTCTCCCGGGTATCCGGTTCCCGGGGACCGATCTTCAGGGCGGCAAACATGAAAAATTCAAGTTCTTGAGCATTGGGTTTGCTGCACTCCGGCTCTTCTTTGAGGACCCAATCCAACCCGTAATTTCCGGACCGGTCAAAAAATCGATTTAAAAACCGCTCCTCAGACCAGTCTTTGAAAGCCGCAGTATACTGGTAAGCCCAGCTATCGCTTCGTTCTTTACGGGTGCGCAGCTTGTCGCTGAGGCGGCGGATCAGCGGTTCGATCACTTCCTGCCGCTGTTCCATCAAATCGGGATTCATCAGATGACGCGCGAAGAAAAACTCGTCATTTTCTTTGGGAAGAACCGGAAGCTCCAGCATGATTTTGGTGTCGATAAAGTTGTCAAACGTTTGCTTGAGACCCCGGAGCTTCTCTTCGTTTAACAAAGCTTGGGAGTAGCGCAGCACCGATTGCTCCCGCTCAAATTCGAATACGAGCTCCAATCGGTAATCAAAAAAGCGGGGACCGTAATCGTCCGACCGGAACAGTGCATCTACCCGGTCCCGCAGAGCGGGAAAAAAATCCTGAGCTAGGATATCATCCGTCAATTCTTCGATGTAAGCACCCGCTTCGAATGTATAAGAACTGTCGCTCCAAGAGAACGGTTCATAAACGTCGATATGGATGTTTCCCTGTACCCAGTTGAATTTTCCTTTTCTCCAGGCCACTCCAAGGTAGTCAAACATACCCGCTTGAAGCCGGCTTTGGTTTTTGATCTCGCGAACCCTCCGGCTTTCCTTGTCGTAAATGGAATTGACATGGCTCCATATGTCATTCAGAAATGCTTCCGCAGCCTGATTCAATGCGTCGTCCTCCTATTCAAGAAATCATTCTAAACGCCATCACTGCGAAAAGCTGATGATTCTGCCGTCCGTTGCTGTTGCCCCGTTTTTAATAAAATCATCCGCTATCCGATCGTCGATACCACATTTCCTTCCTGGTCCTTAATATGGGTTTTTACGATTTGAATGGAGATTCCTTTGAATGCGGAAAGCTCGATCAAACCTTCCTTCGGCTGCAATTTCCGGGAAAGTTCAGCCGCTGTTGCCTCATCAAGTTTCATTCGGATACCGTCCTCGCCGGTTTCAAAGTCTGCCTTCGCCCCCGGCTCCAGAACTACCCGGATGTCGGAACTTACCAGATTAAGGTCCTTCCCTTTCAGAATGCGGCCTTGAAGCAGCTTTCCAATAATCCCGGCCTGCTTGGCCCCCAGTCTGAGCGTTGCCGGGGCTTTGCCCAGCAATCGGTTCTTGCCCGGCTCCCAAGCCAGTTGATCCACATATAAAAAACCGGTGTTGGAACCGTCCTGTTCCATCCCTCTTTGCACGGCTTCGGATACGGCAGGAACCCGCACAAGGGAGTCCCGCGACAAATCGGTTATGTAATGGGGCATATGTTCCAGGCAAGCCTTCAGCATCCCCAGCGTATTCCACGTCTGCATGGATTCAAGTTCTTCGCCGGTAATGCCGACCATTTGCAAAAACTGAACCTGCCCATTCGGCGTATCGACAGCCGAAAGCTCCGGATCCTCCACAAAGGCCAGCGCGGTCAGCTGCGTATCGGAAGCCAGGCATATCGGACCGTTGGCGTCCAAATAGTCGCCCGACCTGAAAATATTTCCGCTGTTAAAAATATATCTCCCCATATTTTGGAGCAGGTTCAGCGCCCAAGCCGGTGGCTCCTCCTCGCCTTCGGTGCGTGTTAGCCGAAAAGTCAGCTCAAACCCGTATCCGCTGTAGTCGGGATCTTCCGATTCCTTATCGTACAGCTCCGAAAATCCAAAAGTGATGAAATGCCAGTGGGGATAGGGCTTTTCCGCCTTGTAAGCGCTGATTCCATCGAGCGGATCCTCACCGCCCAGCATATAAGGAAGAAGCGTTCCGTAGTGCTTCGGTTCCTGATCGCCGTATATTTTCGACATTTCCTGTTCAATCGCATCCCAGCCGGTTGTGTTTACTTCTTCGCTCATCGATCGTTCCCTCCAAATTCAACGTTCATTTTTCTGGTCAGACATCGCCTTAAGGCAACATTCTCCCATTCATCATTTTGCAAGAAAACGTACATGGATTATGTTAGAAACAAAAAAATCAGGAAATCGGATTCCCTATTGTCCATTAGTAGATGAATAGAAGGAAGGGATTCCATAGCCTGATTACATTGACAGTATAAAGCCTTGCCGTATGTATTATCAATTTTAGTTGAGCCGGAGCCTGCGAAACGATTCTTTTGGCCTAAACAGGCTAGTCTATTGTCACTATTCACGATTTCCCCCCTACAGATCAAATGAAACAGAATCAGCGGAAAAACTTTCGCATATCACATGATAACCCCTCCTCATCTTTTGGTTATTCTCATCCTGATGAAAAAAAATATTTAACTCCTTTAATCTTTCAATCGGCGCGCGCTAAGCCATTGGGCTCGACCGGTTTGCTCAGCCAATGCTCATCGGTTTGCACGTGGTTCTTCCGGACGAATTTGGCGACGGAGCGCTTGAAATCCTCATAGGGAAAAGCCGAAACCAGCCGGACGACATAACCTTCCTGCTCGCCCCCGCAGCGGGACTGCTTCGTGTAACATTGCCTTGCGGCTTCCTCGCTCCAAATTCCGCGATATAACACGGGAACGAGAGCAAGGTTCAATCGGGCCGCCCACTCCTCCGTTTCCTCCCAAGAAAGGCAAACATTCTGGTCGTTCCATATGGAGAAAAGCATGAAATAGCTCGGCAGGGACGAATAGAAGAGCGAATGTTTGGCATACACGTTTTCCCCGCACAGCCGGTACCCTTCCGGAATGAGATGCCTGATCCCGCCATGGAGCGTTTTGACGTAATGACGCGAGGAATGGTCCTTGCTGTCAAGCGACCTTGCGTGAATAAACTCGCGATACATCGTCGTGTTCTCCCCGTCCATTTTCTCGGTAATGACGACCTCCTGCCCTGCGAAATGATCCGTGTTCCGCAAAATTTTATCATCGTCCGTGTAACTTCTGGACCAAGGCAGGTGCATCGTTTTCGGATATTTTATTTTCATGGTGTCACCTCTTTATTTTGCGAAAGTATCCGCTTCCGCGAAGAAATACAGTTCGGCAAGCCGATGCTCGCCCAGCAAATGATAGATTTTGGACGCTCCCGCGTCCCCTCCGTGCAAAATCTCCATATGGAAGCTCACCATATCGACGACATGCAGAACAAAATCATCGCCGTATTCCATTTCTTTAAGAACATGGCAGGCTATGTTCGCAGATACATGCTCGTGCCCGTAATACGAATAATGCCCCCGGCTCGGCTTCCATACCTTGCAGAACGGTTTGCCCGCATCATGAAACAAAGCCGCCAGCTGCATCTCCAGCAGATGCTCCCCTTCATAAAACGTTTGGATGTATTCCAGAACGGCATGGGTATGCTCGGACAAAGTTTTGGAATGATAGGGATTCTCCTGATCGTAACCCAGCATCACTTGGAAATAAGGGGATTCGGACAAATGACCAAAAAGCTCATCATGATCCGGTTTGCCGGCAAGAAGCCGCTCCAGCCCGGCTCTTTCCAGTCTCGTCTCCGTAGGCGTGTGCACGATATGCAAGGCGTCAAAGCCTTCACCCAGAACGGGAAACTCGAAATTTTTGGCATATTTCGTCAGCACCTTGTCATCGATCCTGCGTTTTCTCGCTTGGATCCGTTCCCTTGCCGTTTCATAGGGAGTAATGCAAGCATGGCACTCCACCGGGACATCGCTAAATCTTTTCAAAAACTGCAAGCGCCGGTCCCGGCCGACATTCGTGGCGTCAAATACGACGTTCCTCCCGGATTGCAAAGCATGCCCTATTTCCGCAAAAGCTTCATCGAATACCAGATACGTGTTTTTCTGCTTGGCTTCGCTTCCAAATAACCGTTCCCGGATGGAGTCCGTAGCCACAAGGACGGCTCTTTCCCGCTTGCATAATTCTTTGGCGTAATGGCTCTTGCCGCTGCCCGGAATGCCGGCCAGCATGTGAATTGTGCCCATGGATTTTCACCTCCTTTCAGGCCGCTTAAATATTAGAAATAACTAGCAGCCACTACATAAGTATACTGGCAATGGATTACTAAACATAGGTTTTCTGCGATAAACAAAAGAAACCGGCAGTCAGAGGGAATAAGCATCTCCTCGCGCCGATCCACGGAGAGTTAGAGTTTGCTTCCGCAAAATTTCCGTGTCTTTTCAGGATTTCGCAGTCTGTCATTGGCGTTTTATTGTCTTTTTGATTAAAGTCGCTCGCTTCTCCCCCTTTGATTTAATCCGGAACTTCTGCGCGATCACGCAAAAAAACATGCGCGATCACGCCTCAAATTCGCCGTGGAACACGGATTCGCCCTCCCCCCATTCCAGCTATAATGAGGAGCAGATTCTAAAGCTGAGCGATAGTTTTTTGTGTCGACTTTTTACCGGAAATGCGTCCATTCTTCAATTTGTCTGACCCGGATATGTCCGATTCGCTCGCTCGTTTGAAATGAAAACGAAGGGACAAATCGCAAAAAAAATTGAAAATTGATGTTATCATATTCTTTTTCGTTTATTTCCCTCGAAAAGACGTTCAGTTGCGGCTAAAAAAAATGGTACATTGGGAGCGGGGGGATACAGTTTGTCCGCTATTACGCGAAAATATAACTGGGCCGTATACGGATCGGCCCTTGTTTACCTAGTAGTGGCGGCGTATATTCACGTCGCTACGTTTCAAAATCCATATACGGGTTTACTGTTCCGCGGCGAATCGGGCGCATGGACCGTATCGTCGATCAATCCCACGGGTCTTGCGGCAAAATGGGACGTGCGCGTCGGCGACCGGCTCGTGTCGGTGGACGGCAAGCCTCCGGACCATATGATCAAGCTCGGCGATCAGGCTTATCTCAAGCAATCGGGAACGCTTCTGTTGAATCGCTCCGGCCGCGGCTTGTTCGAGGTACGGAATGAAGCGGATGCCTCCGATTTGTACAGGGGATTATTCATCGTCTGCGCGGAGCTGGCGCTGCTCGTCATCGGTTTGGCTGCTTACCGCAAAAAGCCGGAATCCCATATGATCCGACGGTTTTATGCGGTAAACCTGTTCATTGCCGCGATGCTGCTCACCGTCCATTCGACGGAAACGGCGTTAACCGGGCTGATCTTGCCCCTGCTCGTAAGCTGGATGCCTTATCTTCTATTTGCCTTCTTTGTCGCCTTCGTGTTCCGATCGGTCCCCCGCTCGATCAGTTGGGCCATGGCTCTTTACCGGCTATTAGCCGCATTGTTTGCCACGTTTGCTCTGATCGCCTTTTCGTTGGCCGCCATTCCGGGATGGACCCGAAGCGCAATCCATGCCGCTCTGGTTGGGACGCTGGTCGCCATTATCGTTATAGCGGCCGTCAATTGGAGAGCGATGAACCGGGCCGAGAAAAACAAGCTGCTCGTGTTCGTCTCCTCGCTGACCTTCGGCCTGCTGCCCTTTCTGTTCCTGTGCGCGCTGCCCGATCTGCTGTGGGGAGAATACATGGCCCCTCCGGAAATAACGTTGGCCGGCCTCATCGTCTTTCCGGCTTCCGTGCTGGTATTATGGGTACGACAGAAGATGGTCGACATGCGATTCTATCTTCCCCGGCTTATCATCCACAGCTTGTATGCCGGATCGGCGACCGTTCTCGGCGCAGCTCTCGTCCGAAGCGGCGCTTCCATGACAACGCTTATATTGTGCGGCGCTTTCGCCGCTCTTGTGCTGTTGCATCGGTTCAGCATCGACAGCTTAAAGCGCCAACGGGAACAGCGGGAAAATCGCTTCGACCGGCAGCGCCTGGAAATGTCCATCCGGGTTGCGGAACACCGCAATAGCCGGGATCTGCTGCGGATGCCTGCGGATCTCGTCCATAGCGTAACGGAAATCGAGGGACTGTGCTTCGTCTGGAATCGCGAGGCGGATGCCGTCGTATACGGAACCGGGCAATTCGCCGGGATCGCGGATTGGGTCGATACCGGCAAGCCGATCCCGCGCGAAGTTTTGTCCGGACGGCCCGACTTCGTGCAGGTGCTGGATCTTGCCATGGAGCCGGGACAGCCGATCATCGGGTATTTGGGCTTGGGTCCCAAAATCAATCAAACCGAGTTCACCCCGGAGGAGCTGGGCCTGATCATCAAAGTGAGACAGGAAACCGTTCGCCTGCTGACGAATGCCTCCCTGCTCGATGAGCTGCGCAAAACGCGCGAGACGTTTCCCGGCAAGGAATCCGAATACCGGCTGATGGAAGCCCATCAAGCGGAGCAAGTTCGCACGTCCTACTATCTGCACGATCATATATTGCAGAATCTTATTTTCCTTACCCGTGATCTGGAAGAATTGCATGATACGGGGCATAGCGACAAGCGGCTGACCGCGGTCTGGTTGAAATGCCTGTACGACACGCAGCGCGACATCCGTCTGCTGTGCGATGACCTATACCCGCACATCGTCGATCAAGCGGGACTGGCCGACGCCCTGCGTTGGCTGATTCGTACGCTGAAAGAAAATGGCGGGCCGGCCGCCGAACTTGCAAACGAACTGCCGGAGACGCTTTCCCCGCTGTACAAAATCGCATTGTTTCGAATCGTGCGGGAACTGGCAACGAATGCGGCCAAGCACGCCAAGGCGGATAAATTAACGATCCGGTTATGGGAAACGTTTGACGAGATCCACGGGCATATTCAGGATGACGGCATCGGAATAGACCCGGCCGCCGCTGGCGGACGTGGATTCGGTCTCGCCACGATAGGCAGTCAGATTGCCCAATTCGGGGGGAGCATCGACATTGACTCGGCACCGGGACGCGGAACGACCGTCCGCATTCGGCTGCCGAAGCAAGGAGGTTGAAAGAAGCATGAAGCAGCCCATCAAGGTCCTGTTGCTGGATGATCATCCGCTGGTCATGGAAGGATTGAAGAGTCGGCTTGATCGGGAGTCCGACATTGTTGTAGCCGGGACGTTCAGCGATCCCCGGGAGCTGCTATCGCAAATCGGCCTGCTCAAGCCGGACGTCGCCGTTATCGACGTGTCCATGCCGGGCATGAACGGGTTCGAGGTGTTAACGGAATTAAAGCGGACTTACGGTACGGCGGTCAAGCTGATCGTGCTCTCGGGATATGTCTATGACGAATATGTACATAAAGCCTACGAGATCGGCGTGCATGCCTATCTGTCCAAACAGGCGACCTACCCGCAAATCATGAATGCCATACGGCAGAGCATGCTCGGTCACCGGCTCGTGTCGGAACGGATGAATGCCTCGTTAAGAGCCGACCAACTGACCCCGACGGAGCGGGAAGTGTTGAAACGAATCGCGCTGGAGCAGACGAACAAGGAAATTGCAGCGGAGCTCGCGATCAGCCAGCGGACGGTTGAATACCACATGGCGGCCATTAACCGGAAGCTCGACGTGAAGACGAGGGTCGGCGCGGTAGCCAAAGCCTACGAGCTGGGGTTGCTGGAGCGGCTGTATGATGAGCCATGAAGGCGTAAAATATCGATAAAGCTTCTCTGCCGCTTTGCTGATGGGGATTAACAGACTAAAAAACAACGTCACAACGATAACGTAGTGACGTTGTTTTTTTGTTTAACGCTGATTCCCTTTTTACCTTTAGATAGAACGTTCTGAATCTACACCTGAAGTAGTGCGGAAATTTTATCCTGAGATTGTTAAAATTAATGAAGGTGGTTCTTATTGTTTTGCAATAAATGAACGGATTGATTTAAGAATGAGGAGGAGGAGTTTATTTTTAATAAATTATTGCGAAAAATTGGTTATCCAAATTGTGTGTTAATAGGGTTCACTTTATTATTGTGGATAAGTGTTTTTTTTATTGGTGGTATATTTGGTGCGTATTCATGGGCAATCCTCAAATTAGTTTTACCTATCATAGGAGTACTGGGATTATTAATTAATTTGGTCATGTTTATCATTTTAATTGTTAAAAAGAAAAGAAGTTTAAAGTTGTTTACTAATGTAATGTTAAACATAGCATTAATCTTTCCAATATTAATGACTATGAATATTATTCCTTATGCTTATCCAAACACTATTACACGTGCTCAACCATCTATAACGGTAAGTTGGCCTTTAGCTGAAAAAACCGTTGTTGGTTGGGGAGGTGATAGTGTTAAAGATAATTTACCTCATGCAACATGGTCATCTGAGAGATGGGCATATGATTTAGTAATGGAGCCGCATAATATTAATAGTGATAGTAATGAAGACTACGGAATATGGGATAAAGAAATTCATTCACCGGTTTCAGGAATAGTAATTGCTGTTTCTGATAATGAAGCTGACATTACGCCAGGATCAGAAAACTTTATTTCAATGGAAGGAAATCATGTGTATATAAAAATAAAAAGAAACAGGCACTTACCTTTTACTTAACCATTTAAAAAAAGATAGTGTCACTGTTGAAGTGGGAGATCATGTAAAGCAAGGAGATGTCATAGGAAGAGTTGGAAATAGCGGTTCAACCTCAGAACCTCATTTACATATTCATCATCAAAGACAAGATCCAACTAAAGTTATACATCCTGTCTTAGCAGAAGGCCTACCTTTATTTTTTAAAGATATAAATGGTGACCTCATGCCGAAAAAAGATACCATTATAGAACCAAAAAATATTCCTTTAAAGTAATCAAAGCGTGCTCTACCTGCTTCAGAATGGTTTCGTGACCGGAACCGTTCTGCATGTGGGAGGCGGACCTATTTTAACGTAAGCTAAGTGAACTCGATCAAGCGTCGAAACCGTCCAAAGAAAATCGCTGCGCCAAATTTCAATGCGGTGTCCGTTAGTTCCTTTGCAGCCTTCATTATCGTTTCTACCGGATAACTGACTCTAGTTGCCGCAAAAAACACCTCCAAGGTTATCTCCATATCTTACGACATGGTTGAATTCTCTTGAAGGTGTTTTGATTTGTCTCACGCTACGGGGTCAGTCTGTTTAGAGCATCTTTAATTTGCTGGATCGTTAATCCACTTGTTTTCAGTTCTTTAATCAAAAGAATGCGTGCTACGGTTTCCTCTCTTTTGTATCTGCGTGTCAGATTCTCTTCAGCCTGTTCAAAAGGCAGCATGCCTTCTTCCGTGTAAAATTTCAGCGTACTGTAGCGAGCATTCGTAAGCCGCACTAATTCTCCTATGGATACGAACTCAGAGGTCAATATGGTCTCCATGGAACGTTGTCTGGACATGATTACCCAACTCCTTTAAATTGGGCGTTTCGGAAGTAAACGCACACCTTGAATTGGCACCCTCATGTAAACAACATGCGGGACCGCTTCGTAAACCAAATTATCTATTTTTATGGTCGATATCGGTCCTTTCTCTAACACTTTAACCTTATGGCCATAGGACTCTAACCGTGAAATTACATCGTTCAATCTTTTATTGGAATTGGAGAACCAAGCTTCGGTTTCAATAAATACAGCTTGCGAGCGCTCAAGCATGGGGAAAAAAAAGTTGATGGTGCTGCCCACAGCTGTCTTCACAAACCTTTTCTTCATATGCAAGAATTGTTTGATTGCTATTTCAATCCCGTGATGGATTTGAATTGGAAACAATACTTTTGCCAGTAAAACACTTTGATATAATTCATTCATTCTGGTGTTCACCTTTTCTAGCTCGTTCCTCGAGAAAAAATCATGCATGCATCCACTTTCACGAAGAAGCCAAATCATACAAATGATCTCCTCTGTTACCGAACCGTCTTCCAGAATTTCTGCTCGAATATTCTCGGTAGTCCTTGAGTATGTCTCAATATCGCTTCGATATTCTTTGATTGCAACGCCTGCGGAATCATAATATAAGTCGCACCCCAACAGATTCGGGATTTCCTCAAGCAAATCTATTGCCTTAAGAGAATCGGATATTGCGTGCTCAAACTTTAGTAATTTTTTCTGAGGAAGCGTTGAAGCCCCTTTCAGCCACCATTTCAGATCACCCGTTACCGATGATTTTTTTGTTGAGTAATGGTTTGAAAACAGTTTCCCGGTAAAGCATGGTATGAGATTGGTCAAGTACATCACTTTTCAATATGAATTTATTCTCTGTTTGTGTAAACGCGCTGTCTAAGTAAACCTCTAAAATGACTGCTGCTGCCATACAACGAACAGCCGCTTTCTTCACCGTAGTCATATAAAGACTACTTTGTACATTTAGCGCAATCATTGAAAAACTTTGTGCTAATTTTAGATCTGTCATAGCAAACCACCCCTATTCATGATTTTATTCATGCCGGCTGATGTTTACTTTGTATATGGAATAATTCTGGTGTTACTTATTACTTATTACTTATTACTTACTGTATATAATATTTACATTGTTTTGTCAAACATTTGGTAACTGTGGGTATATATTCCAACAAAAGACGAAAAAGATTCGTCAGTTCGCATCAAAAAACTCTGTAGTATAAAAAAAACAATACAGCATGGACGGACTTGTAGAAACCAAAGTATTTGTTTAATGACGGCCCACGCTTGCGAGGACAATATTAAAAAAAAACAAAAAAACATGCCCAATTAGGCATGTTCCATTTTTGCGTTCGACGGAGCCAAGGGGAGCGGCCCCCCACTCACTAAGCCACCCGCATGGGTTAATTTGAATGTTCTAACTGCGAACATGTTTTTCTAATTTACGCAGAACGTTAAAAAATATATAGTTCATGCCTTTGGACCGATAGGCGGTTTGGTTGAAGCTTCCCATGATATACACATCATAGTTGGGGAAATACAGCATGGCCGCGCCGCTCGCGCCAAGATGCCCCCAGCCGATGTATTTTCGGGTAAACGGAATGAAATGCAGCCTCATGAGCCCATAGCCGTAGTCCATGCCCAACCACATTTTGTTCCATTGCAACATGGTGTCCAAGGTTTCTTTCCGGACAATCCGATAGTTTACGAGAGCTTTCAAGAAGGTGAGCAGATCCTCTGATGTCGAAACGGTTTGACCTCCGGCATAAAAAACTGCTGAAACAGCGGTAGTCTTCCAGCTTTATTTTTTAAATCATTCAAATGAAGGTTTGCCACGGGCAGGCCGTTGTCGACGGCAGGATTGGAATAGTGCGATAGATAGGAGTGGTTCATCTCTAGGGGAGTAAAAATATAATCATGCAGCACCTCGTGATAAGCCTTGGAGGTGACTCTTTCAATGATGAGCCCCAACAGATTGAATCCCGTATCCGAATAATGAAGCCCTTTTCCCGGAGGAAACCGGGGTTGCAGATGTTCTGTCGACCACGCTATGGTTTCTTCCGCCGTCCAGAAACGGGAAGGATTCGCGAGAGCTTCATCCATGAACCCGGCTTGGCCTCCCCTCGGTTTGTCCTCGTAATAATCGGGGAGACCGGATGTATTGCTCACCAAATGTTTAATTTGAATCTCCGGCACATAATTTTTTCCTTTATGCGTATGAAGGTCTTTCAGGATGGACGGAGGCAGGTAATTTGCGATGGGGTCTTCAAACCGGACAAACCCCTGCTCTACTAATTTGGCAAGTATAACCGAAGTAAAGGCCTTGCCTATGCTAGCCGTATGATAAGCCTGGCGAGGATCGGCAGGAAATCCATCCGTGTCTCCCGCAGCCATGGGCCAGTGGATATCCAGCTTATCCGAATGGACCAGCAGGTACACATTATGGAGTTTGGGATCGGATGCCACCTTTTGGCTCAAATTCGTTTCGATTTCTTTTCTTACCGTTTCTTTTCTAATTTTTAATTCCCCCTCACGGTACCCCGTTTATAATAAATTGCGAGATTGTTCTGATTTTATCCTATTCAACATCAAGGACAAAACATGCATCCGTATCGGCTTTCGTAAACATTTGGCCTCATTCCGACGATTAAACCATGATCCCTTGATCGCACCTGTTCATCATTCATGGATTTCCCTTTCCAGGATTAGCGCAGTAACTTGTCATAATCAAAAACTAAAGCGATATAAATAAAAAGCGGTAAGGATTACGCCCATTTGAACAAAAAGGGGATGTGTTTATGTCCAATGTCACGTATCCACTTTCAAAGAAATGGATTCGGTGCGCCATGATCCTGACCCTGGCTTCCTCGCTGCTCGTCATTCCTGTCGGAGCGTCTCCGGCTTCAAGCGTTGAAGCTGACGCCATTGAATTAAAAATCCAAGCGGAGTACCTGCTTGACACCAACTTGTCCGTCGGGGAGAGCCGCATTCTGAGCAGGCAGCAGATTGAGGAACTGTGGGATGGGATCGATCCGGACTATTCGGCAGACAAGGCCGTTGAAGCCGTCCGCTCCGCTCTTCCCGAGAAAGAATACGAGGCTTTATTCCCGATGCGGCTCGGATCGCCGGAATGGCACGAATTCAACAAAGGTAAAAAAGACTATAATCCCCATCAGGTCGACTATTATTCCTATCAAAATCTCATCAACGCCGTTAGACTCACCGCGAATATCAAATACAAAGTGTCCTACCGGGAAGGAAACTATTCCGCGCAAGAAATTTACCGATTAGAGAAGAAAGGCAAAACGGAGACGCTTATCGTACGTTCTGCAGATTTCAACTCGCCCGAAAATAAAAGCAAGCCCATTGCCACGCAAATTGTGGATTACGGCGCCTTCTTAAACGAAGGGCTGGAGAAGGATCGCAAGCGTGATCTCGCTGCCCTTCTCGCGAATTTATCCCATGAGACGGGCGGCGGTTGGGATGAAGCGCCAGGAGGCATGCTGCGCTGGGGACTCTATTGGAACGAAAATATTGCGGGCAAGACGGGCCAGAATAAGTCCGACTTCGTAGATCCTGCCAGCAGCAAAGAATATCCGGGCGTTCCCGGCAAGAAATATTACGGCCGCGGTCCCATCATGTTGAGTTGGAATTTCAAATATGGATTAATGAGCGCCATCATATACGGAGACAAGAACGTCCTGTTGAAAAATCCGGAGTCAATTGCGGCCGACGGCAAGCTTGGTTTTGCAACCGCCATCTTATTCTGGATGACGCCGCAAGCGCCGAAGCCTTCCGCCCATGACGTCATGATCGGCAGATGGAAGCCTTCAAATGAAGAGAAGGCCAAAGGATTGGCACCTGCCGGATTCGGCGTCAGCATCATGGTCCTCAACGGTCTGGAAGCGGATCTGGACGAGTCCAATGGCGCCATCAAGCGCCGCGCGGGTCACTATCGCGACATTACGAACCGAATGGGCGTGGATATTACGGGAGAAAAAATCAATACGCTTGGCATGAAGCCATTCTGACTAGGCCTTCATTTCAGAAGAAACAACGGCCCCCATATACCTAATCGTACTATTCAGGTTTTCGTAGAAAAATCATATGAATGACAAACAGCCTTCCCCCAATTTCGAGGAGAAGGCTGTTTTCGCGTATTCTATTCTTTGTCTTGCAAGACTAATGGGATGATACGATACAGCACTACTGCAGCCTCGGCGCGACTCGTCGTCTTTTTCGGGAACAATTGCTTGTTAGCGCCTACTACCAATTTCAGCTTCACAAGCATTGTTGCACTATGCTGCGCGAAATCCGCGATTTGCTCGCGATCTGCAAAGCCAGTCAACTCGTTCACGTTTGCCGATATTGCGATAAGCTTCTCTTGACGCAAGATTCGTTCAACGATCGTTATCAATTGCTCGCGGGTTACCTTCGCTTCGGGATGAAACTCCGTATCCGTAACGCCGTGAACAAGGCCCAACTTCTTCGCTATCGCGATTTCTTTATAATAGGTTGCCGATCGGCTTACATCATCGAAGTTAGAGTCTGTTTCAACAGCGAAGTTGAACATACGCACAAGCATGACCACCAGCTCGGCACGAGTCAGTTCCAGTTCCGGGGCAAATCGATTCAGTGACACGCCATGCAGCACACCGCGTGAGGCAAGCGTTTCAATGGCTTCCTCTGCCCATGAATGCTTAACCAAATCCGTGAACTTTTTCGCCGTATGCACAACTTCATATTTTTCTTCGGGAGAACCTATGAATTTCACTCTCTTCGCAGCCGGGTCATAGAAACTGAATATGATTGGCGTTGTGGTGCCGTCCTTATTCACCCGTACAACGGATACAACGCCCGGTTTTTTGAGTTGATCGGCAGTCAGCTCATACGGCAACTCCATGATTTTAGGTTCAGAATCGCGTTGTCCTTCCGGTTTAGGTTTGTCGGGTTCCTTAATAGGCAAAGGAGTAAAGGTACTCGCGCCAGAATTGCTGCTGCTTCCTGAACCATTATTGCTACCGCCAGGATTTCCATTGTTATACCCGCTTCCCGGTTCTTCTTTGGACTTGACGGTAACGTGGGCTTCTCCAGGTATGGTTGTACCTTCCACGGTTCCCTTCACTTTAAAGGCACCAACCTTGCTATACTGGCTTGAATCTATCGAATCCCATACGACAGGAACTTCTGCTGTCGCCAAATCGGAATACGTGGCCGTTACGACCGATGGCATGACCGGTGGCGTACCGACGACGGTATTCACAAATATCGGCGCAAGCTTCGTAATATAAGGCGTTTCTGCCGGTTCGTTCGTTACGGTAACGGCAGCCACTGCTTGAAGTTCGGTGTCTGCAACCGTCCCGCTTACCGTAAATGTCCCCGCCTTTGCATACTGGTCTGCCTCTATTGCGTCCCATACAACAGGTACTTCTGTTGTCGTTAGATCAGAATACGTGGCCGTCACGACTGAAGGCATAATCGGCGGCGTACCGACAACCGTACTCACCCTTACCGGAGACAGACTTGTAATGAGAGACTTGCCCGGCACAAGCACGGGAATGAGCACAGTCTCAGCTGTCGCGCCGTCATAGCTCCTCGTCACTTCCAAAATAAGATGCACCGTTTCCTCTGCAGCTGGCGATTTTATGGTTCCATCTGAATGTATGATCGCTTCGTTATCCGTCGACTTGATCGCGATGCTGAATCCTGGCGGTACAGAAGGAAGCGTTAACATTTTGTCGTTCTTCGCCGGAGGTTGAATAGCGGCGATCGTTTCGGCAATCGTGTGCGGACTAATGGACATCACCGTAAGAGCTCCCATATCCGGTGCATATTTTGCGGGATTATACAGGGTGATCGTATTCAGACCTTTCCTAAGCTCAATCCGGATCGTTTTATGCAATGCCGTATTCCAATCCGTTCCCGTCAGCGGCACTTCAATGCCTTCTTCCTCATTCGCGCGGACGAACACGGAACGGGGTTCTGCGGTTGCATATTCGATCTGCAAATCATAAACACCATCGCCGGGCACTATAATATTTTGAAACGCTGCGGTATTGTTGTTTCCGGCTTCACCGCCAACAAATCCGAGTGCGCTTCCCGTCATAAAACGGTCACTGCTTCTCAACAGCGTATTCCCCGTTAAAATCGCATCCTTCGGATCGTATACATCTTTTATATTGTTTGCGCTTCCCGACGGCACGATGACCGGTATCGCAGCCGTATGAGTAAAAACGCCATCTGCCGTACGCTTCACTTGGAATACGAGGAGGACTTCTTCCTCTTGCGTCGTCGGCGTTATTTTTCCGGTATGATCAATGATGTTCGGGCGTTTGGATTCGAGCAGCTGAATTTCATAGCCTTCGGGAACCGCAGGGAGCGTTAATCGGATCGCATCCTTCGCAGGGGTAGGAACCGTCTTGATTCCCGTAGCGATGTCCTGTATGGGATCCAGTGGGTCGGCAGATGCTGGTGCAATATATACCCCCGTGTCGGGTGGCAACGATAATGTAACCGTCCCGTCGACTACGGTCATTCCTCTTGACATCAATCTGGGCAGTCCCGGCCCGATTTCGTATACGTCGACGGCCTGCACGCCAGCCCAATCCGCCGGCAGCTTCCAGCTTCTGTCCGTGTATCCGTCCTGACTGTATGCCATGATTTCCGGTTCATCATTGCGCCATAATGCAGGCACGAACATATTCGTTCCGTCTGCTATAAGGACATCGCCTTGTTTTACGATCCGTTTGCCCTCCTGCTTAGAGCTCGTCACATGATTTGAAAAATGCACGGTGTTTGTGCTGCTATCATAAGAGAGGCGATCGAACTGATTAAGATATTGCCATAGCAATGTCGTCGTACTGAATTCCCGCAAAAATCCAGTCAGCCTCACCTTGTCTTTTCGCACAATATCTTCGCCATGCATGCTCGTGCCGAACAACTCATCCCCGCCTTTACCGCCTACGGCTAAAGCGGCCGGCAGCTTCAACTGGCTGTCGATCGAACGCCAATCGGCCCACCAAGCCATCGGCTGCAGACCAAAAAGCGGATTGACGCGGTAGGCATGGAAATATTCGCTCGTAACGTCCATGCCTTTATCGCGCCAATATCGCAAAATCTCCTTCTGCGTCTCCGTCTCCTGACGATGCGTAGTCTTATGATAAGGGTCCGCATACCCATCCGATACCGGCACCTCCGTCAGGCTCGTTATGAATGCATCGATGTGGATCGTTCTGCCGCGCAGCAGCTGCGGAATTCCAGCAAGCAAATCATCGATGTTGCGTTGAAGCACGCCTGCCTCCCACGCACGGGTCAGATTAATGCGATAGCTTTGGCCGCTCACCCAGTGGCCGCCTTTTATTAAATCCCCGTTCTCTTCTTTGCGGATCAAATCCTTGTCGACGAATTCCTTCCACTGCGGACTGTCCATGTATGCATCCGTCATATTAATGTGAAAGCTGATCGTCGTATTATACTTCTCGGCCTCATCCATGAACCATTTCATGCTGTCCAGCGCCGTTTCATCCCCGGCTCGTTTTAACTTGGTGTTCACGACATTCCAGTCCGGATATTTCGAGTCGTGACCGTCGTGCTGCCAGCCGACCAAATAAATAATTTTCGGCATGCCGCGCGTCAACTGATCCATCTTCTTAATTGCATCAAGCGCTTCATCCAAGGTCAGTTCAATATTGCCGTTGTCCCCCAGGTAAAGCTTCATCGTTAAGGTCCTTGCATAATCCCGTAAAAACGGCCTTGCTGGTTCGGGCCTGATGGTCATCGTCAGCTTATCCGTAAAGGTACCGCCTTCTCTCGATACCTTCACCCCTACCTTGACATCGCCTACATCATACGTTCCCGCCCTTGCTGTACCATCTTTTTTCAATCGTGAACATTTCAGCAGGAGCGCTGTATTCGATCGTTGCCTTCGAATCATTCCTCAAATCAATCTCGCTGCCGTCTTTCAACTTGCCAATCACCTGTAAGTGCGTCACGCCGTCCAACGGTACATTCGTTTCGGCAGCCGTCAGCCGAACGGACACGAGCGGATTGTCATCCCCATTTGCAGCTTGCGCTTGAACTCCCCCGCCAGTTGCAAACACCCCAAACGTCATTGAAATAACAAGACATAATGACATGAACGCCGAACCCGATTTTATCTTGAACATGCTACCCCTCCCTTTTCGATCTTCATTTTGATTGATTTTTCCCTCTATCCCTTAATGGCTCCCTCTACCATTCCTTTCACGAAATACTTTTGCAGAAACAGATAAACGACGGTAAGCGGCAGCATCCCGATGAAGCATCCTGCGGCGACCCAGCTAATGTTGCTGTGGAATTGCGAGACGAACCCCGACAAAGCAACCGGGATCGTCATCATCTCTTTTTTCTGCAGGAAGAATACGGAAAACTGATAGTCGTTCCATACCTGAACCCCGATCAAAATGACGACAGTAGCCGTTATCGGCTTCAGCAAAGGAAATATAATCCTCAAAAAAAATGCCGTACCGGCTGCAGCCATCGATCAGCCCCGCTTCATCCAGCTCCCTAGGAACAGTGCTCACAAAGCCGGTAAACAAGAAAATCGTCATCGGAAGCGAAAACGTGACCTGCGTCAGTATGATTGCCCAGTATGTATTGATCCCGCCGACGTCTACGATAAATTTGTACAAAGGTACGAGAATCGTCAGCGCCGGTACGATCAAACATGAGATGCAAAGCGTATAAACGAACCGGTTCCATCTCGTTGCATGGCGGGCAAGCGGATAGGAAGCACACGCTCCGATAAGCACGACGAGAATGACTGCAAGCAGCGTAACGATCCCATTGTTCAATACGGCTCGACCCAGCTGGGCATCCTTCCATGCATCAATGAAATTCTCGAAACGAAGAGACGACGAAGGCATCCATTTGCTGCTCGTATCCTCGATCGGCTTAAAGGACAGATTGACTAAAATGTAAAAAGGAATGCTGTGGATGATCAGGATGATCAAGGCAGCGATATATTTAAAAGCCTTCATGCATCCACTTCCTTTCGACGCAGCAGCACGAGAGCCGTTATGCTGATAACGGCGATGATGATGAACATGAAGTTCCCAAGCGCTGCCGCATATCCTGCATCCTGACGGGCGAAGTACAAATTGTACATCATCGTGGACAAAGACTGCGTCGCATAACCCGGCCCGCCGTTCGTCATGGCCACAATGACATCGAATAGTTTCAAGCCTCCGATGAGGTTGAGCACGATATTGATCGTAATCGCCGGCATCAGCAGCGGAAGGGTAATCCCCCTGAATCGGCTCCACCAGCCGGCCCCATCGATATTGGCCGCTTCGTAATACTCCCTTGATATGGATTGCAGCCCTGCTAAAAAAAATAATCATCGCGATTCCCATGTACTGATAGGTGTTGACCAAGGTGATCATCCATACGGCACGTGATCCGTTCGCCAGCCAATCGACGGCCTCCCCGCCGAACAGCCCCATTGCATCATTCAATGCGCCGCCGTCATATTGGAAGAAGAAGTAGCTGATATACCCCATAATTAAAGGGCTGATAATGACGGGGAGATACACGATCATTCGGACAAGGCCTTTCCCTCTTATTTTCTGATCCAGGAACAAGGCGTAAGCCAGGCCCATCACATTTTGAAATAGAGTGCTGCCGAATCCGTAAATGAACGTGTTCCGAATCGTCTGCAGAATCTTTTGGTCCGAAAACATAAGCCGGTACTTTTCCAATCCTACCCAAGCGTAACTCTGGGAGTAACCATCCCAGTTGGTGAAGGAAATTTTAATTCCTTGAATAAGCGGGTAGAAAATGAAAACCGCAAATAACAGCAATGCCGGGACGTACATCAAATTGAGTATTCCGGCAGAATAAATCCATCTGACTGCAAAGTTGGATTGCGATTGCGCAATTCCTCCTCGCGAGGAATCAACCCCTGACGGACTTCTAGCCATACGCTCCCTCCTAGGTGTTGAATTAGCCCGCAGGAAGGCAAGCAACCTGCAGGCCATTTCCTTATCATTCTGCTCTATTGAGCAGTCCGCAATCTTTCGTATTCCTTTTTCATGTTTTCCGAAAATTCGCGAGGCGTAATGCCTCCTGCCAGCAAGTCCTGGCCATTTTTGCACATGACATCCCACATCCCGTTCGGCAAGTACACTCGATCAAAGTACGGGAACACTCGCAAATCTTTATACTTTTCAAAGTCGGCCGTCAAGTCGCCTGCAGCGATCGATACGCCGTCAATTCCGGGAGGAAGCGCATTCGAGGCCGAAACTAAAGCGATGTTATCCGGTTTGGCGTAGTAAGCGACGAATTTCCGGGCCGCTTCGCCGTGCGGGGAATCCTTCCAGACTCCCCATGTCGTCTTCTCCCCTCCAACCAAGGTTGGAGCATCGCCCGCCACGACGGAATGGATCGGCATCAAGCCTGCTTTCAAATCAGGGTTGAACTTCTTCGCTTCTTCAATAAGGAACGGGCCATAGATGCCAAATGCCGCCTTTCCTTCGGCAAAAGCCTTCGCGGAATCGCTATACTTGGCTGTCAGCACATCCTTGTTTAAGTACCCCTTCTCCTGCAAGGATAAGAACATTTGCGGCAGGGCGTCGAAGCGGTTCCAATCGAATGTACCGTCCAGAAGCTGCGCAGCATCATTCTTCTCCGGGCTTATAAAGACCGATGTCGCATAGAAATCGAAAAATTGCCCGATCGGCCATGAATCCGCTCCTCCGATATGAATAGGGACCACTTCACCGTTACTTTTCGTTTTGATTTCTTCCGCAGCCTTCATCAATTCGTCCCACGTCATTGGAACCTGTACGCCATACTTCTCCAGCACGGCAGCATTGTACACGGGACCTCCCTTGTCCTCGTCCATCGGCAGCACAAACACTTTCCCCTGCTCGTCGGTCACGGACGGCTTGATTGTGGCGCTCAACTTGCTAGCCCATTCCTCGTCTTTCAGATCGGCTAAATACGCACCGTAGCGAACCTTGGCCCAGCCGTGCGTAGCGAACACATCCGGCAGCTCGTTGGACGCCATTTTCATCTTCATAATGTTCTCGTACTCGGCACCCGGCGCGCTGAAATCCACTTTAATTTCCGGATTCTCCTGCATGAATTTGTTTGCAATATCCTGCAGCACTTTTGCGGGTTCACCAACAACGTTGGTCATGACGGTTAGATTGACCTTGGCATTTCCATCATTCCCCGTTGTTTGACCCGAATCGCTATTGGATGTCTTTCCTCCCGCCGCTTCGCCCCCCGTACTCGATGTACCGCAAGCTGCGAGCAGAAATGCAGCGATAACCAGAACCGTAAGCATTTTGAACCCATTCATCTGTCTCATCCGTATCCCCCTTGCTATAAAGTTGTATGTTATTCCATCATTTCAGTCCTAACGATATCATTAATGATTACGCTTTCATATGCTGCAAACCTACGATTGCACCGCTCATTTCTACACTATCGATTTTCGTATTGACTTACCTGCCGGGTGTACCTATCCTTTATACATGAATGAAGGAGGTTGATCCGTTATGGTCACGATCAAGTCGCTGCGCTCCAAGCTCACGCTGGTGTATGCTCTGACCATTGTCACTCCATTTGCCGTCTTGGCTTTTGCGCTCCCCTTCTACGCCCAGCACGTGCTCACCAAAGATACGGAGAAGCTAACCGAAGGAACGCTCCATGCCGTAGCCGGTAATATTGAAACCTATTTGGATGATTTGGAGCGGCTGACGGCCTCTCCCTATTTGAACGATAATGTCATTCAGTCGCTTAAAATCATTGCCGACAATGCATACGATTCTGCAAGCGCATACACGAAACTGCAGACGGATCGCGCTCTGAAAGGAACGCTGCCCAACTATTTAATTAACACTCGCAAAGATATTCTCAGTACGCTCATGATTACGATGAACGGAAAGCCTTTTTTAACGACTAAAAACGATAGCATCGACCTCATGCCGGACTTTCCATTCCAGGAAGAATCATGGTATCGACAAGCGGTTAAGAAAAACGGGAAAGTCGCGTTCATCAGTTCCCATCCGCAAACTTACTTGACCAACCCCTCAGACATCCAAGTGTTTTCCGTATCCCGTTTAATCAAAAATCCGGATTCCGGACAACCGCTCGCCGTCATATCGGCCGATGCGGATACGAATGTACTCGAGAAAATCACCAAAGATATTCAATTTAACGTCAGTTCAGTCGTCGCGATCGTAGATGAAATGAAAAATGTGATCTATGCGAACAAGCCGCTGACCGATGAAATGATCAAGCAGCTTCGAGCGGGAGGAAACCCCAGCGCACAAGAAACCGGATACGTTACCGTTTCTCAAACCATCAAACCGGCAGATTGGGAAATTACCGTGTTTTTATCCAATGAGGAGATACAACAGAAAGTACGCTGGATCTACATCACGGCGGTTTTGATATCGATTGGAGGACTCATCGTCACTTTCTTCGTTTTTCTTTACTCTTCGCAATGGATCGTCAAGCCGATCGCTCAAATGAAGGCCGTCATGACCAAAGTACGCAATGGGAATATGCAAGCACGCTATGAAGGGGAGGGATCGGACGAACTTTCCTATCTCGGACAGTCACTAAACAAGATGGTCATGCAGTTGGACGATTTAATAAACCGGGAATATAAAGCGGTGCTGGCACAGCGAAACGCAGAATATCGAGCCTTGCAATCGCAAATTCAGCCCCATTTTCTGTACAACGTGCTGTCCGGCTTTATCGGATTGAACCGCATTGGAGACAAGAAGAAGCTGGAGACCGCGATTATTTCGCTTAGCGGCATGCTTCGTTACATCCTGGAGGAGAATCAATGGACGACGATCGAACAGGAATTCAATTTTTTAACAAAATATGCTCTGCTGCAGCAGCTTCGCTTCCAGGATAGGCTGACGATCCAGATTCATCATGACAAGGAGACTGCCGAGTTCCGAATTCCGAAATTGCTGATTCAACCCCTATTGGAGAACGCGATTATCCACGGAGTCGAACCCGATGATCAAGAGCATGCCATTCACGTATCCGCATGGATAGCAAGCGAGGACGGCAATGCGCAGATATGCATCGAAGTACGTGACGACGGCGTCGGCTTCGATCCGAACGCGTCACATTCCCAATCGCATGTCGGCCTCGCCAACGTAAGGGCAAGATTGCAGCAAGTCTTCCCGAAAGCAACATTAACCGTGAACAGCGAGCTCGGAATCGGCACATGCGTGGCAATCAAAATCCCTAAGGAGGAGAATGCATCATGAATATTTTAGTTGCAGACGATGAAAGCTTGATCAGAGCCAGCCTGAGAAGCATGCTGGACGAACTGGACATGCCTGTCCACGTCATTGGAGAAGCCCGTAACGGTGAAGAAGCGATTCGTTTCGTAACCGAGCGGCAACCCGATCTTGTATTCGTTGATATTCGGATGCCGAAGATGAACGGCTTGGAAGTAATGGCTCATGGCAGAGCAGCGTCCCCTCATACCAAATGGATTATTTTAAGCGGCTATTCGGAGTTCCAATATGCGCAAGAGGCGATACGCCTTGGGGCGTGCAACTATTTGCTAAAGCCGATCAGTCTGGAAGAAGTCCACGACAGCTTGACCCACGCACAAAAGCTGCATGAAACGCACATCATGGAACGCAACCGTCAGATAGAGCATGCGATTGTTTCGAGTATTCAGGGCAGAAGTGGGGTCAGCCAAGGCGATCATTTGCTTGAAACACTGCATTGCAAAGCAAGCGTGTTCTATTTCGATGATTTCCTATGCGATCATGAAGAACATGAACGACAACAACGATTCATCGAAGCCTTGCGGAGCCTTATCCATAACCAATCTCTTACTAACAGCCTTTATTCCTTGGCATTGTCGCTTCCGGGCGGCCAACCTGCGATATTGTGGTCATGGCCGGCTTTGCACCGTTATCAAGCGCTAGAGCTGCAGCAGAAGATGGAGAGAACCGTGAAGCATTTGCTCCAGGATCAGCTTGCCGCCTCCTATGCAATTACGACGATACAATTAGAGGAGTGTTCGAATATGCAAGCGATGGCGGGGCAGGTCGAAGAACTGCAGCGCGTCTCTTCCCTTCGCGTTCTGCTCCCGATTGGAGGAAACTATCCGCTAAGCGAGCTAAACGAAATGACAGAACGAGCCGAGTGTCTTCCTATAAGCATTCATGTAGACAATCTACGCCGACTGTTCCGCCAAGAAGACTATCTTGGATACCTGAAAGCTGTCGATTCTTTGGAGAAAGTATGGAGCGGCGCACTCTCGGCAGATCAATGCCTATGGCGCCGTATTCATGAATATATTTCACGTGCACTCGGCTTCACGTTAGAGCCGGGGACGTGCGGGGATCAGGCAAGCTGGTTTGCTCTTTTAAAAAATCATGGCGATCGCATGTTATCTCAGGCTTCGCGACACGACTATTCGTCCAAAAATATCGTGCAGCAAGTGATCGCTTATGTGGAGCAGCAGTATATGCACGACATCGGAATCAAGCAAATCGCGGATATGTTCCATGTGACGCCCAACTATTTAAGCTCTTTGTTCCATAAAAAGCACGGCAGTACCTTTCTTAAATACGTAACCGAAACGAGAATGCTGAAAGCGAAGGAACTCCTGCTAAAGGAGCCCCATCTCAAAGTGCAGGAGGTTGCCGAAGCCGTTGGTTATTACAGCCCGCGCCATTTCACGAAGCTGTTCACAGATTATTTCGGATGCTATCCGTCAGAGTTCCGTGAAAGGAATAAGTTGGATGCATTTTTGTAGATGATAATCTATGGGGATGAGGCGAGGATCGTAAAAACTAAGCCCATATTGTTTTTTTTGTATAAATGGAAGTCGCCACAACGCCATTTGTACAGAATAAACCAATATGGGCTATCGTAACGACTCGAAAATTTAGGCGCGCGCTCTAGATATTCGCTGTCTATAGCCACCGGATAACTTACGGCTTCTGGGTTGTTTAAACGCTGCTGAACAATTAATAGCTCAATCGAAAACAACACCGTTGAGCCGCATACAATCGGACGGCATATCCGCTGCCTATTTTTTTATGCGGCAAATAGGTCGGCATCTTCACTTGTTTGATCAGCAGAACGCCGTCGAAATGCCGTCTCAGCTCTAACGGCATCGGCATCATTACCTGATAAGAGGCTATCGTCCGTTCGAACATCCACGAATTTCCCCGCTCATTTTCCCGATAGCGTAAATCCATGAAGGTATGCGGCTGTCCTGCACCCGCCAAAATATCTTCCATGGACCCCGGGATCATCGGATTCAGCTGAAGCGGTTCCCTCGTATTCTCGGCTGCTTGTCCTTCGCCCGTAAATAGGCCCATGACATAGCTTTCCCGCTGCAGTTCCTTAGGCATGAGCTCTCCCATGCTCTTCGGCATGTTGGAAATCAGGGACTGTGCTTTGCTTATATGGCCGTTGTGTCCCCATACGATAATTCTCTCATCGGGATAAATTTCCGTCGCCAGCCATGCAAGGTTGCCGGCCATCGCCCGATCGCGCCATTCCATCATGGACAGATTGCCGCTATAATCCCCTTGTTCCGATGATAGATTGGATTGGATGCACAGCTCATTGAACTCCTGAATGACCCGGATACGATCCTCCAGCGATCGCTTCATCAACTTGACGATATGCGGCTCATCGGGATAGTCCCGCTTCAGTGCTTTTTCATTTTTCGTCACGGCCTGCAATAACTCTTTGTACACCTTAACCAGCTCAGGCTTGGCCTTGCGGTATCCGCTGAGATCCTTGCTCATTCTCCACTTGTGAACCTCTTGCTCAGCCTTCAGCGCCCTGGCCTTCAGCGCTTTGCTTGGAATCCAATTCGCGTCCTGAAATAGCGGGGATTGCACCTGAATATCGAAGCCCGCCAGGCGTAATGGGGATTCGCTTTCCTGCGTTTCCTTCATATACTCGAATAGCGGCTTCGTCTCTTCCGTCCACCATACGCCGAATATGGAGCGTTTCATGGTCTCCTGGGCCGCGGTCTTTTTCATCCGCCCCTGCGCAAGCGCAGCATCGCCCAATCCGCTCTCAAAAGCAACAATGTTATACCCTAGCGTTTGGTGCAAATATTGAATGAGGCGCGTTTTGACCAGATTGAATTCGGCTACTCCATGCGAATTTTCTCCCAAATATACGATTCGCTTGTCGGCAAGCAAGGGAATTAGCATATCGAGGTCGCTAAATTTATCCTGCGTTATATCTCCCCCGTTCGAAGACCATGCTTCCGGTTGAATCGTATTCAAGGCATACGCATGATCCGCGGCCCAACGCTTCCAATCGGATAAAGCGGCCTGATACGATCTTGCTGTTCTGCCTTGCTGTTCATGTACTGTGGTCCCGTTAACGGATTGGGATGAAGTTCCCGCCGCTGCTTCCCCATACGCCGTCCTTGCCTGAATATCGGTAGATGCCAGCGTGGCAGTAACCATGGTCAAAGTGAGCAGCAAGCAGGAGAATCGGCGTCGACCAGAGGTATTCATATTCCATTTCATAGAATCCAACTCCTTACCAAAAATCGGTTGCGTTTTCTCCTATTATACATGACCCGCTCCTTGTCTTTTTGATCCATTTTGCTCTACTCATTAGAACACAAATAAATATTTGAATGACGGAATTGTTCGCATTTTCCCAAACCGGGACTCCGTGATTCGCCTCATCGGTGCCCTGCTAATGGAACAGGATGAGAAATGGGCTGTAGGCAAGAAATATCCCGACATGTCACCATGATATCGCTTCCAACACAATATTTTAAGATGATTAGGATGCTGCCTGCTATAATATATATGTCCCGATTCATTGATTTTTAAAGAATATGAGATACACCAAATATTTTACTCTATCTGGCTGATTGAATGTTTCATTTTTATATAAAATAGGGTTAATTTTATCTAAATTTTTAAATAAACACTCCCCCATTGGGACAAAAGCTTCCAACATGTGCGTCTCTTGTGCAGCTCGATATCACAGACATGCTCATTGATATGGAACAAAGCCTCGGCGCATCGGTCATTTTTTCCCGCACGCATGCATCCCTTCGATAACGATACGCTCTACGCGATGCTCCGAATCAAACCCGTAAAACAGGGATCGCCCCCTGGCCTCATCGCTGCCAGTGGAGTGATAGGGTTTCTGCACATCAAGGAAAAAGACATATAACAGTCCTTAACTGTAATGGGCTGTTAAAGAGTGCCTATTATGTAATTCTAGATATAGGCAGGGTTCTTGGCACTCTGAGTGTTAGTACGAATGCGGTTGGAAGGAGTTTACGATGTCCTGTCGAAATACAAACTTAACGTATTTGATTGATAGGAGAGTGCTTGTTTAACTTCACTTCGAAATTTGATTTTACTACTCGTTGTTGTTCTCGGTCTTTTTTATTAGTACAATTCTTGGAGGGCTGATTACTGTATTTGTAACCTTTCGAGTAAACACTTACAATACACAGCAAAAGGCAGCTTTAGAGAAAAAAGAAAGACACTTACATTCCAATTGAAGAAGAACTGAAAACAATAAATCATTATACCATCGCCGAAGATATTCATTTTGAAAAACTTCGCCATGGCTCTTTTGCTATGGAGACAAGGGGTTCGTTAAGTATGAAAATCCAGAGTAAGGAATTTTCCATTATGAATTCCCTCAACTATATGAAATTTTGGAACATGAACTTCGCAAGCGTGATACTATTGATAATATGGTTGAACATCTCTATGAAAATATAGGATTTTACATACATTATCGCGAGTTACGACGTGCCGGGCCACACATGAAAGAAAAAAAGCATTACCGGAAATGTACGTATCTGCTATCTTTTATCGAACCTTCATTAATTTACTAATATAGGGGTCGAATAACTCATATTCTGAGTCACTGGACTTTCTATAATTTTATATTTAAAATATCTAAGATTTATGATATCTTTATATTTATAGGCTATTAAGCTCAGGAACGGCATATTAATTAATTTTGAAGTATTTTTTATGAGGTATGATGAATGATGGATAATCTAGAATTAGGTCAAACAATCGCAAAATTACGCAAAAACAAGAATTATACGATTAAACAGTTATCAGAAATAACGAATGTAACTTCATCCATGTTAAGCCAAATTGAAAGGGGACTTTCCAGTCCGTCACTGAATACTTTGCGCGTGATTGCCGATGCGTTGGATGTTCCTTTATTTAGTTTGTTTACTGAATTTGTGCCAACCAAAGATTTAATTACCAGAGCAAATTCCAGAAAAAAAAATCATATTCCCATCATCGAACAATTGGGAATATTCATTATTGTCTCCGGATTTAAGCGGCTCCATTGAGATGGTTTTAATGAAATTACCGCCTGAATCCCAGTCTGCCGAAAAACCTATGAGGCACATTGGCGAAGAAGTCGCGTATGTCATGGCGGGTGAGGTAGTATTATTTATTGGGGACGATGTAGAGACTTTATATCAAGGGGATAGTGTAAAAATACCACCTGGAATGGAACATAAGTGGGAAAATAAATCGGATCAAGAAGCAAGCGTTATTTTTGCTATTACTCCTCCGACATTTTAGAAAACAAATTTCTAATCACAAACCGTTTCTGTATTTGCAAGTGTATTTCACACTAGTAAATACGGAGGCGGTTTTTTTTTACAAAAAAATCGATAAATATTACGCTTGAATTCATAAAAGTATAGTGCTAATATTTATCTGTACTTAATTTATTAAATCTGATTTAATTTTTTTAGACTTCCAATGCAAATATCATGAACCATGGAGGTGCCCATAAATTAATATACTGCAATTAGAACTGCAATTAGATATTAATGGGAATGTTACCTCAAAACAAGGAGATGAAAATTTTATGAAAAAAACTATCATGACTAATAACGCTCCCGCTGCAATTGGACCTTATTCGCAAGCGATTGTAAGCGCTTCACGTCTGTATGCATCTGGGCAACTTGGAATTCATCCGCAGACAGGTGAAATGAATGATGACTTTGCAATACAAGCAAAACAGGTGATGGAGAACATCTCCGCAATTTTGAACGAAGCAGGATACGGATTCGAAGACATTGTAAAAACGACTATTTTTGTGACCGATCTTTCCAACTTTACTTGTCTGAATGAAATCTATGGCTCTTATTTCAAGTCTAGCAAACCCGCACGTTCCTGCTTCCAGGTTGCAGGTCTTCCTATGGGAGCCAAAGTAGAAATCGAATTTATCGCAGAAAAATAAATCTAAAATCACCAAATCACCTTTTGGATTTAAAATATATCTATTTTATCACGGAGGTAGCCATGACTAACTTAATTGCTGGAAAAACGATCGAAGAATGGAAAAATGAACTACCGGGACTGCAGAAAATCATTGATACTGAAGAAGTTTTCTGGGTAAACCCGCAGCTTGAGAGCTGCAACAACCGAATGATTAACACGGAAATAGGGATCGCTGATATCGAAGATGCGGAACAACGGCTGCTTCGCTTCGCTCCCTATTTAGCAACAGTATTCCCGGAGACGAAGGAAAAAAACGGAATCATCGAGTCTGAATTAGTCAACATCCCTAAAATGCATCAGCAGTTATCAGAAATGTTTAATCAGGAAATAGCGGGAAACTTATATCTTAAATGTGACAGTCACCTGCCCATCTCCGGTTCTGTAAAGGCTCGTGGAGGAATTTACGAAATATTAAAAGTGGCCGAAGAGATCGCTTTTAAACACGGCATGCTGTCACTAACCGATGACTACTCCATTCTGGCAGATGAAAAATTCCGGACGCTATTTTCGAATTATTCGATCGTGGTCGGATCAACCGGTAATCTAGGTCTTAGTATTGGTATTATGAGTGCCCAATTAGGTTTCAAAGTTGTTGTGCATATGTCTACTGACGCTAAAGAATGGAAAAAAGATTTATTACGGCAAAAAGGCGCAATCGTCGTTGAACACAATAGCGACTATGGGAAAGCAGTAGAAGCAGGTAGACAAGAGTCTCAGAAAGATCCCAATAGCCACTTCGTTGATGATGAAAATTCTACAACGTTATTCCTTGGTTATGCCGTAGCAGCTAAACGGCTTCAAAAGCAACTCAATGACATGAAGATTCCAGTCGATCAGGATCATCCGCTTTTCGTCTATCTACCTTGCGGTGTAGGCGGCGCTCCTGGCGGAATTACTTTCGGATTGCGGACAGTATTTGGAGACAATGTTCATTGCTTCTATGCAGAGCCAACCCATTCACCGGCAATGTTGCTAGGTTTAATGACATGTAAGCATAGCGAGGTATCCGCTCAGGAATTTGGCATTGATAATATTACTGATGCAGACGGGCTTGCGGTAGGGAGACCATCAGGCTTTGTGGGCAAAGCACTAGAGAAAGATATTAGTGGTGTCTTCACTGTTCAAGACGACTGTCTCTATCGAATCCTTAGAGAGCTAGCCGATTCAGAAGGAATATTCCTAGAACCATCGGCAGTTGCAGGATTTATCGGCCCCGTTCAACTGTACGTTTCTTCCATGGGACAAGATTATTTGAACAATAATCACCTGGAACAGAAGATGCAAAATGCCACTCACATTCTTTGGGCTACTGGTGGGGGCATGGTTCCGAAAGATGTTATGGATGATTTCTACCTTAAAGGTGCAGTGAGCTAAATTACTCTATAGTTTAGGGAGAGGTTAAGACAATGGACACTGCAACAATGATGATGTTAGTATTGGTCGCATCTATAGCAATTCTCATCTTTCTCATTCTTAAAGTTAAAATACATCCTTTTCTATCCTTAATATTAGTGTGTATATTTGTGGGAGTTGCTACAGGTATGCCTCTTCCTAAGATTGCTACTTCCATTGAAAACGGAATGGCTGGAACGTTAGGTTTTCTGGCCACTGTTATCGGTTTTGGTACGATTTTAGGCAAAATGTTGGAAGTATCCGGCGGCGCGGAGCGCCTTGCACGAACATTACTAGAAACAATGGGGGAAAAAAGAGCTCCCTGGGCGATGACAATTGTCGGCTTAATTGCCGGAATCCCTGTATTTTTTGAAGTAGGATTTGTTTTACTTTTTCCTTTGGTTTTCATCGTCGCCAAACAAGCTAAGATGTCGTTACTCCGTGTAGGAATTCCTTTGGCAGTATCGCTAATGGTCGTTCACTCGATGGTGCCTCCACATCCGGCAGCGTTTGCAATTACTACAAGTTTGGGGGCTGATGTAGGTAAGGTCATTCTGTATGCTCTTCTTGTAGGAACTCCTACGGCCATTTTAGCTGGTCCAATTTGGGCCAAGTTTATCAGTAAGAAGTGCAAGACTGGGGTATTAAAAGAATCAGAGCCGAGTGCTGCAACACCATCTGAGAATCTTCCAGGCTTCGGCATTACCCTATTTACGATCCTATTGCCTCTAATCATTATGGTAGGAAAAACGGTTAGTGCATTGTTTCTTGCAAAAGATTCTGCGTTATTGCCTATTGTTAATTTCTTAGGCAATCCAATTATCGCACTTCTCATTTCGGTATTTGTTGCTTATTATACGTTAGGTCTTTCTCGTGGTTTAAAAATGAAAAACCTGTTAACGCTTACAGAACAATGTTTTGGACCGATTGCCGGCATCTTGCTGATTATTGGTGGAGGTGGAGCATTTAATCAGATATTAGTTGACAGTGGGTTAGGTAATGAATTGTCCAAGGTTTTGATGTCACTAAATATGAACATCATTATTCTCGCTTGGCTAATAGCTTGGCTCATGCACCTTGCTATCGGTTCCGCCACGGTGGCCATGATTAGTACTGCAGGCATGGTGGCACCTATGCTGGCTGCTTATCCTGGTGTGAGTCCGGAAATTATCGTTCTCGCCATTGGTTCCGGAGCGATTGGCTGGTGCCATGTCAACGATTCGAGTTTTTGGTTTGTAAAAGAATATTTAGGATTATCGTTACCGGATATGTTTAAGAGCTTCACTGCGGCCTGCCTTATTGCATCATTTGTTTCTCTGGGTGGTATACTAATTTTATCTCTAGTAATTTAATAAAATACTATTATAACACCATCCTCGCCATTCGTCATGGAGAGATACAGAAGTAAAAAGGTACTTAATTACATGCTTCCAACGACATTACCGAGCACTACGACCGAACAAAAATCTGAAGGAACAGGCTTAGGGATGGCGATTGTGAAAAATTTAATTGAAGCGCATGAAGGCGTGGTCACAGCAGAGAGTGAACTGCAGCAAGGTACAAAATTCACAATAACTTTACCCATTTGAAGTCGTTGACAATTGGTATTTTAAAAAATGTTTTCATCAGCCTTCACATAATCCGATTTGGATTAGCTTTAATCGAAAGTAATATCATACTCCATGTCTTTGGCGGTTCCTTGCGCCACTTCTTGGCCAAGAAGTCTGTGCACAACATGAAACGCCATATGAATGCCGGCAGAAATACCAGCGGAGCTGATAATGCTGCCGGCATCTACAAACTTAATGTTCTCTTGGACCGCAACAGATGGATAGGTCTCTCTCATTCGATTGATACTCGCCCAGTGGGTAGTTGCCGACTTTCCGTCTAGAAGCGCGGCTTCTGCTAGCAAAAAGGATCCCGTACAAACCGATGTCATCAATTCTACCTGCTCCATGCGCTCCTGAATCCACTTAATGACGTTTAAATTATGCACTTCCCTACGGGTTCCCATCCCCCCTGGGATAACCAGAATATCGTAATCCGGCGCTGTCTGAAAGCTGTGATCCGTCATGACCTTTAAACCATTGCGAGCTGTGATCATACCACCATGTTCAGATACGGTAGTTACATCAAACGGCGCAAATTCATCCGGAGCGAACCGGTTGATGACCGTCACCGCAAACACCTCAAATGGCCCGGCAAAATCCAGAACTTCTACATCGTCAAAAAGAAATATTCCTACAGTACGGATTTTCATTTTTTTCACTCCTTCTTAATTAGAACTTTCATTTGCAGACATTAGGACAACAATGATTATTTATGGGCATGCCCTTCAATCAGCAGATCAGCTTGCTGCAAATACATTTAATTCCACCTTGTTGCCAAAGCCAGAGAATTGTCTCAAATACTATCATTTTTACTTCAATTACAATCATACATGAATACAGCCTTATGGACCAAATATGATGAAAATTTCGTCCCCAACTCGAAATTTGTGTTGAATCGCAAAACACATCTATAAAAAAAATCCCTTGGTTACAAGGGATTTTTCTGTGGAGCATAAGGGGATATCCAATTCCTGATCTAACTTTTCGATGAGGCAACTTCGAAGCAGCAGATCGCTATGGTGAAATTGAGTCGCGTTCTCCCTCTGCTTCGCTCCGGTCCGTCGGTCTGAACCTTTGGGGTTCTCTCCTAACCCTTGGACATAAAAAAAACGTCTATCGACGTACTTTATCAGAAGACAGACCGCATATAGCGGAAGTTTTTCTTGCGAGATAAGGATGGCAAATCTCTGTAGTTTATACTTTCTTATCTATAAAAAAAAGACCACAGTAATGTGGTCTTTTTATTCTATGGAGCCTAGGGGGATCGAACCCCTGACCTCATCGCTGCCAGCGATGCGCTCTCCCAGCTGAGCTAAGGCCCCGTGATAGGTAGGTTGCTTTTAAAGAGTACTTTAATAATATAGCACAGCCTTTTTAATCTTGCAACAATAAAATAAACTGAAATTTTATACAATTATTTTCACCGCACCACCTCCCATCAACCGAAATCCAATCAGGAAAGAAGGGTAAAACAGCCCCTCCCGGCTCTACCGGGAAGGGCTGCCTACGGTTGGTTCCCTAAGCTAAACATCCCTTACAGGAAACAGGATAATCGGCAGAGACCTCTCACCCTTTTCACACCCGGCTCCCCTCTTCCCTTAATTGCTCCCGATACTGCCCCGGCGTGAGCCCGGTCCATTTCTTGAACGCGTTCTGGAACGCGCTTGGCTCCGAATAATGGAGCGCATACGCGATTTCGCCGACCGAATAATCCTCTTTTCTTAAAAAGTCCGTCGCCAACTCTTTGCGAACCCGAATGGACAGATGTTGGTATGTGGTATCCTCATCCTTCAATTTATGCTGGATCGTTCTCGTGCTCACGCCAAAATGATCCGCCGTTTGCTGCAGCGTCGGCATAAAGGAAGGCAAACACTTTTTCATCCACAACACGATTTGCTCCGAAAACATGGGATTCCTTGCCATCATGTCCCTGGTTTCCTGCGCCATGTTCTCAAAAACCCCGAGCAACCTGGCGTCCGAATATAGCACCGGGTAGCTCAGCACCTCCTTGCTCATGACCAGCAGATGCTGTTCTCCGCCAAAATGCGGCGCGCTTTCGAACACCCGCAAGTAAGGAAGGTTGTCAGGCGGGGCTTCATGCTCGAAAAACACCTCTTTTAACGGGATTCGCCGGTTGCTCAGCTTCCCGATGATCTGAACCAAAGAGCTCGCCATGTCTTCCGCGCAATGCCTGGACATCCGGCCTGGACCCTGAAGGGATAGCCGGATCCGTACATCCTCTCCCCGGACGTCCCACGCCAGAATAAAGCCGCTGCACAGAATAACGTTATACCGTTGGTACGCGGCCAGCGCATCGGCGATGGTGCCCGAATGCATCATGACATACCCAAGGATGCCCAGGTCCGCGATCTCCGTCATCTGTCCCTGATGTAATCCGAAATAATCGTCCTCCGTGTAACGGGCTGCCGCTTTCATGAGCCGCTCCAGTTCCTCCACGGTTATTCGGTTCTCCGCATCCTCCAGCAAGCGCTCGTCAAACGCGGTTTCCTTGCAAAACGATGCTGTATCATACCCCTTCCTGACGATGGTTTTCAGGATCGGGAATACCATGGAAACGGCAACTCCTTGATCGTTCAAGCCTTGCTCCTCCTTTGCGCGAAATCGCAGTCCGATTTGCGCCGATGATCATTCATTCATCGATTAAATCCGTCTATGCTGATTGTAGTCCAGAGGACTTCAGCTTTACCACACCAATATACCATATCGCAGCAGCACGGAGGATCCATGCTTGATATTCGGTTGTTTAAAGGGAGGAACCCAAACATGAAATCCAAGAAATCCAACATTCTCATCATCAACGGACATCCAGACCCCGAAAGTCTCTGCTCGGCCTTGTCCGCAGCTTATATGGAAGGCGCCATGCAGCATCCTGTCCAAATTCAAAGACTGGATCTAGGGAAAATGCAATTCGAACCCAACCTGAAGTTCGGTTACCGCCGGCGCACGGAACTGGAGAGCGATCTGATCGAAGCCCAGGAACTTATACGCCGGGCCGATCATCTGGTCTTCGTCTATCCGACATGGTGGGGCGCGATGCCCGCGATCCTGAAGGGATTTATCGACCGCATCTTTCTGCCCGGCTTCGCTTACAAATACCGGGACAATTCTTCGATGTGGGATAAGCTTTTAACCGGAAAATCCGCCCATCTGATCGTCACGGCGGACACTCCTTCCTGGTACAACCGATTGGTTTACAAACGTGCGGGGTACGGGGTGATGAAACGGAACATTTTGCAGTTCTGCGGCATTACGCCTGTTCGGGTAACCGAATTCAGTCCCATAAACAAGTCATCCGCTGAGCAGCGGACCAAATGGCTGGACAAAGCGAAGCGGCTCGGCTCAAAATTGGCTTAAATCGGGATGAACCTTGCATTAGGCCCTCCATCCATCTCTTGCACGGCTAACCTGCAGCCTGCGAAGTGCAGGAGTCGTCAGCTCTTTATTTCGTATTTTCGGAAAAAGGAGTAAAATAGTAAAGTATGGCATGGGATATGCCAATGTAAGCCAAAGGAGGATCCACCCAATATGAGCGTTGATTATAAAGCGTATTTTGCTGAACACCGCGAAACCCATTTGAACGAATTGAAGGAATGGTTGTCGATTCCAAGCATCTCCGCCCTGTCCGAGCACAAGGGCGATGTCGCCAAAGCGGCGGAATGGCTGGCCGGCAAGCTGAAGGAAGCAGGCCTGGAGCATGTGGAAATTCACCAGACCGAAGGTCACCCCATCATTACCGCGGATTATCTGCATGCCGAAGGCAAACCGACCGTGCTGATCTACGGCCATTACGACGTGCAGCCGGTAGATCCGCTTCATCTGTGGGAAACCCCGCCGTTCGAGCCGGACATCCGGAACGGCAAGCTGTATGCGCGCGGCGCCACCGACGATAAGGGACAGCTGTTCCTCCATGTCAAAGCCGTCGAAGCTATGCTAAAGCAGGAAAAAGATTTGCCGGTCAACATCAAGTTCTGCATCGAAGGCGAAGAAGAGGTCTCCAGCCCGAACCTGCCGATCTACCTGGAAAATAACACGGACAAGCTGGCTGCGGACGCGATCCTGATCTCCGACACTTCCCTGCTCGCCCCCGGCAAGCCTGCCATTTCCACGGGACTGCGCGGACTCTGTTCGCTGGAACTCACCTTGGAAACGGCCAATACCGACCTGCACTCCGGTTCTTTCGGCGGCGGCGTTCCGAACGCGCTGCATGCGATGGTCTCCTTGCTCGCCTCGCTTCATGACGAGAAAGGCCGCGTTAGCGTGAAAGGCTTCTATGACGGCGTGCAGGAACTTTCTCCCGAAATGCGCGAGGAATTTGCCAAGCAGCAATTCGACGAAGAGCGGTTGAAAAAGGACCTGAACCTTGACGCCCTGTTCGGCGAGGAAGGCTACAGCTTCGTGGAGCGCGTCGGCGCACGGCCTACGCTGGAACTGAACGGCGTTTACGGCGGGTTCCAGGGCGAAGGCAGCAAGACCGTCATTCCGAAAGAGGCCCATGCCAAAATCACCTGCCGTCTGGTCGCGGACCAGGACCCGCAGGCCGTACTCGACGCCATCGAGGCTCATCTTCACGCCCATACGCCGGTCGGGGCCAAGCTTACGTTCTCGCCGAAGGAAAAAGCCTTCGCGTTCAACATCGACCCGTCCCATCCGATGCTGCAAAAAGCCGCGGATGCGTTCGAGCATGTATACGGTACGCGCGCGCTGTTCACGAAAGACGGCGGTTCCATACCGATCGTCGAGAAGCTGTCCAGTACGCTGAATGCGCCTGCCGTCATGATGGGCTTCGGCTTGCCCGACGAAAACCTGCATGCGCCGAACGAGCATTTCAACCTGGAGAACTTCGACAAAGGACTGCTCACGATCGTGGAGTATTTGAAACTGATCTAAGCGGCTTGTTCCAGATAGCAAAGACTCTGGCCATCTGCCAAATGGACAGTTGCGATTTGCGTTTCACGGCAACAAACATAAGCCCGCCCCGGCAACAACGGGGCGGGCTTAGCTGCGTTCACCTTACTTCATCGTGCAGTATGCAACCCTGAATCTTTGGCCTGATCTTTCATCATGTCCGCGTCGTCCCGCACCTTTCGCGGAGTTGACAGTTAATATCGATACAGACCAGTCTTTTTGGAATTTTATTCGCCGTAATAAGTCACGAACTCTCCATTCGGTTTGCGATAGCCGCGGGGTCTTTGCTTGCCGGTGTCCTCTTTTCCAAGCGTGATCAGCATGACCGGCACATACCGTTCATCGATTTGAAGGGCTACCCGGACCGCTTCGGGATCGAAACCGATCATCGGGCAGGTATCCCAGCCCCGCTCCTTGGCGATCAGCATGAACTGCATCGCGGACAGGCTTGCGTTACGGATCGCTTCATCCCGCTTGAAGCCGTCTCCCCTGGATTCGTACATGTCATGTACTTCCCGAACGGTCTTATCGAATTCAAACTGATCGATAATGCCGAGGCTCAGCAAACCTTCATTGATAGGCCCGATGTCATGATAAGCTTCCAGATCCCCCAAAACCACGATCACCGCCGAGCTGGTCAGAACTTTATACTGCCTATATGCCGCCTCGTATACCTTCTCTTTTAGTCCGGAATCCGTCACGACCGCATAATGGGCATGCTGCAAATTAAAGGCGGAAGGCGCGTACTTGACCAGATTGAACATCTCCTCCAGCTCCTGCCGGCCGATCTTCACGTCCGGAATGAATTTCATGGCGGATCTTCTTGATTTTAAAAGCTCGGTGAATGAGTTCGCTGTTCCGTTCATGTTAAGACTCTCCTTAAGTAAACTGTAATTTTATACATTTTATCACAGTCACTATAAAAAAAGTAAGGAAATTATCGGTCATAATTGTTTAATTATGGGCTGAATTTCGACATGATTGTGAATAAAAAAATAATCCCTTGCAGCGCAAGGGATTCTAAGGGGATGTTACATACGCTCCCATAAGGCAGAGAACGCTTCGGGTTCCAGTTGAAGAAACACGGGGGCGAAACCGTATATGACGTAGTTTCCTTCTTTAAAAAGTCGGAGTTCCACCTCGGTCCCGTCTTCCAGCGTCAGATGCAAAAATTTCTGATTGCTGCCTTCGGACTGATAGATTCCCGCTTCATACAGTCCCCCCTCCTCCACGGGCTTGGCTTCATATAAAGCATTTATAAACTGCTCCAACACCGAATCCGGCCCCAAGGAATGAAACTTGTCCCCTCCCATATTCCAAGCGTCAAAATCCTGCCACTTCGCGGAAACGACCCGGCCTTTCAAATTCAGCTTGCCGACCAGATCCTCCCCCTTGGCAACCGTAATCCCGTTCAAATGTTCATATACTTCGGCGTAAATCTGCCCGTCCAGCTCCAGATAAGACATGATGCGAAACTCCTTGTCGTACCCTTTTACCGAATACACGTCCATTTCCCCGATGGTTGATGCGAGCTCCTTATAATCGGACGCTTCGCTCCATTCGTCAATGCCGGCCGTGGAGCGGCCCAGTTTTTCTCCAAGCAGCTGCTTTGCGGTTTCAGGCGTGATTTTCGTGCCCGTCTGCGTATAGATCTTCCCCTGGTATACGATTAATCCGATCATGTCCGCTTGAGCGCCGGATGTCTCGGGAAGCTTCATTTCGGGTATGGTGACGGCATTCGGGTCTTCCTTAACCGCAGGTGCAGGGCCGTCAGCCTGCGGCCGTACCGCGGATGTCACGACCGGCCTGTTCGTTTCGTTCCAAGTAAGGGATAGAACGACCCCGAGGCCCATGACGGCCGTTAGGCCTGCCGCGATAAACGCCGGGCGGTTTCTTTTTACGCGGATCGGTTCTTGCTTGTGTTCCCGAACATGCTTTGCAAGCCGCTGCTCCAGTCCCTCATCCGGCTCCATCCGATCCAGTAGCGTTTTATATTCCTTCGGGTTCATGATTCAACCTCGCTTTCCAAATCCATTTTTAACAGCTGCCTGCCGCGCGCAAGGCGCATCTTGACGGCCGATTCGCTGATTTGCAGAATGCCGGCGATCTGCCGGACCGAATAATCTTCATAATAAAACAGGTGGATGACCGCCTTATATTTGAACGGCAGTTTTATGACATGATCCATGAGGGAACGGTCGGAAGACTGTTCGAAGTATTCATCCATATCCTCCATCCGGATGACCCGCCTGCGCCATAGGCTGCCCTGCATGTTTTTGCATTGGTTCGTGACGACGCGGATCAGCCAGGCTTTTTGGTGTTCCCGGTCGGTAAATGGGGGCGATTTATACATCAGCTTGATGAATGTTTCCTGAAGGGCTTCCTCCACGTCCTGTTTGTTGCCCAAATGAACCATTGCGATTTTGAAAAGCATGCTTCCGTATAATTGATAGACTTCCGTAATATCTCCGCCCGGCCGGAGCGAATCACTCAACATGTGGCGTGACCTCCTTTTACCCTTAACACAATTATGGACGGCGTTTGGTCACATTTGGTTGAAAAAAAAACAAAAAAAAACACGCCGGAACCGGCGTGCTCTTCCAAAACATTAAAGAGTAACTACCCCTTCGTTCCGCCCTGCAAACCAAATCCTTTGGACATAAACTGCTGGGACAGAATGTACATCACAATGGCCGGAATCGCGTAAAGCACGGAAAATGCGGCCAGACTGCCGTAATCCACCATGCCGTACTGCCCGAAAAATTGATACAGTTTCAAGGAGGCCGGGAAATTCTCCGGCGACTGGAGCAGAATGTACGGGACGAAGAAATTGCCCCAGCTTCCCGAAAACGTGAATATGGCAACCGTGCAAATCCCGGGAACCATTAAAGGCGCCACCACCTTTCGAATTCCCGTGAAGACCGAGGCTCCGTCGACCCAGGCGGCCTCTTCCAGATCATTCGGCACGGAGTCCATGAAATTTTTCATCATCCATATTCCATAAGGCATGGACGAAGCCACATAGAACAGGATGACGCCGAAAATGTTGTCGTACAGCTTTAAGCCGAGAAACAATTGATATACCGGGACCATGACCGCCGTAATCGGCAGCGATGTCATAAACAGGATGGTGAGCATGAACGGCTTCTTGTATTTCATCTGGTAGCGCGATAACGGATAGGCTGCCAGCAAAGCCAACAATACCACCAGAACGGCTTGGCCGAGCGACATGAACAGGCCGATCATAAACGCCCGTTGGTTCTCGGGGCTGGTTATGACTTCGGCGTAATTGGCCCCCGTGATTCGGGAAGGAAGCTTCAGCGATTGCATCGCATTGGCGTCAACCGAAGCGACCAGAACCCACAGGAGCGGAAGAACGAAACAGATGCCGATGAATGTAAGTATCGCATACGGCAGCACCCGATAAACCACTTTGCGTTGTTTCGCATTCATATCCTTTTCCCCTCAACCCTCATTTACTCTTTCATGGACCGGATATAAAGCAGGCTCAAAACGATGCCGATGAGCAGCAGCAGCAAAGATATCGCAGTTCCATAGCCAAGCTGGTAATTTACGAAAGCCTGATTGTACATAAAAATAGGCAGCGTTGTCGTTAAGGTACCCGGTCCCCCGCCGGTCATGGCATAAATCAGGCCGAATACGCCGAGCGTCTGCAAGGTAACCAGCATCATGTTCGTCGTAATGGAACCTTTGATGTAAGGCACGATAATTCTCGTGAAGATCTTCCATTTGGAGGCTCCATCCACCACCGCGGCCTCTTCGATCTCAGTCGGTACGTCATCCAGCGCGGCCTGGAATACCAGCATGGAAAAAGCCGTGCCATGCCAAATGTTGGCCAGAATAATCGTAAGCATGGGAACGGTAAACAACCAGGTTACCTCGGAAAAACCGAAAAAAGCGATGATTGCGTTAAGCGTCCCCTCATCCCCGAAAAAGCTGTACAGGCAAAGGGCGCATACAATTTCAGGAGTGACCCAGCCTGCCAATACGATCGTGCCGATGACCCGCCTGAACATCTTGTTTTTGTGCTTCATCAAGAGGGCGATCAGAAATCCCAGCACCTGCTGACCGACCACCGCCGATCCGATCAAGAATATTAAGGTGTTCCATATGCTAACCCTAACCGTCGGGTCTTCAAACATGCGGACATAGTTGTCAAAGCCGATAAACTTCAGTTCCTTGGCGGCCTCTCCCGTTAAAGCAAGATTCGTGAAGGAATAATAAAAAGTCAACAGGATCGGATATATGAAAAACACCAGCATGATTGCAACGGAAGGAAGCAAAAAATAGAGCCACGTGGTTGTTTTTCTTCTCTTGTAACTTTGGTATACGGCCAAACTGCTCATCCTTCTCTCCTCCTCGCCTGCAGAAGAACCAAAAAGCGCTTGCTCAAGCATGCATCCCAAGAAGGAGGGCGGCTCGAGCAAGCTTTCCGTTTTATTTTTCCGCTACATGATCCGCGCCGACGATTCTTGTCACGTCCTGGGCATACTTATTCATGGCATCGGCGGGAGAAGTGCCCGTAGCCACGGATTCCACCATGGTTTGGATTTGGGTGGATACTTCCGGGTATTTTTCCTGCGCAGGCCTGAATTCGGCATTTTGCAAATATTCCGTCGCCGTTTCGTTAAACGGCATCTTGGTGTATTCGGGATCCTTGGCCACGTCCGTACGGACCGTGATATTGCCTGAAGCCGTAATCAGCTTTTGGGAATTTTCTTTATTCAGCGCATATTTAATGAAATTCCAAGCCTCTTCCTTGTGTTTGGCATGGCTTGGAATCGAAAGCGCCCAGCCTCCCGCCAGCGTGATCGACCCCGGTTCCTGCCCTTGGCTTGTCGGCATGGGGGCAAAACCAAGCACGTCTTTATACTCAGGCCAAGGTGCCGCCCCGCCTTCAAAATAATTGCCCGTAATCCAGGATCCGTCCAGGGAAATGGCGAGTTTCCCTTTCGGCAAATATTCGCGCGTCGCGGTATTTCCGGCCTGGCCGTTCAAAACTTTGGATAACGGCGGTCCCAGCTTTTCCTTGTTGACCGTTTCGATGAAAGTCAGGGCATCCAGAATCCCCTGGCTTTTAACGATCCATTTCCCGCCTTCGTTATCATACAGCCGCTCCCCTGTGCCGTAGAGCAGCATTTCATAAGTCTGCATGGAAGTCGCTTCCCCGGTAGCCTTGCCCATGTTCATCCAGATCGGCACGATATCGGGCTGTTTATTCTTGATGGTTCTCGCCGCATTCAGCACGTCTTCCCAGGTTTTCGGCTGCCAATCCTCCGGAAGGCCCGCCTGCTTGAAAATTTCCTTGTTGTACCATAGTCCCCGGGAGTCGGTGTTGTACGGAACGCCGTAAACTTTGCCGTCGCTTGCGGTAACGCCCTTTTTCATCGCCTCGATGAAGGATCCGTTGCTCCAATCCTCCCAGTCCTTTAATTTGTCGTCGAGAGGCTCAAGGTAACCTGCGCTGGCATCCGAATTCAAAATAAACGTATCCTCCGTCACGATATCCGGTGCCGTATCTTTCGATTTCAACGCCAAAGCGACCTTGGCAAAATAGTCTCCTTCCGATGCCTGAATCGGTGCCGGTTTGATTTCTACATTTTTGTCGGGGTAACTTGCCGAGAGCTCCTTGATCCATTTATAAAGAGTCCCGTTCTCTCCGATCCCGTCATCTCTAAAGGTTACGGTGATGGTCGTCTTTGGCGACTGCTGCTCCTCTCCCTTCCCGGGATTTCCGGTATCAACCGGTTTCGATTTGCCGCTGCAGCCGAATAATAAAGTAACGCACAGAACCGTCGTAACAATCAGAACATATTTTCTTTTGCCCGGCCTCACTTTTTTCCCTCCTTTATGCTGAGCCTTCTGCCTTAAACAGCCTGAATCATGGAATGAATGCGTTTACCGGCAAACCTTATTTATGCATATTATTCAGCCGGCCGGGATATTCAGAACTTTTAAAAGACGCGAAAAAGCCCTCAATTCCTTGAGGGCTTCCTTCAAAATCTGTTATGCGCGTTCATTGCCCGTATCCGACAGCGGATCTTTGGACAACAGGCTTTTCAGTTCCTTCATGAACATGTTGATGTCTTTAAACTGACGGTACACCGAGGCGAATCGAACGTAGGCCACCTCGTCGACTGGATAGAGCTGCTCCATGAGAAGCTCGCCGATCTCCCGGCTTTCCACCTCGGCTGCAGCCGTATTGCGAAGAGATTTCTCTACCTCGGAGACGATCATGTCCAGCTGGTCCACGGATACCGGCCGTTTCTCGCAGGCCCGGATCAAGCCGCGCAGCACCTTCTCCCGGCTGAATTCCTCCCGGCTCCCGTCTTTCTTGATGACCATGAGCGGAGTCTCCTCCACCATCTCGAATGTCGTAAAGCGGCGACTGCACTGCTCGCATTCGCGGCGGCGGCGGATAGACTTGTTTTCGTTGGCAGGACGGGAATCGAGCACCTTCGTTCCGGCGTAACCGCAGTATGGGCATTTCATAAACAAACATCACTTCCTTTATTTTGGATTCGCCGATCAGGCTCAACTAATTTCCAGAAAATGTACGATAAAATAGGTTATGAAGATTGCGGTTCCGAGACATAATACTTTTACCAACTCAAGGAGGTGAACAGATATGGGACAAGGCGGTAACAGAAACAGCAACAACCTCGTAGTACCTCGTGCTACAGGTGCGCTTGAGCAAATGAAATTCGAGGTTGCTCAAGAACTGGGCATCAGCATTCCACAAGACGGATACCAAGGTAACATGACTTCCTACGAGAACGGTTCGATCGGGGGATACATTACCAAGCGTCTGGTAACCCTGGCCGAGCAGCAATTGGCTGGTCAATTTTCCGGTCAATAATTAATTCTTCATCCAAAGAGTGTTAGACAGGCTTGCCACAAGCCTGTCCGGCGCTCTTTTTTGCTAATTCCGACTAGAAATGATCGTACACATCGGTATATTGATTATAATAATAAATGACTCTTTGTACATAGTGCCGGGTTTCGCCGACTGGGATTATTTTTTACGTTTTCGTAGGTTCCGTCCCACAGTCCTTTTTTAATCCAGCTTCTTACGTTGCCGGGACCGGCATTATAAGCGGCAATGGCCGCAATCGGGTTCCCGTCCATTTCCTCGTGAAGCTTTTTGATATACCAGGTACCCAGCTGGATATTGGCGTCCGCTTCATGTTTTACGCTGTCCAGCGTCACCGACGGGAGCTTGGCCATTTCCATGGCCCAGTTTGCCGTATCCGGCATCAGCTGCATGATCCCGAGCGCGCCTCTCTTGGACTCTTTGCCGGGCTTATAATTCGTTTCCACGCGAATGATGGAGGCGACGAGAAAAGGGTCAACCTCGTAATGAACCGCATGCTTTCTTATCTGATCTTTATAATAAATCGGGTACAACCACGTCATCCAGTTGCTGTTCAGAAAGAGAACCGCGATAAAAGACACCAGCAGAAGCAGCAGAACTCGTTTTTTTCTTAGCCATCTCATGGGCGTGTTATCCTGGGCCACAGCTCGTCCAATTGACGTTCGGTTTCCGCCATGCTGCCGCTGTTATCAATCACGTAATCCGCCATTCTCTTCTTCTGCTCGATATCCATCTGGCTGTCAAGCCGGGCCTTGGCCTGCTCTTCCGTCAATCGATCGCGTTCCATCAGCCGCTGAAGCTGCGTTTTCCTCGGCACGTATACGACCATCACCTTGTGAAAAAGGGATTGAAGCTCCGATTCGTACAGCAGCGGAATATCAACCACGACGAGTTGTTCCGGATTGGACTTCTCGTAAGCTTCCATCTGTCTTCGAATTTCCCGGCGTATGGCAGGATGGGTAATCCCGTTTAGCGCAAGCCGTTCCTTCGGATCGTTAAACACGATCTCACCCAGCTTTTTTCTGTCCAACTGCCCGTCCGTCTGAAGGATATCTTGTCCAAAATGCGCGGCCACCTCTGCCAAAACCGGATGACCCGGGAGCATCACCTCCCGGGCGATCACATCGGCATCCACGAGAAGGGCTCCCTTCCGGACCAGCATGGAGGACACGGTGCTTTTTCCTGTTGCAATTCCCCCGGTTAAACCGATATTCATGACTTCACCTCATAATAACTTCATTATACCCATGAAAAACAATAAAAACGCCGGCAAATAAGAGATAAACCGCATTCCGTTATTGGCTGCGGCCCGAAAGCCGACCTTCATGCCGAGCAAAAGGAACAACCCGCTGAAAAGGGCCGCAACCGCGGAGGTTACCCATGGGGAGAAACCGAGCATGGCCGCTCCCAAACCGGCTCCAAAGGCATCGAGGGACAATGCGGCCCCAAGCCACATGGCTTCCCAGGAAGAAATGCTTCCGGAGTCATCCATATCCGCCTGCGTCGGACTCCTTAAAATCTGGATCACCAGGCCTAACTTGCGGATCTCAAGCGTAAAAATTTCCTTTTTGGCCAAGGAAACCATTTTCGTTGCCGCTTCTTTCCGCGTCTCCGTCCTTATTGGACGGCGAACCGCTTCATCTCCTGCTTCCCTGTTTGACCGGGCCGCGATCTGCTGAATCAACGACCAGCCCCCCATTACCATCAAGATCACCGCACCGATCACGGAAGCTGCTGACGGGGAGAATATACGCTGCAGCAAAGTCCCGGCCTGCATGGAAATGCAAAGCACGATACCGGAGCACAACGAGATGATCACCACGGACAGAAACGGTATTTTGGTTCTCCGCAGCCCGTATGTAATCCCTGCTCCGAAGCCGTCCAGGCTTAAAGCCATGGCCAGCAGTACGGGTGAAATAAGACCGAGCACCCATCTCCCTCCTCCGGCCTGAACGTTCCGCCTAATTCCCGAAAAAGGGGACGTTTCGTCTTCGGCTAGTTCTAAGAGCAGTATATGGATGGAAGAAGGGATGGGTGCACGCCTATCTTTTAGCCTTTGGTTTTAACGGCTGGCAGCGGGAACAGTAATGCGTCCCCCGGCCGCCGACCACGGTTTTTACGACAGGGCTGCCGCAGTTGTGGCAGGGCTCGTCCTTGCGGCCGTAAATGCGGAGCTGATGCTGGAACATTCCCATCTCGCCCTGTCCGTTGACGTAAGATTTAATCGAAGATCCGCCGGCCTCGACCGCTTCCAAAAGCGTGGACCGGATTGCCTCATACAGGCGTTCCAGCTCGTTGTCCTTCAGCGAATTGGCCATCCGCTCGGGATGAATGCCCGCTTTGAACAACGCCTCATCGACATAAATATTCCCGATGCCGACCACGTATGCCTGGTTTAACAGGACAACCTTGATTTTTGTTTTTTTGGTCCCGACGATTTCTTTGAATGCCCCCAAAGTAAAGGTATCGTCCAGAGGCTCATAACCCAGTTTGCACAGCGGCGGAAGCTTGAACTCTTCCCCGGGCGCAAACAAATGCATCGTTCCGAACTGCCGCACGTCCTTGTACCGCAGCTCCGTACCGTCATCAAAATGAAAAATGACGTGAGTATGCTTCTCCACGGGATCGCCCGAGGAATACAACCCGTAGCGTCCCTCCATCCTCAGATGGGAGACAAGCACAAGCCCGTCAAGCTTGATTCGCAAAAACTTGCCGCGGCGTTCAACGCCTTCTACGGTATGTCCCTTGAGCATAAAAGCAAAAGCTTCGATATCGTCGGGACGCTGAATGATCCGCGGCAGATGGACTGTAACATGATCTATATGCTTTCCCTTAATCAGTTGATTAAGCGTTCGTTTTACGGTTTCTACTTCCGGCAATTCCGGCATGATGGCTTCACCTCTATCCTATTATAACGGATGTGAAGTCGCAGCGGCCTATCGATTTTGGGGAGATTTCGGCTTAAGCCCCTTCCAAAGCCGGGCATTCCCGGCCTTTACTTGGCCTCGTACCAATTCTCGCCGTAACTGACCTCCGATTTCAGCGGAACGGCCAGCTTAAACGCATCGCTCATCACTTCCGGCACGAGTTTCTTCATGATATCCAGCTCGTCCTCAGGCACCTCGAATACCAATTCGTCATGCACCTGCAGCAGCATGCGGCTTCTCAGCTTCCGCTCGAAAAGCGCGGCATCCATTTTCACCATGGCCAGCTTGATGATGTCGGCCGCCGTTCCCTGAATCGGCGTATTCATGGCTGTCCGCTCCGCAAAGGATCGAAGATTGAAGTTGCTGGCATTGATCTCCGGAAGATAGCGTCTGCGCTCAAGCAGCGTTTTGACATAGCCGTCCCGTTTTGCCTGCTTGACGATTTCATCCATGTACCGGCGTACGCCTTGAAATACCTCAAAATATTGATCGATGAATTTAGCCGCTTCTTTCCGCGTAATGTTCAGGTTCTGGGACAAGCCGTAATCGCTGATCCCGTACACGATCCCGAAGTTGACCGCCTTGGCCGAGCGCCGCATGTTCGAGTCCACCTCTTCTTCGCTCACGCCGAACACGTCCATCGCCGTCTTGGTATGGATGTCCATATCGTGCAGGAAGGCTTCCTTGAGACGGTCGTCATCCGAAATGTGGGCCAAAACGCGAAGCTCAATCTGCGAATAGTCCGCCGCCAGAATGGACCAGCCGGGCTCGGAAGGGACAAACACCTTGCGAAGCTTTCGTCCTTCCTCCAGACGGATCGGAATGTTCTGAAGATTCGGGTATTGGCTGCTGAGTCGTCCGGTTGCGGCGATGGTCTGGCGGTAATACGTATGAACCTTCCCGGTTTGAGGGGAGATTTCCTTGAGCAGCCCTTCGACATAAGTGGACTGCAGCTTTGCAATCGTGCGGTATTGAAGGATAAGCCGGACGATATCGTGATAAGGCGCCAGCTTTTCGAGTACTTCCGCATCGGTGGAATAGCCGGTTTTCGTCTTTTTTGATAACCGGAAGCTGCAGCTTCACAAACAGGATTTCGCCAAGCTGCTTCGGCGAGTTGAGGTTGAATTCCATGCCGGCGATCTCGTAAATTTCGGTTACGAGCTTTGCGATCTGCTCTTCGAATTCACGGCCGAGTTCCTTGAGCGCTTCCTCATTTACCGCGATGCCCTGTTTTTCCATATCGGCCAAAATGCGCGAAAGCGGCATTTCCAGCTCATGGAACAGAGGCAGCATTTCGTTGTCGGTCAGCTCCCGCTCCTGCAGCGGAAGAATCTCTGCAATGGCTTCGCATTTTCTCGCCAGATGATTGCTGAGGACTTCCGTTTCGGGAACCTTCCATTTGGCCCCCTTGCCGAACACATCGTCGTCGGACTCCAGGAAAGACAGGCCGTATTTCGCGGCAAGACCGCTTAACGTCTGGTTGGATTCCGTCGGGTCCAGCAGATAGGCCGCCAGATGAACGTCAAAAGCTGCTCCCGCAAACGCGATGCCCTGCCAGTGAAGGGCAAGGTCGATGCGGTGAAGGTCATATCCCCGTTTCGGAATGGCGCTGTCCGCCAGCCAAATCCGAATCGGCTCCGCCGCTTCGGATGTCAACAGCTCAAACGGGATATAATATTGCTGTTCATCGCCTGCCAGTACAAGAGCAATCACGTCGGCATGATGCGGATTATCCCCGTGGGTCTCCACATGCATGACTTTGATCTCGTCCAGCGCCCCGGCAACCTCGGACAAACGCTGCTCATCCACGACGGTAACCCGAACCTCGGCTTGCGGCTGAGCCGCTTCCTGCGCATGGGCTCCTCCTCCGGCATCCAGCTTCAACCGTTCGAGGAGGGATTTGAATCCCAGCTTCGCCAAAGCGGGCCCTGCCGTTTCCTGGTTCAATCCGTTGAACTTCATATCGTCCGGTGTCTGTTCCAGCGGAACTTCGCGGAAGATCGTTGCGAGCTTTTTGCTGAGTATGGCCGAATCCGCGTTTTCTTCGATTTTTTCTTTCATCTTCCCCTTAAGCTCGCCGCTGCGGGCAAGCACCTGCTCGACCGACCCGAATTCATGCAGCAGCTTAAGCGCCGTCTTCTCCCCTACGCCGGGTATCCCCGGTATGTTGTCCGAAGCATCGCCCATCAATCCTTTCAGATCGATAATTTGGGACGGCGTCAGACCGTAGCGCTCCTGGATTTGGGCAGGCCCGTAGGGCTCGATATCCGTTACCCCTTTGCGGACCATGGCAATCGTCACGTGTTCGGACGCCAGCTGAAGCATGTCCTTGTCCCCGGATACGACCATCACCTTGCGGCCTTCTTCATCCGCCAGGCGCGTAATGGTGCCGATAATATCATCCGCTTCATAGCCCCCGATTTCGAACTGGGCGACCCCCAGCCCTTGAAGCAGCTCCTTCAGCAGCGGAAACTGGCCGGAAAGCTCCGGTGGCGTCTTCTCCCGCTTCCCTTTGTATTCCTGAAAATCGGCATGGCGGAACGTTTCCTTGCCCGCATCAAAAGCAACCATCATATGAGTAGGCTTATGCTCGTCGATAAGACGGAGAAGCATCGTCGTAAATCCGTATACGGCATTGGTCTGCTGCCCGCTTGCGTTCGTCAGCGGCGGCATCGCAAAAAAACGCCCGGTAAATAATGTTGTTTCCATCAATGACAATCAACTTGTCCATTCAGGCACCTACCCCTCTAAAACTTTCCTTTTCACATGATAACATAGGTTCCCTCTAAAACCGAACCTCCAGCGGCCATTCCGCATGGTTTTCATTCCAAAGATGCCCTAAGTTTATTTCTGCACAAAAAAAAAAAACGCCGGCTTATGCCGGCGCCGTACAGTCTTATTGATTCAAGTCCGGGCGGTGTCCCGTTACGAGATAAACGGTGCTTTCTCCAATGTTCGTTGCATGATCGGCAATACGCTCGATGTACCGGCCGACCATAACAAGCAGCATGGCCTGATTCGCGGTTTCCGGATTTGAAGTCAGGTGGGAGAACAGATCATGCAGGATAACGCTGTAGAGATGGTCGACCTGATCGTCGTCTTGGGACATTTTGTAGGCCAAATCCGTATTTTCCGTCAGGTAGGATTCGATGGACTCCGATACCATCGCCCTTACGATATCGGACATCCGCGGAATGTCCACCAGCGGCTTCATCAGCTCCTGTCCCTGAAGACGGATCGTAACCTTGGCGATGTCCCGGGCCAAATCGCCCATCCGTTCCAGATCGCTGGCGATCCGGAAGGCTACCAGAATCCGGCGCAGGTCTTTCGCAACAGGCTGCTGCGTCACGATGAGGCGGGAGCCGATATCCATGATCTGCTCCTCCATCCCATTCAGCCGGGCATCCTGCTCAACGACTTGACGGGCCTTCTCCGTATCCATGGTCTGAAGCGACGACACGGCTGCCGCCAAGGCGTCCTCCATATGCGTGCTCATCTCTTTCAGCAGGGTTCTCAGCTCATCAAGCTGCTGATCAAACTCAATTCTCCGGATCATTCAACGCTCCTCCAATTCGCTATGATAAACAATACTCAGCCGAAGCGGCCGGAAATATAATCTTCCGTCCGGGCATCGGAAGGGGTAGAGAACAGCACATCCGTATCCGCCGCTTCGATCACTTCCCCGTTAAGGAAAAAGACGGTCTTTCCGGAAACGCGCGCAGCCTGGTGCATGTTGTGCGTAACCATAACAATCGTATATTTACTCTTTAATTCCTGAACTAATTCTTCAATTTTCAAAGTAGATATAGGATCAAGCGCCGAGGTTGCCTCGTCCATGAGAAGAATGTCGGGCTGAACCGCCAAAGCCCTTGCAATGCAAAGACGTTGCTGCTGCCCGCCCGAGAGGCTCAGTGCCGATCTCTTCAAAAAATCCTTGACCTCTTCCCACAAGGCCGCCTGCTTCAAGCTCTGCTCCACGATGCCGTCCAGCTCGGATTTATTGCGGACTCCGTGCAGCCGCGGGCCGTAGGCGATGTTGTCGTAGATCGATTTCGGAAAAGGATTCGGCTGCTGGAACACCATGCCTACCTGCTTGCGCAGCTCTTCCACATAAAGGTCCTCGCTGTAAATATCCTTTCCCTGAATTTTCACGCTGCCCTCAATCCGCGTCCCCGAAATCATGTCATTCATCCGGTTCAGCGTGCGAAGCAGCGTGGATTTCCCGCAGCCGGAAGGACCGATAAAAGCCGTTACCGTTTTCTCGGGTATATCCAGATTAACCTGCTTCAAAGCATGGAACGTGTCGTAGTAAAGGTTCAATTTATCAATTTGAATAATGGATTCCATTCGTTGATCATGTCTCCTTCATTTAAGCACTCAGGACAAAACAGCTATCACCAGATATCCATTATATTAATCTTTTGTAATATTCATTCGCTGGAATTGTAAACACAATGTAAAATCGAAAGAGGCTTGAACATGTAGTAGTTTAGTAGGAGCGTCGAGTTATTCGGAACCATGGATGGCGGACAGTTCGAGCCGGATCTGCTTAAGACGTGACGTTGTTTCACCCGTCAAGGCATGCACTTGGCCTCCGGCCTGCGATACGTCCCGGGCGGCCTCCTCCATCTCCAAGAAGTTGTGCCTCCCGTCTGCGATAAACTTACCGCACCCGCGGATTTCCAGCAGGCTGGTTTCCGTAACCTGCGAGGTGTCCATCACAATCCGCTGGATATGCTGAAGGAGTCCGGAAATGCTCGATGACAAGGTTCTGGTTTGTTTGGCCAAGGACTGCACTTCCGCAGCCACAACCTGAAAGCCCTTGCCATGTTCGCCCGCATGGGCAGCCTCGATGGACGCGTTCAAGGCGAGCAAGCTGCTTTGGTTCGCAATTTCCGTGATCTGGCTTGTAATTTCCGATATCCCTTTCGTATTGTTCAGGAGATCCGAAACAAATTCGGCCCGCTTTTCCATGTCTTGAACCAGGTTCAAATACGAGGTGTTGACCCGGTCAAGCTTTACTCTGCCGGAGCCGGCCCATTCCTTTATCTGCTCGCACTTTGCCTTGGTCAACTCCGCCGCTTCGGCCACTTTGGTTAACGACATTTCAATATTGCGGGTATGGCGTGTGGTGTCTTTCAGCATTTCTTCCCGTCTGCGCTCGGCCCGCTCCTGAAGTTCGGCGGACAGCCGAAGCAGGTCGCGCACGGTTAGAGCGCCCAAGAGTTCCCCCTGCTCCTCAACCAAAACACAATCATAAAACCGGGATTCCGGGCGTTCCAGCGCCTTTTGGAGAATTTGCGAAAGCGGCTCTGACCTGCCGACGATCATGGGCTCCTTGTCGGCAATTTCGGCAGCAGGGCGGTGATCGTAGATTTCCCTTGAGAACCTGCCGCTCATCAGCCGGTAAAACGTATCCCGCATGATGATTCCCCCCCGGCTTTTCCGAATCCCGGCATAATACAATGCAAGGGACATCCCTTTTCGATATAAACAAGTCCATCACTTCCCGGCAGGTTTTGGACCTTCCGATGATGGGTACCTTTCTCCAGGAAGCCAGCGTGGTATCCGCAGCCCCCTCATATTCCACGGTTTTCGAGCCGGTTCTTTTATCGATGTCCGTAACCTTGTCCACCCCTGATTGCGTCTTAAGCTGAAGCAGCGTCATGCAGCTCCACTCCCCTTTTTAGGTTCTTAAGACCCATATTAGACGAGGAATGTAAAGCCTGTGTTTGTTTAATATAAACCAAGTGTAAACGCATCGTATTTTCTAATTCTTTATTCCTAAACAAGCCTGAGACCGTAAGTCGAAAGTCGTTTATTTGGGATTAACAACGAGCTTATAACCGACTCCCCGGATCGAATCGATAAATACCGAATCGGGATCGAGTTCAAGCTTCTTTCGCAAAGAGCTGACGTGCACATCCACCGTCCGCTGGCCTCCGATATAATCAAATCCCCAGACAACATTCATCAGATCGTCCCGGGACAATACGACACCCGGTTTTCTGGCGAGGTACAAAAGCACTTCAAACTCCTTGGGTCTAAGGTTGATGTTTTGACCGCCAAGCTTGACCTCATATTTATCGGGGTATATCTCCAATTGTCCGAGAATGATGACGTTCCCCTTATCGACCGATACGCCGGCGGCTTCTTCCGAATGCCCGGATACCCTCCGCATGACGGCCGAGACGCGGGCAAGGAGCTCGGATACGCCGAACGGCTTCGTTATATAGTCATCCGCCCCCATTTTCAAGCCCTGAACGACTTCTTCTTCGGCATTTTTTGGCCGTCAAAATAATGATCGGCGTTTTGATCCCCTGCTGACGCAGCTTCTCCAATATATCAAACCCGTTCATGCCCGGAAGCATGACATCCAGCAGAATCAGATCAAAGGTTTCTTTCGAGGCGCGTTCGTACCCCGAAGTTCCATGCTCCTCTACGGTTACGTTAAATCCTTCCTGGGTCAAATTGTAAGACAATAGCCGAGAAAGTGTCGGTTCGTCTTCAATGACAAGCAAACGTTGTGCCATCTTACCCCCGCCTTAAAACCGATTATTTTTGGTTCGCTTTTTGATTAAATTATATCAAGGGAATGTTATCCCAATGTTAACGCCCTTGCTGCTTCAATCATTTTCCTGAAGCAGCGGCATTTCGATAATAAAGGAACTCCCCATCCCCAGCTCGCTTTCAACCTTGATGGAGCCGTGGTGCAGTTCCACGAGATGTTTGACGATCGATAACCCGAGCCCCGTTCCGCCGGAACTTCTGGAGCGCGCCTTGTCCACCCGGTAGAACCTTTCGAAAATACGCGGAAGATCTTTTTTGGGGATACCGATCCCGGAATCCCTGACAATAAAGCGAATGGCATCCCCATGGCCTTCCTTATGGATATCGCCGGCCGTTAACAGCACCTTTCCCCCCTCCTGGGTGTAATTAATGGCGTTGGAGAGCAGATTGGTAAATATTTGCCTTAATTTGTCTTCGTCCCCTTCCATGAAGAGCTCCTCGGGGACCTGCATATCCAGGGAAATTCTTTTCTTGGCGGCCTCCGGCTCCATGAATTTCCACAGCGACTCGAAAAACGAAGCCAGATGCACCGGCGAATATTCCATGGCGCTCCGCTTGGACTCGATCTTGGAAAGCTCGAGAATGTCCCGGATCAGCCGGTTCAACCGCTCGGATTCATCGTAAATAATCTGAAGGAACGACTTCGAAGTTTTCTCGTCGCTCACGCCGCCTAACAAGGTCTCGGCAAAGCCCTTTACCGCCGCAAGCGGCGTTTTCAGCTCATGCGAAACGTTGGCGACAAATTCGCTGCGCATCCGCTCAAGTCTGCGGATATCCGTGACGTCCTGCAGGTGGAACAGCATGCCGCGGTAGGAGCCGTCATCCTGGGACATGGTCACTCCATCGAGACGGATAATCGATTCGACCGGAAAGTACAAACTCCGTTCCTCGCGAAAATTCGTGCGGTGCTCAAGCCCTTCCTCCATCAGCTTGGTCAGCTCGTAATGCTGCCTCAGCTCGCGGTAAGATTTTCCCGTCACCTGTGCCGCTTTAACGCCAAGCATCTGTTCTGCTGCCCGGTTCACAAGCACAATCTGGCCGTCATGACTGAGCATGATAATCCCCCCGGTCATATTGTTCAATACGCTTTGCAGCATGTCCTCATTGTCCCGGATCGTTTTCAGCTGCGTTTGCAGGCTGTCCGCCATCCCGTTGATGGCTTGGGCCAGCTGTCCGATTTCATCCCTCCGGTGAATCTGTACGCGGGCGTCGTAATCGAGCCGGGTAATCTGGCGGGCTACCCTCGTTATTTTTTCCAATGGCGAAGTGAGGCCTGCGGCGATCCGGTAACTAACCAGTGCAGCCACCATAAAAAGAATGATCAAACCGCCACCCATCACCATCCACCCTTGGCGGACGCCCTCATCCACCTGATTAAGACTCATGGATAAGCGGATGTATCCGTCAAAAGCTCCCTGCTTTACGGGCCGTGCCACATAGATCATATCCTGTCCTAAAGTGCTGCTGTAACGGATCGTCCGGCCGGTTCCTTCCTTTTCCGCTTGAATCATCTCTTCCCGATGGGCGTGATTGTCCATTTTTCCGGGATCGCTCTCGGAATCCCCGATCACGGTACCGTCTTTTGCAATAAACGTAACCCTGGCATCCGCCAAGGCTTCGAGCTGCAGGGACTTGTCCGTATAATATTCGGCGGCCTCCTTGCCTGTAAGAGGCGGGAACTCCAACGTCGCCTGGATCAGGTTGATCTCCCTGACCATATTCTCTTCCTGCAGCTTGATGTGGGATTCTTTGAACACATTGGCCATGGCAAAGCCGGCACCCAGCATCGACAGGCCGATCAGCGTCATCATGATTAGGGTCAAGCGGTTACGAAACGGTCTCATCCATCTCTCCCTTTACCGGTAAAATAGTCGTAAAATCAGCTGGCTTTATATATCTCTCATTTGTTTCCCATGATAAACCTCAAATTCTTTGACCGCAACCACTTCCGGGCAAGAAGAAAACGGCTTCGCCGTCCTTTTGAAAAAAGGGGCGTTTCTCGGAGAAATGGAATCCAACGTTCCTATATGAAAAAAGCATCCCCGGACCGGGAGCGGCCAAGGAATGCTTGTATGAATACTTCATATATATGGACAGATTACGCAAAAACGGGCTCTTTAAAACATCTCCAGCTTGGCCGCGGAATTCTTGCTTACATCCGCATGAAGGCTGTTGCCGTGGGAGTCCATCGTCACGATGGCAGCGAAGCCGTCCACATCCAGATGCCACATGGCTTCCGGAATGCCGAATTCCATAAAATCGACGCCGTTTACCTTCTTGATGCATTCGGCATAATACTGTGCGGCTCCTCCGATGGCATTCAAATATACGGCACCGTGCTCCTGCAGAGCCTGCAAGGTTTTCGGTCCCATGCCGCCCTTGCCGATGACCGCGCGGATGCCGAACTTTTTCAAAATATCGCCCTGATACGGCTCCTCCCGGATGCTTGTTGTAGGTCCGGCCGCCTTGACATGCCAGCCCTCGTCATCTTTCAGCATGACGGGTCCGCAGTGGTAAATGACCGTACCGTTCAGATCGATCGGGGCATCATGGTCCATCAAATATTTATGCAGCGCATCGCGGCCGGTGTGCATTTCCCCGCGGATGACCACAACGTCTCCGACACGGAGGCTGCGGATCTGTTCTTCGCTGATCGGCGTTTGGAGCACGATTTCCCGGCCGGAAGCCGGCTTGCCGTCATCGCTCGATGCGATGGCCGTCTCGGCCTGGGATTCCGCATTCATGGATATGCCCTTGCCGCTCTCGTAAAGCCATTCCCGAATATCGCCTGTAGCCGCATCGATCAATGCCCCTTGCCGGCGGAATGCCCAGCAGTTATAAGCGACCGATACGAAAAAGCTTGCCGGAAGCCGGTTCATGGCACCGATTTTGCACCCGAGCAGTGTTACCTCGCCGCCAAAACCCATCGTGCCGATGCCCAGCTTGTTCGCATTTTCCAAAATGTAATCTTCGAGTTTCTGCAGTTCCGGATTGGGGTTCACGTCGTCGATATGACGGAACAGCTGTTGCTTGGCCAACTCATAACCGGTTGTCCGGTCCCCGCCGATGCCGACGCCGATAAAACCTGCGCTGCAGCCTTGTCCCTGCGCCTGGTATACGGCATGCAGGATGCATTTGCGGATACCGTCCAGGTCGCGTCCGGCTTTGCCCAGTCCCTCCAATTCTGCAGGAAGGCTGTACTGGATATTCTTGTTCTCGCAGCCGCCGCCTTTCAAAATGAGACGGATATCGATCGTATCCTGTTCCCACTGCTCAAAATGGATCACCGGCGTTCCGGGTCCGAGATTGTCCCCGCTGTTTTTGCCGGTCAGGGAATCCACGGAGTTCGGACGCAGCTTGCCGTCACGCGTTGCCCGTACGACAGCGTTGCGAATATCCTTTTTCATCTCCATGTGGTTCGCGCCGACGGGGGGTATGTACAACAAAAGTCGGCATGCCCGTATCCTGGCAGATCGGAGACACCTCATGTTCCGCCATCTCGATATTTTGTGCGATCGTCGACAAGGCAAGGCCTGCACGGGTAGCGGCATCCTCTGCTGCACGCCCGCGGTTAACCGCTCTGCGGACATCCCCCGGAAGGTTCGTGGAGGTCTCGACGATCAGCCGGTATACGCTTTCCTCAAAATGCTTCATATCCGTTTACTTTCCCCTCTCTCTAATGACCAGGCAGCTGATGACAGCATTCCGGATACACATTTTTCATCCATTCTATTATATCAAAAAGGCGTGAAAGGGTTTACTTTAAATTTTTGTTTCTTTGAAACCAACGGATTACCCCCGCCTCCCAACCAAGCAAATACTCCAAAACCGCATAACTTGATAGCGAGGAGGTGAGAAATATATGAACAAAGCAACCATCTCGCAAGTCTTTCCAAGACTTCGTCTGTTTACGGAGGAGAATTTCAGAGGCCAACGTTTTGTCCTGCGCGGCAATTTGGGAATCCGCAATTTAGAGAACCGGTTTGACGATATCGAGAGCCTGCGCTTCTTCTCCCCTAACCCGAACGCAACGCTCGTGCTGTTCACCCGTCCGAATTTCAGGGGACAATTCAGAGTATTCCGCGGCAATACAAACATTGCTGACTTGGACGACATTATCAGAGGAGAAGATCCGGAGTCTCTAGTCATGGCCAATTTCCGGCTTACCCTTGCGCAAATCCGCCAAATTCGCAGAACCGGCATTCTGCCTAACGGATTCAGAAGATTGTAATTCAGCGGAAAAGTCACAAAAAGCCCCTTTCTTCCGTTAAAGCGGAAGAAAGGGGCTTTTGAAAATTTACGACCCGACCTTTAACCGTTAATGACTTCGCCGCCGTTAATGTGGATCATCTGGCCGCTTACATATGAGGAATCGGAGCATGCCAGATACACATAAGCCGGCGCCAATTCTTCCGGTTGTCCCGGACGCTTCATCGGCTGCGTTGCACCGAATTGGGCGACTTGATCTTCGGGGAAGGTGGACGGGATCAATGGGGTCCAGATCGGTCCCGGTGCTACCCCGTTAACGCGAATCCCCTTCTCCACGACATTCATGGCCAATGACCGGGTAAAGGACACGATCGCCCCTTTGGTCGAGGAGTAATCCAGCAGCTGAGGGCTTCCGCGGTAAGCCGTAATCGAAGCCGTGTTGATGATCGCGCTGCCTTTGCCGAGATGCGGCATAGCTGCCTGCGTCATAAAGAACATGCCCAAAATATTGGTGCGGAACGTCCGCTCCAATTGTTCTTTTGAGATATCCTCTATGCTCTTCTGCGGATGCTGTTCGGCCGCGTTGTTGACGAGGATGTCCAATTTACCCAGCTGATTGACCGTTTGCTTTACCGCATCCCGGCAAAACGCGTCGTCCCCGACATCCCCCGGAATCAAGATACACTTGCGTCCCTCCTGCTCAACCTGACGCTTGGTCTCTTCCGCGTCCTTATGCTCATTCAGGTAAACGATGGCTACGTCAGCGCCTTCTTTGGCGTACGTCACGGCCACCGCACGTCCGATCCCGCTGTCCCCTCCGGTAATAAGCGCCGCTTTGCCCTGAAGCTTCCCGGCAGCTTTATATTCATAGGATTCAAACTCCGGAGCCGGATGCATTTCCGTTTCGCTCCCCGGGCGATGATCTTGATGCTGGGGCGGCAATGTTTGCTTTTGTCCGTCTTGCGGCATATGGCATTTCTCCTTTCATGTCATTCGGGTTACAATTCTCATAGGTTAATCTTCCCTTGGTAGGATGTCTCAGTCCAGGCAGGATTACTCACGGCCTCTACGATATGTTAATTACCACGAACAGGGACAACTCAAACGAAAGTTTAACCCTTGGTGAAACCTATTCCCCGCCGATCATTCCGCAAGCGGTTAGCAGCAGGACTTGCCGGGATCCGGGCAAAAAAAGACCGCTTCCGGCAGGGAAGCGGTCTTATCCATACGAAATTATTTGTACAAAGGGAAGACCATGAAGTAAATCATCACGAGCAAGAGAAGAGCGAGCAGCAGGCTGAATGTACGCAGCTTCGCCGTTTCGGCTTTAACTTCACGTTTCTCGCGGATACCGGCCAACGCGTTTTTCAACGGCTTGCTCATAATGCCGCCGATCGCAAACATAGCCAGCAAAAGAACGGTAACGATAATCATCCAAGCTACGGAATAATTCCCCTTGGACATCATGTAACCGCCTGTCAAAAGCTGAAGTACCAGACCGTATTGTGCAAAGCGATTAGCCACATGAATCGTGCTCACGGCGCCTTCCTGGGCACCGAGGGATAGTTTCTGAGTACCGCCTACAATAAACGGAAGGATCAGATAAAAGCCGAGTGCTGCGGTTCCGATGATATGCAGCAAAAAAGAAACACTTTCCATTCAACGACGCCTCCAAATTTCATTAGTGTGATATTTGTTACATTTTGCCTTACTGAACCATATTATACTGAAGTAATGGACGAAAGAAAAGCAATCCCTTTCCTAAATCATGGATCGGGATTGCTTTGTCATTCAATCGTCAAATATAGGGGCCGGACGTATTTTACAGCTTCACCACGGAAGTGACGTTGCGTACGGATTCCGCCGATTTGTCAAGCGCTGCCTTCTCGTCCGAAGTCAGCTCCAGCTCGAATACTTTCTCGATGCCGTCGCCGCCCAGAATGGCAGGAACGCCCATGAACAGATTGTTGTAGCCGTATTCGCCTTCCAGAAGAGCGATAACCGGAAGAATCCGTTTCTTGTCCTTCAAAATCGCTTCCGTCATTTGGACAAGCGATGCAGCCGGCGCATAGTATGCGCTGCCGTTGCCGAGCAGGTTGACGATCTCGCCCCCGCCGACGCGGGTACGCTGCACGATCTCTTCGATCCGCTCTGCAGGAATCAGCGTTTCGATCGGAATGCCGCCAACGCTGGAGTAGCGAACGAGAGGAACCATATCGTCGCCGTGGCCGCCGAGCACGAAGCCGCGTACGTCTTCCACGGATACGTTCAGCTCTTGGGCGATGAATGTGCAGTAACGCGCTGTATCCAAGACGCCGGACTGGCCGATGACACGGTTTTTAGGGAAGCCGAGCGTGTTGTACGCCACGTAAGTCATGGCATCCACCGGGTTGCTCAGAATGATGACGGTAGAGTTCGGCGCGTATTTCTTCACGTTTTCGCATACCGATTTTACGATGCCGGCATTCGTATTAACGAGGTCATCGCGGCTCATACCCGGTTTGCGTGCAACGCCTGCCGTAATGATGACAATGTCGGAGTCCGCAGCGTCTTCATAATTGGCCGTGCCGATAATTTTGCTGTCAAAGCCCTGCACGGGGCTGGCTTCCAACATATCGAGCGCTTTACCCTTCGTCGGGTTTTCAAGCTGAGGAATGTCGAGCAGTACGACATCCCCCAGTTCTTTTTTGTCCGAGCATAAGTGCCGTAGTTGCACCGGTAAAGCCCGCGCCGACCACGGTAATTTTTTTTACGAGTAATAGCCACGATGATTCCCCCCCTTACATGTTTTTAATAATTTCGTTCGCGAACTCGGAGCATTTCACTTCGGTCGCATCTTCCATCAGACGGGCAAAGTCATAGGTTACGGTTTTATTGTTGATGGATGTTTCCATGCCTTTATAAATGAGGTCGGCCGCTTCCTGCCAACCCAGGTGCTCAAGAAGCATAACGCCGGACAGAATGACGGAACCAGGGTTCACGACGTCTTTGTCGGCATACTTTGGAGCCGTGCCGTGGGTCGCTTCAAAAATCGCATGCCCTGTCACGTAGTTGATGTTGGCGCCCGGAGCAATTCCGATACCGCCGACTTGTGCTGCAAGGGCGTCGGACAGGTAGTCGCCGTTCAGGTTCAGCGTGGCGATCACGTCAAAATCGGTTGGGCGGGTCAGTACTTGTTGCAGGGCGATGTCGGCAATCGCGTCCTTCACGATGATTTTGCCGGCTTCTTCCGCTGCCTTTTGAGCCGCATTCGCTGCATCTACGCCGTCCTTTTCCTTGATGATGTCGTACTGGGCCCATGTGAACACCTTGTCGCCGAACTCCTGCTCAGCCACTTCGTACCCCCAATTTTTGAATGCCCCTTCCGTAAACTTCATGATGTTGCCTTTATGAACAAGCGTAACGCTCTTGCGTCCGTGCTTGATGGCATACTCTACGGCTGCGCGCACAAGACGCTTCGAGCCTTCGGAGGATACGGGCTTCACGCCGATGCCGGATGTTTCCGGGAAGCGGATTTTGTTTACTCCCATTTCTTCTTGGAGGAATTTGATAACCTTCTTCACTTCCTCGGAACCTTCCTTGTACTCGATGCCTGCATAAATGTCTTCCGTGTTTTCGCGGAAAATGACCATGTCGACCAATTCAGGGCGTTTAACCGGGGAAGGCACGCCGTTAAAGTAACGAACCGGACGCAGGCAGGTGTAGAGATCGAGTTCTTGGCGCAGCGCCACGTTCAGGGAACGGATTCCGCCGCCGATCGGCGTTGTCAGAGGACCCTTGATGGCAACGATGTATTCGCGGATCGCTTCAAGGGTATCATTCGGAAGCCATTCGCCGTATGTATTGAAAGCTTTCTCGCCGGCGAACACCTCATACCAGGCAATTTTCTTGGAGCCGCCGTATGCTTTTTCTACCGCTGCATCAAGCACGCGCTTGGAAGCTCTCCAGATATCGCGGCCTGTTCCGTCACCCTCGATGAAAGGAATGATCGGGTTCGCCGGCACCTGCAGCTTGCCGTTATCAATCGTAATCTTCTCACCTTCGGTTGGTAGTGCGAATTTCTCAAGTTTCATAGTATGAATTCCTCCTTTGAAATGGTGGTTGTCTCTATCCTCCGCTTAAAAAGCGGGAAAGGGCACAAAGAATGCCGCTTTTACCGGTGATCCGGAAAAAGCGTTTCCTCTGCCCTATTGTACCGTAATTGCGGCAAATTAGCGAAGCTCAACAGGCACGTACTTCTGATTGGTTAAACCCGTGTATTCCGCACGCGGGCGGATGATGCGGTTGCCGTCGTACTGCTCCAAAATATGCGCCGTCCAACCGGATACGCGGCTGATCGCGAAAATCGGAGTGAACAGTTCGTGTTCGATTCCAAGCTGGGTATATACGGAAGCCGAATAGAAGTCGACGTTCGGCTTCAGTCCTTTTTGGGAGGTTACGATTTTTTCAATCAGAACCGAGATATCATACAGGGTCGTATCACCCTTTATTTCACCGAGCTCGCGGGACATTTTCTGCAGATGCTTTGCACGGGGATCGCCGTTTTTGTATACGCGGTGACCGAAGCCCATGATTTTTTCGCGGTTATTGAGTTTTTCCTGAATGTAGGCTTCCGCCTTGTCGATGGTGCCCACTTCATTCAGCATTTTCATGACCGCCTCGTTGGCTCCTCCATGCAAAGGTCCTTTCAGCGCGCCGATCGCGGATGTAACGCCCGAGTAAATATCGGACAGCGTGGCCACGGTTACGCGGGATGCGAATGTGGATGCATTCAGCTCGTGATCGGCATGAAGCACGAGAGCCTGGTCCAGAGCTTTAATCGAGGTTTCATCCGGCTGCTCGCCCCTAAGCATGTACAGGAAGTTTTCCGCGATGGAAACGCCGGCCTTCGGAGCGACCGGCTCCTTGCCTTGACGGACGCGGGAAATGGCTGCAACGATGGTAGGGAGCTGCGCCTGCAGTTTAACCGCTTTCTTTTCATTGGCTTCCTGACTCATGTCATCGGCGGATTCGTCATACAGAGCAAGTGCGGATACGGCCGAGCGGAGAGCTGCCATCGTATTCGCGTTTTGAGGATACAGCTTGATCTGTTCTATCAGTTTATCCGGAATGGCCGCATAAGCGCTCAGATCCTGCTGAAGAGACTTTAATTCCTGGGCATCGGGAAGTTTGCCGTACCATAGCAAATAGGCCACTTCTTCAAAACTGGCATGCTCTGCGAGATCATCAATATCATAGCCCCGATACGTAAGAACGCCGTCAACGATCGAACTGATCGAGGATGTTGTAGCTACAATGCCTTCCAAACCCTTGGTAGCTGTCATGCATCATCTCTCCTTTGATATTTGGGATACCCCCGGTGTTGGACTGTGCTGTGAAAACCGTTTCATGATACCGGATGAAAAGAGAACCCTGATAAGGTCATAAATAATCAATATAATAAAACTCTCTCTTATCATAAAGTATTTTGTCGGATATGTGAACATTGACTCAACCAATCCTTACATCAAATTGTTTTATCGACACAATAAACGATTTTTTAAAAAAACCTCTCGGCCCGAAAGACGCGCGTGCACCGCGCGTTTTGAGCCACGGACTTGTTCGGCGGAGAGCGTTTTCATCCGTTCACAAAATGTTCATAAATGCGGACCGAGGTTTATAAACGCCCCCGTTAACTGAAATCTTGTCCTTTCTTAATATAATTAAAATTAAAGCAGGCCGCCCAAAAGTGAATCTTGAGTGACCTGCTTTCAGTTTCGGACGACGTCGGAGTTTTGCCGGAAATTATCCAAACCGTCCTGAAATATAATCCTGCGTCAGCTTGTTCTCAGGGTTTGTGAAAATAAGCTCGGTCTTGCCGTGCTCAACCACTTTGCCCAAATAGAAGTAGGCGGTAAAATCGGATACCCTGGCGGCCTGCTGCATATTGTGGGTAACGATAACGATCCGAAGCTCTTCCTTCAGCTGCGTGATCAGCTCTTCGATTTTGCCCGTAGAGACCGGGTCCAGAGCGGAAGCCGGCTCATCCAGCAGCAGGATCTGCGGATTTACGGACAGCGCGCGGGCGATGCAAAGACGCTGCTGCTGGCCTCCCGACAAGGATAAGGCCGAATCGTTCAGGCGGTCCTTTACTTCATCCCATAATGCAGCTTTGCGCAGACTGTTCTCCACGATTTCATCCAATTGCTTTTTCTTTTTGATCCCGCGATACCTCGGTCCAAAAGCGATATTGTTGTAAATCGACTTAAAAAACGGATTCGGCTTTTGCCATACCATGCCGATCTGCTGGCGCAGCTTGATCACATCGGTATGCGGATCGTTCAGATCGTTGCCGTTCATCCATATATGCCCGGTTGTCCGCGATAGCGAAATCGCGTCGTTCATCCGGTTCAAAGACCTGAGAAAGGTCGATTTGCCGCAGCCGGAGGGGCCGATCAGTGCAGTGACACTTTGGGCCGGAAAATCAAGGCTGATATTCTTGACCGCTTCAAATTCCCCGTAAAACACACTTAAATTTTCGGTTCCAAACGCTTGAGCCATCTTGGTCCTCCCCCTCTAATCTATCCGTTTGGCTGCAGTAAAGCGCCGGTATGCCAATCTTCCAATCCATCTCGCCGTAAGGTTAAATCCTAAAATGAGAATAACCAGGACCGCGGAAGCTCCTGCCGCGATTTCCGGAGCGTCCGGCGCGATTCCTTCGCTGTTCACCTTCCAGATATGAACCGCAAGGGTTTCGGCAGGCCGAAGCGGATTAATCGGCGATCTTGGACTAAGCGGATTCCAATCCGTGAAATCAAGCGGAGGACTGCTCATTCCCGCCGTAAACATAAGGGCCGCCGCTTCGCCGAAGATCCGCCCCGAGGCCAGGATCGTCCCTGTAATCAGGCTCGGCAGCGCAACGGGAAGGAGAATCGATGTGATGATTTTCCACTTGGACAGCCCCAGTGCGAAGCCGGCTTCCTTTTGCTCTTTCGGCACGGCCCTGAATGCCTGCTCGGTCGTGCGGACCATCAGCGGCAGATTGAATATAGCCAAGGCCATGGCGCCCGACAGCAGGGAAAATCCAAGGTTGAACGTGTTAACCAGAACCAATAGCCCGAACAAGCCGATAACGATCGAAGGAAAAGATGATAATACCTCGACAACCAGACGCACGATATTGGTGATTCGTCCGGGCTTGGCGTATTCGGCCATGTAGATGCCTCCGCCCCATCCGAGCGGGACGGTAATGATCAAGGTAAGGACAAGAAGAAACACGGAGTTAAACAACTGGGGTCCGATTCCCCCTCCGCCTTTTATAAGCTGAGGCACGCCCGTCAGGAAATTCCAGTCGATATGGCGCAGCCCCTCACCATAATGTAACCAAGCAGGCCGATCAGTATGGCGACAATCAGCAGCGCGAAAATAACGATAACAATCGTAGCGATTTTGTCAGCTGTTTTTGCTCTTTTCAAATTCGGTTTCTCCTTTCAAGCAGCCTCACGAGCAGTACAAATACAAAGGTCATCAGCAGCAGTACAAGCGCCATGCTCCACAAAGCGTTATTGTGAACCGATCCCATCGCCGTATTCCCCATGCTTAACGTGATGGCACTGGTCAGCGTGGATGCGGACTCGATAAGGGAATTCGGGATATGCGGCGCGTTGCCGATAACCATCTGTACAGCCAAGCTTCGCCGAAAGCGCGTGCCATGCCCAGGACCACTCCTGTCAGCAATGCGGGTAAAACCGTTGGAATGACGACGCGGTAAATGGTTTGCCAGCGGGTGGCCCCTAGCGCATAGGAGGACTCCCTCAGGCCGCCCGGAAGAGAGGCCAGCGCATCCGCCATGATGCTCGTAATGGTAGGCAGAATCATGACCGCGAGGACAAGGCAGCCCGCCAAAATACCGAAACCTTGCCCGCCAAATACCGATCGCACCAGCGGAACGATGACGCTGAGGCCGATGAAGCCATACACGACCGAAGGAATCCCCGATAACAGCTCGACGGCAGGCTGCAGGATCCGTTTCCCCCGTCCAGGCAATATTTCCGTCATGAACAAGGCCGCGCACAGGCTTAACGGTCCCGCAATTAAAGCAGCCAGCAGCGTAACGGCAAACGAACCCGTGATAAACGGAAGCGCCCCGAATTCCTCATCCGGGCTCCATGTTTTACCCAAGAAAAAATCCTTCAGACTAACCCCGTTTTCAAAAAAACGTGGCGAGCCCCTTCGACGACACAAAAAATACGATCGAAACGATGACCACAAGAAGCAGCACGACGCATACCGAGGTGTAGATGCGCCCGATCCAATCTTCCCAAAAATGCTTTTCTCCCAGCTTGCTGCTCTGCGCGTCATTTTGCTTGAGCGTTGTGTTTTTCCCCATCTGTCCCATTGCTTACCTTCCTTCTAACCGGAAAATAGAGGCGGAGTATCCGCCTCTTCTTCCATTTTGATGTCACCTGGCATGAGTTCAGGATTTATTGAGTAATATTGCCTTCCGCGTCGCGTTTTACTTTCATGCCGGATACCGGAATATATCCAAGCTCGACAACATCTTTTTGTTGAACTTCATCGGACAGCATGTAGTCAAGGAATGCTTTTACCGTCTCGTTAGGCTCGCCTTTGGTGTACATGTGCTGGTAAGCCCATACCGGATATTTACCGTCCTGCACGTTTTCCACCTTTGCTTCCACACCGTTATACTTGAGCGTCTTTACGCTGTCGTCCAGGTAGGACAATGCCAGATAGCCGATAGCTCCAGGTGTTTCGCTGACCAGTTTTTTTAACCGTGCCGCTGGAATCCTCTTGGATGGAGCCCGGAAGGTCAGCCAACTTGGACTGGCCAAGCGCGAATTTTTCGAAAGTGGCACGCGTGCCGGAGCTTGCGGGACGGTTTACGATGACGATCTTCTGATCTTCGCCGCCAAGCTCTTTCCAGTTCGTAACTTTGCCTGTGAAGATGTCTACCAATTGCTCTTTGGTCAGGTCATCTACCGTAACCTTAGGGTTCACGACTCCGGCCATGGCAACGACGGCCACCTGATGATCAACAACGCTTTTCGCTTTGTCGGCGTCCAGCTTTTCTTCAGCAAATACGTCGGAGTTTCCGATATCGGATTGTCCTTCCGATACCTGCGTCAAGCCGGTACCGCTGCCTCCGCCTTGAACCTGTACGGTAACGCCCTTATATTTTTCGTCTGCCATGAACTTCTGTCCCACTTGTTCTACCAATGGCTGCATGGCCGTGGAGCCTACCGCAAGGATGGAACCGCTCAACCCGGTTTCTTCTTTAGCCGTTCCGGATCCTCCGGCTGCTTGATTCGCATTGCCCCCTGTGCCTGTAGTTTCGCTTTTCGATCCGCATGCGGCAAGAGTAAATACGAGTGCGAAAAGCGTCAGAATAAACGGCAGTTTCTTCATCATTTGTTTTAGTCCTCCCTTTATTAAGTGACGGTTTGTTTTTTTGTTTAACCATCAGCACTATTTCATCTTAAGACTCAAGTGTTATGCGGAAATTCGGATTATGTAAAAAGAACGTAAAATATCGATATAAAAATTATAATATTTTTAAGATTTATTCTATAATAGGTTTAACTTAGAGAAACGAAAGTCCGAAAGCCGGGAGGAAGAGTTCAATGAACATCATCAAATTAAAGATTTTGACGCTCATCGACAAGCTGCACAAGGTGACGGAAGTGTCCTCCGTTTTACGCATGAAGCAGCCGACGGTGACTTTTCACATGAGAAGCTTGGAGCAGGAAATGGATATGCCCCTTTTTGCCTCGCATAAAGGAAGGGTGGTACTGACCGAGGGCGGAAAGGCCATTCTGCCGTATGCTCAGCAGATGGTCGCATTGGAGGATGAAATTCGTAAGACTGCCGCCGATTGGGCAGCCAGACATGATGAAAAAATCCGGGTAGGTGCGGATCATTACTCGGAGGCCTATATCCTCCCTGAAATCCTTATATCTTATTCCAACCTGAATCCGGAAGCGGTCTTCGAAGTGTCGGTTCATGCCGGGGAAATGCTTGAGGAACTGCTCGTCAAAGGAGATATTGAACTGGCCGTTTATCAGGAAGGGAACCCGTGGAAGGGGCCTTATATAAAAAAAAACGGTCCTAAAGGACCGGTTTTTGCTTGCCCATGGAGCTTTCCACCCCATGAATAAGCTCAAGGAGGCAAGTCCGGAGGAGCTTAACAAGCATCGATTCGTATATAGCCGCACCTGCCCGCTCCAGCTTGAGCAGATGAAGTTGTGGTCTGAACAGCATGACTTGCCGCTTTCGAACACGCTCGGGTTAAATTCTCTCGAAGCGGTGATGACCGCGGTCCGGACCGGACAGGCCGTCGCTTTTCTTCCGGAAAGCTGCGTCATCCGACATGAACAAGGTATTTTCACGGCACCGATTCCCGGTTGGAAGCAATCCCCGTGTACAATCCGGACCGCATGCCATTCCGAGAGACCCCGCTCTGAGGGCAGCCAAGATTTTTGGCATTATATCACGGCTTACTCCGGCTTTAACGCTTGAAGATCGTGATTTTGCCGTTTTTTTATATTTTTCTTCATCCATTTCAGCAGCAGGAAGCGATAGATGGGACGGGTCAGGGGAAACAGCATCGTAAACCCGACGATGTCGGTAAGAAAGCCGGGAACGATGAGAAGAACCCCTCCGCCAAAAATGCACAATCCGTCGACCATGGATGTACCGGGAACCATGTTCGAATTCGTCCGAAGCTTGGCATCCTCCATCGCTTTGCGGCCTTCGAACCTCATCATCACCACGCCGATGGCCGAAGTAAGCAGGGTAAGAAGCAGCGTGTTCATGCCGCCGATCCGATCCGCTACAAGTGAAAATCCGAATATTTCAATGGCTGGCAAAAAAAATGACGGCCGCCAGCAACCACTTCCACATAAATCTACTCCTCTCCCCCCAAAAGGGAACTCTTTAATGCATCATACAGCTTTGGAACGGATTTATCCAGTCGGGCGGGCTTCCACTCCCGGTTGACCCATACATGGTTGGTCTTCCCTCTTACCAGCAAATCCCCCGGCAGTTCCTGATCCCTGCCATAAAGGGACAGGTTCAGGGAGTCCCGCTCTCCTTCGGATAGCCTGCGGACCTCATACTCATAATGAATGCGCAGAGCCGAAAAAACGGTCATTCGGGTAAATACGTTGACAAGGTCGTCGTAATGCGCAGGGCTAAGGTATTTCATCTCCAGATCGACGACGGGAAGAAGCACGCCTTCCTCTTCCATTCCCCTGTAGGTAAATCCTAACTCGCGGATCATTTCGGTCCTGCCCATTTCGAACCAGTTCAAGTAGTTGGCGTGATAGACGACGCCCATCTGGTCGCTCTCCTGATAGCGTACCCGAAAGGACGTGGTGAACCACCGGCTCGGCTGATTTACGGATGTTCTTGACATCATGCTTCCCCCCGACATTTATAGAAAAAGCAATGGTCGATGGCTCGTCCATTGCTTTTTCATTCATTTATGGTTTCCTGTACAAAAGGTTCTTATTTCTGTGACGGAATTTGAGTGACTTTCACCAGGTTGGTGGAACCGGATTTGCCGAGCGGCACTCCGGCCGTGATCACGACGAGGTCGCCTTCCTTCACGATGCCGGACTTTTGTCCGCCTTGCAGCGCGTATTCGAACATTTCGTCCGTGGAGGTAGCCTGTTCTCCTTTAACCGGAGTTACCCCCCAGGTCAGAGCCAAACGTCTCAATGTTCTGTCCTGCGTCGTAACGGCGATGATCGGCGCCTTCGGACGGTATTTGGATACCATGCGCGCCGTATGGCCGGACTCGGTAGAGGAAATGATCGCTTTTGCGTTCAGATCCAGCGCAGAGATCGTAACCGATTGGCTGATCGCTTCGGTAACGCTGGTTTCCTGGGCAATGCGCTGCTTCAGGAACAGATCGCGGTAATTCAGGGCGGATTCCGCTTTTTCCGCAATCCGGGACATCGTCAGCACGGATTCAACCGGATACTTGCCGGCTGCCGTTTCGCCGGACAGCATGATGGCGTCGGTGCCGTCGAAAATCGCGTTCGCCACGTCGCTTGCTTCGGCGCGGGTTGGACGCGGGTTGCGCTGCATGGAATCCAGCATTTGAGTAGCCGTAATAACCGGCTTGCCCGCGATGTTGCATTTTTCAATCATGCGCTTTTGCACGAGAGGTACTTCTTCGGCAGGAATTTCGACCCCCAGGTCGCCGCGGGCTACCATCAGGCCGTCGGAAACCTCAAGGATTTCATCCAGGTTGTCCACGCCTTGCTGGTTCTCGATTTTCGAGATGATTTGAATATGTTCAGCATTGTGTTTTTTCAGCAATTCACGAATTTCCAGCACGTCGCTGGCTTTGCGAACGAAGGAAGCTGCGATAAAATCGATGCCCTGCTCGATTCCGAAAACGATATCGTTGGCGTCTTTTTCCGTAATGCCCGGAAGGGAAATGGCTACTCCCGGCACGTTTACGCCTTTCTTGCTCTTGATGGTTCCGCCGTTAACGACGCGGCATTTAATTTCGGTGCCCTGAACTTCCACAACCGTCAGACCGATCAAACCGTCATCGATCAAAATGGTGGATCCCGCTTGAACGTCGCTCGGCAATTCTTTGTAGGTCACGGAGATACGGTTCTTGTCGCCAAGGATTTCCTCGGTCGTGAGCGTGACGAATTCATCCTGAACAAGCTCGATCGGCTCCACTTCCAATTTGCCGGTACGGATTTCCGGTCCTTTCGTATCCAAAAGGATCGCAACGGTTTTGTTCAATTCCTCGCACGCCTGGCGAATCGCTTTGATCCGGTTGCCGTGCTCTTCGAAATCACCGTGGGAGAAGTTCAGACGGGCCACGTTCATGCCGGCCATAATCAGCTTCTTGGTGTTTTCCAACGATTCACTGGAAGGACCGATAGTACATACAATTTTAGTTTTACGCATTTGGGTTTCCTCCGTTTTTCAAGGGTCTCTATATCTGTTTTTCCAACAACTAAATTTACTACAAAACTTCTCATTTGTATAGGAACTTTGTCACATAAAAGCATTTAAGCGAGCGGTTCGGCCTGTTCCGCCGGCGCAAAATCAAAGCTGCCGATCTTGCGGAATTTCCGGTAACGGTCCTCTTTCAGCTCACAGGCATCCATGACCGAAAGTTCTTTCAGATGACGAACAAGGGCTTCCTTGATTGCTTCGGCGGTCTCTTCGTACCCCCGGTGGGCTCCGCCTTGCGGCTCCGGAATAATCTCCTCGATCACTTCCATCTCCAGCAGATCCTGAGCGGTTATTTTCATCGCTTCCGCAGCCTGTTCGGCCTTGGACGCATCCTTCCACAGGATGGAGGCCGCCCCGTTCGGTGAAATAACGGAATAAATCGCATGCTCCAGCATCAGCACACGGTTCCCTACGGCCATCGCAAGAGCACCGCCGCTGCCTCCTTCGCCGATGACCACACAAACTACGGGCACGCCGAGCGCGGACATCTCCCGCAGGTTGCGGGCGATCGCCTCGGATTGGCCTCTCTCTTCAGCTGTATTACCCGGATAAGCGCCTTTTGTATCAACAAACGTAATGATCGGGCGCTTGAATTTCTCTGCCTGCTGCATAAGCCGCAGAGCTTTGCGGAAGCCTTCGGGATGCGCGCTGCCAAAGAAGCGGGCAATATTATCCTTCGTATCCTTGCCCCGCTGCTGGCCGACTACCGTAACCGGTACCCCGTTCAGCTTCGCCAATCCGCCGACGACCGCGAGATCATCCCCATAGAGCCGGTCGCCGTGGAGCTCGATAAAATCGGTGAACACCAGCTGAATTAAATCGAGCGAGGTGGGACGCTGCTGGTGGCGGGCAAGGTGCATCTTCTGAGCCGGGGAAATCGAGGAATAGATTTCTTGTTCCAATCGGCTATAGCGTTCTTCCAAACGGGCGATTTCATCCGTGAAATCGATCCCTTTTTCCTGCCCGAATTGCTTCAGTTCATCGATTTTCTTGCGCATTTCGGCAAGAGGCATTTCAAATGGCAATTCGCCTGGCATTAAAATCCCCCTCTCACGGCGTGCATTTCGATCAGCTTGCCGAGCATTTCCCGCAAATCCTTCCGGTGAACGACCAGATCCAGCTGGCCGTGCGCCAGATTGAATTCGGCGGTCTGGAAATCGTCCGGAAGCTTCTGCCGGATGGTCTGCTCGATCACGATCCGTCCCGCAAACCCGAATACCGCCCCGGGTTCCGCAATATTAATGTCTCCCAGCGTGGCAAAACTCGCGGAAACGCCGCCCGTAGTAGGATCCGTAATGACCGAAATGTAAAGTCCGCCCTTCTCGTTGAACCTGGCAAGCGCGGCGCTGGTCTTGGCCATCTGCATCAGGCTGAGGATGCTTTCCTGCATCCGTGCCCCGCCCGAGGTCGAGAATATAATCAGGGGGAGTCCATGTTCCGTTGCATGCTCAATAGCGCGCGTGATTTTCTCACCCACGACCGATCCCATGCTGCCTGTAAAAAAATCAAAGCTCATTACGGCCACCACGACAGGTTGTCCGTCAATAAAGCCCTTTCCCGTAATGACGGCATCGCGAAGCCCCGACTTCATCTTCTGCTGCTCCAGCTTGACGGCATAACCCGGGAACTGCAGCGGATCCACCGAAACCATGTCGGCATCGAATTCCTCAAAGCCTGTCTCATCCAGCGTAATGCCGATGCGCTCCAATGCGTTCAAACGCATATGGTGGCCGCACTCCTGGCAAACCTTCAGATTTTTCTCCAGCTCTTTGCTGTACTGAATGGTTCCGCATTTGCTGCACTTATTCATCAGCCCCTCCGGAATTTCGCGTTTCGGACGTTCGCCTTCTTCAGGCTGTCCCGCCCGTTCCAATCGTTCCGAAGGAATGGTTGCATATTTTCTTTTTTTTCTGAAACAGATCTTTAAACACAACTACACCTCTCCAGCCGTAAATTTGAATGGCCGCAAACTTAGCAATTCCCGTAACCTATGCTTTGCTATGTATCCCTGTAGCTAGGGGTGCAAAATAGAATTCAATACTTCCTGTACTTCTTCAAGCTCTCCGGAGGGAACCAGGATTTCAAATTGTTGTTTTGAAAGATTCACAGGACGGCTTTGAACCAAAAAACCCTCTTCCGTAAGCCTGGTTTTGATCATTTCCGCCACCTTGGCGGTAGGCGCGATATAGATTACCGTCCACATGCCTTTCAAATCCCCCTAATCTCGTGCCATAGGCATATCCTGAGCCGATATAATGGATAATGATAACACACTTCACTTTTTACCTCAACAAAAGAGGAGGGGGACGAGAAATCGCATATTCCTTTAGCCACGGCATGAAAAGCGGTCTTGTCCCGCCCCGAATCCCGTCAATCCGTACCGGTGGTGTAGCGGGCCGCCTCCGGATTGTTGTGGGCGATTCGCGAGGAAGCGGCCGCGGCGATGCCAGCCACCAGATCATCGAGGAACACGTGAATGCCATCCTTCTTCTCATTCAGGGTTTCGATAACGCCAATCTTCTCTTTATCCAAATATCCGAAGCTCGTCAGCCCGATCATGCCGTAAATGCTCGTCACGCCCAAAGCCATCGTCTCGTCCACGCCGTATAGCGGCTCATCGTTTTCCAGAATGGATTGCAGCGGCTCCGGCAGCAGCTTGCGCTCGGCCAGCTCGTCTAATGCGATCCCCGTAAAAAGAGTGTACTGCACCTCCCGCTTTCCAAGGACGGCACGAACGCTATCCTCGCACTGCCGCTGCGTTAAAGCCGGATGATATTTATGCTGAAGCTGGAAAACGATATCCGCGATGGCGGATACGCTGACACCCCTTGCACCCAGCATCTCCTCAGCCAATTTAATAGACATGACAAATCCCTCCCGCGCCATTGCCGAAACCCGCCGCCAGCGCCTTCCTAACGGCAAAGCGCTACGGCTTATCTCGGACCATTGTTGTCCCGTGGTGTCCTAAGTGTATGCGGGAGGGATATGAAACGTTCATGAAATTTATTAAAGGCGATGAACCGCAGTGTCATGCGCGGGTTCCATGCCTGGTTTCTAACGCCGGAAAAGATAATATCCCTAAAAAGATTTCGGGATGATGACGCGTTTTCAGAACGATCTCACAGTTACCTCAGCTTAACCGTATCTTTACCCAGCATATCCTCCATCGTGGAAATCAATACAGGTGACGGATTGATCCGGTAAGCATCACTCAATGCAAGTACTTTCTGGCTTCGTTCATAGAACAGCACCGTCGCCACCGAACCCGGATGTTCCTGCAAAAGCTGCTGAAGCCGCGCCAAGAGTTGCGGATCCTCGGACTCGGCCGAAATTTTAACGAACACCCGCTGTTCACGCTCGGAAGTGCCGGCAGGATCAAGGACCGGGTTCAGGCCGGTTCGGCGGCCCCCCGTTACCGGAACGTTCCCGAGCAGGGGGACTGTCGGCGGATGGCGTCACGGCATCTGACGCCCGGGCGGCCGCGGAGGAAACTCGGGGAGCCTGGTGCTCCGATGCCTTGGCCTGTGCCGGTGCCGCAGCCTTCTTCCCCTTGTCCGGCCGGAAGGGCTCCCGCTGCCCCGGCGCTGCCCCGCGGGCTTTCCCCCGGCGGACCAACTGCAGCAGGCGTTCTTCTTCCAGCGGCGCAAGCTCCTCGGCCAACAGCTTGAATCCCTCATCCTGCTGCTGAACCTTGGCCCGGAGCGCAAGCAAAGCGCCTTTCTCCACAAGATGCGCGCTGCGTTTCCAAACCTCCGGAAACAGGACCACTTCGCATCGCTCGATCTGATCCTCCCATTCCATGAACGCCATCGCTTTCCCCTGCTTGGTCGTGATCGTCTTGATCGACACGACCATGCCCGGAACCGTAACGACCGTATCGTCCGGGGTCTCATTCAGATCCATGAGACGGTCCGTTCCGGCTTTTTGCAGCAGTTCGTCGTAGTCGTCCAACGGATGGCCGGACAAATACATGCCGAGCAGTTCGCGTTCCAGTTCAAGCTGCTGGCTGCCGGAGTAAGGGGGAATATCCGGATACTCGATGTCCCAATTTGTCGTTTCGACAAAATCGAACAGCTGAATCTGCAGATCCTCGCGCTCTTTCCTCCATTTCAGAGCCGCTTCGACGGTTTCATCCAGCATGGCGACCAGCTGTGACCGGTGCCCCGGAAGCGAATCGAAGGCTCCCGCCTGGATCAGCGATTCGATGACCCGCTTGTTGCACACGCGCAGGTCTACCCGGCGGCAAAAATCGAGCAGGCTCTCAAACGGCTTGTCCTTGCGGATTTGGGCGATATTTTCCACCGCCTGCGTCCCGACGTTTTTTAATCGCCGCGAGCCCGAAGCGGATTTTGCCGGTCCGGGGAGCGGGGCCGCCGGTTTCGCCGGCCTGCCCGTTTGCCGGACTTCCGGTGACGGGCGTAAACAACGATCCGCTCTCATTGACGTCCGGCGGCAGCACATCGATATTCATCCTCCGCGACTCCAGCACGTACTCCGCCACCTTGCGGTGGCTGCCCATCACGGCCGTGAGCATGGAAGCCATGAATTGGACCGGATAATGCGCCTTCAAATAAGCGGTCTGGAAAGCCAAAACGCCGTAAGCCGCGGCATGCGCCCTCGGGAAGCCGTAATCGGCGAAGCGGACGATCATGTCGTACACCCGGTTGGCTTCCTCTTCGGTATACCCCTGCTTCAGACTGCCGGTCACGAAATGGTCCCTCTCCCGGTCCAGAACCTCCCGCTTCTTCTTCGAAACGGCCCGCCGGAGCAGGTCCGCTTCCCCCAGCGAGAAGCCCGCCATAAGCGAGGCGATCTGCATGATCTGCTCCTGGTACACGATGATGCCGTACGTATCCCCGAGAATCGGAATCAGGTCCGGATGCGGATATTCAGGCTGGATAAGCCCGTGTTTGGCCTGAATGTATTTCGGGATGAACTCCATCGGTCCCGGCCGGTACAGCGCGTTAACCGATACGATATCCTCGAACCCGGACGGCTTGAGGTCTTTCAGCACGCGGCGCATTCCCGCCGATTCCAGCTGAAAGACGCCTGTCGTCTCGCCTCGGCCGAGCATCGAATACGTCTCGGGGTCGTCGTCCGGCACCTTCAGGAAATCCGGCGCCTCTCCCTCGCTCTCGGCAATCCAGCGCATGGTCCGTTCAATGATGGACAGGGTCCGAAGGCCGAGAAAATCCATTTTGAGCAGGCCGATGCTCTCCAGGTTCTCCATGGAGTACTGCGTAAGGGCCGTTTTCTCGCTTCCTTCCTGCAGGGGAACGGCATCCGTCAGCGGATCGCGGGAAATGACGACCCCGGCGGCGTGGGTCGAAGCGTGGCGGGGCATGCCCTCCACCTTCATGGCCATGTCCAGCAGCTCCCGTACCTTGGGCTTCGTATCGTACTGCTCCTTGAGACCGGGGCTCTCCTTCATGGCGCGCGTTATGCTGATGCCCAGGTGATTGGGGATCAGCTTCGCAGCCCGGTCGACCTCGCCGAACGGTACATTCAGCGCGCGTCCCACGTCCCTCACCGCCGCTCTTGCAGCCATCGTTCCGAACGTGATGATTTGGGCCACATGCTCGCGGCCGTATTTATTCACGACATAATCGATGACTTCATCGCGCCGTTCGTCGCTGAAATCGATATCGATATCCGGCATCGTCACGCGCTCCGGATTCAGGAAACGTTCAAAGAGCAGGTTGTATTTCATCGGGTCGACGTTCGTGATGCGCAGCGTGTACGCCACGAGACTGCCGGCGGAAGAGCCCCGCCCCGGACCGACGGCAATGCCTTGACGGTGGGCGTAGGCGATAAAGTCCCATACGATCAGGAAGTAATCGCTGAAGCCCATGCTTTCGATGACCTTCAGCTCGTAATTCAGCCGGCGGTCCAACTCGCCGCGCTTGTCGGGGTCGGTCCAGCGCTCGCTTTCCTCATAACGCTCCCGCAGACCGGCCAAACACAGATCGCGCAGATAGGACGGCGCATCCATGCCTTCCGGCAGCGGCCGGTATTCCGGCAGAATCGAACGGCCGAATTCCAACTCCAGGCTGCACTTCTCCGCGATGTCCGCCGTATTTCGAAGCGCCTCGGGAAGATGGGGGAATAGCCGCCCCATCTCTTCTTCGCTTTTCAGATACAGCTGGCTGGTCGGGATTTTAAGCCGATCCTCGTCGTCAACGGTCTTGCCGGTGCCGATGCATATCAGCACATCCTGAACCTCCGCATCCGCGGGAGTCAGGTAGTGGACATCGTTCGTGACGACTAGCGGAATCCCGGTTTCCCGGCTTAGCTCGATCAGCTGCGGATTCACCCGTTTCTGCTCCGGCAGGCCGTGATCCTGGAGCTCCAGATAATAATCGCTGCCGAATATTTCTTTATACCGGAGGGCGGCTGCTTTGGCCTCGGCAGGCCTTCCGTGCAGCAGATGCTGGGGGACTTCGCCGCCCAGGCAGGCGCTGAGGCATACAATCCCCTCGTGAAGCGCCGCCAGCGCCTCCATGTCGATTCTCGGTTTATAATGATAGCCTTCCAAATGGCCGATCGAGCAGAGCTTCATCAGGTTGCGGTAGCCCGTTTCATTCTTCGCCAGCAAAATCAGATGGTAGATCGGCTGGTCCTTGCGGCTGCCCCGTTCCTTGCGGGAGCCGGAAGTCATATAAGCCTCGCAGCCGATGATCGGCTTGATGCCGTGCTCGCGGCACATTTTATAAAATGGAACGGCCCCGTACATGACCCCGTGATCGGTCAGCGCCAGTGATTTCATTCCGAGCGCTGCCGCTTCCCGCACAAGATCCTCGATACGTGCCGCTCCGTCAAGAAGACTGTATTCGCTATGAACATGCAAATGCACGAAAGAGCTCATGGTTCGCCTTCCTTTCGCCGCTAAATAATAGTGCTGTCTCTTAATAATATTTTATCATAATGTGGCGCTGACCGCCCATACAATGAATCATGAAGCATTTGGACAGGCGGTTTATTCCCGCCGCCCGGCAGAAAGGGGTCGAGAATGAAGATGAACGTGTTTTTATCCAAAGCGATTCTGGACTTTTTCATAGCCTTCGGCATCGTGCTTGGCGGAGCGATGATCGGCGGCGTCGGCGCGGTTCTTTCCATGCAGCCCCCCACGCAGACGATGCTGGACGTTGCCGACCGCATAAAAAATATGGGCGCTGGCCGCGGCCGTCGGCGGCACCATCGATCCGATGCGCGTGATCGAAAGCAATATGCTCGGAGGCAACCTGTCCCCCGCCATCAAGCAGATTTTGTATCTTGTTTTTGCTTTTTTGGGAGCGCACATGGGCAGCGAGCTGGTTAAATGGGTCTGCTCCGAAAGGAGCTGATCCATGAGAGTCCCTCCGCTTCGCCGGTACCGCCCCTTTTACCAGGCAGCCTCCATTCTCGTCCTCGGCATGGTCATCGGGAGCGTCGTGTACAACTCTTTATACCACGCCAGCTACAACAAGCTTTGGATGAACAACCGCGATATGCAGCTCCAGATCGAGCAGTATAAGGAAGACATTTCAACCCTGAAAAAATACAGCAAACAACCGACCGTCATCCGCGAAATCAAAATTCGCACCGAGCAGAAAAACGAGACCCTCGACAGCCTGACCGTCAAGGAAATCCTTCAAATGCTCGCCAAGGATTTGGCCGCTTTGCGCGGGCGGAGCGTGTTTGACATCGACACGGACAGCAAGCTGACCCGCTCTCTGCTGGACGATAAAATCTATGCGGTCAGGGAGAAAAGTTACAGCGTCAAAATTCGGACGATGCTCGTCATGGAAGGCGTTCTCCAGATCTGGGTCGAGATCGGCGCCAAGATTCAAACGGGAACCGATTCGTGATACAATACGGTTACTATGTCTTTCTTGAAGGAGTGCCGTCCATCACATGCTTTCCGTTATCCGATATGCCCTGTTTATACTTCTTGCCATCTCCTGCATCGCTGCCGCTTGGAATAGCGTTAACTCGCGCCGGAAGTCCGATCCCCACGACCGAGGGATGCTTCAGGCATCCATGAACATTTGGATGGGCGTCATGCTTGTCGCCCTTTCGGTCATCGCCATGCTGATGTTCAGCGGCTCCACGCCGGCGGTCATCGTCGAAGCCGTGTTTATGGTGCTGGGGGCGTTCAATATTTTTGCGGGTCTTCGCAGCAGATCCTACTACAGCCGCCAAAAATCCGCTAGGAATTGAGCGCACAACAGAAGGGTTGATCCTTTCGCGTCTTTTAATCGACGGAGGAACAACCCTTCTTTGCTGGCGCTTTCGAACAGCTTCCATCTTTTAAGCCCGGGCGGCTGTTTATATATCGCCCCCGGCTCCTGAGGTGCCCGCAGCTCCCGCTTCGCTCTTGGCCTCAGCCTCCTGACGGAACACCCACCGCTTGCTTCCGGCAAAGTTAAGCAAAACCCCAAAGACCGTAGCGGTCCCCTTGCTTAGCCATAGCGAGATTCCAAGCAGCTCATGCATGAACTGCATGCAAGCGGACGTGAGTCCAAGGGTGAGCACATAAGCAAAAGAAAGCGAAGCAGTCCTTTGGCAAACGGCCCCCGCTGCTTAAACGTCCACTTTCGGTTCATGAGGAAGCTGTTCAGCACCCCGCAGCCGTATCCGGCGATTTGGGCCGCAAGCCAAGGCAGCTGCCACCAGGTCAACAGCGAAAACACAGCGACGTCTATACCGGTATTCAGCACTCCTACAAGACCAAAGACAATAAAGGAGCGAAAGGACTCGCGTTTTGCATAAGACTTCATAGGAACCTCACCTGTTATACGTCATACTCCATTTTCTGGCGCGCTTTGGTTATGAAATCAAACGGCGTCGGAATCTCTTCCGGGTGATATTGAATCGCTCCGATGGTCAGCTTCATTTCAAGCTTGTACTTGTTGGAGAATTCGACCATGTTAAATGACTCCACCTTCTCCTTCAGCCGATTCACCACCACGTTTGCGCCGTCTTGATCGGTAAACAGCAGCAACCCCCAGGTTGGATGATCCGCGTTCAGCATATAAAGAGAGTCGTTCATGCGGATACTCGTTTCGCTCATCTTCGAAATGTCGTAGACCATCTCCGTAATTTGGGCTTCGCTAATCATTCGGCTCAGTTCATCCCAATGCTTTACCGTCATGACGACCAGTGTTAACGGGATCTCATAACGCATGGAAAGCGCCATGAAAATGGTTGCGTCGCTCTGAAAGGAACGGCTGTTCTTCAAATTCGTGCGTTCATCCAAGGTGGCAAGGGAAGCGTTCCTTTGCTCAAGCTTCTCCGCTTCTTCCTGAAGGCGCCGGTTGGCAAAGGTTAAGAGCGCAACGACAACCGAAAAGATCGGCGTCATGATCAACCAGTAGTAATGGTAGCTCTGAAGCGGCTCTCCGACCACGACGGTTTGATACAGCGTATAGGTTCCGTATCCGAAAATAAACACAATATTAAGAATAAGCCCGACGGTAATGCTGGTAAAGTAGGTCAGGATCGCAATCAGAAACGAAACGTTCAACAGGATCATATTGATTATGTATCGATCCTGGTCTCCTGCCGTAAACACAATATGAATAAAACAGATCACAAACAGCAGCAAAAAGGCTGCATCCGATAACAAGCTGCTCTGATTTCGCCTCATCATTCTTCACCCGCTCTCTTCTTTCTGTACTTGCGAACCAAGAAAACAAGCGATACGATCACCATGATGAAGACGAGTCCCAACACAACCGCGTAGCGCATTACATCTCCGCGCTCGGTAATCCGGTCGATCAAACGATTTCCTTCCTGCCCCGCTTGCTTCTTGAAGCGAAAGGCCTCAACGTTTCCATCGGCATCCGTGACAACGCCATCCCCATGCGCCTTCCACTTGGCTTTATCCGTAGCCAACAGATTCGATGCCAAGTAGTTGTATTTAGAGCTTGCTCCCGTGACCGCAAGCCAGCCGTAACCCGGCGCATACGGCGATTCCATCAGCTGCAGCGTTCCGATCCGCTTCCCGTAGTCTTCTTCAATGCTCATCTTCTCGTTGGATACCAAACCGGCTCCATCCGAGCCGTATTTAAAGAAAAGCTTGCCATTGTGCTTTTGCAACCAAGAGTGCTCCTTATAAGAGCCGATGGATATGAGATTGTACTGCTTAAGCTCGGATTCTGCCGGCATCTCCCGGTCGCGGAAAAACGTCACCTCGCCGGTGTTGGCCTCTGCATATTTGCCAAGCAAATGAAACAGATTTCCGATCGCAAGATAGTTATAGGAATCCATCTTATCGGGCATCAATACCGCAACCTTATTGAAGCTTGCATCCCTAAGAAACGGATTGGGGTAGTTATTGAACAATAAGTCCGTACGATCTTTGGTATTGAGCTGAAGAAGAGAATCTTTCGTGATGTAAGCCCACGGCATCTGGTCCTGAAGCTCGATGCAGCCTGCGCTTTTCAGCTCCAAATCAAAAGCCGCCGTCACCGTGAAATTCCCCGAGATTTCCAGGTTTTTCGGAATCGTCAGCGTAAGCTGGTCCTGGTTGGACAATTCCTTGGTAAGCTTCTTGCTCCCAATCGGCGTATCGTTGATCAAGATGGTGACGAGGGAACGGTCAAAGTCCAGATTATCCGAATAGCGGAAGTCAAGGCGGATTTTGCTTGCTTCTGCAATAAATCGGTTTGCCGGCAGCGTCACGAAGTAGCTCTTCTCCTGATGCATCATTCCGGTTAGCTTATCTCCGGTCTCGGTAAGCGTTACATCGCGGCTGACGGTAATGTCCGGCGTCTTTACGTTCGTATTGGCGTCCACCCATTTTTCCGTCCCGTCCAATTGGTTGACAAGCGCCTGATTCCCGATCAGACGTCCAGCCTTTTCAAGCAAGGCCGGGTCCTCTGATGTCACTACGAGCGCGGATTGATTGTCTTTAGAAACGATGCGGATGAGGGCTTTGTTGCGGACGTTAACCTGCCCCAGTGCCTGCTTCCATCCGTCAGGCAGGTTCTCGTATAAGGCAACGATAACGACCATCTCATGACGGTCAAGCTTGGGATCCTGGAAGGGCAGCATCGGAATCGTATGATCTTCCGAGCGATTGCTCTTGGCAAAGCCTGACAAGGCATATACTGCTGCCTCCAGCTCCGAAGAAGTGCCGTTGTCCGGAACGCCGATCGCGCTCTTTTTTTTCTTTTAACGTGTCCAGGCCGACGAATTGCTGATTAAACGTCCGGATGCTCCCTGCTCCGTCCTTCTTCGTGTAAGTGATCGTGGAATAAGAGCTCTCGTACAACTCAAGCCAGTTGTCCCGCTTCTCCACCGGCACGCACATGCGATCAGGCAGATTCGTAATGATATAGCCCTCGATCGACAGCGTATTGCTCCCTGGAACAAGCAAATCCTTCGGAACCGATACGGTTAAGGTCTGCTTCTTCTGCTTGTCCGTAACGGGCCTGAACGAATAAAACTTCGTTCCGTTCATTGCGAGCGTCGCGCTGGAAATCTCGCCTTTAGCCAATTGTGTCGCCTGATAATCCAGGTGCAGCGTCAGATCGCTGACGTTCCAATAATCCTCTACCTGGATATAAAGCGAGCGCGCCGCGGTTACGCCGGATAGGGAGACATGGTTTGACGTTAACGGCGCCTCGTAGGTGGATCGATTGCCGCCCGAATCCGGCAGGGCATACACCTGGCCGCATGAAATCATGAATAGAACAAAGCAAAGAATACCGGAGATCGTTGATCTTGTATTCACGTTTCTCCCCCCCCAATCTTCAACTATCAATAACGTTCGGTTTTGTACCATTTTACTTCCCGTTTGAAAATCGTATCTTTGATAAAATTGTAGAAACCGTAAGCGGCCACAACCATCCATAACTGACAGTAAGAAATATACATCAGCATAATGATCCACAGGTTCGATAACCGCATTTCGCCCTTTTCCGTAATCAGGGTCACATAGGTGCCCGTCACGAATAAAATGACGGCAAGCAGCCACAAAAACGAGCCCAGTCCTGCAATCGTCGTATGCACGTAGCCAAGGGCATGCAGTATAAGCAGCGCGTCAGACATGATAAGCGAGGTCAGCAGCAGAAAATAGATCGAAAGAAAGTAAAGGAGATCAAAATGAATTCGCTTTGCCGACCGGTTAAAAAGCAGCGGGAGATTTTTAACGATCACATATATATTCCCCTTCGCCCACCTGGTTCGCTGCTTGAACCATACCTTTAGCGTCTGCGGCTCCTGCTCCCACGTGACCGACTTCGGTTGGAACTTGATGCGGTAGCCCATCATATAGATGCGAAAGCTGATCTCCGTATCCTCCGCAATCGCCTTGACGTCCCAGCCCCCGATTTCCTCAATGATCTCTCGACGCATAATAAAATTAGTGCCGGGAATCGTGCACAGCTTAAAGAGCTTCCACCGTCCCGCCTGAGCCATCCACTGAAAAGACAGGGTCTCGATGTTGATGAAGCGCGTCAAAAGGCTTGCATTGCGGTTGCGCGTGCGGAATTTGCCGATAACCGCTCCAAGCGTCGGGTCATGCGCGATCTCCCCGACCAGATAACGGAGTGCCGTCTTTTCCGGTGTATTGTCAGCATCGTAAATGGCGATATACTCGCCCTTGCTTTGCTTAAAGCCAATGTTCAGTGCGTTCGATTTCCCTTTTCCCCCCGTAACGTTATCCGTGTTTATAATGGTCAGTTGGCGCGTCGGGAATCTGGCCTGCAGCCTGGCAAGCAATTCGCTGCTGTTATCGCTGGAATTATCGTTTATTACAATGATTTCATAGCGATCAGGCGGATAATCGAGCGCAAGCAGCGCCTCTACCGTTTGGGTAATGACCTTGCCTTCGTTATGGGCGGGAACCATCAGCGTGACGAAGGGAACGTCATCCGGAAGCGGAGGCACCTCGCGTTTTTCATTTTCTATATAGTACAGATAGCCGGAGATGATCAGGACCACGTTGACCAGCAGCAGCGACCATATACAAACGACGGCAATCAGCATCAAAATGTCTACAACGGTCATGACTGCCTCCTTACTTGTAATATTTCCGTTTATACATGCGATTTCCAATGATCAGAAAGACGGAGAAGACGACCAGGGTAATGAAGATAATGACGATAAAAACCATGTTTTGAACATTGAACCAGGTTTCAAAGCTCTTCCGTTCCTGCTCTTTGTATACATAGTCGGAGCTGGCCTCTTGCCGGTCCGCTTGAATCCCCAAGCGTTCTCCGTTGAGCAGGAGGGAGCCGAGCTGCGACTTGAGCTCATAGGTTCCCGTATGTACCGTGTGACTTCCATTCTTGTAATCTTCAAAGGTGATCCAGCTGTTCTTGAGCTCTTCGATCATGGTCTCAAGCTCCGATTCCTTCTGAACGAAGTTCAAGGTGATCGCAGTATCCACGGGAGGCGGGTCTATCAAACGGCCGTCGGCAAGGTAGCGCTGGAGGAATTCGGGATTTACGCTGTACATTGAGGATGAGAACGCTTCGGACCGGTTCCGCTTCGCCTTAGGCATCGGACGTTCGTCCGGAAATAGAATGACGGAGTCGAAAAATGCCATCCCTTCCGAGACGTAGTGGTCGTCATAGGACCAATACATCTCGGTCCCCATTCCGAGCGGTACGATGCCCTCCGCGGCCAGCACATCGATAAAATGCTCCATCTGACGGTACAAACTGCGGTCAAGGTCCTGGATCGTAGATGCCACGACAGGCGCCTCGACAAGGATGGTACCGTTGCGGGACTGCATGTATTTCAAGGCGTTCATATAACGCTTCATGGCCGGATAATCCGTATTGCTGAATACCGGGTGCACGCTTGCGATGAACGGGATGCCGGCTTCAAACAGCTCGTCCGACATCCGCTCAAGCAATGCCAGGTCCGAAAAAGGATAAATCTCTTTGAACACAAGATAGTAGTGGCTCTTCTGTTCCGGCTGTATCCAGTCCTTAAGCAAGTAGGACAGAGCCATTTCGCTTAACCTGTCCTTTTGCATGAAAGGAACGTAAGCATGCGTGCCCTTCCGTACCCCATAGGGGTAGCTTTCGTCCGATTGATGCACCTTTAACGTACCGTACTTGCGGGCTTCGGCTTGCATCGAATCGAATATGTATGGAACGCGAACCGACTTCTCAACGAACGGGCCGATTGAAAAATCCGCTACCTTCCCCACGGCCCGCACCTGAAGTCCCAGCGTCTGAGCCAGCCTGTCTCTCGGCCTTTCGCCAATATAGAGAATGTCCCCTTCATAGGTTTGCAAGTCTCTCGTAAAGTCGCTTTGCTCCTCCATCAGATCCAAACGGTTACGGACTTCGATAAGCTTGGAATACTTCTTCATCGAGCCTGCCATATAGGTATCGACCGACTCGGCCGTAACCTGGACCCGAAAAGCGGCGAGCAGGCGTTTCAAAGCCTCCACATTTCCTTCCTGCATCGTCCCGATGCCCAGGCTGTCATACACGATCAGAACCGAAGAAGGGGAAAACTCCCGATCCGCTCGCACTGGTTCCGGGAAGTTCAGACTCAGCATGAGCAGCACCAGCAGTCCAACGATTCCGCGACGGTTTCGCCTCACTCGTTACTCCCTCCTTCTTCCGGTTTTTTCTTACTTCATTTAGTCAGCGGCAATCCCTGGCTTGTTCTGCCACAAATTCCGGCATATCGCATCCGATACCGCGGTCAAGGTAACCAGGTCAAACGCGGCGGTAAATAAAAATTCATGCTTGGACAAGTCCGCATCCCCCGCACCGATAATGGAAACGAAGATTCCCGACAGCCCCATGAACATCAGCATCAGGATCAAAGGCAGCCGAACCATGCTTCGTACATGCCTCGCCTTAATAGCAGCGATGAAATGAGGAGCATAGATTCCCGTAATGACCAGCATCCAGATCACGATAAACCCAAAAGTCTTGGGTGCCGATGCTCTCTTCAGCTCGCTGTACCCGGAAAAAAACTTCGTCTGCTCTCCAAAGGGCTTTCCGACGGACTTCTCGTAGTTCCCCATCGCCGGCGGGCGAATGGTGAACGCATTTTTGGCAGCCAAATCCAGCATTTTCACGGCCTGCTGCGGATTCGACATGTAATAACCAAGAATCGACACGAAACCATAGTGCTTATAAAACTCGTCCTCAAGAATTGGGGAATTCACGTCCACGGTCGTGTAAGGCTCGTAGTAGATGCTCTCATTGAGGATGGCGTACTGTCTGTCGATGCCAAAGGATTTCAGTGTAGCTTCGGGGTTTTCGGATTGCATCAATACCCCGCGCGTCATGGCATGGTATTTGTTAATGTTGACGAACTCCTTCGGAATCAGTGCATACGTGGCAACCCCTGCCAGCAGCAGGAGCGCAAGCGATGACGCAACCAAGGCTCGATAGCTACGCTGCTTGCGTACATAAATAAAGACGATGCCCATGACTGCCATAATGATGCCGACGGGCGCATTTTGCTGTTTGCTTGTCGTAAGCAGCAGACCGTTCACCAGGAAGATCGCCATCATCGTATAATCGGAATATCGTTTGCGGAACAAGAGCAATCCGGAGGCAAATATGTAGAGGAGCGAAATCCAAACCATGCTTTCACTGAAAAACGAGTTGAAGAAGGCCGTATAAGCGGAATCTGCAAATAAAAACACGGCCAGAACAGCCACGATGTAACCATATTTCGGAGCCATTTTCCACGTTAGCGCTTCTACCATCAGATAGACGGCTACCGCATATAACAGGGTCAAAAGCGCCCCTTGTACCCGAATGTCAAACACCTGCGGGTTAAACCACTGATTAATCCAGATGCATAGGCGAATAAGCAGCGACTGGGAGGAAAACAAAGTGGCCCCGTTCTCATTGAAGTACTGAAATATGCCGAACTGCTTGTTGAAATAGCCCAGGTACAAGCTGTCATAATCAGGGGCATTAAAATACAGCCCATTGCTGTACAAAATACGGAAATAGTCTCCGTTATCAGCCATCCCGATGTACGGCGGCACGAACAGCGCGATGACGGTAATGATCGACACCATCAAGGCTGCCAGCAGGGACGGCGAAACATAACGGCTAAACATCGTTATCCTGTCCTCAAGCTTAACCATCCAACGTGCCTTTGCCATGGTCCAATCCACCACCTTTCGCGCTCACCCTGCCCTCGCTAATGAGCATAAGCAAGCAATGCCATCAAATTATCGAACGAAAACGCAGTCTTCGTCACCGGATCGCCAAAACCGCCGTCAAGCGGGCTTTTCCCATCCATGACCCGGAATTTCTCCATCTGTTTTATGCTGTCCTCATACAGTTCGGCATCCTGGACCTCCGAACCGATCATGGCCGTAATGGCATAAATGGCCGTGGATTGAACATCATTCAACGGGGTGCCGTTCCGGTCATACTGGCCGTATAACGTTCCTTTCCGCACTTGCTCTTTTAAATAAGCGATACTTTCGGTACGCTCGAGGCCGGCCTCCGACAACGCAAGGATCGTCAGCAGGGACTCGACGGTGCGGATCTCCTCTGAACGGTATGTATCCGTATCATATTGAAATCTCGTTTCGTAAAAAGGAAATGAGTCCGACAAGTAGCCGTTTTGCAAGATTTTCTGCATGTTGCCGATCAAAGCCGACTTCTGCTTCGCAGGGACAGGGAGCTGCTTCAGCGTCGACAGGTCAATATAGCATAATGTTACAAAATCGTTGGTGACCCGATATGTTTCGTCATAGAAATCGTATAGTTTGCCGCCCTTTACGTTAAAGTCAAAGAATCGTTTTCCGTAGGCGTCAGCCATTTCGACATATTCCTGACGATCAAAATGGTTCCCCGCTTCATGCAAAGCTCTGATGATGCGAAGATCGTCGACTGCAGCATTGATCGCATACTTTTTGTCATGCTTGGGACTGTACCGGTAACTAAAGCCTGACGGAAGCTCAAAGACACGCTTTGCGAGCTCCCATTCCGCTTGGAAGGCATCCCGCTGATTCGTTAACGCATAATACCGCATCAGCAGACCTGCCGACTCGCTTAACACCTCATGTCCCGTTGCAACCGTATCCGCCTGGCCGCTGTCCTGGAAATTCGTATGTACGCCATAAGGCCCATATAAATTGCGCGTTACGAATCGTTCCGTCTGCTCCCGGTGTTCCTTGAATTTCGACGGATCATGATCGAACGACTCATGCTTAACCACAGGCTTGTCCGGTTCTTCCTCCCCGTTCGGCACGTTGCCGCACGAGACAAGAACATTCAGCAGCAAAATGCAGCACATACCGCGTGTCCAAAAGCTATTCACCGTCTTTTTCCCGCTCAAGCCTGCACTCAACTCTCTTCCTCATGATTTGGAAACCAGCTCATACGCGGCGGTTTCCCCTTGAAGCGCCTGCTTCATTTTCGACTCTTCACGTGGATAATGAACCGTCTCCCTGACAATATACGTAGGTCTGTTTTTGCTTTCATCATAGATTCGCGCGATATATTCGCCAATGATGCCAAGCGACAGCATCTGAACACCGCTAAACAGCGTAATTGCCGCCATAAGAGACGTCCAGCCCCGCTCCACCTCGGGCAAGTCAAGCAGCTTCGATAACAAGGAGTAAACTAGCACGCCGATGGCGAGAACGACCGTCAAGAACCCCATCCGGGTAATCAGCTTTAACGGCTTGGACGAAAACGAAAAAATTCCATCGGAAGCAAATGATATCATTTTTCGCAGCGGATATTTGGTCTCGCCGGCGGCCCGTTCATCCCGGTCATATTCCACAAAGGTCTGGTTAAATCCGATCCAGCTGATGATCCCCCGGATAAATTTATTTTGCTCGGTCATTCGATTGAAAACATGCACGACCTTCCGATCGATCAAACGGAAATCGCCCGTGTCCCGCGGAATGCTTGTGTCTGACATGCGCTGAAGAAAACGATAGAACAACGAAGCCGAAGCACGCTTAAACAACGTTTCGCCTTTGCGCTTTTTTCGTTTCCCGTACACGACGTCATGTCCTTCCTCCCACTTTTCCAGCATGCGCGGAATCACCTTAGGAGGGTCCTGCAAATCAGCATCGATAATGACGACGCAATCCCCCTTCGATTGATTGATCCCCGCCGTTACCGCTGCCTGATGGCCAAAGTTCCTTGCAAAATCCACGATCCGGACATGACCATCCTGCCTGGCAAGCTCATCAAGTATGCTCAGCGTGCGATCCTTGCTGCCATCGTTTACAAAGACGAGCTCGTATGTATAACCTGTGTCGACCATCACGTCCGTTAATGCGCGATAGCACTGCCTGATAACTTCCTCCTCATTATAAGCAGGGACAACTACCGATACGCACTTATCGTCCATCTCTCCCACCCCTTATAGTTCTTATGAACTTGAATGATGATTAGGTCTTCACACCCAAAAAACATGTAACACCTATTAAACACAATGACTTTGAATATATTTTGAATTAGAATAATTCTGATCTAAGCTGTATCACCTACAATATAACATATGAAACTCCGACAGCCATCTACATATCACGGTTTTTTAATGACTTATTCACCCTTTTTTTCGTCACTTTTCTTTGATTTTCATTTGTTTTCATAAATTTTCATATTTTTTCTTTTTTTTATTCCGAACAAAACTCCATGTAGACCGTAAGAACTATTTCATTTCAGGCTATCTTTGCAAGCGGAAAAGCGGCTTTTTCCCCTGACGGGAATAAGCCGCTTTTCCCCATACAAACGACTAAGAGCTTTGGAACAACCCTGAAAGGTAAAGGTCAAATTCCGCTCTTGCCCTGGTTATCCCTGGTCGATCGCCTGGAGCGTCATCACCGATTTCGCGATCAAGCTGGAGTGGTGGCTGATTTCGATTTCCATTTTGCACGTCCGCCGACTCATCTCCAGAAGACGCGGCATGACCACGATCGGATCCTCGATTTGCACCGGACGGATAAAATAGGTGGACAGGTTGTCCAAAACGTAATCGCCGCCAGTGATATCCTTAGCCGCTTTAAACGCAGCCTGGCTCATCACGGTCGTCAGAACCCCTTGCGAAATGGTCCCGAGGTCCGTGGCCATTTGGGGCGTGATAAACCCGTGAAAGAACAGCATGCCTTCCTCGTCGCGGTCCTCCGCAAAGCCGTTCCATATCAGCTGATCAAACGTCTCACCCAACTGCGGCTGGTTCCTGGCGTTGCGGAGCGCCTTCAGCACTTCCTTCCGCGTAACGGTAGCCACCAGCTTCCGGTTCCGGTCCACGATCGGCAAAAAATCGATCCCTTCCCACATCATAATCTGGGCTGCGGAAGCGAGCGACGTCTTCAGGGTGGCGGTCACGGGATTTCTCGTTATCGCCCGTTCTATGGCCTGGGTGTCCGCCAGCCCCTCAACATCCTTTGCCCCAACGATGCCGATCACGCGGTTCCATTCATCCGTGACCGGAAACCGCTGCTCTCCGCTTTCCTTGGCCATCGCTTTCAGCTCCTGGACCGTCACGGAATTTTTCAGGGCGTGGATTCTCGGCTTTAAGCCGGCAATGTCTTCCACCAACATGATTTTTTTCTTGATTAACCGGTCGAAAATGGCTCGGTTGATCATCGAAGCCACCGTGAACGTATCATGGCGGGAGGAAATGATCGGAAGTCCCAGTTTGTCGGCGAGCTGCTTCACCTCGCGGCTCGTTCCGAAGCCGCCGGTAACGAGCACGCCCGCTCCCTGCTCCAGGGCAAGAACATGCGCGTCCTCCCTGTTCCCGACAATCATCAGGCTCCCGGCATCGATGTAACGGACCATCGCCTCCACCTTCATGGCGCCGATCACGTATTTATGCAAACTTTTATCCAAACCCTCAGCTCCGCCAAGTACGTGTCCCTCCACAATGTCAACGACATCCGAAAAGGTCAACTGCTCGGAAATATTGCGGGGCTTCCGCTCGACCCGGACCGTTCCGATCCGTTCCTTCGTAACGACGATCCCCAGCGATTCCGCCTCCTTAACCGCACGGTATGCCGTGCCTTCGCTGACGCCAAGATCTTTGGCCAGCCGGCGCACCGAAATTTTCGTTCCGACCTTTAAACTTTCGATGTGCTGTACCAACTGCTCGTGTTTGGTAATGGTCTCGTCCCTCACATCCAACTGTTACACCCCCCTGATCCAATCTGTACCATACTGTATTCATTATATCACGCTTCGGCCAAGAACATAACTTCCTTCTCCGGATAAAATAGAAACGATCTTCGTTTCTATTTCCAAATGGTTATGGCGTAACGGCAAGAACGAAACCCGCCACTTCCGAACGGCAAATTTGCTTGCGTCATGCATTCCTGCACCTTCTCGCCCGCCCAAATAAAAAGAGGGTCCCGGCTCTCTGTCGAGCTGCCGGAATCCCCCTTGCCACCTGTTTCATTTATACCTCCTGACCCTTCCGTTCCTCAGGCCATTTCAGCTGCCACTGCTTGATTTTCTCTTTCCGGATTTCATCCAGTGCCTTCTGCTTCGCTTCATCCACGCCGATCAGAATATGCAGATGCGAGGCGATAACAAGCAGTGCGAATCCGGCCCATACGGCTCCGAACAGCGCAGCCCACGAAAAACCCCCGGCGAACGATATGCTCGGCAGCGCATATACCAGCATCCCGAGTGCGACGATGAGGTACACCAAATGTTTCAGCTTGCTTTTCTTTTTTTTTCATTGTATGCAGCTCCTCTATTTTCTTCATATCATCTATATTTCTACTCTATGAGAAGCCGGTCCAAATTATGAGACAAGATTATGGGGAGAAACAAAAAAAACCGCGGCACAAGGCCGCGGCTTGCAGGAATCAGGACTCTGCAGGTCCGTATAAATCCTGAAGGCTGTCGGAGATGATTTTGTTTACGTCTTCGATGATGGTGCTCAGCCGGCGCTCCGCATCGAACAAACGACGGATGTTCAGGTTCAGGCTCAACACCTCGAACAGTTTCTCCATCTTCTCCATTTCTTCCTGCGAAGGCATATCCCCGGACATGATCCGCTGCTGGATTTCCATCTGACGCTGACGGAAATTGTCAAGCATCTGCTTGCTTTCGGCATCTCCTTCAATCAGCTTCATCGCCGATGTAATTTCCTGAACCTCCTGGCTTTCTTTCATCGCTTTCGCCAAATCGTGCGCCTTGTCGTAAATGTTCATATTTGTCCTCCCCATCAGCGGCCTTTGCCGCTTCCCGTAGCTTTCTTGAAGCCTTCCGGGTTCATTTGATTTTTCCTATCTCCACATCAGGGTAATCATCGACTGGAACAGCCCGATCACCCCTCCCAAAAGCACTCCGAGCCATGTGATGGCTCGGAATTCCCGGCCGGATACGCTCAGAATCACTTCTTCCAACCGTTCAATCGGGAATTTTTGGACCTGTTCCTGAACCAAGGACGGAAGGTTGACCGCCTTCATGGCCGCAGGAACGCCATTTTCAAGTAAACGGAGCCCTTTATCCACCCATGACGGAAGCGAGGCTTCCAGCTGCGGCAGCCCGGGACCGATCAGCTCGGCCAGCGTGACTCCCTCCAAACGCTCTATCCAGGAACTCCACGGAACCGTTTCCTCGAGCTTCCGGAGAACAAAGTCCAAGGCAGGCTCTCCCGCGGCGGCCTCCATTAAACCGGCAAAGGGCATCTCCCCGTACTGCTCAAGCTTCCCGGATACAACGGAAGCAATCGTCTTGCGAACCTGCTCCCCTTCAAGCTGCCCGATCAGCATCGGCGTCAGCTTTTGAACAAGCTTATCCTCGTCGACAAAAATCGCGGCCATCGTGCCCAAAAAGCCTCCCGCCTTATCCAGCATGGCCGCGGCCATTTCTTTCAGCAGACGCTGGCCTTCGGCGGACAAAAGCGTATCTCCCAGCTCCTTCAGCACGGCTCCGGCAGCCGCATCGCTTAAGCGGTCACGCTTCTCCTCCGACCAGCCGGGAATCAGTTCTTTCAGGGGTTTATCCTGAAGTCCGTACTCCGACCATAAAGCCGCTGCGCGGCGCGAGGCAAAAGCTTTGGCGGCATCGGCGGCACGCTCCTTAAGACGGCTCCACTCTTCCGCGGACCACACCCTCAAAGCAACATCGCCCAGCGTTAGCTCGCTGGCCGCCAAGGAATGAAGCTGACGCCTGACGGTTTCTTCCGCTTTGGAGCGGAACAGCGGCTTCCGGATCATTTCCTGAAGTCCCTCGCTCGTCACGAGATAATCGGAAACGACCTGACCAAGCGACTCCGCGATTTCTTCCTTTCGTTTCGGGATAAGTCCCGGCGTGAAAGGCAGCCTGCGGCCGCGAATCCGGATTTCCTCGCGCGGATGAAACAGCATTTTTATGGCAAAGTGATTCGTAATGCCGCCGACGAACGCGGCAACGGCCACGTTCACCAAAATAAAGAGCCAATTCTGCATGGCTTATCTCCTCCCTTTTTCCAAAACCGTACAATCACCAAGGGATTTATGTCCTCATATGATAAATTACATGCAAAATGTTCAGATGAGGTCCTGTCTGTCCATTAGACATCAAGTTGTAGTCGGAAGGAGATCCGAGATGTCCAAATCCAAGATATCGGTACAATTGATCCGCTCAGGCACGCTGCCGGATAACGATATCAGGCTTGGCGAGAGACTGGTAAAACTGCTCCGGATCCCAGCAGAGCAGCCCATACACCTTGCCTTCGGCTCGTACAAACAGGAAATACGCGTCGTTCCCGGAAAAAAAAACGACTGGACTCCGCATCAGTTCTTCCTTGTCGAAAGACTCCGGACTTCTTCCCGGATCGGTTGTGAATGTCAAATACGACGCCGCCGAAAAAAAACCTTCGGGTCGGCCCCGTCATCGGAGTCATGATAAGCCGTTATGATCCTGGGACGCCTGATAAGCCCTTTGGATCGATCTCTTCTTTTTGCATGGAAATGATCGACGCCAGCCGGAAGCTGGGTGCTGTCGTCTTCTTTTTTCTCCCCCCGACATGATCGGACAACAATTGTCATCGCTGGAGGGCGTTTGGTATGACCAAGGATGGAAAAGAGGCCCCGTACCGGTTCCGGATGTAATCAACAACCGGCTGCCCACGCGTAAATTGGAGAATAGTCCTAGCGTACAGCATTTTATGAAAGAAGTAAAATCGAGATTCAACACCCCTATTTTCAATGAAAAATTTCTGGATAAGACGGAAGTGTTCGAAGCGCTAGGCAGGGACGAGAAGCTAAAAAAATACTTGCCGGAGTCCTATTTGCTGAAAAGCTATCCTGTCTTAAAAAGAATGTGCGCCTCCTATCCTACGGTATTTCTGAAGCCGGTCCGCGGCAGTCTCGGCAAGGGCATCATCCGAATAACCCGTCAGGACGACGGCACCTTTCAATCCGTGACAACCTCGCCCGAAGGCACCAAGTCAAAACAATATTCTTCGCTGTCGAAACTGTTCAATAGCCTTTCCGGCAAAATCCAAAAGAATCGTTACCAGATTCAGCAAGGGCTAAACTTGATCACCATTAATAAACGGAATGTCGATTTCCGTGCACTCGTTCACAAAAACAAAAAAGGAAAATGGAGCGTGACCTCCGTCGTCGCCCGAATTGCCGGAGGGAACCATTTTGTCTCTAACCTGGCCCGGGGAGGAACGCTTTCCGGCGTAAAAGAGACGATTGCCATGAGCAAAATTCCTTTATCCGCCAAGAAAACCGCTGCCAAGCGGATGGAGCAGGCCGCCCTGGACATCGCCAAAGGATTGGAAGCCGCGATTCCGGCCCACTTTGGGGAACTCGGGATCGATTTAGCCGTGGACACCTCGGGGCGCATCTGGCTGCTGGAGGTCAACTCCAAACCTTCGAAGAGCGACAACGCACCGCTGAACAATGCGTATAAGGTGCGGCCGTCCGCAATTCGTCTGGTTCAATACTGCCAATATTTGACCGGCTTTTAAAAACAAGGAGGTCCTATGCCCTCTGAATATGTTGGAACACTCGGCGTCATGGTATGCCGGAGAACGGGTTCACCGCCTTTTGCGGAACGAGAGTATGTTCGTGAATTGTGCCTGGCCTCTTCCAAGCTGGGTCTATCGGTTTATGCATTTATCCCCGAACTGAAGCCTTCCGATCCCGATGCAACCGGGGGAAAAGTTACCGGTTACACGTACAGGCAGGGTCGATGGGAAACGGGACGGTTTCCGGTCCCGGATATGATTTATGACCGCTGCCTGTTGAGGAACGCCAAAGAAAAGACGGCGGCGGGCATGGCTTTGCAATCGCTGGGCAGACGTGCTTTTCTATGGTCCCGCGGCCTGCCGGGGAAAGCAAGGGTTTATTCGCTTCTGAAGCGGGAAGCGTCGCTTTTGCCGCATCTTCCGCATACGCTGGCATATACCGGCAGAGAATGCCTGAAGAGGGCATTGTCCCGCTTTGGGGGAGAGCTGTTCATGAAACCGAGCGGCGGTTCGCACGGCAGCCATACCTTGTATGTGCGTGTATCCGGCGAAACAGCCTTGATTCAGGGAAGAGACCGAGACAACTCCATATTCAAATTAACGCTCCCTGTCGGGGAATTGGCCTCCTGGATCGAACGTTTTACCGGAAGCAGGCGGTTTCTGATCCAGCCCTTCCTGCAGCTGACCAGCCGCGAAGGCAAGCCTTTTGATGTGCGGGTATTGGTCCAGAAAAACGCCAAGGGCCGATGGATGACCACGGGAATGGCTTTGCGCCAAGGACCTGCCGAAGGAAAGACCTCCAACCTTCACGGCGGGGGCAAGGCGGTGCCCGTCCTTCCCTTTCTGGCGACTCAATTCGGAAGCCCGGCATCCGCTGAAATCTTGGCTTGCCTGGAACGGCTGAGCCGCCTTGTTCCCCCGCTCCTGGAGAGCGGATTTGGCCGTCTGGGCGAGCTTGGCATCGACTTCGGAGTGGACCGGGACGGGAAGGTATGGCTGCTGGAGGTCAATTCGAAACCGGGGCGGCGGGCGTTCAGGCAAACCGGGGACATTCTGGCAGCAAAACTGTCCGTGGAGAACCCCCTCCGGTACGCACGATATTTATTGCTTCGACAACTTAGGAGGGTTAATACATGAGTTTGACTTTCAGTAACGTTCATTTTTCGCAGCAGCCCGAAAAAGTGGTCTATATGTCCGGCTCGCTCATGAGAAACCTGGGTCTTGCAAATCGGAAACAAATCAAGCTTCGCCTTGGCAGCGACGTCGTTTCGGCCTTCGTCAAACCGGTTGGGCGATCCGGCGGGCATATTTATCTCAGCACCGGCATCCGCAATCAAATCCATGTGCCGAGAAGCGGACCCGTTTATGCTTACAGCCCCGAGGCAGGGGAAATCCGGCTCGGTCCCGTCGTCGGCGTGTTATCCGACGGCTCCGCCGATTCGGCAAGCCCTTTTTCCTCGCGAACGGGTTATATCCGGCAGCTGCTGCGCGAAGGAAATAAAAAAAATGTTTGTTTATGCCTTTGCACCGCGCGACATTAACTGGCAGCGAGAGACCGTCTATGCTTACATGCTTGGGTCAAACGGGCAGTTTATCCGGAAAACCGTTCCCCTGCCTGATGTTGTCTATAACCGGTTGCCGAGCAGGCGAACCGACTTCTCCCCCTTTACCAATCAGCTGAGGGACCGTTTTAAACGCAGGAATATCCCATTTTTCAACTGGGCTTTCTTCAACAAGTCCGATATTTACAATCAGCTGGAAAACGACGTTCAGGCCGGCCGATATGTTCCTGAAACCCATAACAGCCCAGTTCCCGAGCGGATTAAGGATATGATAGAACGGCACCGGTTCGTCTACTACAAACCGTCCGGAGGAAGCCTGGGAAACGGAATATATCGGCTTACCTATCATCCGAAAAAAGGCTATTTTGCCCGTTACAGCAATTCCGGAGGGAATACGCTGCTTAAGTTTCCGACATTCGCCAGCCTGATGCGCATGCTTCAATCCAAACATGGCTCCAGTCTGAAAAATTACGTCATCCAGCAGGGCATCCGGCTGATCGAGATTGACGGATGTCCGATCGACTTCCGTTTTCACATGCATAAAGATGGAAAAAACCGCTGGGTCGTGGTCGGGATCGGAGCCAAGAAGGCGGGACGCGGCAGCGTTACGACCCACATTAAAAACGGCGGATCGCTCATGACACCCGAGCAAGCACTGAGCCGCGTGTTTGGCTCTAAGGCCAAGGAGGTTCTGGATCGAGCGAAAAAAACCGCGGTTACGCTGGCAGAGGCAATCGAACAAAACCAGTCTAACGTCCTGGCGGAAATCGGTTTTGATATCGGAATCGATGAGAATGAAAAAATCTGGATGTTTGAAGCCAACTCCAAGCCCGGAAGATCGATTTTCAGCCACCCCTCCCTGCGGGTGGAAGGAAAATCTTCCGTAGAGCATATTTTTGAGCATTGCCTGTATTTAAGCGGGTTCTACAGGGGGAATGACTCGTGATCAGCCGCCATGAGGAGGATGCCAAACCCGTCGTCGCGATTCTGACGATGCACGATTCCATTCGGATGTTCAGGGGAAACCGGCAAAACTTCTACGAAATCATCAAAACAGGCAAGGAAATGGGATACCTGGTTTATGTGGTCACCGCGCGCGATTTGAAGCTGGATTCCTCCCCGGTTCGGGGATTCCTCCCCGGTTCGGACCCTCATACCTGGGAGCAGAGGCTGTTTCCTCTGCCCCGGGTTATCTACAACCGGATTCCTTACCGGGAGGATGAGATGAAGCAGCCGGTCCGCCGGAAGATCGAAGCATGCCTGCGTCACCCCAATTTGGATATCTACAACCCTTACTTTTTCAACAAATGGCAGCTGTTCGGATGGCTGAACAAATCAAGGTTGACCCGAAAATTGGCACCGATGACCAAACGCCTGAAGGGTCTCCCTTCCTTGCACGATATGGTGAAGCGTTCACCGTATCTTTATCTCAAACCGGAGGAAGGCAAGGCCGGCCAGGGGATCATGAGGTTGAAATGCCAGAAGAACAAGCCTCTGCCGTACCGCCTCCAGATCCAGAACAACAAAGACAGCGTAACCTATAAAACGGCTTCCCTTGATCGTCTCTGGGAAAGAATTTCCCGGGAAACCAAAGGCGAGTCTTACCTGCTCCAGCAAGGGATCGAGCTCGCTTCCCAGCATGGCCGCCCTTTTGATCTTCGTATACTCGTACAGAAATCGGAGCATGGCATTTGGAGCATAACCGGCATAGGTGCCCGGATGGCAGGAGCCCAAAGCATCACCACGCACGTTCCTCGGGGCGGAACGATCGAGGATCCGGAAAAGCTGCTGCCCGTCATTTTCGGTACCGAGCAGACCGCAGCGATCCTTAACAAGGTCAGGAGCGCGGCCACCCATATTGCCAGACAAATCGAAAAGGGCTCACGCCTTTCCCTCGGCGAGATGTCAATGGATCTAGGCGTGGATACGGCCGGAGAGCTTTGGTTTTTCGAGGCCAACTCCAGGCCGATGAAATTTGATGAGCCGGCTATCCGCAAACGTTCGCTTGAACGAATTTTCCATTACTGCGGATACCTGATCGGGAACAAATAGCGGAATTCAAGATTTGGTCTTGAATTCGCTTCGTGATCAAAAGATACTTTATGAATAACCTTTTAAAGGAGGGGATTATATGGAGATCGGATCCGTCTTTCCCTCAAATCCGGCGGAATGGCCGGACATCCGCCGGCAATGCTATGAGTTTATGCGGCGTTTCGGCAGCAAAAGACTTACCGTCGAAGGCTGTTTTCACTTAAAAACGCTGGCGCTTGACCGGCTGAAACAGCCCGGAACAGCCCTCACTGCCGTAACCGTACGCGGGGAGCAGGGGCGGATGCCGATCGGCCTCTCTTTTGCGGCAGGATATGGACAGACCGCCTGCCTTGTTGCCGTACATCCGCTGTACCGCGGCCGGCGCATCGGGACATCCCTGCTCCTTTACCAGCTGTCCCGGCTCGGCCGGCTGCGCTGCAAGGTCGCTGTTGACAATATAGCCAGTCTTCAGATGTGTTTTCATGCGGGCATGCGGGCGATCGCACTGGAAGCTGGTCCGACAGGAAAACCGACGCTTGTGATGGCTGGACGATCGGATGAATCCGTTATGGATTGTTTAAACGACTCAGACTTTAAGCAAGAAGGTGACCGCTGTGTCTCAACCCGTCTTAGGAATTCTGACCTTATATTTGAATGACCGGAAAAGGCTTGAGGAGTTGCCTGTCTATGAACGAATGATCGCCGAAGGCCGTGAACTGGGGTTGGATGTATTTGTATTCACTCCGGCGGATGTCGATTCCTCCAAGGGAATGATCCATGCACTGGAGTTCAAACCGGATACGGGCAGGTGGTCAAGGCGATGGCGTTCGTTTCCCCATATGATCTATGACCGCTGCCGCATTCAAAAAAGCGCACGCTTTCAGCAGCTCCTTCGCTTCCGTTCACGTTACAGCCATCTCCTTTTCTTGAACAGGCCGCTGCGTAACAAATGGACCGTTCATCAGGCGCTGCATGCCATCAAACGCTTTAGGCCCTACCTTCCGGATACGGTTCTGATACACGGCATCGGGGACGTTAACCGGATGCTGCAACGGCATCCTACCGTGTATCTTAAGCCCATCAACGGCACAGGAGGCCGGGGCATTTTGCGCATCACCCGGAATTCCGGTCCCCAAGGTCATTACGATATTCGCGGGCGAAATTCAAACCGAAATATTATTACGCCCAGAAAACTGCCGGCGCCCATGCTCGGGTCCTACCTGTCCCAATGGCACGTCAAGGGGAAATACTTGGTCCAGGAAGGCATCCACCTTGAGCTCCCCAACGGCAGAGTGCATGATTACCGGATGCTGGTCCAGAAAAACGGTTCCGGCGAGTGGAAGGTCACGGGCTGCGTGGGACGGGTCGGAGCGCTCCATAGCGTCACGTCCAATTTGCACGGCGGCGGAAGAGCCATGGCTATGGACGAACTTCTGGAAGAGTGGATATCCGACCGGGAGAAGCAGGAGAAAATTCATGCCGAAGCATCGGAGCTGGGGGTGGACGTTGCCCGCTTCCTGGAGGAAAAGTACGGTGCGCTTTGCGAGCTTGCCCTGGACCTCGCCGTGGATAAAAACGGCCGGATCCTTCTGTTGGAGGTAAACCCGAAGCCATCCAGGGAGGTTTTCTCCCAAATCGGCGACAAAGCGTCATATCGGGAATCGCTTGTGCGGCCGCTGGAGTACGCATTGTGGCTCTATAGCCAAAAGAAGCAGGCAAAGAACGCGTAAAGCCTGATTCATTTTGCCCTCCTCGACATCGGCTTTCAACCGTCGCCCCGCTGCGGTTTTGTCCATAAGAAAGAGCCCTGCCTAAAAAGCAAGGGCTCTTCTTTAAGATATCTGCTTTGAGAATACGTCGATAGACGTTTTTTCTTTTACCGGGTTTACCCGGTGGAGTTAGCATGCAGCTCCAATAACTGCGGGAACGACGTAATGATGGCATCGGAGCCTTTCAGCTCCTGATCCTTGCCGAAACCGGCGTACTGGCAGCCGATGACGGTTTGTCCGTTTTTCTTTCCTGCCTCGACATCGGAGGAACGGTCGCCGACCATCCATGCCTTTTCAATGCCGTGGTTCTTGAGCAGCAGTGCTACGAGATCGACCTTGCTCGCCGTTCCATGCTCACCGGCACTATAAAGACCTTCAAAGAGATAACTCATGCCCCGGGCCTCGCAGATCCCCTTCACGTAGTGCTCCAGTCCGTTGGACGCCACAAACAATCTGACGCCGCGCCGCTTCAACTCCTCCAGCGTCTCCACTACCTCGGGATACAAGACGGCATCCGAGCCTTGCAATCCTTCCAGCTCCAGCTGAAGGAGAAGCTCGTCCGCACGCTTGTGCGCTTCAGGCGTTCCCTCGGGCAGCACCCTTTTCCATATATCCTCCAGCAGCATTCCCAGGCTCCCAAGCATCAGCTGTTCGTTCGGGGTTTCTCCGCTGTGATGTCCCTCCTCCCGCAGGATGTCGAATAATTTGTGATAGGCAGGCAAGAGCAGCGTTTCGGTCTGAAACAACGTTCCGTCCATATCAAAAATCATTGCCTCCGGTTTGACCAGCTTCCCGTTTCTCTCCATCTCTTTTGTCCATCCCTTCATTTCCATGGTGATTTTTGTCGTTTCTCCCCCCATCATAATGCAAGGCGATTCCCCGCGCAAACCATAACCTCACTCCCATAGCGATAAGAGAGGGATATTTGACGAAATCAGCACATCGCATATGAAAGGATCCTGGATGGAAATGGTTGCGATCATTTCCAGGTGGGCGAATTCTTCTGCACCATTATCGTTCATAACATTCATTCGTTTACTTCCAAATATTATATGTTCATCTGTTGTGTGATGCGGCTTTTATTATCTTATCTTGTATAGAAATATTTTCCTAGGTCTGTTAGACTATGCTTGTCATATTATCTCATAATTGGGGGAATCAAGTTGAAAAAACCGACCTATCAAAAATGGCTGTTTGTGGCTGTGATTGCAGTGCTCCTCACTGGTGCCTTAGGATGTTCAAATGGTCCTAAGCAGCAAGCCGATCCAGTATCGCAGCAGATAGAAAAAAATAACTGGACCAGATAAAGAAAAAATTCAACGAATTGGTCAAGGCTGTTGAAAAAAAATGACCTCAAAGAAGAAAAACTTTATATTTCGTTTGGTGGAAAAGACTTTGAGGAGTTAAAAAAAGGAACCCGCATCTAAAAAAAGCTAAACCCAAAAAAGAAAACTGAACAAAGCTCAAAACCAGGCGATATCGGGATGAATGTTGAAGGTTTCCGCAAGGCATTTAATTCTACAGCCAAAAGACTGAACGTAGACATAACACTTGGAAAGATAAAAGTTAAAGATGGTGCCCTTCAGGATACTTTTTCTTATAAAATAAGTGATTATGTTTATCTTCTGGGTAGTGTAAATAAATTGGATGGAAGTGTGAGGGAGGTAGCAATGGTCGGCGCTGAAGACGGCAGCCCGCAATCCGGAACGGATATGTTGTTAACCATCGGATTATTGATCGCTTCCACGAATCCAGATTTAACATCAGAGGGACGTGCAGGGGTACTTCGGGATATAGGATTGCTTTCAAAAGGTGTTGACGTTACCAAACTGAGAAAATCGACTACACGTAATGGAATTAAATATACATTTAGGGGGTCAGAAGAATTATTTGGCCTTTGGTTCATCGTTTCAGATGCAAATGAAAAGTAAAAAAAGACCATGCAGCCCTTAGCCAGCATGGTCTTCATATTTCCAAATGCTTGGGAATATGATTTATCTCTTTTGCAAACAAGTCCATCAAAAAATCTTTTTCTTATCGCGGTCCTCTTTGATGATCTCCACCGCTTCCCTGAACCGGATGGCATGGATGATCTCCCGCTCCCGCAAAAATTTCAGGCCGTCCTGAAGGTCCACGTCGTCCGTCATGTCGATCAGCCATTGGTATGTAGCGCGTGCCTTCTCCTCTGCCGCGATGTCCTCGTACAAATCCGCGATCGGATCGCCTTTGGCTTGAATATAGGTTGCCGTCCACGGCACGCCCCCCGCATTTTCGTAAAACAAAGCCTTGTCATGGTTTGCATAGTGAGGACCCAAGCCGGCGGCCTCGAGCTGCTCCACGGTGGCATCCTTGGTGAGCTTATATACCATGGTTGCGATCATTTCCAGGTGGGCGAATTCCTCGGTCCCGATATCGTTCAACACGCCGATCACCTTATCGGGAATCGTATACCGCTGATTCAAATAACGCAAAGCCGCCGCTAATTCCCCATCCGCTCCGCCGTATTGCTCGATCAGAAACTTCGCCATCATGGGATCGCACTTGCTGACTCTTACGGGATACTGCAGTTTTTTTTTCATACACCCACATGGGATACCAACGCCTCCTTATATTGGGCTAGTTTTAGCGGCTGCCGGCAGACCGCTTCGGCCGAAAGCGTCCAGCCTGCGTCACCGTTACACCTGCCAGGGCCACGGGGTCTTGGGCCATTCGAAAGGATGCCTCGAAAAAGCGTGCCCGAAATTCATCAGAGGTCCGTACAGTTCTTCGAACTGTTTGGCGAGCATCATGCGCTCCTGCGCAAGTTTGTTGTACTGCTCAATGCTTTTTAGGTCATCCGGATGGGTATTCAGGTACAAATTCAGCTCGACCAGCACGAAATCAATAGCCTGAAGCTGCTCTAAAAGTTCATAATACCGGGGGTCGCCGGCCTGTGGTCTTACTTCTTCCATGATCTACTCTCCTTTCAGTTTTCGGGATTCGTAAGGACTGTAGAGAGAAGGCCACAATGTTCCGTGTTTCAACGCTTCCGCCGGGCTGAACTGCGGGAGACCGGCCGGCTGAAACACAATATACTGGTTCACGGGCACTACGTAGGATCTGTATGGCAGCGGAGGGCAAGGGTCAAACGGACTGCGGTACGGGACATACACGCGTTCCTCGGCGTTCGGTTTCATATCGGATTCCTCCTTCTTTTGAATTCGGTTAAGGGGCAATGCGTTCGCTCTTCGTAACTAACATATGTCATCCGCCCGGAAAATGAACTCCGGAAACAGAAAAAAACCCATTTTCCCGCACGGTTCACGGAAAAAAAGGGTTTTCGTCGTTATTAAAACTTGATTTTGATCTGGAATAAGCCGGCCTTGCGCATTGCCGAATACAAGATAATGACCAACGGGCCGATAAAAAAAACCGATCACCCCGACCAGCTTAAACCCGACGTACATGCTGATCAAGGCGGGGAGCGCGCCGATTCCGACGGCATCCCCGATCACTTTCGGTTCCAGCACGCGGCGGATGACCGTGATGAGGATAAACAGGAGGATCAGGCCAATGCCCGTGAAGTAATCGCCGACGACCAACAGATAGATGGCCCACGGCACGAGTACGGACCCTACGCCGAGGATCGGCAAAATGTCCACGATCGTAACCAGAAGCGCGATGGCCAGCGGATAATTGACTCCCAGCACGAGAAGTCCCGTCAACGTAATCACATAGGTAAACGCGCTGAGGATGAGCTGGGCCCGCAAAAAGCCGAATATCGATTTTTTCAGGCTGCCCAGCACTTCGTCCACCTGGCTTTGCGACGATTCGTCAAAAAAAAGACAGGACGCTGTTCCGCATGGTGTCCAGGCTGAAGCTGAACAAATAGAGCGCCACAAAAAATACGATGGACGTTACAAACAGATTGGGCAGCATTTTGGCAAAGGACAAAAACGTGGACGACAATGTGTTAACCAAAGACTCCAGGTAAGAGGAAATATTCGACATGAAAGATGTCAGGCTGTCCGCAAGACCCGGCGATATGCCGTTCAGCATGTCCTCTGCCTGGATGATCGTATGCTGCAAAAACTGGTTGGCCCCCTTAAAATACTGCGGAGCCTTGCTCCAGTATTCCACCAGCTGGGCAAAAGCCTGAAGTCCCATCAGGTAAACGACCAGCATCAGCAGAAACAGAAACAGCGTGTTCGTGATCGTTACAGCAGCGGCACGGTTCATCCGTGCCCTTTTCATTAATAGACGGTTAAACGGCTCCAAGGAGATGGCAAGGATCAGCGCCAACAGAAACGGTGCCCCTACGGTAAACATTCCATAAATCAAGAAAAGCCCCAGCGCGATAAAAACCAACTGTTTCCCGGACATAACTCACTTCCTCACCTATCGTAATCCCTACCCTATTGATCCGTATTTCCTGTTGGGGTTCCTGCGCGCTTTTTATGAATAATGACCCGGGTCACGCGGAGGCGGGAAGATTCCTCAACCTCGAAGGTCACGCCGTCAAAAACGATCTTTTTGCCTTTGGCCGGGTTTCCTTCCAGCTCTTTAAACAACCATCCCCCGATGGAGTCCACCTTCTGCTCTTCAATGACAACCCCCGTCAGATCGTTCACGTCTTCAATGAGCATCCGGCCGTCGACGGAAATGACGTCCCCTCGGATCTCCACCTCCGGACGCTCGTCCTCGAACTCGTCATATATATCGCCGACGATTTCCTCAAGGATCTTCTCCGCCGTCAGAATCCCCGCCGTTCCGCCGTACTCGTCGACGACCAGCGCAAGCTGCTCATGCCTCTTCTGCATCAGGCGAAGCACGTGGCTGATCTCCATCGATTCCGGCACGTCCATGATGGGCCTGACCAATGAAGCCAGATTCTTCTGCTGCTCCGGATCGGCCATAAGCAAATCGGTTATGTGGATAAATCCGATAATCCGGTCCTTGTCCTCCACGGCAACGGGATAACGGGAGTGCTTTGTTTCGTTCATGATTCTCAGATTCTCTTCCAGCGGAAGATTGGCGTACAAGACGTCCATATCCGTCCGCGGCAGCATGATCTCTCTGGCCAGCAGATCGGAAAAATCGAAAAGGTTGTCCATCAGTTTCATTTCATTCTCGTCGATGACGCCGCTCTTGGCGCTCTCGTTCATCAGAATGCGAATCTCTTCTTCCGAATGGGCCGCTTCCGCCTCGCTCACCGGCTGAATGCCAACCATACGCAAAATCCCGTTGGCGGATTTATTCAGGAGCCAAATGACCGGAAGGAACAGGCGGTAAAACCAGAGCAGCGGAGCGGACAACAGCAGTGCCGTTCCTTCCGTCCGCTGAATCGCCAGTGACTTCGGGGCAAGCTCTCCCAATACTATATGCAGAAACGTAATGATGCAGAAGCCGACCGCTACCGAAATGGACGAAATCAATACCTGATCGGTCATTCCCAATTTGTGCATCAAAGGCTCCACCAGGAGTTCCGAGATCGCGGGTTCCCCGATCCAGCCGAGTCCAAGCGACGTCAGCGTAATTCCAAGCTGTGTTGCGGATAAATAGGCATCCAGCTTCCTGTTGACCTTCAGGGCCACGCCGGCAAGCATGTTGCCCTCGCTGACCAGTTGGGTAAGCCGGGACTGGCGCATCTTGACGAGTGAAAATTCCGCGGCTACGAACACGCCGTTTAACAGAACAAGCAGAAATACCAAGAGCAAATTCAAAATCAGTTTCCCGACCTCAAACTCCTCCATTGCCATACGCCTTCTTTCCGGATTCTAGTTTGTCAAAGCTCTTCTCGTTTTAAAATCAATGCCCTTATAGTACATATCCGCAACGAGAAGATTCGGACCGCAGCAGTTTGCGGCGTCACAATGGCAGTTCACCGTCTGATTCAGCGGATGATCCGTCGACCATGCCGTAAATATATCATCCAGCTTCTGCTCTTTGATGTTTCCAAAAGGAGGAATATCCGCAAAGTCGGTCACGTAAACGTCGCCCGAAAACAGATTGACGTTGACCCGGTTCCGTCCGTCGGGATCATTGCGAACCGTTACGTTCCGCTCGGAGCGAAGACGACGGATCAGCTCCTGATCGCTCCCGTCGCTGCTGCAGGAGAAAAACGGCAGCGTGCCGAACAGCATCCATATGTCCGGATCCCGGACATCCAGCAGCCGATGAATGGCCGTCTTCATATCGTTCAAAGACAATACGGGCAGCGAAGCGGCAAAGTTCGAAGCATACATCGGATGGACCTCATGCCGCCGGCAGCCCATCTGCCGGATCAGCTCGTGGATTCCGTCCAGCTTGGCATGGGTCCGGTAGTTGATCATCGATTCGGCCGAGATAAACATCCCCTCACGGCTTAGCTTTTCGGCATTGACCATCATGGTGTCGTACAGACGATAGGCCGCTTCTTTAGATACCGGATGACCGCTGTTGGCAAAACCGACCTCGTGAAAGTCATCCCCGTTTAGATAGTTGAACGAGATATGCATCACATCCAGATATGGCAGCATCTTCTCGTATCGTGCGATGTCCAATGTCAGATTGGAGTTGATCTGCGTGCGGATGCCCCGTTCTTTGGCATATTTGAACAGCGGTACGATAACGTTGTCCACCGTTTTTCCCAGGAAAGCAGGCTCCCCGCCCGTAATGCTGATCGTCTGCAGATGTTCCACTTCGTCCAGCCGCTTCAGCATGATATCCAGAGGAAGCATCGGCGCTTCCTTCATCACCAGCATATCGCCTACCGCGCAGTGCTCGCAGCGCATGTTGCACAGATGGGTAACCGTCATCTCTACGCTGGTCAGTACATGCCGCCCATGCTGGCGCAGGGAAACGATCGGATCCCAAGGATCATAACTGGGAGAAATCCGCTTTAAGACGGGTTGGTTCGACTTTGCTGTATTACTCATTGTTTTCCACCTTTATTTCTTTTATTAACCGAATGTTCCAATTACAATCGATCTATATGTTGCTTGCACATGGTGCAGGCACGCCGTTTCACCATTATACCATACGCGAAAAGCCGACTCCTGTAGTCACGCTGTTCCTAACTGCTCATCAGACCGGGTCTTCCCGAAAAGATTCTCCGTCGCGCCGCTTGCGGGAGGGGAACAGCCAGGCGGGACTCCACCAATTGGCTCTGCCTAGCAGCTTCATGAACGCCGGAACCAGCAGAATCCGGACCACCGTGGCATCCAACAGCACGGCTGCGGTCAGGCCAAGCCCGATCGCTTTCATCACCTCGTTGTCGGTGAAGATGAAAGCGCCCACGACGACCGCAAGAATCAAAGCTGCGCTGGTGATCATGCCTCCCGTTTTTTCCAACCCTTCCGCCGTACTCAGCTCGTTGTCGCCGGTTGCTTGATAGCTTTCCTTGATCCGGGACAGCAGGATCACTTCATAATCCATCGAAATCCCGAAGACCACGCAAAATATGAGGATCGGCAGCAAAGCAAAAATCGAGCCCGTATGCGACACGCCGAGCCAGCCTGCGCCGGCGCCTTCCTGAAACACCCGCACCACGATGCCGAGTCCCGCGCCGAGACTGAGGACGTTCATCACCACCGCCTTCAACGGAAGAATAACGGACCGGAAGGCCGCAAACAGGATGATATAGGTTGTAATAAACACAAACAGCAGCACGGAAGGAATCCCCTTCTTCATCTCCTGCAAAATATCCAGTTTATAAGGCGGATTGCCCGTTATATAAGTCCGGAGGCCCGGAGTTTCCATCTTCCGCAGCCCGGCGACCAGCGCCTGCGTTGCATCATCGGCATCGCCATTTTTGGGGACGACGGCAATCGCGGCCATTCGGTCCCTCACCACATGATATTTTTCAAGCTGCTCCCGGATGTGTGGACGCGTTATGTAATCCGCTGACTCCTCTGCCGTTCCCCTGGTCAAACTCACGTAGCTCTCCACTCGGTGAACCTCGGGCAGACGGCGCACCTGATCCATGTAAGTTTTCACGGCTTGTATGCTTTGCGGTGTCCCATACGCATCCGGGAGCTCGGCCGCCACGATAATGGGACTCAGTTCGCGCTCGTCATAAGCCTGCTTCAGCAGCTCGAATCCGTACCTGGAATCATAAGAAGGCGGAAGCACCTCCGCCGCCGGAATACCGGCCTTCATCGATTTGACGGGCAGCATGGTAAGCAATAGCAGAGCAATGACCGCAGCAGAAATAACCACGGGGCGGGCCATGACGAATGCCGAAATTTTGCGCCATGCTCCCCGAGCTTGTCCGGAAACCGGGTCTGCCGCGCTTCTGCCCCAAAGCGGCAGGGAATCGATCCGCGGTCCCAGCATGCCCAGCAGCGCAGGCAGCAGGGTATTCGCGGCAAGAACGGACACGAGCACCACCGTGATCCCACCCATGCTGAAGGATTTGAAGATCGGCAGTTCGATCATGGCCATCGCCAAAAAGCCGATCCATACCGCAGCCCCCGAAAATATGACCGCCTTCCCGGCCGTGGCGCAGGAAACTGCCACCGCCCGTTCCGTATGCCCATCGGCCCGTGCGATTTCCTCCCTAAACCGGCTGACCACAAAGAGCGCATAGTCAATGCCGACGGCGAGGCCGAGCATGGTGACCACATTCGGCAAAAAGTTGCTGATGGCGCCGTCGAGAGCCGCGCCAAAGTAAAGGGCGCCCATGGTTACCGATACGCTGACCAGGCCCGCAATGAGCGGCAGGACAGCTGCCGTCACCGTGCGGAAGACAAGCAACAGGATGATCAAGGCAAGCGGCATGCCGATCAATTCCGCGCGGAAGATATCTTTTTTTACCGCCTCGTTCATATCCGCAAACACAGCCGTATTGCCTGTTAAGTACGTATCCGCTCCCGTTATTTCCGGAACGGCCTCCCTGATCTCATCAAAATGCTTCAGCGCTTCGGCAGTATCCTCTTTCAGCTGCACSGGACCYAAGATCATTCTACATTTGGAAAATAGTTCAAACTATATAACAAAAAACTGATTTTTTATACTTCTACAGGACGTTTAGCGGTTCACGCATCCTGAAAAAATAAAAACTGCCCCGAGGTTTTATCAACCCGCAGGACAGTCCGTAGCCGCAAATAGCACATATTTGAAGAAAACCGTCAGGAATTCATCGAATGCTTCGTTCCCCTGACGGTTTTAAATTATTGCAAAGCTATATGTGCCATGTTCCGGGAGATGGATTGGGTGCTCGATCTCCGGTTCCGACCGAACCCAATCTATTTCCGTTTAACCTCAACCACCGTAGAAAAGAAGGTGGCACCTTGGCCAAGGTCGGCCAGCCTGTCCGAGGTTAGGGCGTTGGCCCGCTGCTTGCGGCCCTCGCTTTCCCACCAGAGACCTTGGCTGACAACCGTGCCGGGCAGCATTTTGGCCGTCACCTTGGCACGCACCTCGTACGTTCCGCGGTCGTTGCATACGGTCACTTCATCGCCGTCGTGAATGCCGCGCTCCTCCGCATCCTCCGGATGGATTTGCAAAAACGGCTCTTTTTCAAGCTTTTGATGCTTCGGCACGTTAGCGAACGTTGAATTCAAAAAATTATGGTTTGGCGGCGAGATGAACATCAGCGGATACTTCCGCCCCCGCCCGCGGCGGATTCCGTCATAGCCTTCCTTCAGCGGCACATAGGTCGGGAGCGACGGCAGCCCGGCTTTTTCCAAGGCGGCGGAATACAGCTCGATCCGTCCCGACGGCGTCGGGAGATTGTCCAGATAGGAAGCATAAGGCGTCATATCCAGCTTCACGTAACGAAACTCCTTCAGACCGCTCAGGGTAACCCCGTTCAGGTAGGGATTGGCGGGATGATCCAGCGCACGCGCGATCATGTCCTCCTCGGTTTCGGAGAATGCCGCATCGTTAAAGCCCATGGCCCGTCCCAACAGGGAAAACAGCTCCACATTGCTTTTGCCCTCGCCGACTTTCGGGATGACCGGCTCCTGCAGTTGAATGTACTGATGCCAATAAGAGCTGTACACATCGGTGTTTTCAAAAGATGACGTCGCCGGCAGCACGATGTCCGCATATTTGGCGGTATCCGTCATAAACAGGTCATGCACGACCGTAAACAGGTCTTCCCTGGCAAATCCGCTCTGCACCCGTTCGGTATCAGGCGCTACGACCAGCGGATTGCTGCAGTAGACGAACAGCGCCTTGATCGGCTTGTCCGTCATCGCGAGCGCCTCGCCGATCCGGTTCATATTAATTGTCCGCGCCTCGGGGTTCGGCCGCAGATCCGGCCGTTCCAGGGCTTCGTCGTTCATGCTGTTATAGCCGCCGTTCGATTTCGACGCCCCGCCGCCGCGCTTCAGCCAATGGTCGGTGAGGGCCGGCAGGCAGGCGATGCTTCTCACGGCCAAACCGCCGTTATCATGATGCTGCAGCCCGTTTCCGATATGGATATAGGCCGCTTCCGCCCCGCCGTACATGGCGGCCAGCCTTTCAATATCCTCCGCCGGAATGCCTGTAACGGAAGAAACATATTCCGGCGTATATTCCTTCACATGGGTCCGCAGTTCCTCGTGGCCCAGGGTGTACCGCCGCATGAACTCTTCATTGACGAGACCGTCCCGGAACAGAATATGCATGATCCCCACGGCAAGGGCCGCATCCGTTCCGGGGTGAAGGGGGATAAACCAGTCCGCCCACTGCCCGGTCTGATTCCGGTGCACATCGATGACCACGACCCGAGCCCCGTTCTTTCGCGCCTTCTCCGTCAACACCACCTGGTGCATGTTCGTGCTGACAATGTTTCCGCCCCAGACAATAATGACATCCGCGTGAACCGTTTCCTCCGGGATCGTGCCGCCGTTAAAGCCCATGACCGACTTCCAGCCGGCAGTGCCTGCGGAATTGCAGATGCTCTGCTTCAGCTTGCTCGAACCCAGGGCGTTGAAGAAGCGGCGATCCATGCCGTCTACGCTGAGTACACCCATGTTACCGTAAAAACTGTAAGGCAAAATACTCTCGGGTCCATATTCCTCGGACAGCGCCTTAAAGCGCTCCGTAATTTCTTGAATGGCCTCATCCCAGCTGATCCGCTCAAAGGCCCCTTCGCCCTTCGGACCTGTCCGCCGCAGGGGATGCAAAAGCCGCTCCGGATGGTATACCCGTTCCGCCATGTTCCGTACCTTATTGCAAATCGCGCCCTGCGTAACGGGATGATCGGGATTGCCCGCAACTTTAACGATTTTTCCATCCTTCTTATGCAGCAACAGCCCGCAGGTATCCGGGCAGTCGAGCGGACAGACCGCAGGAAACACGCCGTTTAACTCCTCTATCATTTTCGCCTTCTCCCCTTTGATGATGGTCATATCCGTTCCCTTTATCTTAAAGCGAAGAACGTTTCGCGTAAAGGCGGCGGAACTCATCACCCCCGAGGACCACGTGCTTAAAGGCCGGATTACCGGACGCGGGCGTTGGAACGTGGGGCGATTTTGATTTTCTCAAAAAATATTGTTTAAAGGTGTTTCACTTCACCGGAGGCCGGGTAAATTCGTAACAAGAGCAGCGAAGAGGAACCCAGACCCTTCCTCTTTGATGCCGTATCATGGACCACTCCCAAAAAAATTCGCCATGCCGCGTTTCTTCCCCCGAGACCCGGCATGGCGAATTTATTATAGATATGGAATACTGTATCGCAAGAAAAAACTTCCGCTAAATGCGGTCTTGCTTCTTTGAAAATGTACGTCGATAGGCGTTTTTTTTATGATGATGGCGCGAAGCCGCTGTAGTCAAGCTGCTTAACGCCGTATTTTCATGCGATTCTAAGCGTGCTTTTGAGTCATGGAGGCTGCCGCTTCCGCTTGGTAAGCTTGGGCCTTGGCCGGTGGCTGTGAAGCTGCGCCTTTTGCGCCCGCCGGTTTGGCGTCCTTTAAATAAACCGTCCAGTAGGCCAACGCCACAAACACGGCTCCGCCTGTCATATTGCCGAGCCATACCGGAACAAAGTTTTTCAAATACTCGCCCCAGCTGTAATAGCCCTCAAAAATGGCCGCCGGAATCAGAAACATGTTGGCCACCACGTGCTGAAATCCAATGGCGACAAACGCCATCGTCGGGAACCAGATGCCCAGGATTTTGCCGCTCATCTGCTCGGACCCGTAAGAAAGCCACACCGCAAGCGCTACGAGCCAGTTGCAGCCGATCCCCGAAATAAAGGCTTGGAAAAACCCGTCATCCAGCTTGTGTCCCGCCATATCCACCAGCTTGTCGAGATAAACGCCGCTGCCGGTCAAACCGACGACGTGGCCGAAAAAGTAAGCGACAAACAAGGCGCCCATAAAATTGCTGACCGTGATCAGCGCCAGGTTTTTGAACAGCTCGCCCCAGGAGATGCGCTTGGCCGCCTTGGCCAGGGAAACGGCCATCATGTTGCCTGTAAGAAGCTCTCCCCCCGCCAGAAGCACCAGTATGAGCCCGACCGGGAACAGCGCGGCCCCGATAAATCCGGGCAGCCCGCCCCATTCCTTCGGCATGCCGGCAATAACCCGGATATCGAGCAGAAAACCGAGCGCGATAAACGCCCCTGCCAAAAAGCCGAGAATCAGTACCGCGGGCAGGCGGTTATGCGCCTTTTTCACCCCGTTTTCTACCGTAATTTCCGCGATTTGATGCGGTTTATAGTATGCCATCTCTCCATCCCCTTTTACTGTTTTCTCTATTTCCCAGCGGCGGCGTTATTTTCTGAAAATAGTCTATTTTTATTTCATAATATCAAAAGGTCAAGCGTCGAAAGTTCCCTTCATTCCGATAGCACGAAAAGAGCTTCCGCTCATGCGGTCTGTCGACGTTGAAAGTACGTCGATAAAGACGTTTTTTTTTTATTCTAACGCATCCTCGTTTTTTGCAACGTAAACTATGTCACGTTTGAATCTCTTCTTGCCTCATTTCGGTATCGCAGGGTATGATCTTGCTGCTGTAGGCGCATCCGGATTTGAATCCAACGAAAAAGGGACTCCTCCCAAAGCCGGATCATCCGGCCTGAACGAGGCAGTCCCTTTTATTATCAGTGTCCCTCACCTGCGAAAGTTTTCAAATTTCCCTCACCGCAGGCGAAGCAGTAGAAGCCGGCTCGGCCGAGAAAGGAAGCCTGAGGCTGATAAGCGATGCCATCAGGAAAAGGATCCCGGCGGTGAAGTACACCGCGAATATCGAAGTGGAGGCCATAAACACGCCCGTGCTTCCGGACCCGATCAGAAGCATCGCGGTAAATGCCGGAGTCATCAGGCCGTTCAGTCTGCCTACGAATTTCTCGTCGACCTGCCGGATCATGACCGCCGTCAAGGCCGTCTGGGCCAGTGCCAGAAGGAACCCCGTAAGGAACCGCAGGGTCCCTGTCAGCAGCGGCCAAACGGAAAGGACCTCGACAAAGGTAGACACCCCCAGAAATGCCAACCCGCTGAACAATAGCACCGAGCCTTTCAGCCGTCCGGCAATAACGGCCGCCGTAACGCCCCCGACCAGCATGCCGAAGCCCTCCAACGCCGTGAACCACTGCACGCCGGTCATGTCCAGGTGAAGGCGGTTCGTTACGACAAATATATCCAGCGGCTGAATCAGTCCCGATCCGAGCGCAAGGATCACATAAATAATCAGCATGAATTTCAACATCCGGCTGGCTCCAACATAAGACATTCCCTCGCGCAGCTCCTTCACGAAAGAGCTCTTTTCTTCGGCGGAGCCGTCCACTGAACTATCGATGGAAGACGGAATGCAAGCCACGAGAAGGGCCGAGCCTCCAAAAACGGCCAACAGGCTGAGAAGCGAAGCTTCCAGGCCAAACGACTGGAAAATCGCGGTGCCCGCAATCGGGCCTGCAATCACAAAGAGCGACATCATCGTTTGCGACAAAGCCGTGGCGGCTGGAACATGTTCGTCAGGCAAGCACCGTTTGATGATTTTCATGGAGGACGGCTGCGAAAACTGGGAGACGATCGCCGATACCAGCGTTACGACAAAGACGGCCTGCCAATAACCTGCAGCGACGACAAAAAAGATAAGCAGTACGGACAGAAAACTTAGGATATCCCCCCACAGCATCGTCCGTTTGGGGCGCCACCGGTCGGCCAAAACGCCGCCTACGATGGAAAACAGAAAAATCGGAGCATATTCAATGACGGTGATCAAGGAGACCGCGACCGGGTCTCCTCCGCTTTTTTCCATAATAAAAAACAACAATGCCATGTTGCGAATCCAAATCCCGACATTTTGGAGCAAATCCGACAGCATCAGGAGGACGAACGAACGATTTGAGAACAGATGTTTCATAGGGTACCTCATTCTTTCTTCATTTTTTCAAACCGACCAGTCGGTTTAGTATGTGTCGACGGAAGGGCAGCCTTACTCCAAAAAATAAGGCCTTCCGACCGATCAAGCTTTCACTCATATCCCCGGTCTTTCCCATTCAGGTCTACTTGCTTTTATTGGCATCTAGTATGCCATATAGAAAATAACCGACGCTCCTCCGGTATAACACGCGAAGCTCGTCGCTGGAGCGTTCATAATACGAGGTGGACAGACCGTCCAGCATCGAGGAAAAAATGACGGCGATCTCATCCAGATCCTCTTCCGGCAGAAGCCCTTCTTTTGCAGCCTCGGCAAAAATGTCCCGGTAAAGCATCCGCGGCCCTTGCATTATCTGCAAAATCTGGTTCAGCAGGTCTTGGTTCTCCGGCTGGCTGATATAGAACTCTTCCCCTACCTTAACGAGCGGATTCTGAAAATCATCCACCATATGATCGGCTATGCCGTATACCTTCTCTTCAAAACTCGAAAAGACGCTGGATTTCTCCATCCAGGCGTTGATCCACTCCCGGTTTTGCCGGGCGAGCAGCTGAATAAACAGCTCCTCTTTGCTCTTGAAATGGTAGTATATGCTTCCCTTGCTGACTCCGATATACCGAACCAACTCATCCATTGAGGTAGCGGCATATCCCCGCTGGATAAACAGCTCTTTCGCTTTGTCGAGGATCAGATCGCGTTTTTTTCTGCGCTTTATCCGTAGTCATGATCATCCTCCATGGGTTTATCCCGAAACTGATAACGTAACCGGGACTTCTTTTAAAAAAAACCGACCGTACGGTTTAATTTTAATCGATGATTATCATCTTGTAAAGCGGGGTCGCGTCCTCTTTGTCCACCCTGATTTTCCGGTCAATGCCGTACAGGCTTATCCTTTCCCGGACTTTGCGAATTACACGGGTTACAGCAAAAAGGATGCCGCTTCCGGCATCCCTCCGCTGTGAAATCCATTCATGACCCGTTCAGTTCAAAGCCCAATAAGCCCGGCCTTCCTTAAGCGGATCTCCATAGGAAAGCTTTAAGCCTTTGACGTCCTTGCCCACCTCGTAAGCAATTTCCCCCTGCAGCTTCTGACCCGGCGCCAATGTGCCGTCGAGGCTCTGCTTAATGTCGGATGTAATGGCCTCCATGTAGCTCTTGTCGCTTTCATCCGTCAAATCGAAAGAGTTCGCGGACGATACCACCTGTTCGGCATCGCTTCGGTTCTCCACCGTAATATCGAGTACCTTCAGGGTATTCCCGGCTTTAGGCTTCAAATAATCGTCTCCGTTCGAATCCCGGATTCCGTTCACTTTTACGATCATGCCGTGATAATTCAAGGCCTCGCCGATCGCCGCCGGCTCATCGGATGCCTTTTTGACGTCTTCCGGAACTTCCTGTTTGTCCTCGGCACCGGCATTCCCTTCCTCTTGGTCTTGAGGCTTCGTGCCCGTTTCCTGGCTGTTGCCGCCGGATTCCGAAACAACGGGCGGGGCTTCGGCATCATCCTTTCCTTTATCGTTGGAGCAGGCCGATGTAAGCAGCAGCCCGCAAATGACGGCTGTATAAAGCAACCATTTACGCTTTTCCATGGTCTCTTATTCCTCCTATTCCGTTTACGCTCTCTGCCGACACTATTTAATTCGCCATAAACTTCCAGATTCCTGCCAATTTCAAAACAAAAAGCCCCCCTTTGCAGGGGGACTGTCGTCATCGTATGAACTTAACGTGATCCGGATTAAACATAAACCGGCTCGGTCTTAATCTCCGGCAGCGCCTCCAACCCGGCGGTGTTCAGGAAATTCCAAGGCTTGTTATAATGCGGCTGGAAGAAGAAATCGATGAAAGCCAGCTGATCGATGGTCATCCGGTTTTGTATGCATACCGACAGGGTGTTCATCGACTGGGTCAGATCGGCCTCCGATATGATTTGGGCGCCAACGATCACGCGGCTTTCCTTATCGAATACGACTTTCAGGGTAACGGATTCCGAGGTAGGCATAAACTCCGGACGGTAATGATCCGTGATCGTTACGGTATCCACGTTCAATTTCTCATCCTGCGCCGCCCCTTCCGTCAAGCCGGTCGAAGCAATGTTAAGGCCGTATATTTTGAGGCCCGACGTTCCCTGCGTTCCCATATACTCCGTCGTTTTCCGCACCAGATTGCGGGCCACGAGGGTACCCATGCGGACCGCGTTGGTAGCCAGCGGAATGTAAACGGCTTTACCGGTCGGGTTGTAACGAACCGCACAGCTGTCTCCGGCAGCGAAGACGTCCTTTTTGCTGGTCTCCATGTMKKYAKCCTGTACCCGTTCGCGGGTATTGGCAAATGTTATATAGAACAGCAGAACGGCAAACGCCGCAAACAACACCATGGTCCACAAAAAACCCTGCTGCTGATTGCCTCTGCCGAACAGCGAAACGAGAGGGAGTGTGGCGATGCTGACGATCAAGCCGCCCAATTGGCCGAAGATCATCCGCACGGAGTTGACGACCGTGCGCTCCTGCGGGTTACTCGTCATGCTTGTAAGTAGAGAGGTCAGCGGCAAATTAATGCCCGCATACAATATGCCAAGCGTAATGTAGGTAATATAGGCGTACACAAGCTTACCCGTTTCCCCTAGATCGGGCGTCATAAACGTTAGCACGGCAATAACGGAAAAGGGTAACGCCAGCCAGAGAAAATACGGCCTGGATTTGCCCCATTTCGTATTTGTGCGGTCGATCAGCATGCCGATGATCGGACTGTCGAAGGCATCGATGATCCGGGCAACCAGGAATAAGGTCCCTACGGCCGCCACGTTCAATCCGAACACGTCGGTATAGAAGAACATCAAGTACAGCGTAATCATCTGAAAAACGAGATTGGAGGCCGTATCGCCGAGACCGTAACTGATCCGTTCTTTCCATGAAACTTGATTTTCCATGAGATATCCCCCTGAACGGTATTGTAACCCCTTACATTTTTACGTGTTTACTTCCGCCTACTAGGCATAAAAGCAGTAGACGGAAGCGCACGTCCATTTAATTTAAAATGATTTCTTGCCCTGTTCTGGAAGATTCATAAATGGCCTCGAGGATCCTGGTTACGACATACGCCTCTTCAGGATTTACAAGCAGCGCTTTATCCCCAAGAATGGCCTCAAGCCATTGTCTCGCTTCGCGGTCCGCCTCATTCTCGACTTTCGAACCGTAATACGGAATGGAGGCGTTCATCTCCGGCTTGATTTCAACGAGCTTGCCATACAATTCGGTATTTAGATGCAAAGCAGGGTTTCCGTCAGCCGGATTGCGGCGCATTTCCGCTCCGCCCCTCGTTCCGAACAGCGAGGTCATGGCTTCCCGAACGTCAAGGGTGTTAAGGGCCCATGATGACTCCAGGAATATCGTTGCACCGTTCTCCATTTTGATGAATCCGACGGCGGAGTCCTCCACCTCAAACTCGTTTGGATCCCACTTGCCGAACAGGTTCGCTTGGTTTTGATCCTTCAATTTTTGAAAGGCGGTTCCGGATACGGACTTCACTTTGTAATTGTTCATGTACCAGAGCGTCAGGTCGAGCGCGTGGGTTCCGATGTCGATCAAGGGCCCTCCCCCTTGCTTCTCCTTGTCCATAAACACCCCCCATGTCGGAACCGCGCGGCGGCGGACCGCATGTGCTTTAGCCAAATAGATATCGCCCAGGAATCCATCTTCGCAGGCTTCCTTCAGCATCAACGCATCTTCCCTAAACCGGTTCTGATAACCGATCGTCAGCTTTTTGCCCGTTCTTTTGGCGGCATCGAGCATGCTTTTCGCTTCCAGTGAATTTATGGCCATCGGCTTCTCGCACATGACATGCTTGCCTGCCTCAAGCGCTTCGACGGTAATCACGGAGTGCGTGCTGTTCGGCGTGAGTACATGAACCACATCAAGCTGTCCGTCTTGAATAAGTTGCCTATAATCCGTATAGGTTTTGGCGCCTGCGGCTCCGTACTGCTTGGCAGCAAGTTCCGCCCGTTCGATGATGATATCGCAAAACGCCGTCATTTCCGCCAGCTCCGACAATTTGGACAAGGCCGGCAAATGCTTGGCATTGGCGATTCCGCCGCAGCCGATAATGCCTATTTTTAATTTGCTCATTTTCGCTCCTCCAATGTCCGGCCCATTAGGCTTGAAATAGTTTGGAAATATAGTGGTAGCTGATCTCGACGCTTTCCAGCTGATTTTTCGTCGTCCAGTCCTGTTCGATGAACAGATATCTGGCCCCAGGCTTGCTTCTGAACGCTTTCAATATAGCCGGGATGTCCATGACCCCTTCTCCTGCTTCCGTGAAATACTCGATCTTATGCAGCTTGATCATCAATTCCATATCGATTCGGGCGTCGTCGCCGATAACTTCGAATAAGTTCACAGGTTTCACATCGGCTGGCAGATCCTTTTGATGTATTAGATCGCACCGGTTTCCAAGCTTGTTCAGATAAGCAATCGGATCCACGCCGCCTCTCAAAGCCCAATACGTATCAAATTCGACCTTAAGGAGATCTTCCTCCGTATTCTCCAAAATGATATCCAGCACATATTGACCGTCAAACTTTTGGAATTCCTCAAAATGGTTGTGGTAATACAGCTGAATTCCGTTCTCCTTGAAAAAACGCCCCGCTTTGTCTAATTTCCCGCACATCGCCATAACCTCTTCTTTATCGGCAAAGAAAGCGATTGCAATTGCCACGGAATCAAAACCGGCTTCTTTCGCATAGTCGACGATCTGCAGCGCGTTGTCCTGCTCCAAAAATCCAAGGTCAATGTGGGCCGATACCGCTTTCAAGCCATGGCGATCCAACTCCTGTCTCAGCTCAGCCGGTTTCAGTTGCCCAACCGTGCCTCCGATATTGTTAGCGTCGTGGAAAAACAGCTCGACGTTTCGGTATCCGATGGCAGCCACCTTTTCCAAAGTACCTTTAAAATCTTTTGTCAATTCGTCTCTGACCGAATAAAGCTGCAAACCAAATTCCAGACCCATTTTCAATCTCCTCCCTAATTTATGAAGTACACAAATGCACCTTTTACAAATGACATAAATCTTTGTAATTGATTACATTAAAACAAAATAAACCTTTGTTTTATGGTATTTATTATAAATGTAATGGATTACATTTGTGTATCTGGATTGTACCCCATTATTTGACCCCCGTCAAATCTTTTCGAACATGGTTTCCCTTCAAACGAAAAAAAACCGGATGAAGATATGGGCTTTTCGCCTCTTCAAACCGGTTCCGTTAGAGTTCTATTCTATTGGTTCATCCACGGGAAGTTGATTCCCGTTCGACAAGCCGATGCGGCAGCGTTACTCTTTCATAATTCTTGTCTTCGCTCGTCATATTGTGAATGAGCAAATTCATGGCGGTATACCCCAGATCATATTTAGGCTGGTGCACCGTCGTCAATGCTGGCAAAGACATCGTGGCTTCGCGAGTGTTGTCGAATCCGATGACGGCGATCTCATCCGGCACGGTGCGGCCGTTTATCTTGATGGCATTGACGCAGCCTACGGCAACACTGTCATTCAGGCAAAATATGGCCGAAGGGCTCTCCGATAGCTGCAGCAATTCGTTTGTCAGGGCCACGCCGTCATCATACCTGCCATCCCCCAGCTTTATCCATTCCTTTCGAACCGGAATATCGTATTGCGCCAGCGCCCTCCTGTATCCTTGCAGCCTCAGGTGGGTGGAGTTAATGTTTGAGGGCCCGCCGATCAAAGCAATATCCCTGTGCCCGGCTTCAATGAAATGACGAACCGCATCATAAGCGGCGGCTTCATCGTCTATGGATACCGCGCAGGTGAAGGAGGCCTCTTTAATCTCGCAGCATTGCACGATGCTGTACTTTTGCCCCAATGCGCTTAATTTTTCCTCGGTAAGCGTGGAACTAAAAGTAATGACTCCATCGGCAAGCTTATTTTGCAACATTTGAAACAATTCTTCTTCCCGGTTTTTATGATTGGAGGTCGGACATACCAACACGTAATAACCATCCTGCTTAGCGCGGTCTTCAAGCCCCTGAACGACATCGGCAAAGAAAGGCCAGTCTATCCGGGGAGTCAGCACAAGCACTTTCATCGTTTCCGATCTTCTTAAAGCCCGGCCCTGCAAATTCGGCTGGTAATCGAATTTACGTATAACGCTCATCACTTTTTTCGCGGGTATCGTCTTTGACCAGCGGACTTCCGTTCAAAACCCTGGATACGGTAGCTACGGACACACCGGCCAATCGTGCCACTTCCTGAATCGTCATCGATTTCTCCATTTGTTTCCTTCCTTTACAGCTGCAATTCCAAGCTTCTGAAAAAGTTTATCATGATCGCAACGTTTGTTCAAACCCTGCTGTTATACCACTTTCACGGAGTGTTTGCTAAACAAAAAGGGGGCCCCATGGTCCATAGACCACAAGGGTTCCCCCGTTAAGGATCAAAAGCTGCTTCAGATAAGAAGCACTCTTCCAACCCTGTAAAGTTCAATGAAGCGGATCTTCTCCAAGCACGCGTTCCTTAGTTAGCCGCTTCGCCGGCCGCAAGCTTTGCGAGAGCCAGGGCACCGCATAGTCCCGCATTGTCGCCGAGCTGCGGCGGAACGATGAACCGGTCGATATCCTGATTGAGGCTCGGATGCGATACGTAGCCGTTCAGCAGCTCCTGCAGCTTCGTGCGGATCAGCGGGAACAACTGCAGTTGCTTCATCACGCCTCCGCCCATGACGATCCGCTGCGGCGAAAGAATCAGCACGTAGTTCATCAGCGCCTGCGCAAGGTAATAAGCCTCCATCTCCCATGCCGGATGGTCAGGCGTCAGCTCCGCACCGGCCACGCCCCAGCGTCTGCCAAGCGATGGGCCTGCCGCCAAGCCCTCAAGGCAATCCTTGTGGTACGGGCAGGTACCTTCGTATGTGTCCTCCGGATGGCGGCGAACGATAATGTGTCCCATTTCCGGGTGGGACAGGCCGTGAATCAGCTTGCCGTCCACCACGGCACCCGCTCCGACGCCGGTACCGATCGTGATGTACAGACAGCTGTCCAGTCCCTGGGCTGCGCCCCATGTATATTCCCCAAGCGCTGCGCCGTTTACGTCCGTATCGAAAGCGATGGGCACGTCAAACCGTTCCTTCAACGCATGAACGACATTGAAATTGCTCCAGTGGGGCTTCGGCGTCGTTGTAATGGAACCGTACGTCGGGCTTCCCTTTACGGGGTCAATCGGTCCGAAGAAACCGGCCCCGATCGCTTCCACTCCTTTGTCCGCAAAAAAATCGAACACCTGCGCCATCGTTTCCTCCGGCGTCGTTGTCGGAAAGCTGATACGCTCGATAACCGTACCGTCCTCCGTACCGATCCCGCATACAAATTTGGTGCCGCCTGCTTCAATCGCTCCAAGTTTCATGTAGTTCATCCTCTCCTAGGTGTGCAAGTATGGTTTATATATGTTAATCTTTCCGGTCCTGACGGCAATGGCTCCCGCCGTTTCCCGCCGCGTCAAGAAGCAGCCAGGATAACAAACAATCATGCCGGTCCAGGCCCGGGCGAGATCACTCTCTTTCGTTCCCTTCGGCAATATATATCGCCGTCAGCGGTGTCGGGGTTCGTATGGGTTGGCCCTGTGCATCCACCTGGCGGGTGCAGTTCCCAGTATAAAGGCAATCACGCTGGATGGCAGTGATCTATTTACGGAAAGCCGCACCGGCATCCAAAACAAATGGCTCTCGATCACAAAGCTTCCTCCGGAAGAAAAAATCCATGCCTTTTGAAAATGGCCCCGGCCTCTTTCGAACGCAAAAATTCGAGAAAGCGGCCGGCCTCCTCCGGATGCTTCGCGGTTCTGATCACCGCCGCCGGATAATGGATAGGCGTATGGAATGACGGAGGTATCTCTTCCGCAATCCGGACATCCTTCGATTTTGACGCGTCGCTTGCGTAAACGAATCCCGCATCGGCGTTTCCGGACGAAACGTAAGACAATACCTGGGAAACATCCTTTCCATAAACGGCTTTCGGTTCAATCATGTCCCACAATTCCTCATGCCGAAGAGCTTCCTTGGCATACGCGCCGGCCGGAACGGTTTCGGGCTGGCCCACCGCAACCGCCTTTACGTGCATTCGGCTCAAATCCTTCATGGCCGTGACCGTTTGCCGGTTTTTGGGCGTGATCAGGACCAGCCGGTTCAGCAGCAGCGGGCGGTTATGTCCGGGGTCAACCAAGCCTTTATCCCGCAGGGCGAGCATCGGCTCCATGGCAGCGGAAATAAACAGATCGACAGGGGCTCCCTGCTCGATCTGCTGCTGAAGGGAACCGGAGCCGCCGAAATTGTACGCGATTTTGATATCGGGGTACTCTTCGTTGAACAGCTTCGCGATCTCCTCAAGGCTCCCCTTCAAGCTGGCTGCGGCGGATACCGTGATTTCCATGGTCGCGCCGGACGGGTCGGCCGCCTTCCCGCCGCTGCCCGAACAGGCTGTTGCGTAAGCGATCATGAAAATAAAAAAGTGCGGACAATACTCCCTTTTTCATTTTCGGTTTAAAAAAAACCGCTCACGGTACCATTGCAGCTCCCATCATATGGCTTAGGCTCTTCATTTCGAGCTCATCCAGCTTGGCGGCGGCACGCTCATGATCAATCTCCAGCAGGCACAGGTCAAGCTCGCATTCCAGCGGAACCTCGCAATGAATTTCAGCCAGTCTCCGGGATAAATGCAACATTTCCAGATCCGCCTCGATCTTGTTTCTAACGCTTTTGGTCAACGCATCCATGTTCTCAAGAATGCCTTCGATCGACTCAAACTCCTGGACCAGCTTCATGGCCGTCTTCTCGCCGATTCCGCGGACTCCGGGATAATTGTCGCTCGTATCGCCCATGAGTCCCTTGACGTCGATGACCTGGCGCGGAAGCAAACCTTTTTCCTGATAAAGGGATTCCGGCGTATAAACCATATAGTTGCCATGGCCCTTTTTCATAATGATAACCGATGTGCGGTCGCTCACGAGCTGAAGCAGGTCATGGTCCCCGGACAGGATCATCACGTTCATGTCCTCGCCGAAGCGGCGGGACAGGGTTCCGATGCAGTCGTCGGCTTCATATCCTTCCACGCCAAGGTTTGGAATGCCCAGGCATTCCGTCACTTCCCGGATCAGGGAGAACTGGGGCACGAGATCGTCCGGGGCCTCCGGCCGGTTGCCCTTATAAGCCGCAAATTGGTCGCTGCGGAACGTCTTGGAAGCCATGTCCCAGCAGCAGGCTACGTGCGTCGGTTTAAACGTATCTATGGCATCCCACAAATAACGGAGAAATCCGTATACCGCATTGGTCGGAAGGCCGGATTTCGTCCGGCGGATATAACCGCTGGAAGCCGTCGCATAGTAAGCGCGGAACAAAAGGGCCATGCCGTCAACGAGCATGAGGGATGGTTGTATGGTAGGGTTCACGTTTCAAATTTCCTCCTATTTGTATTCAAAAAACAAAATGTTTTACCATGCTATGACTTTGCCATTATATCATATTTGATATTTTCATAGGGTTAAACAGGCTTATTTTCCAAGCAGGGAATCGTTCGTTGTTCCGATAGACCGTTTGGAGTACCGGTCAGGGACGGTGAACCCTTGCAGCGGCAAGAAGAACCCCGCGAGAAAACCTCGCGGGGCGCATTCATTGCATGTTATCGTTTAGTCCATTGAACTCGATTTACTGAAGCTGCTTCAGCAGCTCCTGCATTGGACGCAGCTCGCGCGTCACGTCATATGGATATCGGTTCAGCACCTCAAGCAGCATTTTGTGCAGAGGCCCGTGCGCTTTCGGCAGCAGTTCATCCATCAAGCCGATCAGCCGTTTGTACTCCTGCACCTGATCCGGGGCATACACCTCGAACTCATAGAAGGAGTTGCCGAAGACGGTTGCGCGCTTCACGCCCTGGAACTTGACATAACGCGCATTCGTCGGAGCGAATGTAATAATGTCCAGCTTGCCTTTGGATGTGACGACTCCCTCATCCCCGGACACGTTCGTCCAGTTCTGCTTGTCTTCGGATACGAGCAGCTGGTATTTCTCGGCTCCTGCCTGCCATTTGATAATGACCTTGTTGATCTCTTTCGATTCGCCAAGATCAACGGTAAACCAGGCATCGTCGACATAAGCGCTGGACCATCGCGAATTGATGGATACGACTCCATCCACCGCCATGTCCGGCGAGTAATACGGAAATTCCAGTTCCGAAGATTCAGCCGTTTTATGGAGCGCCAAATTTTCGCCGCTCAGCAGATCGATCGGCTTGTTGTAGATCATGACGTTATCCAGCACGCCCTTGAACGCATTCGAATCGCTGCCGATCCGAAGCGCAGGCAAAACCAGGGTGTGCATTTTCGGATACCGCTCCTCCAGCCGCTCTACATGCTCGTCGATATTGACGAACAGCGTAACGCCTTTATTGTCTCCCTTCAGCAAAATATGCGTCCATTCTCCTTCAGGTACAACGTAATCGAACGTGCTGTCGTAGTGCTCCTTGGAGAATCCCAGCTTGCCGGTCTTGCCCTGCTTGAGCTTGATCTTGCCGACCGGGGACTCCATTAAAACGGCATCGTCCGGGTTATCGGGGTCGGGCTTCACCCACATGGAGAGCGTCCAGCCGAACCCGACCGCGTCAACCGGCGTCTCGATATAGCTGGAGCCGCCCTTGAACCGGACTCCCTTCCCGTATTTCCCCTCCGTCATGTTGACATGGACGCCTTTGCCGTCAAAGTCGTTGCCGGAGTCATCCTGAAGCCCTTTTTCGAACAAGTACCGGATCACCTGATTCTCGTCATTCTTTACCGTGAGTTTATGGGACAAATTCGCGTTCGGAGCATCGCCGATGGCCTTGGTACGTTGTTCAAACCGTTCAAAGGATCGGTCGTCTCTCGTTCCGGTCCACATCTTCTCCGACACGACCTGAATGCCGGGCAGCAACCGGTCATGCGAGTCGTCCATGGACAAGCCGTTGGCATCGGATACGTCGTTCCATAATGCGAACATGCCTCCTTTTATGCGCGGATGCCCCAGCGGCAGGGTCGAGATTTCCCATTTATTCGGCTCCCATTCGTTGTAAAGGAACTGGGAATTCAAATAATCGCCATACAAGGTAGGTACGATATACATAAATACGTTCTGAACGTTAAGGATGTCGTAACCGAGATCTACCGCCTGCTGCGGGGGACCGTACGGTTCGTACCATATATCCATCGTGGCTTCGTTGCTTACCGGGGTCGTTCCGTTGTACTGCGTCATTCCGCCCCACATATGCGGATGCTTGCCTTTGTCGTTGATATGTTTCACGAGGGTATCCATATACCAGCGGAACCGCTCCACGTCCGGTCCCCAGTACTCGTCGGTGCCGATATGCACGTCAGGACCGACAAAAGTCGGATCGCTGCCGTCCAAATATTCGTTGAACAGATTTTTAACGAATTCGACGGTTTCCGGTTTGGAAATATCCAGCGCATGTTCGTTGCCCAATGAAGGGTCATAGGACGTGAAGGCGCGGGAATGACCCGGCGTATCGATTTCCGGAATCACGTTAACCCCGTAATCCATGCCCAAAAGCTGCAGTTCCTTAAATTCCTGCTTCGTATAATGCCCATTCGGGCTCGCCAATCCCGGATAGGTCGTGCTCTCCAGCCGGAAGGCGGCCGTCGTTCCGTCCGCGAACGGCGTGCCGACATCATCGTTCAAATGAACCTGGAACATGTTCATTTTGTACCATGACAGCAGCTTCACATAACTTCTCATAAAATCGATCGTATAAAATTTTCGCCCTACGTCGATCATAAGTCCCCGTTTCTCATACTTCGGATAATCTCTGGCCTCCCCGCGCGGAATCGTACGGTCGGGATGCTGCTTGATGATCTGGAGCGCGGTTCTCGTGCCGAAGAAAGCTCCGGTCGGCGATACGGAAGCAATCGATACGTAATCGTCGACCTTAAACACGTTGCCCTCCTTGCCAAGCCAGGCGAGCGAAGGATCGATCGCCAAATATAAATCTCCCGCCTTCGGCTGTCCGTAAACGATCTCAAGCTCCAAACCCGTCAGATCGATCAGATCCTCGCGCGTCAGTTCCGCCGCCTTGCGCAGGACCCCTTCGTCTTCCGGACGGACGACAATCCGCGAATCCGCCGTCAACGTATAGTCGCCCGATCCGCCGTACCATTCTCTTAAGGAAGGGATGACCTCCGGCTCGGCATTGCGGTCCGGCGTCTGCTGATGCTGACCCGGAACCGTAACCGTGATATTATCAGACAGCAGCTTCCGGTTCGGATCGCTCTCATCCTCGACCTCGACGATCAGATTTACTTTGGCATCGACCAGCGGGGTGCGGATACGGCCTTCCCGGTCGATGACGGGCAGCCGGTCGCTGCCATACAAGCGGACGCTGTACCCATCCGGAACCTCGGCCGCAGACCAATCCAACTCCGTCTGGCCGGCCTGGACCGTCAGCGTCGCCGCAACGCGGTCTACGATGGATTGCAGGTCATTCAATTGATAAACTTCGAATTCGTAGAAGGAGTAGCCGTACAGGGTGCCTTCGACGGGTGCCCGCTTCATGCCCTGGAACTTGACGTACCTGGTTTTCAGGGGAGCGAAGTCGATGGTCTCCGTTCCTCCCTTGCATTGAATGATGCCGTCGTCTTCCTTCACGTTCGTCCAATTCTCTCCGTCATCCGATACGAGTATTTTGTATGTATCGGCCGGCGTCTGCCAGCGGATCACCACGCGATCAATGTCCGTAGGCTCTCCCAGATCCACGTAAAACCATTGATCATCATGCTTATCGGAAGACCATCTTGTATTTCCCTTCCCGTCCACGGCCAGATTCGGCGTCAAGTAATCCACCTCGTTTCCCGAAGAAAAAGCCGGCTTGTTCAGAGCCAGGTTGGTCCCGCTGAACGCGGCGGCTTGATCCGCGAGACGCTTGCCGTCTTGGTCATAGACGGCTTCCGTAACGCTTGGGAGCGCTCCGGCTTCCGGATCAACCTTAGCCGGCGCGTCCGTCTTCTCTGATGCGGCTTCCGTCACACCGGACTGGGCCAACGCCGTTGCCGGCAAGGCGGCGCCCAAAACCGTCGTTACGGCAAGCCATAGACACAGCATCCATAAAAACGCTTTCAATTTTATCTTCTTCATATTCCCTCCATACTAAAGGCGGTCAGAGCCCTTTTTTAAGAGATAAGAAAGGATAAACATCAGAGGTTAGCCATCCTTATCTCGCAAGAAAAACTTCAGCTAAACGCGGTCTGTCTTCTGAGTAAGTACATCGATAGACGTTTTTCTTATTTGGCAATTAATTAGGTTGGACCCCTCCTTTACTCCAATTCATTCTAATTTTGGGGAAGAAAAAAAAACATTGAATAGGCCTATTCAATGTCCATGTTAAGAGAACGGTCCTCTTATGCAAAAGAGATAATTCCTTACTTTTATATACATCTGTTTACTTTCGTCATGCCCTCCGCTCTCCATATTTATTTATGATTCCGGTAATTGGACAATGACCGTGAAAACAAATCATTACGGATTATTTTGTTTAACCTGCTTGTCCCCGTAAAACTCCTGATACTGGCTTGGCGTGACGTGGGCGTACTTTTTGAAGATGCTGATAAAATACTTATAGTCGCTGAATCCGATATCCTGCGCGATCGTATACACTTTATGGTCCCCTGTTTTCAGCATATCCATCGCCTTTTGAATGCGATAGCGATTAAGGAACTCGTTGAACGTATAGCTGGTTTCCGCTTTGAATTTCTGATTGAGGTAGTAGGCGCTCAAGCCAAGCTGTTCTACAAGGTCATGAATGCTGATCTTCTTGGCATAGTGCTCCTGCACATAGGCGATCATTCGGGACACGTATTTCGATGTCTTCGTTTCTTTCTCCAGAAACTTACTGCTGATGACCTCTTCTTTTTCTTGTGGAAAGCTGGAGATGACTTCGTATTTTCGCAACATGTCCACTTTGGCTTTGGCGGAGTTCAGTGCTTCGATCAACTGCTCATCCTCCAGCGGTTTCACCAGAAACTCCGTTACGCCCAGCTGGAGGGCTTGCTTGGCAAGATGAAATTCATTATAACCGGAGATGATAATGCTGCTGAAGGTATGCTTCCGCAACCCTTCCCTAATCATCGCAATACCGTCCATCATGGGCATGGTGATGTCGGAAATGACAATATCCGGCTTAAGCTCGCAGATTTTCTCGTAACCGTCTTTTCCGTTAACCGCTTCCTCGATCACGACGCAATCATATTGGAGCCAATCCACGCTGAAGCGTATGCCTCTGCGAATCATGTCCTCATCTTCGACAAGAAGAACCTTAAACATCATGTCCACTCCTTTCGTAAGGAATCGTTAACGTTACGCGGGTGCCTTTTCCTTCGACGCTGTCGATATGGATGCCGGATTCCTCACCGTATAAAAGAACTAAACGACGATGCACGTTATAAAGCCCGATATGCTGCGAGGTGTTGTTCCGGCTTTTCAGAATTCCACGTACCTTCCGCAGCGTCTCTTCATCCATGCCTTGACCGTTGTCGAGGACTTCCAATATGAGTTTCCCTGCAGTAGCGTAAATTCCGATTTCAATAAGCACGCTGCTTTGGTTCTGATAACCATATTTGATAGCGTTTTCAATAATTGGTTGAAGCAGGAGCTTGGGGACATATACCTCCAGCGTTTCATCCGCTGCCGAAATTCGATACTCCAACCGTTCGTTGAAACGAATCTGTTGAAGTTTTAAATAATCCCTAACATAATTCATGTCGTCTTTCAGCAGCACGCTGCGATCATGGCCAATGCTGTACCTTAGCAGACGCGAAAGAATCATGACGATCTCCTGCGCCTGATTGGCGTCCATCTTAATCGCGTAACGCAAGGTTTCCAGCACATTGAATATGAAATGCGGATGGAACTGCGATTGCAGATGCTTCACCTCGGCAATGGCGCCGAGTTCCGACAGCTCTTTATTTTTATCCATCAAATCCTTCAACCGGTCAAGCATCACGTTGTATTCATTGCCCAGAATTTCGAATTCGTCGTCCGTCCGTATGTTGACATACCCGCTGAAATTTCCCTTCCGAAGCTGTGCTAAAGCATGAATCAGCTTATCGATGGATTCGGAGTTGCGGGTTGACATTTTGTCGGCCAGGAAGTGAAGCATAACCCACAGCAATATGCCGGCTGCAGTCACAAAAACGGACACCGTATAGTAGTTGTATCGTTCGGATTTGTAAGAATTAAGCGTGATCACCTGAATGGGCGCCTCGGGTATCCGTTTGACAACCTTATAGTATTTGCCCTGATTCAGTAGGACGTTTCCCCGATGATCGAGCTTCGGGCTGAACTTGTTCAGGACGCCTTTGGTCATGTTGCTGGTCGTGGCAATGATCGTGTTGTGTTCATCGGTGACTACGGCAATTTCGTTATTTTGCTCAAAAATGATTTTCTGAATATCGGATTCGTACAGCTGATAGACCAAATAGCCTACCGTCCGATTGTTCCTGACAAGCGCTTTGCCGAACGTGTAGCTGGTTTCCCGGTCATGCGAGTAACGGAAGCTGTTCATTTCGGTAAGCGTGCCATTCGGGCGCTGATCCATCCGGTTTATGAGGTTCCCGAAGGCAAAGTTGGAATATAGTCCATCCGCCGGTGCGGAGCTGGCCAGGAAGACGCCGTTCGTATCGACGATATGGAAGATGCTTTTGACCTTCTGATGGTTGTTGAAATCATAAAATTCGGAGTACACTTTATCGCTGCCCAAATGCGTTGCCACGTAGTTCATAACGGCCGGAGATGCGGCCATCCGGTTGACTTCCTTATAGTATTGTTGATATACCTCGGCCAAAGACTGGCTTATGGATTGTGCGGCCTCCGTCGTTTTTTTGAGTTAAATTCATTCTTCCGTTAATGATGGTGAAAATAAAAAATAATACGATTAAAATGGCAAACGGAATAACCGTGTAGAGCCGGAATAAGTGACGGGTTGATTCCTTGAAGTTGCGATGCTTTTTTATGTTCCATGCTGCCCCCTACAATTACGCCCTCTCTTTCATTATATCTTACTCTTACGCAAGGCTGAACTTGATCTGCGGGCGAGAGCCTATCCAAATAAATCCAAGCCGGTCCTCATGGCTGCAGGTACCGGCTTGGATGCTACGTTTTCGTATGGAATTAAAGCGATACTTCCTTTTGTCCGGAAAGTCTAAGAAAGACAAGCAGCGACACGACCGTGATCACGGTAAGGATCGTGGACAGGGCTGCGGCAACCCCGTAATTTCCGCGGATGACCTCGGTATAAATGGCAACCGTGACCGTCTTCGTCTTGCCTGTATACAAGATGATGGAGGTGCTCAATTCCGTAATGATGGTAATCCAGCTCAATATCGCGCCGGAGACGACCCCTGCAAGCATCATCGGAAGGGTAATCTTGAAAAACGTCTTCATCTGGGAAGCGCCCAGGCTGATTGCCGCTTCTTCAATGCCGTCATTGATCTGATGCAGAATGGCGGCACTCGATCGAATCGTATAAGGCAGCCGCCGAATGACGAACGAGATGATCATGATGAACGCCGTCCCGCTCAGCGCGAGCGGTTTATTGTTAAACGTAATCAATAAGGCGATCCCCAGAATGGAGCCGGGTACGATATAAGGGAACATCGTGAAGATATCAAGCGTATTCGTTAAAGCATTCTTTCTGCGAACCGTTACGTAAGCGATGAGAATGGCCAGCAAAATGATGACGGCAAGCGATACGATGGCCAGCATGAACGTGTTCGTAATGACGCCCCCGATATTATCGAATGCATTCCGGTAGCTTTGGAGCGAGAATCCGTCCACAAAGACGCGGCCGTTCGATTTCAGGAACGACGTATAGATGACGTAGAGCTGCGGCAAAAGCGCAAGCGCGGTGTACAGATAGATCACGGCATGCGCCGTTATGCTGCCGATTCCTTTTTTCTTCTTGGCTTCGATGGGATGCAGCGCGCTCATCGTGAATGATTTCCGATTGGAAATGAACTTTTGAAGCAGGAAGACCGCTGTCGCAAACAGAACGACAATGACGCTGATCGCTGCGGCAAAGCCGTCGTCGCCGCCGACTTCGCTGATGAATTCGTTAAAGATCAGAACAGGAACCGTTTTGAACCCTTCACCGATCAACATGGGCGTACCGAAATCCGCGAGTGCGCGCATGAATACGAGCAGGCCGCCTGCGAGCAAGGTTGGCGTAATGAGCGGGAGCAGTACCTTGCGCATCTTGCCAAGACCCTTATAACCTAAACTCTCAGCGGCTTCCATCAGGGACTGGTCCACATTTTTAAGCGCTCCCGATACATACATAAAGATGAGGGGCACCATCTGCAGGGTCAAGACCACCAAAATCCCCGTGAAACCATAAATATCGGGCATCGTGATTCCGAATGTGTTGCTTACGAATTTGGTAATGACGCCGTTTCTGCCAAGCAGCAGTATCCAGGAGTATGCTCCAATGAACGGGGCCGACATCGACGAGATCAGAATCATCACGCGAATGGCCGCCCCTCCTTTAATCTTGACCGTTGCCATCATGTAGGCCAGCGGCGTTGCGATGATGGCGGCAAGGAGGGTCACGCAGACGGTAACCTTGATACTGTTGAACAGGGCGTTCATATAATAGGGCTTGCTGAAAAACTTCATGAAATAGGCGAAGGAAAAATCGCCGGTCGTCCCGTTATATACGCTTTTGAACAGCATGGTGAATAAAGGAAGCGCCAGGAAAAGAATATAGAACACAAAGATCAGGAACGAGATGTTGGTCCAGATATCGAATCTTCTGCGCGTCCCCTTCATAGCTGACCGCCCCTTGTATAATTCAATTCGCCTGCCTCATCGTAAACATTGATTTTATCCGTTTTGACTTTGAGATGAATGGTTTGGCCGGGCTCCAGCAAGTGTGACGATTTCGATTCCTGCGTAATTTCAATCCGCTGGCCGGATTCCAAATCGACGAAATAATGGGTGTTCTGGCCTAAAAATACGCTGTGCACGATGGTTGCCTTCAGCCCCGAGTGGTCCTCGGTCATGATGAACTCCTCAGGCCGAACCGAGATTTGGACTTGGAAATCCGCTTGCGTCTCGGATGCAGGAACTTGAATGTTGGAGAGCCGTTCCGAGTAGCCTGAACCGATCCTCAGGTTATAGCTTCCCGCCTCCTGCGTTAATCTCCCCTCGATAATGTTGGTGCGGCCGATAAAGGTGGCCACGAATACATTCGCAGGGCGTTGATATATTTCTTGCGGCGTCCCGAGATGCTGAATCACCCCAGACTTCATGACGGCGATCCGATCGGATACCGCCATCGCTTCCTCCTGATCATGCGTTACGTAGACGGTTGTAATCCCTACTTCTCTTTGAATATCCTTGATCGCGTTGCGCATATCGACTCGAAGCTTGGCATCAAGATTGGAGAGCGGCTCATCCATCAGCAGAACATCCGGCCGGATGACGATCGCTCTGGCAAGCGCAACCCGCTGCTGCTGGCCGCCGGACAGGTTTTTCGGCATGCGGTCCTTGTATTGCTCGATTTGAACAACCTTCAAAATTTCCTCTACCTTCGAATTGATTTCAGCTTTGGACAGCTTCCGGTTCTCAAGCCCGAAAGCGATATTCCCTTTAACGGTTAAATGGGGAAAAATCGCATAGCTCTGGAATACCATCCCGATATTCCGCTTGCCCGGCTCGACTTGATTAATGACGCGCTCGTTAAAGTTAATGGTCCCGCCCTCGATGCTGTTGAAGCCGGCGATCATGCGCAGCAGGGTTGTTTTGCCGCATCCCGAAGGACCGAGAAGGGTGAAAAATTCCCCCTTCTTGATCTCCAGGGACAACTCGGGAATGACGGTGGTATCGCCGTATTTTTTTACAAGGTCCTTGATGGATATGTTCACGCTCATCGTTGTCACCTAACCTTTGCAGAGGTTGTGCAAAAAGTCCGCTTTTCATCTCAAGCACGGTAAAAGCTACTCGGTGATCACCGGACTTTTTGAACAGTAATCTTGTCGTTTATTTGATGCTTGTAAATAAATCGATATAGCGTTCGATGATTTCGGATTTATGCTCGCTCACATAATCCGTGTCCTCATCGATCATGTTGATGTCGGCATATGGTTTCATGTAGTCTCCAAGCTTCGTGTCTTTGCGAAGCGGACGGTTCGTTAATTGCGTGCCGAACGCATCCTGGGCTTCTTTCGAAAGAATGAAGTCGATGAATTTCTTGGCATTGTCCATGTGCGGCGCGCCTTTCACGACGGCCGATGCGGCATCCAGGAATACGGCGCCTTCTTTCGGATACACGACTTCCACGGGTGCGCCGTTTCTTACATATGTGCTGGCAGGGTCTTCGTAAGTCAAACCGACCACGTATTCGCCGTCAGCCACGCTCTTGTGAACGGCCCCGGAACCGCTTGCAATTTTACCGTCCAGGTTCTCGATCAATTTGCCGACATAGTCCCAGCCCTTCTCGTTTTCATAGTCGCCGCCCACGGCTTTCAGCATATTGGTCAGCTGCGCGAAAGCCGAGCTTGAGCTGGCCGGGTCGGCAGAAGCGATTTTTCCTTTCAGCTCCGGATTCAGCAAATCCGCATAGCCTTCGATTTTGATATCGCCGATCAGGTTTTTGTTCACGAGCAGCACGCTTCCGTCCGAAATGTAGGGCGTAGCGAAGCCCGTCGTATTGCGATGGCCTTCAATCAGGTTTTTGTCTTCCGGCGACACGTAAGGTTCGTAGAGATCCGCATTTTCGCGATAGCCGGCCATGGAACCGCCGAACATGACGTCAGCGTAAGGATTATCCTTTTCCGACTGTAAGCGCTTAACAATTTCGCCTGTGCCGGCCGTTACAAGCTCGACGGTAATCCCCGTTTTCTTTTCGAACATTGGGATAATCGTCTTGATGATCTCTTCGCTGTTCGGACTGTAGATGACGAGTTTATTAGATGAATCCGAATCCGATTCGCCGTTTCCGCAACCGCTTAATGCCCCTATAACTAACGCACAAGCCAACAGCAGCATAGTAAGCCTTTTCATTTTTATTCCCCCTTGAGCTAAAGTTCGTTTTGGTTTGCATGTTTATTGTAGCAAGGACACTGTAGGGTACTAAATCCTATAATTCGCAAACATCGTCTAAAATCCGCAACCTATTTTAAGAAAAACGTCTATCGACGTACTTCACAGAAGACAGACCACGTTTGGAAGTAGTTTTTCTTGCGATATAAGGAAGCCTCGTCTCCGAAACTTATACTTCTTATATCTTAAAAAAAGAGATCCCTAAGGTCTGTCGACCCAAGGGATCTCTTTTTGGTTCTCTGCAAAGTTTCGGCGCGATCATGATATCCGTCGCTTCCCATGATGCAGCGCTTCGCATTCACGGGCTTCTATGCCTTCCACGCTTCGCTGTACGTCTCTTCCTTAAAACCCACGGTCACGCGCTTTCCGTCCGTAACGATCGGACGTTTGATCAGCATCCCGTTCGAGGACAGCAGCTTGAGCTGATCCTCCTCCGGCATGCCGGGAAGCTTGTCCTTCAGCCCAAGCTCCTTGTAGACCTCGCCGCTCGTGTTGAAAAATTTCTTCAGCTCAAGTCCGCTGTTGCGATGCAGTTCTCTAAGCTCCCCGATGGTCGGCGGGTTCTCTTTAATATGCTGCAGCTCCAGTTCATGCCCTTCATTTTGCAGCCATTTCACCGCATTTCTGCACGTACCGCATTTGGGATATTGATATACTTTCAAACGGGCCATGGTTCAACTCTCCTAAACTTTAATCATTAGTAAACGTTGATTGTTCTTGCAATACCGCTTGCAGCTTCCTCATATCCTCCGGCATGGGGGCCGCAAAGGTCATCGGTTCCCCCCGCATGGGATGGACGATCGTCAGCCGCTCCGCATGAAGCGCCTGGCGATCTATCTCCCGGTCCAAGCGGGTAGCCGTCGATTCCTCCATGCCCGGCCGGATTGCGGGATGCCCATACATTTTATCCCCGATCAGGGGATGCCCCAAGCTGCTCATATGTACGCGGATTTGATGGGTGCGGCCGGTCTCCAGCTTAAGCTCCACCAGCGATGCTCCGGCATAAGCGACACGGACCTTATAACGGGTCAACGACGGGTAGCCTTCCGGCGTAACGATCCGGCGGTGCGGCTCCTGCGGGTCCCGGTCGATCGGCTCGTCTATATCGCCTTCGGCGGGAAAGGGAATGCCGTGCACCAGAGCGACATATCGCTTATCCACCGTGCCCGCAATCATTTGCTCGGACACGTGCTGGTGGATATACGGGTTTTTGGCTATGCAAAGCACGCCCGACGTTTCCTGGTCCAGCCGGTGCACCGCCCGGAACCGGTAACTCCATCCCTGCTGTGCCCAATAATGGACGATCCCGTTAGCCAAGGTATCCGTATAGTGCCCATGGGTCGGATGCACGATAATGCCCGCCGGTTTATTGACCACAAGCAGGGTATCATCCTCATACAAAATATCGAGCGCCATCGGCTGGGGCAAAATATCGTCCGACCGCTCCTGCTCCATGCGGATTTCGATCAAATCCCCGGGTTTGACGTTTACGCTGATGTAGACCCTCTCGCCGTTGAGCATAATTCCATGCTCGGTCAGCTTGAGCCGGGACAGGAGCTTCCGGGATATCCCCATCCTTTTTTGCAAAACGGTCTTTAACAGCATCCCGTCCTCATTTTCCTGGACCCGGTACGTAATGGGCGGGTAATACCGTGTCATGAATTACCGAAACACCTTTCCGCTGCGCACATATTCCACATCCGGCACGCCGGTCCGGACATTAGCCGCTCTTGCCGTCACGAAGAAATAATCCGAAAGCCGGTTTAAGTACCGCAGAACCTCCAAGTTGATCTCCCGATCGCGTCCAAGCGTAACCGTCAGCCGTTCGGCGCGTCTGCAAACGGTCCGGCACACATGGAGGGCGCATGACAGCGGACTGCCTCCAGGCAGAATAAACCGCTCCAGCGGCGGGTTCTCCGCTTCAAAGGCATCCATCCATGACTCAAGCCGTTCAACCAACTCGGCGCTTGTCTTATACTTATCTTCTTTATGTCTTGCATAGGCAAGGTCGGAACCGCAATCGAACAATTCGTGCTGGATCTGAATCAGCTGTTCCGCCAGTTCGTCAAATCCGCTCTGCTCGGCCAAATAAACAGCCTGTCCCGTAAAGCTGTTCAGTTCATCTATCGTACCGTAGGCTTCGATACGGTCATCGTCTTTGGGCACCCTGCCCCCGATAATCGACGTTTTCCCGGCATCCCCGGTCTTCGTATAGACCTTCATTTCCATTCCTCCACTTCACAGTCCTCCCCCGTACACCGGAGTCGGACTTATTATGAATCATGTCCCATGATAACATAACTCGCTGCCCGGATGCATCGGACAGCATGCCCGCTTTCATGCGAACTCATTCACGGAAACTTCTTAATCTGCGGGCACCGGAAACAAAAAAGAGACCCGCACCGGGTCTCCTGAATGGACGTGTTATAATTTCTTTTTGGGATGTGCCTTCATATATTCATTGATCTTTAAATCCAGCAGGCTGCTGATTTCAATGACGATCTCGGAAGTGAAAGACTGCTCTTGCAAAAATATTTGTTCCATCTTGCGACGGAGCATGTGAATTTCCTCTTCCAAGGAAATGTCTTCCGGAGTGGTTCTGGCAGAATTAATAGACCATTTATCGTGATCATCGGTTTCAGCTGAAATATCACCGCGATATGGCGACAATTCATAATCGCAAAACACTGCCATCCCTCCTTGGATTAGACATATTAATGCTCCCAAAATAAAATTATAACACAGTTCTTTGTAATGAAAAGTAAATTTTTTGTTAATTAAGGAAATGGATCAACTATCTTCTTTTTAAGTTAATTTCCGAACAAAATTGCCCATCCGATCCAAAGCTTCATTAAGCTGGGAAATCGAAGTGGCGTAGGAGCAGCGGATAAAGCCTTCGCCGCCAAGACCGAATACCGATCCCGGAACGGCTGCAACCTTCGCCTCCGTGAGCAGCCGCTGGGCAAACTCATCCGAAGTCAAACCGGTGCGCTTGATGCTTGGAAAGGCGTAAAACGCTCCATGCGGTTCATGGCATTCCAGCCCGATATCGCACAGTCCCTGTACGATAAGGCGGCGGCGCTGGTTGTACGACTCCATCATGCGGTCTTTCTCCTCCATGCCGTTTGTGAGCGCCTCAAGCGCGGCGACCTGACCCATAGCCGGGGCACACATCACGGTGTACTGATGGATCTTAAGCATGGCGCTGAGCAGTTCCGGATGGGCACACGTATATCCCATTCTCCAGCCGGTCATCGAAAAAGCTTTGGAAAAGCCGCTTACCAATATCGTGCGGTCCTTCATGCCGGGAACGGACGCAAAGCTTACGTGCTTTCCTTCATAGGTTAATTCAGCGTAAATTTCGTCGGAAATCACGATCAGATCGTGTTTCTCCACAACCTTGGCAATCGGAAGCCAGTCCTCGTAAGTCATGATGGCCCCGGTCGGATTGCTCGGGTAGCAAAGAATCAATACTTTGGATCTTGGGGTGATGCTGGCTTCCAGCGCTTCCGCCGTCAGCTTGAATTGATTCTCGGCCGTGGTCTCGATTCCAACAGCCACGCCTCCGCTAATGGAGGTGATAGGGGTATAGGATATATAACTCGGTTCGGGAACCAAAATCTCATCCCCCGGAACGATCAAGGCCCGGAGAGCCAGGTCGATCGCTTCGCTGCCTCCTACGGTCACCATGATTTCATCCTTCGGGTCATAGGATAGATGAAAGCTGTCATGGAGATAACGGGCAATGGCTTCCCGCAGCTCCGGCATCCCGGCATTCGACGTGTACCGCGTAAAACCGCGCTCAAGGGAATATACGCAAGCTTCGCGAATATGCCAAGGAGTCACAAAATCAGGCTCGCCCACGCCCAAGGTAATAATATCTTTATTCGCACTGACCAGATCGAAAAACTTCCGAATTCCGGATGGCTGTATATCCCTGACCAAAGGTGCCAGATAGGAACTCATCGGTTTCCTGTTGTTTTCTGTTAGTTGTTCTTGTTTCACAATCATACACACTCTTCCTTTACGGCGAGATCAGGAGACGATTGTCTTCTTCGCGTTCTTCATAAATAATCCCGTCTTGTTTATATTTTTTCAAAATAAAGTTGGTTTTGGTTGACAATACCGAATCAATCGGGGACAGCTTCTCCGACACGAAATTCGCGACCTCTCTTAAAGTACGGCCTTCCACTTCCACAAGCAGATCATAGGCGCCAGACATCAGGTATACCGATTTCACCTGCGGGAAAAGATAGATTCTTTCGGCAATTCCCTCAAATCCTCTTCCCCGTTCCGGAGTGATCTGCACCTCGATCAGTGCGGTAACCTTGTCTTCTTCCACTTTTCCCCAGTTCACGACCGTTGCATACTTCACGATAACATGGTCGTTTTCCAGCTCCGAAATCGCGGTTTTCACTTCGGCTTCCTCTACACCGAGCAGTGTAGACAAAAGAGCCGGAGATCTTCTCGCATCCTCTTTCAACAGGTCAAGCACTTTCAATTTCAGTTCGCTTAGCTCTTCCATGGGTTTTCCTCCAGCGCTTAATTCAGGCAGACGGCCAAAGCCGGGTTCCTGTAAAGAGATTAATACCTATATTACAATAATTCATGCACTCTGTGCAAAGAAAAAAACCGAAGGCTTTTCGCGGCATTTGGCGGGAAAAGCCTTCGGTTTTTGGATTGATCGTTTCAGAGCGGGCTCACCCGTGGTTAATATTATTGTGCGGGAACATTCGGACGATGCTCGGGCACGTTTGGGGCGTGCGAATAAGCTCCGAGTCCCGCTGTTTTTTGACCGGTGAATTCACGGGTTTTTTGATTGTTTTTTTTGTATTTCCTGCAGCTGCTTCTGCACGTCACTCTTCATGGCATGGGGCACGGCGGAAGGATATTGTTTATTTTGCTCAATCAGCTGATACATTTCGCCCTGCATTTTCAGAGTTTCCGAGGTTAGAGTCGTAAACATGCTTCGCACGTCCGGGCAGGAGGATTCGGTTGTCGCTGTCGTATATTCACGCACGGTACGTTTTAATTCGTTCAGGATCGTATTCAGCATATCCTCTTCCGGCAGGAAGGTGTTCCCGTTTTGGGCTGGCATCATAAGCTTCCTCCTTTATGCTTAATGGGATTGCGTCGGCGCGATGTTTTGATGGCTTTGAAGCGATTGAACGAGCATGTCCATATGGCTCTCATGCTTTTGCATGAACCCGAGGAGCGCCTGCTGTACGGACAGATTTTGGATGGACGCGGCCGCTGCGGCGCAATGCTTGGCAAGCGCGCTTTCGTTGGATACGCAATCGACGATGTAATCCAGTTCCTTCGAAGTTAAAGGCTTCATTTGCTGATCTGAAGGCATTGTTCGTCAACCCCTTTCCGGTTTAGCTGCATAAAATGGTGTTCAAAAATCTGCGGCCGGGTAACTCGGCCTTCGAACGGCCTTTATAGTATGGCTAGATCGACGAATTGTATGTGGCGCAATAAATGTCGTGAGATGGATCATACTGAAAAGAGTCCGATTTCGATTTCATAAAACGCAGCCTTTCATCGCTTGGGCAACGTTTTTTAACAGGAAGGTGGTTTCATTTATGAAGCTGACCGGAGGCCATACTCCATGGGAGGCGCTGTATGCCGGAACGATTCCGCAATACCCCCGATTGGAAGCGGACATTTGCTGCGACGTTGTCGTGATCGGAAGCGGCATCAGCGGAGCTCTTGCAGCCTATGTGCTGACCATGCAAGGTGCCGACGTTGCCGTTTTGGAAAAAAAACGGGTCGGCTGCGGCAGCACTTCCGCCAATTCGGGGCTGCTTCAATTCATGAACGACGACAGTTTGAACGAACTCATCGGAAGGTTCGGGGAACGAAAAGGCACCGGCTTTTACCGCATGTGCGCGAATGCGGTCAACCGGCTGGCCGGCATAGCGGAAGAACTCCCTTCGGATGTGGATTTCCGTCGCCGGAGCAGCCTGTACTACGCGACGATCGATGAGGATGCGGGAATGATCCGCAATGAATACGACACGCTAATCCGCCACGGTTTCGAGGTGGAATATTGGGACCGCGACCATATTAAATCCAAGTTCCCTTTTTCGCGTGCGGCAGCTTTATATACGAAAAACGATGCCGAGGTTAATCCGTACAAATTGGCTCTGGCACTCTTATCCTCCGCTGCAGCCAAAGGGCTTAAGGTGTTTGAACACAGCTGCGCGAAACAGGTGAAGTATTCGGAAAAGGGAGTCAGCGTTCAGACGGTGCACGGCTCCGTAAGGGCCGATACGTTGATCTGGGCACTCGGGTACGAAACGCAGGAATGGAAGCCGGATAAATCCGCCTCACTCGAATGTACCTACGCCATCATGACCGAGCCGGTTGCGGACTTGTCATTCTGGCATGAGAGGGCCTTGGTTTGGGAAAGCAACAGACCTTACCTGTACATGCGCACGACGCCGGATAACCGCATTATCGCAGGCGGCCTGGACGAGCCTGTACCGAAAAACGGGCGTCCGAAGGACCGGCTGGCCGGTTACAGTCAAAGGCTCATCAATGAAATTCGCGATCATTTTCCCGGTTTGGTCAACCTGAGAGCGGAATACAGCTGGAGCGGCCTGTTCGGATTTACCAGGGACGGAATTCCATTGATCGGCCGGCATCCGCGGTTTCCCCACAGCTATTTTATTGAGGGTTACGGAGGAAGCGGGACGGTTTATAGCATGATCGCAGCGGATTTGCTGGCTCAGGCCGTTTCAGGAAGCGAGCCCGAGGAACTTTCATGGTTTTCTTTAACCCGTTCCTTTAACATGCAACCCGGATTTAGGGCCTAAAGACAATAAAGCCTCCCGCCTTCGGTTAAGGCGGAGGCTTTATTTATGCTGCCGTTTGACGAATGTTCAGGATTTTCCGCAAAAACAACCATGTTCCGATGGGGGAAGCTCCCAAAACCAACAGCAGCAAAGTCAAGATCCACGGGTCCTTCCGAAAAGACAAGACGGCGATGAAAATAAGCAGGCCTGCGATTCTTCCGGTCATCAGGCTGATTTCCCGGACGACGACAAGCTCTACCTTTTTTTCCGCATTCTTACGGCTCGTCCCCATCAAATCAAAACTGACGGAGACCGCGGGAAGCATGAACAACGGCATGAACAATGAGGTTCCTATCCCGAGAACAAGCAAGGTCATGTAATTCACGTCCCACAAAAGCGGAACGACCACAAGGACCATAATAACGGCTCCCGCAATCATTCCTGCGCTTCGGTATGCCGGCTTCAGCCACTTCCCGGCCGCCCAGTAGCTTACCAGGGAAACCGCCGACGTAATTAGCAAAAAACTGCCCAAGCCGCGATTCCTGATTCGTTGCCGTATAGACAAGAAGTGCGATCAAGAAGGAAAAAACCCCTTCCCGTATGCCTTGCATGGCTAAGCCGGCTATGGCCGAGCGCCATGTCCCGTCCTTATCTCTCAGCCGCCGGATCCCTTCAAGCCATTCATAATGACCGCTGGCAGGTCTTTTTTTTCAGAAAAAAAGCTGAGGACCGCGGTACATCCGAAAATAACCATCGAAATGGTAAAAATCAGCCTGTACCCCCGATCTCCCTGCAGCCAAGTGATGATCAAGCCGGACGCCCAGGGACCTACAATGCCGGTTATGGAGCCAAGCAGACCGACCCATCCGTTAAACCAGTCCCGGTTCTCCGCATCGGTAATTTCAAAATAAACTACATTAAACGCAAGCCAAAATAAACCAAGCGACAATCCAAGCAGCAGACCGAGCGGCCAAATGTAATCAATGGCATTCTTTCCGGCTCCCAGGACAAACAAATAAAACAAACCGGAAACGGCGATGCCCAGCCGCAGCGCGTTCATTTTATTGCCCTGCTTCACCCATTTGCCCGCAATCCAAAACGTCAGCCCGAGCGCAATCTGCTGCGCCATCGTAAACCAGGCGATCATCAAATAATCCTGCCTGCTCTTCCATAGGTACACATTCAGAAAAGTGCCGGACAATGCCCCGGCAAGCACAAACAAACCGTTTACCGCCAGCAGCAGCACCGTTTGGCGGTCTCTGTGCCGCTTCATGCGTAACCGCCCCCCTTCAGCAGCCGAGTTGTATTCCAAAGTTAAGTTGCCCCAAGGATAATAAGTTCATAACCTTAAAAAACCAAAAATGCTGACACCTCAGCGCAGGCTTTGGGGAAGGGCTTCCGCACAAAAAAATGAGCAGCACCATCGCCGCTCATTTTTTCATTATTTTATTGTGCCGGGTCTCCCGTTAATCCTTTGATCAATCGCAAACGGTCATCTTCCGATAGCGTATATTGGACCTGAAAGCATCCCGAACAGATATAGACGTTCAGATGGAACGGAGGCTTCAGCAGGGGCGCCTGAAGCGAAGCCGGCAAGGCAGGCTCAAAAGCTTCACCGCTCACCTTCTGCGTTCCGGCAAGCATCATATATTCCCGGCAATGGAAGCATTCGGGCGTTTCATCCTGATCATCAAGCACGCTCTCGACGGATTCCTCATATGCCATTAGATCATGGTCATCGCCGTATTTATCCAATACCCGAATCGCCGGAACCGTGCCATCCCCGATTCCCCAGAAGGGTTTATTCAAAATATCGCCGCTTTCATACTCGTCATCCTCTTCGGGAGCATGTTCTTCATTGTCAAGCTCCCCATTCTCACCCTCAAGCTCGATGTTCAGCGTACGATAGCCTTTCAATTCATTGTCGCAATGCGGACAGTTCTCTTCCGGTCCGATTTCCTCGTCCCATACAATTTCTGTCTGGCACCAAGGACACACAGTCGGTTCCATCCCTTATTCATCCCTTTCCTTGAATCTTCAATTTATTTCCACATTAAAAATACAATACCGGATACAAAAAAGATCAAGGCTGCCGCGAATAATACCCGCGGTAAATATTTCATCGCCCTCGCTCCTTCATTTAAATGATGCTTGCGCCTATAACGTAAGACAAGGAAACGGTGATGATCAATACGATCAACCCGACCGCCCGGTTATCTTTACCGATCTCTTCATCCACGGAAAAAACAGGCGTCAAAAACTCGAGCAGGAGATATGCCCCAAGCAGCAATACGAACCCGATAAACGACCATATAATCATATCATAGACCGATGTATTCAACTGAATGCTGAAACGCATCACATTGCATATGCCGAATATTTTCCCTCCGGTAGCCATCGCCGCAGCGACGTTGCCTTTTCGGATTTCGTCCCAGCAGTTATATTTGGTAACGAGCTCAAAGCAGGATAAGTACACAATGAGCGCTAGAATCGCAACCGAGAAATAGCCGACCATCACACCCACAGGATGAGCCAGCAGCTGATCAATGCTTTCCGTCATTTTCCCCGCGTTCCTCCCCGTAAAATCGGCGGCTGCGCGGCAGTCCGCCGGTCTTCACACATACTTTTAATTGTATACGAGTCAGAGAACTTTCGGTTCCGAAAACCATGGCGCGCATATTATTTCAGCTCCGCGATCGTTACGCCGGTGCCGCCTTCCCCATAGTTTCCAAGACGATAGCTTTTGACATGCTTATGCTTCCGCAGATATTCCTGAATTCCGGTCCGCAAAATTCCCGTACCCTTGCCGTGGATAATGTAGACCTGACCCAAGTTGCTCAAGAATGCTTCGTCGATGAACCGATCGACTTCGATCAAAGCCTCCTCCAGGTTCTCGCCCCGCAAATCCAGCTCGCTCCGGGTACTTTCGTCCCTCGTCCGCTTCAGAACCGTTGCCGTCCGCTGAGCCTGCGGCTTCTTGCTCGGCGCCGCCGACAGCAGTTCCAGATCGTCCAGGGACACCTTCATCTTCATGATGCCAAGCTGAACCAAAGCTTCCTTCGCTCCGGCCATTTCAACGACATGCCCCTTCTGGTTCAAGCTGTATACCATAACCTCGTCTCCGGGCTCGATCTTCCGTTTCTCCTTGGGGTTCCGCTGCACGGACGATTTCCTTTTCTGCTCCGGCTCTGCTTCATCCAGCCGTTTCCGGGCTGCAATCAGCTTATGCTCCTTGACGGATGCCCCTTCCTCCTGGGCAAGCTTGCGCAGATCCGCGATAATCTCCTCCGCTTCGCTGCGGGCCTTGTCCACGAGCTTTTTCGCTTCCAGCCGAGCTTTGTCCACATACTTGTCCCGCTGCTCCTCAAGTTTGGCCAGTTCGCGGCTGTGCCGTGCCTTCAGCTCCTCCAGTTCCTTCCGGAGAGCCTCCGCCTTCCCGCGTTCCACTTCGGCTTCGTGCCGGTTTTCTTCCAGGGAGGCGATCATGTGCTCTACGCGCTGATCCTCTTCCTTAACCTCTCCCCGGGCAAAATCCAAAATGGCGCCGGGGAGGCCCAGACGCTCCGCAATAGCAAATGCGTTGCTTCGTCCCGGTACCCCGACAAGAAGACGATAGGTCGGGCTGAGCGTATTGATATCGAACTCCATGCTGGCGTTAATCACGCCGTTTCGCTCATAGGCGTAAGCCTTCAACTCGGAATAGTGCGTGGTCGCAATCATTCGGCAGCCCATGGCGTGGATGTGCTCCAGAATCGCAATGGCCAAAGCCGAGCCTTCCGCGGGGTCCGTACCGGCGCCGACTTCATCAAGAAGCACAAGACTTTTCGGCGTCATGTTTTTCAGAATTCTTATTATATTGGTCATATGGCTTGAGAACGTACTCAAGCTTTGCTCTATGCTCTGTTCATCCCCGATATCGGCGTAAATGGCATCGAACACGCACATCTGGCTTCCTTCCTCGGCCGGGATGAACAAACCCGACATCGCCATCAAATTCAGGAGGCCAATCGTTTTCAGCGTCACCGTCTTGCCGCCGGTGTTCGGCCCCGTGACGATGATGGACGTGTAAGAGTTGCCAAGATCCACATCAATCGGTACAACCTGATCTAGGGGAATAAGCGGGTGCCGCCCTTTTTTCAGTTTGAGGTAACCTCGGTCGTTCATTCGGGGAAGCGAGGCTTTCATCACATGAGCCAGACGCGCTTTGGCAAAAATAAAATCTAGCTGGCCGGTCAGATCCACATCTATGGCAAGCAGATCCGCCTGGTCTCCGACCAGAGCGGTCAATTTCTGCAGAATGACCTCAATCTCCCGCTCTTCCTTAAGCCGCGTTTCCCGAAGTTTGTTATTCATCGCAACAATGGACTCGGGTTCAATGAATAAAGTTGCGCCCGAGCCGGACTGGTCATGAACGATCCCGCCAAAATACGAGCGGTATTCCGCTTTTACCGGAATGACAAACCGGTCGCCCCGGATCGTAATAAGTTGGTCCTGCAGCATTTTGGCCACGGACTGGGAACGGATCATGCCATCCAGCTTCTCGCGGATCCTCACCTCTCCGTTCCGGAGCTCACGCCGGATTTGGGCCAGCTCCGGACTTGCGGAATCCATCACTTCAGCGCTTTCGTCAATGCAGGCTTTTATGGCGTCCTCAAGCGGTTTTTGCTCTGAAATGAGTTCGCTTAGATTGTACAGAATCTCGATGGGCTCGTCCTCGTGAATCTGGGCAAGGAAGCGCTTGAGCCGGCGCGAACCCATAATCGTGTTGGCAACGGCAAGAAGCTCGTGCGGGTTCAGCGTTCCGCCGATACGCGCACGCTTAAGCGGTTCGGTAATGTCCGTAATTCCCCCGAAAGACGGGCTGCCCTTCAAACGGTCTACGGTATAAGCCTGGTCCGTGGCCGCCAGCAGCTGTTTGACGTCCTCAAGCTGCACCGAAGGCTTCAGTTGGTCAACGATCGTTCCGCCCATGGAAGTTTGGGTATATTTAGACAGCGTATTTAAAATTTTTCGGTATTCTAACGTCTGTAAAATCTTGTCGTCCAAGAAGTTCACAACTCCTCTCAATCATTGCCTTTATTATATCGAAGACCATCCATTTTCGCTATTTTCAGGATTTTGGCCGATAAATCCTTCCACACATAACTCACTTGAAATCGGAACAAAATAAGTTTGCGTAAATTTGCAGCTTAATAAGGAGGCCGTTCGATGCAATTTCTCGGGCATGTCATACGTTTCATCGTTTCTGCGCTTATTCTGATGATTGTGGGCTGGATCGTTCCGCTGTTCAGCGTAGGGGGATTCGGAAGCGCCCTGCTGCTTGCTCTGGTCATCGCCGTTCTGGGATGGATCATCGAAAGCGTATTTGGAACACGGGTTACCCCGTTCGGGCGGGGCATTGTCGGATTTCTGGTTAGCGCTCTTGTCATTTACGTCGCTCAATTCCTCATTGCCGACGTAAGAGTGACCGTTCTCGGAGCACTGCTGGCTGCCCTTGTCATCGGAATTATCGATTTGTTCATTCCGCTGGCAACGCCATTCGACAAGAATAAAAACGAGAATAAGTAAAATCCGAAGCCGGTTCGGAAAAGCAAGTTCCTGTTTAAATGCAGGGACTTGCTTTTTTTCATGAAAAAAATCCCAAAGGAAGTTCACCAATTATTCATATTCAATTCAGCGCACAAACCAAATTTTTACGTTATCATTATAGAAGAAATTTTCACACAATATATAAAGTTAGGGGAGAATTTTATGAAAAAAACGCTTGCATTGATAGTTTCCTGCATGTTGCTGTTTGTTTTGGCGGCTTGCGGCGGGGATAAAGACTCAGCTTCGCCGAACGAAACCGGCGTTACGGATACAGGGGTAGCCCCGGAAGCCGAGCTGGTCATTAGCGCCACCAACTACCAATTCGATAAACAGGAATACACCCTAAAAAAAGGCGTGCCCGTTAAGATTACCTTCAAGAACGAGGAAGGCAACCACGGCGTGTTGATCCCGGCCCTCAATCTGCAGTTGGACAGCAAAAACGACTCCGCGGTCGTTACTCCGGACAAAACAGGCGAGTTCGATATCTCCTGCTCCATCATGTGCGGACCCGGACATACGAAGATGATCTCCAAACTGATTATCGAGGAGTAGGCCAGAATAAGCTTCCCTCTATAACCAGGGAGACAAAAACAATAACCTCCAGCATTCCAAGAACTCTTGCGAATCTGGAGGTTTTCTATGTCGATATGATGAATACGTGGAGCATATTCCCGTCTTTCCGTACATTCTTGTCAGCTTTGGTCCTGCTCAATCAGTTCAATCCATTCGTTGTACTCCACCTGAAGTTTGGAATACTCTCCTGAAGCTTGCGATGCTCCTCCTCCAGCTTGGCGGAATTCTCAAGCTGAAGCTCCCGTTCGGCTTGAAGCAGTCGGTATTGGTGCATGACGAGCTCATATTTTTCACCGAGCTGGGACAGCTCCTCGGCCGCCTCTTTCTTCTCCTCTTCCAGTTGTTCGCAGGTCTCGCTAGAGGCCGCGATCTGCTGCTGCCAGGCATCGAGCTCCCGTCTGAGCGTTTCCTCCGTTTTCTCCCAATCCCGGCGTTCTTCCGAAAGACCCTCATACTTCGTACGCCATACATGAAGCTCTTCTTCTGCAGATTTAAGCATGGCGCTCAGCTCATGATCGCGTCCGTCGCGCTCGGCTGCCGATTTACGAAGATGCTCCAACTGGGAAGATACGGAATCGTATTCTTCCTCCAGCATTTCGTACAACTTTCGCGTTTCTTCTTCCCTGTCCGCTGCCTCACGGCTTGCTTTTTCCATCTCTTCCATTTGAAGCTGAAGCTCGTTCAGCTCCTGTTCGGCGGTATGACGGCGCGAAGCCTCGCGCTCAGCCTCGCCCTTAAGAACCTGCAGTTCCTCCTGAAGGTTTTTCATGCCCTCTTCCAGGGTTTCCGTGACCTCGAGCGCTTCAACCATGCGCATTTCCAGATCTCCGATCTCCTCTTTGCGCTGCTCGGCAAGTTTCTTCCAGGATTCGACATCGGTATTCAAACGCTGGATATCGTCATGCAGCTTTCTCGAGTTCTGATTTGCATCCACCACAAGCTTTTGAAGACGGCGGCGTTCTTCCTCCGACTTTACGGCCTCCTGCTTCAATCCATCCCGCTCCTGAGTAAGCTGATCCGTTTTCTCCTTGGCCGATTGAAGCTCTTTCGCCGAAATTTCAAGCTGACTCCGCGTTTGCTGCAGCATCTCCTTAAGCTTGGAAGACTCGCCCTTAACGGCAGCCAGCTCTTTCTCGCTTCCTTCAAATCGAGTTTGCAGCGTACGGCCCGCATTTTGCTGCTCGGCCAGTTTTTTCTCCAAATTTTGAATGGACGATTTGAGCAGGGATTCCTGCTCGGAGGCAGACTGCTTATATTTTTGTTCCAACCCCTGGACGGTCTGGCTGTGGCTTTGCTTCAACTCCTCCAAGGCCTGCGCATGTTTCTGTTCTGCCTGCTGAAGCAGGCGCTTATGATTGGACTCGTGCTGCTCCGCCGATTGTTTATGGCTTTTCTGCAGCTGCTCCAACTGCGCCGCATGCTGGTTTTTTAAATCGTCGATCGTCTGCTTATGCTTCTTTTCCCACTCGGACGTCCGCTGGGAAAGCGTATTCTCCAGATTTTGCTTTTCCTTCAGCAGCTCGGACACACGCCGGGATTCCTTCTGCAGCAGCTCTTTGGTTCGCTCCGATTCGGCATTCAAAGCATCTTTGGCGGTACCCAGTTCTTTCGCAAGGGCTGTCTGCTCGTTAAGCCGACGTTCCAAATCCTCGGTGTGCTGCTTGAAATGCTGCTGCTGTTCCTGAAGAATGCCCTGGATCCGGGCCAGCTCCGAACGGAGCTCGCTCCGCTCAGCCGTCAGCAACTTGACCTCGTTCTGAAACTGCTGCATCTGCACAGCTTCCTCGGCCATATGTACTGCCGCAAGAACGGCAATTCTCGGCGTATCCAAACGGGAGTGTGCCTTGGAAATCGAGCGCATCCGCTCGTCCACATAATTGGCAACTTGTTTCATATATTCGCTGCTGCTGCCCACAAGTTTATAGGAAGTTCCGTAGATTTCCACGGTAACGCGTGTACGGTCAGGTGTAGTCACAGTTGTGCCCTCCTTCGATTGTCTGTTGATCTAAGATGTCTTTACGGTCTATCACCTTTCTACATTATATATGAGAAAGCTCTTCTAGACGAACCTCGTGTCAGCCAGACCGTATTTTCCCAGATTCATTTATCGGTGAGGAAGCGTTACGCCTCCATGGCTTATCATCCGGTGCAAGTAGAAACGAAAGCCATTCATCCTTTTAAGAAGGCGATGTGTTCCGAGAGTCATATAAATCCGAAGCGAAATTGAAATCCTATGCCTTCTTATATTTCAAAAAACCGCATCGAATGGTGTAATTCGATGCGGCTTCCCCCAATTCCTGCTATTTTCTTAATTCGGCGCCAAAAGTTTCCGTCAGCGCTTGAATCGCTTTATCGGTGGCTCCCGTCACTTCATCGTCGGTCAGCGTCCGTTCCTGGTGGCGGTAGGTCAAAGCGATCGCCACACTCTTCTTGCCTTCGCCGAGCTTGCTGCCGGTGAATACGTCAAATACCTGCACGTTTTGAAGCAGCTCTCCCGCGTGTTCGCGGATGGTGCTCATCAGGGCACCGGCTTCGACCGATTCATCCACCACGATGGCAAGATCCCTCTCCATGGCCGGGAACCGCGGCAGATCGCGGTAGACGATTTCGCTGCTCGCAAGCTCATAGAGCGGTTCGAGCAATATTTCCGCGACGTACGTATCTTGAAGATCTTTTGCCTGCTGCAGCTCGGGGTGAATCTGGCCGAGCGTTCCCAGCAGCACTCTGCTTTCGCCATCCTGAACGTAAATGGAAGCGGAGCGGCCCGGGTGATAATCCGCCGGACGGTCCGCCGCAAACACGACCTCTTCGGATGGAATACCTAAATATTGGATAACCGTTTCAAGCGCACCCTTCAGATCGAAGAAATCGACCGCTTCAGGCTGCACGTTCCACTGCTTGTTCCCGCGACGGCCGCATAGCAGAAGCCCGAGCGCAGGGCGTTCCTGCGGCTGCTTCGTCAGCGTTTCCTCTTCCGTATGAAACAAGTTTCCGATTTCAAACAGCGCCAGATCCGGCTGCTTCCGATTGGCATTGTACGCAGCGATGTCGAGAAGCTGCGGAATCACGCTTGTGCGCAGCACGCTGCGATCCTCGCTCATTGGCATGGCCAGCTTCACAGCCTTGCCGCCGTTTCCGAGCAAAGTAAACGTCTCGGCTTGCTCCGGATGAATGAAGGAATATCCGAGCACCTCCTGCCATCCGCCATGGGTAAGCAGACGGCGGATGGCACGGCGTACGGCCTGAGGTTTCGTCAATCCGCCAGGAGTCGTCGCTCCTTCGATGGCTGTCGTCGGGATATTATCGTAGCCGTAGAGACGGGCAACCTCTTCCATCAAATCCACGTCAAGCGAAATATCCCCGCGGCGGGTCGGAACCTCTACCTCGATCAGGCCCGTTCCGGCATCGCCGCAATCGAAATGAAGGCGGGCAAACAGCGTTTTCACCTCAAGCATGGACAGGTCCGTGCCCAGATGACGGTTCAGTTTTTCCAGGGAAAGCGTGATGACCTTAGGTTCGACCGCTGCGGCCCCGGCTTCGACGATCCCCTGATGAACGGTTCCTCCGGCATATTCGGCCATGAGAGCTGCCGCACGGTTCAAAGCCGGGATGACTGCCGCCGGATCCACTTCTTTTTCGAAACGGGAGCTGGCCTCGGAACGAAGGCCGAGCTGACGGGACGTTTTTTCGAACCGTTCCTCCGTCGAACTTGGCCGACTCCAGGAAAATGTTGACCGTGCCGTCCGTCACTTCGGAAGTAAGGCCGCCCATGACACCTGCCAGTGCCACCGGTTTGTCTCCCGCCGTAATCACGAGCATATGAGGCTCCAGACGACGCTCTTGGCCGTCCAGCGTCACCATCGTTTCTCCGGCGCTGGCCATCCGAACCAGCACCGATCCGCCCTCCAGACGGTCCGCATCAAACGCATGCAGCGGCTGACCGTATTCCAGCATGACGTAGTTTGTAATATCCACGATATTGTTGATAGGGCGTACGCCTGCGGCCATCAGCCGATTCTGCATCCAGAGCGGCGATGACCCGATCGTAACGCCCGTAATATAGCGGGCCGCATAATGGGAGCACTCTCCCTTGGCTTCGATGGATACCGAAATATGCCGCTCGGCCGCGTCGCTGACCTCTACAAGGTCCTTTTCGGGCTTCGGAAGCGACAGCTCGCGTCCCAAAATCGCGCTGACCTCATAAGCCGTACCCAGCATGCTCAGGCAGTCCGACCGGTTCGGGGTCAGATCCAGCTCCAAAACCTTATCGTCCAGTCCGAGCACTTTTAGGATCGGCGTACCGATTTCCGTGCTCTCCGGCAGAACCAGAATGCCTTCCTGCAGCTCCTTCGGAAGCAGCTTGTCGTTCATGCCCAGCTCTTTCGCGGAGCAGATCATGCCTTGGGAAACGACGCCGCGGAGCTTCGCTTTTTTTATATCGAGGCCGCCCGGGAGCTTCGCGCCGACCTGCGCGACCGGCACTTTCTGGCCGGCGTCGACGTTTTTGGCTCCGCAGACGATCTGAAGGTCCTCGCCTTGTCCCGCATCAACGACACAGACGTTTAGCTTATCCGCATCGGGGTGCTTTTCCTTGCTCTTTACGTATCCCACGACAACCTTGTTGATGCCTTGGTTCCGGTCCTCGATAATATCAATTTCGATCCCCGCCGAGGTGATTCGGCCAGCCAGGTCTTCAGCCGTGACGCCGTCCAGGGAAATATATTGGGACAACCATTCCGTTGATACTCTCATGTCCGTTCACTTCCTTCTTTTGATTAAGTTAGATCCGAGCAAACTGTTTCAGGAACGACATATCGTTATTATAGAAATGCCGGATGTCGTCCACGCCGTATTTCAGCATCGCAATCCGTTCCACGCCCATCCCGAAAGCGAAACCGCTGTACTTCTCCGGATCGTATCCGCCCATCTCAAGTACTTTCGGATGCACCATGCCGCAGCCCAAAATTTCCAGCCAGCCCGTCTGCTTGCATACCCGGCAGCCGCTGCCGCCGCATTTCACGCAGGATACGTCAACTTCGGCGCTTGGTTCGGTGAACGGGAAAAAGCTCGGACGAAGCCGGATTTGCGTGTTCTCCCCGAACATTTCGCGAACGAACTGAAGCAGCGTGCCTTTCAAATCGCTCATCCGGATGCCGCTTCCGATCACCAGCCCCTCGATTTGATGGAATTGGAAGGAGTGAGTCGCATCATCATCGTCCCGACGGAACACGCGGCCGGGACAAATGATTTTGACGGGGGTTTCCCCTTTCATCTCCAGCATCGTCCGGGCCTGCACCGGCGAGGTTTGCGTACGCATCAGCAGATCCTCGGTCAAATAGAAGGAATCCTGCATATCGCGGGCCGGGTGGTTCTTCGGAAGATTCAAGGCTTCAAAGTTAAAATAATCCGTCTCCACCTCCGGGCCTTCCGCCACGCGGTAACCCATTCCGATAAAAATATCTTCGATATCCTGAATCACTTTGCTAAGAGGATGCACGGACCCTTGAGGGAGCTTCCGTCCCGGCAGGGTAACGTCAACCTTTTCTGCGCGCAGGCGCTCTTCGGTTTCCTTCCGCTGGAATTCCTCCTGTTTGCCCGATATCACTGCTTCAATCGCGCCGCGCACGTCATTGGCCACCTGGCCGATAACCGGACGCTCTTCCGCGCTGAGGGATCCCATTCCTCTCAAAATTTCGGTCAAGGCCCCTTTTTTGCCCAAATATTTAACCCGCAGATCGTTCAGGCTGTTCGGATCCGCGATCTCCCGCAGCAGGCCGAGAGCCTCCTGTTTTAATGCCAACAATTTTTCCTTCATGGCCTTTCATGCCCCCTTCATGGTCTCAAGATGTCTAGACAGGTCAACCAAAACAAAAAGGCCTTTTCTCCCGAAAGGGACGAAAAGACCGTGGTACCACCCTTGTTAGTCCGGATTTAAAGGCTAAAATAACCAAGTTATTCCGTGCTTCAATACCTCGAACTCACTTTGACCGACGTAACGGATCGGAACCCGATATCCCCTACTGAACGGCAAAGCGCCGGGTTCAGGGAACTGCTCCGGAGCGAACTTCGGCAGCCTGTTTCCATAGAGACACTCTCAATCTCCGGTGTCTCCTCCCTGTACAGAGGCACTGCTTACTCTTCTCCTTCAACGCATTTCAATATATCAGCATATATAGCCATTATTATATTCAATTATCTCTCGAATGACAAGTTAATATGCTTGTTCTTGTGGCCGGTTGTCGAAAAAACTTCTATTGATCAAGCAGCATATCGGTTTCCCGGACAAGCTCCTTTAGCAGGTCAACGCCTTCTCTTGTTTGGGTCTCATCCGTTGAAAGAAGGGTAAAGATCCTGTCGACGCGCTCCTTGTAATCCTTGGGTTTGACCGAAAAACCGTTAACCAAGGCCGCCGCCTTTTTCTCGTTGATGCAGTACTCCTTATTCTTGGCGAACAGGGCTTGATTCATGCAGGCTATCGTCCGGAAGCAACAACCGGCGACAAAAGAAATATCGTCTCTGCTCGCGCTGCTGTCCGCATGGATTGAAGAAAAGGAGGCCTCGAACCTGAAATAGCCGATCAAGGCCTTTTGCAGCTCGGAAGGATAAGGATTCGTCTTGGCTTTTAATGCCGCTATTTTCCCGTTAGGATCAGATAAGACTTTGCAGACGGACACTTCTCCCATGTACATTACATTCAAAAACGCATGCGGGTGTCCGGCATGGTAATGCGTCGAAACGTTTCCCGACAAGCAATCGTCGATCACCCGCGACACCCGGTTAATATCGCGCAGTATAAGGTCGACGTGCAGGCCTTGGACCACCAGCCAGCCGCCCGCATTCACCCACGGACCCCATCCGCCAAGCGGGGAAACCAGGTTTTCCCGGTGCTCGTCGTCAAACTGGCCAGCGATCCGGCTCAAATCACCGACGCTGAAACCGTCTGACTCGTCATAATATATGCCGATATCGATATCCGAGGCGGGCCCGGCATTGCCTCTGGCCCTGGACCCGCCCAGCACGACTCCTGCGATTCCCGGAACTCCTTCCAGCTCCTTGCTGATGAACTTCACGATTTCGTCTGCCGTCATCTTTTTCATCTCCTATCATTAATCCTCGGTCAGAATACTTCGCGCATTCAAGAAGCTTATAACTTAATGAACAGCTGAACCTGTGTTTGAACGCATGAACGTTAGCTGTCGCGGAGCTGTTCCAGTTCCAGGCGCAGCGCCCGGATTTCCCTCATCTGTCCCTCTTCTTCCGTAGCGTCGCCGGATATTCCAAGCAGAAGCTCCTGAATCCGGTATTCCAGCTCCATCCGCCGGTTCTCCTTCCCGCTGTCTCCCCGGATTACATGGGTGCGCGATGCCTGCTCTTCCTCCTCCTGTACGCTTCCTTCGAACCAGACCGGCTTCCCGTCCCCATTCAGCGTAAGCAGCCGGTTAGCGATCTTGCGGACGAGATACCTGTCGTGCGAAACAAGCGCGATCGCTCCCGGGTAGGATTGAAGCACGTCTTCGATCACTTCCCTTGTGTCCACGTCCAGATAGTTGGTCGGTTCATCCAGAACGAGCAAATGGGCGCCGCTGAAATAGAGCTTCAGGAAGGCGGCTCTGCACTTTTCCCCCATGCTGAGATCCCCGATGGTTTTGAATACGTCATCCCTGCTGAACAAAAAGCAGCCCAGCAGCGTCCGTGCCCTGCTTTGCGTCATATCCGGCAGGCCGAGCAGGCTGTCAAGCAGGGTCGCACTCAGATTAAGACCTTCCAACTCCTGAGAGAAGTAGCCGATCTTCAGCGCCGGATGCCGAATGATCCGCCCCTCTACGGGTTCCAGTTCTCCCAGCAGCAGCTTCAGCAGCGTCGTCTTGCCGCTGCCGTTCGGCCCCCGGACAGCCAGACGGTCACCTCTCGACAATTGGAAGCGCAGCTTGTCAAACAGAAGTCCGCTTCCGTATCCGAAGGAAACTTCTTCGACGCGGATCAGAGTCCGGGCGCCGAATTCCTCCGCCCCGAGCTTCATGTGCAGTTTCGGATCCTGCCGCGGTTTGCCCACGGCCTCCGCTTTCAGGCGTTCCAGCGCCTTCTGTTTGGCATGGTAGCGGGAAACATTTTTCTTCGCCTTCGCTTTATAAAAGCTTGCCGTGATCTTGACCTCATTCTGTGCGGCGGCGGAATCATGCGCCTGATGAAACCATTCCTGGTAATTGCGGATCGATTCCTCAAGGGCTTTCCGTTCGAGCTCCTGCTTCCGGTGAAGAGCCTCATGCTCCCGCAGTTCCCTCTCCTTCTCCCTCCGGTAATCGGAATAGCCTCCCTTATAACGCTTTAGCCCTTCCGACGTCAGCTCGCAGACAGCGGTCGCCGTCCTATCGATAAACTCCCGGTCATGGGACACAAATAATACGGTACCCTTATAGGAAGCGAGCCACTGTTCAAGCCAACGCAAACTTTCCCCGTCCAGATGGTTGGTCGGTTCATCCAGCAGCAGAAACTGCGGCTCCGAAACGAGAAGTGACGAAAGCATGGCCCTCGTTTTTTGCCCGCCGCTCAGTTGGTGAAAGGAAACCGGCCACAGCTCGGCTCCAAGGCCCAGCATCGTCATGGATTTTTCCACTTCCGTTTCCCACTGGAACCCGCCGAGCGTCTCATACTCGCCAAGCATGTGGCCGTACTTCTCCAGCACCTCCGGATTTTGCTCTGTCTCAACCGTTTCCATGAGGCGTTCGGCTTCGGCAAGCCCTTGCTTTAGCTTCCATAAATTTTCGCTGCTGCCGCGCCTTACGGCATCAAGAGCCGATAGATCGTCATCATGCTGATCCTGCTGCTTCATCCATCCCCATTTGTGGCGCGGAAGGATCATTTCCAACCTGCCGGACGAAGGCTCCCTTACGCCCGTCAATATGGACAAGAGAGTGGATTTCCCGGAGCCGTTGCGTCCAAACAACGCCAGCCTTTCTCCTTCCGCTATCTCCAATTGAACATTTTCAAATAAAATATTTCCTTGCAGCTCGATGCTGAGATCTGTCGCTTTTAAAATCGTTGTCATTTTCCTTCATCCTTTCCATGTGAAAACTCACGAAAAAACCGCAGACGATTGTCTGCGGCGGATGACCGGAAAAGAATAAGTTATCTGAATTCAGTATACGCATAAAAGCTCCGCGGACTTCCATCCCGGCTGTCCATTCCACTTCCAGCACCTTCTTTGCAAAAGCAGCAAAGAGAGATTCCATGAGCTTATGCTTACCCGATAAATTGAAGGGCAACGTATCCTTGTTTTCAGACACACCAAATCTTTCCCCCTACCGCCGTAGAGAAAACGCCTGCATTAAACTTGCAGTTGTCGGAAAAGAAAGGGTGTCTTACTTCATCGGATCGCGTTACCTCGCATTTCTTGGAATGAATTGTTTACATTATAACAAATATATTCCTGCTCCGTCTAGTTCCCGCCTTACGGGAGCTTTACTCCCTTGCCAAGCTTAACCGCCTTGCGCCAGTAATGTCCAGCGATCCCAATATCGAAAATAGCCAAACCCATCGGGTTAAAATAGACCGTGCCCGCTGCTTCCCTGCGGAAGAGGGCGCCGCGGCAAACCACATCGGCCAGCGTACGGACGTCCGACGATTGCAAACCGTACCGGAGATGCAGCTGCTCCACATCGGTATTTTCCCGGCAAACTTCATTCCAATCGTCGACCACGATCGTATTGATATGGGCAACGCTTTCGGGAATGTAATCGCGAAGGGAAACACCCAGCAGCAGCTTTCCCTCCTCCGGGGCCTCGTCAATGTACCGATTCGCCGAAACCGTACAGGTAGCGATGACGTCGGCTTGACGGTATGCGGTGCGCCAATCATCCGTTATAACCGTAATGTCCCGCAATTCGGCGGGTACGGTTTCGGGATCAATTCCTCGAAGGTCATGCAAAATAACCTGCTCCAGCTTCCCGCCGAGAACCGCGGCGCACATATCCAAGTGAAGACGACCGATCGGCCCCCAGCCGATAATGCCCATTTTCAATCCAGGGGGCTGCCTGGCCTCAACATAAGCTTGAAGCATCACGCCGCTGACCGCCGCCGTCCGGAGTCCGCTCAGCATTCCGCTGTTCAGAAAGGCCAGCGGTTCTCCCGTCTCCGTATCGTTTAATATGACGGTGTTGTGCGCGCGCGGCAGTCCGTGGAGATGGTTTTGCGGAAAGCTGGCAATCCATTTGATTCCGGCCAGGTCGAAGCTTCCTCCCACATAAGCCGGCATCGCAATGATCCGGTTCCCGGGGTCTCCGAATCTCAAATAGGGCTTAAGCGGAAACACGCAGTCGCCCGCATCCTCGACCCGGATAACATCCTTTATGATACCGATCAAAACTTGCCAGTCGATTCCCAGTTCCTGGATATGGCTATCGTTCAGATAAAGCATGCTCCCCCTCCTTACGGCAAACGGGGATCGAAACCAAGCTCCCGCCGCACCCAATCATCGTTATATACGGTATCCATGTACCGTTCCCCCCTGTCGGGCAGGATCGCTGCGCATACGGCTCCTTTGGGAATGCGTGCTTTCATGCGAAGCATCGCTGAAATGACGCCGCCCGATGATGCGCCCGCCATAATGGACTCTCTCCTTACAAGCAGACGGCAGCCTTCCACGCAATCCCGGTCGGACACATACAACACCTCATCCGCTACCTCCGGATGATACAGCCCCGGAACGATGCCCGCCCCTAGGCCCGGAAAGCGGCGGGAGCTTTTCTTTCCGCCGAAAATCACGCTTCCGGCAGCGTCGACGGCCACAATTTTGGTATGCTGACCTTTGGACCTTATATAGTCCGAGCAGCCGCGAATCGTGCCGCAGGAGCTGACGCCGCAGAACAAATAATCGATGGGCCCCAGCTCATCGCAAATTTCCTTCATCGTCATCTCGGTGTGGGACAAACTGTTGTCCAGGTTCCCATACTGATTCGTCCAATAAGCATGCGGAATTTGGCGAACCAATTCCTTTACCCGCCGTATTCGCGCCGGCAAAAACTCGCCCGTTTCCTCGTCAGGCTCGGATACGAGATCGATTTCTCCTCCAAAGCCGCGGATGATGCTCTTATGCTGCTCGGTCGTTCGGGGGTCAACCACGCATATAAAACGCAGCCCCAGATAGCGGCACAACTGGGCCAGACTGATGGCCAGATTCCCTGAACTGGACTCTACTACGACGCTGCGCTCCGTAATATCCCCGCGGCGGATTGCTTCCTTCAGTAAATAAAGCGCAGGCCGGTCCTTCCCGCTTCCTCCGGGATTCATGCCCTCCAGCTTGGCATAAGCATCAAACGGAGCATCTTGAAACAGCTGCGACAGGCGAATAAGCGGCGTGTCGCCGATGGTATCGACAATACCTCCCTCGAGCTTCATTACGATCCCTCATTTTTGTCATAGTAAATTTTCTTGTGCTTTACCGACCGGCGCTGTTCCTCATCTTGAAAGCTGCCGCCCGCCACCCGAATACGGCCGATGATTCCCGACCGGATCATCGCCCCGATCTCCGGTATGCGTTCCTCCAAATCCTGCCGGATGGCTTCCAGCATTTCCGGCGTCACGGCGTTGTCCGCACGATTCAGCCCATCGTTATCGGTACCGTATACAAATACCTTTAGTCCCTCTCTATCCATATGGACGCGAACGCTTACCCGCGAGAGGTGCCGGTTCACGACATCCTCGATATCGTAAATGCTAATCTTCTCGCCATGCTTGAGGTCCGGCCCGATTCGTTTGACGATGCTCTGAAAACTCATCCGCTCCACCCCGTCTACGGTAATGGGGCGTAAATCTCGAACCACGTCATACGTTACATAACGTATCGCAGGAAATGCCTCCCGTACCGTCGAAGTCAGAACAAGCACCTGTTCCTTCCCGGGAAGCGGTTCTATCCCTTCGCCGAGATCTTCTGCCCCGACCCCTTCAGCACTCAACCCCTCGGCCAGCAAATAACGTCCGTGCTGCGGCGAATGATAGGCTATCGTACCCATTTCAATGGAGCCGTACGTATCCGTAATCCGTTCCTCATCAATGCCAAGACGTTCGGCGGCACGCCGGATCCAACCGGCAGGGGCCATCTCCCCCACGAGAATAACATGGCGGATGCCATATGCCTCGGGATGCTCGGAAGCAAGCAGTATACGCTCCAAAATTGACGGCATCGTGTAGAGCACCTCAGGCCGAAAGCTTTGCAATCGATCCAAATGCTGTTCGATCGGCAGCGTGTAGGGAATCGATTCAACCTCCATTCCCAGTTCCCTGAACACCTGGACGGCCGTCGCTTCCGCATGGCCCGTTCCCATATCCGCCAAGGCGGTTCGATAGCCGGACGTGCCTAAAACGGTACGGAAAACATTCAGCTTAATCCGCATATATTCCGCTTCATCGGCCTCGGAATAATATATGATTTTGCGTCTGCCCGAGCTGGTGCCGGACGTGCGGTATTTGTAAAGTCCTTCTGAGCCTTGAAGCGGATTATCGTCTGAATAATAATGCTTCTCCAGAACGGATGAGGTGATCAGCGGCAGTTGTTCCAATCGATAAGATTCGTCTATCTGAAGAGCACCAAGCCTATGAACATACCAGGGACAGTACTTGCCAATCCGTTCAATAACCTCCTGAAGAATTGCAGACGAGATCATAAAACGGGCCTCCTCTCAGTTGGACCTAATGTGCCTGTTCCTTCAATCCACTTTATGCAATGCGTGCTTGGTCATGTTCTTGGCCCCACCTTCAAAACGTAGGGCTGCCCGGGATAAAACGTCAATGCAGGCCTATTATTGCGGAAGGATCCGCACAGCATAGGCGGCTTAACCACACCCTGCCGTTCCTTTGGCCATATAATAGATTGCTAAGCTACCAGCCCATTCTTGAAAGGAAGGACGAGAGACATGGCAAAAAAGCCTCCAAGAAGCAAAATCCTGAAAACAAAAATCATGGCCGCCAGCCCAAAGCTGACGGAACATATTCCTCTCACCCGACGGTTGAACCGTCAACTTTTGTCTCGCATGCTCAATCAATATGGCATGGTCTATGTAAAGCCCGATGAAGGCGCTCAGGGAAAGGGCGTTATCCGGGTAGAGAAAACAAAACAAGGCTACCGTTACCAACACGGTATGAATGTACCCGCCTTCGCCGACTTCGGATCGATGTACGCTTCCCTCCGCAGACACATTCGCCATAAGCGGTATCTGGTTCAAAAAGGCGTTCATCTGCTCAGGTACAACGGGCGTCCATTCGATTTTCGCGTCATGATTCAGCGCAATCCGAAAAGGCAGTGGGAGTGTACCGGTACGTTCGGACGCCTGGCCCACCCCCGCAAAGCCGTTACGAACGGAAGCCAAGGGGGCTCGATCTACGAGCCTTCCGTCCTGCTCGCACCCCATGCCGCCACCGGAGAGGTTTCGACTGTGCGGCGAGGCATGAATAAACTCGCCCATTGGACTGCCGCCAGATTAAGCCGGACTTTTCCTCAATTGAACGAGCTCGGTTTGGATATCGGCTTGGACCGGAGGCTCAAACCATGGATTTTGGAGGTCAACTTTTATCCCGATCCATGTCCGTTTACCCTGCTGCCGAATCCAAGGGCCATTCGCACCATCGTGGCCTACGGCAAAGCTTACGGAAGACGGTATCGTCTAAAATGCACCAAGGCGAAGAGAGGCTCCCTCAGGTAAAAGACTGATGGCGGCTGATCGTTATCTTTTTTCTATTGGGTTCGGTTGCTCTGAAAAAACTTGCCCGATTCGATCAAAACGTTGAAACGGGCTTTTTCTCTGTCCAGCAAACGCAAAAAAACCGCCTTACGGCGGTTAACTTATGTATGGAGCGGGTGATGGGAATACTCAACATTCTCTATTCTGAACTGCCTGCGGCAGGTCTGGAGGTTAATGTTGACGCGCGTCCTGATTTCCATCGCTACGATGTACGCACGGACGGTCGAACCCTGGGGTTCGCTTCCCCTTAAACTGTGGTTAATGGAGCGGGTGATGGGAATCGAACCCACGCTACCAGCTTGGAAGGCTGGAGTTCTACCATTGAACTACACCCGCAAATTTGACAATCGGGACGACACGATTTGAACATGCGACCCCCTGGTCCCAAACCAGGTGCTCTACCAAGCTGAGCTACGTCCCGTCAAAAACTTGCTGTCTTAACGACAAAAATAAATATACCACGGAGCATCGACAAATGCAACTGGTATTTTCATACAATAGTCCGCCTGAGGGGACAAGGAGCCCCTCAGCTAGCAGACCAAAAACGTTCTTTCAAAATCGAGTGCCCGAACGGGCCGGCTGAAATAATATCCTTGCCCTTCATGGCACTGCTGTTTGCGCAGGAAGCTCAACTGGTCTTCCGTTTCGACCCCTTCGGCCGTAACTTTCAGCTTCAGATGATGGGCCATCGTGGCAATGGTAGAAACGATTGCCGCATTGTTGTTATCCTGCAAAACTTCGTTGATGAACGCTCTGTCGATTTTGAGCCTGTCGATCGGCAAGTTTTTCAAATAATGCAGGGAACTGTACCCTGTCCCAAAATCATCGATGCTGATGTTGACTCCAAGCCGTTTCAGGCTGTGGAGCTGGCCAAGGGCAGCCTCCTTATCCAACGTCATGGATTCCGTAATCTCAAGCTCCACATATTTCGGTTCAAGTCCGATCTCATTCAATACGGCCTCCACCCGATCCGGCAGATTCGTCTGGATAAACTGGCCCATGGAAAGGTTAACGGAAACACAGATGGGCCGGTATCCCGCCTTCTGCCACTGCTTGTTCTGCTTGCAGGCCTGACGCAGCACCCATTCCCCCAGTTGGACGATAAAGCCGCTCTCTTCGGCAACCGGAATGAATTCTCCCGGGTAAACGATTCCCCGCTCCGGATGGTTCCAGCGCACGAGCGCTTCCATCCCTACCGTCTGCCCGCTATCCAAATGGACCAGAGGCTGGTATTCGAGAAAAAATTCATTCCGCTCCAGACCGCGCCGCATTTCGGACTCCAGAACAAGCCGATTTTGGGCCTTCTGCTGCATGGATGGCAGGTATCGCTGGATGCTGCTCTGTTGGCCTTTCGCATCATGCACCGCAGTATCCGCATTTTGGACAAGCCGATCCGCCGTCAATCCATCCTCCGGATAAACGGCAAATCCCGCCGACAGAGACAAATGGTATTCCCGCGTACCGAAAGCCAGCGGTTCTTGAAATAAATCGATATAGCGGCCGATTCGGCTACGGATTTCTTCAAGCTCCAGTTTGTCCGGAAGGATAATCGCGAACTCGTCGCCTCCCATGCTGAATACCTCTTCTCCTTTATCGGCGGCTTCCCGGGTTATCCGCTCGGACGCAAGTTTTAAAATCCGGTCGCCCGCATGGCGCCCCAATGATTCATTAATCATCTTAAAGCGGTTAAAATTCAGCACAATAACAGCCGGTTCCGCTTCCGGACCGTCCGATTGAAGCAAGTCCTCCAGGCGCTGTACAAGTTTCCTTAGATTCGGAAGGCCCGTCAAGTCATCGTGATAGGCTAAATAACTGATCTGGGCTTCAGCTTGGCGCCGTTCTTCCAAAGGATCCTGTATCGTCAGCCGATAGCTTCCCCGGAGAACGAAATAAGACCCGATACAGCCGAAGGCAAGCCCTAAGAGGTGGTACGAGTCAGTTACATATGACGATTCGGCAAACAGGAACTGGCCCACGGCAAAAAACAGCAGCCCCCGTACGATGATCAGCAAGGCTGGCGGCTTCTCGATTCTTCCTTTATATAGGATTGTCGCGGCGGCAACCAGAAAAACGGCCATGATCCCGATATCGATTCCCGACTTCATGGGAGTCAGGCCATTTTCATCCGACAGCACCGGCAGTTCTTGGCCGCCTGAAAAAAACAGCGTCAGGACGGAAACGGTAATCGTCACTCCTGCAGCCAGCAAAACGGTTTTAAACCGTCTGTCCACCGCCCCGTCCCGAAAACCGAATATCAGCAGAATACCGCCGGAAGCTAGGATTTTGGACAGCACGAGCAACCATAAAGATTCGTTCAGTGACAGGGTATTCCAAAAAAGCGGAAAGCCGACCGCTCCCATCATATGCAGCAGATCGAATACGAGCATGCTTAAGAACAGCATGCCTGTATACAGCCTTTGACGCGAAAGCTGGCTGGAGAAGTAAATCCACCCTTGCGTAAAAATCGAAAAGCCGATCGAAGCACTGGCAACACCCGCGAGCAAATACAGGGAAGCAAATTCGTTCCATCCTTGAAACCGGTATGCCGAATCACGAAACATATGAATCAGGAGGACTGCAAAGACAGCTGTGGTACCCGTTCTCACGGTCTTTCTCTCTTCTACGTTATTTAGCATGTAAGCTGTACCTCCATCATATCTGCAAGCAGCATAATGACTACTAAATATTGGATTCCACGCCAAAAGTAATTTTCCTGCTGCATTTTTGCGCAAAATGTCTTTTATATGACATCCTTCGACACATTGTCATTGTTTTTCACCCTGCCTGGTGCGCATTGATACGTTACCCCTGTCTATTTTATCCCTTACTTACTATCGGTTTTTTGACGGACCTATATAAATTCCTAAACGAAAAAAAAAGCACTTTTCTCTTCCAAAGAAAAGTGCTTTTTTGGTACGTATCAGCAGATTATTTCTTATTGAATGATACTTCCGGCGTGGTCAGCTTGTCATAAAAATCAACGGCTTTGTCCTTATCCTCCGAGGCGCGCAGCGCCATCGCGGAACGAGGATGCTCATCCAGGGTTCCCGTGATCATATATGGAATGAGGTAGCCCCATTCTTCTTTTTCACGCAGCGGGATCATAAAACGTTCAATAATGTCCAGTACGGGACGAAGCTCGTATTTTGTGCCTTTCAAATGGGTAACCAGCAATTCCGTCGGACAGTTCCCGGCAGCGCGTCCCATCCCGTAAACGGAGGCATCCAGCAGTTCTACGCCATTCTCGGCAGCCACCAGCGTATTCGAAAATGCCAGCTGCATGTTGTTATGCGTATGGACGCCAAGACGCTTGTTCGGTAGGTGCGTTTTGAATTTATCGACCAGGTAGAGGATGTCTTTATGATCCAAACTTCCGTAGGAATCCACGATATACACCACGTCGACGACGCTCTCCTTGATCATCTCGAACGCCTCGAGCAGCTCGTGCTCCATCACGTTGGACAAAGCCATAATATTGATCGTCGTCTCGTACCCACGGTTATGGAAGGTTTGAACAAGCTCCAACGCTTTATCTACATCCTTGATATAGCAGGCAACGCGGATCAAGTCCAACAAACTTTCCTCGCGCGGCAAAATGTCTTCTTCATCGACGCGGCCGATATCGACAAGGGCCGACAGTTTGGTTTTTCCTTTTTGCGGAATGACTTCGCGCAGGAAGTCGTCGTTCAGGAAGCGCCATGGACCCGCCTGGTCTGCCCCTTTCAGCAGTTTGGGGGAGTTTTTATAGCCGATTTCCATATAGTCCACGCCCGCCTCATTCAGGCCGGCATATAAATTCTGCACAAACTCCACGCTAAAATCCCAATTGTTGACTAACCCGCCGTCGCGGATCGTGCAATCCACGATTTTGGTTCGACTGCTTTTCATCCAAGCAAACTCCCTTCACTCAAGTTTTTCTCTTCATCATACTTTAGCACCTGCCGAAAAGTAAAGAAAAAAAGTCCGCAAATGCGGACTTTGTCAGATCATTCGAACGTTTTATTCCTGGGTCAGAATCCAATCGGCGATGGTGCGGACCATAACCCCCGTCGCTCCTTTGGGATCGACGCCTCTCTCTTTCGGCAAAAACGCAGTTCCGGCGATATCAAAATGCACCCATGGCAGGCCGTCGGCAAACGTGCCGATGAATAATCCCGCAGTGATGGAGCCCCCCAAACGTCCGGTGGAGTTTTTTACATCGGCCACATCGCTTTTCAGCATATCCCAAAACTCCGGATACGAAGGAAGAGGCCATACCTTCTCGCCTGCCCGCCGCGAAGAGGAAACCAGTTCCTGCAGGAAAGTTTCGTCGTTCGTCACGGCTCCCGTCGCAACATTCCCCAGCGCGACCAATACCGCTCCCGTCAGCGTGGCGACATCAATAATCCGCGAAGCCCCAAGCTCTTTGGCGTAAGTTACCCCGTCAGCCAAAACAACCCGGCCTTCCGCGTCGGTGTTCAGGATTTCAATCGTGCGGCCGCTTAAAGTCGTGATCACGTCGCCGGGTTTGACGGCATTGCCGTTCGGCATGTTTTCAGCCGCCGGAATGACCATGACCACATTCAATTTGGGACGAAGCCGTCCCAGGGCTTCCATTACGCCAAGAACGGTGGCGGCACCGCCCATGTCGCTGATCATTTCCTCCATCCCTGCCGCTTTTTTCAAGGATATTCCGCCGGTATCAAACGTTATGCCTTTGCCGACCAAGCCGATTACATGGTCCCAATGGTCGGTTCCCTGGTATTTAATCACGATCATCCGGGGAGGATTGACGCTCCCTTTGCCGACGGCAAGAAGCCCGCCCATTCCCTGTTCCGCGATTTGTTCCTCATTCAGGACATAACCTTCCATGCCGTGACGTTCGGCAACAGACATAGCCGCTTGGGCCAGGTCATCGGGAACGAGCAAGTTCCCCGGCAGATTGGTCAGATCTCGTGCAAGGCAGGTCGCCTCCGCTACGGCTTGCCCCCGGGCGATACCGCGCTCCCATGCCTCGTTAAATTCGTTATCCTTGAGCTCTTCCTCCACGAAGAAGCGAACCTCTTGAAGACCGTTCTTTTCCGTCTGCTCCCTCTTGTACTGCTTTGCCCGATAGCTTCCAAGAAGAAAGCCTTCGGCCAGCGCCTGAGCCGCTTCTTCAACATCCTGCTCCACGGTAAACTGCATCATCGTTACCGGGACCTCCAGCGAAACGCTTTTCGCGCCGATTTTGACAGCCGCTTTTGCCGAATGGGCGGCCGCGAGCCGCAGCTGTTCCGAGGTCATGGGGCCTTCGGTGCGTCCAGTCAAAATCAGCATCCGGAAGCCACCGTCCGTTGGAACGGGAAGCGTATATGTACGCTCCGGGGCACCCTGGAACAAACCTTTTTCATTCAATTCCTTCAAAAACACATCCCACTGCGGAGATGCGCCTCCTTCTTTCATCTGCTGCTTTGTCACGAGCACTACATGTGCGTCGCTGTCCGCCTGATCATGCGTGATTCCGCTTTTCAAAGTCCATTGCATAGCTGATCCTCCATCCTGTCATCCGTTATGAATAATGTTTGGCTGTATCCATATCATAGCTTTCAAATATTGTATCACAAACCAAAAAGGAAAAGCCTGGTCCCCCCCGAACGGCCTTTCCTTGAATTTTCATCGTTAAAGACTATCCATCCACGATTGGAAGCGTTATCATAAACTCTGTCCCGGCCCCTGCCTGGCTCTCCACCGCAATTACGCCCCCGTGATTTTTGATAATCCGGTAGCTGACCGACAGACCCAGACCCGTCCCGCCTTCTTTGGTCGTAAAAAACGGATTGAACAGGTGATTCATTGTATGCTGGTCCATGCCGCCGCCGTTATCCGAAATTATAATGCTTACATGCTTTTCATTGCGTTTGGAGCTGATCTCGATCAACCCCGTACCTTGGTCACCCTGTTTTTGATCGATCGCATCCAACGCGTTTTTTGATCAGGTTCAGGATAACCTGTTTGATCTGCTTAACGTCCACTGAAATGTAAGTCTGCATCCGCTCATCTTCATGCAGCAAAATCTGGCAGCCTTTCATTAACGCTTCGCTCTCCGTCAGAAGCGCAACTTCCTTCAACAGGGAATTCACCGGTATCACCGTGGTCTGCGGCGCTGACGGCTTGGAGGAATTCAAAAACTCATATATGATATCGTTCGCCCGGTCGATTTCCGTCAAAATAATACGCGCATACTCATCCTTTCCAAGGCTCATGAGATGCGGCCGGAGAAGCTGGATAAATCCCCGGATGGAAGTGAGCGGATTTCGGATTTCATGGGCGATGGAAGCAGAAATTTTGCCCAGCATGGCCAGCTTGTCATTCTGATAAGCCGTCTGCTCGATTTGTTTGAAATCCGAAACATCTTTCACGCTGATCAGGAAATCGCCTTCCATTTGATCCCCGTACGTCATCGTAACCAACCATGAACGTCCGTATTCGTCCAGCAGTTCATGGAATCTTTTACGGTGAAAGATCGTTTCCCGAAATATGCGCAGTATTTTCTTTTTCTTGAACCGGGTGAGCTGGGGATGACGCAGCAACTGGGTCAACGTACAGCCTGCAAGCGATTTTCTGGGTACGCCCAACAGCTTGGCCATCTGTACATTAACAAACGCCAACACTCCGTCACTATCAAAAAGGATGATCCCGCTGTCGAGATTCTCCAAAATATTCTCGTACTTGTTTTTTACAAGTTGATTGGAATGAAACGACTGCATTTCCTGCAGCTCGGTTTCTCGGATTTCACTCAACAAGATGGCTCCCCCTTTTCTCCATAAGATGAACTTGCCAAACAAGCCTCATGCAGACAACAGACAGACCGATTCGCGTCCTTAGTGGTCTCCCATTCCAGAATTTACTGTTTTCTCCATGATAGTCAGCTTGGTAGAGAAACGTCAATCAGAGATACTGTCGAAATAGATCAGATCTTCGCATATGCGTAATCAACGTTGACTTTTAGGCAGCAAAAAAAACGCGTTCAGCATGGCATCTTATGAAAATGGTTGCATCATCCGTAGAGCATACCCCATAGAGCTGATTACATAAAAAGCCCCCGTAAGGAGGCTTATCATGATGTTACGCTTTTTGCTGCAGCCGGAGTCGACGCTGACTCATCACTGCGAGTCTCCTTTTTAATTCGCTCTGCCATTTTTCATCGTTCATCCATTTGGCTACAGCCAACAGATCGAGCGACATATCGATCTGGCTCTGAACGACCTCCAGCGCGTCCTCGGACTCTCGGTTCACGACATTTTCAAAGATGGTTTCTTCATCTTCCATCACGTAATCCTGAAAATCCACATGCGATGCACCGTCGCCGTGAGCGTATTCCGCCAAAATTTCATATTCGTTCTCAACCCGATGATGAACTTCCACCCGATGGCAAACCGGACAAAACAACAGGGGAACATTATGCACCTGAGTTCGATAATGCTTCAATGTACCTTTTGTTCCCAGCATACTTGCCCCGCAGCAAAAACTCATATCGTTCACCCTCCCCTGATTTCCCATCGCTTCTTGTCATTGTATTCGCTTTCACGGGCCCTGATTCCTTCAAGTTTTTAATAGTTTTCGGGAAATTGGGTCATACGTCCCGAGCAAAGTCATTAAGCCCTACGTTTATATGCTATATATCAACCTCTATAAGCATCCTTAAACGTCGATAAAACTGAAAATGCCTAACGGCATCTCTCACAACATGTCCCGTTTCAAGGAAGTTTATTCTAGTATTTTGAAAAAACCCCCACACCTGTGAAGAATGCGACAGGAAATGGGGGCTACTTCAAATACTCTAAATTGTCCTGGATACCTTACAGGTTTTTGTCACCCGGTTTCCAGTTCATCGGGCACAATCCGCCGGATTGCAGAGCTTGAAGAACACGAAGTGTTTCTTCCACGCTGCGACCAACGTCATTGTGGTTTACAACTTGATATTTCAGTTCGCCTTCCGGATCGATAATGAACAGGCCGCGCAGAGCCACGCCCTCTTCTTCGATCAGTACGCCGTAGTCTCTTGCCACGTTTTTCGTAATGTCGGAAGCCAGCGGGAAATTCAAAGTTCCCAGTCCGTTAGCTTCCTTGGAAGCGTTGATCCAAGCTTTGTGGCTGTGCACGGAATCGATGCTCACGCCAAGCACTTCGGTGTCCAATGCTTTGAATTGGTCATATGCATCGCTTAATGCCGTAATTTCGGTAGGGCATACAAACGTGAAATCAAGCGGATAGAAGAAAAATACAAGCCATTTTCCGCGGTAGTCGGACAGGCTGACTTTGCCGAAATCATTACCGTCGCCGGATACCATTTCCATCGTGAAATCCGGAGCTGCTTTACCAACCAAACGTTCTGCCATGATTAATATCCTCCTTCATTATGTAAGAAAATTTAAATATTTTCTTATAGAATGCAGAATAAATGTTCCGGTGAACATTTTCTAAAATGATGTTATCATTGAGGCTTGGCAAAGTCAAGATTATATAAGTTATTTTATTATAATAATTCTAAATAAGAAGATTATTTGAATTTTCTCGTTCCTAGAATCTATTTCCGGATGGCTTTGGCGATCAAATCCCCCATTTGGGAAGTGTTCAGCGCCTTGCTTTTATCCACCGCAATGTCAGCGGTACGATGGCCGGCATCCAGTACCTCGGCCACTGCCCGTTCAATGGCGTCGGCCGCTTCGGCATAGCCGAACGTCAAGCGGTACATCAGAGCGACGGACAGGATCGTCGCGATCGGATTCGCCAATCCCTGTCCCGCAATATCGGGAGCGGAGCCGTGAACCGGCTCGTACAGCCCGTAGCTTCCTTCGCCCATCGACGCCGAGGCAAGCATTCCGATGGAACCGGTCAGCATGGCCGCCTCATCGCTCAAAATATCGCCGAACATGTTTTCCGTCACGATAACATCAAAGCTTGACGGGCGGCGAAGCAGCTGCATCGCACAGTTGTCCACAAGCACATGCTCAAGCTCGACATCCGGATATTCAGGAGCGATCCGGTTTACCGTTTCGCGCCACAGGCGGGAGGTTTCGAGCACGTTGGCTTTGTCGACGGAGGCCAGTTTTTTACGGCGCTTTTGGGCGATTTCGAAGGCTTGGCGCACGATGCGCTCGACTTCCGAAGTGTTGTATACACAGGTGTCAACCGCTTCCTCGCCGCCTGCCCCTTCGCGTCTGAACTTCTCTCCGAAGTAAATGCCGCCGGTCAGCTCGCGCACAACCATCAAATCCGTTCCTTCCAGAACCTCCGGCTTCAACGTGGAAGCATCCTTCAGACAATCGAAAATGACGGCCGGACGAAGGTTGGAGAACAGCCCGAGCTCTTTACGGATGCCAAGCAGCCCGGTTTCCGGCCGAAGCTCCTTGGGATTGTTATCCCACTTCGGGCCGCCTACCGCACCAAGCAGGACGGCATCCGCATTTTTGCACACGTTCAGCGTTTCCTGCGGAAGCGGCGTGCCTTTCTCGTCTATGGCAATCCCCCCGAAGAGCGCATGTTCCGTCGTAAAGGAATAGCCGAATACCTCTTCCGTCCGTTTGATGATTTTTTTCCGCCTCGGCCACTACCTCCGGTCCGATTCCGTCCCCCCGCGATGACCGCGATTTTCTTAGTTTCTGCCATGGTTATCCACTCCTTATTTTTTATGTGCGTCGTCCGTATAATCCTAATTACTGTTGTAACATACATCAGGTAAGTTGACCAAGATATAGAATCTATGGACTTAATAAGTTTCACCTATAAGAGGTTGTTCAAAAAAAAACCGATGTTCCGGAACGCCTAAAGCTCGCCTTGGGGCCAGGGGGCAATATAGGCAAAAAACAGGCGCCTGTTCCTAACTCCTAACAGGGCCTGTTTTTATAAAACCGTTATTGTATTTACAGACCGACGCGGTCACGGCGCCCGAATGTCTTGCGTTTCTCGATCAGCTGGTTCACCGCGTCCGCAGATCTGTCCCATACCGCCGGCAGATTGTTATTTATCCATTATACGTGATTATTTCTTGATCCAATGCATCATTTCACGCAGTTGCGCACCGACGACTTCTACCGGATGCTCAGCTTCGTTGCGGCGGGTAGCCGTCAGGAACGCGCGGTTGGATTGGTTCTCCAGGATAAAGTCGCGGGCGAATTTGCCCTGCTGGATGTCGGAGAGAACGGCCTTCATCGCTTTTTTCGTTTCTTCGGTAACGATGCGAGGACCGGTTACGTAGTCGCCGTACTCGGCCGTGTTGCTGATGGAGTCGCGCATGGAGGCAAGTCCGCCTTCATAAATCATGTCAACGATCAGCTTCAGTTCATGCAGACATTCGAAGTACGCCATTTCCGGAGCATATCCGGCTTCGGTCAAGGTTTCGAAACCGGCTTTGATCAACGCGGATACGCCGCCGCAAAGTACGGCTTGCTCACCGAACAGGTCGGTTTCGGTTTCTTCGCGGAACGAGGTTTCGATAACGCCCGCACGCGTGCAGCCGATGCCCTTCGCATAAGCCAATCCGATTTCTTTGGCTTGTCCGGTTGCATCCTTCTCGATGGCGATCAATCCTGGAACGCCGAAGCCTTCAACGTACGTACGGCGGACCATGTGGCCCGGGGATTTAGGAGCTACGAGCAGAACGTCGTTTTCTTTTGGAGCAACGATTTGCCCGAAATGCACGTTAAATCCATGGGAGAACATCAGCGCTGCGCCTTTTTTCAGGTTTGGCTCGATGTCGTTTTTGTACACGGCTGCCTGCGTTTCGTCCGGCATCAGGATTTGCACCACGTCCGCCTGCTTTACCGCTTCGGCTACGGAGTACACTTCAAAACCGTCGTTCTTCGCATTGTCGAAGGATCTGCCTTCACGAAGACCGATAACGACCCGAAGGCCGCTGTCGCGCAGGTTTTGCGCTTGGGCATGTCCCTGGCTGCCGTAACCGATGATGGCGATCGTTTTGCCTTTCAGTACGCTAAGTTCTGCATCTTGCTCATAGTAAGTAGTAACTGCCATTTTAAAAATCCTCCTTTAATTTAAGCCCCTTCATGAATGAGCGGGTATTTCAACCGACCCGGTTATCGCCCGGTCTCCTGAAACACCCGCTCATTGAAATCCGGAAGCAGGTGTCTCATTTTGGTCGTTAGGAATAGAATGAAATGTTAAGCATTGCCTCGAATCATTGCGGTGACGCCGGTTCGGGTAAGCTCTTGGATGCCGTATGGCTTGAGCAGTTCGATCATGGCATCGATTTTCCCCGTGTCGCCGACGACTTGAACCATCATGCTTGATGCCCCGATGTCCACGACCGAAGCGCGGAACGTTTCGACAACGCCCAGGATTTCCGGGCGGGCCGAAGGTTCGGCCTTCACCTTGATCAGGGCGAGCTCTCTCGCCACCATCGGCTTGGAGCTCAGGTTGATGACTTTGATGACATCGATCAGCTTGTAAAGCTGCTTCTCGATTTGCTCCAAGGTTGTGTCATCTCCCGTCGTTACGATGACCATCCGGGACAATCCGGCTTCCTCGGATTGCCCCACGGTGATGCTCTCAATGTTAAATCCTCTCCGGCCGAACAGACCGGCGACCCGCTGGAGTACGCCAGGCTGATCGTTTACGAGTACAGCAATGGTATTGTGTTTTAAACTCGTCATCTTACGCATCTCCCATCAGCATTTGGTCGATTGTGGATCCTTGAGTGACCATCGGATATACGTTTTCGCCTTTTTCAACCACGAAATCGATGAGCACAGGACCGGGGGTTTCCAGCGCCTCGGCCCAAGCGCGGCGCGCTTCTTCTTTCGTTGTCGCCCGCAATCCCTTGACGCCGTATGCTTCAGCAAGTTTTACGAAGTCCGGGCTTCCCGCCAGGTCGATATGGCTGTAGCGGTTATCATAGATTAGCTCCTGCCACTGGCGAACCATGCCAAGCACCTGGTTGTTAATGACAACGATTTTGACCGGAATGTTGTTTATGGCGCAGATCGCAAGCTCCTGCGAGCACATCTGCATGCCCCCGTCGCCGTTTATCGAGATAACTAATCGGTCCGGGTGCGCCATTTGGGCACCGATCGCCGACGGGAATCCGAAACCCATCGTTCCCAGACCGCCGGAGGTGATCCAAGACCGCGGCTGGTTGAACTTGTAATACTGGGCCGCCCACATTTGGTGCTGACCGACGTCCGTGGTTACGATCGCTTCGCCTTCCGTCGTTTCGTTCAGCATTTCGATGACCCATTGAGGCTTCAAAACTTCATTCGAATCGTTGTACTTGTACGGATATTCCGCTTTCCACTTCCGAATCTGATCTCTCCACGCATCCGCTCTCGCTGCTGCGGGGACATCCGGGTTTATCATTTCCAGCACCGTCTTCACATCTCCGACAATCGGAATGTCGGTTGGAACGTTTTTGCCGATTTCGGCCGGATCGATATCGATGTGGACGATTTTGGCGTTCGGCGCAAAACCGTTAAGGTTGCCGGTTACCCGGTCATCGAATCTGGCGCCGATATTGATCAGCAAGTCGCTTTGTTGGATGGCGTTGTTCGAAGTATACGTTCCGTGCATGCCCGGCATCCCCGTCCACAGATCATGGCCGCTCGGGAATGCGCCGAGTCCGAGAAGCGTCGTTGTGATCGGGATTTGCGTCCGGTTCACGAATTCGTACAACGCTTCGTGCGCTCCCGAGTAGATCACGCCGCCGCCCGCAAGGATCATCGGACGCTCGGCATCTTCGATGGCCCGGCACAGCTTATCAAGCTGCATCCGGTTCGGCACCGTCCGGGGATTGTATCCTCTAAGGTGAACGCTCTCTCCCGGCTGGAACAACGCCTTCGCCGCGGATACGTCTTTCGGAATATCGATCAGGACGGGACCTTTGCGGCCGGTCGATGCGATGTGAAAGGCTTCGTGGATGACCCGCGGCAGATCCTCTACATCGCGGACTAGGTAACTGTGCTTGGTGATCGGCATCGTGATGCCGGTAATATCGGCTTCCTGGAACGCATCCGTACCGATCAGGGTCGTGGCTACGTTGCCGGTAATGACTACCATGGGAACCGAGTCCATATAAGCGGTGGCAATGCCGGTTACCAGGTTGGTCGCCCCCGGGCCCGACGTTGCAATGCAAACGCCGACCTTGCCGCTTGCCCGGGCATATCCGTCAGCCGCATGGATCGCACCCTGCTCGTGACGCGTCAATACATGTTTGAAATCTTCAAATCCATACATGGCATCGTAAATGTACAGCACGGCTCCTCCCGGATAGCCGAACACGCACTCGACACCTTCCAAAAGTAGGCTCCGAAGCAAAATTTCCGATCCGGTAATCACTTCGGGCTTCATCCATTTCTCTCGTAATTGTTCTGTAGACCGCACTTCTGGAGTTTGCGCGCTCATCAGTCATCCTCCTCTCAAAAATTGGCTGCTTCTCATCTTTGTTAGCAACAAAAAAAACCTTTCGTCCTCCACGCCGGATCTCTCCGCGTGAGGGACGAAAGGTTTAGCTTCCGTGGTACCACCCATGTTTGCTTCACATTTCGCAATGCGAAGCCTCAGCAGGTATGAAGACGGCCTCTAACAAGGCTTGAACTTCAATATCTGCGGTTCGTAACGAGAACCAGACGATTCTCCCTAATAGACGCTGACCCATTAATGCATTGAAGTGTCAGATTAGCGTTTTTCAGGAAAACAGCTCCGAGGTGAGCTCGTATAAAAGGGATTTTGGTGGAGGTTGCAGCTGATCCTTCCACTCTCTGAGCAAAAGAGCCCTTTAAACTTCGTCCTCATCATTGCCGATGGAATATGTTCGTTAAAATGTTTAGAAACATTATATGATTCAATGATTCCAGAAGTCAACACATTTATTTTACTTTGTACGTCAGCTTTTCATTCCCCGCCTGACCCCAAACCTCCCTGATGTCCCTCCAAACACCCTTCCAGCCCTTGCTACATACGATAAAACTAACCATGTTAAAACGGCAGCGAAGGGAGGACAAAGATGCATGATTCGCTATCGAAGTCCCGAACACGACGACCCGGCAATTTACCAGTTAATTGAATCCCAGCTGGTCCCGTTATCCCACTTGAGCCCGAAAGAACTGGACAATGTCCGCAGGGAAATACCGGTCAGGCTTCGCCGGGGAGTCACGTTCGTCGCATCCTCCGGTACGGAAGATCGGGTGGTCGCTTTTGTCCATTTTATGATGCACGGCGAGCTGCTGTATATCGACATGTTGGCCGTTGCACCCGATGCTCAGCGAAAACGCTGGGGGGTATCCCTTATGCGGCAAGCCGAGGGCTTCGCCCGGTCGCGCGGATGCAAGCGGGCCAAAGTGATGGTTGATCTGGGAAACGATAAAGGACTGTCTTTTTATCTAAAGCTCGGGTATCGCATGGTGCGGGTCATTTCGCTAAGTCAATGTTACGAGCTGGAAAAATCCTTGTGATAGAGCCTACCAGAAAAATCCGCCGGGCGGATAACCGTAACCGCCATATCCCGCTCCGGGTGCAGAATAACCGCCGTAACTTCCATATCCCCCTCCAAACGGGCCGTAAGCATACGGGGCTGTTCCAATGGCCAGCAGATCAAACAGCACAAGAGGGATCACCGCTTTGGTTTTCACCTTTTTTCCGGCATTCGCTTCGAGGATGAGACGGTTCCCCGACATCCGAACCAGCTTGCCCGTTACGACGCTTCCGTCTTTCTTGTAAGCCGCGATTTGTTTGCCGATATATTGCTTTACTTGCGCTTTACTTACAGGCTTATGCATATTATTCCCTCCTTAGCAGTATAAAACCAGAATATTCGCATAAGCGGGGGGATGCTTGTTTTATCGCCCTGCAAAAACAATAAGGGCACGGGCAGCCAAAAAAAAGTACTTTCCCGCTGCAAAGGGCGAAAGTAATTCTGCAAAAAAAAAGAACCGCCCGAAACCAATCGGACGGTTCTTGCTGCAGTATAAAATTAAGCATTCACTTTTTCTTTAGCTACAGTAGCCAAAGAATTGAACGCGTTCACGTCGTTTACAGCCAGATCGGCCAGCATTTTGCGGTTGATGTCCACACCGGCAAGCTTCAGGCCGTGCATCATTTTGCTGTAGGACAGGCCGTTCATGCGAGCAGCCGCGTTGATACGAACGATCCACAATTTACGGAAATTGCGTTTCGTTTGACGACGGTCACGGTATGCATATACCAGGGACTTCATGACCTGCTCGTTAGCTGTTTTAAAAATACGGTGTTTGGAACCGAAATAACCTTTCGCAAGCTTCAATACTTTTTTTATGTCTACGACGAACCACAAATCCGCCTTTAACTCGTGCCATATCAAAAGACCTCCCAATAAATGTTGTTTACTATTTCAAGTTAGCCAAGCCTTGCTTCAAACGCTTAACATCTCCAGGTGCCATTACAGGGCTGGTCCCGAGGACACGCTTCGCACGCTTGGATTTGTGGGAAAGCAAATGGTTTTTGTAAGCTTTGTAACGTTTCACTTTACCGGTACCGGTAATTTTGAAGCGGCCTTTCAGGCTGCTGTGTGTTTTCATTTTAGGCATTGTACTACTTCCTCCTCTAAATGTCTCTTAGGCTTTGGGAGCCAAGATCATAATCATGCTGCGGCCTTCCAGCTTAGGCTGGCGTTCCACAATGCAAAGATCGGCAACTTCCGTCTTCACGCGCTCCAAAATCTTTTGGCCGATGTTGGCATGAGTGATTTCGCGGCCGCGGAAACGGACGGAGCATTTCACCTTGTCGCCGTCTTTCAGAAACTTCACGACATTGCGAAGCTTCGTTTGGTAATCGTGCTCCTCGATGTTCGCACGGAACCATACTTCCTTGATATCAACGATCTTCTGGTTCTTGCGGGCTTCCTTCTCTTTCTTCTGCTGTTCATAGCGGAACTTGCCGTAGTCCATGATGCGGCAAACCGGCGGTTTAGCCTGAGGTGCCACGTTGACAAGGTCAAGATTAAGATCGATGGCCATTTGCAGCGCTTCGCGAATCGGCTTGATTCCGATTTGCTCGCCTTCCGCGCCGACCAAACGCACTTCCTTCGCCCGAATTTCCTCATTGATCATATGTTCCTTACTGATAGTTCTCCACCTCCGATATAATATAACGTTAATGATGTACCCTAGGAAAGCAGACCGCTTCAGGGAAACTGTCATAAGACAAAAATAAAGGGATGACGGTTTAATCACCGGCATCCCAATTGATACACATCTTAAAAAATGAAGTGAATTCATTCATTAGTTACGTGATCAAACCAGCCAACTTGTGTCGGACAGGTGAGAAGCGGCGCTTCTGCTTGCAATCAGTATTAAGTTCAACAGTCTAAAATAGTTTAGCATGCGATTATCCAAGTGTCAATAGCCTTGTCTAAAAATTTTCTTATCCTAGCCCTGCTTGCTCTGAACTTCCTCAAGCCGCACGACACGCGTATGCTTCGTATGGCTCCACTGTTTGTTGTTTTGCGTAAAGAACGCATAAACGGTGATCGGATACCAGGACACCAGGTAAACCGGAAACAGCACAAGGTATGCGTACACCTTTTTAAACGTGACCTTCTCCAAGACCATGGCGATCATGAACGTAAAGATATTGGCCCCAATGACCGTAAAGCTTAGCCAGAACGGCAGATGGCCATAAAGATTAGAGATATTCGGCCCGTCAAAGAATGAGTTGTCGACCCATATGACGGCCGTCAAAATAAAGGTCAGCAGCACGATGTATACGTTGACCCCGTACAGAGCCAAGTCCAGCTTCACGATGCTGCGTTCTTTTATGGCTCGCCACAGCAGCGGGAAGAAATATCGGCGCGCAACCGTAAAGTGTCCTTGCATCCAGCGGAGACGCTGTCTGGCCGAAGCCTTGAAGGTCAGCGGCTTTTCGTCAAACACCTTGGCGTCGTAGTTAAACTTCGGATACACGCCGCGCATGACACTGCGCATCGTAAATTCCAGGTCCTCGACCAGGCTTGTGGCGCCCCAGCCGATTTCCTTCAGCAGATTGGTTTCAAAGCACATTCCCGTTCCGCCGAGGAAATTCGCCATGTTCAGGTTATGGCGGGACAGCTGCCACAGGCGGTTAATGTACCAGTAGGACACGCCGTAAGCGGCAGTAATCCATGAATCCTCAGGATTTTTGGTATCGATGTATCCTTGGATTACCTTCGCTCCGGAGCAAAGATCGTTGTTCATTTCGATCAGGAAATCCGGATGGGCCAGATTATCGGCATCGAACATGACGACGGCATCGAATTGACGGGGCATCGCCCAAAGCTCTTTAAGCATCCATTCGATCGCATAGCCTTTGCCGCGCAAATTCTGATTCGTGCGGACGCAGGCGTTCATGCCGTGCTCGCGGACGATATCCGCCGTCCGGTCCGTACAGTTATCGCAAATAACAAATACTTCGTATAGCTCTTTTGGATAATTAAGCTGCTTGAGGTTCTCCATGAGAGCCCCGACAACCTGTTCTTCATTGTGAGCCGCAACGAGTACGGCAAAAGATTTGACCGGTTCGTAATGCTTCTTTTTCTTTTTCTTGTACAGTCCAAACAAAGAGAACACAAACTGGTACACACCAACCGCGCCCAAGAAAATTTGCAGCGCGATGAAAATGGCGTCTATCATGATTCTCCGTTACCCCCTTTTATACCCCGAGAATGTAATGCTGATTATCTCTCTAGATTGCTTTTGTCTCTACATGACCCTTGTTACAGTCTTTCTTGCTTTGCCGTCTTTTTTGATTTAGCTGTCTTTCTGCGCTGCTCTTTAACGGTGACGTCTTCTCTCTTTAGCATCTTTCCCGTCCCGGTGTCACGGGGCCGTTTCGCACGTCATATCGATTTTCCACACTTTAAGATCATTTGTCAAAAGCGCGAAAAGCTCTAATTCGGAAAAATCCTGTTAAAAAGAGCTTCACTTGCTTACAGCGTGGCAGCAAGCTTCGATTAAACGGCATTAGTTCTTATTTTCATCCGTTTTCTTGCTTTTTATTTCTCCGTCTGCCTAATTTTCTTCGGAAAGTTTGTCCGACCCTAAATTAAAGACGTTTTGAAACCATAAAAAGTTTAAGTCAGGGCTTCAAATTTTTATAAACTTTTACGGCTCGTTTGAATCATTGTAGCTATAACCTCGACACAAGTCAAAAGACCACAGACCCTTCTTTCCGCCAAATTCCGCGTCCGGGAGCCACTCTTCGTTATACTCGGAAAATCTCCATTTCCGCCTCCCCGGCGGCCGGCCTGTTATATCGGGACGAAAGTCCCTGTTGTCAATAACACCAATTTATTTACACTAATTGGCATTTTACGAAATGAAAAACGGGGCTATTGGACATCCCGGACACAAAATTTTTTATTGACAAAACCCGGCGTAAGCGGTTGCATTCTACTCTCAAAGACATTATGTTAGGGATATTGAAATAACGCTGCAGGAACGGGTGAAAAAGAGTGGCTAAGAAACGAGTTTTGCTGTTATCCGAGGGCTTCGGGGCCGGTCATACGCAGGCCGCTTACGCGCTCTCCAGCAGTTTGCGCCAATTGTCTCCAAACATCCAGCCCCGGGTGATGGAACTCGGCAGTTTTCTCAATCCCAAAGTGGCTCCTTTGATCATTTCGGCCTACCGCAAGACCCTGACGTCCCAGCCGCGGCTGATCGGTTATATGTACCGGCATCAGAAATCCTTTAGCCGGTTCACCGCCTTGGCGCTGCACCGGATTTTCTATACAAGCACCAAAAATGTCGTGAGGCAGCTGAGGCCCGACATCATCGTGTGCACGCATTTCATACCCAGCGCCGTCATTTCCCGCCTAAAGCGCCTTGGAACTGACGTTCCCTTATGCACTGTCATTACCGACTATGACGCCCACGATACCTGGATCAGCCCCGAGGTGGACCGTTATTTCGTCTCCACCCCCGAGGTCAAGCGGAAGCTGCTGAACCGCGGTGTATCCCAGGCCAAAATCCAGGTGACCGGCATTCCGATCCACCCGGATTTCTGGGAGCATCCCGGCAAAGAAGAAATCCGGGAGAAGTTCGGCCTGTCGGCGATGCCCACCGTCCTTGTGATGGGGGGAGGCTGGGGGCTCATGAACGACCAAGTCGTTCATGAGTACTTGACGAGATGGCGTGATGAAATCCAGGTGATTTTTTGTTTCGGCAATAATGATAAAGCACGGATGGAGATGGAGTCCAATCCCCGCTATCGTCACCCGAATATCCGCATTCTGGGCTTTACCCGGGAAGTCGATAAGCTAATGGAGGTTTCCGACCTTCTCGTTACGAAACCGGGAGGAATGACCTGCACCGAAGGTCTCGCCAAAGGAATCCCCATGCTGTTCCACCATCCCCTGCCGGGTCAGGAAGAAGAGAACTTCCAATATTTCACGGCCCAAGGCTTGGGCGAAGCGATCTCTTCGCTCGAGGTACTCGGCAAATGGATGAACAGGCTTCTGAACGATTATGATCGGATCGTCCATCAGCGGGAACACAATCTGAACAATATCCAGCGTTACCATCCGATGCAGAGCGCCCGGAGCATACTCGAGATGCTCGATAATGAAAAGGTGCACCCCTAAGAGGGAGTGCACCGGAGCTGTCGAATTTTCGACAGCTTTTTTAAGAGATAAGAAAGTATAAACTTCAGGGGTTTGCCATCCTTATCTCGCAAGAAAAACTTCCGCTAAATGCGGTCTGTCTTCTCAGAAAGTACGTCGATAGACGTTTTTTGTTATCGAATTGCCGAACGGCAGCCGCAGTCTTGCCTGGCTTCGCTCTTGAATATTTATCTTCTATAAATAAATAGATCGCGCAAACGCTATCATAGCCCCGGCGGGATGTTAAGCCTCAGGATTTTAGATTCCATATTTTTTCAAGCGATCCTTCCGGTATTCCGCAAGCGCCTCCGGACCGACAATAACCTCGCAACGGTGGATATTCATCCCCTGCCCGACAAACTTCGTTTCATATTCCGTCATCACGAATTCCTCGTTAATCCCGTCCCTGTGCAGGTCCAGGGAAATATTGGTCATCTGCAGGCCGTAATCCGCAAAGGAATTCAACGAAAATTCGAACAGACTGACCGAATCGGTCTTAAAATGAATCTGGCCGCGCTTATTCAATATCATTTTATATTTATCGAGGAACCTCGGGTGGGTTAACCGACGGCGGCCATGCTTCGCCTTTGGCCAGGGATCGCTGAAATTCAAGTAAATCCTTTCGATCTCCCCCGGCTCGAACACCTCCTCCACGTTCTCGATGTTCATCAGGGCAAGCTTCAGGTTCGGAGGTGTCTCCACATCCTCTTCGGACCAGGCATTGCGGCCTTTCTCGCTTGCCCGGCGGATGAGCTCGTCGTACATATCGACACCGATAAAGTTGAAATCGCGGTGTTTGTAACTCATCTGACTGATAAACTGTCCTTTGCCCATTCCGAATTCCACATGAATCGGCTTGTCGTTGCCAAACAGGGAAGCCCACTTCCCTTTATATTGCCGGGGGTCAAGAACGACCAGATCCTGCTGCTGCTCCAGATTTTCCCGGATGCCTTTTCTTCCGCGTAGACGCATGTTATACCTCCGAAACTTCGCTATGAATTAACTTATACTGAAATATTGTGACGAACTTGTCCGCAAAAGTAAAGAGCCAAGTAAAAACGACGTCGTCCTTCTCAAAGGAGAACGGCGTTTCTCCTGAAAATACTGGCCGAGTCAGGGCATGCCCCCGGATTTTACCCACCCCTGTTTCAAAAGAAAGAGGAACGCCTTTTCTCCGCAAATAACAGAGAACAAGGGTTCCTCCCTCTTTATATTTGGAATTGGGGTTCCGCGATAGTTAAACTGTGATTAGTCTACCTTTCTTCGGGTGCAAAATCAAATGTCTTTTCAAAAGCGGCCCGGATTTTTCGCTGGGCGGAAGCTTTGACCTCGCGGTTGGCGTTAAATTCCACGCCTGTCAGCGCCAGTGCTTCATCCCGGGTAAACTCCACAGCAATTCTTTCTTTTGGCTCAGTATTAACCGTTGAATTCATTGCAATCACCTCACGGTATCAGTATATCCATGATGAAGCATCATTATGAATTCCACTCGCTGCATATGGTTTACCCATTATGCGGCTTGATGAAACGGCTGCTGCATAAAAAAGTTTTGCAATCGGTGTAGGAACCGCGTTTAACGGATGTTTTTCTGCAATATAATGAACTCCGAGATTTTATGCTTTCCTATATCTTAACAATATCCCGTACCGTGATCAAGAGATGTTCTCGGGATGTTTTGGGACGCATGACGCCCGAAGCCGTTTTTTTGATACAATACATAGTAAAATGAATGGATACTATGAGAAATATCCCAAGACCGCAAAGGAGAACTGCATGAATACACCGCTCACTTCCGTCCCGCTGCTATGGGGCGATAAACGATTTCATACATGGAACTACGAAATGCGCAGCCAGTTTCGGGATAAGGTGTTCAAGGTCATGCTTGATGCCGGTTTTACCTGCCCCAACCGGGACGGCACCATCGCCAAGGGAGGCTGCACCTTCTGCAGCGCCCGAGGCTCGGGCGACTTTGCCGGACGCAGGCGCGACGATCTGGTCACCCAGTTCGACACGATCCGGGACAAGCAGCACCTGAAATGGCCCAACGCGAAATATATCGGGTATTTTCAGGCCTATACCAATACCTATGCACCGGTCGAAGAGCTTCGGGAATATTATGAGGTCATCCTCCAGCAGCCGGGCGTAGTAGGCCTTTCGATCGCGACCCGCCCGGACTGCCTTCCCGATGACGTCGTCGAATATTTGGCCGAACTGAACGAGCGCACCTACCTGTGGATTGAAATGGGGCTGCAAACGATCCACGACTCCACCTCGGAGCTCATAAACCGGGCGCATGACACCGAATGCTACCTTAAAGCCGTCGAGAAGCTGAGAAAGCATAACATCCGCGTCTGCACCCACATCATTTACGGGCTGCCGCAGGAGGATCATGAAATGATGCTGGCTACAGGCCGGGCCGTCGCCGGCATGGACGTTCAGGGGATCAAAATCCACCTGCTTCATCTTATGCGCAAAACGCCGATGGTGAAGCAGTATGAAGCCGGCCTGCTCCGATTTCTGGAACAGGATGAATACGTCAAGCTGATCGTCGACAGCCTTGAAATGCTTCCCCCGGAGATGATCGTTCATCGCCTGACGGGCGACGCGCCGCGCGACCTTCTGATCGGACCGATGTGGAGCCTGAGAAAATGGGAAGTGCTGAATGCCATCGATGCGGAGCTGAAGCGCCGCGACACATGGCAAGGCAAGCAGTGGAGGGAGTCCTGATGGGCTTCCTTTCCGTTTTGAGCTTCGCCCATAAGCTCGCCGCAGAACGCCTCAAGCCCGGCGGCATCGCCATTGACGCCACGGCGGGAACCGGGGCGGACACGCTGTTCCTGGCCCGGACGGCTGGGAACCGGGGCCGAGTGTTTGCTTTTGACATTCAGGAGGAAGCGCTGGCGCTTACACGCCAGCGCTTGGCCAAGGAGGACATGCTCGCAGAGGTGACGCTTTTTCACGGCAGCCATGACCGCATGAAAAGCTTAATTCCCGCGTCATATCAAGGAAAAGCATCCGTGGTGATGTTCAACCTGGGGTACCTCCCCTCGGAAACGTCGGATAAGACCGTCATCACCTCTCCGGACAGCACGATACCGGCACTGGAGGCTGCATTGGAAATGCTGGCGCCGGGGGGCGTCATTACCATTGTCCTGTATCCGGGCCATGATGGCGGCAGCCTGGAGGCCGCGGCCGTGGAGGCATGGGCTTCTTCGCTTCCCCAACGCTCCGCGCAAGCGGTTATGTACCGCGGCATCCAGCGTCCCGATGCGCCTTATCTTATTGCGCTGGAACGAAAAAAAGACGTTATGATAGGTGGTGGCGTCTACCGGCGTAGTCTCACGGTGGACAAATGTACACATGGATTTACCACAACTTTGGCGAAAGGTAGTTGAACACAACATGACGAAACCGTATCCGCTGTTATTTCAACCTGAATTTAAAGAACGTGTATGGGGAGGACGCGCGCTTGAGCAGTTCGGCCTGAGCTTGCCCGAAGGCCATATCGGCGAAGGCTGGATGATCGCCGACCATCCGAACGGAACCACCGCGGTCATCAATGGCGACCTCGCCGGATTGGGTTTGGACCAGGTTCGCGAGCAGCTGGGCCGCGAATGGTTCGGTACGAAAGGATTTTCCGAAGTCAACGGACGCTTCCCGCTCCTGATCAAGCTGCTGGACTGCAATGACGATCTCTCCGTACAGGTCCACCCGACCGACGATTATGCAGGCCTGCCCAAGGGGGAGCTCGGGAAAACCGAAATGTGGTACGTGCTTGACGCGAAGCCCGATGCCAAAATCATTTACGGCCTGAAGGATGGCGTAACCCGCGAGGATTTAAAAACCGCTTTGGAAAACGGCACGGTCATGGATTCCCTTCAGGAAGTGCCCGTAAAAGCCGGCGATACGTTCTACATACCTGCTGGTACCGTGCACGCCCTTTGCGCCGGCGTCGTGGTAGCCGAAATCCAGCAAAACTCCGACACGACGTACCGGATTTACGATTACAACCGTCCGGGACTGGATGGCAAGCCCCGCGAGCTGCACATTGAGGATTCCCTGAACGTAACCGCTTATGAAGGGTCGGGAGCTACCAAAATGAGCACCGACAGCGCGGTGCCGGGCGAATGGCTGAAGCTGGCAGAGTCTCCTTATTTTATCGTTGAAAAAGGGATCGTGAGCGGCCCGTGGAACCTCAAGACGACCCAGGACAGCTTTACGATTCTCGTGACCTGCGACGGTGAAGGCTCACTGAAATGGAATGGCGGGTCCCAACCCTTCACTTCCGGCCAGTGCTTCCTGCTCCCGGCGAACCTCGGGTCTTACACGCTTGAAGGAAACGCAACCGTCCTCCGTTCTTATTTGCCTTAATAGAGCGACGGCATTCTGTAACGTAAGGAACCCTATCCAACCATTTGTGGAGGTGCCAAATCGCGATGCAGACCGAAACCTTTACGATGTTAAACGATTCGGGAATGAACATTTTCGTGTATAAATGGCTGCCGGAAGCCGACAAGGAGTTCAAGGCCGTCGTCCAGATTGCTCACGGCATGTGCGAAACCGGGGAGCGCTATGCCGAGTTGGCTTCCCTGCTGACGGGACACGGTTATGCCGTCTACGTGAATGATCACCGCGGACACGGCAGGACGGCAGGAAAGCCGGAGGCGCTGGGAGACGTGGGCGAGAACGGTTTTGAAGGCATGATTGAGGATCTGATCCTTCTCTCAGGAGTCATCCGGGAGAAGCATCCCGGGCTTCCCCATTACTTGCTTGGCCACAGCATGGGCTCTTTTCTTACCCAAAAGATCATGTGTAAGCATGGGGAAAAATTTCACGGCTTTATGCTGTCAGGCTCCAACGGTCCGCGCGGCCTGCTCTCCTTCGGCCAGGGCCTTGCAGCCTTTCAGGCCAAGATTCAAGGAGAAACCCACCGCAGCCTCATGCTGAATACGATCGTCTTCGGCCCGTATAGCAAAGGCTTCGGTCTGATCCGGACTCCTTTCGATTGGCTGTCCAGGGATGAAGAGGAAGTCGATCGTTACGTGAACGATCCGTACTGCGGCGAGGTGTGCACCGCCCGCTTCTTTCGGGATTTTTTCGGGCTGCTGCGGCAGATCCACAAACCCAAGCTGCTGAAGAACCTGGCCAAAAACAAGCCGGTTTACATTTTCTCCGGAGATGAGGATCCGGTAGGCATGCGCGGAACAGGCGTGCGCAAGCTCATTGACCTCTATCGGGAGCTGGGCGTCCAGGACCTTGAATATCGCCTATACCCCGGCGGAAGGCATGAAATGCTGCACGAGATCAACCGGGACGAGGTCGCCGAGCATGTGCTGGACTGGCTTGAACGGCACACGCCCCAGGCTGGCGGGAAGCCTCCTGAAGCAAAACCCGCGATGTAATCACATATGTACTTTAAATACGGAAAAACGGCTGGGAGTCCGGAATGGACTACCCAGCCGTTTTTTATGCGGTATGACGATGTTTAAACTTCACGCAAGATTTCCTGCGGCCTTCCACTCCCTAATCCTCCGGCGTATGATCCAACGCCAGCCGGATCACCTGCGTATAGTCGCCGCGCTTCACTTCTTCTTCGGTCGCTTCTTCCTGAAGAACCTCATTCGGCCCCATTCCCGGTGCCGCCTTGGGTTCTTCCTGCATCGACGGTTTCGGCTTGTTCGAACGCATCATCATCCCTCCTCTTTACCTTAGAGTTCCGGATGAAGGTCCATTTTAAACCGCCTTTGTAAAATATTGAGGGCGTCCGTCTTCCGACTGCTGATACAGAACGACCAGCATCGTGCGGCGTGCGTTCCCCTGTTGTCCGTCATTTTCGGTACCCGAACTGTTCCGGTGTATAACGGCGTCCAAATCAAAAGGCAGGACTTCGATCATCGCATGCTTTTGCAGTTCCCGCTCGCTGACTTCCAGCTTGGCGAAACCTGCGGTAAAGTCCTCCGCCTGATCGACAACAATCTTCAAATGATTGGCCCATTCGTCTTTATCCAAAGTAAAATCCCACCAGATTTTACGAGGCTTATATTTATGTCCCAGGAAATAATCGAATTTCATCAAGCCGGAAATGACGTCCATACGCGGCGTCTTCCTATCCTCAAGGAAGGAAGTTAGACGAGTGAACAAATCCTCCAGCTGATGTCCGATTTTTTGCCAGCCCCGGGCTTCCCAGTAATCTCCGAACTCCTGGAAAAAAGTCGAACGGTGAAGGAAATTCATGCGTCATCAAGTATTTCAGCGTGTAATCCATACGATGTGCATTCCAGTATTTTTCCAGCACGTCTTCGAGCCTCTTCAGCCGCACGATGTCCGAAAACGGCAAGACGTCGCTGCTGAGGATTTCATACGGCGCATGATCCATATAGGTGTAATGGTATTTCGGCGCATCGATCCGCAGTCCGGTTCCGCGCAGCATTTTCAGAAAGCCCAGCTGCAGCTCCTCCGGCCCCAAGGCAAACACGTCATTGAACGTTTTGCGGAACGTGTCGTAGTCTTCGAGCGGCAGGCCCGCGATCAGATCCAAATGCTGGTCGATTTTGCCGCTTTCCTTGATTTTGGTCACGGTGCGCGTCAGCTTGGAAAAATTCTGTCTGCGCTTCACCAACTCGTTCGTCGGATCGTTGGTCGATTGGACGCCGATCTCGAAACGGAATATGCCCGGAGGCGCATTTTCCGCCAAATAATCCAATACTTCAGGACGCATGATGTCAGCCGTAATTTCGAATTGGAAAACGCAACCCCGGTGGTTTTCGATCAAAAAAACGGAACATCTCAAGCGCATAGTCTCGTTTGATGTTAAACGTGCGGTCCACGAATTTGATCAGCTTGGCACCGTTGTCGATCAGGTAGAGAATGTCGGACTTTGTCCGCTCGATATCGAAATACCGGACGCCCACCTCGATGCTCGACAGGCAGAACTGGCAGTTGAAGGGACAGCCCCGGCTCGTCTCGAAGTAGACCACGCGGTTGCCGAGACTCGGTATATCCTCCGCAAATCGGTACGGAGAAGGAAGATCTTTCAGATCAGCCTTAGGCCGCGGAGGATTGATGATCACTTCATTCCCTTTGCGGTAAGCGGCACCGTAAACGAAATGATATTTCCGGTCGCCTTCGATTTCCTTGAGCAGGTGATTGAGCGTTTCTTCCCCTTCGCCCATGATGATGAAATCGACATTTCGGAGACGATTCATCCAATATTCCGTATCGTAGGACACCTCGGGTCCGCCCAAAATAACCGTTACCTCGGGCATTACCTTTTTAACGATATCAATAACTTTGATCGTCTCTTCGATATTCCAGATATAACAGGAGAAACCGATCACGTCGGGTTTCCGCTGAAACAGGTCGGAGACGATATTCATGACGGGATCCTTGATCGTATACTCGGCCAGTTCAATATCGAAATCCTTGTCGCTGTAGGCCTTCAGACAGCGGATCGCCAGCGATGTATGGATGTACTTGGCGTTTAATGTGGACAAAATGACTTTCATGGTTCACGACCTTCGCTAGTTTATTCCGGTTGCTGCTCTATCCTCAGCTTATCCTTTTATTCGTAATCGTAGGCAGAATCGCCATGTTCCATCCCGCCGGACTGATTCTGGAAGAACTCCAGAAACGGCTTTCCGTATTTGCGGAATTTCACTTCCCCGACCCCTTTGACGTTCAGCATTTCGTCTTCGGACTGCGGGCATACAACACTCATTTCCCGCAAGGTCGCATCGTTAAAAATGATATAAGACGGCACATGCTCCCGGCTAGCCAGCTCCCGGCGGATAAGCCGCAGCTGCTCGAACACCGTTTCATTAACGGCCGACGGCGAGGCATCCCGGCTTCCGCTCCGGCGCTGTCCCCCTGAAGCCTTGGACGGACGGGGCACCCGCTGGGTCACTTCCCGCTGGCCCCGCAGAACCTCGCCTGCCGCGCTCTGCAACCTGACCACGGGATACTGCCCTTCCGTCAGGGCCAAATACCCTTCCGAGATCAGCACGTTGATCGTCTCGGCGATTTCCTTCTCGGTACGGCCCGACATGACGCCGTATGTCGGCAGCCGGTCAAAGCCGTATTCCAACACTTTCTTGGCTCTTGAGCCTTTTAGCACGGACGATACCATGGAGACCCCGAAGCGTTCGCGCATCCGGTGAATACAGGAGAAAATTTTCTGGGCATCCACCGTAATATCGACCAGCTCACGGTCATCCGTGCAGGAGCTGCATGTCCCGCAAGGCCTGTCCTCGTGCGATTCCCCGAAATAGTCCAGCATGGCGCTGCGCAGGCACCGGGTCGTGTAGCAGTAGTCGATCATCTGCTGCAGCTTCCGGTACTCGTTCAGCTTGCGGCCTTCGTCCTGCGGATTTTGCTCGATCAGGAATTTTTGGGTCATAATGTCCTGGGCGCTGAACAGCAGGATGCACTGGCTCGGCTCCCCGTCGCGGCCGGCGCGGCCGGCTTCCTGGACGTAAGATTCCATGTTTTTCGGCATATTGTAATGGATGACGTAGCGCACGTTGGATTTGTCGATCCCCATGCCGAAGGCATTGGTTGCGACGATAACACGGATATCGTCATACAGAAACGCTTCCTGGCTGGATGCTCGCTCCTCGTCGCTCATTCCCGCATGGTAGCGCCCTGCGGCCAGCCCTCTCAGCTGCAAACGCTGGCACAAGTCGTCGACCTCCTTGCGGGTGGCGGCATAAATAATGCCGGACTCGTGGGTATGGGAAGCCGCATAATCCAGCACGTACTCGCGCTTGTTCTCCCCGCGGAGAACAGACATGTGCAAATTGTCCCGTCCAAGGCCGGTTACGAACACCTGCGGGTCTTCAAGCCGCAGCAGGCGCTGCATGTCCTCCATGACCTCCGGCGTGGCCGTAGCCGTAAAGGCGGCCAGAATCGGACGCTCCGGCAGTCCCTTCACGAACGGGGCAACCGACAAATAGCTTGTGCGAAAGTCGTGTCCCCACTGGGACACGCAGTGCGCTTCATCCACCGCAACGCACGAGATATTCAGCTGGGCCATCTCCTCCCGGAACCAATCCAGTTCCAGCCGTTCCGGAGCTACATACAGAAGCTTGAGTTCCCCTCGCTGGGCGGCACGGATCACGTTATTGACTTCCTTGCCGGTCAACGTGCTGTTAATGTACGCCGCGGAAAGCCCCGCGCTCAGCAGCGCGTCTACCTGGTCCTTCATCAGCGAGATGAGCGGGGAAACGACAAGCGTTAATCCCGGAAACATCAGGGCAGGGATTTGGTAGCAAATCGATTTCCCCCCGCCCGTTGGCATAATGCCGAGCGTATCGCGGCCTTCCAATAAACTGGCGACGATCTTTTTCTGGCCCTCGCGAAAATCGGGATAACCGTAAAATTTTTGCAGATATTCCCTTGCCGTATTCAAATCCATCGGCTTCCGGCGGTTTTCTTCCACATTCATCAATTCAAAAACTCCTTATATCAGCCTTAAAGGCGCTTTGGGGACACTTTTGTCGGCATAAACCTTTATCCTTTAAGTTTACCGGGCTTTGCGGCGACGGGCAACCAAGAAGAATGATTTAGCAATGATGAATGGTCCGCTCCGCCTGCGTATGATATAGTTAATTGGAAAACATTTCTTGGCGGAGAGATACTATGGACGATAAAAGTTTCAACCCAACGGAACAGGGGGACGCGGGCGCTCCCCATGACCGGCAGCTTCCGTCATCCCCTTCCCTAAACGAGGATCACCGGGTTGCCGTGGAACGGGTAATCGAGTACATGAAAAAACACATGGAGGAGCCTGTCACAACCGCGCAATTAGCCGCACACGCAGGCTACAGCCCATATCATTTTACAAGGGTGTTTAAAGCCGTTACCGGAATATCGGTGCGCCAATACCTTTCCGCCCTGCGGATCGAAGCCGGAAAAATCCGGATTCTGCAAGAACAGTCCCTGATGGTTAAGGTGCTCCGGCGGATCGGCTTCAGCAGCATCGGCTCGTTCCAGACCCGGTTTAAGGATTACGTGGGATTGCCCCCGAAAAAGTTTCGCTCCCTGTCACGAACCCTTCACGGTTACGTCAACCAATATGAGGACATCCCCCTTTCCTTTCCGGAACAGGGGGATGCGGAAGCCCTCCCCAGGATCCGCTGCCGTATCGAGGCCCCGCCGTCATTTCGCGGCATCATTTTTGTCGGCCTGTTCCCAAGGCCCATTCCGGACCGGAGGCCGGCGGCGGGAAGCGCGCTGAACATGCAGAACCGGACATGCACCTTTTCGGACGTTCCTCACGGCACGTATTACCTGCTTGCCGCCGGTATCCCTTGGAGCCTGAATCCGAAGGATTATTACCTGCTGGACAAGACTCTCCGCGCCAAACACGATAAGCCCATTCAGGTCGATTCGGGAACGGACCTTCAGTTCAGCCTGACCCTCCGGGAGCCGCTTCCCTTCGATCCCCCTATCGTCATCAATCTTCCCCTCCTGTTGTTTGAGAAGAAGAACCGGAAATAAAAGCGCAAAGCAGAAGAATTTCCGTATCCGTTTACGCGTTATAATCCGGCTAAAGGCTTGACTTCGTTTATCATTTTGCGAAAACAGGAGGATGCTGCATGGATATCGTGAAGGAAATCCGAATTGCCGCCGACCGCAAGCTTGTATGGAAAGCATGGACGGAGAGCGAAAGGATTACGCAGTGGTTCGCGCCGGAGGCGCACATTCAGCCCGAGGTCGGAGGGGCTTTCGAGCTGTATTTCAACCCCGGCAATAAAGACGTCATGAGCACCAAGGGCTGCAAATTCATAAGGCTGAATGCGCCTGAAACGTTGGCATTCGAGTGGAAAGGGCCGGACCCCTTCGCCGCAGTGATGAATGAGGCGGGGAACCTGACGGTGGTTGAGGTTGTCTTGGAAAAGCTGGACGGCGGCACGGCCGTCCGGCTGCGCCATAGCGGCTGGGGGGACTCCGCGGACTTCGAACAAGCTAGGGCTTGGCATGTGGAAGCCTGGGAGCAGATGCTGGGCAGCCTGAAATCCAGCATGGAAGCCGGCGAAGGCATTCTGTGCTGCCAGTAAGGAGGAATCTCTATGGCGAATTTTTGCGTTATCTCCATCAACGTACCGATATGGAGAAAGCAACCCGGTTCTAAGCGGATATCAGCTGGCGAAAAATGACTTAAGGGCATACTGGGACAGCTGATGATATGCGCCTGGCAGTCTACCGTGCATCAGACGAAGCCAGCGCTTCCCCTAGACGGAGAAGCGCTGGCTCTTTATTGAAAATTCAGTCGGTAAATCAGCCCCATCCATATCACCGTTTATTTAACATTAAACAGTTCCCCAACTTTGTTTGCGATTCCCGAATTCGCAGGTTCTCCGTCCTTTTCTTGAATCATCTGATTCTTGAGGATGGCGAAAAGGCCGGCACGCCGCTTACCTTCGTCAACGGCCGGCCATGGCCCCGTAATCCCGCTTCAAACGCTCCTTCACCGGTTTTTCAAGCGAACGGTCCATATGGTACAGCCCCATCGTCTGCACCCACTGGCCGTGATTCACGTACCAGTTGTACATCGGCCAATAGTCGATCCCGGCGAGATAGCCGTCCGGACGCTCATCGGCTTCCGGGGTGATCGCGGATTTTTCTGTCAGCGCTCTGAACGTTTCCTTGTACATATGCTCTTGGATGTCGACCTCGCCATTATCTTCCCTGCTCCAGTACCCATATTCGGTGTTTAGCAGCGGTTTGTCCGGCCATAGGCGGTGCGCTTCCTCCAGGAAGCGCTTCGTTCCTTCGTACGGCTCGCCGCCGTGGAAAATGCCGAAATACATCGTCCACGCCGCCACGTCGAGCGGTTCCATCGACTCGTCATGGGCGCCCGGCTGGTCTGCCGCCGCGCTTTGCGTAATCAGCCGCCCGTCGTTATAGCGCTCCCTCACATCCCCGACAAGACGCTCGTTGTAAGCCTTGCGCAGCTTGACTTCCTTGCTTTCGTTCTGCGTGCTCCACATGAGCACGGAGGGGCGGTTGTATTGGGAAAAAATCATTTCCCGCCACATTTGATCGGACAAGCCCTTCTTCTCCTGCGTCTCGTAATGGATCGTCTCAAACTGCCACAGCGGAATCTCGCTCATGGCCGCCAGGCCCAGCCGGTCTGTCAGGATATACGTATAAATATGGTTAGGGTAGTGGCCGGTGCGCACCATGTTCGCGTTCAATTCCCGGACCTGCCGCAGATCCGATAGAATCCCGCCCCCATTCCGCCGTCCGCCCGTATCCGGGCCACTCCTCATGGCGGGCGATCCCCCGTAGGAATACCGGCTTGCCGTTCAGATGGATTTGGCTGCCGGACGTGCGAACCGTGCGAATGCCGAACTGGGCCGACAGCGAATCGGAATGCCCTTCCCCTTCATCATTCGACAGCGTAAGCTCGGCCACGTAAAGGTTCGGCTCCTCCATGCTCCACAGCTTCGGCTCTTTGACCCGGACATCCCAGACGACGGCAGCCTTGCCATAGGCTTTCAGTTCCATCTTCCTGGCGTCCCAGCCTTCAGCTTCGGCAGCCGAAGCTTTGATCGTATCCGCATAAGGAGAAGCCAGCCGCAGGTCCTCCTCGGTTACGGCCTCAAACAGCCGTCCTTCCAAAAAAACGGATGCATCGCGATCGGATCGGTTCTCCACCACCGCCTTGAACCGGAGAAGCCCCTGTTCGTTCACGGGAACGATATCCAATCGGGAGACGTGCGTTAACGGCGCGGCTGCCAGATAGATGTCCTGAATGACGCCCGTGTAGTTGAAAAAGTCCGTATCCTTCAGTGCCGGGATCGTGTCGATTCGCGAACCCCACGGCGGATTGTCGACACGGATGGCCATGGTGTTGGTCCCCTCCTTCACCAGAGGAGTGACGTCAAGGGCAAACGGGGTAAACCCGCCTTCGTGGTAACCCGCCCATCGGCCGTTTACCCAAATGTCGCATACATAGCTGATACCCAGGCTTTTTAACGTAACCGATCGACCGGACCAAGACGCATCCAGATCAAAAGTGCGGCGGTACCATACCCCGTTCTCGTAACGTTCCGCGCCGGACGGACTCTCCTCGCCCGTCATCCCGTTCTCCGGCTGCGGAAGGCTGACCGTCCACCAGGATGAATCGTCAAAGCCTGACGTCGTGCGCCCTCCGGCCGCGTCCTCCACGCGTTGTACCCACGCCTTGCTGCGGGGGGACATGGACAGCTCATGATCGCTGTCAAACCGTTCCTTGCGCCAGTCGCCGTTCAACGACAAGGTACGTCTGCGCTGCGGCTCAAAAGTGGGTACGGGTATTCCATTTTGCACGGGGATGTATTCCTCGCCGGATTCCCGGACCGTCAGCGTCGGTTTCAAATATCCTCCTTGCACCGTCTCCGGAAGTTGATTAAGCATGTTTCTTCCTCCATTTCGTCCGTCTTTCCATGGTGCCGTTCCGCACATGGTGGCCGCTCCTGCGGCAAACAGGGCCGCGAACAGCCAAATCATCAGCTTGCGTTTTTTTGTTCATGCGCCCACCCGTTTCCTTGATTCCGTATGAGGAGCAAAAACGGCTTCGCATCTTTCCCGTTCCGGACGAAGACGTTTCTCGCGAGAAAAAAACGTTAAGCTGCGTAATAATGGATAATGTCGATGCCTGCCTGTTCAATTTTCGAAAAAAGGACGCTCTTCTTGAGACGTCCTCTCCTTCGGATTATTTACCGGACACGGACCGGTACCATTCGTTGACTTCCTTCGTGACCTGTTCCCCGCCGTTTTGCTTCCACTTTTCCACGAACTTGTCAAACTCGTCAGCCGGCAGCTTGCCGTAGATGATTTTATTGAACGTTTCCGATTCCGACTGTCTCAGCAGATTCCACTTGCTCTGCATCGTCGGCGTCGGCGCGCCGTTGAAGTAGTTTTTGCGGCGGATGTCCTTCTGGTCCATCACGACTTTGGCGGCGTACCAGTTCTCGGGCTTCCGCTTCTGTGCCAAAAGCTTTTCGTAAGGCGTCGCAGGCTTCTCCCCATTGGCCAGCTTGACCAGGGACGACATGTACAGGTCCGGAATGACGGCCGGGTTGTTGTTGAAGCCGGTAATGAACATAAACTCGTTGTTATACTCCTTCACTTTGGCCGGGTCGCTTGTCGGTGTTCCGTCCACGATATCCCAGTCGTACCCTTTGGCGAAGCCGTGCTCGAATTCTCCGCCCTCTTTCGGGTTGGCATAATTCTCGAGCAGGTAATTGTAATATACGAAAATCGCTTCCGGATGCTTGGCATGCTTGCTGATCAAAATATTGCCGTTCGCGCCCGAACTGCTTCTCCATTTGGTTCCGATCTTTCCGTCAGGTCCCGCAGGATCGGGTATGCCTTGTATTCCGCATGCGGCACGTTCTTCGTCAAATCCGGAGCCGGCCAATCGGGAACCCACTGCGCACCCGGCAGGATGCCCGCATTCCCTTTGGTCCATATTTCGGCGGATTTGCCTTCGTCCCAAAGCGCCGTATCCGGGTGAATGTAGCCTTTTTCCATCCATTCGCGAAGCTTGGCCAGCGCCTGCTTCGTCCCCGGATGAACGGAGCCGTACTGAAGCGTTCCGTCCTCGGCCATGTTCCACTGCTCCGGCACCTCGCCGTAAGCGGCAAACACCCATTCAAGCGACCCCATCCAGCTGTTGTACCCGACCTTCATGGCGCCCGTTAGAGGGAACACCTGGTCCGGGGATAGCCGTCCGGATTGTTGTTCTTGAACTGCTCCATGATGTTTTCCAGATCGGCTATCGTCTTAGGCGCGGACAGATTCAGCTTTTTCATCCAATCCTCGCGAAGCCAAAGCACGGTGTTGTCGTTGTCCAAATTTTCCAAAATGGGCAGGGCGTATTTCTTGCCGTCTTTCGCATACGGATACCAGATTTCAGGGTGCTTCTTGGCATGTTCCTTATAGATCGGCGATGCGTACTTCTCAAACAGCTCGTCAATTGCCATAAACTCTTCCGAATCAATCAGCTGTCCGATGACGACGGGATCGTCATAATACGGAACGAAATCCGGGATCTCCTCTCCGGAGGACAACGCCAGCTGAAGCTTTTGTTTATACTGGTCGGTATTCGCCGGCTCCCAGATGTTTTTGATCTTGATGCCAAGCTTTTCTTCCGCCCAGCGGCTGTGGACATTGTTCTCCTTCGTGTCCCCGTTTGTATACTTGCGCTGGCGCCCGACGCTCGTAATCTCGATCGGGGCTTCGTATTTTCCGTCCTTGACGGCCTGTTCGGCCGACTTCGCCTGCTCCTCGCTCTGCTGCGGCGTCTCTGGCTCTTCTGCCGTACCCTGACCGCACGCCGCCAGCAAGCTGACGGACAACACGGAAATGAGCAGCAGCTTAAACCATGACTGATTTCTCTTCATTCCTGATCTCCCCTTAATGGTAATGGATTAGATAGGCTCATCTTAACAACCGGGTGTATACGTTTCCATAAGGGTTTGTTGTGATTGATAAGAGTTTGTTGTTCATTACGGCTGCGGCTGGTGGCGTTCACGGTATTCCTGCGGCGTCATGCCGTAATACTTGCGGAACACCTTGATGAAATAAGCCGGGTCGAGATAACCGATCCCCTCGCAGATCTCGTATATTTTCAAATTCGTCTCCGTCAGCATCCGGCCGGCCCGCTCCATGCGGACATTCATCATGTATTCGCTCAGGCTTTGCCCGGTTTCGAGTTTGTAGATTTTGGACAGGTGGGTCGGATGCATATGCACCTCGTCCGCGATCGCCCGAAGCGAAGCATCGATGTGCAGGTTTTTCTCGATAAACAAGTGCACCTTGCGGATGACCGACTGCCTGCTGCTCTGCACTTCCATCTTCTGCAACTCGCGGATCAGGCGGAACGCATCCATCGACCACTGCTGAAGCGCCGCAATGGAACGAAACGGTACAAAATCGCCGAGAGCCGCCATGAGCTCGGGGGCCGCATCCCTTAAGTAAGAACCGCTCCGGTGAATCAGCTGGATGTAAGCCCCGCTGATCTCCATGCCGGCGACGAGAAGATGCTCAAGCGATTCCGGCCATTGGCTGCCAAGCTCCCCGAACAGCTCAAAGAGACGCTGTTCCGCCTGTTCCCACTGCGACATTTCCAACAGATGCAGAAGGCTCGGCGCGTATTGCAGCGTCCGCAGCGATTTCGGCGCAGGGCTCGCGGACGGCGATTCGAACAGAATCAGCTCCCGGCGGTCGCCGACCTGCTGGCGGAAAGCGGCGACGGCCTTTTCATAAGCGGTGCTGACGCCATCCGGAAACGCAAGCCTTTCGGTAAGATGCAGCGACACCGGCTCCTTCAGGATCGATTTCAGCTTCTGCTGCAGCCCGAGCAGCACTTTTTCCAGAAGATGCAGCACATCCTCTGTCTCCAAGGCGCCTTCATGCGGCTTCAGCAGAACGACGAGATATCCCCCGGTCGTCCCGGCAGCCCCAGACGTGAAACTCGGGAGCCATCCACTCCCCGGTAATGTTCAGTACGGCAAACTCCACCCAGCCGCGGTCCTGGTCTGTCGGCACGGCTGGGGTCATTTCGTTCTCCAGGCGGACAAGCAGCATCCATGCGGAATCCTTCCCGCCGAAAGGTATGCCGTACCGCTCCGCCTGCTCCTCCCATGGGCCGGACAGCCTCCTTCCCGTCAGCACGGACCGAAGCAGATGGCTTCGGATCAGCGGCAAGCTTTCGCCCAGGGAATACTGCAGCTTTTGAACGACCCGGCGGTCGCTTTCCCGCTGCTTCAGCTGCTCCAGCGCCTTGTTGACTACGCGGAACAGCTCCTCGTCCTTGACCGGCTTCAGCAAATAGTCAAATGCCTTCAGGCTCATGGCCTGTTTCGCATATTCGAATTCCGAATAGCCGGACAGCAGCAGGCATACGGTTTCAGGCCTTTTCTTGGCAATCTCCTCGATCAGCTCCAAGCCCGTCAGCTCCGGCATCGAAATATCGGTAATGACAATGTCGATCGGGTAAATATCGATAAGTTCCAGCGCTTCGAACGGGGAGTACGCTTTATGCACCACGTCGATCCCGAGCTCGTTCCAAGGCTTATGGTCCGCCAGGTTGTCCACCCAGTGTGCCTCGTCATCCACAATCATCAGATGTCTCATTCTTCTTCCTCTCCTTTGCCCGCTTCCGGCTCGGATCTTTCCGCGGCCTGCCCGCACCACGTGATTCGGACGACCAGGCCGCCGCCCCCCGGCATGATTGATCGTTAGGTCCGCTCCTTCGGCGTACCGGTGCAGAAGCCGCTGCCTGACGTTCCACAGCCCGTAGCCGACCGGCGGGTTTTCCGGCGCCAGGACCGCCTGCTGCAGCTCCGTCAGCTCCTTGCCGGTCATTCCTTTGCCGTTATCTTCTACTTCAAGCCATATATAGTCGCCCTGCCTTCCGCCCCGGATAGCAATCAACGCCGGGCGGATGGTCCCGCTCAATCCGTGAACGATCGCATTTTCTACCAGCGGTTGAAGAATCAGTCTTGGCACAATCAGCGATTCCAGGGATTCGGGAATGTCGGTTTCCACCCGCAGGCGAGGATTCCGCATCCGCTGAATATCCAGATAGCTGCCCACGACGGCAAGCTCGTGTTTCAGCTGAACCTCCGAAATATCGATTCGGGTCATGTACCGGTAGTAATCGCTCAAATTATGGGCCATGGTCACGGCCGCCTTATCCTGCTTCATTTCGATCATGTTGATGATGAAACCGAGGGAATTGTACAGAAAGTGGGGATTGATCTGTGCCTGGAGCTGCTTCAGATAGGCATCCTTCGCGCGCAGCTGCTCCATCAGTATATTTTCGATCAGCGTTTTCATCTGCTTGCTCATCTCGTTAAAGCGGCCGAACACGAAATTGAATTCATCCTTCCGGTCCGTTTTGATCTGTATGGAGTAATTTCCGGATTGAATGCCTTTCAGCCCCCGCATGAGCCTTTTCATCGGCGACAGCACCTGGCGGTACAGCATGTAGGACATCACGATCGAAAGGATGAACAAGACGGCGAATACCGCATAGAAAAAACGGTTCACGACGGACAGCGGCTTCATGGCATCGCTGAGGAGGGTGCAATCGATCATGTACCACTCCAGGCTGTTCGATTTGACCCCGGTCACCAGATAATTTTGGTCTTTCGCCTTAAACGTAAACTGAAAGGAATTTCCGACGTTTCGATTTTTCAACTGCCCGATCATCAAATCCGTCATGGACGGGTTTGCCCCGCTGGCCCCGATATATTGATCCTTCATGTCGTACAAAATCATCGTGCCGCGGTCCGCCTCGGTCGCCCGGTCGAGCGTCTCCCTGATGTTGGTTTCCGGAAAGGAAGCACCGACGATCGTTGTCGCATGATGGGATTTATCACCCCGGATAATGCCGTCAAGCGCATACCGGTAAAAGCTGCGCCCTCCGCCTTTTCCCTCCTTCAACCCGCTGGGCATCAGCTCCCATTTGGCGGACAGTCGGTCCGTAAACAGATTTTTCTGGAACACGCGGCTGTCGAGGGCGATCATCTCCTGATTGAGCACGGAATAGACGCCGTACGAGCTCTTCCACTGGGCAAACGTATTTTCTTTATATGCCATTTTGTCGAGAATGGCGGAACGGTTCTCGATCCGGTCATAATCGATCGGATCCATATAAACCGAAGCAAACTGCTTTACGGAGGAATCCGTCAGCAAAATCAACTGAAAATCCGTCATTTGCTGGACTTTGTTGTCCAGCTCGCCGGTCAGCAGCATCAGCTTCTGCAGGCTGGAACGGCGGATTTCATCCTGCAGGATCGTTGTTGTGCGCTGGTGGGCAATCCCGTAAACCGACATGATGATCAAAAACACAACCGCCAAGCCGAGATTCAGCTTCCTGAACAGGTTACCACGAAAATTCATTGGATTTGCCCCTTTTCTCCCAAGTGCCTAAGGAAACCCTACCAGACTAACAACGCCATATAGGCACTGCCCCTGCCTGCTAGTAAGATGAAGTATATCTGAAACCGTATTCTTCGAAAAGGGGGCATTACTCATGAGCCAGTCTCTTCCGTCCGCAGAACCATCAGCACCGGCTCCCCGCCGCAAGCGCAGCGGCAAATATCTCAATCCGCTGCAGCAACACACCTGGATGCTGCATCTGATGGTGCTGCCGGCGGTCATTTTAACGTTTATTTTTGCTTATCTTCCGATGTCCGGCATTTTGATGGCATTTCAGAATTACAAGCCGAAGCGGGGAGTTTTCGGATCGGAATGGGTGGGGCTGGAGCATTTCCGTTATATGCTTCAGAATGACTACTTTATACAAATCGTGGGCAACACCCTGTTCTTCGCCTGCATCAAAATCGTACTGAACCTTGCGGTGCCGTTCATCTTTGCCCTGCTGCTGAACGAGGTGCGGAAATCGCTGATCAAACGCTCCGTTCAAACGATGGTTTATCTGCCGCATTTCCTATCTTGGGTCGTTCTGGCCGGCATCTTGATGGATATGCTGTCACAAACCGGCATCGTCAATCAGTTCCTCGTCTGGCTGCTGGGAATCAAACCGATCTTTTTCCTGGGTGAAGGGAACTGGTTCAGGCTGGTCATTATCGTCAGCGACGTGTGGAAGGAATTCGGGTTCAGCACCATCGTCTTTCTGGCCGCGCTCGCCGGCGTGAACCCTTCCCTGTATGAGGCCGCCGAGGTGGACGGCGCAAACCGCTGGAAACAGACGCTGTACGTTACCATTCCGGCGATGATGCCGATTCTGATCGTCGTGGGCACGCTGGCTCTGGGCGGCGTATTGAACGCCAACTTCGACCAGATCTTCAACCTGTACAATTCGCTTGTATACGATAAGGCGGATATCATCGACACGTTCGTCTACCGCGAAGGCCTGCTCAGCGGACAATACAGCTTTGCGACGGCCGTCGGCCTGCTGAAATCGGTGATCAGCCTGTTCCTGATCATCATTTCCTACACGCTGGCTTACCGGTTCGCCAATTACCGCATTTTTTGAGAAATAAGAAATCTACTTGAACCAGGCCGTTTTTAGAGGAGGTTAACGCCCACATGTACCATAAAACATTCGGGTACCGCGTCTTTTCATCATTCAATCACTTTTTTCTGATCCTTCTGTCGATGCTGTGCATCCTGCCCCTGGTCCACCTGCTGGCGGTTTCCTTCAGCGGGCCGGCACCGGCAAACGCCGGGCTCGTCACGTTCTGGCCCAAGGATTTCACTTGGGAAGCTTACCGAAAAACATTTGAAAATCCAAACTTTCTGAACTCCATGTGGGTCTCCGTCCAGCGGACCGTGCTGGGCACCACGCTCAGCATGGCCGTGACGACTTGCGCCGCGTACGCCCTTTCGAAAGAGAAGATTTTTCGGGGACGCAACGTGTATATGTGGTATTTCATCTTCACGATGCTGTTTAGCGGCGGCATCATTCCGACCTACATTCTCATTACGAAGCTGGGCCTGACCAATACGCTGTGGGCGCTGATTCTCCCCGGCCTGGTCGGCGTGTACAACATCATCCTGATGCTGAATTTCTTCCGGGGCATCCCGCGGGAGCTGGAAGAGGCCGCCGTCATCGACGGGGCCAACCATTTTCAGACGTTCCTGAAAATTTATCTTCCGATTTCCCTGCCGTCCATCGCGACGATCACCCTGTTCATCATCGTGGGACACTGGAATTCCTACTTCGACGGATTGATCTACATGCGCGAGGTGGAAAAGCTGCCGCTGGCTACGCTGCTCCAAACCATTGTCGTGCAGACCGACTTCAGCAACATGGATCCCGAGACGATCAAGAACCTGTCCCAACGGACCGTAAAATCCGCCCAAATCTTCATCAGCCTCATCCCGATTTTGGCGATTTATCCGTTTCTTCAAAAATACTTCGTGCACGGGATCGTGCTCGGCGCGGTGAAAGAGTAAGCGGGAATCGAGCCGTCGGCTATTCTCCGTGCAAGAGGGGGCGGCCCCAAAGGGCCTTGGACCCGGGACGCCCCTCGTGTTTTGTCAAGGGAAAGCGGCCTGCAGCGTAAAACGGCTAATGTTGACACTAGTTCCGCTATATGCCCGAAAAACGCGGATTTAACCGGTTAACGTGACACTGGTTCCGCTATTGGGCTTCAAAAGGGGCTTGTAGGCAGCTAAACGCCCTAATCACGGAGCAGTTGTCACGAAACAAGCTCAAATCGCTCGACAACAGAAATGAACGGAACCAGTGTCCACGATTGAGCTTTTCGTCATTGTAATTGTTTTCCACGTTATGCGCCTGAATCTCCATTGGCGCAGAAGTGGTCCGGAATCACGTACCAGTTGGAGGAGAATAGGCTTGGACTGCAGACTTTTTCCTTCGAAACGGCTGACGGCCGTATCACCGAAACCATGCAAAATGCAACCGGGGAGCACGTACTCGTCCACGGAACCGACGGTTGGGCGGAAAGCCGCACTTCCTTGCTGAGGGGAAGTCCCGAGCAGGTCGCCGCCAACGCCGGATGGGAATCGGAAGATACGCTAGTGCTCACGCAGCAGTTTGTTGAAACGCCGTTTCGCATGACGACCGCCGTCACCTTCAAAGACAACGTCATGGAATTATCCTTCCGTCAAAACGTCGGGACTGACGAAACGCTTATCATCCATGGTACGGCCCTAGCCGGCGCTAAAGAGCTGTAGACCGGTTCTTCCGCATGGTTGGCGCATCACAAGCACAGCAATCATGTTACAAGCATATCTATATAGGCCGTCCGCATTAAAATGCGAGACGGCTTTTTCCGTGCAGAGCAGGAGCTCTAACCCTCGTGTTAACCTTTCCGGTGAAACGGGTAAGGAACAAGAAGAAGGTGACGGAAACCTCACACCGTCTATTTTCGACTAAGAATGCGATCTATTGGAAAACATAGGGGCATCCGGTCGTCATCCAAACCAGATCATAAGGGGAAATCGCATATGAAACCAGCATCGGAAGAGCGGATCACCCTGCACGGGTTCAACAATCTTACGAAGACCTTAAGCTTCAATATGTATGACATCTGTTACACCAAAACCAGGGAAGAACGCGAAGCTTACATCGAATACATCGACGGGCAGTACAACGCCGACCGGCTGACGAGCATCTTAAAAAACGTATCCGATATTATCGGCGCACATGTCCTGAATATCGCCAAGCAGGATTACGTCCCGCAAGGGGCCAGCGTCACGGTGCTCGTTTCCGAAGGGCCGATCGTCGAGGTTCCGGACGAATCATACGACGAATCGCCGGGACCGCTGCCGGACAGCGTCGTTCTCCAGCTGGACAAAAGCCATATCACCGTCCACACCTATCCCGAATATCACCCGGATGAAGGAATCAGCACCTTCCGGGCCGATATCGACGTGTCCACCTGCGGGGAAATCTCGCCGCTAAAGGCGCTCAACTATCTTATCCATTCGTTCGATACGGACATTATGACGATCGATTACCGGATACGCGGCTTTACGCGGGACATTAACGGGCATAAGCTGTTTATCGACCACGAGATCGGCTCCATTCAAAACTACATCCCGGACGAGGTGCAGGAGCTGTACCATATGATTGACGTCAACGTGTATCAGGAAAATATTTTCCATACCAAATGCAAGCTGAAAGAGTTTGATTTGGATAACTATCTGTTCGGTTACACGAAAGACAAGCTGTCTGCCCGGGAACAGCAGGAAATCACCGAGCGTCTGAAGCTCGAAATGGACGAAATTTATTACGGCAAAAACATCGACCGGAGTTAACGAATGAAGCCCGCCTCTCCTGATATTCAAGGGAAGCGGGCTTGTTCATGATCTGTGACAGCATGCCGTTCGTTACGGAACCTCGACGCATCCAAAACATCTTGTTGGGGTGGCGGCAGGGATCAAATCGCCCTTTTGTTATGCTTTCCCCGCCTAAAATTGAATGCGCAAGCCTTCGAAGGTATGTATGCCCGTGCCGTGGCGGATAACATCCTTTTCGCGCAGTTCCTTGACCGCGCTCCGCGCGACCCGAAGCCAGGCCGGATCCAGCCCGATGCTGTTATGGCTGCCGAAAATCCGTTTCACCCCGGCGATGTTTGATATTCTCTCCAGCGAATTCACCAAGTCCACGGGGTCCGTCGTCGGATAATAAGCGTAAACCGGCGTTTCGTCGTAAAGCAGATCGCCGGTGAACAAGTATCCCCTGCCGGTATCAAACAACGCGATATGACCCGGAGAATGTCCCGGCGTATGATAAACTTTCAGACTCCGGCCCCCCAATTCAATCACGTCCCCGTCACGCAGCAGTCCCGCCGGTTTGCCTTGATAAGGCGTATAGTTCAGCGGATTGAAGGTGTCCGGAACCGGTCTCGTGATGTCTCTGGAAATATCCTTCCGTATCTGCTCTATCCCCAGGCCTTTAATACCGCTGACAAGCCAGTCCTCTTCGGCTTCGTGCACATAGATCTGCTCGAATTGGCCGTGGCTTCCGATATGATCCCAATGGACATGCGTAGTCAGGACCAGAATCGGGAGGTTCGTAAGGCGGTCCGACATGCGCTTGATCCGGTCGATGCCGAGGCCCGTATCAATCAGCGCCGCTTTTTCATGACCGATGAGCAGAAAGGAATGAACCTTCTCCCAGTGGCCGAATTCGCTGATCGCGAACGTGTCCGCATCAATTTGGGTTACCGTAAACCAAGGATCGTCGATGATCACATGAAGCTCGTTCATTTGGGAATCCCCTCCGTTTATTTGGAAAATGTAATGTCCTCATCGTTATCCTGAAAGCCGATAAGCGAGATGTAATAGCTTTTTGTCCGTCCGCTCGCCTCGGGAGATTCCTTCAGGCTGCCGAAGTGTTTATGCAGCAGGTCTTTGAAATCCTGAAGAAACGCCGTAAAATTTTCTTCGTCGCCCTGCAAGGCGTAGGCGGCTGCTATGTTTTTTCTTAAAAGCTCATTCGAACGGCTCAGCGCAAAAGACTCGGCAGGCGCCTTCAGAATCTTCGACCTTGTCGCCTCAACCGTTTCCATGAATACCTGCCTGGACGTCTCGATCAAATCCTCGCTTGGAAGCAGATGCTCGTCCGGGATAAACCGGCTCGCCACCGCCCGGTAGTATTTTTGCACGATTCCATTCTTCTCTTCTTTCCGCACGACATGAATGACCTGATGCTTTTCAAGCTCCTTCAGATGGAAATAGATGTTGTTGCGCGTAATATCCAGCAATTCGGCCAGCTGTTGCCCTGTGTATTCTTTCTTTACCAAATTCATCAGGATTTTGGTCCGGAGGGGATCGGCGATGGCCTTCAACTGCTCATGCGTTTGGATCCTGTAGACTCCCGTAATATCCATACCTTCACCTCACATTATTTTACCGGTAAAATTATTTTTACTGTTGCGGAAGATTGTATCAAACTCCTTGGTTCAAGTCAAATGCATCTCCGCAAAACTTGGTTGAATTTTCATGCGATTCGTTTTAGGATACAAGCGATGTCCATGCATGTTCCATCCCCCGGTGCGGGTATGGTATATTTATGCACGAGTCTGTGTTGATCACGGTAAGAAGGAAGTGGTCCGATGTTCGATCCCACGATTTTTGAAAATTTGAAGGTTGCTTTGGAAAATATCATTTATGATCTGGATAATTTGGATGGAAAAGTGTTAGTCACCGGGAGAAGCGACCGGCTGGATATGGCCGTGATGTCGAGGGAGTTTAACATCCGGTTTGATCTGGTTCCGGCAACCGGCGTTACCGCGGAAATCCGTTTGGAAGCTTTTTTGAAAGACTTGTCTGCGGAAATTTTGGAAACGCCCGGAGATGTTCCGGGCTGCGCCTTATCCCTGCGATTTTATACGGAAGTGGACGAGGGCCAGAGCGCCTGCAATGCGATTAGAGAGCTGATGAACGTCATCTGGGAGCCCCAGGTACCGCCGATTCAAACCCTTAGTTATGTTTTCGGGGATCATCCGGCTGTTCTCAGCAACAGGATCGAGCTGAAATTTCCTCACAAGATCAATGAAAACAACATGTCGGATCTTCCGAGTCTGGTGGATCACGTGATCCGCACGCTTGAAGAGCTGGCGCGAATTTAAGAGGATGACGACGAGAAAGAACCCTTGTGCCTCAAGTATTCAAAGAGGACAAGGGTTCCTGAGTTTTACGGATGTCTAACCACCCGTATCGTTATTCACTCCTGCGCATTTTGGGAAGCCGTCATTACGCCGTCTTGCTTCAGCGGCTTGCGGTAACCAGCCGGACTTCAATGTCCGAAGGATCCAGCACGTAAGAAGCTCCGTCCCGCTCTTGCACCGTCAAGCCGGCGCTTCGGACCCTGTCGCTTACGGCGGCAAGCTCTTCCTTATCCGGCAGCACGACGGTAAAATAATTCATGCCTGCGGCATTGCGGGGAGTGTTCGGTACGCCGACGCCAGCCCATACGTTCAACCCGATATGGTGATGATACCCTCCGGCCGAAATAAACAAAGCGGCGCTGCCGTAATGGGCCGTCAGTTCAAAGCCGATAATGTCGCAGTAAAAGCGCTTGGCTGCCTGAAGATCGGACACGTGAAAATGCACGTGGCCGATCACCGTCCCGGCAGGAAGACCGTTCCACTCCACTCCTTCCGATACCGCAAGCAGGCTTTCCACATCCACCGGATCGGTCGTCATCATGATTTCTCCGCTCGCATCCCGCTTCCATGTATCCCGGGGCCGATCGGCGTATATTTCTATGCCGTTATTGTCCGGATCGCTGATATAAAGAGCCTCGCTGACCAAATGGTCTCCCTGGCCGACCGGAACATTAAACGCGGCAAGATTGCGGACGACAAGCCCGAGGCTTGGCCGGTCCGGTACCAGAATCGCAAAATGGTACAATCCGGCGGCAGACCGTTCCCGCTGCCGAATCAGTCCTTCCACTTCTTCAAGAACGAGCAGCGCATTATTGCCGTCTGCCGTTAACTCCGCTGTCCTTCCTTGCTGCCGAAGTACCTTCAAACCGACAACCTCTGTATAAAATCGTACGGATTCCGCCAAATCGCGGATTCGCAGAGAAACCTGTCCAAGCTCTGTAGACGGATGCAGCACTGCTGACATGTTGTTCACTCCTTCATTGATATCCATTCATTATTCTATCCACACGCACGTTTCATTCACTTTGGCATATACCATAGAATTCGTTTTATATAATTATTATAGTTACAGAGAAAAAGAAAGTCAATATATTAAAATGTTGCTTCCCGCCTTATTCGAACTTTCTGGTTTATCCGTTTGGCATATCCGTTCAATTTAAAGCCTTTAAGCGCGTTTCCCCACATTAAAAAAGACCGGACAAGGGTCCGGCCTTCATCGTTATTCTGCATGCTTTAAAACATCGGGAACACATACCTGATCAGAAAATAAAGAAATCCGAAAAAGATAATCAGATAGGCAACATACTTGATCAGCGTCGACGCAACGAGACTGGAGTCATTCCGCTCCTCTACGTTGCGCGTTTCAACCTCGACATTGTCGTGGCGCCGACGGGAATTCATATGCTCCACCTCCCTTTTCTGGCCTGCGGCTGCAGGCGGCGGGTATCCGCTGCTTGTTTATCTATACACGCAACCGGAACGGTTGAACCATACGATCATCGGCAAACCCGTCGGCACTATTCACAGTATGCCGATCAGAACCGGAAGAAACACAAAGGAGGCGAGCGTCGTCCAGAGGATACACATGGATACGAGCCTTGGAGCCGCGTCATATTGCTCGGCCAGAATCACCGCATTAACGGCGGCCGGCATGGAGGACAAAATCAGAATGACCGCAAACAATGTCCCCTCCACGGATAATGCCGCCAAAATCGCCCAGGCGATCAAAGGAGCGACAGCCAAACGCATCGCCATGCCTGACCAAAACCCGCGCCGGGTGACGGGCGAGGCCTCGCGGCCGTCCCTAACCCCTACCATTTGCGCGCCCAGAATAACCAACGCAAGCGGTGCGTAAGCGGCCGAAAGCATGCTGATTCCGGTTTCCAGGGCTCCAGGCAGGGCCGCTCCGGTCATCCGGATCAGCACGGCAAGAGCGGCGGCATACACGGACGGAAGCGTAAATACCGATTTTACCGCCTTTGCCGCCGAGAAGTGGGAACGGGCCGCCAGATAAACGCCAAGCGTGTTGATGATCATAATCTGGACGATGACGTAAACGGAAGCCTTGTCGAGACCGGCCTGCCCGAATGCGAGAAGAACAAGCGGCAAGCCGTAATTAACGCTGTTCGTAAACAGTGTCGTTAAAGCAAGGCCCGAGCGTTCCGGCTGAGACAGCTTAAGCATTTTCCCCGCGAAGCCGCACAGCAGCCAGAGGATCAGCATATTCAGAAGGCAGAAAGCCACGGTCACCGCGATGTCGCCTGAAGTAATGGAAGCCCGTTCAAGCGTCTCAAAAATAAGCGCCGGACTCATGACATATAATGAAAGCGCGGATAACGGCTTGGTCTCCAATCCTTTGAACCGCTTCAACAAGCCGCCTCCGATCACCGGAAGCGAAATCGGCAAAAATACGCTGTACAGCGTTGACAAAAAGGAAGATATCATATTTAACAAGCCACCTTGGAACATATTCAACGAACCGTTTCCATCGTAACGCATTTTCTTGGCATCCGTCCAAGACTCGCTGGCTATAAACTTATAGGCACCCGCTTTCCCGTTGTTTAAGGTCACCGTCGACCCTGCATAATCGTGCACGAAATGTCGGGTGAATCCGTTTGGTCCATGCTATGCTATCGGTAAAGGGAGGTCATATAGTGGATTTGCTTAAACATATGAATGGAGCTTTGGAGTACATCGAAGAAAACCTTGCGAACGATATTGACTATAAGGAAGCGGCAAGGCTGGCGTTCTGCTCCGAATATCATTTTAAACGAATGTTTTCGTTTCTTGCGGGCATTTCGCTTTCAGAATACGTTCGCCGCAGACGGCTAACGCTCGCAGCATTTGAGCTTAGAGACGGCAATCTCCTGATCATTGACCTTGCGGTGAAATACGGGTATAACTCGCCCGATTCTTTCACGCGGGCCTTTCAGCAATTGCATGGGATCACGCCGTCCGAAGCCAGAGCGGGCGGCCGCCCGCTTAAAGCTTATCCGCGAATGACCTTCCAGCTATCCATCAAAGGAGGAAGCGAAATGAATTACCGAATCGAAGAAAAAGAAGCTTTCCGAATCGTGGGGATCAAGAAAAGAGTGCCCATTATTTTTAATGGCGTTAATCCGGAAATCGCTTCGATGTGGGAAAGTTTGGATCTTGAAACGATTCAAAAGCTAAAGGCTCTCTCGAATGTCGAGCCCAAAGGGCTGATCAGCGCATCCACGAATTTTTCCGAGGGCAGAATGGAAGAAAAAGGGGAACTGGATCATTACATTGGCGCGGCAACCACAAAAACATGCCCGGATAACCTGGTGCAGCTTGAAGTTCCCGCCTCCGCTTGGGCCGTGTTCGAAGCCAAGGGGCCGTTTCCGGACGCGCTGCAGGATGTGTGGGGACGCATCTATTCCGAGTGGTTTCCCTCCTCAAACTATCAACAGGTCGAAGGTCCGGAAATGCTGTGGAACGAGAATAAAAGACGTCACCTCCCCCACTTTCAAAAGCGAAATATGGATACCCGTTATTCTCAAGCAAGCGGCAAGCGAACCTGAAAAGCAGCCGTAATAACATAAGAACCCGCCTTTGGCAAAGGTGGGTTCTTCGGGTTATTCCAGATGGTTACATTCCTATCGATGCGGAGCTCATGCCAAGAGGCGAAGCTGCCGGGTCAAAGTGAACAGTCCGCGGTCTATGGCCACGGTCTACATAATGATACTTGCGTTCAAGAAAAAAGTCATTCCGCTTGTTGATGATAAAGCGCCCTAAACTCGTCTTCCAGCATGCTCATGATGACCGAATCATGGTACCGGTGATTATAGTAAAGCGCATCCCGCTGCACCCCTTCCCGCTTGAAGCCCACCTTTTCATAAGCCTTGATCGCCCGCACGTTATAACCGAATACCTGCAGCTCGATCCGGTGCAGATTAAGAATGCCGAAGCCGTATTCCAGCAGAAGCCGCATCGACTCCGGGCCGAAGCCCTTGCCCAGATGCTCCTCCGAATCGATGGCAATCCGGATGTTCGCATTCCGGTTTGCCGGATCGATATCCTGAAGGGCAATGTCTCCGATCACCTCGTCGCTGTCGCGCAATGCGATCAAGAGCAGCACGGTCGAAGCATCGCCCGTTTTCCCGTCAATGTAACGCCGGATTCCTTCCAATGTTAAAGCTTGCCGGGTTCCCGTCAGTCGCCGCATTTCAGGATTGAACAGCATCCGAAAATACCCTTCGGCATCCTCCTGCCCCACCGGTCTTAAATAGATCCGTTCCCCTTCTAAAAAACGTACCGGTTTCGGGTTCCATAATGTTGTGCTCATCGTTACCTCCTGTTTTAAATCTCCATCAAATCCCCTATACTATAGCAAGAAATTGACCATCTACAAATATGCAGTTTTTATCTTTTAAAAAGGACAGATTTGACATGAATCAAGTTTCCATCCATTTGAACGGAATCAGCCCGGCTTTGGCCGATCCCTCCGTTCCTTTATACGTTCAGCTGTACCAGTACATGAAAAAGGAAATCGCCTGCGGCCGCTGGAAGGCCGAGGCCCGTCTTCCCTCCGTGCGCAAGCTTGCCGAGCTTCTGGGCGTCAGCACAACTCCGATCGAGATGTGCTATCAGCAGCTGCTGGCCGAAGGCTTTTATTCTTAGCCGCCCGCGAAGCGGCTATTTTGTCCGGAAGCTGGCGGATTCCCCCCATTCCCCTCCCGCCCGAGCCGGAAGCACCGAAAGGCAGTTGCTCCGACGGCACCATTCCTTCCGGTACGATTTTCACATGTCCAAAAATGAATACGGGTATTTTCCGATTGCAGAATGGAGAAAAGCGTATAACCGCACCCTCCGGCATGAAAACGCGGCCGAGCTGCTGTTTTTCGGGGATCCGCAGGGCGAAAAGGGACTTCGTTACGAAATTGCCAAATATGCAAGAAGCGTGCGGGGCGTCTCCTGCTCCCCGGAACAGGTGGTCATCGCCTCGGACCCTTATCCTCTTCTGGATATCATATGCCGGCTGCTTCGCCCCTACGGCAATGTTATTGCGGTGGAAGACCCCGGCTATCCTCAATACCCCGAGGTTTTTCGCCGGAACGGATATCAAGTGATTCCCGTCCCGCTAAAGGAGGACGGGATCGACCTGGACCTTTTGCGCGGAAGCCATGCCGGACTGGCCGTCGTATCTCCGTCGCACCAGTTTCCTGCAGGCATGGTTATGCCTTTTTCCAAACGGCTTGCCCTGCTCCAGTGGATTCAGGAATCCGGCGGCTTTCTGATCGAGGATGATTACGACGGGGAATTCCGATACTACGGACGGCCGATTCCCTGCATGCAGGGTTTGATACCCGATAGCCGGGTCATTTATCTGGGAGGATTTTCGCAGGTGCTTTCGCCCGCGCTGGGCATCCAATACATGATCTTGCCGTCCGTGCTGCTTGAGGATTATCATCATCTGAAACATCAGCTGTTTCTTGAATGCACCGCTTCCCGGCTGCACCAGCATACGTTGGAGCGTTTCATGCGCGAAGGGTACGTCGATCGGCATCTCCGGAAGATGAGGGCGATTCTACGGAAAAAGCACGATCAACTAATGGCCTCCGCTGGGCGGCATTTTGGAAAAAGGGCTTTCGTATCCGGGACGGGGGCAGGCTTTCATCTTATGTTATCGCTCCGTCATCCCTTATCCGAGGCCGAGCTTGAATTGAGGGCGGAGAAACAAGGAATCCGGATTCATTCTGCTGCCTATACCCGTTTCCATAGCCAGGATTCCTCCAAAGGCTCCGGTATAAGAGAATTTATCGTCGGATTCGGCGGCATTCAGGAGAAGGATATCGATGACGGAATTCGGCTGCTGGCATCCTGCTGGCTTGAAGAAGTCGAATAACGGAACTGCTGCTTTATTCGCCGGTCATACCGCCCGGCCGACAATGACGAGATCGCGCTTGACGCCGTCCATCTCGGCAACGCCCGGCAGAAGCCCCCACTGCTGAAAGCCGAACTTTCGCAGCAGCCTCAGGCTCGGCTCGTTATGTCCGAACACGAAGCCGACCAGATTGCTCACCCCAAGACGCGGGCATTCCGCCAGAGCCTTCTCGATCATCACGCCGCCTACGCCGGCGCCGCGGTATTTTTCGTGGACATAAATGCTGATCTCTACGGTGCCATCGTATGCCGGACGGCCATAAAACGATTGAAAGCTCATCCAGGCCGCAATTTCCCCGCCGTCCCGCAACACCCATAAAGGCCGGCGATCCGGATCATGCTCCTCGAACCACGTTATCCGGCTTTCCAAAGTAACCGGCTCCAGATCGGCGGTCACCATTCTTCCGGAGACGGTAGAGTTGTAAATATCTACAATCGCTTGCAAATCTTCTTTCCGGGCAAATTCGATTTGTTCATATTGTGCCATGGCTATTCCTCCGATGATGTGTTTTCCGGGTTAGCTCTATTTTAACGGAGGATGATCCGAAACGCTTTATTTTTTACGGTTTGTGCTTTCGGCTGCCTTACTTCACGAATGTGTTGCGTACACGCTCCGATCGCAGGAAATAGGGAATCCAGATGCAGCAGTAAACGATCGACCGCACGATTTCCCTCGGCGTGTTCACGCCTTCCATTTCGGCGATAAACTTAATTTGGTTAGCCATCGCGTAATCCACAGCGGCCAGCAGGAGGCTTGCAATCATGAGCGTTATCATGGTTTTGGGAAATGCTCTCTTTTTGCCGTACAAAAGAGCAAGAATGACAATCAAGAAAAGCAACAGCACCGAGTTGCCCACAGCTTCGAAGATGAGCATCGGTTTCCACAAAGGATCGTATACGGGCGAAGACGGGGCGGTAAGGACATTCCAAAATTCCGGTTTAAAGGCGGGAATGACGTTATTGAACAGCATGATAGCGACAGAAATAAGAGATAAGTAAACGGAAACCTGGACAAGGATCAACCAGCCGCCCAGCCCCTCCAATCTCTTGTATCTCGTCGAGGGTTGTCCTTGCGGAGCCGGACTTCCGTGCATTGGATTTGAATCCATGAAGAAACTCCTTTCAATTCCATATTATGTATTTATTGTATCTGAGCCATTATATAACAAGACAACCCCCGAAAAAAAAGACTTTCTTTACTTCATTTCCGGAAAGAGCTAACCTAAACTTATGGAAAAAATCGTATTTTGATGCGAAAGGATGGAGCATGATGAATGACAGACTTCAACATATAACCGAAGCCATGAACAGCCGCGGCTGGGATTTGCTTTTAATTACCGATCCCAAGCATGTGTACTATTTAACGGGCTTTGCCTGCGACCCTCATGAACGTTTTCTAGGTCTTGCGCTATTCCGGGGAGAAGAGCCGCTGCTGATGGTTCCCGCTCTCGATGCAGAAGCTGCCGCCGCAGCCTCTTCGGTAACGAATATCGCGACGCATCAGGATACCGATCAGCCTTACGAGCTTTTGCGCAAACATATACCGGGTTCCATCGGTACCCTGGCATTGGAAAAGGACCAGCTCACCGTATCCCGGTACGAGCAGCTTCAGCATCATTTTTCGGCACGCGGGTACGTGGACGCCGGTGAAATCCTCCGGGAGATGCGCGTTCGCAAGTCCGCAGATGAAATCCGGGCGATGAAGCAGGCCGCCGTTCTTGTTGAGCAAGTCCTCTCCGAGGGACTAAAACAGGTCAAGGCGGGGGTTCAGGAAATCGAGCTTGTCGCCGAGCTTGAATACCTGATGAAAAAATTGGGCGCCGACGGGCCTTCCTTCGAGACGATGGTGCTGGCCGGTCCGAATACCGCGCTGCCTCATGGCGTGCCGGGATCGCGCCGAATCCGGGAAGGCGATCTCCTTATGTTTGACCTCGGCGTCTTCTCAGGCGGTTACGCCTCGGACATCACCCGAACCTTTGCCGTAGGCGGCATCGGTCCCGAAGCGGAAAAAATCTACAACACGGTACTCGCGGCAAATGAAGCAGGCATTCGTGCCGTCAAACCGGGGGTTACTTACGGGTCCATCGATAAGGCCGCTCGCTCCGTCATAGAACGGGCCGGCTACGGAGAGGCATTTGTGCACCGGTTGGGCCATGGTCTCGGCATGGATGTGCATGAATATCCGTCGGTCCACGGCTTGAATGGCGATCTGCTGCAGCCCGGCGCGGTTTTTACCATTGAACCCGGCATTTACGTGCCCGGTCTGGGCGGGGTACGGATCGAAGACGACGTGCTGGTTACGGATGTTGGTGCGGAGGTGCTCACTTCTTTCCCTAAACAGCTTACGGTTATCGGCTGCTAGTCCACGAATACAAAATTAAATGCTATTGTTATTCTGAGACCATGATCAAGCTTTCCGCTTATCTAAACAGGTAGTGCCCCAGGTCAATTGACCTGGGGCACTACCTTCTTTATTCAACCCTAGCTGTACCATTACTTGCTTTAAACGTCCTTTATGCCTGCATCACATCAATGTCCTGATTCCGGTTCTTGTACACCGAAGTGTCCACTTCATTCATGACTTTCCCGGTTATCAAGCCGGCGGTCATGGAATCGTTGACATTGAGCGCCGTCCGGCCCATATCGATCAGCGGCTCCACGGAAATGAGCAGGCCGGCCAGCGCCACCGGGAGATTCATGGTCGACAGAACGATCAATGAAGCAAAGGTAGCGCCCCCGCCGACACCGGCTACTCCAAAGGAGCTGATCATGACCACGACAACGAGCATCAGGATAAACGACCAGTCGGTCGGGTCGATGCCAGCCGTTGGCGCAATCATTACCGCAAGCATTGCCGGATAAATGCCGGCGCAGCCGTTCTGCCCCATCGTGGCTCCAAACGAAGCGGACAGGTTCGCGATCCCTTCCGGTACGCCCAGTCTTTTGTTCTGCGTCTGCACGTTCAGCGGGATCGTGGCCGCACTAGAACGCGACGTGAAAGCAAATGTCAACACCGGCACCACCTTGCGGAGGTAAGTAACCGGATTAAATCCGAACAAGGACAGCAGTATCAGGTGGATGATAAACATGACGATCAGCGCCACATACGAGGCCAGCACAAAATCAATCAAGTCAAGGATGACCTGCAGGTCCGTCCCCGCAATCGTTTTCGCCATCAAGGCCAAAATGCCGTAAGGCGTCAGACGGAGAATAAGCGTGACGATTCGCATCACGATTCCGTAAAGCGCGCGGATCATGCCGCGGAAGGTCTCCGCTTGTTCCGGATGCTTCCGGTCAAGGCCGAGAACGGCAACGCCTATGAAAGCCGAAAAAAATTACGACCGCAATGGTAGAAGATTTTCGGGCTCCCGTCATATCCGCAAAAGGATTCGCCGGAACGAACTCCAGAATTTGCTGAGGCAGCGTCAAATCCTCGACGTCACCCAGCCTCTCCTCCAGCAAAGCACCCTGCTCGTGTTCCGCGGCTCCCGCTTGGATATGTTCCGCCGAAAGGTCAAACGTCAGCGCCGTCGCGATGCCGACAGACGCGGCCACCCCCCGTCGTCAAAATGAGTACGGCGATGATCAGCCCGCTCATTTTGCCGAGATTGCGCCCGCCCTTCAAATTCATGATTGCGGAAATAATCGAAACCATAATGAGCGGAATGACCATCATTTGCAGCAGCCGGACATAGCCGTAACCGACAAGATTGAACCAGTCCGTAGACTTGGATATCACATCGGAGTTCGCTGTATACACATACTGCAGCACTGCCCCAAATAGCACCCCGAGCCCCAAGCCCCGCGAACACCCGCTTCGTGAACGAATAGTGCTTTTTCTGCATCCAGTACAAAACGCCGATGAGCAAAGCCAGAATCAGGACATTCACAATGATTAAAAATGTTTCCATCCCTAAAACCTCCTCTATATTTAATAAGTGCACTACTACGTATTCATTCCAATTATTCCCCACTTTAAACATTACCCTGCATATCCACTTCGAAGCCAAGCATCGTCTCTAATAGATAAAAACGGCATTCCTATAAAATCGGACGTGAGTCCTTTTCAACTGCTTTGACGGACTGCGTGAGTGCTGCATAAAGCTTTATTCCAAGTTTTCCGCTGTGTTTAAGATTATAAGAGATATCCTTCCGGCTTACAATAGTTAAAAAAATTACATAAAAAAAGACGGCTTATTAGCCGTCCAAATCCTAAGTTTATGGGTTGCAAAAACAACTGGCGTTTGCCTGCATGATCATTGTTCGGCGCCGGCGTATGCCTCTTCCCGTCCTTCTTCGGACTTCCCTGCACCAGCCGTTAACAGCACCTGAGGCGAGCCGTTTGCGGGATGGGCCACCACCGACGTATCCACCCGGAAAATCCGCCGGATGTTGTTCTCCGTCAGCATGTCTTCCGGAGAACCCTTTCCTGCCATTCTCCCTTCGTGCAGAACGAGCAGCCGATCGCAGAACTGGGCTGCCAGATTGAGGTCATGGAGCACGCTGATTACCGTAATCCCCGTATCTCTGCGCCAATCCGCCACCATATCCATGAATTGCAGCTGATAGCGGATATCCAGATACGTGGTCGGCTCATCCAGCAGAAGAATCGAGGGCTCTTGGGCCATGACCTTGCCAAGGGCGGCCCGCTGCCGCTGCCCCCCGCTCAGCTGATCCAGGCGCCGGTATTCGAGACTTTTCAGCTCCAGCCTCTCCATGATCGAATCAAGCAGGGGCCCGGCGTCGCTTGGTTCCCGGCCAAACCAGTTCTGGAACGGGTAGCGTCCCATTTCCAGCACTTCGCGCACGGTAAAATCCGTCGGGCCCAGCCCCTCCTGCTGCAGAACGGCCAAGGTTCGGGCCAACTCCTTCCGGCCGTAATCCCTTACGTCCCTGCCGTGGATCGTCACCTTGCCGGCAGTCGGGGCCTCCACTCCGGACAACATCTGAAGCAGCGTTGATTTGCCGCTGCCGTTAGGGCCGATAATGCCCCACCATTCCCCTCCTTGAATCTCCCAATCAATCCCGGCAAGAGCGTCGACCCGGTCAAACCGCTTGCTCACGCCTTGAAGCGAAATCATAGGCTCCCCTCCCAGCGTTTCTTCTTGTTCCGATAGAGTAAAAAGGCAAAGAACGGAGCCCCTACAAACGCCGTGACCACCCCGATCGGAATTTCGGTTGGCGATAGCAGGGTTCTTGCGGCCGTATCGGACCATACCATGAATATCGCGCCTCCCAGCGCGGACAGAGGGATAATGATGCGGTAGTCGGAGCCCGTCACCAGCCGGATCATATGCGGCACGACAAGCCCGACAAAGCCGATGACGCCGGACACCGATACCGCCGCCGCGGTAAGCAGGGTCGCCACCACCAGAACGCTCGTCTTCAACCGGTCGACGTGAAGCCCCATATGGGCCGCCTGCCGCTCACCGAGCGACAGCAGGTTTAAAGCGCGCGAACGGCTCCACAGATAAATAAAACCGACCGCAAAATAAGGCAGCAAAACGGCAATATAGGACCAGCCGCGCAGGCTGAAGCTGCCCATCGTCCAGAACAAGATGTCGGTCAGCGTATCTTTCGACATGACCGTCAAAAAGGAAACGGCCGCCCCCAAAAAGGACTGCATCACCACGCCGGCCAGAATCAGCCCGTGCGTGGGCAGCTTTCCATTGTCCCGCGCCAAGGTCAGCACAATCCAGAGGGTAACCGCTCCCGTCAAAAAAAGCGACGAGCGGCAATGTCCATACGCCGGCAAAGGAGAACTGGAGCCCGTAAAAAATCAACAAAGCAGCCCCGAGGGAAGACCCCGAAGCCACGCCAAGCGTAAAAGGATCGGCTAACGGATTCCGCAGCACCCCTTGATAAGCGGCTCCCGCCACCGAGAGCGAGGCTCCTACCAACATGCCGAGCAGAATCCGCGGCAACCGAACCTTCATAATGATTTGCTCCGAGGCCGTCTCCCAATTCGGTACAATGGAATCTCCTAGCCAAGGCAGCTTATGAAGCAGCATGGCTCCAATCTGATTGACCGGCAGATGGACGGAGCCGATGCCGAGACTCGCGACAACCGTCAGCAGTAAAAGCGCAAGCCCCGCCGCACCGTACCCTGCAAGCTTTTTGCTCATGGAGCCATCAATTCCGGATAGACGGCTTTCGCGACTTCGATAAGCCCTTTTGTCACGCGGGGACCCGGACGGCTGATCAGGTTGTCGTCAAGCTTCGCAAGCTTATCGTTTTTCACGGCCTCGATCTGATCCCAGCCGCTGCGCTCTTTGATCAACTGGTCCAGCGTTTTTTTTCGTGGATTCATCCACAACGTTGCCGGAATAAAGAATGACATCCGGATTTTCGGCGATGATTTTTTCTTCGCTCACTTCAAACCAGCCCTCGGTGTCGGCGGCAACGTTAACCGCATTGCTGAGATTCAGCATTTCGTCCATATACGTTCCTTTTCCCACCGTCCAGCCCGGGGAGAATTCCACATAGACTTTCTTTTTCTCCTCGGCCCTTACGGATTTCACGGCTTGTTTCACCGAATCGAGCTCTTTCTGCATTTGATCCACGATGCCTTGGGCTTCGGCCTGACGGTCGGTGATTTCGCCGACCAGCTTGATATTATCCATCACTTCCGCAATCGTTTTCGGATCGTTGACGAACAGCTTTACGCCCAGCCCGCGGAGTTTTTGAATGTTTTGCTCGTTCATGGCCGCGGTGAATACCACGTCCGCCCCCGAAGCGATGATCGCCTCCACGTCCATTTCATAACCGCCCATCTTCGGTTTCGCTTTCGCGGCTTCCGGATAGTCGTCGACTTCGGAAACGCCGACGATTTGCTCGTCCAGACCGAGCGCGAACAATTTTTCCGTTTCGGATGGCGACAGGGACACGACCTTCGCCGGGGCCTTCTCAAACGTCATTTCTTCGCCGGTGGCGTCTTTAACCGTCAGCGGGTAAGCGGTTTTGGCGTTATCGGCGACATCGGGCGTTTCAGACTTTTGCCCCTGATCGGTAGGTGCCGGCGCGCTTTGCTTCGGTGTCGCATCTCCGCCGCAAGCAGCCAGTGACAGGACCAACAGAAGCATGGCCAGCAGAGCAGACCAGGACTTCATCCAATTCTTCATCTCGATTTCTCTCCTAACCCTAAATTGAGAACACGGCTTGTCTTCAGTACTCCATAAACCGGCATCTGACGGCCATGTCTCCCTAAAAAAAAGCCCCCGACTCTCAACAAGAAGAATCAGGGGCTACGTTATGGGATAACCGACAACCCTTGGACCAGCAAGCCGCAAATTTCGGGCTTCACGTCAGGGTTTCTCCAAACGCAATCCTCTCCTCGAAGGACCGTCAGATCATCACGCGAAGCAGGTCTCCTGACTTACAGGTTGTGACGAAACCTCCGCCTTCCCGTGCCTGTGACCAGGCCAGTGGCAGTGTGGAGGATATCCCTGTTTTACAGTGGCGGGACCGTGCCGGACTTGCACCGGCTTCCCTTTTAACCCGAATGGCTGCCGTAAATCGGCTTCGCAGTCGGGACCTCGCGAGTAAGATATGGTATGTTTTCAAGCTTGCCTCTCTGTTGACGATTATATGAGATATCTCCTTGGCTTACAACTAAATGTCTCGGTGACGCATGTACGTACATCGGATAAGCAGCCGATTCTTCATGGAATCGGGCAATTTGTTTTTTTTATCGTGTAATATAACATTTTGGCATACTCGTCCATCTAATCTTATAGAGGGCCCTCAAAAGGAGATGAAATTTCGTGCAGGATATGGAACTCGAAGTCAAGAGAGCGCAGCGGGGAGATCGCGAAGCGTTTATCCGGCTCTTCCGGAGGCTGGAGCCCGAGCTGTACGGCTTGGCGAAGTCCATTGTGAGACGCGATGAAGATTGTGCGGATGTCTTTCAGGAAACAACGCTCAAGGCATATAAAGCAATGTCGACATTGAAAAAACCCCAATACTTTAAAACCTGGGTGATTCGGATCTTGATCAATGAATGCAATCAGCTGCTTCGAACCCGCGAAAGAACCGTGGCCATGGCTGAAGTGCCGGAAACGGCAAGGTCCGCCCATTATTACGAAGACAGCCGCAAGCTTGACCTTCGTGAAGCGGTAGAAAACTTGGATGAATCGCTTCGTATCGTCATTCATTTATTTTATTATCAAGATTTGCCCATCAAACAAATCTCCGGCGTGCTGGAAATCTCGGAAGGTGCCGTCAGGGCCCGCCTCCACAGAGCACGCGGGATACTGTCGGACCAAGTAAAGCAAACACGGGAGGGGAAGCTGGCGTATGAATCCTTTTGACTTGGATAAAGAACTCCGGGAGACCGGGAGGAAGCTGGCGGCCGAGCTTCCGGATATGATCCGTCAGCGTCAGGATGAGGTCTATGCTTCATTATCCGACCTCCCGATGCAGACCCGAACCGGGCGAACACACAGCTCCAAAAAAAATACGCGGATATGCGGGAGCCGCAGCCGCAGCCGCCTTCATCGGCGTGATGAGCAGTGCCTATGTGTCACCGATTATGGCGGAGTCCCTAAAGAGCATTCCAGTGATTGGCAGCATCTTCAAGCTGGCGGACGACCTGGGGCTTCAGACAGCCGAGGAGCGCGGGCTGGTGGCTGAACCGAACGTCGGTGCCACCCACGAAGGGGTGACCCTCCGCATACCCGAGGTCGTATATGACGGAACCCGTCTATCCCTGGCCGTTAAGCGGGAGGGCGAAGGACTTATTGGCGGCATATCGGATTATGAGGTGGTACAGGAAGGCGATTCTACCAATCATATATACCCAAGAGGCGCCATAACGGAGGTTGAGATGTTCATTGACGGCACTTCCATTTATGACTATAACGGAGGGAAAAGGCCCGGGCTGATCGGGAATCCGACATCGGACCCCAATGTGGTTCTGTACCAATTAACCGGCTATTCCCATCTGGGCGAAGGAGCTCCGATGCTGCCCGATCAATTTCTGTTAACGGCAAAAATCACGCTTGAAGGAATTGAAGAGCCATATATCATCGATGTTCCCGTTCGCAAAAGCTCAAACCAAATCGTCGTAAAATCCGGTGAGACAAGAGAGTGGGGCGGCCTTAAATTAACGTTGGAGCAGCTTAAATTCACTCCGATCACGACCGATCTCATCATTCATGCCGAGCAAATCGGCAACCCGGAAGACGGCAATCATAAAGATTTGCTTTACGAGGTGCGGGATGACCGGGGCAGGATACTCGGTTTGGTGACTGGCATGGGAATATACAAGGACGATTCGCAACGAGAACAGCGGACGGAATTGATTTTTGAGCGATTTGAAGAAACGACGAGCTCCATTACGCTTAAGCCATTCCTGCCCGTATTTCAGGATCCTTCTGCCAATGGCGGCCTATATGCAGTCGACGGCAACGGGGATATTGTCAAGAAGTACCTGAAAGACTTGGAAATCACCATTCCGGTGGATCGCGCAAGCTTGGAAAAGCTGTACGACAGTCATCAATAAAGAATTGACCAAAAGATGCGGATCCAGCAGTTCCGAACAGATCAAGGCCGATAAAGTAAAAATGACAAGGAGACATGGACATGAAAAAAATATATAAAGTTATGAGCACGATGACGCTGGCTGCCATGATTTTGGGAGGTGCGGCTTTGGGGACCGCTCAAGCGGCCAGCCCATCCGCGACTAAAGATAAGGTAACCGCGAGCGGCTCGACGCAGAGCAAATCCAAGACGGCCAGCGTTACTCAAGACGGCATCACATTGGGATTGTCCAAGGCGTTATATGACGGAAACTGTGTCAGCATTCAAATGGAGCGGAGCGGCAAGGGGCTTATTGGCGGCATGATCGGAGGGAAATGGGATGATAAGGCCAACGAGTTCGTTCAGGAGAAAGGCATGATCCATAAGATGGACGTCTTTATCAACGGCAAATCCTTATACGAGTACGGGGATCGTATGGCACAAAGACCAAGCTTAAGCATGACACCGGGCGCTGACGCGAATCATGCGTTTATCATTCTGAGCGATGCTTCCCAGCTTGGGGGCAAACTCGAGACTTTCCCCGACAAGTTCAAGGTTACGGCCAAAATCAGCCTGGAAGGCGTAGATAAACCATATAACCTCGAGATTCCGGTCCAAAAAACAGCGGACAAAGCGGTTGCCTTACAGCCTAACCTTACGAAAAAATGGAACGGCCTCGGCATGACGCTGAAAAACGTGAAGATGACCTCCTCCTCCACAAGGTTGCAAATGGTTCTGAAGGGCCAAAACGAGGATTCAACCATCCTCTATGAATTTGTCGATGATCAAGGAAACATGCTTGACCAAATAACAGGAATCGGCACCGACGAGAACAACGCCAACGGCGACTTTTACTACGACTTCATTGTTGCCGCTCTGGATAAGGACGCCACGTCGATTACAATCAAGCCGTTTACCCCCGAATTTGAAGAGCCGAATGCAAAACACGGCGCATTCAAGGTCGACAACAACGGTGAAGTCGTCAAAAACTACATTGAAGAACTGGAAATGACCGTCCCTGTAAAGTAATTCCATGACGAACGTTTTAACTTGAAAAAGGATGCTCTGCAGGTTCATTGAACCGTGACCCGTAAGAAGGAAACTTTGAAAAAAGTTACCCTCTTGCGGGTTATTGTTTATCGGGGCAACCGGTCCAGACACGCAAGTTGAGGTTGTGACGGAAAATGCACCGAGATTATGCCTGTTCTCCAGGCACCTCGCCTTCATCCCCCTAATATAGTGTAGGAGAGAAAGGCGGGATACACGTGAGCACGGTGGATGATCTGGAGAAACGGGCCATTTTTCTTGCGGCCATCTGTGGACAGACCTACACGCAATTCGAAAACGCGGACGGCTCGTTTGTCGTTCCGGCCCGTTATTCGCTCCATGATACCATAGAAGCGCGATCCATTATCGGCGTATGGGAACGCTTCGGATTTATTCTTGAGTCCGCGCAGGAGATCATCATTGCCTTCCGAGGGACCAGCTCAACGACGAACTGGATTTCCGACATCATCGCATCCCAGAAAAAATTCAAGTACATCAAGGAAGACTGCCTTACGCACCGGGGCTTTACAAACATCTATGATTCCGCTCGCGGCCAAATGATTTCCGCGCTGGCCAAGTTGTCCCCCGATAAGGCATTATTCATTACGGGTCACAGTCTCGGTGCTGCTCTAGCCACGTTGTGCGCCATCGATATTGCGGCCAACACCTCTTTTCGCTTTCCGTTCCTGTTTACGTTCGGGTCGCCTCGCGTAGGCGATCCGGCATTCGCAAAGGCGTTTGCCAAGCATGTCCCGAACAGCTGCCGCACCGCCAATCCGTTTGACGTCGTTACGCATGCCCCGCCCTCCGTTTACAAGCTGCCCAAGCGGGAAAAAAGATACTATTACAGTCATGTCCGGACCTTGTCGTCCCGGCCATTCCAGAACGGATCGCTAGGCGCGAACCATGTGATTTCAAGCTATTTCGCCGAGCTTTCCAAGCTCCAGCCTCAATTTACGGAACGGTTGTGCTCGGCGAATCCAGGATTCTGCCCGGACAAATGGAAACGATGACCCTAAGCTAACGATGAAACCACCTCGATGTCAAAATTGACATATCCTCTTCATGGATACGTAACCCAATCGCTCTCCCATTCTACTATGATTTAGAAGAAACATGACACGTATGGGTTGGATGAAGAAAACATGTGGTAAATACATGTTACAAGGAGAGGATATGACATGAATATAAAACAACCGGCAAAAAAAGCGGCGATCGCCTTGGCTATGGCAGGCGTTATGGGCCTTGGCGCGTTTGGAGCCATATTGCTTTTCCTGTGCATCACGCTGACGCCGCGGCATCGGCACCTAACGACGACTATGCTTCCAAGCTGGCCCTCAAGACGCTGAACAGCTTTTATAAACCCGCGCTGAAAGGCCAGTTCCCCGGAGCGGTGAGCGGCCTCACGATTGGGCGCAGCACCAAGCAGGATGTCATTCAAAAGATCGGCCAGCCGGAAATGCCCGGAAAGGATGCCGACGATTTCGACCTGTATGGCGCGAATATGGGGAATCCGGGTTACGCCTTTCATTATAAACTTGGCAAAATCCGCGAAATGCGCTACTTCGGCACCAATGTGGAACGCCAAACGAACATCGGCGGCATTACGATGAACATGCTGAAACGGAACTGGTTCAAACCGAGCTCCACGACCACGTTCAAAAACGGGAAAACGACGCAGACCAAATTGACTTACATCCGCGGGGACTATAAACTCGAGTTTATTTTCAACAGCAGCACGGAGCTGGATCATATTAACCTTGCGGCCAAATAACCGGCGTAAGTAGAAACGACTTCGGCGGCCTTCTTATGGACGATAGCATTTCTGCAAGAAATATAAGCCGAATATAAATGGAAGCTTATACTCTCTTATATTTTCAAAAAAGACAGCGACTCATTCGAATCGCTGTCTTTTGATGTTTTTTAAATGCTGCGAATTGTTTTATAAAATGGCCCAATTGCCGCTGCGGAAGATCGCTTCCCTGCGTCCGTCCTCGGTGATTCCGTCAATGGACAGCTGATCGGAACCGATCATAAAGTCGACGTGAATCAAGCTTTTGTTGACCCCATGCTTTGCCAGCTCCTGATCATCCATATCCTTGCCGCCCTCCAGGTTGACCGGATAGGCTTGACCAAGCGCCAAGTGGCAGGAGGCATTCTCGTCAAACAACGTATTGTAAAAAATTACGTCGGCATTGGAAATCGGAGAATCATGGGGAACCAGCGCAACCTCTCCAAGAGCACGGGCGCCGTCATCCGTATCCAGCAGCTTCCTAAGCGCCTCCGCTCCTTTCTCGGCCGTGAAATCCACGACCTTGCCGTCCTTGAAGGTCAGCTGGAATCCGTCGATGACAACCCCGTTGTTGTTGAGCGGTTTCGTGCTGCGGACGGTTCCGTTAACGCCGTCCTTGCTTGGAAGCGTGTATACTTCCTCGGTCGGAATATTGGGATTAAATAAAACCCCTTTGGCGTTGTATTTTGCGCCTCCCAGCCATAGGTGGCCCTTGGGAAGCTCAATGGTCAGCGATGTGCCGGGCCCTTCATATTGAAGCTTGCCGTACCGTTTATCGTTCAGGACTTTCACGATTTCGCTTAGTTTTTCATTATGCTCTCTCCATGCTTCAACCGGATTCTCCCGGTTGATCCGCGTAGCGTCGATAATGCGCTCCCACAGCTTCTCCAGCGCCGCTTCCTCCGCGTCGTCCGGAAATACTTTCGCAGCCCACTCGGGCGTCGCGTAAGAGATCAGCGTCCAGGCATTGGCGTGCGCCATCAGGTAGCTGCGATACTTGTTCAACGCGGCGGCAGCCGTTTTAGCCGCGGTCGCAATCCGCGACGGGTCCACCCCGTTCAGCAGATCCGGGTCCGGAGAATAAATCTGGATGAACGCGGCTCCGTTCTCCGCGTATTCTTCCATTGCCTTGGCCCGCCACTGCGGGTATTCCGAGAATGCTTCTTCCGGAGCATGCAGGTATTTGATCTTGGACAGCTGCTCATCATTGTACTCCACATGCACATTACGCGCGCCCGCTTCATATGCTTTCAGCGTGATCAAACGGACAAGGTCCGCCGCAGCGATCGGTGCCATTACAACAACCGTTTGTCCCGGTTGAACGTTCACCCCCACCTTGACGGCAAGCTCGGCATAATTTTCTAACTGCAATCGGGTCGGATACACATCGATTCCTCCATTCTCATGACAATCCCTCTCTATTATATTCGCTGCCAAGGAAGATCGCCAAACTTGTCCTCCCCGGCTCATGGCATCCTCCTTTGTTGTAACCTCTGGTTTAGATCATGTATTCTAATGAGTATGATTGATTCGGAATGCACGGGACCTCCCGTTTTCAACTTATCCTACCAACGTAAAGGAAGGTTCTGATGGATTTATCTTCATTGTCTTCAACCATCGCACCGGTGGATTTGAGAAGCTGCTTGATCAGCCGGAACGGCCGGCTTATATTTGAGCATTACCGGAATCGGCATGTGCCTGAGGAAACCGCCAAAGTGAACTCCTGCACCAAAAGCTTCCTGTCCGCGCTGATTTGCATCGCGATGGATCAGGGGATTCTGCCGGGGCCGAAGACGCGGATCGCCGAATTTTTTCCGCGGCTTGCCGCAGACCCCGATCCCCGCAAACGGGAGATCACGCTGGAGCACCTGCTGACGATGACCGCCGGTTTCCAATGGACCGAATTCGGAGGACAAAAATCGTTTCCCCGCATGACCCGATCCCCCCATTGGATCGATTTCGTATTGGATCAACCCATGTCCGAAATGCCGGGAACCCGGATGGAGTACAACTCGGGAGTATCGCAGCTGTTGTCCGCCATCCTGGTACAAGCCGCAGGTGTAAAGACGGCCCGTTTTGCCGAAACGGAACTGTTTGGCCCGCTGGGCATTGAAGACTATAAGTGGGAAGCCGATCCGCAAGGGATACATACCGGGGGGTACGGGTTGTGGCTTCGCCCTGCGGATATGCTCAAGTTCGGGCGGCTCTACCTGCAGCTGGGACGCTGGGAACAGGAGCAGCTTATTTCCAAGGAACGGGTCATACGTTCCGTGCAGCCCGCCATTCCAGCGAATGCGCCGAACCGCGGCTTTTACGGCTGGCATTGGTGGACGGATACTTACGAAGCGGAGGCGGATGGAGACGGCCCTGGCTCGCCTGCTTTCGGCTATTATTACGCCAGGGGGTACGCAGGGCAATTTATTTATGTCGTTCCCATCCTGGAGACCGTTGTTGTCCTCACCGACGATAAACGCAAGAGGGAACGGCATCCCGCCAATGTGTTCCGCCAATTCATTGCGCCTTTGCTTACGCAGGCTTTGAGATGAGCGATTTTTGCATTCCTTGGCTTTGCCCTTCCCGGCGAACATGGTTTACAATGGATCATAGGCACTACGATACAGAATGAACCATACGGAGGCGTACATATGCTGTTTATTGATAACCAGGGAATTCATGATCCCGCCATCAACCTAGCCATCGAGGAATATGCGCTGAAGCATCTTCCTATGGATGACAGCTACCTGCTTTTTTACATCAACCGGCCCTCGATCATCATCGGCAAGCACCAGAATACGATCGAAGAAATCAATCAGGAGTATGTCCGTAATCACGACATTCAAGTGGTTCGGCGATTGTCCGGAGGAGGAGCCGTGTATCACGACCTCGGCAACCTCAACTTCAGCTTCATTACCAGAGACGACGGACAGTCCTTTCATAACTTCCTGAAGTTCACGCAGCCGGTCATCGATTTCCTGCAAAAAATGGGAGTGCCCGCGGAGCTGAGCGGCCGCAACGACCTACAGGTCGGGGAGAAAAAGATTTCGGGGAACGCCCAGTTTTCCACGCGCGGGCGCATGTTCAGTCACGGCACGCTCATGTTCGACCTTGACCTGGACAACGTGCAGGCTTCGCTTAACGCGAATCCCGAGAAGTTCAAATCCAAGAGCACGAAATCGGTCCGCAGCCGGGTTGCGAACATCAAGGAACTGCTCGGCACCGACATGACGATTGAACAATTCCGGGCGGAGCTGTTGCGCTCGATCTTCGGCATGGAGCCGGATCAGGTTCCGCAGTACGTCCTGGAGGACAAGGACTGGAAGGTCATCCATGAAATTTCCAAGGAGCGCTACCAGAACTGGGACTGGAATTACGGGCTCTCCCCGGAAAGCAACGTGAAACACGCGAAAAAAATTCCCGGTCGGCATCATCGACATCCGGATGAATTTGAAAGACGGGCATATCGCCGACATTAAAATTTACGGCGACTTTTTCGGCGTAGGCGATGTCGCTGACATAGAAGATGCGTTGAGAGGCAAACGGTACGAGGAAGCCGAGGTAAGAAAAGCTCTGTCGAGTATCGACGTTAAGCATTATTTCGGCAACCTGGAAATGGACGACCTTGTCGGACTTGTCTTTCTTGAAGAGTAGTTTCTTGAGGAATTCAAAATATAAGTCTGCCCAAAAGAATATCGGCGACCGACTTTCGCATGATTAGGTCAACCGGGTTACCGGTTGGCCTTTTTACTGCCATTGACTTTCAAAGCTCCCCGGCTATTTCGAAGCGATAAACACGTACCAGACAAGCACGAACGTCAGCCCCATGCAGATATTCTCCACCAGGTTCCCCCATTTGGTTCCGGTGCTCATGAGGCTGAGCTTAAGTCGGAACTTTAAAGGAGGCAGCGGTTTGATTCCCCTGTTCGTCAGCATGTCGGCCACCAGGTGAAGCGTATAGGAAAGGCCTCCGGCCAGCCAAACGCTTTCGCTGCCTGGCAAGCCCTTGGTGCCGTAATAAAGCAGGCCGGCCCACCCGGCCGCAGCATAAACGCTGTGCGTCAGGCCGCGATGGGACACGAGGGACGATATCATCAGGATACAGCCGGCAATCGTATTCCATGGGCTTAAATTTTGTGCAAATTGGAGCAATCCCAGACCGATCATAAACATGACGATGTGACGCAGCGTCCTTCCGGGCAAAAACGACACGACCGCAATCAAACCGGCGAGCGCCAGATTCCAGGGTGCGTAATCTTGTCCGTAATAATAAATAAATACGGCTCCCGTAACCAGGATCAGCTGCAAAATACGAAGCAGCCCCGAGGGGATTGCCGTTCTGACGAGGATCGAATTCGGCTCGTCGATATCCGGCAGCAGCGAGCTGACAACGGCAACCGCCGCCGCGGGGAGGGTAACGGGAACTCCGGCCAGCCCCAAGACCGACAAAGAAACGCCGGTTCCGATTACCAAGTGGGCTCTTCCCATCATGATTCTTTCTTCCTTTCATTCTCAAGGTGCCTTGTCAAAGCCGAAACATTCCTTCATAACACAAAAATGGGAATATACGTTCGGCATTCAAGTATAGCAAAAAAAAACCTCTTTTTGTCTACCCCTTCCACTGAGATTGGATCCGCTCAGGTCTTTGGGCCTTTCGATTTCTATTGTCGGCCGGGGCGTAATGGGATACAATTTGATCACTTGCGTGATTTATGTACATGTTAGAAAAGGAGGATAAGACTTGACCCGCTCCCGTATTGCGGACCTCAGCCTGCTTCTGGTCGCCATGATGTGGGGCTGCACCTTTTTGATCGTCCAGCACGCCGTGCGCGTACTTCCGCCCATGGCGTTCAACGGCATCCGTTTTCTAGGAGCCGCACTGCTGCTTGCCCTGATTATCACCTTGTTTTACCGCAGGCAATGGCGCGAAATATCCGGAAAAATGCTGCTTCACGGCAGCCTGCTCGGCCTTTTTTTTATTTATCGGCTTTGGTTTCCAGACCGTCGGCCTGCTCTACACCACGACGTCAAATACCGGTTTTATTACCGGTCTGTCGGTCGTTATCGTGCCGTTCCTTTCCTGCTTCCTGTTAAAACACCCCATATCCCGCTTTACATGGATCAGCGCTTTGCTTGCGGCAGCGGGGCTTTACTTCCTTGCCTTTGCAGGATCCGAAGTGAACTGGAACAAAGGGGACATGCTCGTGTTTTTCTGTGCCGTCGGTTTTGCCCTGCACATCGGCTACATGGGGAAATACGCATCCCGCTATCCTTCCCTGCCGCTGGCGTCGCTTCAGATGGGCGTTGTGGGGATTCTCAGCGTAACGGCCTCCTTGTTTACCGAAAGTGTCGGCAGCCTTTCCGTTCTGTACGAGAGCTTGACGGTACCGGAAGTGCTGACCGCCCTGCTAATTTCGATCGGTCCGACCAGCGCGTTTGCCTACTGGATTCAAACCGTTTGCCAGAAATATACGACGCCTTCCCGGGTGGCGATTATCTTCGCAACCGAACCGGTATTCGCCGCACTGACGGGAATGATGTTTGCCGGTGAAACGCTCGGCTTGCCGGGAGGTTTCGGATGCCTGCTTATTTTGGCGGGAATGGTCATTGCCGAATTGAAATCGGCACCGCAGACGGTACAATAGAATTAGAGCGATAGAGAGAAGGAGAGATAATCAAACCATGACTACTTACAAACTGATTGCCATCGACATTGACGATACCCTGATCAATGACGATAAAGAGGTCACTCCCGGCGTGCAGCGTGCGCTGGAACAAGCCGTAGCCCAAGATGTCGTCGTCACCCTGGCTACCGGCCGGGCTTACGCGTCCGCACAGAAGATTGCCCGCCAGACCGGATTGAACGTGCCGATCATTACCTATCAGGGGGCACTGATCAAAAACCTGTTGGACGAAAAGGTCCTGTATGAGCGCTATGTTGCGCTGGATGCGGCAAAAAAAACTGTTTGAATACTGCGTGGAGCATAACCTGCACCTGCAAACCTACATTGACGATAAGCTGTATGCTCGCGAGGAAAACCAGAAGCTGATCGACTATTGCGCCCTGAACCGCACTCCTTATTACATCGAACCGGATTTCATCAAAATGGTGAACCAACCGACGCCGAAAATGCTCATTATTGACGATCCTTCCTATCTCGATGAGCTGATTCCGGTGTTCAGGGACCTGCTTGGAGATGAAATGCACATTACCAAATCCAAGCCTCACTTTTTGGAGTTTATGCATAAAGAAGGCACGAAAGGACATGCCCTCACCTTCCTTGCGAACCATTTCGGCTGCGCGCTGGAGCAAACGATTGCGATCGGCGACTCCTGGAACGATCACGAAATGCTGGAGTGTGCGGGTCTTGGCGTGGCCATGGGCAATGCGATCGAGCCTTTGAAGGAAATCGCCGACTATGTCACGTTCAGTAACAATGAAGACGGCGTTAAACATGTGATCGAGAAATTTGTTTTGAATAAAGGGTTATAAGTTTCGCTTTGGGAACGCCAAAGCCCGTCTGGTCCGGAGGACTTGACGGGCTTTTTTTGAATACGTGCGTGCGGCTTCCGCTTTGACAAGAACCGGTTATATCAGATTAGTTGGACAACGCGATTTCCATGCCTGTCAACGCAGCTTCCGTTCCGGCGGGTAGGCCAAGCGGCTGCGTTAGATCCACGTCGTGGGACATATGCGTGTACAGCGTCCGCCCGGGCTTAACCTCCGCCACCAGTTCTGCGGCCTCCTTCATGTCGTACACCGAACGGGTTGAAAATTCGGCCGTCTCATGTACAAAGCTTGTCCCCAACACGAGAAGATCGAGATTATGCAGGGGCTTTTTTCTCCTCGGCATTCAGATTGATGGAGTCCGAGTTGTATACCCAGGCAAACCCGTGTTTTTCAAAACGGTAAGCATAAGAGTATCCGTTTTTGCCGTGATTGACCTTCCAGCAGGCGATATCCCATCCGCACAGCCGGATGCCATCATCGGCCTCCTTCATCTCCATATGGTTGGGAAGCCAGGGGTACTGCCTTGAGATCCGTTCCAGCACCTCCCGCGGGGCAAACAGCCGCCCATTTCGGCCAAGCCACCGGCAAGCATCCGCCCACTCCGGCAGGCCGCCGATATGGTCGAAATGGGCATGCGTCACGAGCATGTCCCGGATATGGCGGATACCGGCAGACTCCATCATCGGACGCCAATCCGGACCGCAGTCGATCAGAAAGCGCTCCTCTCCGCGGCTAACCATGACCGACGATCGCAATCGGCGGTTCCTGCCCGTCGTTCTCGCTTCCGTGCATACTTTACAATCACAATAGACGCGGGGTACCCCCATCGCATCCCCGGTTCCCCAAAAAGTTAATGTATCCATGCCGACCTCCCAAAATATTGCGCCAAAATTACCTCACTTAAACAAAAACCGCCCGGCAACGTGCCGAACGGCTTAATTCTAGGATAGGACCGCCTAGTTCGGCGGGTTTCCCTTATAGGTTCAATTAAAAATCATGCAAATGAGGGCTTCTTGTCATCCACCGAGCCGCTGATGACTTTCACGTATTTCTTGTCGGTTCCCTCCACGGAAGGGCCGATAAAAATGCTTGATTTAGTCTGGCGTTTAACCCGGCGCTCACGCGATTTTAAACTCCCTGTCTGCGGCACGTTTCCGCGGATCACCCAATGACCGCTGGTAGAACCAAGGTTTCCCGTACTCTTTTTCTTACTACTCCTGTTCATGGGGTATCCCCTCCAACCAAATGTCTGATGGTTCTAAGCAGCTCGCTGTTATGCTCCACGACTTCTGCCAGCTCTTCGTCGGACAAAATCACATGTCCCGTTAAGTGTACGGATAACACATGCTTCTCACCTAAAGGATAACAGAACACGTATACCTCTGCAACTTCCTCTTCGTGATAAAATGCCCATTTTCCGCTGTTATAGACATCGATTACGTAAATGGACTGTGTACTCCCGGTTTTGCCTCCTTGAAACGGAAAAAAACGCCCCTTCCCTACATTACCCCCGATTTGAGCCATTCCATCTTTTCCGGTGTTTGCCCAAAATGCCGCACCGGTCACCCTGAAATCCCCCCCGTCCCGGCGGGAGCAGGGAATTGCGGACCGCCTCGCTAAGCGCATGGTATTTTTCGGCCTGATCCGTCACATGAACGTTCCGGTTGTATTCCCAAAAAAAAGTGGAGCACGCTTTGTTTGCGCCTCAGCTCCAGCTCCTTCTGCTCGATAATATCGACGGGATGCTCAAAAAGAGATTCCGTTTCAACCGCGTGCAAGATGTGGCCGCAGGCGACATCCACCGCCGATTTGAAATCTCCGTCGCTGCGCAGCTCGTATTCCAGCAGCGTCAGTCCTTGAAGATCGGACAGCAGGTGGTATTCTTTCACCGTGATATCCTGGACCAGCTTGTCGTCAGGCTCCACCTGGTCCGGTATGATGCAGAATACTCTTCGCCTGCCTAGCTTGCCCCAGAACAGTCCCATCTCAAACAGCGTATTGTCCCTAGTGACAAATACATGCTTTCCGCGAATGAGCGCCACGTCATCGGGCGAGAATACGAATACCCCGAAATCGCTTCGCGCAAGCTGCCGCTCCAGTGCCTCCATCGTGTACATATTGGCCCCGAAGGTGCCGCCGTACCACGGGGTGACTTGAGCGGCGCGCTTCAGCTGCTCATGAACGGCTCGGGCATATTTGATGGCTTCCCGGGATGAACCAATGAATAAATTCGGCTTCGGTATGGACATAGGCACATCGCATACTCCCCTTGTTGTTCAAATGGTTACTCTAATTTTTCGAACTCATTATTGGACCATTATAACAAAGTTACCTAATTTTATGGGAAATATTTGATGGTTTCGGTTTAGTATATGCTACGGACGATTGACCGACCCCATAAATATCCACGTACCCGTGTCCCGATCTTCAATGGCAAAGAAAAATGGACGGTTTACCGTCATCTCCACGGGCTCCATAGGCACTGCCGCGCTGGTCGGCATGCCGACGGCCGTGACCGCGGCAGCCTTCGTTCCTTTCTCGTCCACATCCACAATCGCTTTATGTTTAACCTCCCCTATGAACAGGGGCAGGCCGTCGATCATGCCGGAAAAATCAGCCCTTTGGGGATCCACGGCCGATTTCATGCCCAAACCTTCAAGAACTTTCTCCAGTTTCAAGTCGGTTTCGGCCTTAAACTTCGGCAGGCCCAGCTTTACCGTTTCAAAGGAATAATCGTCCATCCACACGGAAGGGTCCTTCCACAGCTTCTTGTGCACCTGTTCAAGAGACGACGATTCTCGGGGCAAAATCACGAGCATATGCATTCTCCCATCCCCGTACGGTAGCCTAACGGCCTGCCACTCCTTGCTTTCCTTATATCCGAATCCCTCTTCGATGCGCATCATGGGTACCTTTTTAACCGACCCGTCCGGCAAGGAGAAGTTCTCCTCTTTGGTGTATTCAGGGTTGAATTCGTCCATCCATCCGCCATTGAAATAGATCGCATTTACAAGTACCGAATTCGCTTCGGGCGGATTTTGGTATATCCCCTTGATCATCCCGTTCGTCTTTTGATCCACCCATCCGTTAATCTCTTCCACGAAGGCTTGCGAACTCAGATCCGCCGAACGGGCTTCGGCGCCATAGCTCGTCTTCACCCGATTCAGGTAGTTCTCCTGGAATGCATAGCCTTTCTGAACCCACACTGCATTCGCGATGTTCAGCGTCACGCCCGCCCCTTTTTCCAGCAGCGATTTCAATTGGCTGTTTCCCTCGTTAACCTTGTCCAGTCCTATTCCCTTCCAGCCCAGCACTTTCTCCATTTCTGCTGCCGTTTGCCCCGCGCTGCCGTTATAGGCCAGAGCCAAGGCGGTTGAGATGCTGTACGGGGATAAAACTAGGTTGTCCGTTTTGCCCGTTGTTTTGGTTAATTCCCGGTGAAGGCGCAGCCCGAATGCATTTTCCGCCTCCGCGATTCTTTTGTCCAGCTTGGTCAATATGGCCTCCCGCTCTTTCTGGTCAAGGGGCATGGGCTGCTCCGGGTTCTGTCCCACAGCCTGATCCGCACCGTGTCTATCTTTTGCTCCCGAGATTTCGCAGGCCGTCAGCGCCAGCATAAGACCTAATCCCAGCGCAATCCAATTCCGTTTCATTTTGCGTTCCTCCTTACGTCATCTACTTCAACTGGTGTAAATTGGTTATATAATAAACGCTTTTGATTTCATTAAAGTTGCCTCTTTTTGCAATATCGGGTAGCGGAAATGAAGGAATGCCTGATCAGCGCATGGAATATGGTAGCGAAGAACGGCTTTTAGATGAATTATGGAGTGGAAGATACTATGGTTACGAAAAGAATTTTTTTGCATGGAGATAAGGTTACCCTGAGAACGCGAACGCCGGAAGACATGCCGGTGCTGTATCATCTCATTTACGGATCGGAACAGCCGGAATGGAAAAAATACGACGCTCCTTATTTCCCCCTCGAATCCTTAAGCTATGAGGATTTTCTGAAACGCTGGGGGAACGGCTCCTCTTCCGAAGAATACCCCGACGATCTGGTGATTGAGGCGAATGATCGGGCGATCGGCATCGTGACGTACTATTGGGAGCATCAGCCGACGCGCTGGCTGGAAGCCGGCATCATTATCTACCTGCCGGAATACTGGAGCGGCGGATACGGAACGGAGGCCCTATCCTTATGGGTGGACTTTTTGTTCGAGCATTTGACGATCGGCAGAGTCGGCATCACGACCTGGTCCGGCAACCCGAGAATGATGCGCTGCGCCGAAAAGGCGGGCCTGAAGCTTGAAGGGAGAATGCGAAAATGCCGATACTATAACGGCGAATACTACGACTCCATCCGTATGGGCATCACGCGCGAGGAGTGGGAAGCAGGCCGGAATCGGAATATTTAAGTTACAGGAAGCTTATTTCATTTCACATCCGCAACGTCAGACAATCTTAAGCTGGGGCTGATCGGTTATGCGTTTGCTCGGTATTGTCATCCTGCTAGTAGCCTTACACGCAAAAGAGCTGCGCCCATCCGTCATTAAAGACTTTTGAGCGCAGCTCTTGTTTCAAGATATGGACCTCAAGAAACGCATCCTGATATCGCAAGAAAACCTACAATTTATAGCGGTCTATCTTTTTTGAGAGTACTTCGATTAAATTCCCGCCAGCACTTGGTACCAGATGCCGCGCTTGGAGTACAGCGTTTTCCGCACGTGGTCCCAACCGCCGAGATATTCGATGTCAAACAGGCCGTCCGGCTGAGGAAACCGCCCCTTGTTTTTCTCGTATACCGATTCCTCCACCGGACGGAAACCGTGCTTCGCAAAGATCGACTGCGCCTCCGGGGAACGTAAGTAGTCCACGAACGCTTCCGCCAAATCGAGGGTACCGTGTTCCTCTGCATAGGTACGGACGACGGCGGCCGGGTTCTCGATCAAAATCGTATGTTCAGGTATGACAATATCGTAGCGAACCCCTTTCGCGATCCGCGCAAGCAGTTCATTCTCATAAGTAACAATGACATCCCCCACGCCATACTCAAAGGCGGCCATGGATGCCCGTCCGCTCTTGTCGAGGGATTCCACGTTTTTTGTGCACCTTCTCCAAAAAAAGCTTTGGCTGCCTCGGGATCCTTGCGTCCCTGCTCCTCGGAACGCTTCAGTCCCGCACCGTAGATCGCGTTAATATCCCATTGGGCCCCGCCGGACGTTTTCGGATTCGGATACAGCACCTTGACCTCCGGCCTGGTGAGATCCTCAAACCCCCGAATATCTTTCGGGTTGCCTTCTCTGGTACCCAGCACAACGATCGAGCGGGTTACCATTCCGCCGTAAGGCTGTGTCTTCCAGTCCCCGGAAACCAATCCGGCCTTGACCAGCTTATCGATGTCCCCTTCCAGGGCCAGCAGGGTGACATCCGCTTCAAAACCGCCGGCAATGGACCTTGCCTGGGTTCCCGAAGCCTCATACGATTCCTGAAACGTAATGTTCTCGCCGGTTTTGTCATGCCATTCCTCCCGGAACCGGGGAAGGATTTCCGCCATAGCATCCTTCGCCACGCTGTAAGCGCCCACGACAAGGGTCCTTTCACCAGACCCGGTAAAAGCCGTTTTCGCCGTTGCTACAGCCGCTTTTTCATCCCTCCCGCCGTCAAAGCAGCCCGCCAGCAAAGGGAGCAGGAGAAACAGGATCAAACCGGATATCCCTAGACGCCCGCTATTTCTCCGTATCTCTGTTTTCATATCCGCCGTCTCTCTCCTTTTCGCTCGGCTATATGATGACCGGCATGGGGTCGAATTTCAGCCGGTTCTCTTCGATCCAGCTCTCTTCCTCATTGAATAAGTAAGCGCGGTGAATGAACACGCGAACCTTCTGTCCCGGCTGAAGCGTCTCCTTTTCCAGGGAACGGTAGGTGACCAGCTTATGCCCCTTAACATCCACTTCGACCAGCCATTCGCTGCCGCGAAAATGAAGATGGCGGACGATGCCTTGCTCGGTCGCGGAAAGCACCGGAAAATCATGGTCCCCTCCAAGCTCGATATATTCGGGACGGATTAATGCCCGCGCCTGCTCATCGAATCCCGTTTCAAAGCCCTTCAGGATCGAGGCTTCCTCGACGATCGTGGACTCCCCGATGAAGGTGGCCACAAACGGGGTTTTCGGCTCCTTGTAGATATCCCAAGGCGTTCCTTTTTGCTCTACCCGCCCCTGATTGATAATCATGATTTCATCCGCAACCTCGATGGCTTCATCCTGGTCATGCGTCACGAAAATCGACGTGATTCCGACCCGCTCGATCAGATCGCGCAGCCAGGAGCGGAGCTCCTGCCGTATTTTCGCGTCAATGGCGGCAAAGGGCTCATCCAGAAGCAGCAGCTGCGGCTCCGGCGCCAAAGCCCGGGCAAAGGCGACACGCTGCCGTTGTCCGCCGGACAGTTGGTGCGGGTAGCGGTGCTCAAACCCTTTCAGCCCGGTCAGCTCCACAAGCTCCATCACTCTTTCTTTGATTTGGGGCTTAGGTATTTTTTTTTACCTGCAGGCCGAAGGCAATGTTGTCGTACACGGACATGTGCTTGAACAGAGCATAGTTTTGAAAGACAAAGCCGATCCCGCGCTCCTGCGGCGGAATGTCGTTTACGACCTGACCGTGAAACGCGATATCGCCGCCGTCGGGCGTTTCCAACCCGGCCAGCATGCGCAAAATCGAGGTTTTGCCTCCTCCGCTCGGCCCCAAAAGGCCGATCAGGTGTCCCTTCTCGATGTCAAAACTGACGTCTTTAACGGCGTGAAAGCCGCCGAAATGTTTATTCAGGTTACGAACCTCAACATGCATGTCAATGCACTCCCTTTCTCTTTTTGATCCACTCCATCAGCAACAGAAGACCGGCTGAGAAAGCTGCCAGTACCAAAGCGACTCCGCTGGCCGCAGCCACATTGAAGTTCTCGACATCTTGATAGACGAGCGTTGTGGCGGTTTGGGTTTTGTTCATGATGTTGCCCGATACCACGAGAACCGCCCCGAACTCCCCGAGAGACCGAGCGATGGTCAGCACCATCCCGTAGACGACCGCCCAGCGGATCATCGGCCAGGTCACCTTGCGGAACGTCAACCATTCGTACGCTCCCAGCGTCGATGCCGCCTGCTCCTGCTCGGTACCGATTTCCTGAAGAACGGGCATCACTTCCCGGACCATAAGCGGAAACGTCACGAACAGCGTGGCGATGATCATGCCGGGAAAAGCATATACAACGTTAAACCCGATCCCTTCGAAAAAACCGCCGATAATGCTGTCCGGTCCCAAGAGGAGCACAATCATCAATCCGCCGATGACCGGGGAAACGGCATAGGGCAAATCCACGATGCTGTTCAGCAGGCTTTTGATTTTTCCGCTGAGCCAGCCGGCACGTACAAGATATAACGCCATCATGATGCCGAACAGCGCATTCAGCAGCGTGACGATAACCACGATGGCACCTGTCATGAGCAGTGCGTGAACCGCCTCCGGCCGGCCAAGCGCTTTGCCAAGACCCTCAAGGCCGCCGCTGAAAGCGCTGGTTACGATTTTGGACAGCGGGGCAATGAGCAGAACAAAAAATATGCCATACGTCAGTCCGATCAAGGCTCTTCTCATGATCGCCGCCCCCTTTGCTGCACGCGGTTCATCAGCCATAGCACGATAAAGGACAACGTCAACAGGAGGACCGATACCGCCGCCGCGCCAACCGGATTATCGCTTTCCACTTCTCCGTAGATAAACACGGAAGCGACAAGCGTACGTCCGGGAATGTTGCCGGCAACAAGCACGACAGCCCCGAATTCCGCCAAGGCTCGCGAAAAGGCGAGCATGCCCCCGCTGATGATTCCGGGAAGCATGGCAGGTAAAATCACCCTAAAAAAAGGTGCGGGCCTTCGACGCCCCCATCGTATACGCCGCTTCCTCCTGAGACGGTTCCATCTCTTCCAGCAAAGGCTGAACCGACCGGATCACAAAGGGAAACGTTACAAAAACCATCGCAATGACAATGGCCGGCTGATGAAAAACGATTTCCACGCCAATCCGCTCAGCGGCAAGACCGATCCAGCTTCCCGGCCCGAGCAGAAGCAATATCATCAATCCGCCCACCGCCGTCGGAAGAGCGAACGGGAGATCGACAAGGCTGTTCAGCAGCGTTCTGCCGGGAAATCGGTACTTCGTCAGCACCCAGGCAACCATCGTCCCGATTACTACGTTGATCAGAGCCGAGATCAGTCCCAGCTTTAGCGTCAGCACGACGGCCTTCCAGGCAATGGGGTCGCTTAAGCTTTCGGCAAAAGCCCCCCAGCCGTCCGAGAATGATTGAACATATACACCGAAAATCGGAAACACGATAAGAATGCAAAAGTAGAGCAAAATCGTGCTCCGAAATCCCCACTTCCACCCTTTATGGCGGATCAGTGCCGTCAACATGAGTCCCTCCTGCCTTCGAACGTCTTCTCGTCCGTTTTTATAAACTCACATTTCCTATTAGTATACTTGGTATTAATATGATTAACACTTTACCAAAGGGGTATGGAATCGTCAATCCATCTTTTGAGCTTCTTCGGGTAAAATAGTAGTAAATAACTTTTGAAGGAGATGGATCTTCATGCTGTATCATATGGAGCTTTCAACGGTAAAGCGGGATGAGATGAGGGACATTACACGGGAGATTAAGAATCTTGTGACGGAAAGCAGCGTCCAGAGCGGGATTGCGCTTGTTTACTGCCCGCATACCACAGCAGGCATCGCCATTAACGAGAATGCCGACCCCGATGTCAAGCGGGACGTGCTGATGCGTTTTGACGAAGTTTATCCATGGGAACATCCGAAATACCGCCATATGGAAGGCAATACGGCATCCCACCTGAAATCCATAACGTGTGGGCCCTCTCAACACATTATTATTCAAGATGGGCGTCTTTTGTTAGGCAAATGGCAGGGAATTTATTTTTGCGAATTTGACGGACCGCGGAGCAGGGAATATTACGTGAAAATCATGCAGGGGTAAAAATGCGAAATTCCGGCCGATTTAAGGAGGCGCCCTCGGATCTGCAAACAAAAAAAAGACAGGCAGCGGTTATGGCCTGCTCCTGTCTTTCATTCATTAGGTAATTGACGTTTCAACGCTACATCGAAGTAATTCGTTGAAGCGCAAGTCCGCAAAAATTCGTTTCACCGTGCTACAAGGGGTTAGATTTTGCCGTAAAGCCCCGGCATAATGCTTTCACGTGCGCAATGGCAGCAGGCTTGATCTCATCAAAGCTAACACGGTCCTGGATATAAAAAGATACGAAGCCGTGCGTCGATAAGAACAAGGTAAGCGGCAGGTTGCGCCTCTCTTCTTCACTGAAAACGTCTTCAAGCAAATGCTTGCGGACGAGCGCCGAAAACATATCGAAACACCGGCTCTGCTCGGTACGGCAGTAAGCCAACAGCTCCTCGTCCCGGATCATAAACATGATCTCATATTGATATGGATGATCCAACCCGAAACGGACAAACTCAAGCAGCAGCTGCTCAAGTTTCGAAATTCCGTCGCTGGGCGCCTTTCCTGCCGCTTCGTGCAGCAGCAAAGCCAGATCATTGAAGTCTTTCATGACAATGGCGTAGAAAAGCTCCGCCTTTTCCTTAAAATGATAATATAAGGACCCGTGGCTGTAACCCAGGTGCTGCCCGATGCTCCGCATCGAGATGGCCCGGTATCCTTTGGTTATAAACAAATGCCTGGCCGCTTCCAAAATACGCTCTCTTGACAACTCCCGTTCTACCGCTCTTCGTGCCATATCATTTATTCCCCTTCAATAAAATAAAGCGACTCTCCCTCCGTGATCACGGACTGACCCTGCGTCAAATCTACCATCCATGCCACAAAGCCATCCTTTTCCCCGTCCAAAGGCAAACAGGTTAATGTCACCTTGTCGGCAAAAGCCGTTTCCCCCATCCGGGTATTCCGACTGCGCAGTTCGTTCTCCACCTTGCCGAGCCACGTGTAATCCAGCTCAACAAACACTTCACGGTGAAGGACGCGCGTGATCGGATCCCCCGATTCAATGGCAGCCACAGCCCCGTCGGTGTAGGCTCGGATCAAGCCTCCCGCACCCAGCATGATTCCTCCAAAATAACGGGTAACCACGATCGCCACATTTTTGAGTCCCTGGTTGCGGATCACCTCGAGAATCGGCTTCCCCGCCGTTCCGCTGGGTTCCCCGTCGTCGGACTGCTTTTGGATCTCATCCCGTTCCCCGATCATGTAGGCGGAACAGTTATGCGTTGCGTTCCAATGCTTTTTCTTGATATCTTCGATAAATGCGACGGCCGACTCTTCGGTTTCAACCGGCATCACATGGCCGATGAACCTGGATTTTTTAATGACAATTTCCTTGGATCCCGCTGACCGCACCGTTTTGTAACGTTCCAGCATATGCCGATATCAACCCCTTATGGCCAGGCAGAAAGTAGTGCGTCTTCCTTTCTTGAAAGGTAGACGGCGTGTCCTTCATGAAATATAAATCAAGCCTAACGAATCTTAGACTTTCTTATATTTCAAGAAAAGCAGTCCCCGGCATAAATACCGGGAAACTGCTTCCTTCAGCTGCTCTGTCTCTCTGTTCGTCCAAGTGGTGTTATTCGGAAAGTCTGGCTTCAAGCTCGGCTTTTTCTTTCTCGTAACCCGGCTTGCCGAGGAGAGCGAACATATTTTTCTTGTACGCTTCTACGCCCGGCTGGTCAAACGGGTTCACACCCAACAGATAACCGCTGATTCCGCAGGCCTTTTCGAAAAAGTATACCAGATATCCGAACGAATAGGGAGTGAAATCTGGAATTGTAACAATCAAGTTGGGAACCTGGCCGTCCGTGTGCGCCAGCATGGTGCCTTGGAACGCTTTTTTTGTTAACGAAGTCAAGCGTTTTGCCGGTCAGGAAATTCAGGCCGTCCAGATCGTCCGGGTCGGACTCGATGGTAATGTGGTTGGCCACGTTTTCCACCTGAATCACCGTTTCAAAAATGTTCCGGCTGCCTTCCTGGATGAATTGGCCCATGGAGTGCAGATCCGTGGAGAAATCAACGGACGCCGGATAAATGCCTTTATAGTCCTTGCCCTCGCTCTCGCCGTAAAGCTGCTTCCACCATTCGGAAACAAAGTGAAGGGACGGCTCGTAATTGACCAGAATTTCGATGGCTTTGCCTTTACGGTACAGCGCATTGCGGACGGCCGCATACTGGTAAGCTTCGTTCTCGGCCACGTTCGGACTGCTGTATTCCTTCGAAGCGTCCGCGGCGCCCTGCATCATTTCCTCGATGTTGATTCCGGCCGTAGCGATCGGCAAGAGGCCTACGGCGGTCAACACGGAATAACGGCCGCCCACGTCATCCGGAATGATGAAGGATTCGTAGCCTTCTTCGTTGGCGAGCTTTTTCAAAGCGCCTTTTTCTTTATCGGTGGTTGCGTAGATGCGCTTCCGAGCCTCTTCCTTGCCGTAACGCTTCTCCAGCTCCGCCCGGAAAATGCGGAAGGCGATCGCCGGCTCCGTCGTCGTGCCGGATTTGGAGATGACGTTAACGGAGAAGTCTTTGCCTTCGATCAACTGCAGCAGGTGGCTCACATACGTGGAACTGATGTTGTTGCCCGCAAAATAAATCTCCGGCGTCTTGCGCTTGTCCTTCGGAAGAATGTTGTAAAAGGAGTGGGACAGCATTTCGATCGCCGCCCGGGCTCCCAGATAAGAACCGCCGATGCCGATGACGATCAGGACGTCCGAATCGCTTTGGATTTTGGCGGCCGCCTTCTGAATGCGGGCAAATTCCTCTTTGTCATATTGGGTTGGAAGGTCGATCCAGCCGAGGTAATCGGAACCCGCGCCGGTTTGGTTATGTAACTGATCGTGCGCCGTACGGATCGGTTCGGCGAAATAATCGATTTCATGCTGGTTTACGAAAGAAAGGGCCTTGCTGTAGTCAAATTTAATTTTTTTTCGACATCGTTTACAGCCTCCTGTTTTATCTTAATTGTAGAGAGAGTCAACATTCATAAGTAGGATACTTTAATTTAGGGACGGGTTCAAGTTTGTGACCGCAAGTGTCAAGCTTCCGCCGAAAGTGCATAAATCGCCTGTCCGTCAGCCGCTCGGGGGTGTATAATAAACGGCAGGCGGATGGCAGGATGAAAGCGTTCGGCGAAATAACATATTTGAAGGTGATATCCATGAAAAAAAATCGGATTTATCGGTCTAGGCACGATGGGAGCTCCCATGGCCTCCAATCTGCTTAAACAAAATTACGATGTGACGGTATACAACCGTACGGAAGAAAAATGCCGCCCGCTGGCGGAGCAGGGTGCCTCAACCGCATCCACCCCGCGGGAAGCCGCCGAAGGAGCGGATGTCGTCATCACCATGGTCAGCAATGACGACTCCGTGCGCGACGTGTTCTATGGCGAGAACGGCGTCCTCGCTTCGCTGACGGCCAGCATGACCGTCATTGACTGCAGCACGATCTCTCCTGCCCTCGTTAAGGAAATCGCGGCCGAGGTATCCGGCAAAGGCGCTTCCTTCCTTGACGCTCCCGTAACGGGCAGCAAGCCGGCCGCCATTGACGGCACGCTTGTCTTCATGGTTGGGGGCGATCAGGCTGTGATCGAAGCCCATGCCGACGTGTTCGACACCCTAGGCAAAAAAGTAATCCCCATGGGCCCGAATGGCAGCGGCGCCGTGGCCAAGCTTGCCCACAACACCGTGGTCGGCATCAATAACCTCGCGCTTGCCGAAGGCTTTGCCATTGCCGCCAAGTCCGGCATTCCGGCACACAGCTTCCTTGAGCTGGTCCAGCTCGGTTCCGCCGGCAGCAAAGCTGCCGATTTGAAGGGACGCAAAATCATCGACGGCGATTTCAGCAACCAATTTTCGCTTGCCCTGATGCTGAAGGACTTAAAGCTGGCTTCTTCCCTTACCGACGGAATCGGCATGCCTTCACCGATGCTGAATCTGGCCAAAAGCCTGTTCCAGGCCGGTGCCAGCGAAGGCTATGGCGAAGAGGATCTCTCCTCCGTCGTGAAGTGTTACGAAGCCTGGATCGGCCAGACGATCGGCGGCAAACAGCTGTAATTTCTTTGTCATGAGAGCCTGCCCGCCGGGTAATCTATCCATCCCTTTTCCTGCGGATAGAGACCGGTTGGCCAGGCTTTTTTCGTTTTCGCGTTCAGGCCATTTTCGCAACCTTTTGGGATTCATGACGTTAATTAACCTGAAGGGAGGAATTTCCTAACATGAACAAGAGAAGTTTGAAGACATGGACAACCGCTGCCCTTATTGCAGCCTTCCTGTCCCCAGTGCTTGCTCCGCCTTCGGCACAGGCTGCGCCGGATTCCGGCCCTTCCGCTTACATTAACAGCGGAAAAGCGTACGGAAGTGTCTTGATCCGGGAAGGGAACACGTTTGTCACCCTAACCGACCTCAAAAACCTGGGCAGCTATAGTTTCCGGTACGACAAAGCCAACCAGCAGGTGACCATTAGCACGAAAGGAACCCAAGCGGTTTTGACGATCGGAAGTAAGACGCTGCAGATCAATGACAAGAAGACGACTTTACCCGTCGCTCCTTTCCTTTACAAAGGAAAAACCATGATGCCGCTTCGAGCCGTATCCGAAGCCTTCGGAGCCAAGATTTATTGGAACGGTCCCGCCAAAACGGCTTATATCGCCAAGCCCGATGCCAAGGTGATCGCCGATCTGAAGAGCGGCAATCTGACAACGGCACGCAATGCAGCGCTGCAAGTTCCTATAATCTCCTCGATCCCCAAGCCGTCTCCCGAGATGACTTATATGGAGATGCAGGGCGTAAACTACTATTTCCCGAAAGGCAAGGCGGACAAGTACTTTGAAGTCGACAACGATCTGGCCAGTTATTATGAGATTCGCAACAACATCGTGGAACTGAAGTGGCAGGCCAAGCTGGATTACGCCAAAGGAAAGAATGCGAAAAGCGGCATATTTTTCCTTTCGCACCACTTCGTGAAAGAAATCGGCAAACAGCCTGACGTCAACGGCTGGACCGTGGCCGAATTCAAATTCCGGTATCCGGTCGGCGTTACTACCTACCGTTTGCTGAACGGCAAGGGCGAGATTTCCGGCGGCTTTGCCGAACTGGACAATCAAAGCCCGTCCTATCAAGGCGTCATCGTCGAGATTCCGGAGGAATCGGGCACAAAATAGCAAAGGATTAGCGGGCTCAGGGCTTTGCCTTGGAGCCCGTTTTCTCGGATTAGACGTTTTTCTTATGAACGCGCTGCTTCCTCTGAACCCGCCTGCCGTCCGTTATGGCCCTGGCGGCGGCTGCAACATCCGAGCCTCCAGGGGCGCCACCAGGCTTACAGCTCGGACGGATAAGAGCAGCAGTAGTCCGTAACCTTCCGGATTTCCAGCTTAAACGAAGAGTTCGCCGGCACGTTAAATGTCGCTTTCCCCTGAATCTCGCGCCACTCCTGTTCCCCCGGCAGCAGTACCTTTAGATCCCCTGACAGGATCTCCATAATTTCCGGGCCGTCCGTACCGAATTCGTAACTGCCCGGCAGCATGATGCCCAAGGTTACTTTTCGGCCATCCTCCAAAATAACCGTACGGCTGGTGACCTGGCCTTCATAATAAATGTTTGCCTCTTTCTGGATAACCGCATTGCTGAACTGTGACATGGACCTCTTCTCTCCTTTCAGTCATATGTATATATAGATCGGCACCCGCAATATTGCGGGTGCCGATATCTATTCATCAGGACGTTGAAGACGCCTATGGTGATTAAAGCAGCGCCTTCACGCGGCTGACCACATTTTCAACGGTAAATCCGTATTCCGCAACGACGCGGTCGCCGGGCGCGGAAGCGCCGAACGTGGAAATGCCCAAAATATCGCCTTGATCGCCGACATAACGCTCCCACCCAAACGGATGAGCCATTTCCACGGCAAGGCGTGCTTTGACGTCCGGAAGCAGGACGGAATCCTTATAAGCTTTATCCTGCTGGTCGAACAGATCCCAGCTTGGCATGCTGATGACGCGCACATGGATGCCTTCTTGGGCCAAAGCTTCCTGGGCCTTAACCGCAAGCTGAACCTCGGAGCCGGTTGCGATAATTTGTGCCTGTGCTTTGCCTTCCTTCGCGTCGGCAACAACGTAAGCACCGCGTTTGATGCCTTCACGGGCGTTATCCACCGTTCCGGCCAGGATTGGCAGGTTCTGGCGCGTCAACACAAGCGCTACCGGACGATCCTGATTCTCCATGGCATATGCCCAGGCAGCGGAGGTTTCGTTGGCGTCGGCAGGACGGATGACGGTCAGGCCAGGAATGATGCGCAGGGAAGCCAACTGCTCGATCGGCTCGTGAGTAGGACCGTCTTCGCCTACCGCAATACTGTCATGCGTCAATACGTACGTTACCGGCAGCTTCATGAGAGAGGCCAGACGAACAGCCGGACGCAGGTAATCGGTGAATACGAAGAAGGTACCTCCGAATACTTTCAGACCGCCGTGCAGGGCGATACCGTTATTCGCGGCTGCCATGGCAAACTCGCGTACACCGTAGTACACGTTGCGGCCCTCATAGCTGTCAGGCGTAAAGGATGCCAGATCGTTGAGATGCGTCATCGTGGAGCTTTCCAGGTCGGCAGATCCGCCCAGAAGCTGAGGCACGCCGGCAGTCAGACCGTTCAATGCTTTACCGGAAGCGACGCGGGTAGAAACCGCTTTGTCTTCGGTGCTGTATTTCGGCAGGTCTTTGTCCCAACCTTCAGCCAGCTTGCCGGCAACGGCAGCTTCAAACTGTGCCGCCAGCTCCGGATAGGCCGCTTTGTATTTGGCGAACTGCTCTTCCCAGGCTTTATAAGCCGCGATGCCGCGATCTTTCGCTTGAGCAAAGTGCTCGCGAACTTCTTCAGGCACATAGAAATCTTCTTCGTATACCCATTTGTAAAATTCCTTGGTCAGCTTGGCTTCCTCGGCTCCCAGCGGGGAACCGTGCGTACCGCCATGGCCGCCCTTGCCCTGCTTGTTCGGGCTTCCGTAACCGATGATCGTTTTCACTTCGATCAAGGTCGGACGGTTGGTGTCTCCTTGCGCTTCGGCAATCGCCTTTTCGATGGCGGGAAGGTCATTTCCGTCTTCAACGCGCAGTACCTGCCAACCATACGCTTCAAAACGCTTCGCCACGTTTTCGGAGAATGCAAGGCTCAACTCGCCGTCCAGCGAAATGTCATTGGAGTCATACAGCATAATCAGCTTGCCCAGCTTCAAATGTCCGGCCAGGGAAGCGGCCTCCGCCGAAACGCCTTCCATCAAGTCGCCGTCGCCGCAAATGGCGTAAGTATAATGGTCCACGACTTTAAAATCGTCTTTATTGTATACAGCACCCATATGAGCCTCAGCCATTGCCATGCCGACAGCCATGCTAACCCCTTGTCCCAAAGGACCGGTCGTTGCGTCAACACCGGCGGTATGGCCGAATTCCGGATGTCCCGGGGTCTTGCTGCCCCATTGGCGGAACTGCTTCAGATCGTCCATCGATACATCGTATCCGCTCAGGTGAAGCAGGCTGTACAGCAGCATCGAGCCGTGTCCGGCCGACAATACAAAGCGGTCGCGGTTGATCCAGGAAGGCTGGTCGGGATTATGATTCATCGTTTTGGCAAACAGCTGGTATCCCATTGGCGCGGACCCCATCGGCATGCCGGGATGTCCGGATTTTGCCTTTTCGATGGCATCGATGGCCAATGTCCGGATGGTAGCAATGGACAGGTTGTCAATCGTCTGATTGGTTGTCATGATTCGTCCTCCTCAAATACGGTGCTAAATGCAAGCTTGTTCCGTTGTCGTCTGCCCTGGTTACAAGGCTGAAAGGCAGTTAGGAATGTTGAGAATATCATTTTGACTCTTATTGTATCACCTGCGGCGTTTCATTTCCATATGCGAATTTATCATTCCCTCTTTTTGGCCTCTCGCATCCCATATGCATTATGTCCCATCATGGATCGGTTATAACCGGATAAACAACGTTTGAAGCATGGAATAAGCCGTATTAACCTTTTGGAAGGTGACTCCTGCTCGGACGATAAGGATTACGGGGTTACGATTCCTTGCATCCAAAAAAACCGGAATCCCGATCGGGATTCCGGTTTCGTATCATTGCGTCATTACTCGGCTTTCACGAGGATTTTAACCTGGTTTCTCTCTTTGAGAAGCCCTTCAAAGCCTTCGTCAACGGCCTGATCCAGCTTGATTCTTTTGGTAACGAGTTTGTCGGCCTGGAAGTACCCCTGCGCCATCAGGCTGATGACCGCCGGGAAAACGTCACGGTAGCCGATAATCCCGGTCACGGTGCGTTCTTTCAGGACGATATTTTGCGGATGAATCGAAGCTTCCTTCTCGAAAATGCTGACAATCATCGTTTCGCCGCCGATTCTGGTCGAGTTGATCGCCTGGGTCAGCACCGGAGGAACCCCGGTAACCTCAAAGGCAACGTCTACCCCGCCCTGCGTGCGTTTATGAATTTCTTCAACCGCATCGTATTGTTTCGGGTCGATTACGATGGCACCCAGTTCGGCCGCTTTCTGTTTCCGTTCTTCCGAAAGCTCGACCGCATAGATTTCAGATGCGCCCGATGCTCTTAACGCTTCAATGACGAGCAGGCCGATCGGCCCCGTGCCGAACACGGCCGCTTTGTCTCCGACTTTCAGTTTGCTGGAGCGTACCGCATGCAGCGCCACCGCGGAAGGTTCAACCAGCGCGCCCTGCTCGAAGGATACCGATTCAGGGATTTTGTGAATCATCGCTTCCGGTACGGCCGCATACTCGGAGAAACCGCCGCCCCCGCCGGCAAGCCCGTAGAAGCCCATTTTATCGCAAAGGTTGTATTTGCCCTGTTTGCAGGCCTCGCAGGTTCCGCAGGAGTAGATCGGTTCCACGACCACGCGGTCTCCCACCGCCGCGCGGGTCACGCCTTCTCCAACTTCCACCACTTGTCCGGAAAATTCATGCCCCATTGTGATCGGGGCTTTGTCTCCGCTGAGCGGATGGGGTTCAAGAGGGATAAATATCGGCCCTGCCGTGTACTCATGCAGGTCGCTGCCGCAAATGCCGCACCATTCCACTTTTATTTTAACTTCGCCTTTTGCCGGCTTAGGTTCCTCGATGTTTTCCAATCTCAGGTCTTTGACACCATGCCATCTTAAAGCTTTCATCGCAAACTCATCTCCCAGTAAAATTGTAATCCGTTTAATTGCATATCTAGTGTACTCCTAAATTTTAATATTCACAAAGTTAATATCTTAAATTATTGTCATTTCCAGACGAATTTACTTTCTTATCCATAGGAGGTGTAAAAAGGGCCTCGTTGCGCATCCAAAATCGTTTCCCTTTTATGGAGACGGATGATACATAAGAAAAACGTCTATCGACGTACTTTCACTGAAGACAGACCGCATTTAGCGGAAGTTTTTCTTGCGAGATAAGGAAGCCGAGTCTTTCGAAGCTTATACTTTCTTATCTCGTAAAAAAAGACTCATCTCTACCGACTGCGCAATGAAAAACGATAACTCGCGTCCCCTAGGTGGTTAAAACCAGGGACGGGAGCGTCAAGTATGGATGAGCTTTCATAATACGATGGCATGTTTAAGCATTAACTCTCTTTAGCGCGAGCCGCGGTTTTTTGGCTTTCAGCAGGCGGTCCATCGCAGAACCGCCCTGCTCTTCCGCGGCCGCCGCCTTGCCCCCGCCGGATGCTTTGGGCGGCGGTGGTGGAGGAGGCGGGCTCGCGTAG
>NZ_LAZU01000002.1 GCF_000987955.1 Paenibacillus sp. DMB20
GGTTGTCCTTTTCAGTAAAGGAACCTGAGGTGTTTGCTTGTTTAATCCAGCGATCTAGCGCAGATGGGCTAAGCTCATACTCTTTCACAATAGCTGCTCTTGATTTCCCGTTTTCATATAACTGAACCATTTGTCTTTTGAATTCTGCTGTAAATGTACGTCTCTCTCTTGGCATAGTAGATCCGCTCCCAATTGTGATGTTTTCATTCTACTAGCCCCTAATTTTTCTGTCCAACTAAGTGTAGCCGATCCAAAACACTTAACAATATGACTGGAATCAAAAACACCAAATTGCCGAGAGATATCCCTCGCTTTTTACTCATCCTATTTCTCCCCCTTTATTTCATGTTGGATCTATATGTCCGTTGTTATATGTTATGTAAAGACCCTATAATCCGAGGGTGATACCGGATTTTCATCCAGGTTCTTATGTTACAGCCGCTTGTATGCTGAAATTTTTATAAGAAGACAACCGATTTTCTCTTTGGGAGAATTTGTGCATAAGCTCGGCAAACAATAAAATAACCACTGATCAAACTTCAGTGGCTTGATGAGATTCATTCTATTATTGTCTTGCTATCCAACTCATAAAATACTCCATTCGCTCGAGCGCTATCCCTGTCATTGCACCATCTTCGACAGATGAATCTGCACCAACTCATAACCGGCCGCGCTGAGTGAATTGAACTTGCCGTACTCATCCTTCTCAAGGTTCCGAATGTACTCGTCTCCACGATACAAATGCCCGGCGCACTGGAATACCTTCAGTTCTTCCTTATCGGCAGTTAAGGAAATATTGCCTACAAGCTTCCACGTTCCGTTTCGAAGATTTGCCGGAGAGGTGAAAATTATGCTGCTTTGCCGTCTTCCGAACCGGTAGCTGAGAAAGTCTCCATCCTCCAAATTTAAATTTGTGCCATCTAGCTCCAAGCGAATTACACCGAACGAAAAACGCCTTTTGGAAACGGCCTTTCAGTGCGCACACCACCTGGCATACTGCAAATCGGCCATCCTGCATGGGAATCATAAATATATCGCCTTCGCTAAATTTCTTTCTCATACGCAACCCTTAACCATTACAGCCGAATTTCCCTTCACCGCAGAAGTCGACAAGAAGAAATCTATCACTGATTCAATTCGTATCATACTTGCTCCTCCTCGTAAATGCCCTATTCTTTAGAGCTTAATAAGATTCTCTATTATTCTACAACATATTCCATATTTAAGGTATGGAGATCTTTAAAGCATTCGGGTGGTTTCAGATAACGTTCCCGTATATTTTATACGTTGAATAAGTCGAACATAAGTTATCGCTTATAGTCAGGCTGTTCCAGAGTAATAGGATTCGGATTGCTCAGTACCCAATGAACTGCCAACTCGCACAATCTTGCAGGTTCATCACTACCATTTCCGTTGTGAAGTTCTTTGGCTAATGTTACTGCCTCCTGAAGTGAAGCGGGATTTAATGGTGTACCCAAGCTAAAGTAATGAATCAAACTATTGAGCATTTTACGATATTGATTATCCCAGTTAATGCCGCCATTATCTAAAATTTCGTATGACACTTTACCAGTAATCCGAATAACCTCACCCTGTACGGTTTTCGCATGGCCTTTTGAAGGAATTAGTAAATTCCAGAGTTCATTATGTTGCGCCTGCCATCCCTCTGTTGATACGGTTATTGAAGAGGCGCCGTCGTGCGTCTTTCGCTTCTCTACTGGGGGAACATCAAATAGCTCATATAGTCGTAAAAGTGCCTCATCGGTTTGATTCAAATATTCTTTATTAAAACCTTCTCTGTGAAATTCAAAATCGTTTCCGATTCGCTTAATAGAATCTTTCATTTCCGGCGTTACAGTTGTTCCAGCGCTAAGCAAAATATCGGCAACTTCCGCCATATTGACAATATCCACGTTTTTGCACCATGCCAAAGCTTTTTCTAATGGAGTCTGTCTCATCTTATTTTTTGTGCTGATATTTGCGCCTTTAGTAACCAACGTGCGAACCGCTTTTGGTTTAAATGACCCTGCGGCGGCAAATAAAGGTGTCTCGTCTTGATAATCAGTTGCTTCTATATCAGCACCCAAATCAAGCAGCAATTCAGTATTACCGTTCCAACTCATTGCATGTTTGTGCAAAGGCGTTCTTCCGTAATTGTCTCTAGCATTTATATCAGCACCCTGTTCCACGAGCCAGCGAACCAATTCATTCGGTACTTGGTAAAAGCTCAAGGCTGTTGATTTATTGTAACCGCCACGGGCATCCAATTCGCATTGGGTAAATACCTCTTTTAATGCTGATATATCGCCTGCATTAATTAGTTCATCAAAATTTTTCGGTAAGGTTTTTTTTCTTCTTGCCCATATGTGCTTTCTCTCCTTACATCAGAGTTTATAAATTTGCTTCATAACAATATAAACTCTATAATTTACCATCTTTTTAATTTTTGCAATATTAAAAATTGCACTTGAAATCAGGTTATCGACAGATTTATTACTACCGAGGATTACTATTAAAGCAAAGATAGGAAAAAATGAAGTTGAAAATTTCATTAGCATCTCCTTTTTTTAATAGGTTTTCACATTTTTTAGAAAACTCTTCTTTGAAAATCCTCGAGCAGACCGATGAGCGAACGCGATGGTGCGTAGATACTAGATACGGTGTTATGAGATGTCATTGACTTCTTCAGTTCAGCCCCAAAACAATCCTTTATGTCCCTCGTCAACAATCTTGAACTGGCTTCAAAATCTTCATTAAGTTCTATGTCATCTATGAATGCCACTTTTCTTTAATGTCTTGCCAATATAATTTCCAATGATTTTCATTTAATCTAAACTGGGCTACATGCATCTGCACCCATTGATCGCTTTAGTACACTTGTCTTTATTGGATCAATGTCATATGATTTCCTCTGATCTTAATCTGATTTTCACATGTTCTGTTCTGGTACTGCATTTTCGGTATACTTGTCCATGATTTTTAATCCACTTCTTCGTAAAATCATCTAACGTTCTAATCTCCCGCCTTAGAGAGTGGGAAGTAAGGTTAGGACTAAGGGAAGAATAAGAAACAAACAAAAAAATCGGCCGAAGCGTGTAGTTCTATCGCTTCGGCCGGTTTTTGTTCAGTTCAAGATCAAGTTCACTGCGCTTTATGGGGATTCGACCTTTCGCTTTCGCCATCTGGTCCCATCGACTGACTCAGTATGGATACTGTGAGCTGAATGCCATCCCGTAACCCCTGCATGTACAGAAGTTCATTATGTATCCCCATGCTTATAATATGACGATTCTCCCACTCTGTATATTCAGGCATCCGTACTACGTCCTTGCCAGCGAACAAAGCCTCAAATGCCTCGTCTGTTTCCCCACGAATCTGACTTAATTTAGAATCATGTTCGATCTGTGCAGAAACTTCGTCCAGTCTTAGCTGAATCGCTTTCTGAAACCACGGTGGAAATTCCATTTCTTCGCCCCCCTACCTCTCATATTGCATAATCATCGTACAATCCGATTACGCCTTGCTTTCATGTCCTCATACCGAGCTAGCAATTCATCGACCCTTCGGCTCTGCTCCTGAACCTCAGGGTTATCAGACAACGGAATCAACTGTTTCAATGACGCTTCCCCAAGCTGATTCAGCTTTCGCCGTTCCTCCTCCAATAAGTCAAGTAACCGAATCATTCATCACCCCTCCGACGGGTCTAAACTGCATCATCTCTTGTTAATGCTGGAGATAAGCTCTTTTTTAATGCGATTATCGGTTTATTTTATTTTAATTCGATATTCGCATTAAAACAACCATGAATTCTCTTACAATTTGGATAAAATGAGGGGTGTACACGATGAAGCATAGACAAGAACCACCTGGGGACAAAAACATTATCGGCTCCCGAGTGATCGCCATACGTAAGAGTAAGGGAATCAAGCAAAGAGAGTTCCTCGCCAGATTACAAACATTAGGGTTGGATATCAGTCAGACCAGTCTTTCGCGTCTGGAGGGTCAATATCGTCTAGTTCAAGATTATGAAGTGGTGATGATCGCAAAAGCTTTGGAAATATCAGTGGGTTATTTACTCGGAGAAGAAACTGAGTAAATAAGGTTGTACAACACCGCCATCATTTTGTACACGATCCATAATTCGTTTTTTTATCTGCCAGATAAATATATTTAACGAAAACAAAAAGGGTTAGAGCCTGATGCACTAACCCTTTTTTCAAAACTATGACAGCATAGCCGTCCAACAGAGAGAATGCGTTGTTGGTATTCTCAGTTCATACCCGACTGGTTCGGGGATGAACTTTTTTCTTTTATACTGGAGAAAACACCGGGCTGAAAAACGTATGTTTTGTTAGGACACAGATCCTGTCGCATAAAGTGTTGTATGCCCTAGCCTTTTGTTCATACCCCGATTCAGCTGGTGAGTCTAGAACCCGTATCACCGTGCCAACCTGTGGAGAGCGAAGGTGCTGGCCCCGGTTTATCAAGGAGGTTATATGAATCAGCCTGTTTTCAGTATAGATGTTGCGAAAGGAAAAAGCGTTGCTGCTGCGTTCCTTTCCTATCATGACTGTATGTACAAACCTTTCTCATTTTTCCATTCAAATGAGGATCTTTATCGACTCTTGACTATCTTGGAGCAGATGAAAAACATCACGAGGCAGAGCCCAAGGATGTCCTCGAAGCCACCGGTAATTATTCGAAACCTCTGGTCTCGTTCTTTTCTTCGCACGGTTATTCCGTTATTCTTCTGAATCCCATACTTTACTCATCAGCACAAACAAAAGCCGTACGCAAAATCAAAACCGATCCCATGATGCCATTCGTATTGCTCATGTTTTCTACTTACAATCTGCTCAGGCTCAAGTACAGTTAAGTGAGTCCATCAACAACTTCGTGTAATGACCTCTTACATACCATGCAATCACTCGCTGAATCTATTGAAATCTACCATCTTCTTCTTACCATTCCAGGCGTGGGGCCATTAACAGCCGCCATGGCTCATTGCTGAAATTGGAGATATAAAAAGGTTCCCCTCCGTGAAACAACTAGCAGCTTTTGCCGGGCTTGACTCAGCTGGTCACGAATCGGGAACCTTCAAATCGAAGAAGAATCGAATATCTAAACGAGGATCTCGCTACCTGCGAACGGCTCTTTATCAGGCCACGGTCGCAGCCATCTCCAAGCAAATTCACGGCCCAAGAAATTCGACTCTCTTTCAATTCTATCAGCAAAAACGAGACGAAGGCAAACCGGCAAAAGTCGCAATTGTCGCTGCTTCTCATAAGCTTTTACGCATTATTTTTGGCATGTGGAACTCAGGATCGGCATTTCAGGCTCATTAAACTCCTAAATTGGATTCTAATTCCAGTTTCGTCTGCTCTCATGGATAGGTTTATTTAAGTATGTACAATTTTGGAATGACAAAGATTATTTTATCGAAGACTTGACTTTGATTAGCTGGTTTATGTGAAGCTACTGTCTCCTTTGAAATAACTAACCCATGTCATACTTCCTTATTTGTAAACATCTTAATTGGTACGTGATTTTGCATAAGTTCTAACAAGAGAGCAAAAACGATATCTTTAGTAAGATGTGTTGGCGCATTATTTAGTATGTCTTGAAAGTAGGTAGTCGAATCGTACATAAAGTCATAGTGATGCTTCAGATGAAAGATAGGACTTAATAACATCCCATGAGTAGATAAAAAGTACATCTGACTCTAATTGAAGTGTTTCTACAATTTCTTCGTTTCCTAACTCATTAATTTCTTTTACCTGCATCAACATAGCGTCGTTTAAAGACTCTAAAATAAAGTAATAAAACACTTTTTCGCTTTTAGAATTAAAAAGAAAATATCAACTTTTCATCGAAAAATAATTCATAATTGATCATAAATCCGTAATTATCGTGCTTCGAAATATAATCCTCTATCTCTGTTTTCTTGTACCTTCTAATAGCTTTAAATCCTTTAGGAAAAGTAATCATATGGCTTTCGAACATAGTATAAAACTCAGAGTCATAGAAATCGTCGACGAGACTAATGCGTCCGTTCTTTGAAACTAAATAATCAGCATTATAAAGGGACCAATATCCGCTTAACTTTATTGCAAAGAACAATGGCAATCCAAAAGAGTTCGCAAAGTTAATACGCTTTTCAAGATTCCCCATGCTGTTTTTAAATATTTGATCATCCGTACTTTTTAATTTCCATGAAAAATCTATATCCGTTTTTCAGTTCGATGATCGCGTCTGGAGAATATGATCCCGTCAAAACAGAGGTTCCTTCATCAAATGCTAAAATATGATTACATACTCCAAGCATATGTAATATAAGATACAACTCGATCTCTGTTTCTTTCCCTTTTAGGCGTTTAGTCAAATCAATTTCAGATAATTCTAGTTTCTCAATTAAATATTCTTGATCTTTCAAACTCAGAAAATTTTTTTATAGATAGAAATGCCTTAATTTTTTCAATGTTTGTCATGAGGACACCTTTTTAAATTATTTCAGTAGTTTCACATAACGTTTTGTGTTCCTGACGTCTATTCCCCTTAGATAGCTCTAATCTTAGGGGAATAGATGTGTCTACCTGAATCGACTTCCTTGAACTCTCCTTTGGCACACCGAGAGGCAACAGCCGTGAAGTTGGAACACGTTGTTATAGGAAGTCAGCGCCTTCTTCGTATTTACTTATGCTTCGTTTATATTGTTTAACCAGGTTTCTAATACAGAAACCATTTCTTCATACTCTTTAAGTGCATTTATTGTTCCTGCTACATGTTTTGTTCCCATTTCCTGCTCACTGTCGTCTGTACATTCAATCTGTAATGAACGTTTAAGACTATATTCCAACCAGTCTAACTTGCTTAGATAGCCATGTTCTAGAACAATTCTCCAATCAGCATCTACTATTCCATAACGTTCTTGATAGCCGCCAACAAAAGCTTGAAATTTGCCTTTGTCTATTCCACCCGATTCATTCATAGACCAATAAACTGCCGTTTCAATCAAATCGTGTTTAGGGTTTATATCTCCAGTTGACTCCCAATCAATTATTATAGGATTTTCTTGTTTCCACATAACATTCTTAGGATCTAAGTCTCTGTGGCTGAAAACTCTCTCCGTCGCCAATATCCTTGAAGACCTCATCGCCTTATCATTCCATACAAAACTGTTCAATGTTATTGGATAAGAGGTTTACCCATACAGAGTGTAACTCTCTCCCCTTATTCAAATAGATATTCCAGTCGATTTGATGTATAGCGTTAGAAAATTCATCCCTATTGCCAATCTGAGAGAAATCTGTTTTATGAATTTCAGCAAGAATTGATCCAATTGTCTTACAATTAACCTTAGTAATTTCATGTAATTTCAAGCTCCGCCCTTCAATCCAGTCAAAACAATATAAAATTGATTATCAATATTCTGTAAAAGTGCCCCCTTATATATCTTTGCTGGTTGAGCGGGTATATGATTAGATGCAATACTAACGATTCTTTCCGATTTGATAAAATTATTTAGTGCTGTTGGTCTCGCCATTATCTGAGGATTTAGAGCTTTGACAGCATATTTTCCAATTGAAGTTTCGATTGCAAACATCCTATGTAACAGTCCACCTGATATAGCTTCGGGAGGTTTGATTAATTCGCCAAGATCTAAAGTGTTGCACAATTTTTCAAAATGTAAATTGTATTGATAGTTCATTTTATTGATCCTCTTCTTTTAGTGTTTTGTTTGCGCTGATTTCCTATAACGTTCTGGTATCTACGAATCCGAGAGGCTTAAGGGAGCACCGCGACTGGGTCCAACTGACTTAGCCTCGCAGGGTTGTGAGCTGATTCAGCTTCTCTGCCTCCCACTTCTCGCGAACCAAGGGCCGAAACGGCCCGCAGTGTAGATACTATGTTATAAGATGTTGCGCCTTCCTTGAATTACTTGTCACACTTGATTAAAATGATTTTTTTTCTCTTATATAATGATTATCGATTTTTTTCAATGAGTTTAAAGTACAATTTCATTAGTTTTTCATTATGTTCTTTCTGAACCTCTTCATAAAAGTTACAGAAAGCAATAATGCCATCAATTTCTCTAACTATATCTTTGATATCTTGGTCTAATAAATGATATTCTTCGAATAATAGGGGTCTTACTTTCTCATGATAATTATTAAAATCAAATTCATCCGGATATGAAGTAACAATCATAACTTCTCCATCCACTTTAAGAACTTTATTATAAATTTTCAGCTTATCTATAAACTCTTTTCTGTTAACTTCCTTTTCTAGCTTTTCCCTTTCCCATTCAATTTGTTTTTGAAACTTACTATTATCATTTTTTTAGATTGTTTTTGCTAATCATATACGCACCATAAAAAAGTCAGTGCTGAAGCAGAGATTGTTGCTAAAGCAGTAATTGCATTTCCTAGCCACTGTGGATCTGCCATGGTATCTCCTTTTATTTCCCTATATCTTTTGCGCAATTTCTTATAACGTTCCTGTATTCACGACCCAGCGTATGCTGGGTGTCCGGTGAATGCCGGACCCAGGGCCATATGGCCCACAGCGTGAATATTCTGTTGGTATTCTCAGTTCATAACCGACTGGTTCGGGGATGAACTTTTTCTTTTATACTGGAGAAAACACCGGGCTGAAAAACATATGTTTTGTTAGGACACAGATCCTGTCGCATAAAGTGTTGTACGCCCTAGCCTTTTGTTCATACCCCGATTCAGCTGGTTGGGTCTAGAACCCGTATCACCGTGCCAACCTGTGGAGAGCAAAAGTGCTTGCCCCGGTTTATTTAAGGAGGTTATATGAATCAACCTGTTCTAAGTATCGATGTTGCGAAAGGAAAAAGCGTTGCTGCTGCGTTTCTTTCTTACCAAGATTGTATGTATAAACCGTTTCCGTTTTACCATTCAGAAGAAGATCTTCAGCGGGTCCTGGCTATTCTGGAGGAATTGAAGTCTGTCTCCGGTCAAGAACCAAAAGTGGTTCTTGAAGCCACT
>NZ_LAZU01000057.1 GCF_000987955.1 Paenibacillus sp. DMB20
AATTCTATCAGCAAAAACGAGACGAAGGCAAACCGGCAAAAGTCGCAATTGTCGCTGCTTCTCATAAGCTTTTACGCATTATTTTTGGCATGTGGAACTCAGGATCGGCATTTCAGGCTCATTAAACTCTTAAATTGGATTCTAATTCCAGTTTCGTCTGCTCTCATGGGTAGGTTTATTTAAGTATGTACAATTTTGGAATGACAAAGATTATTTTATCGAAGACTTGACTTTGATTAGCTGGTTTATACGACGGAATAGCTTCTCTGATTAAATAGCATGTATTTTTTCCTTAGATTGATTCTGTTTTTGATTTGAACTATGTTTTGTTAAATCTTTAGTTCAGTACTTAAACATTTCATAGAATATTTCAGAAAAGATAGCTAAACTAATTCGCCGTATTGATTATTTAGTTATCCGATAGTTAATTCCTTCAATTAGAAGAAATACACAGAATGAATACATACTTATGCCTGTATAGATTATCACTCTGTCGATTTTAAGCCTTGTATTTTGGCGGATTTTTTTGCGGCATCAAAATCCTCGATTGTTCTTACTTTGTCTGTAAATATTCTTCTGATTTCAACCGATTCATTTATTAATAATGAGTAGTCTCTTTTAACAGATTGGTGTATCTTTCTAGATACTTGATAAAAATTTCTACTTGTTATATACAAGTCTTTAAAATATTCAAGTGAAACGTATTTATAATAAAATACTTCTATTGGATTTTTCGAGCGTTTCAGTAATTTATCTTCTTCGACTAGCGAAATTTCTGATGTAAGTAAAGATTCAGGAATATGATTTTGCCAATTTCTCAATCGATTGAATTCATTTAGGTGTGATTCTAAGTCTGAGCTTAGAGGAGATAACTTTATATCATTTACTCCAGCTTTAATTGAACGTTCTGCTTGCTTTCGATATTTAAAATACGAAATTGATGTTTTTTTGAGCATCACCTAAAATATTAAGCAAGTAATTTTGATTGTTAGATGTTTTGTCCATCAATTCTGAATACACATCATAGGAAACTTTATCAGTTTTATCATGATTAAATCTTTCAACTAAGTCTTTCATCTCATTGTTATATTTTTTCAATCTATATAAGCATAAATCAACCGTTCCAATTATTCTAAACAAATATAAGATACAACTTTCTTTGTCTTTAAGTTCAAATTGTTTGAGTGCTTTTTTTATCTTGGGCGCACATTATATTCCTTCCCCTTAATTAGTTTATAAATTAGGTACTTTAAACCGTTCTTCTGAGAATTCTATGCATCTTTCTTAAAATTTCCGATAATGCCCTTGTATTCAAAACGTCAATGTAGTTGAATACTTTTACTGAGATGTTCTTTGAAATTCATCTGCAAACTTCAGCTCCACAAGAAGCAAAGCATGAATGCTATGTTGCACGAAAAAAATCGCTTCTCGAATCAACCCTTGTTATTTACTTCTTCTGGTACATATTCGATCAAATCCGATAATTTGCAGTTAAATGTATCGCATAGCTTGAATAAGGTTTCCAGCTTTGTTGTTTCTATATTCGTTTCCCTATATAACTTGTTGATTGAGTTCCGACTTAAGCCCGATCTCATCATCAATTCTGTTATATCATCTATTCGATGTTCTGCCATGAGTTCTCGTATATTACACTTGATTACGTTCATTTTTTTCCCCTCCATTGTTCTATCTTATCCTCCACATTACTAATCATCAACGAAAAGCGAAGTTTTAACTCTATAAAGTCAAATATTCGCCTTGTGATTAACTTTATAAGGTTATATAATAACTTTATAGAGTTATTCAAAGGAGGAATATTATATGATTGATACATTAGAAACGCTAACAGAACCGTTAATAAGAATACGTCTAGAATTACTCTATACCGAGCTTCTGAAATGTCATACGGAATACAATCAGCTTTCTACTGAGACAGATCAATACTTTAAAACACTTCGCGATGCTTTGCCCGATCAACTTCAACACACAGTTTTTCTTTACGAAGATGCTCAAATTTCTCTTCAATCCATCTTAGAAAGAAGTATCTACATACAAGGTTTCAAAGACGCTCTACAACTCTTTAGTGAATTGCAAAACTCTAGCATTTAGAGGATCACATGATCCTCTTTCTTTTCTATTGTTTTTGATTCTGTCGTATAACGTCTTATCTATGAACTTCGTAAATAACTCTATATGAAGATTATTCGCGAAGTTATTGAACACCCCTGCCTGTTCGCAAAATAAATTAATTCAACAAATTTAGTTAACTGCTTATCTAATCGGTAATCGGCTCATGTTCTTGTCCTTTTCGGCAATCGGTACTGGATCGGCTACACTTAGTTGGACAGAAAAATTAGGGGCTAGTAGAATGAAAACATCACAATTGGGAGCGGATCTACTATGCCAAGAGAGAGACGTACATTTACAGCAGAATTCAAAAGACAAATGGTTCAGTTATATGAAAACGGGAAATCAAGAGCAGCTATTGTGAAAGAGTATGAGCTTAGCCCATCTGCGCTAGATCGCTGGATTAAACAAGCAAACACCTCAGGTTCCTTTACTGAAAAGG
>NZ_LAZU01000014.1 GCF_000987955.1 Paenibacillus sp. DMB20
GTGAAACGCTTTGTAGTCAGCGATCTGACATATGTGAAAGTCCAGCACAAGTGGCATTATATTTGTATACTGATCGACTTATTTAACAGAGAAATCATTGGTCACAGTGCAGGTCCACGTAAGGACGCTGCTCTGATTTCTCGTGCCTTTGCCACAATAGAAGGCGATTTAAACGACATTCAGTGGTTTCATACGGATCGTGGAAGTGAGTTTAATAACCAGACCATGGATGCGTTGTTAAAGACCTTTAATATTGGTCGTTCGCTGAGCATGAAGGGATGCCCTTACGACAACGCCGTTGCTGAAGCCACCTACAAAGTAATGAAAACCGAGTTCATAAATCAAATCAATTTCCAAAGTCTTCACCATCTAAACGTAGAATTATATGATTATGTGAACTGGTTCAACAGGCATCGAGTTCATGGCTCACTAGGTTACATGACACCAGTTCAGTACAAAGCTGCAGCCCTTAAAAAAGTTGTCTGATTTACTGTTGACAGTCCAACTTGAAGAAGCTGTAATTGGAAGATTTTTAATTGGTGAAACGCAAAATCGAGGAAGAGGAATTGGAAGCAAGGCATTAAAGGAAATTGTAAAGATTGGATTTGAACAATTCAGATTAAAGGCAATAAACTTAAACGTATTTGATTTTAATGTATCGGCAATTAGATGTTACGAAAATATTGGTTTTGAGAAGATGAATCGTATGGAGAATGTATATCAAGATAAAGCAGGACGCATATGGAATAATATCGAAATGAAATTAATTAAAGATCATTTTGTGGGCTAATTCGAGAGGGCATTTTGACATCATGTAACATAATATTAACGCATCGGAGCCTGGTCGACCCTCGGTCGCTAGAAGCGATCGGCAATGAAGTGGATTCAGCGGACACACTCGCACCGACTAACCGCATCGCGGGCCGCCCCCGGGCTTAAGGTGGTAGGACGTCGTGAATACGGTAACATTATCTAAAACTACTCGAAAGCTGGTGAAAACATGAATATAAACCAAGCGATAAATTTTATAGATAAAGAATTATCTCAAACTTTAAGAGATTATCAAAGCTGGTTTACTTTGGAGCCTGATGTATTAACTTTTAAACCAGAGGTCGGATGGAGTATTGAACAAATATTAGAGCATGTAACACTAACAAACCACTTTTTTATTGATTTTAATTAGAAAAGGGAAGCGAAAAGCTATTGAGTTATCCATGAAGAAAGACTTGAAATCAATATTAGAATCTTATCAGGTAAATTTACAAGAGCTTGATGCAATAGCTAATCATAAGTCTTTTAATTGGATTAGACCCGAACATATGGAGCCAAAAGGAGATAAAGAGTTAGGTCAGATAAGGTTATTACTTGATGATCAAGTTAACGAATGTAGAGATTCCTTGAAAGAAATGAAAAATGGAGAAGGAATACTTTATAAAACAACAATGACGGTAAACAATTTAGGAAAAATTGATGTTTATCAATATATCTATTTTTTTGTGCCAGCACGCAAAACGACATATTGAACAAATGCAAAAAGTAAAAGATGAGTATTGCAATTTCAATGAAGTCGAGTAGCATCGGCTAAACCAGCTAATCAAAGTCAAGTCTTCGATAAAATAATCTTTGTCATTCCAAAATTGTACATACTTAAATAAACCTACCCATGAGAGCAGACGAAACTGGAATTAGAATCCAATTTAAGAGTTTAATGAGCCTGAAATGCCGATCCTGAGTTCCACATGCCAAAAATAATGCGTAAAAGCTTATGAGAAGCAGCGACAATTGCGACTTTTGCCGGTTTGCCTTCGTCTCGTTTTTGCTGATAGAATTGAAAGAGAG
>NZ_LAZU01000037.1 GCF_000987955.1 Paenibacillus sp. DMB20
CAGCAGCTCGGCGCGCTGGCGCTCCAGGGCCTCCAGGCGGACGGCGGAAGCGTCCGCCGCCAGAGCCTGCAGCCGGTCGGCGAACGCCGACACGGCGCGGCGGTAGCCGGCCTTGATTTCCTCGGCCAGCTGCCGGCAATAGTTCAGCACGTATTCGCCCGAGAGCACCGCCTGGGGGTTCACCGTGCCTGTGACCATTTCTTCGGAGACGGCCGGCAGTTGCGAATCCGCCAGCGCCTCCCAGTCCGCGCTCCAAGGCTCAAAACGCTCGACCATCGGACGGAACAAATTTCTCAGGTGCCAATCCACTTGGGAGACCGTCTGCTCGGACAGACGCTTAACGAACGACTCCAGTCTCCGCCGCTTCTCCTCCTCCGTCTTGCCTCCGGCGAACAAGAAACCGACCTTGAACCCGCTGCGCCGGCTCTCCAGGAAAGACAGGGCCAAATCCCGCACGTCCGCAGGCGTCAAATTCGCGTTAGCCAGCAAAGCGTCCCCTTCGCGCCGAAGCTCGGAGCCTACCGCATCCGGGAGACCTTGTATCTTCGCCGCTTCCCGCTCCATCTCCTCCAGGCGGACATTCAGAGCCGCCGCAGCTTCCTCCCCGCCCATTTCGGCGAGCAGCTCTTCCTTCTCCTCCTGATGGCTGCGGACAAAAGCTTCGGCATGACGCTCCGCCACATGATTGACGGAGCAAGCCACGCTGTAATCAAGAAGGGCTTTCCGGTGATCCAGCAGCTTGCCGATCAGGGACGTAAGCTCATTCCACTGATTGTACGGATGATCCTTCGCTTTAAGCGAGATGCACATCAAGCCGTTGTACTGCACCTTCCACTGGGCAAAAGCCTTTTTGACATCCTTTAAGTAGGATGTAAGGCTAAGCTCCTCGTCCCGGTGTTTATCGATCTGGTTTACGATTAAATACAGCGGCTTTCCCCAATCGGACAAGCTTTTGGCAAACGTCAGATTGCTCTCGGACTGAACGTGGTTATAGTCCATCACATAAAACACCGCATCCGCCATATGCAGCGCCGAATGGGTCGCCTGGCGGTGTCCGTCGTCGGTGGAATCGACTCCCGGCGTATCCATCAATACGCCGTGCTCGCCTAGAATCGGCACGTCGTCCCAAACCTCAATCGCGGAATACTCCCCGCCTTCCTTGCAGTAGGCCGCCAGCTCCTCGGTGCTGACGCTCAGCGTTTCCCCAAGCCCGCCGTCGGGCCGGTGAATCACGGCTCTCGGCGCGCCGGAACGGATGGTCACCACATTGGCGCTGGTCGGTACCGGACCGGACGGCAGCACGCTTTTGCCGCACAGGGCGTTGATCATGCTTGACTTTCCCGCCGAAAAATGGCCGCAAAACGCGAGCGTCAGCTCGCCCGAAGCCAACTTGCGCTTAAGATCGCCGGTCAATGCCGCTGACGACTCGTCATTCCATTCCGCAAAACGTTCCTGAACAGCCTGCAAAACGCCGGTGCTGTATCCGGTTTCATGTTCTGTCGCTACCTTCACTGTCATCCTTCGCTCCTGTCCAAATGATCTAAACATAAGTGACCTTTCTCATATCATTTTATTTTAACATTGCTCCGTGAGTAAAGAAACTCCAATCCGGTCAAAAAACGGCTGTCCCGAAAAGGTGGAACTTTCGGTAATCCTGCTTCGGTTTGTTGGTAATTTGAATAATAAAAGAGGCCCGCTAAATATGAGGACCTCTGCCTTGTTTCCTGTTGAGCTGACGCATGTCGTCGAATACCAAAGACTTTCCCCGTGCTGCTTTACCTCTTGCATTCGTACGGTACGACTAATCTTCCCATACGTTTTGCAAAGGTAACCCTCTTTCGCTTCTTGCGGCATCGACTACTTTTTGTATGAATTCAGTTTTGGAACGGGTGTAATCCTCTAATTCACCGCCGCAATTTTGCGATGAATTTTTTTTAACTTCCCCATATTCTTGAACCAGTTCAGGATGCTTTCTCAGATAATCTCTAAATAACAACTCATTTCTTGTATCGAATTCATGGTTATAAGGAAGGATATGGATGTTATGAGTCCAGATTCCGTTGGTGTATCTGTTAAATAAAAATCTGTTGCTCATCCCCGTATGGATGTATTGATATACCTCCGAATCCAATATGGACCGATAGTATGTTAACTCTTTAAAAGGTGAAACTCCAACAAAAATATCGATGATTGGCTTTGCTTCTTGACCTGGAACAGATGTGCTTCCAACATGCTCTATGGCGATAGCTTCAAGACCAAGCATCGAGGATAAACTCATTTTTTCATGTTCAAAATCTACTGCCCAATTCGGATTATACGCCACAACCTTGATTGCTTCTTTCATGACAACCGACCTCCCTCCAAAAAAAATGTAACGTTTTTAAAATGAAAAAAAGGAACGGTCCGCATGTAGAAAATACCTACTTTGCGGACAGTCCCTTTTTTGCCCAAAAAAGAAAATGGGGGGCGCTCTTGCTCAAGCATATGAGCGGGCTTATTGCAAGGCTGCAGCGCCTTCCGCTTCCGGAATCAGTATTTCAAATACGTTTCCGTGCTGCAAAATCGTCAGTCCGCGGGACTTGTCACGCATGACGACAACCTCCGGTTTTTGGGACATGCGCTCCAGGTAGTGATCAGGGGCTTCGCCCGAATGGCTGATCGTAACGCCTTCCACTTCTTTTTCTTCGTTTTCTTCCAGCTGGCTCTCCACCACTTGTTCGAAAATATCGGAGAACAATTCAAAATTATCCGTGTACACCGAGATGCATTTCATGTCTAATCCCATCCTCTTATTCTTGTCTATTTCTTTCTGTTTCCGGCCTGTTCCTTATTCTTCCTGACCTTGGACGTTTTCATACGTTTCTTGCCCTCCCGGCAGACGTCAAGCAGCGGGCATACCTGGCACATCGGATTCTGGGCTTTGCAGTGATATCGTCCGAAAAAGATGAGCCTGTGATGCGTCAGCGTCCATTCCTCGCGAGGCACCCGCTTCATCAGTTTCTTCTCCACCTCAAGGACACTGTCATCCCAGCCTGCCAGCCCCAGCCGCTTGGACACTCTCTCCACATGGGTATCCACGGCGATGGCCGGAACGCCAAAGGCGTTGGATACGACAACGTTGGCGGTCTTGCGCCCGACGCCCGGCAGCTTTACCAGCTCGTCATGGGCTTCGGGCACTTCGCTGCCGTACTGCTCAATCAGAATGCGGCACAGGTTCTGAATATGCTTCGCTTTGTTTCGAAACAGTCCGATGCGGCGGATATCCTGCTCCAGTTCCTCAATCGGAACCGCAACATAATCCTGCGGCGTTTTATACTTCCTGAATAAATCTTTCGTCACTTTGTTAACCGTTTCATCCGTACATTGGGCTGACAGCAAAACCGCGATCGTCAGCTCGAAAGCATTGCCATGGTTCAGTTCACAATGTGCATCGGGAAACATATTTCCGATCGTATCCAGAATATGTCGTACCGTAGCCGAGTTCATATCAGGTCCCTCCCGCAAAAAAAAGTCTTGATGCGAAAAATCCCGCATCAAGACGGTGTTTCTCGTGTATTCCCGAAGTGACAACTATTGTTTCACGATCTCCACAACGATGCCGTTGTTGAAATACAGAACAATATTATCATTTTCCTTCAGGGATTGCACGGACAAATTCTGATCTCCTTGGTGAACATACAGATTTGCTGCAACCGGGAAACGGTTGTTGTCGCTGGTGTAGATGCGTTTAACGTAAACATCGCCGTTCTCATAGCGCCAGAAATTCCGGGTCACCGAATCAAGCACTTTAATGTTGGTTGTACCGTCAATATTCTTACGGACCTCTACCCGGTCATTGACCGAAATCGATGCGATATTCGTAGAAACGTCCGTCCCGCGAACGACCTTCACGCCTCCGGTGGCTTGGATCGTCTCGCCTGCGCCGTTGAATGTTTTAATGGCCAGTACGGAATTGGCAGGATCCACGCTCATGACTTGGCCCATCGTATTTTTTACCACGGCAACGGCGCTTGGGGTCGTACCCGCAAACTTAACATTAATCAGAGAACCCGAACGAAGGTCCGAAATACGGATATCCTTGCCGTTTTCATCGCTAATCTTAGCCTTATCCGTATAGATTTGCGATGTGACCCCATCGTTCTTCACGCGAACGCGGTCATACGAAGGCTCGGTTGAGACGATTTCAAATTGCTTTAACGACACGGCCTTAATGCTGATCAGACTGGTCTGATCATTCGACAATTGAGCGGAAACCTCATCCCCTACCTTGATGTCGGAAAGGGTAGCGTTCGGCTTATCGTACAATTCCACGCGCGGCCAGTTATAAGGGACGTTAATCGTCTGTCCGCCTTCTGTAAGCAGCGTCAGTATTTTGTTTGTGGCGTTGATGGCCGTTACTTTTCCGTCGTACTTATAGATGACCTCAAGGGACAATGCGCGGTTTCCGATGTGATTGATATTCACTTTCCGGCCCGGTACAAGCAGGGCTTCAATTGTAGGTAAATTGGTGCCGCCCGCGGAGTCCAGCTTGGTCTTATCGTCCAGCACGATGACTTTCGGCTGGCTTTTGTTGTCGCTGACCGTGAGCCAGCGTTTGGACGGAACATAGGATACAACCGATACCTCGTTTAAATGCTCCATCTGCCGGCCGAGAACCTTGATTTTCGTAATTTTTTCTTCCCCGTTAACGGTAAGCTCCACCTGATCGCCTGCCGTAGCATCCGCTAGCAGGTCGCTTAACAGCGGCTGATCAATGCCGTTGATCGTAAGCTCCGGCTTCTCGACCAGGAATTTCGTTTCCAGCTGCGTGCTGCCGCTGCGCTTGTAGGTCAGCGTGCTGCCATTGCTTTCCATGGAATACAGCATGGCCGTAATGGTACGGTCCACGCTTTGGCTGATTTCAATCTTATGCAGAATGTTGTTTTCCACCGTATAGGTAACAACGGAACCGGCCTTCAGTTCGGACACGTTCATAAGCTGGTTCTGATACTTGATCAGCGTGCTGTCATCCCATTTGAAGGTATCTACGGTATTTCCGGACGCGTCTTTAATCGTTATCGTTTTGTTTGTCGTGTCAACGGATTGCACGATGCCGGAGGCCGTTTTGTTGACCAGTCCGTTTTTGACGCGAATCGCGACAATGCGTTTCTGCGGACTGAAGGTTTCGCGCTCAACCGTGACGATGCTGCCGGAGGCCAGCGATTGCGGATCGATTTTCGTGCCGTTCTGGTCGAGGAAAATCGTCTCGCTATCGTATTTCAACTCTTCAAACGTGTTGTTCGAATCGAACCAGATCACGTTATTCGGCGACAATCTGGCGTATTTTCGTTCAAACGACTCCAGTTTTGGTTCCGGATCCGTAATTTCAACATAGGAGGCCGTTCCGTTTTTACCGATAACGGTCACTTTGGTGTAAGGCTTAATGTCGGAAACGGAAAGTCTTTTTTCCGATGCCTTCTCAAAGTATGCGGTCGAACCGTCAATCGTAAACGAGTTGTTTTTCCCGTCCGCATACAATTCAAGCTTGCCGTTTCCAACGGAGGAAACATACCCTTCGAACTGGTTGTCGTATTTTGCGTCGATATAAGCCTGGGCCCGGCTGAAGAACGTTGCCAGCTGTGCCCGCGTTACCGCTCCCTGAGGGTCGAATTTGTTGCCGTTCACTCCCTTGGCGATGCCAAGGTCGATCGCTACATTCACGTAACCCAATCGGTCGGCGGATATTTTGGCGTTATCCGCAAAGCCTGTCGCTTTGTTCATAGCCGCACTGGCGTCGGCGGTGCGACCCATGGAGCGGACCAAAACTTCCGTAATCCATTCGCGGGTAGCGTTTTTGCCCCCCCAGGTCACTTTGGTGTCCGCATAGCCGGATTCTTTTGTCTTGTCGAGCAGGTTTTGCTGAAGCGCCAATTTCACGTACGGAACAAAGTAGTTGTTCACTTTGATATTTGTCGGTAATGCCGTAGACGCGCCTGTGCTGTCAGTTACCTGTAAATTCAAGAAACGAATCGCCATCGTAACGGCTTCCTGCTGGGTTACAGGGTCGTTCGGGCGGAATTTTCCGTTGTTCCCCATGACGATCCCTTGAGATGCCAGCTGATAGATGTACTTTTCTCCCCAATAGCCTGTATTCACGTCGCTAAAGAGATTTGATGCCGTTGCCGTTGCCGAAACGCTTGTTGCCGCCTGATCCGCTGCGGCAGAAGTAGCGCCGGCTCCCAGCACCATAAGTCCGGCCATGACGGCGGAGACCACTTTTTTGGAATGATATTGCTTGTTTTGTCTGGATACCATTTCGTTTCCCCTCTCTAAACTGCTGCTTCCTCAATATTCCTTAATTCGACAGCAGAACGTGATCTCCTTCAAACCGCCGTCACCGAGTTTCAGGATTTTCTAAAGTTACATGTCCCATCAAGCTTTCTACCTGCTTACCGTCGACCAGCATTTGAAGAGATTGAACTTCTTTGAACTGAAAAAAGGTTTGTTTCAAGGCGTCTACGGCAAAAGCTTCGCCGCTTGAACCAAAGCGCGCTTCATCCGGAAGATGCATGTCGATCGTGAGCTTTCCGTCGCCGAATTCCACGGACTTCAGTTCCGCTTTTTCCCAAAGCGGCACCAATTGTTCGTTTCCGCTGGATTGCAGGGCTTTAAACGCCGCCGTATATTTTTCCTTGTCGTCCTTGAACTTAATTTCGGAAGTTCCTTTTTTCAGCTCCATGAGATCGGGGTCGGTATAATAAACCGTGATGGTTTCCGACTTCAGATCGTCCTGGGCATTGCTGTCCGGCGTATCCGGTGTCTGGCCGCTTCCTCCGCCGGCGCCGTTCGTGCCTCCCGGCTGCGCGGTGCCCTGATCAGGCTGCTTTGCGTCCGAATCGGTTCCAGGCGAGGGCGTGTCCGTTCCGCTGTTCTGATCCGGGGCGTTTTGATCCGGGGTATTTTGTTCCGGGATGTTTTGTTCCGGCGCATTTCCCGGGGCCGCACCCGGCTTTTGCCCGCAGCCCGCTCCCAGCAGCATTACCGCCGCAAGCAGTGCCGCGGACCATATTTTTTTGTTCATATGCCCACCTCCTGAGATGCCTTACTCGATTAATTTACTTTAAAGTATTCCTTCAGCCCGTCAATAACCGATTGGGCTACGCGGTCTTGAACCGCCGCGTCGAACAGCTTGCTTTCGTCATTCTGGTTGCTGAGGAAACCGACCTCGAGCAGAATGGCCGGCATGTTCGTTTCGCGAATAACATGAAAATTCCCGTATCTTACGCCGCGATCCTTCAAACCCGTGGCCTGGACAAGATGTTTGTGAATAACATTGGCCAGGGCTTTGCTGGAGTCGCGTTTATAGTAGGTCTCCGTGCCCGTTGCGGCCGAGGGTCCGCTATTGGCATGAATCGATACAAAAGCATCCGCTTTTAGATTATTGGCGATTTTCACCCGGTCTTTTAACTCCAGGAAGGTATCGTCGCTGCGTGTCATGACAACGTCAAAGTTCTTCTCCTTCTCCAGGAGCTTTCCTACTTTCAAGGCTACAGCAAGGGTGAAATCTTTTTCCCTCTTTTTAGAAACGCTGATTGCCCCCGGATCATGATCGCCATGGCCGGCATCAATGACGATAAGTTTTTTGCCTCCCGATCCCGGAGGAGGCGCCGGCACGGACGTCGTATTAAGATCCACGATAAACAGGCTTGAACCGTCCTCCGTCCCGTGGAGCGTGTAATCTTTGGCGTAATTAAGATCAATCACGATCCGGACTGTCGAAGGGTTGCTGTTATACAGCGAATATCTTACCCCCTTGACGTCGGGGTAGCCGTATACGGGCAGCTGACCGTTCATCTTGGCATCAATCTGATTGTTGCTGCTGAACGAATCGGAAAATTTGGCATTTTCCACGTCCACCACGATCCGGTCAGGGCTTGTCAGCTTCATGACCTTCGGCTTGACGCTTCCGCTTACGGCTACCATCAGGCGATTATCGCTGAAGCTGATGCCGTCGATCGCGGACAACCCTTCATTTTCTCCCGGACCCGGGTTTGGCTCGCTGATTTCCGGGGTAATAAGATATACCGCTTTTTTCTGGTTATCCCATGCGACATTCAAGCCCATTTGTTCACTCACAAAACGGAGGGGCACCATCGTTGTGCCGCCGCGAAGCAGCGGAGCTTTATTCATCTTAAGACGTTGGCCGTCGATCTTGGCGTATTCGCTGCCAATAACCATCTCCACCGTCGTCCCGTTCCCTAGAACGGTTACCGTTTTGGTCGACTTGTCCCAATCCGCGCTATAGCCCAAATTCTCGGAAATAACTCGGATCGGCACCATCACCGTTCCACTGATATTTTCCACCTTAACATCGGAGGTCAAGTTCAACTCGCTGCCGTCCAGATAAATCTTGGCACTGTAGGAACTTGCATCCGCCATCCTAGGAAACGCCACCATGATGACAATCAGAAACATCAAAAAACCGAACTTCTTCATCCTTCACCCCTACCATCCTATTATTTTGCCATAGATTGGCGTTTCTGCACTCGGCCTGTCCGACATTACCTGACACACTTTAGACGCTGCATAAGCATGAAAGTTGCGAAATTATTCCCTTTTTACCAGAAAAACTCCTATTTCTAAAAAAGAAATAGGAGTTTTGTCTTTGTTTTTTATGAAAAAATCATATAGTTCTTTTTGGCCATCAACGATGGATTAGCGGGTCATCGGATGTTCCAGGTCCACGTGCCCCATGAGACTCTCGACCTGCTTGCCGTCCACCAAAAGCTCAATGGATTTCACTTCATCATATTGAAAGAACATGTTGCGTAAAGCCTCAATGGCAAACATCTCGCCCCCTGACCCCAGGTTGGCTTCTTGCGGTTTCGTGATATCCAGCGTCAAAGCTCCGTTCTCAAATTTCACGGAATTTAATTTGATGCTGTCCATCCACAGCGGCTGCAGCTGTTCGTTGCTGCTTTTCTGAAGAGCCTGAAACGACTTCGCATACTTATCTTTGTCATCCGTATAAGTAATTTCGCCGTCGGCTTCTTTCAGTTCCATCAATTCGGGATCGGTGTAGTACATCTTAATATGGGCTTTCTTCGGCTGAGGCTCCGTCGATTTTTCCGGCGGTTTCGGATCCGTCGCCGCAACCTGGGTTTCCGTGCCTGCCTTTTCCGCGTTCACATTTGTATCCGGTTCAGTTGGATTCGTATTTGCCACCGTATCCGTCTCCTTCTCCTCCGGTGTTGGTTCGGCTTGATCGGTCCCAGGCGTTTGAACCTGTCCCGCGGTATTTTGAGGCGGTTCGCTCGGAGCCGCTGCCGGCTTTTGCCCGCATCCCGCAGCCAACGCCAGTACGATCGTCAGGAGCCCGGCCGCCCAATACTTTTTGTTCATCATGGCATGTCCCCCTCCGTTCTTTATCCTTGCAAATTAATATATTCCATGATTCCGTCAACGATGCCCTGGGCAACGCGGTACTGGAATTCTTCGTCGAGCATCAAAGCTTCTTCGGCTTGATTGCTCAAAAATCCGATTTCCAAAAGAATCGCCGGCATCTTGGTTTCTCTGGTCACTGCAACATTCTGATACTTGACTTTGCGGTCTTTCAGTCCTGTCGCCTTGATCAGGTGTTTATGAACGATGTCAGCAAGCTGACGGCTGGAATCCCTGGTGTAGAGGGTTTCGGTTCCGTTCGGCGTGCTCGTATGGAAGCCGTTGCCGTGAATCGACACAAAAATCGTTGCATTCACGTCATTGGCCAACTTAGCCCGTTCGCTTAATCCCACCGACTTATCCTCGGTGCGGGTCTGCACCAACTGGATGTTTTGCTGTTTCTCAAGCAGGGCGCCTACCTTTAGGGCCATCGCAAGCGTAAAATCTTTTTCCTGGGTATTGGAGTAGCCTATTTTTCCGGGCGCACTGCCGCCATGACCCGCATCAATGACCACGATCTTTTTGCCGCTCGAACCGATTGGAGGCACAGGGACCGTCCCCGGATCGGTCGATGTCGCGTTCAAATCCACAACGATCATTCCGTCATTCATGTTGGTGACGGCATAATTTTTCGCTCCCGTTAATGCGATAACGACCCGGATCGTGGATGGAGAATTGCTGAACAGGGAGTACCGGATCTCCTGCACGTCCGGATAACCCGTAACGCTCAACGTCCCTTTGTTCCCCGAATCCAGCATATTGTTGTTTATAAAATTGCCGGAAAACTCGGTGTTGGGCAAATCAATAACAATCCGATCCGGATTGGTCATCGTAAATACTTTAGGGGCGACGGAATTCCCCGTTACGGCTACCATCAGTCGATTGTCGCTAAAACTGATTCCGTCAATCGTTGCCAAAGCACTCGGGTCTCCGGAAAGCGGAGGTACCGTCGTAACCGGGTTGGCCGGGATATCGTTGCCCGTAACCGGATTTGCCGGCTGTGCCCCAGGATCGTTCTGACTGCCTTCCGAAGACAGGTACACGGCTTTTTCCAGGTTGTCCCATTTCACGTCCATGCCCATTTCCGTGCTTACAAAACGAAGCGGAACAAGCGTCGTGCTGCCGTTCAGCATTGGAGTCATCCCCATGCTGACCGGATTGCCGTCGATTTCGGCGGTTGGGCTTCCAACCACCATCTTGACGGTCTTGCTGTCGTTCAGCACCGCTATGCTCTTGCTGGCCTTGTCCCATTTCACTTTATACCCCAAATTTTCGGATACGACGCGAATCGGGATCAGAATATTGTTTTTAACATTGGCCACCTTCACGCCAGACGACAAATTCAGCTGTTCCCCGTCCAAAAATATCTTCGCGCCGTCCGCACTGGCCGCCTCTCCAACTTTTGGAAACGCAAACAGAAAGAGCAACAAAAACGTTAACAATCCTAGCCTTTTCATGAATCCACCTCTACCATCCCATGATTTCGTTTTTTTTTCAATTTTCACGTGCCGTAAAGGACGCTGCGGACATCTTCCGACACCAACGGATTTCCGACCGGCAAAAAGCTGCTCAGGCATGTCATAACAGGCAAAAAAATCAATCGCCTTGTCGCGAAAAGAACGATGTCCTTTCCGAGGGATATACGGGCAATTTTCATGAACCTCTTATGTATCAAGCCCAAACGGACAGCATTAACCGAATTACTCCCGACGATTCGACCCGGTTTTCTTGTCATGTCTTGCTGCTATGTACCGGATTTTTCTCTTTCTATCATTTTAACAGAAAAAACTTCCATTTCCCACACCGGAAATGGAAGTTTAATATTTGTAACCTTTTGATGGAAACCCGCGTATCTTCGTACCTCATGGTAGGATATGGTAGGATGAATCCCCGCGGATGTATATCTTTATTGGGTCGGGTTGCCGGTGTCGCATCCGGGTTATCGGTGTCGCACCATGTAAAGCCGGTTTACGCAAACAAGCGGTCCGCGTGTTTCTTCTCGTATACGTCGATTGCGCTCTCATGCTGAAGAGTCAAGCCGATATCGTCCAAGCCTTGCAGCAGGAACTGGCGGCGGTGCTCATCCAGATCGAAGTCGATGCGCAGGCCTTGGTCGTCGGCAATCGTTTTGTTCTCGAGATCCACGGTCAACTCGTATCCTTCCCGGGCAGTCGTGCGCTGGAACAAATCCTCTACCTGCTCCTCGGAAAGCTTGATCGGCAAAATGCCGTTCTTAAAGCAGTTATTGTAGAAAATGTCGGCAAAAGAAGGCGCGATAACCACTCGGAAACCATAATCCATAATCGCCCAAGGCGCATGTTCCCGGGAGGATCCGCAGCCAAAGTTCGCTCTCGAAATCAGTACCGACGATCCCTTGTAACGCGGCTGGTTCAGCGGGAAGCTGTCAATCGCTTCGCCCTGCTCATCGAAACGCCATTCGTAAAACAGAAACTGTCCGAACCCTGTACGCTCGATTCTTTTCAAAAATTGTTTAGGAATAATCGCATCGGTATCTACGTTCACCCGGTCAACGGGTGCCACAATCCCGGTCAATTTAGTGAATGCTTGCATAGTATCTCCCCGTCCCTTATTAGATTACGGCCTTTTCGCCCACGAAATTCCAGTCGCGCACATCGACAAAACGTCCCTTGACAGCCGCAGCCGCAGCCATGGCAGGCGATACGAGATGCGTTCTGCCGCCCCGTCCCTGCCGGCCTTCAAAGTTGCGGTTGGACGTGGAAGCGCAGCGCTGTCCCGGCTGCAATACGTCGGGGTTCATGGCAAGGCACATGCTGCATCCCGCTTCGCGCCACTCAAAACCGGCTTCCGTAAAAATTTTGTCAAGCCCTTCCTTCTCCGCCTGGATCTTGACGCGGCCGGAACCCGGCACCACGATCGCCGTTACGCGATCCGATACTTTGTATCCTTTGGCCACGGCGGCGGCAGCGCGGAGGTCCTCGATCCGACCGTTCGTGCATGAACCGATGAAGACGTAGTCGATCGGGATTTCGGACATCGGCGTGCCTGGCGTAAGTCCCATATACTCAAGCGCCTTTTCGGCAGCCTTGCGTTCATTGTCCGTCGTAAAGTCGGCCGGATTCGGCACGGAAGACGAAATATCGGTACCCATCCCCGGGCTGGTGCCCCAGGTTACCTGAGGAATCAACGATTCCACGTCGAACTCCACGACCGTGTCGAACTGCGCTCCCTCATCCGTTACGAGCTCTTTCCAAGTTTCAACGGCACGGTCAAAATCTTCGCCCTGAGGCACGTGCTGACGTCCGCGGAGATATTCGAAGGTCGTTTCGTCCGGAGCGATCATGCCTGCTCTTGCGCCGCCCTCGATGGACATGTTGCATACGGTCATGCGCTCTTCCATCGACAGCTCGCGGATCGCTTCGCCGGTATACTCGATAACGTAACCCGTTGCAAAGTCGGTTCCGTATTTCGCGATGACGCCCAGGATCATGTCCTTCGCCGTTACGCCCGGATTACGCTTGCCGATGAAGCGAACCTCCATGGTTTTGGCTTTGGCCTGCTGCAGGCATTGGGTAGCAAGGACATGCTCGACCTCGCTCGTTCCGATCCCGAAGGCCAAAGCGCCGAACGCGCCGTGCGTGGAGGTGTGGCTGTCGCCGCACACGATCGTTTTGCCCGGATGCGTCAAACCGAGCTCCGGTCCCATGACGTGCACCACGCCTTGATCGATCGTCTCCAAATCATAAAGCGTTACGCCGAAATCGCGGCAGTTTTGCGTCAGCGTATCGATTTGCTGTTTGGAAATCGGATCCGTAATGTTGAAACGGTCCTTTGTCGGCACGTTATGGTCCATCGTCGCAAAAGTCAATTCAGGACGGCGCACCTTGCGGCCGCTCAGCCTAAGACCCTCGAAAGCCTGCGGGGAGGTTACCTCGTGAACCAAGTGCAGGTCGATGTACAAAATGCCGGGCTTGCCTTCTTCCTGATGAATGACGTGGTTATCCCAAATTTTTTCGAACATCGTCTTTTTACTCATCATTTTCACCCCATTATTCATTCGGTCAATATGAAAGGAAATCCAAAACCATTCCTTTCGGTTGATAGTACTATATCATTTCCCGAGTGATTGTTCCAAGATATAAAATCTATAAAAGTTATAGGTTTCGGCTATAGAGTAGGTGGAGAAAAAAACGCCATGATCCGTGAAATTGAACGGCTTGGCCCCTTGGGCGGCCCGGAACCGAACACGGCTATCATGGCGTTACTTTTCGGCTGGCGTCTAGGATCGCAAGTTGAGTCTCTTGCACCCGGATTCCCTTAACGTATGGTTTTATGAGTTCAAAGAATCATAAATTCTTAGAGTATACCGGGTGATCGCTTCATCATAGTCCGGGTATGTATATCCAAGATGTTCGGCCACCGCTTTGGAATGTTTTCTAAACAACTCGCAGCAAGCGAATAAAGACTGCCACATGTTCTGAAATCCGTTCTCGGCATAGGTTGACAGCAAAGCTTCCCAGTCTTCTTTTGGAAGGTGGCGGTCCATAAATTTATGGTTTTTTCCCAAACTGAAATCATAACCCTGCTCGGAACCGATTCGCCATGACATCATTCTCAACAAATTAGGCCGTACAATCTCGTTTAAATGGTCGATTGCAAAAAGAATTTCTTTTCTGGCCAGCCCTTTCACAACATATGTGGAGGTCATCCAAAACTCATTGCAGCAGTCATCAAATTTTCTGGCCGTCGGCTTTTGAATCCAATACTCACGATCGCTCGCGATGCCTTCATTCTTGACGAGGGAATCTTTATCCAGCAGGACTTCTACTAAACCGTCGCTCTGCGCAAAATAATCTTCCGTTTCGCTTACCGGAATAAGCGTAAGGTCTAATTTGTTGCCGTCTTCAAAAATAATGATGTACGAAAACCAGTTGCCTAATTCCGACGGAAAAAGTTCCATGTCCTCAGGCTTTTGCATCATGATACGGCTCCCGAAACCGTTCAGCCAATCATCATGTCCTTTGAAGGAATCCATGTCCGTTACGAAATATGATATGTCGAAATCCTGAAATGAATCCCGCGGAATGTTCGGGTTGGTGCGCGACCCTTCCAGGGTTACCAATCGAATTCTCTCCTCATTGGCTGCAAAATCGACAAACAAATTCATCATTTCCTGCTCCGTTCTCATTGCCATCCTCCCTCGTTACGGCTTCGCTATATTTAAGCTTGCGCCCTATGAAATTCCTCCGTTCCGATTTCATCTTCATCTCGCATATCATCGCGCAACCTTTTACAGATATGATAATACCTATATAATAGGTCTTAAACAATAGGTATTACCTATAGACGGAGGGATCACCTTGGAATTAAGACAGCTTCAGTACACCCTGCAAATCGCCGCTGATAAAAATTTTTCCCGTGCAGCGGAGAAACTCCATATTGCCCAGCCATCGCTCAGCCAGCAGCTGTCCAAACTGGAAAAAGAGCTTGGCGTCATGCTGTTTCAGCGTAATACAAGCACCGTGGAGCTCACTCACGCGGGAGCAAGCTTTGTGGAGCACGCGCAAAAAATCATGGACGCCGTCGAACAGCTTCGTCAGGAAATGTCCGACATCTCCCAACTGCGCAAGGGCAAGGTCGTGATCGGCAGCATGCCGATCACCGGTTCCCATCTGCTCCCATGGGTACTTCCGACATTCAAAAAGGAATATCCCGATATCGAAATCACCCTGCTGGAAGACTCTTCAATGAACCTCGAAAAACTGACCGCCAGCGGAAAAACGGATTTGAGCCTGCTTTCCCTGCCGCTTGCCGAACCGTCGCTGTCCTGGGTTCCCATCGGCGAAGAGCGGATTGATCTGGCCGTTCCGCCTCAGCACCCTCTTGCCGTCAGGGCGCAAAGCCATCCGGATGAAGCCGTCTTCCTAAAGGATCTGAAAGATGAAGCGTTCATCGTCCTCAAAAAGGGCCAGGGCTTCCGCAAATTGACGTTTGATCTTTGTCGGGAGGCCGGCTTTGAACCGAATGTCGTATTTGAAAGCAACAACATCGAAACCGTTCAGTCCCTGGTAGCCACCGGCATGGGAGTAACGCTGGTTCCAAGATTCATCGCCCGGGCGAAACGTAGCGAATTCATTCCCGTATTTCTGCCGCTGGCCGAGCCCGTTCCAAGCCGTACGCTGGTCATCGCCTACCGGAACGGCAGATATTTGTCGAAAGCGGCCGAGGCCTTCATCGATACCTTCAAACAGGTTATGGACCGCCTTGCGGCCGAAGGAGCCAAAAATAAGGTATAGTGGATATCGGACTTAACACGAACGCTTACATTTAAAAGGAGTTATGGACATGACGGAAAAAGAAAAAGCACGGCAGGGTCTGCTCTACGATGCCAATTATGACGCGACGCTTATCAAAGAGCGCGCTTATGCGAAAGGATTATGCCACGAATACAATCAGCTCCATCCTGAAAAGACGGAAGAACGGGCGGCCATCCTGAAGAAGCTGTTTGGAAAAACAGGGGAGACATTTCTGATCGAGCAGCCTTTTGCCTGCGATTACGGGTACAACATTGAAATTGGAGAAAATTTTTATGCCAATCATAATTGCGTGATGTTGGACGGCGCCAAGATTACCTTTGGCGATAATGTGTTTATAGCTCCGAATTGCGGGTTCTACACCGCCGGCCATCCGCTTGATGCCTTGCAGCGCAATCAAGGATTGGAATATGCTTATCCCATCACCATTGGAAACAACGTCTGGATCGGGGGCGGCGTCACGGTTCTTCCGGGCGTCACGATTGGGGACGATACCGTCATCGGTGCGGGCAGCGTGGTTACCAAGGACATTCCTTCCGGCGTGATCGCCATGGGAAATCCCTGCCGGGTCCATCGAAAAATCGCCGAAACGGACAAATAGACTGACAAAATAAAAGAGCCCGGGGATACGACGCTCATCCCGGACTCTTTTTTTTAGATATAGAATTGATAAGTGATCAGCGGAGCTGATGGAATTCTATATCGCAAGAAAAACTTCTGCTAAATGCGGTCTGTCTTCTGAGAAAGTACGTCGATAGACGTTTTTCTTATCCTTTAATTTCGATTTGCCCTGCACCCCAGCCTTCTTAGGCTGTCGTTTAGGCCTTCGCAAACGGTTGTGCCTAATTTATCACTTCCGCAAATTATGTTTGTCAATCAACCGGTTCTGATCGTCCGGAATATGGCCCTTATCCTCGGTCACGCCGTCGTTGCCGCTGAATCCGCCGTTTACGCCCTCTACGAAGTTACGGAACTGGTTCTTTTGCTCTACGACATTTTCCTGGCTGTCATGGTTAACCTTATCGTTTTCATTCGCCATGCGCTTTTGCCTCCTTTGGGGGGATTAAAATTAGTATACCCTCCCTTTCGGAGATGAAACGAAGATGCGAAAAATTCAATCTATCCGATATCGTACATCCGGGGTCTGCGGTCTTCAAACACGGGAATGCGGCCGCGCACGGCATCCGTGAGCGAGGGATCCAGCACACCCGTAATGATGGCTTCCTCTTCTCCTCCCGATGCCACCGTCTCGCCCCACGGATCGATAATCATCGAATGGCCGAAAAAGGAGGTATCCCCGCTGGTACCTGTCCGGTTGCAGGCGACCACGTACATTTGATTCTCGATCGCCCGTGCCGTAAGGAGCGTCTTCCAATGGTGCAAGCGGGGATGCGGCCATTCGGCTGGCACAAACAGAACCTTGGCTCCGGCAAGGGCAAGCGTCCGGGACAGCTCGGGAAACCGGATATCGTAGCAAATCGAGGCCCCTGCAATCAGTCCTCCCTCCAATGGGAAGGTCACGGCCTGATTGCCGGCCTCGAGAAATTTTTCTTCATCCATAAGCCGGAACAGATGCATTTTGGAGTACTTCGCGATCTGTTCGCCCTCGCGGTTGAAGATATGCATGGTGTTGTAAATCTCGCCCCCGATATTTTCCGCCACGGACCCTCCGACGACAAACACGCCGTGTTTTTTGGCAAATGCGCCCAACACTTCCCGGGTTGCCCGACCGCCGGGATCGGCCAGCTCCTTGATTCTGTCCAGCGCATAGCCGGTATTCCACATTTCCGGGAGGACGATCACATCAGGCTTCGCCTCTGCCATCACGGCCCGCGTCATCATCTCAAGGATGTGGTCATAGTTGGCTTCCGTATCTCCCAACTCGATATAAGCTTGAATCAAAGCTATATTCATGGTCAGCTTATCTCCTTTCATAGACGTTCAAACCTGCGTGTTTGTACAATGATGTACTTTTTTGACCTGCGGTTCTGAATGATTGTAGTCCATCATAGCCCGGTATAGGCCGAAATTCAATAGATCAAATGAAAACCCTCTATACACCCCGGATAAATCATGTTAAATTATTTCTTAAATCTAAACCGGAGTGATTTTTATTATGGCCAAAATAACAAAGCCGTTTCAAATACAGCCTGCCTCCATCATGTCCCAGCTTCCGACCCAATTTTTTGCCACCCTGGTATCCAAGGTAAACCGGCAAACGGCCCTCGGCCATGATGTCATAAACCTCGGACAAGGGAATCCCGATCTTCCGACGCCTTCCCACATCGTGTCCAAGCTGAAGGAGGCCGCAGAGAACCCGCTTTATCACAAATATTCTCCGTTCACCGGCTATTCCTTTCTAAAGGAAGCGATCGCGAAGCGCTACAAAGAAGACTATGACGTGGATTTGGATCCGGAAACGGAAGTGGCCATTTTATTCGGAGGCAAAACCGGATTGGTTCAGCTCCCGCAGATCCTTCTCAATCCCGGCGATCTTTGTCTCGTTCCTGATCCGGGTTATCCGGATTACTGGTCCGGCGTAGCGCTCGCCCAGGCAAAAATGAGCTTCATGCCGCTGCGTGCGGAGAACCGGTTTTTGCCCGATTATGAAGCGATATCCAAGGCGGACCGCGAAAATGCCAAATTGATGTTTTTAAATTACCCGAACAATCCGACCGCCGCCGCCGCGCCCCTTTCCTTTTATGAAGACACGGTATCCTTTGCGGCAAACCACGGCATTGTGGTCGCCAGCGACTTTGCATACGGAGCGATCGGTTTTGACGGACGGCGTCCGGTCAGCTTCCTTCAAGCGGAAGGAGCCAAGGAAGTCGGGCTTGAATTTTATACCCTTTCGAAAACCTACAATATGGCGGGATGGCGCGTAGGCTTTGCGCTGGGAAACGCCAAGCTGATTTCGCTGATCAACCAGCTGCAGGATCATATCTACGTCAGCCTGTTCGGAGGCATTCAGGCGGCTGCGGCAGAAGCGTTGACCGCCCCCCAGCAGTGCGTGGAAGAGCTTGTTTCCACCTATGCATCCCGGCGGGACGCTTTCTTTGGCGCCATTCACGGGATCGGCTGGGAAGCCGATAAGCCTGCCGGTTCCTTTTTCAGCTGGCTGCCGGTACCCAAGGGCTTCACCTCCGTTTCCTTTGCCGACATGCTGCTGGAGCAGGCGCATGTGGCCGTCGCTCCGGGCATCGGGTTCGGGACGCATGGAGAAGGGTATGTGCGGGTAGGCCTTCTCAGCAGTGAGGAGCGGCTTCGTGAAGCTGCAGCGCGGATCGGCAGCCTGGGGCTTTTTCGATAACCATTTTCTTTGAAATCAAAAGCCCCTTGTGGTATTCTTGCAAGTAGAGTATGAAAGTGATTAAAACGCAATGACGGGACCAGTACGAAAGCGAACGGCGCGTTTAGAGAGCGAATTCCCTGGCTGAAAGAATTCGCCGATAGCCCCTTTCCGAATCCTAACCCCGAGCGGCCTGCCTAATCGCAGGACAGTGCCTTCTGTTACAAGGCCCCAAGCCGGATGAGATTCTCATCAATAAAGGTGGTACCGCGGAAGTTCAAGCTTTCGTCCTTTGTAATGAAGGATGAAAGCTTTTTTATTTTCAGAAAGAATCTTAACATCATGCCAGAGGAAGTGATTGCGATGCATTCGCGCATCGTCGTAAAAATCGGAAGCAGCTCGCTGACCACGGTCGAAGGCGGGCTGAACTCGGAAGCCATTCAATTCTATGCCGGTGAACTTGCCGCCCTTCGCCAAGCGGGACATGAAGTTCTCCTTGTAACCTCGGGAGCCGTGGCTGCCGGATTTCGCAAGATCGGTTACCCGATCAGGCCACGTCTGCTCCATGAAAAGCAGGCCGCCGCCGCGGTGGGCCAAGCGCTCCTGATGCGCTCTTACCAGAACGCATTCGCCGCCCATGGGCTGATTGCAGCCCAAATTCTGCTGACGCGCACCGACTTTGCGAGTCGCAAGCGCATGAATAATGCCAGCATGACCATCGACGAGCTGCTCAAGCAAGGAGTCGTCCCCGTTATTAACGAAAACGATTCGGTTTCCATCGACGAGCTCAAATTCGGCGATAACGATACCCTTTCGGCGCTCGTCGCCAACCTCGTCCGGGCGAGGCAGCTGATTATCCTGACCGATACCGACGGCCTATACACCGCGGATCCGCGCAAATCGCCGGAGGCGGTTCGCTTTGAAGAGGTGGAGGAAATCACCGAAGAGATCTATGCGATTGCCGGGGGAGCGGGGTCCAGCGTCGGAACGGGCGGGATGCGTTCGAAGATCGACGCCGCCAAAATCGCCACCCGCGGCGGCGTTCCCGTCTTTATCGGCAAAGCGAACGGAGCCGGCGACATGCTGGCGACGCTCGAGGGGAAAGGCAAAGGAACTTATTTTGCCACCCATCTCTCCTCCCTGCCGATGAAAAAACAGTGGCTCGGCTTTATGTCCTCGCCGATCGGCGTCATTGTGGTCGATGACGGCGCCGAAGAAGCGCTCGTCCACGGCGGGCACAGCCTGCTCCCGGTCGGCGTCAAGCGCGTGGAAGGCAGCTTCCATGCCGGGGATGTGGTTGAAGTTGTGACGCCCGGAACGAACGCCTCGGCCGGGGCATTGTCAATTATGACGGGGATCAGCTGCGGCTTATCCGCGGACTGTCAAGCGGCGAAGTGATCTCCGCCATCGGAGAAGTTCACCGACTGGAGGTTATTCACCGCGACGAGTGGATTACGCTGAAATAATGAAGGAGGAAGAAATCATGAGTGAAGTTAGAAATAAAGCCGGACTTGCCAAAAATGTTACGACGGTTCTCAATAAACTGAACACGACGCAGAAAAACGAAGCCCTTCTCGCCATGGCGGATGCGCTCATCCAGCGTTCGGCCGACATTATGGTTGCGAACGAGGAGGATTTGAAGCGCGGAGAAGAACAAGGCATTTCCGCTTCCCTGCTGGACCGCCTGGCCCTTAACGCGTCCCGGATCGAAGCGATTGCGGAAGGACTGCGCCAGATTGCGAAACTGCCGGATCCCGTGGGCGACACCCTGGAAACCATCGAGCGTCCTAACGGGCTGTTTATCCGTAAAGTCCGCGTACCGATCGGCGTTATCGGCATTATCTATGAAGCCCGTCCCAATGTGACCGTGGATGCAGCCGGACTGTGCCTAAAGAGCGGTAATGCGGTCGTGCTTCGAGGCGGGTCGTCCGCCCTTTCCTCGAACCGCAAAATCGTGGAGGTGCTCCACGAGGCCATGGAACGCACAGCCATGCCAAAAGATGCCCTGCAGCTGATCGAGGATCCAAACCGCGCCTCCGTCGACGAAATGCTCAAGCTGAACGGGCTGCTGGATGTCATCATTCCTCGCGGAGGCAGCTCGCTCATTCAAAACGTCGTCATGAACGCCACCGTGCCTGTCATCGAGACGGGAGCGGGCATTTGCCATACCTTTATCGATGAATCGGCGGATCCTGCCATGGCCGAGAACATCGCCATCAACGCCAAGGTTCAGCGCCCATCCGTCTGCAACGCGATGGAAACCCTCTTGGTTCACAAAGATTTTGCCGCAGCCCACTTAAGCGCCTTGGCGGATTCCTTCCGTAAAGCCGGCGTGGAGCTTCGCGGCGATGAAGAGACGCTGCGCCTTTCGCCTTGGGCTAAACCGGCGGAATCCTCCGACTATGCTACCGAGTACAACGACTACATTTTGAACATAAAGGTTGTGAACAACCTGTCGGAAGCCATAAAGCATATCGCTGCCTACGGAACGAAGCATTCCGAATGCATCGTTACGGCATCGCAGGAGAATGCCGAACGCTTTTTGCAGGAAGTGGATGCCGCAGCGGTATACCACAATGCTTCGACCCGGTTTACGGACGGATTCGAATTCGGCTTCGGCGCAGAAATCGGAATCAGCACGCAAAAGCTTCACGCTCGCGGACCCATGGGCCTGCCGGCTTTGACGTCCACCAAGTATATCGTTACCGGAAACGGCCAGATCCGTCATTAATATCCCGAAGGAGGAATAACTTATGTGCCAATCTCCCCAGAATCGGCCTTTGATTGAAAAGGCCATCACCTTCTACGGCGCCGGCTCCATGGCTGAAGCGATCGTACGCGGCCTGATCAGCCGCTCCGTGATGCGTCCGGAAGACATTACGATGCTGAACCGCAGCAATACCCAGCGTCTTCAGGAGCTTCTGGAACGTTATGATGTCCAAACCAGCAATGACCCGGAGCAAAAAGGCGAGATCCTGAAAAACAGTCCGGTCATCGTGCTGGCCATGAAACCGAAGGAAGCCGCCAAAGCGCTGAAAGAGCTCGGCCCCCTTTTGACCGGGGATCAGCTTATTATCTCTTTCATTGCGGGGCTGTCCATCCAAACGGCACAGTCGCTTCTCGGACATAAGCAGCCGATAGCGCGTACGATGCCGAACACCTCCTGCTCCATCGGGCTTGGCTCTACGGGCGTCTCCTTCTCGAAGGAAATGAACGAACCCATGCGCCAGCTGGTGATGACCCTGTTCGAAGCGGTGGGGAACGTCACCGTCATCGAGGAGGATAAAATGGACATTCTGACCGGCATCTCCGGGAGCGGCCCGGCTTACTTCTATTATATGATGGAAGCGATGACCGCAGCCGGGATCCGGGGCGGACTGACGGCCGACCAAAGCCGCGAGCTCACGCTGCAGACCATTATGGGCGCGGCTCGGATGGTCCAGGTGACCGGGGAACAGCCCTCTGCCCTCCGGGCCAAAATCACCTCGCCGAACGGCTCCACCCAGGCGGCGCTCGAACGGCTGGACCAAGGCGACTTCTTCGAAACCGTCATCGCCGCCGTAAACCGCTGCGCGGAGCGCTCGCGTGAAATGGGAACCGTGCTGAAAGGACAAATCTCATGAGCCGGTGCATAGCGACTTACCGTATCCATGACGATCACGCCGACTTCCGCAAAAAAGCCGAATCGATTGCCGTCGGCATGACCGTAGGCAGCTGGACGGAGCTTCCGCAGGCGAAGCGTCAATCGCTCCAGAAACATCTGGGCGAGGTTCATGCCGTTGAAGTGTTTGAATCCCCTGACGGTTCGCCCGGCAGCCGGTATGCTGACGTGAGCATCGCCTATCCGGACATCAATTTCAGCCGCGACATTCCGGCGCTTCTGGTGACCGTTTTCGGCAAAATTTCGATGGACGGAAGGATTAAACTGACTGCGCTGGATCTGTCCGACAGCTTCCTGTCTGCGTTCCCGGGCCCGAAATTCGGCATTGACGGGATCCGCCAGCTGCTTGGCGCGTATGACCGTCCGCTCTTGATGAGCATCTTTAAATCCGTGATCGGACTGAATGCGGACGAGCTGACAGAACAGTTTATCCGCCAGGCTCGGGGCGGCGTGGACCTGATTAAAGACGATGAAATCCTGTTCGAAAACGAGCTGACGCCGATTGCGACCCGGGTCAAGCTGTGCATGCAGGCTGCGGCCGAAACCGAGCGGGAGACCGGCAAAAAGCTTCTGTATGCCGCCAATCTGACGGGACGCACCTCCGGCTTGCGCGATCAGGCGCTGCGCGCGATTGACGCCGGAGCGAACGCGCTGCTGTTCAACGTTCTATCATATGGTTACGACGTGCTGCAGGAGCTGAGCTCGGATCCGGAAATCACCGTGCCGATCGCCGCCCATCCTGCCTTGGCCGGGGCAATTTATCCGTCCCCGTACTACGGCATCGCCGCTCCGGTTCTATTGGGACAGCTAATGCGGATTGCCGGCGCGGATCTCGTGCTTTTCCCTTCCCCGTACGGATCGGTAACGATGCCGCGGGAAGAAAATCTGTCCATCCGGAATGAGCTTCACCGTGCCGAGCTCGGCATGAAACGGAGTTTGCCGGTCCCATCCGCAGGCATCCATCCGGGCCTCGTTCCGAAAATCACGAGAGACTTCGGGACCGACGTCGTCGTTACGCCGGGGGAGGCATTCACGGCCACCCGATGGGCACCGAAGCGGGCGGCCGCGCTTTCGTACAAGCCATTGAGGCAGCCATGAACGGGATTTCGCTATCCGAGAAGGCTGAATCACACCCTGAGCTTAAAGCGGCTCTGGACATCTGGGGAGGAGAAGCATGACAGGCAAGCAACCGATCGTATTTTGCGATTTTGACGGAACCATTACCGACAATGACAACATCGTGGCCATTATGAAGCATTTCAAACCCGAGGGTTATGAAGCCGTCATGGAGGCAACCCTTAAGCGGAGCATTTCCATCCGGGAAGGGGTCGGGCGCATGTTTGCGCTGTTCCCTTCCTCCATGCGCGAGCAAATCGTATCTTTCGTGATTCAACAGGCCGTGATCCGGGAAGGCTTCGTCGAGTTTTTGGAATACTTGAAATCGGAGGGCATTCCGTTTTACGTCACCAGCGGGGGCATCGATTTCTTTGTGGACCCTCTTCTGAAGCCGTTCGGCATACCTGAAGGACGAATATTCTGCAACAGTGCCGATTTTGAAGGCGAACGGATTGAGATTACCTGGCCCCATCCTTGCCAAGAGCCTTGCAAAAACGATTGCGGCATGTGCAAAGTGACCGTTATGAAGGAATTCCCGCCGGAGCAATACACGCGGATTCTGATCGGGGACAGCATTACCGATTTTGAAGGTGCCAAACAGGCAGATCTCGTCTATTCCCGTTCGACGCTGACCGAGCAGTGCCGAAAACTGGGCGTGAATCATGTGCCGTTCCACACGTTTACCGAAATTCAGGAAGATATGAAGCTCAAGAAAAACCAGGGGGTGCTGTAAATGAAATTTACCGATATTCGGCTGGAGCAAAAACAGGCAGCGCTCGATGAGCTTCGCTCCGTCAAGGAGTTGTTTGCTTCCCGAGGCTGGTTTCCCGGAACAAGCGGCAATCTGTCGGTCCGGGTCGGCGAATTCGATCCCGAGCAGTTTTATTTCGCTGTCACGGCAAGCGGAAAAGACAAATCCGTACATACGCCGGAGGATTATCTGTTTGTTGACCAAAACGGCAAGCCGTGCGAAACGACCGGCCTGAAGCCGAGCGCGGAGACGCTGATTCACTGCGAAATCTACCGCAAAACCGGCTGCGGCGCCATTTTCCACGTGCACACCATTGACAATAACCTGATCAGCGAGTGGTATGGTGAACAGGGATATGTTCCGGCACAGGGCATTGAACTGATCAAAGCGTTTAACATCTGGGAAGAAGATGCGGCCATCCGCATTCCGGTGCTGCCAAACTATGCCGAGATCCCGCGCATTGCGAAGCTGGTACCGGATGCTCTCGATCCGGCGGTTCCCGGCATTTTGCTGCGAAATCACGGCATCTACGCCTGGGGACAGAATGCATTCGAAGCGAAGCGGCATTTGGAGGCGTTCGAATTTATTTTTCAATATACGTACCGCCGGCTCCTTTTGAACGCTGCCTATCCTGCCGCGGATTCACGGGCATAGAAAAACCTTGGCTTCGTTTAAGGAAAGGTGTTGAAAGCATGCTCATGAACCTTGCCTTGGGGACCGTGTTCATCATTGCGGGCGTAATGCTGTTCCTGTTCCCGCCGAAGGAAATCAACGGGTTTTACGGTTACCGGACGACCTCGTCCATGAAAAACGAGTGGAACTGGACCGCTGCCAACCGTTACTGCAGCCAGCTGCTAATGATCTTTGGCGCATTGCTGCTTCTGGTTGCGGCACTGACCGGCCATTTTGCGGTTACGGCCATATGCACGCTGGTATCGATCGTTCTGATTTTCGTTATCATCGAAAATAAATTGAAAAAAATGTAAACCGGAGTTCTTGCCCGGTTTACATTTTTTTGTTGCATCCGTGTCCTATGGCGCCCCTCTATTCCGCAGGGGGTGTCAACCTACTAACGCGTGTTTCCATGGGGATCCCGGACCGTTACCTTCATGTCCGCGGGTGCGGATACGGTCACCTCCAGATTGGAAGAGCCGCCGTTCAAGCCAAAACGCGGAGGCTCCAGCAGGTTGACGTACAGGACGTTTCCGGCTTGTTTCATTTGAATAAGCGACGATAGTCCGTCTCCCTTGAGCAGTTCCTCATCGGCTGTTCTCACGCTGCCGAATACTAACAACTCCTTCGAGCTGCTGGAGTCTTTCTTGATTTGGTATACATAGCTGCCCTGCACGATGATTTTGTTGACGCCGTCAGGGACACCCGTCCTGATCTCCGGAATCGGAACCGTTTTTTGCACGGCAACGGTCTCCCGCCGGATCTGATCGAGCAGGCCGGTCGTGCTGAGCGCGGCCAGGCCGACGCAGCATAGTGTCAAAAATCCGATCAGCAAAATGCTGAACACGTCATACTTTACGTTATACGCTTTTCTAAAGAAAAGCGTATAACCCACAACCTCGGCGCCGAGCAAGATGAAGACGACCGGCCACCATTTCATAGCGGAATCAAACACCGCCGTCCCTTTCCATTGCGAGGTTAATACCAGAACGCCAAGCAGGAGCAGCGATACCCCCATGGACAGCGAACCGACTCTCCACTGCCGTACGGCATTCGCGGGAACCCTGTCATATCCCAAGTCATTATCGGTCGGATTCATCAAAAAAACCGCTCCCCTCCGTCCGGTTCTTTCTTCGATCCCGTCAGCAGTTTGATTCCTCCGCCGATCAGCACGATCGCCACGAGCCCCGTCTTAATATAATTGCGGATTTGGTAGCTGATGTAGGCGTCGGGAAACAAGGTTTCCAGAAAAGGCATAACGACACTCGTAAAAACAAAATACAGCCCTAAGAATACCAGTCCCAAACCGACCCACCGCTGATGGCGGGCAAATCCTTCAATCAGCGGTATGTCCCGCAGCGGCTCCCTTCCGTAACGGCTTACCTGCTGAAGCCCGTCAAAGAAACAGTAGAACCAGATTACGGGGATCAAAAACAAAAACACGGAAAGCCTCAGCACATCCAGCACGTATATGCTTCCCAAAAACAACAGCATCATTTGCAATCCGCGCTTTTGCAAGCCGAGATACATTTGCCCCGCCCCCGGAAATGCGGAAAGCATCGTGGCAAACACTTTGCTGCGGCGCCCGCCGTCCCGGCCGGATTCAAGCTCCTCAAACAGCGTCCGGTCAAACAGCAATTCCCCCGCCTGCTTGCGGTGCACAAGCTGAACGACGTCAAACATGCAGTAAAGCCAAATGATCGGCAGCATGCCCAGAAACAGCAGGAACACATCCTCATGAGTTAAGCCGGCAAGAAACATCAGGATCGTCGCCAGGCCGAAAAACGAAATGAGGAACGACAATCCGCGCTGCATCAGCCCCAGCTGAAAATGGCCCAAACCCGGGATGAAGGACAGTAAAATCGTGTAAAAGCGCTCTGAATCCTCGCCTTTTTCGTGAGGTATCTGCATCGGACGCCCATACTCGTCGTAAACCACCATCATCGGCGTATATCTCAGCAGGGCAATCAGCAAATCGAGCATGTTGATCCCCCAAATGAACAATGCGGCGAGAATGGAAAATATGAATGGGGCGTCATCGTTGGTAACAATCCCCAAAGCAATCCCCGCCATGATAATCCCAAAAAACAGCAGGGGATACAAAAGCGCCCTTCCTCTTCTCCCCCAATAGTAATGGCCGAGCCCCGGTATCACGTTGATGATAAAAGCCAGGCCTTTATTGCGTTGCGGTTGCACAAGTCATCATCCTTTCACATTGATCTTTATCTCGGTTTCAGCCGGTCCAGCCAGCCCGTCGTTTTCTCCATTAATTGTTCGCTGTAGGATGGAGCCTGGGTTGCAGCCCGGTTCCGGTGCCCATCCTCCGGAAACATCCGGTCAAAAGCGCCCGAGAACACGAACACCAGCGTAATCGATGCGGCAACGGTATAATGAAAGATCGGCCGTTCGTACCAACGGCGCGGGCGGGCGGAAGATACGGATTCGTTTCTTCTTCGGTAAGGGACGAAATCTTGACGCTCCAAAACCTTCCGGGCGAAATCTTCCGGATCAGGCAAGGAAGGCAGCTCGCCGTCCATCTCCGCCATCGCCTGCATGTAAATACGCAGGGCTTCATCGTCAGACAACATTAAATGCTCCCAATACGCTGCCTCTTCGGCGGTGCATCCGCCTTGTATGTAGTGGGACGCCAGTCTCTTCCACTCGGATTGCGGTGCATTCATGTCCATTCATCCTCCTTCCATTGGCTGCGAATCCAGTGTCTTGCCCGATAGAGCTTGGATTCCACGGTTTTAACCGTAACCCCAAGATCTGCGGCAATCTGCTCGTAATTTTTTTCCTCCAGGTAAAAAGCCGTGATGACTTGCCGGTGATTATCGGGAAGACTGTTCACCTTCCGTTCAAGTTCGTCTTTTTTTTCCTTGCGGATAATTTGAACTAGCGTATCTTCATCCCGGGAAGGAATCCGTTCCAGCGATTCGCCGTCCATGTCTTGGTGACCTTCGGCACGTCGTGCCAGTTTGCGTTTGATGTCGATCGATTTATTAAGCGTTATGCGCGTGATCCAGGTTTTGAATCCTTCGGAACGATATTGGGGGAGAGCTTTGTATACCTGGATAAATACTTCCTGTGAGGCGTCTTCCGCTTCCTTGGCATTCCGCAGGACGGAAAATGCCGTGTGGAACACGTGCTGGCCGTAAAGATTCACCAGCTCCCGAAAGGCTTCCTGCTCGCCCTGCAGAATGCGCGTGATTAACCGTTCTGTCTCAATTGCTCTCCCCTCCTTCCCGTATTCATAGACGTTTGTACTGTATTCCGCCCCTGCAAGTTTTGCAAAAAAACTTCAAAAATAAAAAAGAACGTCCTGCTAGACGTTCCCGCCAAAGGTATACATTTACATAAGAAAAACGTCTATCGACGTACTTTCTCAGAAGACAGACCGCATTTAACGGAAGTTTTTCTTGCGAGATAAGGATGGCAATCCTCTGAAGTTTATACTTTCTTATCTCTTAACAAAAAACGTCTATCGACGTACTTTCTCAGAAGACAGACCGCATTTAACGGAAGTTTTTCTTGAGAGATAAGGATGGCAAACCTCTGTAGTTTATACTTTCTTATCTCTTAAAATAATGACTAATCTGACAGGGCCCGTCCAATAGTTACGAGATTATAACGATTAGCAGAGCGAAAAAGTTCTATTGCTTTGATCAAACATGAATTAAAAAAAAGAAAAGGGGGCGGTCCCGCAGCAGAAAATATCTGCTTTATGGACAGCCCCATCGGCTGACAATCAATATTTGGAAAATACGTCTTTAACTATAAAATACGATTGCTTTAAACGTTCCTCATACTGCGGCATATTCCAGTTATCCCATGTATAACCTTTCATGTCGGCGACAACGCCCTTGTTGAGGCCCGGGAATGAGTCCTTGACTTTCCCTTTTTCGTCCATGAACATGGCCCCGAGCCGGATTTGATCGATGAATACGCTGGCTTCCGCCCCATTGACGTAAAGGTCCCCCATAAATTCTTTTTGGCTCGGGTCTTTAGCCTGAATAAGCAGCCATGGAATTCTCAGCTCAACGGTTCCGTCTTTGCTTATCGAGAAATCCGTCAGCGAGTCGTAGTCCTTGGAACGAGGATTGCCATTCCCCTGCCTGAGCTTTCCTGTCTCATAGGCGCTGAATGGAAGGGTACGGTCCTCCTGCGGCAAATAGTATTCCTTGTTCAGCGCATATAAAATTTTAGTGAATTCCCCGCTGTTCTTCGAAGTTGCCTTGGCGTCGATAAATTTAAGGGTATGACCGTATAGATAATTGTAATAATCATAATACGCGTCAACGGTTATCCGGGATTCCTCGCCCTTCAGATCTACCAGAAAATCAACGCCGTTCGAAAAGCGGACCTCCTTGTGCTCCTTCAAAAACGTGTTTCCTTGTCCCGGCACAACGTCAAGCATAAACATGGGATTGCCTTTCACGGAATCATCGTAATCCAGTCTCAGGTAGAGATAACGCTCGTCATGATCGACAAACAGCTTTCGGAGCACGCCCTTCCGGTTCTCGTACAGCGGTTTAACGGTCCAGTCGGAAACATCGCCGTCCACTTGAATTTTATGCCGGTCAAAGCTGAGCAGGCCAAATTGCTGCTCGTTCGTTTGGGCGTTTGACCAGAACGGCCGGCGTTCCGGATTGTCATAGTCCATCGTATTCCATGTCCGTTTGAACCACTCGTCCTGCCAGGTAAAAACAAGTCCTCCCAACAGCTTTTCCTCCATGATGTCTTCAAACAATCGCTGGACAATATCCCCCTGCTCCTTCTCGGATAAAAAGCCTTGGTTCATCCCAAACGGATTCTTATGGGTTAATCCCCGCGAACCGGGCACCCCGAACTCGGCAACCAGGATGGGCAGCCGGTGTGCCGCATGAAGTTCGTTGAGATAGGCGGCATAGTTGTTAAGCTCGCCCCGATGGTCGACGTATGTTCGGTAATGCGCATTATAATTCAGAAAATCAGGATAATACGGGTAAATATGATAAGATGCAAACTGATCGGCCAGCTTCATCTGGCCTTTCGTATAGACCACGTTCGGATCGACGCTGACCAGGTCCTCTTCCCCCGTGGAATCCGAAGGATGCGTCAAAATATCCGTCGTCACCCAATTGGTGAAGCTCATGGGCCGGATGAACCGATAATGCTTCACTTCATATTGCACAATGAGATCCATCTGCTGCGCAAGCCAGTGCTCGAAAGGCTTGGCGCCTTTCGTCTCAAAATACGTACCGTCATATTCCCCGATGTCCGCATGGACTTTGTTGGTATTGTTCACCATATGCGGATACCATTCGATGCCGAGGATCCAACCGATGACATATTCCGAAATATCCGCTTGATATACGCCCGATGCATGTCCGGGCTTGGGTTCGACGACCTTGTTTCCATGAATGACATCCACGATGGTCTTCATTTCGTTCTGGAATTGTCCCAGATTCTCCTTTTCAAAAGCATCCAGGGATTCTTCCAGCTTCTCTTCATTGATCCAGACTCCATGCATGACGTAAATCGGCTGGTCGTGGCTGTCATTATACCGCTTCAAGGCATTATAAAAGCCCGGCGGATGGAGCGTGTACACGCGAACGGTATTCGCATTCATCTCGCCGATATGCTCAAACCATCGGTAATACTCTTCTTCCGTGATCCCCGCTTCTCCGGGAAAGACGCCCGGCTTCCCCATCCCGATATTGACGCCTTTGATCGTCACGGGTGTCCACTTGCCGTCTTTCATGACTTCAAACGAATTCTCATGGACCCTTGCGGACATTTTCATATCGCCGGAATCCTCCTTCGCGTCCGGTTCAGGTCCAGGTTCAGTGGCATCTTCAAACTGCTTTAATATGGATTTCATCATGGGATAATACGTCGACCAGTAAAAAGCCTGGTCCGAATATTTTTGAGCCAGACGATAAACGTCGGGCAGTCCTTTCATTTGATAGAATCGGGGAACGTCTCGCACATCGTTATAGTCCCCTGCAAAATAGTAGCTGGTTGACGCTTTTTGGGATTTGGTCACGACAGCGGCAAACTCAGCAGGAATCCCTTTCTCCTTCAGAAGCTTTTTCCCCGCATCGGTTAAGCCCCAGTCGTAGTTCGCCAGCACGGTCGTTCCCGCCTTCGGCGTGACCATATCAAACCAGTATTCATAGTTCGGACTTTCTTTCATCCCGAACCGTTCGGCCCCATCTTCCGTGAATGAAAGCCGTATGCCCTCTTCGGTGACGTGCTTGTCTAATTCCAAGACGGTCACTTCGTCGGTCAGGTCATTGACGAGCAGGAATCCCGCTCCATGATAAGTCCACTTATCGCCAAATTCATCGATGATCCACTGCGGGATTTCCTTGTTTTTTTGCGGGTCGAGCTCATCGAAATAACGGCCTGTCCATCCGTTCCAGTCGACCCCCAGGTAATCCGTCACGCCTTTGCGGACGCCCGGAGCGGTCGGAGACGCAAAGGTATTGAATTCCGCAACGAGCAAGCTCTTCTTTTTTTTGGCTTAGCCGGCTTACGATATGATGCCATTCCTTTTCTTCCAAACCGCCGTAAATTTTGGTTGAGCGGGAGCCCTCTCGCGTTTTTTTTTTAACCAGGGCAGATCCTCCTCATAGACACCGTAGGTGTCGGCCAAGTAGATCACGTCATAGTTGTCGTATTGGGCGGGAAGCGTTCGAATGTCATAACCTTTTACTTTATCCTTGGGCACGAATCCCGTATAATCGGCGGCGGCTTCGTAAGGGCGGCCGTCATCCGTTTTATATTTCAGATGGTTTAACAGCCATGATACCCCAAGATGTTCCCGGTACGTCTCGTCCGGAACCGTTTTGTCGATAATCGCAATGTTGAGCTTTTTCTCGTCCTCGGTATGCCAAAGAATGATGGGAAGCAGGATAGCAAGCACCACAATAAAGCCAATGATATAAAATCGTTTCATTTTGCAATTCCTTTCTTAGAAAAACCGACCCTCTTCATTTTCCCCCAGGATTTTCTCCGGAGCACAAAATGAATCAAGCCCTCCAATCTCCAGATCAGAGTCAGCGGCTTGTACCATACGACCTCCGTCAAAGCAAGCATCATCATCCGAAGCACGTCTCTTCGTTTGGGGTAAGTGTTCATGCTCCATGCTTCAAGCAGGATCGATGCAATCGAGAAAATCGTACCGTACAAAATAAAAAGCAAACCCAGAAGCAGAGCATATTCATAATAGATGCCCCCCAGAAAAAAAAGTGATGATTACATAGGCGTACCCGCCTAATTCTATGATAGGCCCCAGGCATTCGACCAGCCAAAAGTAAGGAACCGAGATCAATCCGATTTTTCCGTACTTGGGATTAAAGATCAGGCGTTTATGCGCCCACAAGCTTTCAATCAAGCCTTGGTGCCACCGGCGCCGCTGGTTCCTCAACACGCCCATCGTTTGCGGAGCTTCCGTCCAGCACACAGGATCCGGTACGAATTCGATCCGGTGGTCCAGCTCCTTTTCCTTGACGAGCCGCTGAAGCTTCACGACCAATTCCATATCCTCACCGATCGTATCCACACTGTAGCCGCCGGCTTCAATGACATGCCTTTTGGAAAATACGCTAAAAGCGCCCGATATGATAAGGATCATATTCAACTTGCTCAAAGCCATTCGCCCCATCAAGAAGGCCCGCAAATACTCAATCACCTGCATTACGACAAGGGCTCTATTGGACAGGGTATTATGGTAAACCGCACCATATTGAACATCAAGACCGTTGACGATGCGGATATTGCCGCCGACGGCGATGACCTGGCCGTTTGACATAATGATCGGTTTCATGACCCGAAGCAATGATTTTTCATCCAGGATGGAGTCGCCGTCAATGGAACAAAAATACGGATATCTCGAGTAGTTGATTCCAACATTTAAGGCATCCGCCTTGCCGCCGTTTTCTTTATCGATGAGCCACAGCTGAGGATTGATCGCCGATTGGTATAGTTGATGAACAGGGCTCGTTTCCAAATCCCCTTGTTTCGGCTTTTCCACTTTTCTCATTTGAAACTGTTCGATGACGATTTCCAAGGTTCGGTCCGTGGACCCGTCATTGACAACCAGCAGCTCCGTCTGGGGATACCTCAGGTTTAGCAAGGAATGGATACTGTCGATTACCCCCGACTCTTCATTATACACGGGAACAATCATGGAGACAGGTTTCGAATAAACGGCATCTATCGTGCTTTCATCCAATTCGCGTTTATCCAGTTTGTATTGTTTTCTTAGCTCCAAGAGCGCAAGAAACAGCATAGTGCTGTAAATGAGTATGACGAATGCCATATAAACAATGATGAGTCCTCCAAAAAACAACAAGATGTTCTCTAGGATGGTATTCATGGTTCAATCCTTTCCAATGGATAGCTCTCCTCCTTAGCCGGCCTGGAAACCGGATCATTCGCGTATTGACCGTATTCGGCTATGGCTTTCTTCGCTTCCTCGCGAACGTACCAAGAGGGATCGTCTTTCATTCTTTCAAAAAAAGATGCCGTCTCTTCAAACGGCAGCCGCTGGAGCAGTTGAGCCGCCATAAGCCGTTCCTCCCAGACGGGGGAGGTAACGAAAGGCTTGTAGCGGTCAATATCGATACGAACGCCAAGCTCGTTGATCGCTTTTAGCGAACGGATTCGGATTTCGGCGTCCTCGCTGTCCAGCCGCTGTTCCAGAAAGGAGAGACCGTCGATATCCTTCTTGATGCCCAGCGAATCGATCAAGGCGTATTGGCACACCGGATGCAGCTTCCCGAAATGGAACAGCAGCTGGGCGAACATCGCGGGTTTCAGACTGAAAAACAGCTGTTTGTATTGAAAATCCGATATCTCGGTTGTCATGGAGATGAAGGAATCCATAAACTTGTCTTCCTGCAGCAGCAATTTGATTTTTAGCAGCTGGTAGTGTTCTTCCTCGGTTATCTTCTTTTGCTTTAAGCTCTCGCATGTTTCCAATAGCTGATCCAGTTGAAAATCCGCAATTCGGTAGAGGGCGTTCATTCGCCGGCTCCAGTTGCGGGATTGAAGCATTTGGCGGTAATGGGCGCTTAAATGCTCATTGGCAAAACGCTTGATTTTATAAAGAATCCCTCGATCGGACAGGTTTTGCAGATAGGTTAGGAACAGTTCCTCCACGGCATCCATCTCATGTTTATTCTTGGGAATAAGTTCGTCAGAAAATGGTTCGAGGTCACGAAAATAAGAGTACCAGCGTCTTCCATAGTCATCGATATATTCATTCACCTGGATATTGCTGCGAACTTCTTTGGATCGTGCCCCGAATAAATACAGGCTGAACCCGAAGAGCAGCACAACGAGCAGAACCATAATCCAGAGAACCACTTCTATCGTTACGGCAATCATGACCATAACCTCGCCAGTACCCGTTTGATTTGGGCTTCGAATAAGCGCAGATTAAAGGGTTTAACCACATATTGGTCAACGCCGTTTTCATACGCGTAGATCATGTCCTCTTCGGAATTTCGTTTGGTCATCATAAATACGATAAACTTGCCGTTGTTTGGCATTTTTCGCAGCGTGTGCAGTACTTCCAACCCGTTTTTTCGAGGGAGGATATCATTCATGATGATGATGTGCGTGTGGCTTGAGTAGTACCAGTCCGATTCCAGAAACTCTAGTCCATCCTCAAAGGCGCGGGTCACCAGCTGTACGTTGTCCATCGTTACGTTGCTCAGGGATGCCTGAAGAACATCTCTGAATATATCCCGATCCTCCAATATGCTGACCTTTACCCGCTCGACCGTTATTTGCTTGGCGACGGGAACAAACTCGATCTGCCCGGCATTACTTTTCATCGCCTGTCTTAACGCCTGGCGGGCTTCCGTGAGCAGGTCATCCCATGGAACATCGCTGTTTCTGACTTCGGTAACGCTCGCGACTAGGGAACGAACGGTTCCATCATAAGCCGGAACTGCCGTATTCACTTCCTCATATAGCCGCTGCAGGAATGCCGCTGCTTCTTCCTCCCCGCTTTGGGATAGGATAATCCCCCACTCAAGCGATGAATGTAGCGTGAACAGCACATCCGTTTGCCGAAGTCTCGTCCGCAGAAGCTTCAGAATTTGTTCAGCCGTTCGGCTTTGCTGCTCCTCCTCATACCGTTCCGGATACCGGATCGATAGCAAAACGACGGAAAACGGAGTTCTGCTGCGAACGACGTTAGCTTTTAGAAAATGATATGTACTCAGTATCGATTGCTCATCATAAAGAATAGGAATATCGTTTGTTTGATAAATTTTCATTCTGTTTTCACCTTTGCTCAACCATGGATTACTTTATACTTTTTATGCTTTTTCGCCAGATACATCGACTCGTCCGCCATTCTGATCAAGGGCTCCATTTCGATCCCCTGTTCCGGATAACGGCTGGAACCGATGCTGATACGGATCAGCATGTTCCGACCTTCAATGAAAAAAGGTCGCTCGAACTCTTTGAGGATTTGCCGGATCATTTTGTCTATATGGTTCAGTTCATCCACGATCATGACAAATTCATCGCCGCTCTTCCGATAGACTTGGCCCCATGGGAAAGCATACTTGACCAACCGGCTTGCGCAAGCCTTCAGCACCTTGTCCCCCACGACATGGCCATAGACATCATTGACCTTTTTAAAATGATCGATATCGATAAAAAGAAGGCCGAACTTGCCTCCCTTGGCCCCGCGTCCAAGCTTCTCGTACATGCGTTCGCGAAAATTCCTGAAATTCTGAATTCCCGTCAATTCGTCGGTATATGCCAATGAGCGAAGCCGTTCATATTCATTCACTTGCCCAAGCGGGAACACCTGTAAGATATAGCTTGATAGTTTCTTATCTTGGCTTATCTGCATAAAGGCATGAAACGATTGGTTTCGATTATTTTTCAACCGGATCTGACCGGTCCATAAGTTCGCCGTCTTCATTTCTTCCTTCAAATCACTAAAAAAATTCCTTGGGCCCTTTTTGTCGATCAGCCCGTTCAAATGTAACGGACCTGAATCCTTGCCGGCACCATCATCATAAAACATCGCCTCAAAACGTTTACTAACTTTTACAATATCCCCTTCTAAGCTAACTATCGCCAGCATTGACTCCTGTAAAAGTGAGGAAGAAATCGCAGACATGTCCTGAACCGTCAAATGATCGATGGAATTCGACATATTCTCCGAATAAGTTTTCATAACTTTCTCTCTCCATCTCCTTTTCTATCCCAATTCTCCTTTTCTCTCTTTGTCAACCGCAAAAATCATACTTCTTACTTTAAACCGCCGGACATTGGTCCATCCAAGATTGTCTGCTTTCTTGAAGGGGTCTTTGCCTGAACCGGTCTCTCCCCGGCGGATTGCGTCAGGATTGGCTGGGCTCGCTGCATAAAAAAACGGCCGATTATAGTATAAACCAGCCGTTTGAATTCATTTTGAATTTTTTGTCGAAAGGTAAGACGAAAAGCCATTATAAATATAAGAAAAAACGTCTTTCGACGTACTTTCTCTGAAGACAGACCGCTTTTAGCGGAAGTTTTTCTTGCGATATAAGGAAGCCGTGTCTCTGAAGCTTATACTTTCTTATATCTTAAAAAAAAACGTCTTTCGACGTACTTTCTCTGAAGACAGACCGCATTTTAGCGGAAGTTTTTCTTGCGATATAAGGAAGGCGTGTCTCTGAAGCTTATTCTTTTATATCTAAAAAAAAAGAACCTGGCAAAGTTAATCCTTGCCAGGTCCGGTTGAAACGTATTCGATTTGAAGCGTAATCCTTCATTCATTTGTCCGGGTCGTTCTTAAATATCCTCGAACAAATTGGTGGACAGGTACCGCTCGCCGCTGTCAGGCAGAAGAACGACGATATTTTTCCCGGTATACTCCGGGCGGGCGGCCAACTGCATGGCGGCATATGCGGCAGCGCCCGAAGAAATGCCCACGAGCAAACCTTCGGATTTGGCCAGCTCGCGCGACGTGTCAATGGCGTCCTGGTTGCTGACCGTCAAAATCTCGTCGACGATTTCCCGATTGAAATTGCCGGGTACAAAGCCGGCCCCGATCCCCTGGATCTGGTGCGCTCCCCGTTCACCGCCGGATAGTACCGGGGAATCAGCCGGTTCGACGGCAACAATCCTGACATCGTTCTTTTTCTGCTTCAGCACCTCGCCTACACCCGATATGGTGCCGCCGGTGCCGACGCCGGCCACAAAAATATCCACTTCCCCATTCGTGTCGCGCCAAATTTCTTCCGCGGTCGTTTTTTTGTGAACCGCCGGGTTGGCCGGATTTTCGAACTGCTGCGGAAGGAACGCCCCCGGCGTCGATGCCGCTATCTCCTCCGCGCGTTTGATGGCGCCGGCCATGCCTTCGTTCGACGGCGTCAACACCAGTTCGGCGCCAAGCGCGGCGAGCAGCTTTCTGCGCTCCACGCTGAAACTTTCCGGCAGCGTAATAATCAGTTTATATCCCAGTGCGGCAGCGGCAAACGCCAGCCCGACTCCGGTATTTCCGCTGGTCGGCTCCACAATGACCGAACCCGGTTTGAGCAGCCCTTTTTCCTCGGCATCCTTGATCATGGCATATCCAATCCGGTCCTTCACGCTGCTCGCGGGGTTAAAGTATTCCAGCTTGGCAATGACCTTGCCCTGCAGCTGATGCTTCCGGTTAAAGTTTGATAATTCCAACAGCGGCGTGTTTCCGATCAGCTCCGTTAGATTTTTCGCGATTCCTGGCATAGGATGTTACCTCCATCTATTTGTTCTCCAAGCTTCACTTTACCACTCCCGGCATTAAAAAACAAAAACCTGCCATAACCGGATCTTCAAAAAATCATTCCGCTCAGGACAAATAGCATATTCATCATAAAGTGCATTGCAATGACAGGCAAAAGACCTTGCGACCGAACCGCGACCGCCGACATCATCCACCCGAACACTGCAAACAACAGGCACACCCACCATGAAAAACCGAGATGAAGATGATAGAACCCGAAACCGGTACCCGCAATGAATATCCCTTTCACTTCCCCGAATAACCCGGCAAAACCGCTTAAAATGTACCCCCGCCACAAGATCTCTTCCAGGATCGCGTTAACGGCGGAAAAACCAAAGGCATAAACCAGGAGTTGAACGATGTCAGGCTGGTTCCAGTCGATCATCCATGAGAACGAAAATACGGCTACGGCTGCAAAGATGATAAGAAAACGCCATATCGGGTCCTGCACGGGCCCTTTTAGTATCAAGGGAAAATAAATCTTATGGCTCCAGCCGCCCGGGGTCAGATATGTAACTTCGGTGTTCAAAAAACGCCCCAAAACGAAAAATGGCATGATCCAAGCCGTTAGAGCCATTCGTGATGCAATGATCGACCATTCCCCGTACTCCTCCAACGGAGCTTTCAGAACGGGGCCGGTCAGGGCATAAAGCCCATATCCGGTCAGCAAGGCCGCACAAAGTCCGGCAGCCTTTTTGGCATCGGGAGAAACAGGCGTGCACATGACACCTGCAAGCAGAAACCCTCCTATGAATGCGCCGGACAGCGGCAGGATCTGGCCTCCGATAACCGTTGCCGTAAAAATGATAAATGCAAACCAAAACAAACGTTTCTCTTTCCGTTCGGACAACTGCTATTCTCCTCTGCCCTACCACCAGGTCTTATCGTATTTTCCCTTATGCACTCAGCACCTTGGCCAGCTCAAGCAAATCCTCTATAATATACGTCGCTTTTGGTGCGCCTCCAACACCTGATCGCGGCCGCGGTAAAGACAGAAATCGATCCCCGCCCCTCTGGCTCCCTCGTAGTCGTCTCTTAAAGAATCGCCGATATACAAAGCTTCCTCCGGACGAACCTTAAGCTCCTTCAGCATCAGCTCAAAGATTTGCCGGTCAGGTTCCAGCAACGGACTTCATCCGAGATGACCAGAGCATCGAAATGATGGATCAAGCCACCGGTCTCCAGCCGCTTGCGCTGCGCCGATCCAATGCCATTGGACAAAATGCCAAGCGAGTATTTTCCATGAAGCGAATTTATCAATATATCTGCATTAGGTTCCAGATGACAGGTGCCGCAAAACAGATTCCAATACGTTTCCGTCAATTCGCGCGGGTTGGCCGCTTCCCTCTTCAACTGCCGGAACGTGTCCGTAAAGGAGTGCCCCAACACTTGATCGATGCTGTGATTGTTATGGATTCTATCCATCCAGTACTTGAGATTGATCGGCCCAAACACCGCCCAAAACTCGTCCCATTCCAGTTGTTCATGGTGCAGATGATTCCCAAGCGCCTGCTTCATGCAGCTTCGCTCGCTCAGGTCGTAGTCAAGCAGCGTGTTGTCCAGATCAAAAATAACCGCTTTATATTTGTCCAACATCCCCTCTCCCTTCCTTTACAAATCATAACCTAACAGATAGAGAACGCTCTACAGAAAAATGCAGATTCCATTAAAAATCGATCCCTAAAAAAAGACCATCAGGCCATGTCTCCCTTTCAAAAGGGATCATCGCCCAATGGTCTTCATGCTTTTAGAAACCTTAGATTGCAAGATTTTCAACTAGCTTTCAAAAACAAGTTATCAATCTTCATCATGATCATCGTGATCATCATGGTCATGATCATCGTTATAATCATGATCGACGGAGAGCACTTTGCCCGTGACCGCATCGATATCTACTTCAGCTTTCCCCTTAGAAGTTCTAAGTTTCACCTCATAAATGTACCGGTTGTCGTCCTCATCCAGCTTGACTTTGATAACCTTGCCGCCGCTTACCGTCTTGGCGGCAATGTCCGAAGCCTGCTTGGAAGTAATTTTTACCTTGGTGGACGGGTTCTTCGATTCATAGTGGCGGTCCCGGTCGTCTTCATCATCCATATCTCTATCCAATACAGCCAGAACTTTGCCGCTCACGGCATCAACATGCACATCTTTATCATGACCGCCGGCTTGTTCCACCTCAACTTCGTAATATACTTTACCCTGCTTGCGTTCCAGGTCCACATCCTCGACATGGCCCTTGACTGCTTTTAATGCAGCGGTCTTCGCCTGCTCGACGGTAATGTATTTCTGTCCGGCTTGCGTTATGTTGTTCATTCCTGCCTTGCTGTCCGCGCTATCTCCGTTTACTTGACCTGCTGTAACCGCAGTCCCTCCAAACAGCAGCGCTGCCGACAAAGTTCCAATCCACATTTTTCGATTCATTCGTGGTTTCCTCCTTCGAATTAGATATCTCATGATTGCCTTCATATTTAGAATACCCGGCGGTCATGAGAGGCCGGAAAGAGAAACATTAAAATTTGATGAGAAAATGGAGTTCTCTTTCACAGAATATACGAAAACTACTCTATAACGGGCAATTACGATCCGTCATCTTCGGCGTTATCCGAATCCCAGGTTACCGTGCGGACCGCCCCCGATATCGCATTCACCTCAACGGTGGCTTCCCGGCCATCGGCCAATTCGATTTCGATCAGATAATAAGGAACGCCGTCCTTGGTGCCTCGAAGCTCCACATCGTCCACCTCGCCGGGAATTCTGGCAAGGGCTAGCTTGGATGCTTCCTTCTCCGTGAGCAGCCGGGCGGTTTCGTCGCCTTCCTTGGAAGGGCCGGACATTTTGCGGGTCGATATCGTGTCCCCGGTGTGCGGGTCCAGGATGATCTCCCGTCTGCTCTTGTCCTTGTTCGTAATAATGGCCTCATATACCTGCTTGCCGTCTTTTCGGATTAGCTCCAGCTTATCTACTTGTCCATCGATGCGCTGCCGGAGTTCTGTTTTTATCTCCTCCCGGCTTTTCAGCGTTTTCTGCTTCGTATTTTCCGTCTTCTCAACCTGCCGGATGGACTTTACCGAGCCCGAACGGGCGTCGAGGACAACCTGGTACAGACCCGTCCGGGAGCGAAGCTGCAGCTTGTATTGCCCGTTCTCAAGCTTGGTTTGTTCGATGTTTCCGGGGTACTGCTTCAGCACTTCCAACTCAGCCTCCCGTGCCGACAGCATCGGGTCCCCGGCCGTTGATGACTGCCATATGATGAACAGTAAAGCTGCTGCAGCTATTATGGAAATGCCTAACCAGGTCCAGCGTTTCCTTCGTGAATTCATTGACGCCACCTCATTATGTTCGTTTCTTCATCCAGCATAGCTAATGAAAATTAGAAATCGCTGAGATTTTATTGCTCCATCGAAAAAATGATGGAAGCGGTCGTTCCTTCGCCCTCCCGGCTGTCCAGTCTAAGCCGGGCCCCGAGAGCGCCGGCGATATCTTTTGCGAGAGAAAGCCCCAGCCCTGAACCTCCGGCACCGGTTCCCCGCGTCCGGGCCGGATCGACCCGGTAAAAACGGTCAAAGACTTTGTCCAACTCGTCCTTCGGTATTCCGATCCCTTGATCGTATACGGTAATCCACTGCTCCCTGCCGTTTTCCCCGACTTCAACCGTTATGTCAGCCTCGCTGTATTTACGGGCATTGTCCAGCAAAATAAACAGCAGCTGCTTAAGCTTGCCGGAATCTGTATTTCGGCCGCAGGGCTTGTCTGCGATCAGCGTGATCTTCCGGTGGTATGCGTTTTGAAATGCACGAACCGATTCTTCCGCAAGCTGGACCATATCCACCTCTTCCTTGGTTACGTTCCACTGTTCGGGCTTTCGGGCCAGCATCAGCAGCGTTTCCGTCATCCCGCGCATCCGGACGGCTTCCGACAAAATGGCCTCCACAGCCTCGTCGAAAATCTCCGGCCGTTCCCGTCCCCGGCGCTGCAGCAGGCTTGCATAGCTTTCGATGATCGTGAGCGGTGTTTTGAGCTCGTGCGAAGCATCCGACACAAAGCGCTCCTGCCGCTCGAAGCTGGACTCCAGCATATCCATCATCCGGTTGAACGTCTCTCCCATTTCCTTCAGCTCGTCTTTGGACGGCCCGGCAAGGCTGAGGCGTTTGAAGCGGCCGCTGCGCAGGATATCCTTCATCGTTCCGGTCATGGAAGCAATCGGCCTCGCCACCCGGTCCGCGAGCATGCGGCTCGAAAGAACGGCAGGAATAAGCGCGATCAAGGTTACCCCGATCAGCACCGTGCGCAGGACCCCGAGGCGGCTCTCGGTTTCGGCCATGCTTTCCGTGAGCTGAACGTTAACGACTTCGCCATCGGGCCAAATCACCGGAATGGAAACCCAGGCATAACCGATCCCTTCCACGCTAAGGCGGTCGGTCATGCGTTCCGTTACATAGGCGTATTTCAGTTCGCTCAGCTTCGATTCCTCAGATGTGGTTACCGGGGGCGAGCTGGTTCCGTCCGGTTTCACGATACGCAGCATTCCGTCCAGCGGAGCGTACGCCCGGAGCAGATCATCCGGCGGTATGGAACCGGCGGATCGCTGAACTCCTTGGACGATCGACTCCGCCTCCGCTTCGGCCCGTTTCACCTCGTTGCCGAAGGACATACGGTCAAAAAGGATATAAACCGAAAGGTTCACGGCGACGAGCAGAACCGCGAACAGAACGGAGGAATATAAATGTATTTTGCTCCTCAGCTTCATGCCTGCTCCTTCAGGACGTATCCGACCCCGCGAACCGTATGGATCAGTTCCGAAGACCGGCCATGGTCGATCTTTTTGCGAATATAGCGGATATATACGTCCACAACGTTGGTATCCCCGTAATAATCATATCCCCACACCGCCTGCAATATCTGTTCCCGGGTCAGCACCTGGCGCTGATGCCTAAGCAAAAACCTCAGCAGATCGAATTCCCGCGGCGTTAGCTCCACGCTGTCGCCGTCGCGAACGATCTCCCGGGTTTGCTCGTTAAGCCGCAGGCTGCCGCGCTTAACCACCCTTCCTCCATGGCGGCGGCTGGCGGTTGATCAAAGGTTGCGGTGCTGCTCAAACGCAATGCCGCACGAATCCGGGCCAGCAGCTCCTCGATTTGAAACGGCTTCGTGACGTAATCATTCGCGCCGAGATCAAGGCCGGACACCTTGTCCTCCACCGAGTCCTTCGCCGTGAGCAAAATAACCGGAACCCGGGCATTCTGCTGGCGTATGCGCCGAAGCACCTCGATCCCGCTCAATTTCGGCAGCATGACGTCCAATAGAATGAGGTCCCAACTGCCGGAACGGTAAGCTTCAAGGCCCTCCGTTCCCGTGCTCGCCTTTCCTACCCGGTATCCCTCATATTCCAGCTCGATCTGCAGCAGCCGAGCAATTTTATCTTCATCTTCTATGACGAGAATCGCTTCGTTCATCGGTTATTCCCCCTGACTCATATCTATTCCCCAGTATACAATAAAACCCGGCACCATTTCCGGTGCCGGGTTGTGATGGTTGCTGGCATGAGAATTATATTTAGCGGATGAAAGCTTCCGCTATCCTCAGCAACTCTTCTTTTGTTAAATTGCTTTTGATGCTGTTTGATATGAAGTATTGGAGATTGTTTTTCTCGTCAACCCAACTTAGCCCTTGCTTAGTATGGCTATTCCCGTAGCGAATGTAGATCATATCCTGTCCCTTTAGGGTAAGCTTTTCGACGTGATCCTCATCTGTATACTTCAACTCTTGTTTTTCCGTAATTCCGCCGCGCATTACCGCATTTACCGTTATATAATCTTCCTGGTCCCGGCCTTTGACATAATGGAGGCTAACCTGCTTCCATCTTGAAGATTCCAGCTTTTTAATAAACACTTTCTTATGATTCGTTGAAACTTCAGCCTGCCGGATCAGCTCATTTTGAATTTTATAATAGGTTGCTGAAGGCCCATGATCATTAAACAATCCCGAAAGACCCATATTGGACAAGTTCCCCTCTTTAAAGGAATAGTCTTTCAGGAGACGAAATGGATAATCGGTATTGGGCATCCCTTGCTTTCGGGCTTCTGCCTGAAACGTAGAAAGTGTTCCCAGAGAAAGAGTACCTGAAGAAAAGTTCAGCAGTGTATCCTTTCCGTAGATCTCTCTCTTCAAGTCGTTAATTTCCTTATCATGGATATGGTAAAAGTCATTAGGTATAACACATGGTTTTCTAGAAAAGGGACAACGTTTTCTTAACTAGTTCTGAAAATAGTCAGCAAACAACCGCATGCGGTCAAGAAATGAAGCAGGAATTCATGCGATGCTGTCCTGATCTTTTATGGCTTCGCCCCGAACACGCTCCATAAAATCAAACACAACCTTCCGATTATTTTTGGTTCCCATCAGCTTCACCATGATTTTGCCCAGCCAGTTAACCCCTTTGTTCTGACCGCTATATATGAATCGGGTATGTCTGTCATCCACTTTAATGAGAGTAAAGGATGCTTCAATCTCAAATATTCTCGCTAAAGTAAACCCGATTTTGTTATGTTTTTTGTCAGGTGTATTTTCGTATTCGAGATCTACTACAATATAGGTCTCAATATTGGCCTCAATGATCGTCTCTTCTTTCCATTGGATCATCAAAATTCTCCTTACCTGTCTTTTAGTCATCTTTCGTTATCTTAAGCTTTATACGTGAATCCTGTTTTCTATAATTAGCATACCACTGCCTCTCGGTATTTATCGTTTCCTATGATGAGCATTCATTTTAACGATCGCTCCAAGATTCTCGCTAAAAAGTTACAAATTATCGATGCTGTTTAGCAGCAGGATAAGCCCGGCAATGCACATAATCCAGGAAAGTGCCGAGCCGGAGCTTTTGGCGATTTTTATTCGAAACTTCTCCAAAGGTCTCTGCATCTTGCGGCCAAATACGAGATGAAGTCCAAACAGCAACAACGGCGGTAGAATCATAATGAAATTATACGCAACCAAAATGGGTGCCCACTGAACGATCGGCAATTGCGCAGCGGTCATAAGCCCAATCGCCGCAAAATAAGGCAGTGCCGTCGCCACTTCAATCAATGAAGTGGTAAGTCCGAGCCCGATCATCGCACCGATGCTTTTTGATTTTGGACGGCGCGGTTCGGTTGTTTTCTCCGTAGTGACATAAAAACTGCCGATAAATAAGGCTCCTCCAACTATAGCCATGAGCCAGCTTACCGTCCGATTCTGAAGAACGTTAGATACCGATTCAAAAACGACATCTAAACCCAGCATCAGCGAAACGCCAACGAAGAAGTAAAATCCCGCCACCGTTATCAAATAAACTAATAAACGTGGGACAAGCCGGTCCCTCTCAGAGATTAGTAAATATACGGTTACTCCTAGCGTGGCTGGACTAAGCGTATCTAACAGCGATAATGCCCCAACGGAGAGAAGCAGTTCTATGGTCAAGATCCTTCCTCCTGTTCAGGCTGTTGTTCCTTGCGAGCCGTATAAATATCGAATGCTTGCCCCATCAATTCAAGAAGCTCCTGTTCAATCGGATATAGACCCATTTGCTCGGATAGATCCGGCGAATTTCTGATATCCCATAACTTTTCGATAAAAGTGTCTTCATCCTTAAAGGTTTCCAATCGTTTTTCGTCCATTCGTCCTACGATTCGTTGAACCTCGGACGATTTCGGTCCGTCTTTCATATGCCTTTTGAGTTGTCCCAGCAAAGCGATCCATTCCAGAGAGTCGGGATCATCGCTGTTCATGTTAGGAAGCAGACTCAGCAATTCCTTTTCGCGGTCTTCAAACATCTGATTACGGAACGCTTGCCTCAACGCCGGTTCGCTTCCGGACAGCTGGATAAGTTTTTGAATAACCGTCCAACTCGTTTCTCCTTCCAACGCGATACTATGAAGCAGCTCCCGCAAAGCAGACTCTATTTGCCTCAACCTTTTTTGTTCATTTAGAACATAGTCTAATTGATTTTTCAAACTGGTTGACCAATTCCATTCCCGGTTCTTGAGCATGTCCGAAATTTCCTGGAGACTGAAGCCTAAGCTTTTTAAAAATTGAATCTGCTGCAGCTTCTTCAGATCTTCATCGCTATACATCCGGTGTTTCCCCTGTGTCCTCGCTGAAGGGATCAGTAAACCGATCTGATCATAGTAACGCAGCGTTCTGACGGTTATGCCCGTCTGTTTTGTTATTTCTTGAATGGGAATCGATTCAAACACCTGCTTCCTACTCTTATCGTATAAGCCGATTATACAAGGTGACGCAACGTCATTTTCAACCCCTTTTCATGTAAAAAAGAAATACCAGAGCGAAAATTTTTTTTAAAAAAATGATTAGCGTTATTGACTCTACCATAATGGTATACATCATACTCAAGATGAGCTCAGGCAAAATACCGCGGTGGAAGGAAGATCGTGCATGTTTCGAATAGGTGATTTCTCCAAACTGTCGAGGGTCAGTATACGGATGCTCCGACACTACGATGAAATGGGTTTGCTTGTACCCGAATACGTGGATGAAATGACAGGATATCGTTATTACAAGGCAGGACAGCTCGTGCTCGCGAACCGAATCCGTTCATTAAAGGATATGGGCTTTAGCCTTGCGTTGATCGGGTCGATTTTGAAGGAATACGGCGATGCGAGAGTCTTCGAAAACATCTTTTGATTCAACAAGCGCAAATGAAGGAACAAGAACAATTATTAAAGGGCAGGTTGTCGATCATTCAGACAGCGATCCAACAACTCGGAAAGGATGGTTTACCTATGAAATACAATGTTACCCTTAAAGAAATTAGTTCAAGATATGTAGCGAGCCTTCGCAAAATCATTCCAACGTATAATCAAGAGGGGCTGTTGTGGAACCAGCTCATGGAAGAAACAAGAGGGTATCGGCTTCAACTTGCAGAACCTCGAATGAGCCTCGCGGTATTTCATGATGAAGGCTATAAAGAAGCGGATGTGGACGTTGAGATACAGATTTCTGTTATCGGCCCTTACCAGGACACGGAGCATGTCCGTTTCAAGCAAGTTCCTGAGCAGCTGGTGACATCCACCATGATTGAAGGAAGCTACGAACAATTGGGAGCTGCGAATGAAGTGATTGCGGCATGGATCTCGGGCAATCAATATGAAATAAACGGCCCTATGTTTAACATTTATCATGTCGGTCCGGGGACTGAACCGAATCCGGATCTATGGGTAACGGAGTTGTGTTATCCGGTAAAAAAGAAATCGTGAGAGTTTAAGCCGCGTATCGACATGCTAAGAAGAAGCAAGCCGTTCACCCGATGATGAATATCAGGCTTCCCAGAAAAAAAAGCACGTCCACTCAAGGACGTGCTTTTCATGATCTGCCTATGTTTCTGAACTTTTGGGTATATGCCTTGGCATCCTGAGCCGTGCGCACTCGGTTCCGGCTCCATTCCAGCAAGATCCGGTCGATGTACCGGAAATGCACTTTTCCGGCAAACACCGCTTCTTTCAGAGCAAGCAGGATCAGTTCGTCGGGATACCGGTCCTGATCCACCCAGCCGGAGATCGTCTCCAGCTCCATGGGAGACAGCGGACGGCCGAATTCTTTCTCGAATATGGAAAAGAGATTCCGTTCCTCTTGAACCGGCGACGACACGTTCGATGCCGGCGTAAAGCTGCGGTGCGAAGGGGCCGAAGGGACCAGCGTGCTCCGCTCGCCCGGCGTTCCGGCGCTTTCGCTGTTTCCGCTGCGGCTGTCTTCGGCCAAGCAGCGTCCCAGCTCTTCATATACCCCGCTCAAGTTATATCGTTCAAATTGGATCCCGCGTTCGTGATCCACATGTTCGTCTATCCCGAGCAGGCCTTTTTTCATCAGTCTCTGCAAAGCCATTGCAATCGATTCTGCCGAGGCTCCGGTAACATGCTGCAGCTCTTCCAACGAGGGAAAAGCCTTGAACTCCACCTGTTGAAACCCGATCAAATGAATGAGCAGCATGCAGTCGTTCCCGCTTAACCCGAGCGTCCGGTAATAGCGGAGCAAGGCATACGGAATCAGGGCAGTACCCTGATTCATTCCGGCTGCGGCACCGGCTGCCCAGGCTTTAACTTCGTCGCCGGCATTGGGCCGGTTCAAACTTCTGTCCTCCACTTACGGATACAGCCGGTACAGGGTGCGAGGGAATGGAATGGTTTCACGCACGTGATCCAGGCCGCAGATCCACGCAACGGTCCGCTCCAGTCCGAGACCGAAGCCGGCATGCGGAACGGTTCCGTATGTTCTGAGGTCCATGTACCACTGGTAGGTTTCCATGGACAGATGATGCTCTTTAAACCGCTCTTCCAGAAGTTTCGGATCGTCGATGCGCTGCGAGCCTCCGATAATCTCGCCATAGCCTTCCGGCGCGATCATATCGGCGCAGAGAACGACTTCCGGACGATTCGGATCCGGCTTCATATAGAAAGCCTTGATGCTTGCAGGGTAATGCGTAATGAACACGGGCTTCTCGTATTTCTCCGCGATTGCCGTTTCATGCGGCGCGCCAAAATCCTCGCCCCAGGATATTTCATGGCCTTCCGACTGCAGGAATTCGATAGCCTCGTCGTAGGTGATGCGAGGGAATGGAGCCTGGATGGCTTCCAGCTTGGATATGTCGCGTCCTACGGCTTCCAGCTCCTGCCGGCAGTTTTTCACGACCGATTGCACCACATGGCTGATGAAGTTTTCCTGAACGCGGAGGCTTTCCTCGTGATCCGTAAACGCCATTTCCGGCTCGATCATCCAGAACTCGATCAGGTGACGGCGGGTTTTGGATTTTTCGGCACGGAACGTCGGTCCGAAGGAGTATACTTTTCCCAGCGCCATGGCAGCCGCTTCCATGTAAAGCTGTCCGCTTTGCGTAAGATAAGCGTCCTCGTCGAAATATTTCGTGTGGAACAGGTTTGTCGTTCCTTCCGCGGAGGTCGGCGTCAGGATCGGCGGATCCACGAGCGTAAAGCCGTTCGTATCAAAGAATTCCTGAATCGCACGGATAATTTCGGCACGAATAACCATGATTGCGCGCTGCTTCTGCGTACGGAGCCACAAATGACGGTGATCCATCAAATAATCCACGCCATGCTCCTTCGGCGTAATCGGATAATTCTCGGTCAAATGGATGATCTCGATGCCGGTAACGGTCAGCTCATAGCCTGATTGGCTGCGCGGCTCCTCCCGGATTACGCCTGTAACATACAAGGAGCTTTCCTGGGTCAGGCTCTTCGCATCGTTCCAGACCTGCTCCGAAACCTCGTTTTTCACTACAACGCCCTGGATATACCCGGTCCCGTCCCGGAGCTGAAGAAATTGAATTTTCCCGCTGGAACGCTTGTTGTTAATCCAGGCGCCGATCGTCACGGTCTCCCCAACGTGCCGGCTGACTTGACGAATGACACTTTTCGTGGCCATGCATTAATCTCTCCCTTTAACTACTCTTTACTGTTTGCCGTTTGCACGATGCGGTGCGTATCCCTTGCGATAACCAGTTCCTCGTTGGTTGGGATGACAAGCACTTCCACTTTGGAGTTGGCGGAAGAAATGCGGCGCGGATCTCCGGAACGCACTTTGTTCAACTCCTCATCCAGTTCAACGCCGAGGTAGGTCAGCTGCTCCAATACTTTTTGACGCAGAACAACGGAGTTCTCACCGACACCGGCGGTAAATACAATAACGTCCACACCGTTCATGGCCGCTGCGTAGGACCCGATATATTTGCGCAAACGGTATTCGTACATTTCGAAAGCAAGCGTGGAATTAGGTTCTCCCTTTTCCATGCCCTCCGTAATTTCCCGCATGTCGCTGCTGATGCCCGAGATGGCGAGCAGACCGCTGTGCTTGTTCAGCATCGAGTTCACTTCGTTGACCGTCAATTCTTCCTTGTTCATCACGTAAGGAACGATGGCAGGATCGAGATCGCCGCTCCGCGTGCCCATCATCAGGCCTTCCAGCGGAGTCATGCCCATGGAGGTGTCGATCGACTTGCCGCCTTGGACGGCCGTAATCGACGCTCCGTTGCCGATATGGCAGGTAATGATCTTCAGGTCCTCGATCGGACGGTTCAGGAATTCGGCAGCCGTTTCGCTCACATACTCATGGGACGTCCCGTGAGCGCCGTAACGGCGGACTTTATATTTATTATAAAGAACTCTTGGAATAGCGTACAGATATGATTTTTCCGGCATGGTCTGATGGAAGGCCGTATCGAATACCACGACCTGCGGAACGCCGGGCATATTCGTCTCCGCCGCTTTGATCCCCATCATGGAAGCAGGGTTATGCAGCGGCGCCAAGTCGAACAGACGGCGGATTTCCGCTTTGGCCGGTCCGTCGACCAGAGCCGACTCCTTGAAGTATTCGCCCCCGTGAACGACGCGGTGTCCCACGGCCTGAATCTCGTCGATGGAAGAGATCACGCCGTGCTCTTCATGGATCAGCATGCCGAGTACTTTACGGATTGCCGTGGTATGCTCCAAGATCTCGCTAACCTCCGTCACGTCCTGCTTGCCGGTCGGTTTATGGGTCAGGATCGAGGAATCCATGCCGATCCGTTCCACCAGTCCTTTCGCCAGAACCGACTCATCCGTCATATCGTACAGCTGGTATTTCAGCGAGGAGCTCCCTGCGTTAATTACGAGAATTTTCATATCCGGTCACCATCCTTGTCGTACTTGAAAAAGCCTTCTCCGGTTTTCACGCCGAGATGTCCCGCGCGGACCATTTTTTTGATCACGATGGACGGACGGTACTTCAGCTCGCCGAATTCGCGGAACATCCGCTCCAGCGCGGCCAATACGGAATCCAAACCGAAGCGGTCGGCCATTTCAAGCGGTCCGTACTGAAAGCTGTATCCGATTCTCATCGCGTCATCGATATCCTCGGCGGAAGCCACCCCTTCCTGAAGCAGATGCAGCGCTTCGTTTATGAGAAGGCAAATCATGCGGCTCGAGACAAAGCCTGGCGATTCATACACCATGATGCCTTTTTTCTCCACAACCTCTTCCACAAAACGTTTCGTTTCCGCGAACGTGTTTTCAGAGGTTTTCAGACCGCGGATGATTTCTACCAAATCTACTTTCGATACGGGATGTATGAAGTGCATGCCAATAACCCGCTCCGGATACATGGTCGAGCTTGCAAGCTCGGTCAAGCTAAGCGAGGAGGTGTTGCTGGCGAGTATAATATTGCTTGGGCATACCTGGTCGAGCTGTGCAAACACTTGCTTTTTCGCTTCCAGATCCTCCGTGATCGTCTCGATGACCATATCGCAGGCGCTGAGTTCCGCAAAGTGAGTTACTTTTTGGATCCGGCTCAGAATCAGCTTTTTCTCAGCAAGCGTAATCCCCCATTTTTCAAGCTGTTTGTCGAGGCTCGTTTCAATCATTCCATACGAATATTCAAGCTTTTCGGGGGTTTTCTCTACCAGCATCACGTCAAGACCTTTGGCAGCCAGCATTTCGGCAATGCCTTGCCCCATGGTTCCTCCGCCGATCACGCCGATTTTTTTGAAGTTCATGGTTTTTCGTTCCACCCTTTCCTGATCTCTATACTCTATTGTACCCTTCTTTGTCGAAAAATACATTTATACAGGCACAAGATATAATAATATCTTAGCATGAGAAAAAAGTAAAAAAAAATAACCAGCATAACAATTTATGCTGGTAAAAGGGCATTTTCACGAAATTGACATCGGAATTGCTCGCCCGACAATATTTCTTCCCTCATCAGGATATCGAGAGAATTGTCGAAAATTGGCCGATTTTGTTCAAGCATATGCTTTGTCCGGTTCATCAAGTCTTCCAAAATCTGATTGTTCTCTTTCATCAGCTCTTCGGTGGTTACCATATTCATGTTGATGATGCCGAGAGAGGTAAGCCCGGACTTCATCATGGTCTCCACGATGCTCAGCGACTGCTCGAAGTCGTTGCTTGAACCCGTGCTGCGGCCGCCGTAGTACATCTCTTCCGCTGCCGCCCCGCCGAGTGCGATCATGATCTGTTCTTCGAGGAACGATTTCGTGTACAGGTACTGCTCCTGCTGGGGATTGTGGCGGACATAACCGAGTGCCTTGCCGCGCGGGCTCAGAGCAACCTGCTTTACGCTGCCCGGGCGTACCAGCTCAGCCATAATCGCATGGCCGAGTTCGTGAATGGCGACCCTCTTTTTCTCTTCCAGATTGGATTCGCGGTCAGAGCGTTCGCCCATCATCACTTTATCGATCGCCAAGGAAAGATGGCGCTGATGAATCGATTCCTCGTTCTCGCGCATCGTATAAATCGCAGCTTCGTTCATCATGCTTTCGAGCTGGGCCCCGGAGAAGCCGTAAGCCTCTTCCGCGATTTTCTCCAAGTCCACGTCCGGATGAAGAGGTTTGTTCGCGGCATGCAAATTCAAAATGTGGAGACGTCCCTTTTTATCCGGGAGGTCCACCTGAATATGGCGGTCAAACCGACCCGGACGGAGCAGTGCGCCGTCCAGCATTTCCTTGCGGTTGGTTGCGGCAATAACCAAAAGCCGGGGAGCATCGGCAGAGTAAATTCCATCCATCTCCGTTAACAGCTGGTTCAGCGTCTGATCGTATTCCCGCTGCTGACCGCCCTCGCGTTTGCCTCCGATGACGTCGATCTCGTCTATGAAAATAATCGCGCTTTGCTTGTTCTCTTTAGCCGCACGGGTGCGCGCTTCTTTGAACAGTTCGCGGATGCGGCCGGCCCCGACGCCGACGTACATCTCCACGAATTCGCTGCCGGACGCGGCGACGAATACGGAGTTGGTATAGTGGGCCGCCGCTTTGGCCATCAGGGTTTTGCCCGTTCCCGGAGGCCCCGTGAGCAAAATTCCTTTCAGCGGACGAATGCCGAATTTTTTGATCTCTTCGTGACGGATCAGAAAATCGAGTGCTTCGCGCAGCTCCTGCTTCGCATTATCCTGTCCGCCGATTTCTTCGAATGTCAATTTTGCCGGCCCGCTCTTGTTGCGCTTGCGCTCGCCCCCGGCACCGACGGCGATGCCGCCCTTCATTTTTACGATGAAAAGCAGGGCCCCCACAAGCATGGCTGCGATCAGAATGGGAACCACATTGAAACCGATGAAGGCAAGAAACACGAACAAAACGGGAATGAACCCGATGACTACTTCTTTGGTCCACTTAGGCATGGTTCCACACCTCCACTTTGCCGGGCTGACGCGGCAGGATTATAAATTTGCCCGTCTTTCCGTCGGAAAGACTTACGTAAACGTTCTGATCATCGATTTGGGCACTGGCTTTCAATCCGGGCGAATCTTTCGCCAATCGCTCAAGAGACGATAGAATATCCGTATACTGTCTGTTGTCCATCGCTTCCGCCACGGACAGCATGGCATCCTCCCACCATTTGTTCAAAGTTTCCGAAGAATGGTCCACAACCTCAATTTTCAATTGACGCTTGCCTATGACGCTCTTTCCTTCTTTGTTTATATGTTCAACCAGACCACGCAAATCCGTTTCCGGTTCAAGATCAAGTTTCAACGAGACGGTATCCTGTTTAATATCAATTTGAGAGCTTTTGACACCCTCGTATTGCGACACCACTTGGTTCAACGGGGTTTGTACGGCCATTTGCCGATACAGGAACCATCCGCCGAACAACACCGATGCCGAGATTACGACCGACAGAACGATAGGAACAAAACGCTGCTTCAATGAAGTTCCTCCTTCTATTCCATAAATATATATAATTTGTATATCTCATTTGCATTCCGACAAGTATGCTATTTTGATACAAAAAAGAGTATATCATATTTTATATACTTTTTCATTTGCAGCTGTGAAAATATTTAAAACTATGATACTAAAATTAATCGTAAGCGTTTTCATATTTATGAACGATTAACACTCCATCAGAATCGATGGAGTGTTAATTTTTTCAAATATTGGGACCGTCGTGACTTTTACTGATTGGGAAGAACAATGTCATCCCCGATCGGCGTGCCGTCGCTAAACCGGTAAAAACGGTATTTTGTTTGATGATCAAGCTCGTAATGCAGCTGCCAGACATACTCGCCCTCATACATTCCGGGCAGCAAACGGTGGATCTCCGCGCCGGGCAGATCCTGCCGGATCTGCGCAAGCATCTGGGATTCCGAGCGTCCGCTGTCGATCGGGACCGCATGCACCGTCTCCTTGCCCCCTGCGGGCACCTTTTGCTCCGTAAATTTAACCCATACCATGAGGTCCTTCTGCTCTGCGTCCTTGCCCGCGACCACCCAGTAGATGCTGTCCTTGTCCCACACGGACCGGTACGTTTTATCCACCGCGTTCAGACCGCCGAACTGTCTGGCGGCTTCTACCGCCGCCTTTTCCTCGGTCCAAGTATCCGACATCACGTAGGAGTAGTAAATCTGGGCAACCAGCAGCAGAAGCAGAAACCCGGATATGCTCAAAAGAATCCACTTCGTTTTTTCTTCAATCCGCTTCCCTCGCTCCCTGACAGCCTAACGGGTCAGCAGGCGCTCAAAAGCACCCTGGGCTTCACGGCGGATTTTCTCTTCATCCAGGGTGAGACAAGCTCCGTTTTTCACGAGCTGCTTGCCGTCAACCCACACATGCTCCACGTCCTTGGCGCTGGCCGAGTATACCGCATGCGAAATGAAGTCCGTGTGCGGCAAGAAGTGGGCCTGATCGGTGTTCAGTGCGATAAAGTCCGCTTTCATCCCAGCAGCCAGCGTTCCTACGCCTTCAAGGAAGAGAGACTTAGCCCCATACTCGGTACCCATCCGCAGCGCTTCGGCGGCAGGGATGGCCGTAGGATCTCCGCTTACCCCTTTATGTATCAGGGCGGCCAGTCTCATTTCCTCGAACATATCCAAATTGTTGTTGCTCGCCGGTCCGTCCGTTCCCAGGGAGACGGTTACCCCTGCTTTTAACAGTTCCGGTACCCTGGCAACACCGCTGGCCAGCTTGAGGTTGCTTCCTGGATTATGGGATACGGCCACATTGTGGGCAGCCAGAATTTCGATTTCCTCATCCGTCAAATGCACTCCGTGAGCCACAAGCGCAGGACGCGAGAACACGCCCAGCCTTAGCAGATGAGCTACAGGACGCTCACCGTAATCCTTGACGTTTTGCTCCACCTCGGCTGCCGTTTCGGACATATGCGTATGCAGCGGCAGGTCCAGCTCATGCGCAATCTGCACGAATTTTTCGATATAATCCGGCGGGCAGGTGTACGGTGCGTGCGGAGAGATCATGGTGGTAATCCGTCCGTTCGCTTTACCATGCCAGTTCTTGGCAAACGCCGTGGCTTCCTCAAGCTTGTGTCTCTGCACATCCGGCGGGCAAAGTCCGATTACGCCCCGCGTAAGAACGCCTCGGATTCCCGATTGCTCCGTAACGGACGCAACCTGGTCCATGTGGTCATACATATCGAGGAACGTCGTCGTTCCGCCTTTAAGCATTTCCACAACGGAGAGTGAAGTCCCCCAATACACGTCGTCAGCGGTAAATTTGCCTTCCATCGGCCACATTTTTTCCTGCAGCCATACCTGGAGCACCAGATCGTCCCCGTAGCCTCTTAGAAGAGACATGGCCGTGTGTCCATGCGTATTGATCAGGCCCGGAAGGAAAAACAGATGCGTTCCGTCAATAACCTCCGTCCCTTCCTCAACCTGCGGCTCCTGTTCGCCGATATACGTAATGAGATCGTCCTCCACGACCATATATCCGCGCAGGACGTTTTTTTGGTTTTGCATAACCGCGAAGGTTCCGTTTTTAATGATCATTTTGCGTTTCTTCATTCCCGTCCTCCTCCTTTCCGTCTTCCAAATAATAGGCAAGGCTTTGCAGATCCGTCGTAAAATCTGCGGTATGAATCCGTATATTTGGCGGTGCTTTTAAAATCGTCGGCGCAAAGTTCAGAATCGCTTCGATGCCTGCGGATATAAGGCTGTCGGCTACGTTTTGAGCCTCGACATCGGGTACGGTAATGATGCCGATCCGAATGCCGTTCTTTTTAATCGTATCCGTCAGTTCCTCCATCGGCTGCACGACAAGGTTGTTGATTTTCGTTCCGATCTTGGGAGCATGTGCATCGAAGACAGCCACGATTTTCATGTTGTCCTTCAGAAAGGCATTGTAATTGGACAAGGCATGTCCCAGATTACCGGCACCCACGAGAACAACGTTGATCTTTTGGTCAAGCTTTAGGATATGGCGAATTTTTTCGATCAAATAGGAGACGTCGTATCCGATTCCTTTACGTCCGAAATCCCCGAAGTAGGCAAGATCTTTACGGATCTGTGCCGGGTTCAGATCAAGCCTTTGACCAAGCTCTTGGGAGGAGACCGTAGAGACTTCACGGTTGTGAAGCTCGTTCAAGTAGCGCAAATACACGGGCAGTCTACGAACCACGGCCTCCGATATTTTATCCGATTTCATGCGTGCTCCCCCTAATAGATAAACTATAAAATATTAAAAATTTATGATACGGACGTGTCGCCGTCATGAAGCCATTCCGAAATCCGGGAAACCATTTGGTCTGTCGTCATATGCTCCATTTTCGGACCAGGCAGCGAATACAAGAAGTATTTGCCGTAATACGATTCGATGACGCGAGTATCGTATACGATGACGATGCCCCGGTCCTGTGCCGTCCGCACAAGCCGTCCGAAGCCCTGTTTAAAACGGATAACGGCCTGAGGCACCGATAGCTTCATGAACGGATTTTTCTTTTGCTGCTGAAGCAGCTCGCTCTTCGCTTCCACAAGCGGATGATTGGGCGGCTGGAACGGCAGCCTTACGATGGCCAGGCATGTCAGCGCCTCTCCGGGAATGTCCACCCCTTCCCAAAAAGAACTAGTGCCCAGCAGTACCGATGCGCTGCTGTCCTGGAAGCGCCGGATCAGTTTCGTGCGGCTGGATCCGTCCATACCCTGGCCAAGCACGGCGATGTCGCTCGTCTGCAGCGCATCCTTCAGCGGTTCATATACCTGGCGCAGCATGCGGTATGAAGTAAACAGCACAAGCATCCGCCCGTGCGTGGCCGCTGCCGCGTCGGCAAGGGATTGGACCAGCGTATTCACGAACAGCGGATCCCCCACGGTACCTTTTACGCTTGGAAAATCCCGCGGTATCACGAGCAGCGCCTGATCACGGTAATTAAACGGCGACGGCAGCTGGACCGTATTCAATTGCCCTTGCTCGGCCGCTTCCTGAAGCCCCAGATTGTCGATCATGTATTGGAACGATTTATCGACCGACAAGGTTGCGGACGTTAGGATGACACTGCGCTTTTTGTCAAAAAACAGTTCTTTCAGCTGGGTGCTGACATCGACGGGAACGGCAAACAATTGCAGCGACTTGCTGCGGAAATTTCCGTTTGCCTCCATCCAGTACACCGTCTTTTCATGATCCAGCTTCATGAACAAGCGCAGATTTTCACGGTGTGACGCCAAGTCTTTAAACAAGCCGTTAAGATCCGTTATCAGGCTGTCCGCACTGTAATCATCAAGCTCTTCTCGGATTTCGGCCATCAGCTTATCCCCCTTGCGGGAAACGTCGCCAAGCGTCACATGAATCTGATTTTCGAGTTCTTCCAGCGTTCCCCAATCTTTGGGTTTCTTCGTCGGCGACAGGCGAAGCGTGAACTGACCCGCATCGGCAGGCGAAGCATCCCCGCGTTCCGGAAGAAGGCCGAACAAAAGATCGCAGAGACGGTCCCAGCTCTCTTTCACGGTCATCAGATCCGGAACCATCCGGTCGATGACAGAGGTCCACTCCGCGGCGCGTTCATGCGCCGAGGTCTGAAGCAGTAGGCGCAGGGAAGGCAGCTGCCCGCTGCGGCTGTCTTTGTATAGGCGCATTAATGTATGCACGATGGTGAAATACTTCATGCTTAGCCCCAAATGCTTGCCCGCCACCTCTTCCAGCTGATGGGCCTCGTCGATAATAAGGCGCTCATAAGAAGGCAAAAGCTGATGATTCGCTTTCACGTCCGTAAACAGCTTGGAGTGGTTGGTAATGACGACGTCGGCAATCCCCGCCTCGTGTTTCGCCCGATGATAGAAGCATTTCCGAAACCAGGGACAAGCTCTCCCCAAGCAGGAGTCCGAATCGCTGGATACCGTCTCCCAGAAGTCCCCGCTTCGGCCGCCAAGGTTCAGCTCCTCGTCGTCCCCGGTTTCCGTCAGCGTCAGCCAAACGATCATTTGAGCTGCGGTTATGATATCTTCCTTAGGTGTACTGAAGTCTCTCCTGTTTATTTTATGTTCAAATTTTCTCAAACACAAATAATGCTGTCTTCCCTTGAAGACGGCGGCTTTGAAGGGGAATGGAACAACCCTTGTCAGAAGCGGGATGTCCCGTTCGCGAAGCTGTTCCTGAAGGTTGATCGTGTGGGTGCTGACCATGACCTTCTGCTCATCCTTTACGCTTTGGTAGATGGACGGCAGAAGATAGCCCAGGGACTTGCCGGTCCCCGTTCCCGCTTCGATGAGAAGATGCTTGTTCTCATCAAGGGCCTTCATCACCTCGTCGAACATCATATCCTGGGCTTCCCGGCTTTCATACTGCGGAAGAACCTGTTTTAATTGATCGCGCACCTGCGACATATATTCCTCAAACGAAACGTTCTCCAGCGGATTTTTTTCCGAATCGTCACGGGCCGGGGCCATATTCGTCCAATCGTCAACCGCAAGCGCGAATTGCCGGTAAAAAATTTGGCCATCGCGGTCGTCGACGGGGTTGTTCTCCTTCTCGGCCCGGAGCCCGTCAAAAAACCACCCCAGGTCGCTGTCTTCATCGGCAAACAGATCGCTTAAACGTTGAATGGTCAACAGTGGAAGCTGATCAAGCTCCTCCAGGCATTTCAGCAGCACAAGGGCTGTAGCAAGGGCATCGCTGTCCGCCTGATGCGGACGGTCATGCTCCAGGCCGAAATGGGAGGATACCATCCCCAGCTGGTAGGTTGTGAGGGATGGAAAGCATATTTTCAAAAAATGTATCGTATCAAGAATCCGCCCGCTGAACGGGAGATAACCGCAGCGGTCCAGAGCGTTTTGCAGAAAGTTGAAATCAAACGCCACGTTATGACCAACCAATACCACATCGTCGAGCATGGGAACCAGCTCCATCATCATTTCCTCAAGGGAAGGCGCATCCGCCACATCGCTGTCGGAAATACCGGTCAGACCCGTGATAAACTCCGGAATCGGAATGCCCGGATTGACATATGAGCCGTACACCCGGGAAATGGTTCGATCCTCTTCGATGATAGCCAGCCCCACTTGTATAATTTCATCGGCTGACTGGTTGCCCGTGGTTTCAAAATCCAATACGGCATATTTCATCTTCGTATAAATCCCTTTCTTCCAGTCTAAATAACAGCATAACAGAAGTTGCGGCGTTTGAACATTCCGGCAAGCAGAAACCGCTCAGCATGAAGCCTCGATTATTTCCTTATCTCTGAACAGAAAAAAGACGATGCCACAGACTCGGCTCATCGAGCGGGCATCGCTTCAAGAAAAATATTCATAGCAGAGAGATCAAAGGACTTCCATACTGCAGATCGCCGCGTTTCTTGTGGCAGACCTCCAGGTTGATCAACGGATCGGGAAGCGTCGGATCGCTCTGTATCGCAAGCGTAAAATATTCCGACGCTTTGTCCGTGACTCCGTTTAAAGCCTGTATGCAGCCCAAGGCGTTGTAAATCATCGCCTTCAGCTTCTTCTCGTCGGCCAGCGGCAGGATCGATTGCAAATAACCCGAGGCCTCTGAGGTTTCCCCCAAATGAAGGTGCGCCATGGCCATATAAAGCCGGATCAGAAGGCTGTCCGGATAAACGGCTGCCGCGGCTTCGAACTGGGAGATCGCCGGCCTGAACATCAGCAATTTGTAATAGCCTTGACCGCGAATAAACGCATCCAGCTGCATTTCCGGCGATTCGGTCGGCGGGAACACCGGCGGCGAAGCGACGCTTTCACGGAATACCGCCATTCTCTCTTCGAAGCGGAGCCATTCGTCGATGATGCCCTCGCTCATTCTTTTCAGCATATTCCAGTTATGAATCAGCGCCTGTTTTCTGGGTCCGTGTGCGGAAGGGTAATGCTTCACGATTTCATCTAACATGTTGTTCATTTCGGCGAATACATGCTGAAACATGGACTGCATCCCACCCTTGGCATAAAAATGAGATCATCAGTGCGTCGACCTGTGTTCATTTTTTGTTAAAGGCCCCGATTTCATTCCGAAAATCATCGTTACATTTTGGAGGCGAAAGGTTTAAACGATGGTTGCATGAATTTCGCGGTATTCGGTAATGACCGGCTTGTTGTCGCCGTCAACGATCACCACCGTAGGCTTGTAATTTTCATATTCCTCTTTGGACATCATGGCATAGGAAATAATAATGACATTGTCTCCAGGCTGAACCAGGCGAGCCGCCGCGCCGTTCAGGCAAATGACGCCGCTGCCGCGCTCGCCCTTGATAACATAGGTCTCCAGGCGCGCTCCGTTATTATTGTTTACGATTTGTACCCTTTCATTCTCGAGCAAATCCGCCGCATCCATCAGGTTCTCGTCTATGGTGATGCTGCCGACATAGTTAAGGTTGGCCTCGGTCACCGTAGCACGGTGAATCTTGGATTTCATCATCGTTCTAAACATGAGAAATACCTTCTTTCGGTTGGAATAGGGCATTATCGATCAGTCGCGTCTTGCCAAAGCGGACCGCAAGGGCCATGATAACCATGCTGTCGACGCCGGTGATTTCAGCATCATCCGCAAGAACGGTAAGCTCCGGAAAAGTAAGCACGTCGGCGTAGTCGATATCAGCCATGGGTGCTTCGGAAATGATCTCGCGGAGAAGCTGGCGTGCGTCGCCCGCCGTTCTCAAGCTTCCGTTCCCCAGAAGTTCCGAAGCGGTTTTCAGGGAGCGGGAAAGCACCAAAGCCTGCTCGCGTTCCTCCGGCTTCAAATAGACATTGCGCGAGCTCAAAGCCAGTCCATCGCCTTCGCGTACGATGGGACAAGGTACGATCCGGACATCCATATTCAGGTCACGGACCATTTGTTCTATAACGGCAACCTGCTGGGCGTCCTTCATTCCGAAGAAAGCAAAGTCCGGTTTTACGATGTTGAACAGCTTATTGACCACGGTGGTGACTCCGTCAAAATGACCCGGTCTTGAAGCTCCGCACAGCAGCGATGTCAGCTCGGACACCGCAACTTTGGTTTTCGTCGGCTGGGGATACATTTCAGCCACATCCGGCAAAAACGCGATATCCACGCCTTGGGATTCGGCAAAAGCCAAATCCCTTGCCTCATCCCGGGGATAGGTCTCGAAATCCTCTCCCGGCCCGAACTGAATCGGATTAACGAAAATACTCAAAACAACCGTTCCCGATTGTTCCCGTGCCCGCTTCATGAGACTGCCGTGGCCCTCGTGCAAATAACCCATCGTCGGGACGAATCCCACCGGACCCTGGCCTAAGGCGCGGCGGCTTGCAAGCTCTTCGCGCAGTTCCCGAATCGTACGAATCACTTTCATTTCAGCCCCACCTTATCCTTCCCGTCGCCGTACAAGGAAGCCGGCTGGCGTTCCTTGTTAGAGGCCGATGTCGAAAAAACATGCTGTTCGGCCGGGAAAGAGCGTTCTTTTACTTCTTTAACGTATTGCGTGATCCCATCGCGAATGACCGTTCCAATATCGGCGTAAGTTTTGACGAATTTTTTCTCCCTGTAGGAGGAGGTATATTTCAGGACATCGTGGTACACAAGTACCTGGCCGTCACAGTGGCGCCCGGCTCCAATCCCGATGGTCGGGATACTCAAGGCTTTGCTGATTTCGGAAGCAGCCTCTTCCGTGACAAGCTCCAGAACAATCGCGAACGCACCGGCCGCTTCAAGGGCTTTGGCGTCATCCATGAGTCGCTTGGCGTCTTGGGCATCCTTGCCCTGCACCCGATAGCCCCCGATCTGATTCACGGATTGAGGCGTCAAGCCGATATGTCCCAGAACGGGCACCCCGGCCTGTACAATCCCTTTAACCGTATCCGCGATTTCGGCACCACCCTCCATTTTCACGGCATGGGCATGGCCCTCCTGCATCAAACGGCGCACGCTTCTGAAGGTTTCATCCAGACTGCCATGATAAGTCATAAACGGCAGATCCGCCACGATGAACGTCTGCTCCGCTCCGCGGGCAACGGCTCTTGTGTGATAAACCATATCTTCAATCGTAACGGGAATGGTCGAATCGTATCCCAAAACGACGTTTCCCAGGGAGTCCCCAACGAGAATCATATCCACTCCCGCTTCCTCGGCAAGCCGGGCGGAGGGATAATCATAGGCGGTAACCATGCTGATCGGTTCCCCGTCCTTTTTCATTCGTTTCATTTTCACAATGTTTAGCGGCTGTTTGCCTGCCATGTGACACAAGCCCCTTTCAAGTTAGTGTAAACACAACAAAAAAACCTTTTAGCATTTAGGCGCTAAAAAGGTCCGAAAGGCAAAAAAGAGTCACTTGCGATCGTCCCTTCTGTCTCGGTCCTTTCGGCTCAGAGCAGAATCCAACGTAACCGGCAATAGCAGTTATGAAGGTGTCCCTTAAAGCATTGATCCTGTTCGCAAGAGTGCAGTTCCGCTTAAGGGATACCGCCTCTTCAGAAACAGTATAACAAATCCGGATGTTTTTTTCACTATTTTTCATTGGCCGGTTTCAGGCGGATATCGCCCGAGAAGACGGGAACAAGCTCTCCCGCGTCGGTTCTGACGAGCAGCGCGCCCGATGGATGAAGCCCCTCAGCGGTTCCGCTCAGCACGCCTCCGGCAGAATGGACGCTTACCGCCCGGTTCATCGTTATCGATGAGGTTTCCCACAGCGAAGCGATCAGCTGGAAGCCTTCTTCGTTATATAGTCCGTACAAGGACTCCATTTCATGCAGTATGGAAATAATCAAATCATTCCTGTTCACGGAAGAGCCAAGGGCTGTCTTCAGCGAAGTGGCAATGGGTCTGAGCTCGTCCGGATAATCCTCATCCTTCAGATTGACGCTGATTCCGATTCCCGCGATGCAGTACCGGACCATGTCGTCTTCCGTGGCGGATTCCAGCAGGATGCCGCACACTTTCTTCCCGTCCACCAAAAGGTCATTCGGCCATTTAATGCCGGCTTCAATGCCGGTCGTTTTCAGAATCGCCCTCCGAATGGCCACGCCGGCAAGAAGCGTAAGCTGCTGAGCTAAATGCACAGGCTGTTTGGGCCTTAGGATCAGGCTCATCCATATGCCTTTGCCGTAGGGAGAAAAAAAAGCTTTTCCCATTCGTCCCCGGCCCCCGGTCTGCTCTTCGGCCAATACCACGGTCCCCTCAGGCGCACCCTGTTCAGCCAAAAGCCGTGCATCCTCCTGGGTGGAGACCGTCGAATGCAAGACCTTAATCTGCCGGCCGAAATACCCTCCTTGGATACCTTCAGCCAGCTTAGCGGGATCGATGGGGGCAGGCTGCTCCGTCATGCGGTAGCCGAGCCTCGGAAGGGCTTCAAATTCATAACCGGCCCCGCGCAGCTTGTTGATCTGCTTCCATACGGCGGTCCGGCTGATGGATAATCTCTTGCTGATTTCTTCGCCGGACAAAAATTTTCCCGGCTGCTCCAGGAACATATCCAGCAACGCATAATTCTTACCTGACTTCATTATTCATCACCCGCTTTGCTTCTTCGATCAAAACCTGTTTGTCGTTAACCAAAAAACCGGCAGCGCACTGTAAGAGAAGATGATTCAGGACTTCGCCAACCCAGGGTCCTCCGCGCCGGTCCATGACTTTCAGCAGCTCATTGCCGGACACGCCGAGATCCTTCAATTCCCTGACCTCCATCTCCCGAAGCCATTTCCGGGCCTCATCGACCTGAAACGTCTGCGCTGGACTGTCTACCGGCGAAATCGCCTCCTGCATCAGCAGCCAATTCTCGGCAGCGTCGGCTCCTCGCTCAATAACCAGCCTTACCCATGCCAGCCGGTCGGCTTCCGGATCGCGTCCCCGTTCTTCGCCAAACCAGGTTTCCTGAAATGCGAGAAGTCCCAAAATCAGCTCTCTGCGGCGATTTGAAAACGTCCACTCCCTCAGGAGCATATCGGCTTCCGCGGCCTTGATCCCGCACCCGAACAGCAGGAGGGCCCACCGGATGTCTAATCGTTCGGACGGCACCTCGGGAATGGCTTGCATGATTGCCTGTTCATGCCCCTTGTACGGAAAAGGTATCTTCATCCGGGAGTGCAGGCCGCTCCCTTTCAGAAGCTCCAGCCCCCGGAGCGGATCCGGGCCGGACATCATCTTGTCCAGTTCGCTCCGGATACGCTCCATGGCGACCCATGACAACGTATCCCGTTCCTCCAGCATACCCGTCCAGGTAGCTTTTGCGATCGAAAAACCAAACACGGATGCAAACCGGATACACCGGACCATCCGGAGGGCGTCTTCCCGAAAACGGAGTCTCGCTTCCCCCACGCAACGAATCAGCCGGAGATCGATATCTTTTCTCCCGTCGAACGGATCAACCCATGTTCCGTCGATTCCGAGCGCCATGGCATTCATCGTAAAATCGCGCCGCCGCAAATCCTCTTCAATCTCCCGTACAAAGGTAACCCGGCTCGGCCGGCGGTGATCCTCGTATCCTTCTTCCACCCGATAGGTGGTCACCTCGAAAGGCTGGCCGTTCATCATGACCGTCACGGTTCCATGCTTTATTCCGGTCGGGATCACCCGTTCGAAAATAGAGGAGGTCGCTTCAGGAAGAGCGGAGGTGGTAATGTCCATGTCACTGACGTTTCTGCCCATGTACTCATCACGGACGCAGCCGCCCACCCAGTAGGCCTCGTACCCGTTTTCCAGCAGAATTCGGATGACTTCCGCGCTTCCTGCCGCCATGGCAGGGTCAGCGTATTTCCATTTGATATCCTGTCGATGTTCCGCCATTTTGGTCTTTCGTTCCTCCTGTCCGAAAAAACGGCGAGAAGCCGTGCCGGAATCCTATTTGTGCAACGGATTCGGCTCCTTCGCTTCCCGCCCCAATACTCGGTAATAAATTTGTTCGTACTTGCTGCGTATTCTTTCGTTGCAAAACAAGGTTCTGGACCTGTGCAGACAGGCTTCCCTGAGTCTGCCGCTAAGTTTCTCATCTTTCAAAATATCAATAACGTACTCCGCCATTTTCGCACTGTTTCCGATCGGTGCCAAGAATCCGGTTTCTCCATGGGTAATCAGCTCGGGAATTCCGCCGGCTATGGATCCTACGGTTGGAACGCCGCAAGCCATGGCTTCCAGAGCGACCAGACCGAAGCTTTCCTTTTCGGAAGGAAGCAAAAGCACGTCCGCCATGGAGATGACATGGGCGATTTCATCCTGTTTTCCGAGAAAATGAACCCGGTCACTCAATCCAAGTTCCCGGATCCGGCATTGGATTTTGGGAAGATCCGGGCCTTCGCCCACCAGAAGGAGTTTCGAAGGCACCTCCGCGTTCACCCGAGCAAAAATATCAACCACGTCCCCGACCCGTTTCACCGGGCGGAAATTGGAAATATGCATAAGGACCCGTTCCCCCGGTTCAGCGAAGTCCCGCCGTAAAGCAGCGGAATCGCGCGGGTAATATACCCGGTGGTCCACGAAATTATAGGTTAGGTCAATATCGCGGCTAATATCCAGAACCTCCCGGGTTTCCCGGATCAGATCCTCCGATACGGCCGTGACCGCATCGCTTTCATTGATGGCGAGGCGGATCAAGTCCTTCAGGGACTCGTCCTGGGCGAGTACCGTGATGTCGGTTCCATGAAGCGTCGTAACCACTTTGAGCTGATCCCCGACCATCTGCTTGGCCAAAAAAGCGCACACCGCATGGGGAACCGCATAATGCACGTGCAGAACGTCAAGCTGCTGCATGTTGGCGACCTGGGCCATCTTTGTGGCAAGCGACAAGTCGTACGGCGGATAACGGAATACGTAATAATCATTGACTTCCACTTCATGGTAGTAGATGTTTTTATGGAAAGTACCCAGCCGGAACGGAATGCTGTGCGCAATAAAGTGAACCTGATGGCCCTGTTCCGCAAGCAGCTTTCCGAGCTCCGTGGCGACCACGCCCGAACCTCCGAGAGAAGGATAGCAGGTTATGCCGATTTTTAACGGCTGTTCATTCATAGGAGGCCTCCTTCGTTTCTCTGTGTGAGGATATTCCAAGTCTGATGACATATTATGCCTCATTCGTTCCGAATAGATGAACGACATACGGGGTTTTGGATGCAAAACCTTCGGCGTAAGGGATGAATTGGCGCTGTCCCAACAGGGCGTCCCTGGCGCGTACGCGTTCGATATAACCTTCCGTAAGAGGCGTCACGACGGAATCTTTATCCGTTTTTTCAAATTGCGACCTGTAGCAGGAGAGCGCCTCCACCTTTTTATCATAGTAAGGAGACACGTCAACGATGACATCCGCTTTGGCCAGATCATTAATAAAATAAAAATACAGCTCGTCCACCCTAACCGGGGGCAAAGCGGGCATGTAACGACGCAGTTTGGCATTAAATACCGCCTCCTCCACCAGCCTGCTGCAGGCTACGTGGTCCGGATGGCGGTCCTCCCAATATGGAGCGAACACGACGGATGGCGAATATTTTCGGATTTCTGCCGTTACGGTTTCAATATTCCCGGGTGTTGCGAATAATCCTCGGTCTGGCAGGCCCAGATTGCTCCTGACGGCCAATCCCATAACCCGTGCGGCCTCCTCTGCCTCCCGCTTTCTTAGCTCAACGGTCCCGTTGGAGGACATTTCCGCTTCCGTCAAATCGCAGATCCCCACGGAAAGTCCTGCGGCCGTATGTTTCAGGATCGTACCGGCCATGCCGATTTCCGCATCATCCGCATGGGCTCCGAAAATGAGGATATCCAGTTTATTGCCCATGCTCACTGATCAATCCCCGGCTTATACTTGTCCACCAGTTCTCTCCATGCAAGGTCCCCCCGGTCCAGCGCCTTAACCAGAATCTCGGCTGTAGCCACATTCGTCGCAAGGGGAATCCCCTGAACGTCGCAGAGACGCAGCAGCGCGTTGATATCCGGTTCATGGGGCTGCGCCATGAGCGGGTCCCGCAGGAAAATGATCAGATCCATCTCGTTTTTCGCCACCAGCGCGCCGATTTGCTGATCACCGCCAAGCGGGCCGGACATAAAACGGTGGATTTTCAAATCCGTCTGCTCCATAATCCGCATGCCCGTTGTTCCCGTAGAGTAAAGCTGATGTCCTTCAAAAACTTTTTCATAGGCGATTACAAAGTTGACCATTTCCTCTTTTTTGCGGTCATGTGCTATAAATGCAATATTCATCATGGTCTTTCCCTCTTTCTCTATTCGATGAAATGATCGAAGCCGTAAATCATGCCCGTGTAACCCATTACTTTTTCAATGGCCATCTTGACGCCCGGCATGTAACCCGCACGCTCATAGGAATCATGCCTGATTTTCAGGCTTTGACCGTAACCTCCGAAAATCACTTCCTGCTGGGCAAAAACTCCCGGAAGACGCACGCTGTGAATCCGGAAACCGTTGTAATACGCGCCCCGCGCTCCCTCAATGATCTCTTCTTCCTTCGGATTTCCCTGCCGCAGCTCTTCCCTGTTCGCCGCAATCATTTCCGCCGTCTTGATGGACGTCCCGGAAGGGGCATCCAGCTTCTGGTCCCCGTGAGTCTCGATGATTTCGACGTGAGGCAGGTATTTCGCGGCCTGAGCCGCAAATTTCATCATCAATATCGCGCCGATGGAAAAGTTGGGAGCAATCAGGCCGCCGATGCCACGGCTTTTGCACTGCTTGTCCAAATCTTCGATTTGTTCCGGGGTGAAGCCCGTCGTGCCGATAACCGGACGAACCCCGTATTTTACCGCCAGAGTCGTATTGCCATAAGCCGACTGGGGATTCGTAAAATCAACCATTACGTCCGGTTTGCTTTCCACGAGCGCCATTTCCAGATCGGATGTAACCGGAATGCCGCAGGGCGGCAGAGCAACCAGCGTTCCGGCATCCGTTCCGCTGTCGCTCAGGCCAACCGCAGAGACCAGCTCCAGATCCGCATCTTGGAGCACCAGCTTTACAACTTCTTTACCCATTCGGCCGCCTGCTCCAACGACCGCAATCCGTATAGGTTTTGCCATAGGAATCCCTCCGTGTTTATCGTTTAATCTGTTTTTATGAATCCAGAATATATGATTTCAAACGTCTCTTGAGTTCTTCCATTAAATGCTGCAGACCGCTCTCCTGAGGATACAGCCCTATGACTTCCTTCAGGGTTGATATGGCGAGCGGATGTTCATTCAATTCACTGTATACCAGCGCAAGCCAAACATAGGCTTCCGAATACAGCGGATCCATGGCAATGGCCGATTTCAACAGTCCTGCCGCCTGGTACAATTCCGCCCGTAAAGCGGGATTTTTGCTCTCCACCAGCTTTTTCGCTTGTTGGACGAGCTCCAGCGATTTCAAATGCTGAAGATGAAGTTGATACTCCGGCTTATCGGGCTGGAGCGCGATGGCTTCCTTGGCATGGAGAATGGCCTGATCCAATTTACCGCTGCGGCCATAGGTGATGGAGCAGCGGTAATGAACCTCGGCATCGCCCGGGTTGGCTTTTATGGCGGCCTCAAACCAACGGAGCGCTTCCTCAAAATCATTTTGCAAAATACAACGGTATGCGTTTTGAATATTGTGATCCCGTTTCACTGGCTGTCCCTCCCCCGCAGACGGGTTTTGGTACAGCATATGTATTCATGGCCTTAAAGTGCGTGTTTAATAAGTCCGATTTTCAGCACCGAGAAGATGGGATGAAGCTAGGGACGGCAAAAGCGGTGCGCAGGCAAAACCAACGCACCTCTAATCGGCATTCAATTTCGTCCAGCGGTCGGCATCACGAGTATTGAATTTATGCATCACCTTGTCATGGGCTTCCGCCAGATCGATCCCCAGGGAATTGGCAAAACAAATCGTTATGAACAGAATATCGCCAAGTTCCAATTCAATGGAATTGTCCGCCTCATCCGGTTTTTTCGGTTTTTCGCCGAACCTGTGGTTTACTTCCCGGGCCAACTCGCCAACTTCCTCCGACATCCGTGCCATCATGGACAAAGGGCTGAAATAGCCTTCTTTAAACTGCGATATATATCGGTCGACTTCCTTCTGCATATCTGCCATGGATTTTCCCAAGACCGTCACCCCTTTCGTGCAAGTTGAAACGACTTTCGAATAACCCGAAACGTTTTAAACCTATGTTATCGTAAAGCCGATTTGAAAACAAATATTTTTTATTAGCCAAAAGGAAACGCGCCATCGTCCTTTCCCGCAGGACGCCGGCGTTTTCGGAATAAATGCAAGCCAAGTTAAAAATGGTGCTTTTTTATATTTGAAAAAAAGGTATATACTAGTAAGGGAATTGGAACAAGCATACATAACTATATCTTTATTTTGAATAATGCGGGGGATTTGATTGAAAACATCCAAACTCGTGAATCAGCTGAAAATCGTAATACCCATTATGATTGGCACGGCCATCTATGCGTTCGGCCTCCTCTATTTCATTATTCCGAACGAGCTGATGGAAGGCGGGGTAACCGGCGTTACCGTGCTGCTGAATTACGCTTTCTCCATTCCGCCCTCCCTATCTACCTTACTGTTGAATATTCCGCTGTTCTTGCTCGGATTGAAGGTATTGGGCGGAAGGCAATCGATTTATACGGGAATCGGGATCGGCTCTTTGACCTTATTTTTATGGTTATTCGAAAAAATGATCGCTCTGGGATGGATCCTGCCATTTAAAACGGAACATGATTATATTCTGGCCTCGCTTTATGCGGGCGTCACGCTTGGGGCAGGACTCGGCGTAGTGTTCCGCTTTGGGGGAACCACCGGCGGTTCCGACATCATCGCCCGGATATTCAACCGCAAATTCGGATACAGCATGGGCCAGGTCATTTTGGCATTGGACATTATCATCATCGGTTTATCCTTGCTGTACATCCCGCTTGAAAAAATCCTTTATACGCTCGTAACCGTATTTATTGCGTCCAAAGTGATCGATTTCATTCAGGAAGGCGCCTATGCGGCTAAAGCTTTTACGATCATCAGCGACTTTGCGCCCGAAATCGCGGACCGGATCAACGTCGAGATGGATCGTGGGGTCACCCTGATCCCCGCAATCGGCGTTTATTCCAAGCAGGCCAAGCATATGGCCTACTGCGTCGTTTCGAGGCAAGAGATCCGCCGGTTGAACGAGATTGCCAAGTCGGTAGATCCAAGAGCTTTTATTATCATCAACGACGTTACCGATGTCCACGGCGAAGGATTTAAAGAAGACTAGTCCGTCAAATGACGGACTAGTCTTCTTTTTCCCCTCTCATCCCCTTATAAACGCTTCGGAAAAAGCGGATCGAACCGGTTTTTATGACCCTGGTATTTACGATAGCCGACAAAGGTTAGCGCCGAGAGGATAAATGCAGCGAACAGAAGCTGCCACATCCACGGTCCGCGAACCTCGCCCAGGGGAGCCAACGCGGGTTCATCTTTCTTTTTTCCGAACAGCAGATTGACGATTGTCTCACCCTGCGGCGTTATCCTCCGTATCTCGGCGGGCTCGTTCCTGGATACTGCCCCGCCGGCGTATGACAGCCAAGATTCGATCATCGTCACCTCTTCGGGCTTGCGTACAATGATCAGCGATGGTCGAATCAGCTCATAGTGCTCCTGGAGGCCGGAAAACGCCTTTTCCATCCCCGCCCGATCCTGTTTGGCCGCACTCTGGTCCAACAACTGGATATCCTCCCGGACTACTTTGTAATACTGCAGCCATATGCCGTCTTTGGGGTGCGCCAAGCTGTCCGCAGCAAGTCGAAGCTTGCCAGCGGCGATCATCCACGGTTTCGGATCCAATTGCATTCTTGCCGCTGCTTCTTTCATTTCGATGATACTTTCGGCCAGAGCATGAACTCCTTCCACGCCCGTTAAGCCTTGAAACGAAGATGTTTCAAATAAACGCTCTATCCTTCTGAGCGATTCGTTGGCCGCCTGCGTGTTTCCTTCCTCCACGAACCGGTATAAGGACTCCGCTTCGCGGTTCAAAGCTTTTGCCTGAATTTCAGCCGCAGGGGAAGCCCCCTTCTTGCCTTGATCCGAATATCCCCAGGCCGTCTTTGTATCGCAAATTCCGAATATCAGCAAGAAAGCGGAAAAGCCGGCCAATAGTTTAAATAGTCTCCGTAACATGGGACATCCCTCCTACCCTATTGTATGGCGGAAGGGACGTGCCTAGAACCGCTTGACTAAATGCCGCTTTTAGGCGGAGAGCTTCGTTTTACGGCTATCCAGGCCGCCAGCCAGCTGAACAGCGTCAGCCCGTAAGTAAAGGCCTCTACCGCAGGAAGATCGTCATCAAGCTGTGACGGCAGCCATGGAAATACGCCGAAGGTATAGTCAACCGTATCGTTCAGCAAGGTCCATGCGGCCGCCGAGGTTAGCGCCGTCCAGCGAATGTGAAAAAGCTTCACATAGATCAAAGCTTCCACCGCCATGGCCGTATGGGACGCAACGAGCATCCAATCCTGCCAGATCATTTCGCTGCCTTGCCACGCCCCCGCGAAAATCATGGCGCACGCCCATATCCCGTATTTCACCGACGTTACGACCGCCATGGCTTCGATAAACTGCTGAAAGAACATCCCGCCCAACCGTTTCGGGGGGAACAGCAGCATAAACAGCGCTATCGTAAAAAACAAGCTTGCCGTAGGACTGTCCGGCACAAAAGGCAGCTGCCACCAGGGATTTCGTTCCGCGGTAAACTGCAGTTGATCGCCGTACCAGATATAACCGTAAACGGTTCCCAAAGCATTGCTGATCAGCAAAAACCACAGGACAAAACGCTTGCTTAAAAACTCACGGCTCCATAAATATGTAACTGACAACCCGTATCCTCCTGTCCATCTGCGCATTCATCCAAGATACAGACATTACTTCTTTCAATAATCCTGAAAAAAACCTGACCGTAGAAAACGATCAGGTTCTTCATTATTTTACTCTGCAGTTTTCTGGCTGGCAAGCCATTCCGCCAATTGATCGAGTTCTTTCTCCGTGACGCCCGCGGCAATTGCCGGATCTTTCATCGGCGGCATGCCGCCTCTGCCGTTAGCGATAATATCCGCAATGGCAGCTTTATCCAGTTTGTCGCCTACGCCACGCAACGAAGGCGCACCCTGCCCTTTCATATCTGCCGCATGGCAGGAAATGCAAGTTGCCTTTTTGTAGGTTTCCATGGCTGGATTGTCTTTGTCCACAATCGCGACCTCTTCGGACTCAGGCTGCTTGGCATTGGAAGTCGGCAGCCCTTGCGCATGCTTCTCTGCAGCTTCCTCTTCGCGCTGGATATGCTCCGGCTTCTGTCCCGAGGCTTTCAATTCATGCTGGTAATGCGTCCAAGCCGAATTGGTCAGGTAAATAATCGCGAGAAGAGAAAGGAACATAAGCGAAGATGCGATCGGACGCTTATAGAATCGTCTTTCTTTCCCCGTATCCAGGAATGGAGCCAAGAGCAGCGCACCGAATGCGATACCGGTAACACCGATCGTGCCGAGTACGACATAATCTCCGGAAGCATATGGAAGCTTCAAGTACTCGTACAGAAACAGGAAGTACCAGTCCGGCATCGGAATTACGGATGCGCCCGGATCGGCAGGATAGCCAAGCGGCGCGGGTTCCGAGATGGTCAATACAAGGAATCCTACCAGTACGACGACCCCTACCATCCATTCCTTCAAAAGGAAGTACGGGATAAACGCCTCCGACTTGCCCGGATAGGCTGTAACGTCGGGAGGAGTGACGAAACCTTCGCCTTTTTTGATGCGGGAATCCCCGACGTAAACTACTTTTTCATCAGATTTGTGACCGTGTGCCATGAATATGCCTCCCTTCTTCTTATAGTGGTCCGGAAATACCCTGTTTACGGATCATGATAAAGTGCCCTACCAGGAGGGTGAGCAGCACTGCCGGAAGGAAGAACACGTGAATGGCAAAGAAACGGGTTAACGTTTCGGCACCTACGATGGTACCGCCCTGAAGCAGTTCCTTGATGATCGGTCCGAGCCAAGGCACGGAGTTTGCAATCTCCAGTGTAACCTTTGTCGCGAAGTATGCCTTGTTATCCCATGGAAGCAGGTAGCCCGTCAGGCCAAGACCCAGCATGACAAAGAAAATAAGCATTCCCACGACCCAGTTCATTTCGCGAGGAGCCTTGTATGACCCCGTGAAGAACACACGCATCGTATGTAGGAACATCATAACGATGACCAAGCTTGCTCCCCAGTGGTGCATACCGCGGACGATTTGGCCAAAAGCCACTTTGGTCTGCAAATATTCCACACTGGCGTAAGCGTTTATAATATCCGGTACATAATACATAGTCAGGAACATGCCCGACAAGATCTGGATTACAGTTATAAAAAACGTCAAGCCGCCGAAACAATACACAAACGCGGAGAAATGGTGCGCGGGGTTAACGTGCTCCGGAACCTCGTGGTCCGCAACGTCTCTCCAGATCGGCGTGATATCGAGACGCTCGTCAATCCAGTTGTAGACATTCTTCAACATCCGAATCTACGCCTCCTATTTCGCTACGTTATTCGGCACGATTTCGCCGAGGTAAATCCAGCCGTTCTCCTCTTTAATGGTGTACATGTCGAGAGGTTTAGGCGCTACGGCAAGGTTTTTGCCGTCCGGCGTATAACGCGCTCCGTGACATGGACAATGGTACTCGTCCGGATAGTTCTTGTTGTTATTCCAGCCGACCAGGCAGCCCAAGTGCTTGCAGATCGGAGAAAGCGCAAGAATTTTCCCTTCATCCGTTTTACGGATCCAGGCCGTAAGAGAAGCTGTGCTGTTATACCAGCCGTCCTGCTGTTTCAGCTCAAAATGGAACTCTTGCGGTTCATTTGTAATCTTACTTACTTCGGCTACCTTTACAAAAGCACCTTCATCTTTCTTTTGAAGGATTGGATCAACGGCAAACCGGAGCATCGGTATGACTACACCACCCGCCATATAAGCTGTGGCACCGCCCAACGTGTAAGTTAGAAACTGTCTGCGGGACATCTCTTTGCGCCGGGGTGGTTTGTGCGACTCTTCATGCTCGTCATTGTGGTTGTGGCTCATTCTGTGTTCAACCCCCTTTGTCAACCGTTCTAAGTGTTTTCAATGATTAAAATCACACGACTTACTAGGACATAATTATAATATATTAGGCACCCCGGACCGTCAAGAATATCGAACCCATATTTGGCTGCGCTTCCAGCAAACCAACATGAAATTGTCGGTTTTTCGTCACAATTAGGACCCTGGTTTTTTATTCCATAAATTCCCGATCAATCCTGCCACAGCCTCTTTCACGGACTCGGTCCCGGAAGCCGCAATCTCAGGCAGGGAAAGGACTAATGCGCTTTCAGGAACATCCTCTCCCGTAAGCTTGCAATCGGCCGTCATGACGATGGCATAAGCAAACCCCGTAGATTTGACTTTGTGACAAATTTCGTTTAAAAGCCGGACGGAAGCTTGTCCTCCATACTGCATAGCCGGATACGTGACCACCCGGCCTTTGAAAGGTATTTCTACATAATCCAAAAAATCGCGAAGCCGTTCAAGCGCCATCGTCGCTTCCCAAGGCGTTTCGGCTCCGGTCATTCCCGTATACGGGATCAGGCACGTATCGAAGTACGGCTGAAGTTCAGGCCAAGTCTTTTCATCCACTTCACTGAATTTCATGCTTTACATCCTTTCTATGTTAACAATCTCACAATTTCTACATTATACGATCAGTCACCCGAATTAGGCAAAAAAAGAAGAAATGCCGGAGCATTTCTTCAATTTAATGTTCTCAGTTCATCCGTCAGGTTTCGGAAAGCCACCTCGTCGCCCGATGCCAGGGCCTCGTCGATCTCCTTGTAAAGCTCCTCGCTCCGATGCTTTCGCAAAGCCTCGTCCCATACCATTTCTGCTGCCAGACTCAACATCACTTCGTAAGTAACCTTCATCTTATCCATTAGGATGCACCTCCAAACGAAAATTTTAAAATTGCCTGTATTCTTTTCCTTTCTCCACGTAACTCTCCATCGTTCGCTTCATCCGAAGCAGGTCCTCTTCCGTCAATTCGCGAATGACTTTGGCGGGTGTGCCGAGAGAAAGCGTGTAGGGCGGAACCACCTTGTTCTCCGTTACAATCGATCCCGCGCCGATTAAAGCGTATTCACCAATACTCGCACCGTTCAGGACGATGGCGCCCATGCCGATCAGAGAGCCCTTGCCGATCGTGCAGCCGTGAATGATGGCCGAATGGCCGACAGACACTTCATCCTCCACGATTAAAGGTTGGTCCGTGTTGACGTGGCCGACGACTCCGTCCTGTATGCTGCATCTCTCCCCAATGACGATCGGGGCCAGATCACCTCTCAGCACCGTGTTAAACCAAACGGTCGAATTCATTCCGACGGTCACATCCCCAATGATCTTGGCTCCGTCGGCAACAAATACGGACGGATGAACGGACGGCCAAATACCCTTGTACTCAAAATTCATCTGCGGATCACCCCTTCAATTTGTGGGAGTGATTGTAGCAACTTATGCCTTGTTCTGTCAATCCGTCGAAGGGTCGGAATCGCTGATATGTAGACACGTTTCGGCGGTTTTCTGTCCGAGCGCCGTCATGCGGACCACGGTACCGGACTCCCCGCTTTCCCCGATTCGCAGCATTCCGAAGTGCATCAGCATCCGGATGACCCGCTGCTCCAAAATCATTTGAGGAGTGTCGTAATAAAACGGACGAATCAACCAGCCCAGCGATTCCTGAAGGGAAGCCATCGTCACCCAGTCCTTCGCACACTGACCGATCCAGTAAACGAGGGAGGACAAGTTAGGAACGGCTCCTTTATAAAGTCTTAACCAAAAGCGGAATATCTGTATCACGCTAACTTGATTTCCTTCTGCAAGAAATTCCTCTCCGCGTTCAGTCAGAACGAGCCGGTTGCCGCTTTCCTTGAGCCATTGGCGGGCATATGCATAATCGTACAGGAGAGCGAATCGGTCAGGATATTCCGCACAGGAACGGCCATAGCCAAATCTCCAGGTTCCTTTGCTAATCAAGGGTTCAGAGACATAAAGCGAACCGATCAGCTGCTGTTGGTAACGGCGGTACATAAACCCTTCCGGATTCAGCTCGATATCATGACCTTGTACGAATTTCAGCAAAACAAGCATATCCTCTGCGGCGAGCCCTTGCTCGTCCCTGTAAACCTCCGGCTCGACTGCACGCTGTACGTTTGCCGAAAGCTTGGTCCTCAGCACGTTACGGAACCGATCCTTCAGATCCGCGGGAACGTGAAAGGTATATTTTGTAGACTGGGTAAAGCCGTTGAACAACCACCCGCTCCTGCGATACCTTGCCACGGCTTCCCTTGGATTTTCCCGAAGTTCGGTTAAATCCGCCTTCTCTGTCCCCTCATCCCCGAAAGAATGCCGGATGACTGCCGTCAAATCCTCCAGGCTGTATCCCCTGCGGGTATCGAATGCAAGACTGTTCAAAAACCGGAGATCCCCCGCAGTCAGCTGCCCTACTTGCTCCTCGAAAAAATCCCTTCGGCCCATTTTGACAAGGATGCTTTGGATCAATTCGTGCTTTGAGTTTCGCTTGCAGTCGCATTGATAGTGGCTGGCGATGTTGCTCAGCTGCCCAATGTCCGCATATGTTAGCATATCCGCTAGATTCATACTTGCATCGTCCTTACCGTTTTACTTCCATTATGGGAACGTTCCATCGGTTTAATACATGCGTCAATCGTGATGTTGTCCACATTTTTAACGGAAATGGGCCCCGCTAAACATAACCGGCCAAACTTTTTTTCGCAAACTTAATCGTAGAGACGAATTCCCTCAAATTTAATAGTTAAGATAGCAAACGGTTGAGCCGGCAGTAAGCCGATTAAGCTGAAATGATATGTTTCTCGCATAGAAATAGAAAAAGGCCCTCCGGGGCCTTTCCTTAAACCTTGTATATCCTTTCAAAACAAAAACGGATTCTTCTGTCAATGCTGTTTTTCTTCCATTAGATGTCTCGTACAGTTAAACAACAGCGGAATCCAATCGATATCCTTTTTCTCCAATATCGTCAGAGACAAGTTCCCGATTCGTTCAACCACTTGATCTTTATATAAAGAACCGTAAAGCTGGGCCAAGAACCCTCCATGGCTCACGACAAGCATATTCTTGTCCGGATATTTGAACCACATTTCTTCCATAAAAGCCATTCCTCTTACCTGCAGATCCAGGTCCTTTTCCTGACCCAGGTCCAGCTGCTTCCAATCCTTCCCATACCGGGTTTCCCGCTCATCCGCAGTCAATCCTTCCACTAAGCCGTAAGCACGTTCACGCAGGCGGATATCGGGCTCCAACATGGGGATGTTTAGGATGGAAGCCAGGATCGAGCCCGTCTCCTCGGCTCTGGACAATCCGCTGGTGATTATATAGTCCCAGCGGTAAGGTTCATTTTTCAGCCGCTCTCCAAGCATTTTGGCCTGAAGCCTTCCTTCGTCATTCAGCGGAATATCGGTCTGACCCTGAATCTTCCCTACAGCATTCCAATCCGTCAACCCATGACGCACGAAACCGATCAGCAAAATTCCCGCCCCCTTTATAATGAAGATATGAAAAACGTCTTTCGAAGTATATTTTACGCAGACAGAACGCATCTAAATGTAATTTTCCTGCGATTGATTAAGAATGGCTCAGCTCTCCTGAAAATTCATTTAAACCGCCTGGAAGCTTTATTCAGTCTCATCAGGAATAAGAGTGCCAGTCCCACTCCGAGAACGGAGAGAACCATCCAATATTGGGGCTGGCTCGGATCCATCCCAACGACCAACGGATCGATAATGCCGCTGCCGGGCTGGGGAATGTTGTAATGCAGCCCGTCGGTTGCCGCCTGTCCGTTTCCAGCCACACCGGTAGGCAATATACCTGTAGCGGGAGCTTCAGGCTGTGTTCCTTTAGTATTGCCTCTCACTGCGAAATATAAGAAGCTGCTGCCAAATAAGGCGGCAAATCCGGATATCCACAAAATCAACCGTTTGCGAAACATTCGGCCAACCGCCCGGCCCTTCTCGTTTTCTTCAACGAGCCAGGGAAAGTCGCGGTAAATGCGGTCCATCACATTCCGGTTAATCGCTTCGGCGCGGACATCCGGAGGATCGACCCGCAGCTCATGAACCATATTCATGCTGTCTTCCCACATTTCATACTCCATTGCGCAAGAAGGGCATGTCTCGATATGTTGTTTCAAGCTTACGTGCTTCGGATCATTGTCCGGGAGATTCCATACACGTTCCATCAGCTCTTGGGCTTCCTCGCAGTTCATCTGGTGCTCATCCCTTCAATATTCGAGTAGACCGGCTCTGAAAAGTAGGGTTCAAGCTGAATTTTTACACTGGAGCGCGCACGAAACAAAAGAGACTTCACAGAACTCACGGTTTGTCCCAAGATATCCGCGATTTCCTGATAATCGAGCTGATCATATTCGCGTAAAATAAGGGCCGAGCGTTGTTTTTCCGGTAAATTGTTGATCGCATCCCTGACCAAGCTCACCCGTTCGCTTCTCAGGATCGCCTGCTCCGGAACTATTTCCGGGGGCGCGACAGGAACGATGCCGCTTTCCTCCAGCGGAAGGGTACCGCTGCGCTGTTTACGAAGTTCGCTCAATACCGTATTGCGGGCAATGGTATATAGCCATGTCGAAAACGAAGCATCGACCTCCCGAAACGAATGCAGGCTGCGAAAGGCTTTGTAAAAGGTTTCCGAGCATAGATCCTCCGCAAGCAACTCCATATTGGAACTTTTTAACATATGGTAGACAAAAGCTAATATTTTTCGTTGGTACCTCCGCATCAGTTCGGAGTACAACTCCACGTTTCCTTGCTTGATTTCATAAATTAACTGGGAATCGGTCATAAGTTTTGTGTTCCTCCCTCGCCATCCGTGTGGACTTCCTTGTTTGCATCTCTGTTTGTTTTTAACGAACAAGGATTCACAAAGCTGCCGTAAAACCATATATCTTACGCTGCAAATTGTCTGACTATTCTATGTATTTGGCAATTTCCCCAAATCTTCTACACTAGTTTCCTATCATTGTAGCATATTTTGGTGAAAAGTTCAGGTTTGATAGATTTATCGGATATTCCGCATCGATTTGTAAGGGCATACAAATAAAAAAAACCGCCTTCCTCTTGGAAGACGGCCGCACAAATGTGCAATGTATTTGGATAGGAGTGGAGACTCCTATCCTTAAAGTGTGTTTTTTTATGTTAAATCCCTTATCTCTTTGCTTAATTTCAGGGCATCTTTGAACCCATAATTGTAAGCAGTATATAATGAAGAGTTTTTTTGAAGAAACACATCCTCTAGTTTATTCAAATCCTCCATTACATGATAAGGAACATGCTTTCTTAGTTTATTAAGGGCCTCATAAAACTGATCATAAAATTCCTTGTTCTCGTCCTCACAAATTCTAACAACTTCCCAAACCCTTTTTTCTTTAGCGGGTTCTATCCATTCAATCAACATGTTACCCCTCCTGATCATCTGTGTTGTTTACTGATAATTTTCATCATGGTACAATTTACCGATGTAACACTGTCCTTTTGAAAGGAGAAAACCATTTGAAACGCGTCTCCAGGGGGAGATGCTTGCTTTCTTATCTACTCGCAGCTAGAGGAATCAATCAGTCTGAGTATGCATTGAGGTCTGGACGATCCCAGCGCATGATTTCACATTTCTGCAACAACGAAAGAGTAATGCTGCCTGAAGATATGTATACTGCATCAAGAATACTGAATTGCAGAATGGAAGATCTCTACGAGTGGATAGAGCAAGATGCGGATTAATCCGCGCCCTCTGATGAGATTAGAACATTTTGTTCTAAAAAGGAAATTTATGCCTTGATTGTACTATTGGATGATGATGAAGTCTGTCGATTTTTGTCATGTTCGCTTTGGTAATTTATTGATTTTAATTACATTTGTTACATTTATTATCTTTAATTTCATAAAAAGATGATTCCTTAATCACAAGTTGGTAACTTACTTACGAAGTAATCGTACTTATTTATAGAAAATTATTCCTAGTTCTGTTAGACTAATCTCAAACAATCAATAAAGGAGAAAATCACTATGCGGTATCTTCTTTGCCTTATCCCCCCACTTGCCATCCTGTCCTGTGGAAAGCCTGGACAATTTCTATTAAACATTATCCTTACTCTTTGCGCTTATGTTCCAGGGGTTATTCACGCCATCCTCGTCGTAAATAACTATAAAGCTGACAAGCGGAATGAAAAATTAATCCAAGCAATCCAAAACAGCAAACAATAAATGATGGGCCTGCCGAACCGGCAGGCTTTTAAATTTCCAAACGTTTGGGATTATTAATACTCCGTCCAATACTTTATATTATTCCGCTTTGGCGGTGACTTCTCTAGAACCTCATTTTTGATGATCTCGATCCCCTCTGTTGTCCCCTTATCCGGCCACTCAATATATCCGTGTTGCTCTAGGTATTCTAGGCTCCCCTGTATTTCCGACTTTCTGCGCCCTGTCATGGTCTCCAACAGTTTAAAATCAGGTGCGCGAGCGCTATGAATTGGACTGGGGTAATTGATTAGGATTCGGAGCAATTTACGTTCGCGATCCGGTAACATATGTATAACCCCCTCGTAATTAATAGAATGGACATCCATTTCCATTATATGCGAACATACGTTCTTTTATCAACGTTAAAAAACTGCCTGGCATTACACCTCGGCAGTTCCTTGGTCCACATACTCTATTAGTTCAGACACGTCTTTCAAATCCAAGACTTCCATAATCTTCTCTAAATTCTCAACGGTCCAACGTTTGGACCGGTTCTCCATCATATCATCAATACTATTCCATCGGATTCCCGTTGCCTCGCTGAGCTGCTTGGGATTCCAGCGTTTCTCGAACATCACTTCTCTTAGCTTTAGCCGTAACATTTCAATCACCTCACACCCATAATACAACACTTAACGTTTATATTCAACTCTTAATATTAATTAATTCAACGTTTTGTGTTGACTATTAACATTAAACGTTGTATAATTAAATCAGAAAGGAGGTGAGCAAGATGGATAAAGTGTTACTGGAAGCTTTTGAAAAGCTCCAAAAACGAGAACACCTCCTAAGAGTGACCCGCGACCAGATGGGACTGGGACGGATCACCAAGGAGGAGTTCAAAAGTCGTGAGGAACAGATACTTGGACGGTATGACCTCACGGATGCAGAACAGCGGGCGTATGACCTGCACCACCGCATGACGCAGCATAAGCGTCGCGGATAAGTTTCAGGGAGAGGGGCCGAGATCAGGCCCCTCTTTTTTTACGCCGCCGTACTTGTTTTAAATTAAACGAATCATAATCATTTATCAACTGGTCAAACTGTTCAGAAGTAAGATAGACCAGAGGTATCAAAACGTTGTCCTGTACGGCGTAGTCGAGATACTGGATTTTCTTAGACACCAGATTTCCCTCCTTGCTCAGGATCAGTTTCCATTATTATATATCAACTGGTGACATAAATAAACTTTCGGATAAACAAAAAAGGACCCCACTAGCCTAAGCCAGTGAGGTCCTTTGCTCTTAATCCAACGTGACATATATAGAGGGAGAGTGAATGTGTTTTGGGGAAACATCACTCAATATGAGTATAGCCGTTCAACAATGATTTATACCTTCGTTTCGAGTGTGGCTGTCTTGGTCCCCTTATCCCATCCAATCTTTGCACCAAGCGCCTCACCTACTTCCCGGAGAGGTACATATGTTACTCCGTTCTCCAGTTTACCATCCTTGATCTTTTTCCCGTTCACAGTGACATTCACTTTTTCTGCTGGGCCTTCCTTCTTAATATCCTGCTTGTTGAATAATGCCAACTCTGCCTCCCGGCGCCGCACCAATCCGGTCAGCACCTTGCCGCCTGCCTTGTTATATTTCGTGATATTTTCGGCTATTTGTACGATTGTCCGGTTGGCGCACAACTTTTTAAGGTTGCCAGCTCCACAGTTATAACAAAAGCTTACCAATGCATCAAACTGATTCTGATTGAGTTGTGATGTGACTGGCACATATGTAGGATTGTTTACATACGCTTCATACTTAGCCAAGTCCTTAATCAGCATAGAGTCCGCTTCTGCCTGTGTGATGGTCATCCCCTGTTTAACATCAGGGCCATGATGCCCCCACCCTATGGTCCAGTAGATTTCCGTAGGGACAGGCTTGTACGCGGTTAACCGGCAACCTTCAAAATTTTTGATAAGCTTGAGTCCTGCTTGCGATATTTTACGGTTCATTCCTTACCAACTCCTTTATCGTTATTGCCGCCCTTACCCTTTAGAACTTCAACCGCTTGCTGGATTACTGGTGGAATAGGTGCTCCCAACTTGCCGCCGTTTTCGATTATGGATAACAGTTCATTGGCGATATAGAAATAAGCCACAGTATCCCGGAATAAATGACTGTCACCCAGCACACCATCCACTAAGTGGCCGACCGCGACCATAGCAAAGATAAAGACCTTTCGAGCGATTCCGACCATACCAACCTTGCTTTTCAGTTCTCCTGAAGCAGCTGCAGCCGCACAACCTGACACAAAATCGATAACAACAAATACCAACAACACAGCCAGAACCCCGGACCATCCACCGTAAAAAAAGGTTGCTGCACTCGTACAAACAGCTCCAAGCCATTTAATAACTAAATCGAATCTTTCCACTCTCATTCCCCCTAATGGTTATAAAAATAGCCCCCGGACCACCCAGGGGCATAAAAAAGACACGTTCACATTTTGTGACGTGTCGGTTATGCTGTTACACCATTGACCAATTCAGTTACAACTTCTTTCAGATTGGAGAGCCGTGGGACCTGCTCAAGTGTATATTGACCAGTCAAAACGGCACCATACCAAATTTTTACGAGTCCGCTGTCCTTAGTAAATGTCATGGATATCACCTCCCTTCATTATCATTGTGGTGCGGCCATCATCATCGTAAGTTCCAAAACAGCCTGCTCTAATTGCTTCACCTTTTCAGTTAATGGCGGCTGCGGTGTTGGCGGCGGATCTTGTGGGCTGTTTGGGTCGGTGTAGATAAACTCCAATTTAAGACTTTCCGGATTAACACGTGCTAATGATCCTTCGTTAAAATCCTGGGCGTACTGTCCAGGTTCAAGCTTAATAATTCCGACACTTTCAGGATCACGTTCCATCAGCTTTACAACATAGTTGAAAGGATTACGGTTTTTTTCATATTCTGGGTCAGGATGGTGTACCTCCCCTGTATCGTGTAAGACTTCGCCGTTTATCTTGTCGAAGTAAATCCAGCGACCAAAAACATACAATTCCATATGAACTGCCCCTCCTTAATATCCCCATGCTTCCCATTTGACATTTTGTAGATCGGTGTATTGTGCGTAATTTGAAATGGTCATGTTTTGAGCTGCCGAAGCTCCTGCTCCAAATGACAGATCGGGGGCATTCGATGAAAGTGTTCCACCGCCTCCCTGTGGTGTGTTTAATGCTGCGATAGAAGCCCTTTGACCACTTCCAGAGTAGGTCCCGAAAACCAATACCACAGCAGGAGCAAAACCACAATCGAAGGATGCGCTAGTATTACGCCATAACGAGCCTATGCTTCCGGTTGCATACTTTTTCCCCTCGATCAGTGTCCCGATCAATCCTGCAACATTAACCCCGGCTCGTAGGTTATTCGCAGTCAGTCCGGGTACAGCCGCCGTCACCCAAGTTGACCCGTTAAAATAACCGTTTGGCGGTCGGATGAAGAACCGATCCCCGGCCCAAACCGTTGAGTCAAGTCCAGGCATATGTTCGTTTTCGGCGCTACGGTTCGGCATCTGGCCAGTCAAAAACTGACCATTCACATACGCCGTTTTTCCTTTGACAATATCGGCGGGCGCCGCTGGCGATAGGGTTATTCGTGTATCAACAACATTAGCATCGCCCTTCATTCCGAACAGCGTTCGGTCGCCTCTGATTGAACTTGGTACGAAATACGGATCGGATGCATACGCCGTTCTCGTAGGGCCCCAATAGCCCGTCGGCACTTGTACGATTATCTTCCCGAGTTGTGATGTGTAAGGTGCATCCTGCCCACCTTCTTGGATGGGTATCTCTCCCGGCACTACTCCGTTTTCTGTACCGATAGTGTAACCCTCTAGGACATGCCAAGCCTGTGCGGTTCCATATTCCCCCCCTTCACCCTGTAAGATAAAAGCCGTTCCGTCATAAACCAACGTATAAACCCCGTTTGCTTTGAAGCTCGCTGCACTGCCATTTGCCTTAAGCGCTGCTTTAGCCCCCAAACCATCAAAGTTAAATGTTGGTGATCCCGTGCTGGCAACATTCGACTTGACGACAACCCTTTGGAACGCCTTCAACGTTGTGAGCGCCGGTGATAATGCAGCCGTGTATACGGTGTTTCCATTAACCACGGTGCCTGTTGCCTGACCTGATGGAGTCTCTGCCGCTAAAACCTTTTGATCAGTATATTTTTTTGACTCTGTCAGGGCCTCTGCTACATCATCTGGAGTGGCAAAGATCAGTGAACTGTTTATCACAGCCGATACATTCTGCGCCTGACCAAACGTGACGATCATGTCGATTGTTTTCTCAATGATGTCCGCCGTGCCTGCTGGGGGGATATACTCGGCTCCACTACCTGAATTTCCATATGCATAGAGGATTTCTCCTTCGTCCGGATCTTGAGCAAATATGCCGAGCTCCCGAAAGTAAAATCCTGTTGTTACGTCCTGATTGGATAAAACAGCCCCCACTATCGCCTGGGCCGGAAGCTGCGGCTTCAGCCGAGTAATCGGGAGGGACATTGTTTCGTGAATTAATTTGTTTAATGAGGGGATCGACTGGCCTCCAAGCTGGCCGTCACCGACCCCCATCCGCGTAAATTTAAGTAATGTGCCTGCCTCTGCTTTCGCTTGTAAGTTCCTGCCTTTGTTAGTTTGAATAAATCCGCCAAAAGCGCCCATTTTACACCATCCTTACTGTCATTTTCTCGCCCATCCGGAGCACTCCGGCAAAATAGAGGTTAATCGGTTCCGATTGTGACAGAATAACTCGCTCCAGATGAGCGCTTAACCTCTTCACTGATTCGACCGCCCGATAAAACTCCTGTGCCTTCTCCTGGGTTACTTCGGGGTTATTTGTCATGACCTGAAAGTAACCCCGTTCCCCCCCATACTCGAACCATTCTTCCACTTTGCCCTCGCCAAAAAGGATGGTCACCAATTCCTCCACCGCCGCCGGAGTGCCTTTCCGTCGGTGAAATCGAATTGCATTTTTCACGAGCTCCCGTTTTTGAACTATCGGAAGGCTAGTATCATAAAAATCAACATGCAGCTCCCAAGCCAGCTCATCAGCTTCAGCATCGGTTAATTCATCCAGTCGGTCATATCGTGAGAGCTTCGATATCGCCGTTGTAATGCTTTTGAGCTCATCATCAAGCGATTTGGCAGCTGCCATAAGCGCTGGATCTCTTCGAAGATTCGGGGGCAATAGATCGAGCATACTAACATTCGAGATCTCAATCATCCGCAAGCCCCCCAAAATCAAAAGTGACTTGAATTTCTCTCGCAACTTGAAGCCTGGTTAAATCAATAAATGAAGGCTCCATAACACTAACGCGCAGTGCTCCAGCGGCCATAACACGCTTTATAAGCTCCGAGGGATTGATGTCCCGCCCGAGCTTGGATTTTTGCCATAGACGATATTCTGTAATAGCATCTTCAACGCCACGTTGAATCAATGTGGAATCTGCTGCCTTTTCCCGGCTGATCCAATAGGTCAGCTTGATATTGTAATCCACTGGCTCTGGAGGTTGTACAGTCACACGGTCCGTTAATGGCCTTACCTTGCGGTCGCTCACAACAGCAGATACCGCGTCCATGACATCCTGAGTCGGCAGCTCGCCGCCAACCAACAAAGGAATCAATACCACTTCAACAGGTGAAGGTGATTCAACCCCCACATCGATGATGGCCGAACTCGCCGTCTTAGCCCAATACTCGTATGCGCCATCCGGTCCGGCTACGCTGAACGATTCCGGAGCTGTTCGAATACGTTCACGATAGGCGTTATCGGATTCGAGGGCCGCGCCTCCAGAACTTTCGGAAATATTCGTTACACTTTGCACAAAAGGAATAGGGTCGATCAATTCCGTCAATTGTCCCGGTAAAAACCCATTTCCATCTATTCCAGGAATCGAACACTCGGCAGGTACTTTTCCGGATACCTCTCCAGGCTTAATCTCCAGGACGTTAACGGTAATGAAGAACAGCTCCCCTCCACCGCCTTGTGGACCAACTCTCGTTCCTGCTGGAATGATAACCGCCGATGTTAATGGCATAGATAACAGAAACTGAACTGTTGTCCTGGCTGGCTCTGCTTGCAGGCGAGCTGTATCATACATTTCGCCCTTTGCTTCTAACACTTCCCCGGTTGCATATCGTAGAAGACTTTGCTTGGCCGCCTCATTGATCAATACCTTTTGCTGAACAATGATCTCACATAGCGACAAAATAAAAAGGCGTTCCGGATCAGCTGGGTACAGCTGACGGCCAGTTATCGCCTCGTGCATTTTGAATATGTTATCGATGGTTACCTGTGGGTCATCGTCAATGAACTTGATCTCGCTCACCCGGAATCCCCTCCTTCGGCAATTCTAAACTTGATAATGGGCAGCAAACGACCATTCATCTTGTCTTGTTCATTCATGTGAAATTGGATCTCTGTAATTTCAGCCCTGGGCTCTTGTTCCATAATGGCCATCGTGATTACACCGCTCAATCTTGCCTTCAGGATTGGCAATGGTTCATCGACCATTTCATAATCCAAACCGATAGATCGGGCAAATGGCGCTGATCCGTACGGTGTTGTCAGAATCGTCCGGATGTTTTGCGCGAGTTCTTCGGCCAAGGTAGCCGGACGGAAGTTCATTATCGCTGGCCTTGTCATATCTACGATGTATTCGCTCATTTCACATATTCCTCCAATGAGATATTCACCGTTGCGGCCAAGATGTTTCCGAGGTGATCAATATTCGACCACGTTTGTTCCAATGACGTAATCACAAATAACCCAACGCCGACTCCCTTTCCTCCAATGACTAAAGGTAATGCCTTCCCTTTGCGATCCAAGGCTGTCAACCGATCTAATTCTTTACGTGGATTCATACGATATCGCGCATCGAAACGCATCGTGAAGGATACCGTATCCAAGCCAGGCCCAATCCACTGTGATATTGGTTTCTTGCCAAGCACCTCATGCTTTGCCCAACGTGACGAGCTACTTCGCGTGAATTCGTTGAATGTACGTATCGTTTTTTCTGAAACGACGAAAACGACGTCTCCCAAGTATCCGATTTTGTTCACAGCGCTTCACCTGCCCGTGTGATCGAGTCGGTTGTGATTGATTTCGTCTTGAGCGATTCTGATGTTATTGAGCCCGTCACGGTTAGATCTCCTTCGATCCGAACATTACCGGCAGCTTTAACATGTAAACTGCCTGAAGCCTGATCATAGAAGACATAACTTCCATCCTCAAACCAAGTCCCTATCTGATCTTTGTTTGAGACAGGAGGCACGTCCTCGTCTGTATAGTAACTACCCAGGCAAAATCCCTTCTGTATGCCGTTCCCGAGAAAAACACATAATGCGCTCTCTGATACTTCAGGTAATCGGTACGCTTTCGCCTTGGTGCTGTAAGGGACAATAACAGGAAGATCGCCCGAAACCAGATTATCTTTGTCCTTAAAAACCACCCTAACGGTATGCTTTTTCGCATCGACAGAGGAAACCAGGCCAATGCGGATTAGATTTTCAATGACGCTCATGCTTACCACCCCAATACTGGCCGTATCGTCATATTCGTGACATAGCCTGAACTTCCTATTCCGTGACTTACATTCACTACTAAATATTTGCCGTCAAACGTACCAAAGCCCTCGACCTGGATGGTCACCCCGGCAGCGATACGAATATCGCCAACCACACTCAAACTGGCTTCGCCCATTTCCCGGTTCTTCTCACGGAGCGCATTCCTCGCCTTTCGGAGTGCTTCCGCTTCGCTGTCTACTTGTTCGTTGATTTTGAGAACAGGGCCGATTTTGGGAGCGCCTGGCGGCGTATACTTCACTTTAATCGTCTTCTTCGATTTAGCCTTGGAATAACTAATTTCGCAAGCGACATAGGATGCATACGACGAGCTCCAATTAAAATCATAGGATAGAATTCGATCTCTCCCACGCTTGAATGTAGCCACCACCGGCAATTTTTCGAATTCAAAATCATCGAAAAGCACGAGTTGCTTTCCCGATATTTTGACGGACAGCCCTTCAGCTTTAGCTTGTTCAAATAAAAACGCCAGATCGGAAACCTCCGTTTGATCCAGCCTGTCATACGTTGGATTTACAGGAGCGTTATAGCTCAGCTTCAGACCCGCCCGTTTTGCAATCTCACCTGCAATCGTTTTTAGCGTGGCTTTTTCCCATGCTTTGGTGCGCTTCTCCTGCCGAATACTTGAACCTACGCCCAGGCTAACTCCTTTGATGGATACCGTGTCCGGTGCGCCGGTTAATTGAAATGAATCAACCTCAAACTCACCAAGCGGCAGCTTCTTTACCTCCCCTTCTTTTTCCCAATGATGCGTGCGGATTTCAGCCTTTAAACTGTCACCAGGTAAGGGCATCCGATCCGGACTTTGCCAAAGATTGTTTCGATCCTGCAAATTAATCTGAAGGTCATCCAGCTCCCCCGGAGGGGCATCCGTGTACGTGAAATCAAGCAAGTCCTTAGCGATATCTAAGGAAAGATCATATCCGTTATACGACAAAATAAGCTCGGCACGTCTAGCCTCGATGGTCTTCATCCCTGCTCTATCCCTCCCTTTTCCACGGTGGCAAACTGCTGGATTGCCCAACCGGGTAAGGTGGAATCATCAATGTGATTCCACCTGAAAACACGGTTGTACGCATATACTCCGGATTAGCTTGCATGAGATAGGTAACATGCTCTTCCTCACCATAAACCTTGAAGGAAATGCTGTCCCAGGTATCCCCCTGTATGGTTGTGTACATCGTCATGCAAAACTCACCCTTTGCTTTTGTTTCGTGTATTTCTTCATACGCTGCTCGAAGTCATCATGCTGAATGCGTGTAATCTCTTGGGCCTTCTCCTTCGAGACGTCTCCACTCCAATAGTTTTTCGGCGCATACGTAATGTAGATCGGGTTGGAACTCGCAGCTGCTGAAGGTCCGCCCATAATCTGATTGGCCTTATCCAGCAAAGCATGTGAACGCGGTTTGTTGTTCAGCGGAATCGCCATTTCGGGGCCAGCCTCACCAAATATGGAAGGCTTGGTTGCAATACCGCCTTTGGCGAATCCTTCAAGTTCCGGAATCAAGCCAACGTTAAACCCAAGGGTACCGCCGCCTAGCCAATCCGGAATATCGACGCTGACATTATTGATACCTTCGATTGCTTTGTTCACCAGGCGTATAACCGCATTGATCGGTGCAGCGACCAATGCTTTCAGCCCGGCCCATATCCCGCCAAACGTGTCTACAATACCCGACCATGCAAGCGACCAATCTCCGGTAAACACACCACTCACAAAATCCAAGATCCCGCCAAGTGTCGTCATTAAGCCATTGAACACACCTGACACTGTATCGATGGCTCCGACGACGACGGCTTTAATCACAGGGAAGGCAAAGTTAAACGCGCCAACCAGTCCGTCAATGATCGGTTTAACTACCGTAAACACAGCGGAAATCGTTTGGCCGATTTTTCCGGCCACCGAAGTAAAGACCGGTACCATACTGGAAAATGCACGGGAGATAGCTGGAGCCACATCATTAGCAAGGAATCCAAACACCTTGGAAGCTATCGGCCAAAGCTTGGCTCCGATATATTGACCAACGGGTAACAAGGCTCGAACAATTTTCGTACCTGCCTGGTACACCCCAATAGCGACCTTCGCCACGACTGGAGCGAATTGTTGAAAAATCTTCTTCCCGGAATCCATAATGCTCTTGATATGAGGCATTACATTGTCCCAGCCTTTAAGGAACTGATCTTTCAAGGACATGATTTCGGAGAAGACACCTGAAAAGCCTTTGCCAATCGCCGCTGCATCTCCATCGGACATTCCAAGCATTTTTGCGTAGTTGAACCCAGCCCCGCCGATATCACCGCTGAATAAGCTCTCGAAGATCGGGCCAATGGTTTTTCCAATACCTCCAAAAACCTTATCGATAGATCCACCGATTTTCCCGAAAAAGCTTTGAATGCCGGGCATCGCTCCTTGAAACCAATTACTAAAATCATTAAGCAACGGAAGCACTTTATCGCCAATTGGCATGATGAACGTCGTCATGAGCTGACGACCGATTCCCCGAAAGGCATACTTCACGGAATCATATTTAATTTCCGTGATTTCGCCCATGGTATCCTTGGTCATGTCAAACTGACTACGGGCGGTACCCATGGCCGCAACCACATCTTTTTCAAGATCCTCGAATTGGGTCCCAAAGAGTCCAACACCCACTGTGTTCTTCTTCACAGGATCTTCAATAGATGAAATGGATTTAACAATCTGTTTGAAAGCCGCTTGCGCCTCTGGCCCGCCTTTTGCAAAGGTTTGGGACATCTTTTCAGCATTTAAACCAAGCGCCTGATACGATTCGACTGAAGTTTTGGACATATCCTTAGATCGGATATTAAACTCTTTTACCGCATCCTTTTTGTTATCCCAAAGGCTTTTTATCCCTTGGCTCTTACAGTTGATTTCCTGCAAGTTCGGCATATGTTTTCACCTTGCGGTGTCGCGGTCTCGTGGAGGGATTATATCTTTTCACCCTCTATGCTCTGCCCCTGACTGCCATCATGACAGCCTTCGGTTCAAGTCAGGAATCTCACCCTTCTTGCTTTATGCCGCGATTTTAAGTCGGCAATGCTGAGCTTTACCGACTTTATCCAAATTAAAAGCGCCGGACTCAAGTCCAGCGCTGAAGGTATCAAACATTTGATCGGCGGAAAATCCCAGCGATGCAAAGTGCGGTGCGTATTCATTTGAAGAGTCAAGCAGCTCTCCAGATTTATCTAAACCCTTTTGAGCACCTTGAGCCATCAGGTTAAAAGCTTGATCGCTCGTAATCCCGAAGTTTTTAACCATCGTATCTGAGGCTTTGACCGACTCCGGAATTTCTTCCCCGAACACATCCCGAAAAACAATCGCATTTCGGGCAGTCATTTCGAGCTCCTTGCCCTCTTCCTTCGTGACTTGTTTCGCCTTACTTAACGCATCGGCCAAGTCGGTCCAGTTTTCCCCGATGTTTTGATTGTACAGATTCTTTACCGAACCAGACAGAGCAGCCATCTCTTGTTTGCTTGCCCCTGTCGAGGCTTGAAGTTGGTTCATGCTGTCTTGGTAATCCGTAATCGAACTAGCTAGATCCCCGATAGATCCGGCCGCACCTTGGACAAGGGCAAAAGCACCTGAATACTGTGTAACACGGTAAAGAGCCTTTCCGAAATCACCTGTTACCTTGCCCAGCTTACCAAATACCCCTCGGGCTTCTTTCGCCTCTTGGTTCACCGATTGCAAACCATGCTCTACATCTCTTGTTGCATCTCCGGCGGATTTGAACGTTTTTTTGAACGTCGGGCTAATTTGTCCGCCCAAGGCAAATATCGTTTCATACGTTCTAGCCATCCCTAGCCCCGCCTCCTTGCTTTCACCTTACGGCTGGTATTTGGGCTCGGTTTTTGATTCTTCTTTCGTTTTTCGACGTTCTCACAGGCTGCGAGCCAGCCCTCAAGATCTTTGAGCGGCTGGCTGAGCCAGAACGTTAAGGTTGAACCTGGAATAAGCGAACAAAGGATGATTGCCGTTTCTCGTAGATCCTGAACAATATCCCCGCTTATTCCTCCCTGATTAAAAAATTGGCAGCCCTTTGAGTCACTTGGGTAAAGTCTTTTGCCTTCAAGTTCAAAATCACATCAGGAGCAACGCCCGCTGCTCTCGCTGCTACCGCAACCTGATAATTAATCGACAGCGCTCGATACACTGGAACCTCTTCTGGATTCATACTTTGGGCTAATTTTGCACAATTCATAAGTTCGTGCCCGCCCAAGGTGTCGAAATCCAGATTCAAGGTTTTAATTTCCTCACCTTCAAAGGTGATTGGTCGAGTCAATTGGTAAACGTTATCGTTGTTCACCGGTTGGCTTTCAGTCTTTTTTTCTGCCATAATTCGTTGTTCCTCCTTTTAAAGCCCTAGATTCTCGCGAACCTGAGCTAGATAATCCACACCGTCAATAATGCAAATGAAGTTAAACTTATCGATTTCGACTACGGTTTCACCGTTATAGATGATCTTGATATAAATAACTTCCAACTCGTTTGAATTATCCATCGTTCCACCAACCGTGAGGCTTCCCAAAGGTGTCGTTTTCGGGAGCCCTCGGATGGTCACTTTCAGGGGAACCTGTTGATAGGTTCCCGTCGCAGAGTCAAAAGTTTGAATAGACCCGCGGAAATCAATATGCTGAGCTTCCTGCCGGGCTAACTTGAAATTCAAGCGCTCCAGCACACGCCAATTAATAGTCGCTGTCATTGACCCAAATTGTCCAATCGTCGGACTCTCCACTTCACCCGCAATGCCAGCACCACTAACCGTTTCGGACAATGACTCCAAATCTGGAAGATCCACATCCGCGACGCCCATATACTCAGTACCATTTCGATATCCAGTGAAGTTATTTAATTTTTCAGGTATTTGTTTCCCAGCCAAGGGTATCCCTCCTAAATTGCAGACAAGTATTCTGCATCATATTCCACCAAAAACTCCAACTCTTGCGCTGGAGATGGCGGTGTTAAATACGTCCGGAATTTCAATTTACCGTTCATTGTGGACTCTTTTGGATTGTCCTCTTTATTGAACTCGACCCGGCCACCCAGAATGTAACCGGATGCTTGTAACCCGTTCAATCGGATATTTAGCGAGTCAACGATTGCTTCAACCAAGCGTTTATTTGCCGGTTCATCGACATACATCCATTGGGTTAAGATAACAGTGTTATTCCACCAGTCAAACATGCGCCTTACCGGAATAAAGGAGCTCTGAGGATCAAATGCTTCCGGGAATGCCCCGGTCCGATTCCCCCAAGAACGGAAACCTCCAATGAAATTCAAGGCTGTGACAATACCCTCCGCGTTAATCAGCTCGGCCTCATCGGGACCAAGGGCCACGACGGTTCCATTTTCGAGCACAATACCGTCAATCTGAAGCGACTTATTCGACGGGGATCGGAATGGCACGCCATCGCTCTCGGCGTCCAATTGGCAGATAAGGCCTGCCAGATGCGTCGATAGCCAGTACGTGCGTCCGGATTTGGTTACTTTCGGCCAGGTATTAAACTGACGTTTATCCGTGTACAGGTTGTCTTCTTTCCATTTCTCAACCTGGGCTGCTGTTTGGTCCGCTGGAAGATCCGTGATCGCTTGAGCGTTGAAGTTTCCATTAATCTTGCGTGCTTTTGCGGTCATGACCGAACCTACAACCGGATCATGAGAAAAGCCCGGTGATAAAACTAGGCCGGGAACTACTCCCAAACGAGGAAACACCTGCTTCAATACTTCAAGGCCAGTCACAGTTCCGGTAACTCCATCTGTTCCGCCGACGATATCAGCAGTATCCACATTCCCCGGCATGAGCTTGTCATATCCGACGTTGACCGAACTGGCACCAGCCATCGCCCCTCCTGACTTAGCCGTTAGGATCAGATGCCCGGATGCGTTATACGTCAGGGTATAATCGGTTCCAAGTGCGTAATCCGTTGGCGTCTGCCCGGTAGATGTTACTTTGACCGTGTTTGCCAGAATGCCTGATTCTTTGATCGTTCCAATACCACTTGTCAACGATACAGGCGAAGGCGAAACTGATTCCTTGTGCTTCTCAGGGTCCAGCGTATTAACAAAAACAACCGGGGACTGCTTGTACAACTGAAAATGAGAATACGCAAATTCACAGAGGGTATAGCTTTTCCAATCGTCCAAATACCCAAGCGCATCTTTATACTGATCCCACGTCTCAGCCAAATAAGGCACATTCACCGGTGGGGATGCCAGTTTTGATAAATGAATCGGGGCTGTACCAAACACGACTGGCACTGTTGCAAGTGGCGACACAGGCGTTAGAACCGATGCTGGAACCTCTGTGATATAAACACCATGACGTTCTGCCATACGTTAAACACTTCCTTTCTGCGTCTGAGCGGACAATACCGCTTGATAGGCCGCATGTAACGGCGTGCCTACCGTTTCTGTTTGTAACCGTACTTTGTGAAACTCCGGAACGGGAACAAATAAACCTTTGAGCTCAGGAATTCGCTCCATCAACTTTTGAATGGGGCGGGGAAATCCTGCTCGGAAAGTTGTATATCTCGCCAGCTTCGGAATGGTAGGGCCAACATAGATAACGGCCGTCTCATATTCCCAAGCGTTTGGCGATTTGTCCGATTCCGGGTTTTCTTTCTTCTTCCGTGGCGGCTTATCGACTTTCGGATTCAATGCTTCTTCTTGGATTTCATTCATCGTCATCTACCTCCTGTTGAACCGCTGGCAGGGTCCAATTGGTTTCTGCTCCGCCGAAATAATACGGATGCAGGTCTTCGTCATCATAAATTTGCCAGTTGTACGGATACTGAATTGCGTACTTCCCGTCAATGATTCGTTTAGCCAACAAATGCGTTTGAATCCGCTGCAAGATATTCAGAACCGTCTTATTTCCCTGATAATCCGGATTGTCATCATAGATCCCCATCACGATTACCATTCGGCAGGATGCCGCTACTTCCTCACTCGGGATGCCTCCATCCACGATTCGCACCACTACATAGGGAAAATGCGCCGAATCCTCTTCATCCGTCTTTTCTGGCAGCGATTGAGGATAAACATTTAACGGGACCAGTTTCCCGGCCGCGTTCTCGGTTTCATAACCAGCAAAAAGAACCTTGATCTCTTCGACCAAGGCTTTTTGCAGTAGATAGGGAGTAGCCATCAGTTCCCCTCCATGACTCTTTTAATCTCATGATCCAAACGTTTTTCGAAGGTTTCCATGGCCTGTTCATCGATAAATCGACGTACTTCCGGGTTATCTACCATTTGAGGCACCGGAGGGCCGAATAGGCGCTGTATAGGAAGTCTTTTCTTGCTTGTACGCTGGAACACCTTAACGCCACTGATATTGGCGACAAACCCCCGTAGAATCGTTCTCAGACTACCCTGTTTTTTGACAGCAGCTTTAAAAGCCCGTGGTTTCTTCGCGGATGGTTCCCGAGCGTTGGTTTTAAATTTCTCAAGCCCGATGCTCCCGCCAGTCGAAACCACCGAAGCCCCTAAATTGTTTCGCGATGCCCGGTTGATCTTGAAGGATTTGTTTACGTCCTGGGCTTTGATTCTATAGATTTCGCGTGCCTTCTTTGAGGCATTGGATTTTACGTTGGTTGCCGTCCGATTTAGCGCCCTGGATAGGACGACTGGTGCTTGCTTCGGATACTGGCTTAATCGCTTCTCAACCTCTTTCAGCTTGTCGGCATCTATCGTAATCATGATCCAGCACGCTTGAGTGTAATGGTATACATGACTTCATCCTCCTGTACATCCGAAACCCTGAAGATTCGGTCATCTATACGTATGGACGAATCCGTAACGGGCCGCTTTTCGAAGTCTGATTTCAAGGCGTAAAAGAGAAGAGTAGCGTTATAAACCCCATCTGTTGGATTTGAAGCGCTGGATTTTCGGTGCTGCAATTGATCTTCATCGATGACAATGATCATTTCACGGCCATTCACGATATGCGGCGTGCCGAACTCTTCCGGATTCAGAAAGACGTTTCGTGCATCCCGCTCCAATTGCTCCTGAAAGAAACTCATTGGGCATTCGGGTCGGCGTTGGCGACCTGTTCAAAATACCAAGTTTCATATTGCTCAAGACGGTCCTCTGCCTTGCTGGCTGGCTCGATCTCCAAAGCCTTGAGGCGATCTTTTTGATCAGGAGCAGACAACTCTTTGAAGTCTTCAGGAGAAATGATTGTATTGCCAACAATCGGGAGGTTGCCAAGGTCGGCAAGTCCTCCGTTATTGTCCGGATTGATATCACCTTGGGTTTGATCAATGGCTTCCGCCTCCGTCTCATCTGCTCCTTCATCCAATTTGTTATTATTTCGCAAAGCCTCGATCATGTCGAGGGGGAGCTGGCCTTTCACACTCTCCCCCGCATCATACAGCCGACCCGCAAAATTTAAAGGTTCTCTTAATTTCATTGTGTGTTTCCTCCTTCTTATGGAGCAGTTGGGGTTTCCCCAGGATTTTTGAAGAGTCCACGGCTGTCCAAGATCGTGACACCATAATCAAAGTAGATTCGGAAATCCATGCCCAAACGATCAAACGGAATATCCGTTTCGAGCGTCGGTTCTTCCTGGCCGCGCAGGTAAGTGACTTCAACGGTATCCGCAATATTCGGATCAGCAGCCAAATACCAAGCAAACTCGGAATATTGATCCAGCTCCGCATCCACGATGATATCCATGGAGTTACGGAACACGTTTGTTACACCGCTGTGTTTGCCTTCTGGATCAGATTCACTTCTGTTGTATTGAAGTGCTGCCGTTTCCTGCTCAGCCGGAACGATCAAGTACTTCGGAGCAATATTCAAAGTTGCTTCATTCCGAATTCCTTTCTGTGTACGCATCTTTTTGCGTCCTTCGCTCATGGTAGTTGTCCCGATAGCACCAGCGGTACCTAGATTGTTATGGTCTGTACTGAACAAATTTTTGCCATCAAAAATGAGTGGATTTGTGGCTAACATTTTATACACCAGTTTGTTAATGCCGCGCTTGGCTGCAATGACATAAGCAGCTGGGACTCGATTCAAGACACTCAAATCGTCATTAATAAACGCTTCACGAGTAAAGCCCCATCTCTCGGAGTATGTCAGCACTGCTTTTGTCACTTTTTCGTCCTTCATTGGCGAATCATATGGTATGAGGCCATTTTGTGGTGTATGTTGCAATTCGCCCGCTTCTGAAATCCGATAGTGTTCAGCTGCTTTAAAGTCGGAGTTCGAACCCTTGCCCGTCCAATATTGGAAGGTGGTCGGTGCTTCCTGATAAGCCTGAGAAAGTGTTTTATTTGCTGCATTGGATAGAATCGACTGGAATGTCGTATCCGGAGACAAAGCCCGCTTCAACAATTCCTCGTCACTCATCCGGTGTGCTCCTTGAATACCTGCACGTTGCAAGCACTCCACAGCCAAATCCCGCATACGCATGGACCGGAGCTCGGGCGCGCCCGCTGCTGGCTTCACTACCGAACGACCGGCACGCATCAACAATCCATCAGTAGCAGCGGCCCGGAATTTGTCTTGATCTTCTGCCCCGAATTCAATGCCGGATGGATGCGGCGCATGGCTCTCCCGTTGCTTGGTCAAAATCGCATCTTTGACCGCTTCCAAAGTGCTACCATCCCGAATGAACTTGTCCGCATCCAAGCCAAAATCCCGGCACAGTTGCGAAATATCTGAAACTCTGGAACGCTCTGCCTCCATAGCCTGGCGTTTCAATGCCTCTGCATCGATTCCAGGAGGTGTGTTTGCCGGAGCCCCAGCGCGTTCACCGCCTTCAGGTGCCGAACTTCCTCCACCCGCTCCCGCTCCTGTGTCTGGTGCATGCATCAATCCTTGTGCGGCCAACGCCAGCATTTTTAATCCCTTCATTCCTTCATCCTCGCTTTCATCATTATGACTTCTTCCTACGCCGACCGATGGATCAGCTGGCGTTGGCTCAACACTGATTTCAAATGGTTGCCACTTCAAAGCCACATAGGCCGGGCCTGTAAAACGTCCATTGGCCGATGATTTACCCGCTTTCACCTCTTCCCAGCTGCTAACGGAATATCCAACGGAGACGCCCTTAATAATCCCTTTGAGTACCTTTTGAAATACCCGGTCGCTATCTTCATCATCATCGAATTTGACAAGCGCCCGAGCCTTCCGCTGCGAGCTATCTAACCAGACCTTTTCAACGCTGCCGATTGGCATCCGTCCGTATTTCGCATCCCGGCCATGAGAAAACAGCAAAACGCCGACTTCCTCAAGTCGAGTCAGGTCAATCGCTTCCGGATCATGGCTTAAAATCTCGGAGCCAAAATAACGCTCATATGGCGCTTCGCTCGAAAACGAGAGCTCTACGGTGCGATCCGATTCGTTAACCGTGTCACGCTGAAAGGTTAAGGTGCGCGTTAACGTTGACGGCTCTTTAGTTCTCGTCCTCGTCAAGATCGTCGGCATCTTCTGATTGTCCTTCACCTTCATCCTCCTTTAACAATTCTTTTTCATATTTTCGTTCTGCTGCCCGCTGTTTCAAAACGTCACGCCAATCCTCACCCCGTTCCGCACAAATTCGCGCAAGCGTGTCCTGATTGCTTTCCAGCGCCGTTTTGTTGGCGTTAGCTTCTTTCCCTGGATCGATCCAGTTATAACCGGGCGGTATCCAAACATGAGTACCATACTCTTTCCGATTTTTGAAGTAATCCGGAAAATCCAGCTGGCCCGTCAGATGCATTACATCCAAAAATTCTTGATAGATCGGGGTCAAAACTTTTTTAATCAACATTTTCTGAAGCTTTCGGTACAGCTTACGGTCCTCGATCAGCCCTTGTCGGGCAGAAGAGTAATTGACTTGTGATAAGTCACGGGAAACAGCTTCATAACTTAGCCCAATACCCGCCGATGCTAAACGGACCAGCGTTGTAATAAACTCTCGGGTATTGGATGCTTGCCCTGCCGGTATGACTGTTTGCACATCATCCCCCGGATTTAGCTCGCCAATCATGCCTGGTGCTAGTGTCATTCCACTGTAATCCTTGCGATCACCGCTGCGACTTGTCCCATTCCACGACCAGGGCCACCACTTGAAGGAGTATCCCTCTTAATAAAGACCGACAAGCATGCCAACACCCGTTCCTTAATGGATACCGCTTCAATAAACTGGTTAGCATCCTTAATCCGTGGCAAGGCTGTCGCGAGTTGCGAAATTTCTCTAACCTGCTTCGGGGAATTTTTTTTGAATAAAAAAATGACGTCCTTCGCCTCGATCTGGACACTTTCTCCAGGTAGTAGCGATTGGCCGTCTAATTTCTTGAAATGATAGGCGATAGGTTTGTTGTACTGGTCTATCTCAATACCTTCCACAATCCGATTCCCGTTCTCTCCCGGAACAATCGTATTCAAGGTGTTCAGATCATCTACTGACCGAACTTGGATTTTAAAAGGAAATTTATCGTCCTTCGTGTAAACTTTAACGACCAAGATCCCGCCATCCACATAGTAACGTCGGAGTAAGGTTTCTTCAATTTCATCCAAAGACTGCGTACCAGTAATGTCGATATTCTCCGCTTTGCAAAACTCTTCCCAAAGGTCTTCGATTTTTTGGTTCATCTCGCCATTTTGATTTCCAGGCTTGGAATGTGGAATTTTAGCCTGAAGCATCATGCCTCCACCAACCACATTTCGCTCTAATGCGGATAAGATAGCCCCTGCTATGTCGCTGTTTCGCTCCAAGTCTTGCGCTCGGTAACGTATTCGCGTACGTTCCCCTTGGGTAATATTATCAAAGCCTTCCGTGCCTGGATTCCAGTTGCGATTTAATCGACCAGTGTTTCCACTATCAAAGGCAGCAGACACCGCCGACCGCCAAGCCATTCGTTTATATGCCCATTGCGGACTGACCGTGGCAATGGACCGTTCTAGCCAATTCAGATTCATCACCTCCCTTCAAAGTAAACTGCTCGGAACATCCCGCCGTTTTCGATATCGGCGATTTCTCTTTCGAGACGTGTCCGTTCCTCGTATAACAAGCCAAGGTCCGCACGGCGGAATGATTTGCTCCCGATTCGGTATTCTTGCGCCCCTCGCAGTACTGCGCTAATGGCTGCGCGTACCTCGGCCAATTCAATATTCAATTGTTCCAATCTTTCCAGTGGCGTCATAGCATGAACCTCCACCCCCTACCCAATTGTTATTCGCAGGCTTTGCCGGGACATTTTCACTTCCTGCCGCTTTCTTCTCAGGCGGCTGTTCATACCGCATATACCGGATACCCAAACAATCCGCCGCGAATGCGGCATATACTTCACAGTCGAGGTAGTGATTATCCGCATGGGCTGTTTTCTTGCGCCATACTTCGATTTCCCGCTTTCCATGCTTTTCAGTTACCTTTTCTTCAGCCGTGATTTGCTCCGCGTAATCCTCATCGCAATCGATATATACATACCAGCCACCAGGGCCGTCCTCTTCTCGATTTAACCGGCCTGCTATAAAGTCTTTATAGTAACTGCCATCTACGAGATAAAGAGACAGGCCAAAAACGCCACGCTCCGCCCGGTCAATCTTTGTCAGGGTATACTTTGTTCGCAAAGGCGTATTCGAACCCTTGATTGCAACAGCCCATTCCGGATTCTGAGCGCAAAAATCATAGGTATCATCGGCGTTGTATCCGGAGTCCACGGCACAAAGATTCACAAAGTATTCGGTCCCGTCTTTGGTGAAATAGGAGATGTTCATTGCATCTTCAATCTCCGCCCAAGTTTCAACGACACCATGGCGAATATTTGAGCTCTCCATTTTTTCACCCCAGGCCCGGATCGTGTAATAAAACCGGTCCTTCTGCACGTCAACCCCGCCAGTTAATAGAATTGTTCGATCAGGAACAACACCCTCTTCATAGCCGCTAACCTTACTGAGCACCTTGCTGCTACTCAGTTTGACTTGCGTATTTTCCCAAGGTTCCGCCAGCCAAGAGTTAATAAAATTCATAAACTCTTCTGGCGAATTTTTCGAAGATACAAATTCATACGCTACTTCACCAAATCGAAGCCAAGGGCTATAGATCGCATTTAAATGAAAGCCCGTTTTAATCCCTGGAACTGTGGAGCCGTCTTCTGCTCGCCACTCACCGCCGCGCAGCATGGAAGGTTTATGTGCGTCCCGAATGATTTGCTCGCAATGTTCACACTGGTAATGGGCTGTTTCCTTGATTTTCTCGCGGTCCAAACTCTTGTTATAAATAATCTGCTTATACTTGAAGGTCTGGAAATGACCACAATGCGGGCAAGGAACGTAATAATGCATACGAACATCCGCCGTCAACCAAGCTTGCCAAATCGGCCCGCCTTTCAGCGTCGGCGTGGAAGTCTGCATGATCTTTTTGTTAAACGGGAAAGTTTTGGTCCGCTCCCGTGCCAACGCCCTCGGATCAGCCTCTTTCCCTGAATTTTTCGGGTACTTGTCCACCTCATCCATGAACAAATATCGAATAGCCCGGCTAGAAAGTGACGCTGGACTGTTCGCGCCTGCGATAACGGCATACATCCCGTTGAACTGAAGCTCCAGCAGTTTGCTGTCCTCTTCTTTAAATCGCTCATTCAGAGCTGGGCTTAGTCTGATCATCGGTTGAAGCCGGTTCTTGGAAGTGAACTCGGCCAAATCGAGCATCGGATAAACGATAAGAGCCGGGCTTGGATCTTGCGCAATGGTGTACCCGAACATGTTGTTGAGGCTTTCGGTACCGCCGACCTGAGTCGGTTTCACAAAAATGATTTCCTCAATCCGTGGATCGGTAAATGCATCCATGATACCGCGAAGATACGGCGTTCGGTCCGTTCTCCACGGGCCAGGCTCGGCGGATCTCTCATCAAGAATTCGATTGCGATCAGCCCACTCTGAAACTGTTAGCTTTTCTGGTGGCCGCAATACGTCAAGGCCAGCGTACAACCATTCCGGCCATTGCTCATCAGTCCTTTTTGGCATCGTACACACCTCGGACAGACAGCTGAAGCAATGCGGCGTTTGTGGTATCAGCAATGTTCTGCTCGATTAAGCGAACTTGTTCAGGTTCCAGATACGGCGAAATCTCCATTGCAAGCTTGCGGCTGAATCCTCCCATAGATCGTCGAAGGGAAATAAAAAAACGCTGGAGCTCACTCACAACGTCTTCTCGTCTAATGTATTCACCTTTGGAGATAGCATTTTTTAAAGTTGCCGCTTCGGCCTGCTGCTCTTTCAGCTGCGCTTCATATTTCAGCTTTTGTTGGGATAGTGTCATACCTTCTTCGTCGTCGGGATTCTTCTTCACGCCCCGGTTATCCGTCACCCATTTGATGGTGTCTTTTAACGAGTACCATCCTCGGGCCTTTTTGGGCATTCCGTTTCGCTCCCATTGTGCAATCGTATTGCGGTGAACATTGAACACTTCGCAAAGCTCAGAAGTCGCGATACATAAGGCTCCGTCGATCATTTTCGCTCTCACTTTTCCACCCATATAACCCCCTCCTTTTTGCACAATGCATAGTGTGCAATTTTTATAAAATTCGGTGGAATGCCGGGCTCACTCGTACCCGCATAGGCACCCACCCCCTGGGAAGGACCCGTGACTCAAAAATCCGTGAGGCCGCGCCACAAAAGGGCTCTCAGCTTCTTCTATATCATTAAACCTATGCCGCACCTGTTTTAACCCTCTGAGTTATCCTTATCTTATATTCTGGAGAACTCATAGAGTGGCCTAAACCCCTTGTTTATCAAGGCTTTGTGATACTTCACCTTTACCAGTTCGTCATGTGCAATTTATGGATAACTCACAACTTAAAGCGCTTCGTTGCGAGGTTGATTGTGTCCTGAGCAATTCCGATATATCTCAATGTAATATCAGGCGTTGCATGATTGAATATCTTCTGAAGCATGGCTATGTCTTTGGTTTCTTTGTAGAAATGGTACCCGTAAGTTTTTCTGAGCGTGTGGTTCCCAATGCCTTCGAGCTTATATTCCTCTGTGATTGCTCTCATGATCTTATAGGTCATGGATCGGCTTAATGGTTTATTAACTCCCTCACGACTCTTAATCAGAAACTCATCGTCTGGGCGATCCTTTACCAATGCTAGCAGTTCACGTCTGATTGTTGGGTTCATTTCAAACGCTTTTTGTTTCCTGGTCTTCTTCTCCGTAATGTAAAGTAACGGCCTTTTCAAATCCCTTACTCGTAATGGTAAGATATCCGATATCCTAAACCCTACATTGATACCGATAACAAATAACATGTAGTTTCGTTTATCTTCATTCAACAGGAGCCGTCTCTTGATATCTTCAATAATCTCCTTGTCCCTTATCGGTTGAACATATTTCATATCACCACCTCACAAATTCCCAAGCGTTTGGGAATATCTCGTTTAGATACCTTTTATTCAGATGCTTTTTAAAACAATCAGTTTCCTTACAAATGGTAAGACGGCTGCTCTTATTTTCCTTAGCTCACTTTCAGGGACAATATCGAGAATGACAGCTTCAGCATTTCTTAAATATAATGGAGTGCTTAAACGAGCAAACAATTCTCGATAATCCTTGTACGGAATTCCTGCCCTACGATAGTTATCTTTATTTCCATGAACTCCAGCCACGATGATCGATGTCTGTGCTTTTACGATCTTTTGAATGGCGCTTGTCGCCCCTTCACTCCGGTTGTAATAAACGACCTGGTACGAATACTCGTCACCCAATGCGGCCATAAGTCTCTGTTCAATGGTTGGCGCAGGTGAAAGAACACTTGCCAATCGCGCTCGTGATAGTCTTTCAGCCCCCTCCTTCGTAATGGGAATCGTCATCTCTGGTGCATCGATAGATAGTGTTTCGCCCTTTGCAATTCCTCCAGATTCAAGACCACTCTTGTTCAGCGACTCATTCATAATCAAACCCTCCTTGATCGAATTAACAACGACTTCGAGCTCTGGCCGGAATTGGCCGTAAGTAAATCTGACTTCGATACACCTTCACTGACGGAACCTCTTGAAAGAAATCTCTAAAAAGCTTTTTTCGGTGACGAATGATACAAACATTCATGAGTGATTTAAAGATTGGGCTTCGCCTTACAAGATCCATGACTTCCGAAAAAAACTCTCTGATTTTTTGCACGAGCTTTTGAACGATTATTCGAACACTCTCAACGAATGACTCTGATTGATTGTTCATCTGTCACCAATTCCTTTCCTTGATTTTCAGTACGTTGGCATATTACTCTGCCGCAAAACTGTTTTGTTCCCGTCCATTCTCCCCAGATACAACCTTTGCATTGTTTCGGTTGCCTCCGTCTAAAAGAAATCACTTTGCCAATTTTCACGACGTATTCACCACTCGAAATGGACCTCGTACGCCTGCACTGAACTGTTCAGCTGCTTTCAAAGCCTCTCGAACCCTTTCACTCGGACTCATATCGAAATTGCGGCCGCTGGTGAAGAGACTGCCATTCGCGATATCATCGCCGCAACCTACTGCATGATAACCGCATTCTGGACGACCAACTTGGTAATCTCCCTCGATTACAAACAGCTCCCCTCGATAGCCAACAAGAAATTTCCCACCAAATTCTTCGGAATTGACAACCTGAGCATATCCTCCGGCTTTCAAACATTTTCTGACGGCCTCTACAAATTCGCTTACCATATATTCGTAATTGCCCATTTCAGGTTTGTGATAAGGAATCTCTAGCTTATATCGAAGCAACTGCCCCATACGGAAAGAAGAAGTAAACCCAAAGAGGAATTCCCCTTTAGTAAATACTTTCTCGTCTGCTCGAATCATAAGACTCAATCCAGCCACCCCGGCGCTATCTCCACCAATAAATACTTTTCCGTCATCTTCAAGACCAACAATACAAGTCAATTTAATTTCCCCTCTCTTAAAAAGGACCGCCCTCATAAGAGAGCGGCAAAAGGTTATGAAGAAAATTGAAAACTATAAGTGTTCAATCATTTATAGCTTTCATCTATAGGTGGCTTTCGTAAGACAAAAAAAGAGCCTATCCGATAAGGAATAGGCTTGATTGAAGATCCTCTGAAATTTTTCGTTGTGCTCGTTCAATGTATTCTTCAACAGTCCCTTTCGATATCCCCAAGAAGTCAGCGATTTCTTGAAATGAAAAACATTCACCGTGCGCCATCGTATAGCAATCACGTTCACGTTCAGAAAGCCTCGATAATGCATCCTCAATCTGAAATCTCTCCCAATCACTGAGGTTGCTCGGACCACCGGCTTTAGTGTTTCTTACATATGCCTGCATTCTTAACGGATCAACCAGCTTTTCGCGTTGGTATGCCGCCCGACGTTCAATGCCTCGTTTATTTCCTGGTCGCCGTCCGGTTTCAAGCCATTCAATGATATATTCGCAATCGCTGATCATGCCGGAGATTACTTTCTTATCGTCGGCATCTGCCCGTTTATGAGCTAGTCGATATGCTCGTTCTGCGATTCTCAACGACATCTTATAGTTCTGTAAACTTGCTGCTCCCAAGTCATGTATCACTGTCCCGTCCTCCCCCCTGTATCTTCAGTATCCCTTTGTCACTTAATGAGATGTACAATTTCGCAAATGCATTATTTCGAATCTTGGTAAAAGTATCTTTCGATATTGGCTTTGTTAAATGAAAGTTATAGACCTGATAATCCATGCGGTATGAGTCAACCATGTATCGCTCTTTAATGACCTCTTTCTCTTTATCCGACAGTCGGTTCACAGCATCCTCGATTTCTCTCACATAATCTTCTCGTTCTGGATTACCTGGTGTCCTCTTACACACGTCATATTGGTCAAACACTTGCTTCATAGCTTTAACCATCTGTACGGTTCCAATATGAGGGATGACCGACTTAACAATAATTCTGGTGTCCATAGTTACCCTGCCCTTTCATGCCGACGCTCAAGATTAAGAAACTTGTTGTATTCCTTTTGGAACACTAGCTCGACCGTACCAACCGGTCCGTTCCGCTGTTTAGCTATAATGATTTCGATGATATTCTTCTTCTCGGATTCCTTGTCGTAGTAGTCATCCCGGTACAGGAAGGCCACTATGTCCGCGTCCTGCTCAATCGATCCGGATTCCCGAAGATCGGATAACATCGGCCGTTTGTCTGCTCGTTGTTCAACTGCTCGGCTTAGCTGGGACAAAGCAATGACCGGCACATTCAGTTCTCGGGCCAGCTGCTTCAATTTCCGAGATATTTCGGACACTTCTTGCTGACGGTTCTCAGTGCGTCCGTTGCCTGAAATCAGCTGAAGGTAATCAATGACGATCATATCCAGTCCGAATTTTTCTTTGAGCCTCCGACATTTATTTATAATCTCCATTACTGTCAATGAAGAAGAGTCGTCCAGGAATAAATTCGAATTCCCTAACGTTACAACAGCTTGGGTAGCCCTTTCCCAATCCTCTGGTCGCATAAAGCCGGTTCTCATGCGATTGGCGTCTATATGCTGTTCGGCGCTCATCATCCGAAGGGCTAATTGTTCAACTGACATCTCCAGGCTGAACAACGCGACCTTTTTTCCAGCTTGTACAGCTGCATTTTGAGCAATATTCAAGGCGAATGCCGTTTTACCAACTGATGGACGCGCAGCAACAATGATTAAATCTGAGTTTTGAAATCCTGAAGTCATGCGATCCAAATCCGGATATCCTGAAGGTATACCCGTTACTTCATTCCCTGAATTCACATATCGGTATTCCAAAAGATCGAAAGCCGCCATCGCAACCTCACGCATCGTGCGGAATTCCTTCGGCTTCGCTGCTTTATCTGACAACACGCTGGCAGCTGCTTGGAAGTAAGCTATAGCTTGTTGACCGGTATCGGCCTCCCATGCAGCAGCGAGCTGATGTTCCAACTCAATGATGGTTCGTCGCTGCAAATATCGGTCTTTAATAACCTCCGCATAGTTGCCGATCTCAGCAGATGAAGAAGTCGGCACCGCTCGTGACAGCTTAGATAAATAGCTAACGCCCCCCACATCCTCGATTTGCTTTTTCTCCTGTAGGCGACCCACCACATTGACGAGATCCGTTCCCTTTCCTTCGTCGTCGAGTTCCAGCATGGATTCATAAATCATTCGGTGCTGATCCGAAAAGAAGTAATCCGGAAGAAGTAAATCTGATACATGGATGAAGCCTTTGGGATCGACCATGATTGCCCCGAGCGTAGCTTGCTCGGAAACCATGCTGTTTGGTAAAAGTGATTTATCCAAGTAATTCACGCACCTTTCTGCGTTGTTCTTCGGTTGGTGGAGTGACACCTTCGCGTAATTGGCTGTAGCTCTTGACGGTTTGTGCTCCGTTCTGGCGCATCATTTCGTGGTAACGGTCGGCCTCTGTTCGTTTGCTTGCCAGTGCACCGGGATGTGGAGGGTATTTATTGTCTGGGTCGCTCGCGTACTCATGGAGGTTCCTGATAGCCACCTCCAGGGAAACATTCTTCAACGTGGTTAGCCAGTTCTGCATTTTCTTTAGATCCCCGTTGAAGGATGGATAATAATCCACGATGGTATCAAAAAGCTTTCCGATCTCTTCAAGCGTCATGGACGGCTGCTCCTTTCGCTAGATCTGCAAAACTGTGAATCTTGGCTTTTCTAGCCGGTGTAGATGCCGGAGCTCTTTCGTTTCGTTTTCTCTGATCGAATTGACGATCTAGTGCAACAGCCTGCTCCAATTTGATAGCACCGGAATGAAAATAATCGTCAAGGATACGGATTATTAGATTAAAGTTGTATCCCGTTGACGCCGCGCCAGCCCGTTCAATCGCCCGTATCACAACCGCCTCTTCCATACCATCTTGGTCAATGTAACTTCCCAGCAGCTTGCTTTGGTGTGGATTACAATCGAATCCGAAGACTCGGTTGTGTGCCGCATAATACGATTCGTATGAAGATGAAGAAGCAGAAGAAGAATTAAGATCTTTTAATAACGCTGAACCTTTTGCCGCACGGTTTACCTCATGGTTTGCCTCACCTTTTACCTCATGGTTTACCGCAATATCTGAGGTAAAGTGGATAATTTTATACCTTCCGGCCTTTTGTTTCCCTTGCGACTTATATTCAATCCGGCCTTTTTGAACCAGATAATTTCGATGTTTGATCAAGGTGTTTTCTGTGACGCCTACCTTTGCCTGTAACAGGGGATTGGCTACTGTAAACCACTCTGGACAACCACTCTTATTTGCGATGGCCATTAAATGCATCCACAAAGTTTGTGTGGTTGGCTCCAACGGATTTATTTCGAGCCAATCGATGAAGGCGTTCAGTTCTGCGATGTAGTTCATGTTAATCACCCGGTTTCATGATTTCGTGGGGATAGAGCCTGATGGACTCATCCCCCGACAGGGCATCTGTGCGGTCGTACAATGGAATGTATCTATGCTTTCGATCCTCCGTCCCTGTGCCTGCACTAGCTGAGTAGAGAAACGCTGAAGGCCTCTCTCGACCACTGCCTAAGATCGGCATCCCGAAACGTTCGCACCGGGATTTTGAGATTAGAATCGCGAAAGGATACGGCGTCTGAGTCCAGCGTTTGCTTTTTGGGATGTAGTAGGGCAACCCCGAGGCAATAACTTCTTCCTTCGAATACCTGCCTGCATCGTTAGGCATTAGCTCTCCCCTCCTGCTGGATGATGTTATATACTTCATTTGCTTTAACCTTGTATTTTTTGCTGTACCATACGGAAAACTTCTGGTCGGACAGATTACTATAGATTCTTCGGAGATCTAGGATGCTTTGTCGGATCTCAGCTTGAGTTGTCATTCTTGGCATGCCGCTTCACCTTCTTTACCAACCAGATCTGAAATGCCATACATCCAGCCGCTTATATGTTTGAATTGATAACGATCATGTTCATATTGAATATCCGCTAAAACCCCCGTTATTCCGGATGAAAGGATAGACACTGTATCCCCGACCTTTAGCCAACGACCTGCAAGGGCTCGCTCGATCCGGTCTAGAATACTCTCAATAGCTCCTTCAAATGGCGTATGGAGGTCCCCCAACTCATAAGCATTGCCAAGAATACTCCGGGTTTCGTCTAGAACGAATCGAAGTCTTCTGTTCTCTTCTCCTTTTTCCCTCCAGTTACGTTCCGCAGCAGCGAGTTCACCGGCAGTTGAATCAATGAAAGGTTCAATTATTGCTGATACATCGACCTTTTGAAGAAATTCGGCTGAGAAGCTTCCGCTGAACCCTTCCAGAAAAACAGTATCGTAATCATGTCCCTTGGATCGGAAGGCGTCCGTTCTACAAGTCCATATCCGTCCAGAATATTTAGGAAGACTTGCTTCCATGCAGGTATGCATAACAACAGCATCGCCTTTTTTCAGATTTGATCGAGCCGAACTTTTACGGTATTCATCCTCAATTTCCTGAACCATCGAAGCAACAATTTCTGCCTCATGGTGCAAATGTTCAGCCTTCAAACTCTTTAATACTTGTTTTCCTTCATCAATGAGAAGCTTCCTCATCTCACATATTCCCCTTTCGCCTTTTGGCGCAGTTCCTCGGCCTGTTGTAAGAGCTCGCCTGGAGAGTAGTCCGAAGCGCGGATGATATTCCCTTGTTCATCGCGCGCCACCCAAACGGTTTCTAATTTCCATTCAGCATGTTTCATGAAGTCTTCTCCCAATTCCACAGCCCTTGTTGCCCCTTAGCCGGGATCGGCTCTCTCAGCTGCTGAACATTTGACATCTGCCATCCATACCGGCCAGGCGTGAAATCACCAAACTCATATTCTGGGGTATAAACAAAAGAACCATTTTCGAGAACATATCCATCTGTCCAAGTATCTACTGACTGTAAGCAGTCTTTCATATTCGCTATTGCCACAACAGCCCCGGTTGGCAGATTGTCCGCCGTATATCCGTGCTTTGCCAGCGTGGACCGAATCGGCTCCGTTTGGCACGCTTCCCGGTCGATCTTCTTGCCAGCATGGATCGCCAACTCGCCACGGTGCTTCGTAGACCAGCTTCGCGTTTCGAACTGCTTTTCACCAAGGGCGATCAGGGTCGCCCATGGTTGGATTATGGTTATGGCTTTCATGCCTTACCTCCTACTTTTCATTTGATTGCCTTTAACTGATCAAGAGGATACGGCGACGTCACGCATCGAGGATCAAATTCAACAACTCTCTTACCGTTTTTATTAATCCTGTACTTAACAGGCTTGTCGTCATGGCACCAGGCATAGTCACCGACTATTTTAGCGATAACAATTCGTTCCCCTATGCGATCCGGAAACAGTTTGGGCATTGTACCATGGCGAGGATCATTCTTGATGATCTCGCAGACTTGTCCACTCATGAACTGCTCGAAAAAGAAGAACATCGAGTCATCACAGCTTTGCTTTCATATCGTCACACAATGCGGCAAGCCGCTCCGAGATTGCTTTCTTCTGTTCTTCGTTCTCCAGCAAGGCGACAGCCCGATGAGTTCTTTAAAATCGCCAACCAATGCATCGAAGTGTAACTTCGCTTTAATCGCCGCTGTATTGTTGTTCTTTCGGAGTTGTTCCTGGAGCTCGGCCACCTGCTGGGCAGCTTCCTCTTCGCGCTTTCGTACTTGCTCAGCCATTTCTTTTTCGCGTTCCTTGACGGCTGCTTCGACCTTCGCGTTCAGTTCTTCTTCCTTTGCCTTCATATCTGCCTCAAGTGCGGCTATACGCTGCTGTGATTCGGACAGAGCCTTCTCGGCCTTCCGAAGATCAACCGCTTTGGCTTTGCTTTCTGCTGTTCCCTGTGTCGGTACCTTTGCAGCTGCTTCCTGGGCCTTAATGAGATCATCCTGAAACTTTTTTCGAAGTTCCGTTTCATATTCATAATCCCGTTGCAATTCTTCACGTTGTTGTCTCTCTTCCTCAAGAGCCATTTGCTCGGCTTTGATCCGTTCGCGTTCCTCTTGAAGCAGGCGTTCAAGTTCTTGCTTCTCCTTAATCGCTGCCTGGAGCTCTCGGGCGGACATTTCAGCAGCGTTGTTTTCTTCAACAAAGGCTTCTCGTTCTTCAGCCTTTACGGAAAGCAAGGCCACCGCTTGGGAATAGCTCAAATTCGCAAGCATTTGGGAATTTAACTCTTTGTATTCCGTCGCCACACGCATAAAGTTGTTGGCTGTAGACTGGCTATAATTAACGTTCTCATTCAGCCAATTGGCCCAATCTCCATGTTTAACAAGTGCCTTTGCTTCAATCAATTTCTCCCCGATCTCTATTGCGGAACGGATCGCATGCTGACGTGCTTTCTGATCAATATCACGGATCTCCGTTGCAATAACATCTGGAGTTCTATTGGCTAAGGCTGTTTCTTCCACATTTACGGTTGCTAGTTCCGTTTTAGCAGGAGCTGGTTTTGTGGCCTTTTCCTTTGTTTTGGTTGCTGTTTGTGATTTCTTAGTGGCTGTGCTTTTCTTTTCCGTGGTCATACTGCCGCCTCCGTCTCTTTGGCTCTATTTTGAGGTGTTCTTTTTCTTGCCTTTGCTAGCTTTTCAAGCTTGAACCTATCTATAAGTTCCAGCACGTCACCAGTAGGTAAGAAATTATCGTATCCATACGTCTGGACAACTCTGCCGTCTTTAACCTCCATGGTATAGAATGGAGTCTCAGGATCAGCTACCTTACGAATCATTAAGATATTCGTCTTACCGTCTGCATGATCTGAGGCATAGCTCCCTACGCAATGACTAAGGGCTTTACCTTCATCAATTATTTCCTTTGCAGATTTAGCAGCTCGAACAACGAATCCGTTATATGAGAATTTCAATTTCTCAAGTATCTCTGATCGCTCTTTTATCTTCCGTTCAGCTTCTATAGATACTTTGATTTCAACTTGTTTGATTGTGTCTTGATGTGCTTCATGCAAATTGGAAGGAAACACAATATTAGAGCGTTTAAGATCTAATCCAAGATTTTTACAATCTGAAATGTAATCTTTCCACATGGTCAGGACATCAGTGGCCCTTCGGAATGACCTTGGATTCTTTTTAATTTGCTTGTCCATGTAAGCCACACACCGTCTGAAATTCTGGAATTTCAACATCGGCTTTAATTCCTCGAAACAGTCCCCAGTGCGCTTAACGAAGCTTTTAATCTCCTTCAGGGAAGGCCGATTGTTGTCTTTTCTGGTTATTTGGTAAAGCCGAAGAGTAAGAGCGTCAATATCATCGTGTTGTCTAATCTCGTGAAGATCCTGCTTGTTCAGCTTTAAAATCTGTTCAACCGTTTTTCCTGACCATTTAATAGCTCCATAAGTTTTAGTGCCGTATAACTTGGCGTGTACAAAATACCTATAGCCCATTTTGGTTAGATACTCGATGCAAGGATACTTAGAATAGAGACCAAAGAACTTGGTCATATCCTGTTCGTCGTATTCATCCCATGTACTATATTTAAAGGGAGTACCTTCAATCGCCTTCCGTATACTTTCGCGGGAATAGTAACAAGGCGTACCGTTTTTGTAGAGACTGTACTCGGAAGTAATGTTCTTATTTTCATACCAATTTTTTTGGTTGTAATAGCCCGTATAAAACATCGAGCTATTCCCCATTTGAAAAACATAACTACATGAAGGTCGATATAATGTTTCGACCTTTTTGAAATCACCGCGATAATCTCTTTGTACGTAGAGCCCTATAGCCGTCATGATTGCTGGGTCTAAAATGGATTTTTGATAATAAACCACAAATGCCTTGTCCACCATGTACTTCCTTCCGACATGGCTCTTTTTCACGGTGCAGGTCGAATTACATTTAGGGCATACAGCTTTACTATTGTGTTTCAACGGAATTTCAGGCTTATGTCTTTGATTGCAATGTGTGCAATAGGCGAACTGAATTCTTGCTGAAGTTTGAGTAAACAAATAACGACTTCTGAGCAAAACTTCATTAGTGACGTAATCCATAACGTCTTCACTGATCGGACCAAAATGAGCCTTGTGTTCATTGAATTTGCTCATGCCAATCCTCCTATAACAAGTCGTCAATGGACGATACGTTTAACTCAGGTATCTCAACAGCCTGCTGTTCATTTTTGATAGGTATCCCAAAGTACTTTAGGGCAACATTAAAACCTTCCTCATCCGTCAGTACTCCATCACTTTTCATAGCTTCCGATCTCATCATGCCGATGCTGGCAGATATGGTTTTTCCTTCGGTAAGGATAAAAGCTGCATGTTCAGGATGTTGACGTACATAACTAATCAGGAAAGCCCCCACATGCTGAACGTATTTTTTATCATGCTTTTCTCCGACTTCCTTCTGAAGCTTTTGCAAGGCCTGCTGCAACACGTTGAACCCTCCTTCTAATGGATCGGGAGGGTATTCCCCTCCCGAATTTATAAGTATCAACTAACCGACAATGATAACCTGACCATCTGTAATCAATTGCTCCAACTCTTGATTGAAATAAAGCTTGATTCGCTCGATTGCATCGAGCTTCCAAGCGCCGCCATCAGCTTCAAACAAGGCAGCTGAAGGTCCATCTTTCATCCGGAAGACAAAGGCACTTTCTGGCTGCTCGATCTCCACAAAAGTGCGGTAAGGTTTTAGCCAAACAGGATTCGGCAGAACAACTGGTTCGACCGTTGCAATGCCTGCCTTTGCAGTCACTTGCTGGCTAATGCCGTTGTCGCCGACGGTTACAACCTTCTCGTCAACCACGTTTCCGACAATGGCGAGTACACGGTGTTTGAATTCTGTATCTACGAAGCACGATTGCAGCAAGATGTTGAAGTTCTCGACATCATGAAAACGGCCAAAGTTAATTTCCGGCAACAACGCGGTAGCCTCAATCAAGGTACTCCGGCTGAGATCACGATTGAATTCCGTAACGACATGGACCTGAGTTGGTGAAATCACATGAACGATGACTGGCAACTTCTCGTCAAAGTTGTTCTTCAAGTAATCCACGATGCCTTGCAGGTTGCGAACCTTCAGAGTGTCCGTAACAGCTTCACTCACTCTTCGAAGTTCACTGTTTGTGTAAACCTGATTGCCGATAGTCGTCGTGTTAATAGCCGCCAGGCTCAGTATTTTCTCGATAGCCTCTTTAATCATTGATAATTCCTCCATTATTCATTTTTCAAAGATCAACGGAATCTTCCGTTTACGACTTTTGGAGATGGTGTTTCTCCAACACCATCCACGATCTCACCAGCATCATTCATTGCCAGTTGGTCCCGATCTTGTCCGGTACTAAGCTCTTTAATAACTGCTTTGCCTTCTTTGTCATAATCGAATATGAAAGCCGTTGGTACTCCTTTAGCCGGAGCTAGTGAAGATTTGACTTCAATGTCACTAGAAGCCATCTGCCGAGCTTCGTTCGGCTTGATCTTGATGCTAATTGTCACTGTTCGGACTGCATCCGCCTTTGTGTTTGGATCGAGTATGTTTTCGGCGACCTTCTTCAGCTCACGATTAATCCGTTCTTGCATGGCTCCACCAGCAAGCTTTGCGATATCCACGTTCATAGTTATCACCTCCTTCCACGGGATGGTGATTTAGGACGCTTGATGATCTCAATAACATCCGACTCAAAAATAGGCTTGGTTTTCCCATCTTCCTTTTTTAAGCGCAAGAAGGTACTGGCGAGACCCCAAACATCCGTTACCTCACCTGTTTCTCCGCTGTTCGTCCGAACGATATCGCCCTTTAAAACGCTCATTTCCCCTCCCCCCTTACCTGGGCGAAAAAGATGTGTTACAATAGTCGTGAAATATTTGTAATGCCCGAGATCTTCCGGCTCCTAACCCGGAGGATCTCTTTTTTGATGCGTCGGCCGCATCTGCCACCGCCGAAAGGAGAAAGGTTATAAAAACCTTGCGACGGTGGCAGACAGGGCCGAAGCTCTGTCCATTAGATGCAGGCCAATCTGGTTTGCATCTTGAAAATCTCAGTTACTACTATTGACATTCCCTCAACAGGCAGTTCTCGTAAGAGAAGGGCGGCATTATTCCAAGCCGTGTACGCTTCATCTCGCTTCAGCCATAGTTCAGTAAATTCAGGTGAATCCACTTTTCCGTTTTCAAGCATTTCTTCAAGCTGATCTGTATTGGAACGAAGCTCAACTGATGCTTTTACATAGGCTTGTCCAAGTTTCAAGGCGTCTGTCATAACGTTGCCCCCTTGCTTTTCTGTCGAACAGCATTTAAAATTAACGACAGGTGTTTTAAAAAGTACGTTTTAAATGATGTCCACCCTGGCCGGTGGGCATTTTTCATTTCCATCTCTGCGAAAGAAATCATTTTGTTGAGATACATAACCCCGTCCAAGAACTTTTTCGGAGTATTCATTACTTCTGGGTTCCGAGCAATAACCATCAGGTTATGTTCGGCTGCTTGTCCAGCTGCCTTCGCTTGTTCCACCATTACCTCTCGTTTCAATTCCTTATCCCCCTATGCAAATCGCATCTGAATAGCTTTGAATGCAATTTTTTTGTTGATTGGATCAAGGCGATCCATATCGGATAGATTGAAAGTGTAGTTTTCGTTGTAAAGATGAAGCGCCAGATTCAGCATGAATTTTTCTGAAGGGCTCCACGGTGATGATAATTTAATAAGTCCAGTTGCATTAATGGATAGTTCATCGAAATCAATGTGCGATGTAATGAATTGATTAAGCTTTTGATTCTGAGAAAATATGTGCAACAAACCCTTCCAATAGCGATCTTGCAATAATTCTTTTGGGATCATGCTTAAGCTCCTTTCAAGATGTTCAGGTGTGCGATCTATAGATGCTCGCACACCGTTGGTATGACAAGAGCATTCATCATTTTTTAATGACTCCTTCTCTTTGTTGCTCCCTGCGTATCTTTATTCCTTTGGCAAGTATCTTCAGAAATTCGCGTTCATAAGGTTCGAGCGTTCGGGCTGACATTTCAATCCCTCCCCTTTCAAGAAAATGTTAATTTCATTCTCCAATTGCTCGATTTCCGAATTTAAATCAGATGGATCAATTCCCATTCGATTCAAACGGTCGATGATATCAGCAAGGCTATTCATGTTGGCCTCCTTCATTGTCCAGATGCTAAAGCCTCAAGCACATCCTCCGGAATGATTTCTTTGTACTTTGCTAACGCTAACTTTTCATAAGTCAATGAAGTGACAGGTGAAAGCGCAGAAGCAAGTGCTCTATTGACCTCATCCGAAGGCGGTGGCATGAACCCTCTGGAAATTTTACTTAAGTAAGACGGAGAGACATTTCTTTTATGAACCTTGCATCGTTCAGCAATTTGGGAATAAGACCATCCGCTTTCTCTTATAGCTAAATGTAGAATCTCGGCGTATTTCATGATTATCACCTCCAACCGTTTAGTATTCAGTGAACGATGTCGTTAAGTAAATAGTAAACGGTAATATCGTTCCAGTCAATACTAAAAACTGAATTATTTTGTTGACTTTTTACTGAAACGAAAATACAATTAATATCAAATGAAAGGAGTGTCTCGATTGAATTACTATGAGTTGCTGAGGAGCTATATAAAGAATTCAGGGTTATCTCTTTCCGTGATATCCGAGAAGCTAGAACAGTATGGATATAAGGTTAGTAAGGGCTATATTAGTCAATTACAAAATGGCAAAACGGAGAATCCAGCAACCGAGGAATTGAATAGAGCACTCGCCGCAGTTACTGGTGGGGATGTTGAAGAATTGCTCACAGCTGCACTTATTGAAAAAGCTCCGAAAGAGATTAAAGAGAAAATATCTAAGCTCAACTATTTAAAAGAACTTAAACGAGATCTCAATAAAGCCTTGATCATTGAAGAAACACCAGCTCAATATATTGCAGACAATTTAATCAAGGTCCCTCTGCTCGGTTCGATCGCAGCTGGGCAACCAATAGATCGGATTGAATTAATTGAAGATATCGAATACATAAATAAATCTGTTGTAAGAGGCCAGGAAGCTTTTTGTTTACGCGTCAAAGGAGATAGCATGATTGGAGACAATATTTCTGAGGGGGATATTGTGGTTTGTGTAAGACAGAAAGAAGTCTCTTCCACTGATATAGCTGTTGTTGCTATAGAAGGTGAAACAGCCACAGTTAAGAGAATAAAATGCGAAGGCAACATCTGTATTCTCATGCCTTCAAACCCGAGATTGCAGCCAACAATTGTTGATTCGTCTAAGGTAGAGATAATTGGGAAGGTCGTTGAGTTACGAAGAAGATTCTAATCTGAGCAGAAACGTGTTAGGAACACAATGTCAGCATCTTCTGGAAAGGGGGTGAAATTAAAAAATGGTAGTGGCTAATAAGAAAGTAGAGTCTACTGTAATTGAAGCTGTTGGATATATCCGCCAAAGTGATGAGCGACAGGACAAAGAGGATATTTCGGAGCAAACTCAGTTAAGAAAAATTGAAGCGTTTTGTGAATTTAACGGATTTAAATTAGTCAAAGTATTTAAAGATATCGACTATTCAGGATTCCGTATAAAATACACTAAGCGCCCTGGACTGATGGATGCATTGAAGTACGTTGAAAATAGGCCCGCAGTTAAGAAATTTGTTTTCTTTAACCTATCCCGACTTACTCGTTTAAGAAAGGATTTCCAGGCTATCCACGAAACTTTAAAGACGTTAAATATCGATATCTGTTCTGCATCAGAAGCCGTAGATTTTAGTACTGCGAATGGTCGCTTCGTAGCTGGTATCTTAGTAGACATGAACGAGTATTATAGTGATAGCTTAAGCGATACAATGAATGAAACTAAAAAAACCAACGCCGAAAAAGGACGTTGGAACGGTGGACCGGCTCCATATGGTATGCTCAAGAAAAAAGATGGTTATGGATTTATTGAAGATTTTGAAGTAAGTTACTACATCAGAAAAGCCTTTCAAATGGCGAAGGATGGAAAGGGAACTTACCTAATTTCAAAATGGTTGAATAGCCAAGGATTCAAAACAAAGACTGGGAGAGAATGGGCGCCTAGGCGGGTACGGTATATGCTACAAAATCCGACCTACGCTGCTATGCAAAAATGGAAAGATAAATACTATCCATTGCTAGAATGTCCTGAGTTTGTTTCGTGGGATGACTTCTGCTACATTCAATCAACATTGTTTGGTGAGAGTAATGTCTGGAAAGGAAAACAACGGCAATTGCTCTCTTCTATTCTGATTTGCCCAGTTTGCGGATCAAGAATGCACTCAAGATATTTTAACCACAAAAACAATCGAAAATATGTATGCAGCCGTAAAATCGAAACAGGTAATTGTAAAAGTCCGAACCTTGATCAAGCCTCACTGAATGCTGCTGTCATTAGCCTTTTAGGCAGGGTTGCCGAAGAAAAATTCGAACCGGCTCATATTTTGCCTGAACTCGCAGGAACTGAAGACAAAAGTCTAAATTCCATTCGTAAACTTCAGGATGAACTGCAAAATATCGAACGTGCAGAACAACAAGTTTTCGACGACTACTACCTCCATCAAAAGATTAATGAAGAACAGTACAACAGCATAATAAGACGATACGAAAAGCGAAAACATGAAATACATCAATTGCTGGATAAGATCCCATTGCCGGTGTCAAAATCCTTTGGAGACTATGACGATGTACTTAAGGATTTTGCAGAAGCTATTGAAGTTCTCGAAGAAGATGATAAAAGAAGATCTGTCGAGCTTCTAGTCGAGAAAATTGTACCGGGCGAGCCAACGCTGGTACATTTTAAGTGGGGCGAGGTTAAAGAAATTGTACCCACAGAAACAAAGAAATACAAGTCCAAATTGATAATTTATTAAAAAAAAGACCGCGAAAGTCGCGGCCTGTCGCCCATTTTGGAGCAACACAGTTTTTGGATAGGAGTGGAGAGAAACCATACTGTACTTTTATTATATGTATACGTTTTCATTTTGTCAACACAAATACAAAAATTTTCTTAAAACAAGAAAAACATCTATCGACGTGCCTGTAAATGAAGACAGACCGCCTATAGATGCTGCTTGCTTTTCTTGCGATTCAAGAAATGGGTTCGGCTTTTGCTGAACATTAATGCATGCTTAATCCAAAAAGACCATGCCTAATGATAAACCGTATAACCAAGCGACTGCAACACGTCCTTGGCCCGCTCCTGATCCTTTTCGTTCCGGAAAGACAGTTTCATGATTCCGGGAACGTCTTCCCGGCTTTCAATAATTTGAATATTGCTCAGGTTGATGCTGTTTTGGCCCAGTTCAGTCGTTATGCGGCCGATAATCCCCGGGTGATCCGGCACATCAATGTAAATATTGAATTGGGATGCGATGACGCCTTTTCTTCTCTCAGGCAGCTCGTTCCGGAAAGCGCCGGCTCGGCGGAAGGCATCCTCAATCGCAGGGCCGTCCCCGTTCTCCAGCATTTCCATGAATTGTTGGATGTTATCGTTCCAATCCCGAAGAAGAGGCATCATCACCTTCCGGTTGTTCAGCAGAATATCCCGCCAAACGATGGGATCGCTGGCCGCGATCCGGGTGATATCCCGGAAGCCTCCTGCGGCTAGCGTTTGATATAACGGATTGGCTTCAGTATAGGCGCAGATCTGGTTAACCAGGGCGACCGCAATCACATGCGGCAGGTGGCTGATCGCACCGACGATCTCGTCATGAAGCAGAGGATCGACGGTCACGACATGTGCACGGGTGTGGGCCAGTATAGCTTCCAGAGCCTTTACTTTGTCCGTACCTACCCCTTCAGACGGGGTCAGCACATAATAGGCGTTCTCGAACAGCAGCGAAGATGCCGCCCCCACGCCGGACCGCTCGGAGCCGGCCATCGGGTGCCCACCGATAAAACATACGTCCTTCAAAGCGAGCCTGTCCGCGCACTCCGCAATGCTGGCCTTGGTGCTGCCAACATCCGTGATAATGCAGCCCGGTTTTAACGGCATACCGCTCAGCAGGGTTATGTACGACTCCAAACTTCCGACAGGCACGCATAAAAAAATAAAATCGGCGTCTGCCGCCGCTTCTTCAGCCGATAGGGTTACATAATCGACCACGTCGCGAGCGGCCACTTGATCCGCGTATTCTTGAAGATGGGCATAACCCGTTACGTTTATGCCCGGTTTGCCTTTGAAGCAGAGCGCCAGCGAGCCGCCGATCAGCCCAACGCCAAAGATGGCGATTTTAGTTAATGTATTGTCATCTATATTTTTTTCTATCACGTTTGTCATGTTCTCTCTCACTCGCTTCAAGATTGCGCTTTAGACCGGTGTTTTCACATTACGCAAAACCTGCTCCAACACTCCGATAAACGCTTGATTTTGTTCAGGAGTCCCTACGCTTACCCGGATGTAATTCGGATATCGCTCGAATCCGGGACGTACGATAATCCCCTTATACAGCAGGTGCTGGAACACCTCTTTGCCGGACGTCCGGACATCTACCAAAATGAAGTTGCCGTGGGCCGGGAAATAGTTCAATCCGAGCCTGTCAAATTCCTTTTGCAGATAAGAAATTCCCTCGGCATTCAGCCTGCGGCACTCATTAACGAAGGCCTGATCCCGCAAAGCGGCAGCCGCAGCCGCTTGGGCCGGGCGTCCGGTATTAAACGGTTCGCGAACGCGGTTGATCAGGCCAATAACCTCGGCCTGAGCGACTCCGTAACCGATCCGAAGCGCGGCGAGCCCGTATATTTTGGAAAAGGTTCGCAGGATAACCAGGTTTTTATAACGATCCATTAGCTTCATGCTTTGCGGATAGGAGGCATCCGTAACAAACTCGTTATAAGCTTCGTCCAGAACGACCATGACATGGGAAGGAACCGCGTCCAGAAACCGCACCAGTTCCTCTTCGCCGACGATGGTACCGGTAGGGTTGTTCGGATTGCACACCCAAACGATTTTGGTTTTATCGTTGACCGCCGCCAGCATCGCGTCTAGATCATGCTTGCCGTCGACAAGCGGCACTTCGATGCTGATGGCACCTTCGATGTCCGCATTCGTTTTGTACACCGAGAATGTCTGGTCAGCCATCACCGTCTCGTCTCCCGGCAATAGAAACGCCCGCGTAATGAGCGCAATGACCTCATCCGAACCGCATCCGAATATGATTTCCTTCTTGTCCACACCCAGATGAGAAGCAACAGCGGCCGTCAGGTCAGCCGCGCTGCCATCGGGATATACGCTGAGATTGCCGAGCTCCGCTACAATCGCTTCTTTTGCTTTAGGTGAGCAGCCATAAGGATTTTCGTTGGAAGCCAGTTTAATGACCTCGCTTAATCCAAGTTCGCGTTTTACTTCTTCAACCGGTTTACCTGGCTGGTATACAGGCAGGTTTACAATATTCGCTTTTGGCTTCATCGCCATCAACTCACCTTTCGTAAACTTTATTTCCTTTTAATTGTGACACAAATTGACGGATTTGCAAAAGCCCTTCGGCTTTTGACTCTTCCTGTTCCAGCAGGGGAATCACGGATTCAATCTGGCGCACGATGGCGCTGCCCACAACCACCCCGTCGCATATCCGTGAGAAGCGCGCGACCTGCTCCCGGCTGGAAATGCCGAAACCGATCGCTACCGGAACGCTGCTGTACTGTTTGACCGTCTCGATAAACGACTCGACGCCGCTGTAGAAATCCGAGCGCTCCCCGGTAACGCCCAGAGAAGACACGCAGTATATAAAACCGCTGGCATCCCGGGTAATTGTTAATATCCGTTCATGGGAAGTCGGAGCGACGAGAGGAATAAGATGCACACCCGCCTCCGACGCACGCTCACGGATTTCACCCGACTCCTCGATTGGGAGATCCGGAATAATGAGACCGCTGATATCATGGGCGACGACCTCTTCAAAAAAGCGATCCAGCCCCATTTGGAGTACCGGATTATAATAGGTGAACAATATGAACGGAAGTTCGCTCCCGGCTTTCCTAGCCTTTAAAGCTGTATCCATGCAGGTGCGTATCGTTACATTATCTTTAAGGGCCCGCTGGGATGCCCGCTGAATAACCGGGCCGTCCGCCAACGGATCGGAATAGGGAACCCCAAGTTCCACGATATCCGCTCCCGCCGCCTCCACTTCCCTGATAATGTCCAGCGTCGCATCGACATTCGGATCGCCTACGGTCAGAAAAGGGATCAGCGCAGTCTCGTTTTCTTCTTTCAAGCGTTTGAATACCGCATCTATCCGGTTCATAGCGTTTCCCCTCCCGTGTATGCCATGATGGACTCCACGTCCTTATCCCCCCTGCCGGAAAGACAAACGACGACGATATCCTCCTCGTTCCATTGCGGAGCCATTTTGATGACCTGCGCTACGGCATGGGCGGATTCCAACGCCGGGATAATTCCTTCCGTCCGGCATAGAAGCTGCAGCGCCTCCAGTGCTTCGCGATCCGTAATCGGAACATAGCGAACGCGCTCGATATCCTTCAGATAGGAATGTTCGGGACCGACCCCCGGATAATCCAGCCCGGCCGAAATCGAATGGGCTTCCTTTACCTGCCCGAAGTCGTCCTGAAGCAGATAACTCATAGAGCCTTGAAATACCCCTCTCGTCCCTTTGGTCATCGTTGCGGCATGATACTCCGTATCCACGCCCTTGCCGGCGGCCTCCACGCCAACCAGCGCCACTTCCTTATCCTCCAAGAACGGATAGAACATGCCGATCGCATTGCTTCCCCCGCCAATCGGCGCAAAGATGGTGTTCGGCAGCCGACCCTCGCTTTCCAAAATCTGCCGGCGCGTTTCGTCGCCTATAATGCGCTGGAAATTCCGTACCATCATCGGATACGGATGCGGCCCCACCGCGGATCCGAGCACGTAAAACGTATCCTCTACATTGCTGACCCAGTAACGCAAAGCCTCGTTTCCCGCATCCTTCAAAGTCCGGCTGCCGGAGGTGACGGGAACGACTTCGGCTCCCAGCATTTTCATGCGGAACACGTTCAACTGCTGCCGCTTGGTGTCTTCTTCGCCCATAAACACCTTGCATTCCAGTCCAAGCAGCGCCGCTACGGTTGCCGTTGCGACGCCGTGCTGGCCCGCTCCCGTTTCCGCAATGACCTTATGCTTGCCCATCCGCTTGGCAAGTACGCCCTGAGCGATGGCATTGTTGATTTTGTGAGCCCCCGTATGGTTCAGGTCTTCCCGCTTCAAATAGATCTTTGCCTTGCCAAGATGCTTGCTCAAACGCTCCGCATAATAAAGCGGCGTCTCTCTACCCGAATATTGTTTCAGCAAATAAGCGATTTCCTCTTTAAAAGCAGGGTCCTCCGCATAGCGTTTGTACTCCTGTTCAAGCTCAATCAGCGCGTTCATCAGCGTCTCTGGCACGAACCGTCCCCCAAATGCACCGAAACGCCCGTTTAGATCCGGAAGCTGTATCATCTATGTTTCACCCTTTCCACGAATGCTGTAACCATAGCTATATCCTTAACGCCCGGCGCGCTCTCGACTCCGCTGGAAACGTCCACGCCGTCCGGGCTGTACTTGCTTATCAGTTCTTTCAGGTTGGACGGGTTAAGCCCGCCCGCCACGAACAATGGTATGCCTTGACGCTCCGTCCAAACTTTATAGGCCGGTATGGTCTCCCAGGCAAAGGTTCGTCCCGATCCTCCCCCGTACACCGGGTCATGGGTATCCAGCAAAAGAGCATCGATCGATCCGGCGTAACGATCAAGTTCCGCAACATGCAATTCCGGTGTTCCGCTATTGACCGATACGGCCTTAAAAACGGAAACCGGGAAGTTCTCTTTCACTTCCCGGCAAAATCGCGGCGATTCTTGGCCGTGCAGCTGCACTACGTCCAGTTCAACACTCTGGAGAACTTCCCGAAGTTCCCCCAAGCCGGGGTTCACGAACACGCCTGCAGCGGACGGTCTGACTCCGTTCTTCCACTGCTTGAGCACGCCGGCAAGCTCCGAAGCCTGCTCGGGGCTTACTCGGCGGCGGCTTGCGGCAAACACGAATCCGATATAATCGACAGGTAAGTTTATCATCGATTTTAGCACTTCAACGCTTTGAAGTCCACATATTTTTACCGCGGTATCCGTCATCCCAATACCGCTCCTTTATCATTCGCCCGATCAGCGAATGCCGGTCCCATCAGGTCGGTAACCGCCCGGGCCACATCCCGCTCACGCATGAAATGTTCTCCAACGAGAACGCCGTGGGCTCCGGCGGATGCCAGATAAGAGATATCCTCGGGAGCGGATATTCCGCTTTCGCTGATGAACGTGATCCCTTCCGGAACAAATCTGCCGAGCTCACTTGTCGTGCTCAGCGCCGTCTCAAAAGTACGGAGGTTACGGTTATTGACTCCGACAAGCTTGACGCCCTCCAGCTTCAGCACTGCCTCCAACTCCTGGCGGCCATGAACCTCGATCAGGCAGTCCAGGCCGATGGAGGATGCAACAGACATAAAATGTTGGATGACCCGGGGTTCAAGAATGGCCGCGATCAGCAGAACGGCATCCGCTCCGAGCAGGCGCGCCTCATAAATTTGGGTCTCGTCAATGATAAAGTCCTTACGCAGCAAGGGAAGATTCACCGCTTCTCTTACCTTGCGCAAGTACTCTCCGCTGCCCTGGAAATAATGGACGTCGGTCAGGACCGATAGACAATCCGCTCCTGCGGCTTCATAAGCCAAAGCAATCGCCACCGGATCAAAATCCGGCCGGATCAGGCCTTTGGAGGGAGATGCCTTTTTGACCTCGGCAATCAGCCCCATAGACCGCTTGCGCCGAGCGGACAATGTTTCGGCAAACCCACGCGTGGAGGGTAGTGCGGCGATACGCTCCAATGCCCCAGCCATTGAAAAGGTTCGCTTCAGTTCGGCTACTTCTTCTCGTTTCGTATCGACAATCCGGTCAAGATACATAGTTTAGTTCCTCCGTCATATGAATTAACTGCTCCAGTTTAGCCTGCGCCGCTCCCGAATCAATCGCCTGCGCGGCTTTGCCGACGCCCTCCGCCAGACTTTCCGCCAATCCCGAAACGTAGATGCAAGCTCCCGCATTCGCAAGGACGATATCGCGATAAGCGTTTCTTTCCCCTTGCAGAACACCGTTAATGATGGACGCATTTTCTGCGGCGTCTCCCCCGAGAATGGACTGCATCGGGTGTACCGACAGTCCGAGATCGTGCGGATGGATATCGTAGGTGCGGATCACGCCTCCACGAAGTTCCGATACGCGGGTCGGCGCGGAAATGCTGATTTCGTCCAGTCCATCGTGGCTGGTTACGACCATGGCGCGTTTCAGACCAAGTTCCTTCAGCACTTCGGCGATCGTCTCCGTTTTATTCATATCGTAAATGCCGAGCAGTTGCCGGTCCGCTCCGGCCGGATTGGTCAAAGGACCCAGCATATTGAACACGGTGCGGACACCAAGCTCTTTACGGGGCGCTGCCGCGTGTTTCATCGAAGGATGGTATATTTGCGCGAACAAAAAGCATATTCCGATTTCGTCCAGACAGCGCTTGGCCTGCTCGGCCGTTAAATGAATGTTGACGCCAAGGGCTTCCAGCACATCCGCGCTTCCGGCCCGACCCGAAGCCGAGCGGTTTCCGTGTTTGGCAACCCGAACCGAAACCGATGAAGAAATGATCGCGGATGCGGTGGATATGTTAAACTTGTGTATTCCGGAACCGCCTGTTCCGCATGTATCCAGCAGCCTGCTGCGCTCCGTAACCAGGCGGCCGCCCGAGCCTCTCATCGCTTCCGCAAAGCCGGTGATTTCCTCCACGGTTTCTCCCTTGATCCGAAGCGCGGTCAGAAGAGCCCCGATCTGGGAGTGGGTCGCTTTCCCCTCCATTATGGTTTTCATGACTTCTCTGGCTTCATTTCTTTCCAGATCGCGTCCCTCGATCAGCTTCGAAAGGCTGCCGACAACAGGTTCCATCACATTCATGCAACTCTCCTCCTTCTTCCATCGTCAAGGCGTATATTCGTACAAGTAATCCTGATTGATCATGCTTTCGTTTTTCTCTTTCGAGGGAAACATGGCCTCGGCAACCCGGATAGCCTTCAGCATGCCCATTGCCTTATTTACCGTTTCCTCGTATTCCTTTTCCGGGACGGAGTCCCATACGATTCCGGCGCCGGCTTGGACGTAGGCTTTCCCTTTCCGAAAAATAATCGTCCGGATGGTAATGCAGGAATCCATATTGCCGGCAAAGCGAGATAACCGATCGCTCCCGCGTAAGCTCCCCTTGCTTCCCGTTCCAGCTCGGCAATGATTTCCATCGCTCGCAGCTTCGGGGCGCCCGATACGGTTCCGGCAGGCAGACAGGATAGAAACGCATCGAAAAAGTCCTTATCCTCCCTCAGCTTTCCGGAAACGCTCGATACCATGTGCATGACATGGGAATACCGTTCAATTTCCATGTAGGAATCGCATTTCACGCTTCCGAACTCACTGACGCGTCCGAGGTCATTCCGTCCGAGGTCAACCAGCATCAGATGCTCCGCCCGTTCTTTCTCATCCTGCAGCAGGTCCTCCGCCAGCGCTTTGTCGGCCTCCTCGTCAACTCCCCGGGGGCGCGTACCGGCGATCGGTCTGGTTTCCACTCTCCGTCCGTCCACCTTGACCAGCGCTTCCGGAGAGGTGCCGACGATGATCTCTTCATCCATTTTCAGGTAGTACATATAAGGCGACGGGTTCATCGTTCTGAGCACCCGGTAAACATGCAGCGGGGAAACCTCGGTATCCACATGGAATCTTTGGGAAAGAACCACCTGAAAAATGTCTCCCGCCCGGATGTATTCTTTGGCGCGCTCCACATTGGACATATATTTTTCTTTGGTCATATTGGACTTGATGTCGCCCGGCCCCAGATCGGAAGGAATTCCTCTGGAATTCACGTTTTCCCGAGGCCCCTGATCTTGAAGCTGTTCTGCCGTTTTCTCAAGCTTGCGGCATACCGAGTCATAGGCACGCCGGACATCCTCATCCGTATCCCCTTCCCTGACATGAACGTTGCCTATCAGAAGAATTTGCTGTTTTACGTGATCAAAGACGATAACCTGATCGCAGAACATAAACCGGATATCATCCATTTTCAGATCGTCCAGCGCGTGGGCCGGAAGCTTTTCGTAATACTGAAGCAAATCGTATCCGAAAAATCCGATAGCCCCGCCCGTAAACGGAGGCATTTCTTCCAGCTGCGGGCTGCGGTACGTCCGAAGAAGCGCCTTGAGCTCCTCCACGGGTTTTCCGGTCAATTCCCTGCGCCGGCCTTCGACCTCCACCTCAATGCAGCCTTGTTTGCCCGAGATCATGAGGAATGGATCGGTTCCGATGAAGGAATATCGTGCCCACTGCACGCCGCCCTCTACACTTTCCAATAAAAATGCTCTAGACCGCTCGGCGTATCTTTGAAACAGACGGATCGGCGTTTCCATATCGGCCAGCAAACGAACGGCTACCGGAATCAAATTGTACTGGCCGGCCAAGGATAACACCTGTTCAACGGACGGATTTGCCATTTGCCATTCCTCCTTCTCGTGTAATTTAAGTATTGAATGCAAAAAAGACCCCTACCTAAGTAGAGATCTTCATTTTGATAAGTATAAGAGGTAGTTCAAAAAGTCAACTTTTGATCACGAAGTGATTCAAAAATGCTGAAAACCCGACTTTTTGAACATGCTTTATAAGAAAGAGAGCACGGACAAGAATACAAAACGCTACGGACTTTTAGCCTACCGCCATGATAGGTACCGGTAAATCGCAATGGAATTGCACCGGTCCGGACACGATAAGGTAAACGGGTCCTCGCATATTCTCTAACCGTTATGATGTTGAATCTATGATTTCTCGCTCTGCTCTTCTCTGCTCTGGCTATACTCATCTAAACTCTACTCGGCTATTCTGATACCACTATACAGGATCACCCTTATCAAGCGCAACCCCCAAATTTCATCACGATGAAGATGCCGACAGATCCGGACGCAAACGCTGGGCCTCATTCAAATAGACGTGACGGATCTCCTTCTGGCTCTTCTCGGTATTGACTTGGACCATTAAACGGATACATTTCGGGAGACTCCCCTGTACCGGAATTTCAACGGAACACATGAGGGGTACCAGATCCCAGCCCTCAAGGCCGCGAATGGCCCTTGCCGGGAATGTCGCATCCAGGTCATGCGTCATGGTAATCCATACGCTGCAGATATCTTCCGGTTTAACATCATTCCGGTTCACGATTTCTTCCAACAGAATAACGGTTTCCTGCAAAATTTCCTGTTCATCATTACGCGTTACGGTTGTAGCGCCGCGAATGCCGCGATTCATCACCGGCTACTCCTCCTCCTTTAAACGTTCGACGACGGCACGTACGGCATCGACCGGCACATCCTTGACGATGCTCACTTTGCCGATTTCGTCGGGCACGATAAATACCATACGTCCTTCGCTAAATTTTTTGTCATGCTGCATGGCATCCATCACGTCGTCTACAGATACGTCGGAAGGCAGGCGGATGGGAAGATGCAGGGCTTTCATCATTTCCGTCGTTTCCTTGTACAAGCCGTTTTTTCTGCCTAACGATTCGGCGAGCAGCGCCGAGCCTGCCATTCCGATCGCAATCGCTTCGCCGTGCAGGAAACGCCCATAGCCGCCGACCGCCTCCACGGCATGCCCGATCGTATGACCCAGGTTTAGGATGGCTCTGAGACCGCCTTCCCGTTCATCCTGTGACACAACCTCGGCTTTAATGGCGCATCCCCGTTCAAGTCCGTAAGTTAGCTTGTCGGAGTCAAGAGCAAGAAGCTCTGCCGCATGATCGCGGCACCAATAGGCAAAATCTTTATCCAAAATAAGACCGTGCTTCACCATTTCGGACAGACCGGCAGACACCTCGCGCGGCGGCAGCGTGGCCAAGGTATCCACGTCGTACAGCACCATCACCGGCTGATGGAAGGCCCCGATCATATTTTTGGCGAGCGGATGGTTCACAGCCACCTTGCCGCCGACGCTGCTGTCGTGCGCAAGGATGGTCGTCGGAATCTGTACGAACGAGATCCCTCTCATATAAGTTGCTGCCACAAAACCTGCCAAATCCCCCACCACGCCGCCTCCCAGAGCCAAGACGGCCGAGCTGCGGTCCAGTTTCCCCCGGATGGCGGTTGTCATTACGTCCTCGTAGACGGCAAGCGACTTGGATGACTCTCCCGAAGGGACGATATGGGAAACGGTCGCATAACCTGCTTCCGCCAAACGGCGCTCGACCCTCTCCAGGTAATGCGGGGCAACCCGGTCATCCGTCACGATGAGATGGGGACTTTTTACGCTGATGCCATGCCGGGAACTCAGCTCGCCGAGGCGGGAAAGCAGCCCGGGGCCGATATATATGGGGTAGGAACGTTCGCCTAGTTCAACCTGCAGCGTTCTCATGATCAGTAATTCTCCAATTGCGCAAGATAGTTATTGTAGTTCGCCCGAATCTCTTCCATGGAATCTCCGCCGAACTTTTCAAGGAAAGCTTTCGCAACCTCCCAGGCCACGACATGCTCCATAACTACGCTTGCTGCCGGAACAGCGCAAGCATCGGAACGTTCCACTTGGGCCGTAAATGCTTCTTTCGTATCGATATCCACGCTTTGCAGCGGCTTGTACAGCGTAGGAATCGGCTTCATTACCCCCCGTACGACAATCGGCATGCCATTGGTCATACCGCCTTCAAATCCGCCGAGCCGGTTGGACGCCCGGTAATATCCGCGTTCCTCGCTGTGCATAATCTCATCATGGACCTGCGAACCTCTGAGTTCGCCCGCTTCAAAACCGATGCCGACCTCAACGCCTTTAAAGGCATTGATCGACATGACCCCCTGCGCAATTCTGCCATCCAGCTTGCGGTCGTATTGAACATGGCTGCCAAGTCCGACAGGAAGCCCTTCGACGATGCACTCCACGACTCCGCCGATGGAATCTCCTTCTTTCTTGATCAAGTCTATGTACGCTTCCATCTTCTTTTCGGTCTCTTTATCGACGACCCGAACCGAAGATTGCTCGGTAAGCTCGATTAGCTCATCGACCGACAGCTGATGCGGAGGAGCCTCAATCTCGCCGATCCGTCTTACCTGTCCGGCGATTTTGACTCCGAACTGTTCGAGAAATTGGCGGGCGATCGCCCCGCAGGCGACACGAACGGTCGTTTCGCGCGCGCTCGAGCGTTCAAGCACGTTGCGAAGGTCTTTCAGGTTATATTTTAAACCGCCGTTCAAATCCGCATGGCCCGGACGCGGACGGTGTACCCGGCGCTTCTCTTCATCCGAGCCTTCAATCGGCTCCACGTTCATGATATTGCGCCAGTGGGTCCAATCCTTGTTCTCCACCACAAGGGCAACCGGAGCACCCGTTGTGTAACCGTGGCGCACGCCGCCGACAATTTGAGCGGTATCCTTCTCGATCTGCATCCGGCGGCCGCGGCCATAACCCTTTTGTCTCCGGTGCAGCTGGAAATTAAGTGCTTCGAAATCCAGTTTCAGATTGCTTGGCAGTCCTTCAATAATCGCCGTAAGCTGAGGACCGTGTGTCTCCCCCGCAGTCAAAAAACGTAAACTCATCAAACGCTCCCCCTTTAAAATTTAGGACTGTAAATCGCTAAAATCCGCATTTATCTTCTGATCATTATAGTATAGCTCACCCTCTTTGACAAGAAAGGAGAACGCATGAGAAAGCGCCCCCCTGGTCTGCATGGGGAGCGCTGAGCTAAACGCTATTTGATGTGCCGCACCGGACGGTTCCAGTGGCTGCTTCCGCTGTGCGGCTCTTTAGAGAGCAGAATTCGCAGCTGCAGGCTTTCGAGTCCGAGAAGCTGACCGCATTCCTGAACGCTGAACAGCCCTCTCCGATAGGCCTCGATGACCTTACGTTTATCCATTGGCTGACCTCCACTTAAGTGCTGGACCGTACCGATTCTATTATCGGTTTCCAGACGCCGTAATATGCAGAGGATCAGCTTCTTAACTTTCGGTAAAAGAAAGTTTCCGCCGTTTCCAAGCCGTATTGGGCAGGATTAAAGATTTGTTCCGTGCTTCCGACAAAAAGCACGCCGCCGGGACGAAGGCTTCCCGCAAATTTATGATAAAGCTTATGTTTGGCCTCTTCCGTAAAGTAAATCATGACGTTGCGGCAAACAATGAGATCAAAACCGGTTTCAAAACGGTCGGTAAGCAGATTCTGCTTCTGAAACCGGATCTCTTTTTTCAACGGTTCGCTAAAACGGTACATCATGCCCTCTTCCGTAAAATAGCGCGCCGCCACGTCCTTGGGTACGTCCTTTAGCGACCGTTCCAAATACAATCCCTGCTTCGCCTTGGCCAAGGCACCTTCGTCTATATCCGTTGCCAAAATGGTGCTGGACCCAAGGAGTTTCTTTTCCGCCAAAATCATGGCGAGCGTATACGGCTCTTCTCCGGTGGAGCAGGCGGCGCTCCAAAACTTCAGCCTGGCACTGCCATTCCCGACAAGCTCCGGAAGCACCCGGTCCTTCAACACATCCCAGCGGTTAGGATTGCGCCAAAACTCGGACACGTTAATCGTCATGCGGTCCAAAAATTCCTGAAACAACCCCTTGTCCTTCATCATGCCCTCATAAAAAGACGAAAAGGTCGAATATCCGTATTTCAGGCGCAATGTCGTCAGCCTGCGCTTCATCTGGGTTTCCTTATAATCGGCAAGGTTAATCCCCGTGCTGGCCTCCACGCTTCGAACAAACCCGATATAATCCTTATCCCGTCCTAATAATTCATGTTCCGTCATTGTACCATCCTGTTATGAAAAGATTAGTTAAATCCAAGGAGTAATGCTCTTCTCGTACCGGACCAGCTCGTCCTCGCTGAAGAAGTTGAAAATTTCGCGTTCCGCGCTTTCCGGCGAATCCGAACCGTGAATCAGGTTATGGGGCGTATGCGCCGCGAAATCCCCGCGGATCGTACCGGGAAGCGCTTCCTTTACATTCGTTTTGCCGATCACCTGACGGGATAGCGCAATAATGTCGTCCCCTTCCCATACCATGGCAAAGACCGGCCCTGACGTAATAAAGCTTACCAGACTACCGAAAAAATCCTTTCCGTCGTGCTCGGCATAGTGACGCTTGGCCTGCTCGTCCGAAACTTGAAGAAATTTGCCCGCAACCAATTTAAAACCCTTGTCCTCCAGCCGGCTTACGATCCTTCCGATCAATCCACGCTGGACACCATCCGGTTTAACCATTAAAAAAGTACGTTCCATTGGCTTCATCACTCTCCATTTTTGATCCATGTGATGTTACATTCTTCAAACGTAGTTTACCAGAAAGGTTCTTCCAGATTAAAGTCTAATATGAACGCTTTGTAACAAAATGTGCAATATCTTTCAATTGTTTCTTGGTTTTGATGTCCGGGAGGGTCTCCAGAGCATCCAGTGCCTTAGATATATATCGGTCTGCCAGCGCTTCGGATTGAGCGATTCCGGAACTTTCCTTTATCAAGGAGACCGCTTTGCCGACATCGCACTGTCCGTTCAAGGAATGGATCCGTTCGATTTCCTCCAATAGCGGCTTCCTGATTTTGTGATCCTGAAGCGCATAGATGACGGGCAGGGTGATGTTCCCTTGCCGCATATCGCTGCCGGGAGGTTTGCCGATCTGCTTCTCGGTTCCGCACAAATCAAGCAAATCGTCCTGAATCTGAAAAGCCATCCCGACATTGTATCCGAAGCGGTACATGCTGTTTGCAATGTTCCTTTCCGCGTTCGCCGCCAGCGCGCCCAGTTGACAGCTGACCGCGATAAGCAGCGAGGTCTTGCGCCGGATTCGAAGCAGATAGCGTCTAACATCCTGATCCGTATTGAAAAAATCACGGATTTGCTCCATTTCCCCGATCGACATCTCCACCATCGATTTGGCCAGGATCCGGTGAATTTCCGGATTTTCCAGATTCGTCGTGAGCATCAGGGCCTTGCCATAGATATAATCGCCGGTATACATGGCCACGCGGTTATCCCACTTCGATTTCACCGTGGGCTTGCCCCTTCTCGTATCGGCATCGTCGATGACGTCATCATGAACGAGCGAGGCGCTGTGAATCAGCTCCAGCGGAACGGCCACGTACTTGAGCTTGTGAACGTCATAGTCTCCGAACTTCCCGCCCATGAGCACAAAGACCGGACGCAGGCGCTTGCCCCCGGCCTTCAGGAGATGAAGCGAGGTTTCGGTCAGCTGCGGGTCATCCCCCTCTATGCTCCGGTAAAGTTCTCTTTCTATGATATCCATGTCTTTTTTGAGCGCTCCGAAAATGTCGAGTCGTTTCATTCCTTCACCTGCATCCGAATAGTGTCACTCCATAACTCCGGGACCACATCCTGGGATAGCAGTCCGAGCTCGTAAGCATATTTAAAATACAACCGAAGCCCTTCCCGTTTACGGTCATCAAAATCATAACAAAGGTTTGTAAAGTACCCTTTCCAATAGGGTTCGGTTCCCCCGATGGTCGATACCGCAGCATTTACGATCGGACGAAGATCGGAGAGACTCCGCCGCTTGCTGTCCTCAAACAGGGCGGCGATATCCGCCATATCCCCCGGGCGTTCCGCAGCCGCCCCTCGGTTAACCGCCCATACGGCAAACGTCATGCTGTAGCCCGTCCATTCCTTCCACCACTTGGACAGGTCAGTCACATGATAATCCCGGTTGTGCCAGGAGGCACGAATGGCGTTGTCGCCAATGAGGAGAGCAGCATCGGCCGATTCCATCATCGCCTCGAGATCCGGCTCCATCGTTATGTATGCCGGAGAGCCTCCAAGCGCTTTTTGCATCAAAATTTTCAACAGGTTTACGGATGTCGCCGAGGTATTCGTCAGAGCGATCGTTCCGCCCGCCAGCGTCTCCACCGGCCCCCGGGAGAACAGCAGTATCGACTTGACCTCGCCGTCGGCGCTCACGGATAGATCAGGCAGCAGCAATAGTCTGTCCGCCGCCTCGGCATAAGAAAACGATGAAATGGCGCCGATTTGGATGTTCCCTTTTTTCATGCCCTCATTTAAAACCGCCGGGACTTCCGTGACCATTTCAGCGGGAAAATCAAGTTTTCCCGGGTCGACGTAATAAAACAAGGGCCATGCATTGGTATAACTGATTTTGCCGATCACGGTCTTCCGGTCATTGTTCGGCATGTTCGTCACCCCATCTTTTAAAAAGTCGGTGTTCGATACGCAGGCTGTCCAGCACTTTTCCGACAAGAAAGTTGACGATATCGTCCAGATTTTGAGGATGATAATAAAATGCGGGCATCGCCGGGATGATTTTCACTCCCAGCTTGGACAGGGCAAGCATATTCTCCAGATGAATGGCGTGCAGCGGCGTTTCCCTCGGAACGAGCACGAGCGGACGACCTTCCTTCAGCATGACATCCGCGGCCCTTGCCATCAGATTGTCCGATGAGCCGTGGGCAACGGAGGATAAGGTTCCCATGGAACAAGGCATGATAATCATGCCCTCCACCAGGTAGGAACCGCTGGCTATGCTGGCGCCGATATCCCCGATGGGGTGATAAAACACGCGGCCCGATCTGCCGCCGAACTTTTCCTTCAGGGTCTCTTCCCGGTTGGCCGCCTGCCAGCCCAGCTCCTCCTTCAGCACGCGCCACCCGGCGTTCGAAATAACCAGATGCACGTCGTAGCCGATGGAGAGCAGCGTTTCCGTCAGCCGGACCCCGTAAATGCAGCCGCTTGCGCCCGTTATCCCGACAACCCAGCTTTTTTTGCGATTCTCCATCAGAGGTAGCTCACCACCCGATCAATCAGCGTAAACACGAACAGGATAATGCTGAGCGTGCTGTTCATCGTAAAAAAGGCGGTTTGCAGACGGCTCATATCATTCGGCGACAATATGAAATGCTGATAGAACAGGATGCCGCAGGCGATCAGCATGCCCGCGAGATACCACCAGCCAAGCGGCGTTACGAAGAATAGAATGATAAATCCGGATGCCGTAACGACATGAAAAGCTCGCGCGAACCAGAGTGCTTTCTTCAACCCGAAACGTGCGGGAATGGAGTACAGCCCTTCCTTGCTGTCAAACTCCTGGTCCTGGCATGCATAAACGATATCGAAGCCTGCGGTCCAAAACGCAAGAGCGACATAAAACACCAGCGCTTTCCAGTCCACCTGTCCGGTAACGGCTACCCAGCCGCCTAAAGGAGCGAGGGCGACCGTCAATCCCAGCACGACATGGCACAGCCACGTAAAACGCTTGGTATAGGAATAAATAACCAAAAGGAAAATGGCGATCGGCAGGAGCCGGAAAGCAAACGGATCCAACTCGGCAGTAGCCCAGAAAAATACGGCAAAGGATACGATAATAAAAATAATGACTTCCATCGGCTTTAATAGACCTGCGGGAATCGCCCGCCCTGCCGTACGCGGGTTTTTGGCGTCTATGTACTGGTCGGCCAGGCGATTGAGGCCGAAGGCCGCGCTCCGGGCTCCGAACATGGCCAGGAAGATCCAGCCGATATCCCACCAAGAGGGAAGCGAGTCAAAAACGACGGCCGATCCCAAAATCGCGCCCATAAAAGCGAAAGGCAGAGCAAACAGCGTGTGCTCCACTTTAATCATTTCTAAATAAATACCTATTTTCTTAAACATCCGTCTTCTCCTTGATCCCAATATGCAAGGCTGCGATGCCGCCGGTCAAGGGGAAGGCTTCCACTCGGGCAAGCCCAATGTTACGAAAAACATCCTCCAGCTCTTTCCTGCCAGGAAACAGCTTAAGGGACTCCGGCAGCCATTTGTACTGCTCGTAACGCTTGGCTACCAGCTTGGCCATCAGAGGCAGCAATTGTTGAAAGTAAAAATAATATATTCCCTTGAAGGGCTGCCAGGTCGGCTTGGACAGCTCCAGGCAAACAACCATGCCGCCGGGTTTAACCACCCGTTTCATCTCTTTTAAAACCTGGACATAGTCGGGCACATTCCGAAGTCCAAAGCCGATCGTCGCATAATCAAAGCTGTTATCCTCAAAGGGCAGGCTCATCGCATTGCCCTGAACCAGTTCGATTTGCGCATCCAGCCCCTCCTTGAGAACCTTCTGCTTGCCGACGTTCAGCATGCCTTCGCTAAAATCAAGGCCGGTAATGCGGCCGGTCTCGCTTGCACGCGCCATGCTGATGGTCCAGTCGCATGTGCCGCAGCACAGATCGACCGCGGTATCCCCGGGCTTCATATTCATTTTTTTCATCGTAAACTTGCGCCATCCCTTATGTTGTCTGAAGCTAAGGAGGTCGTTCATCATGTCGTATTTGACCGCGATGCTCTCAAATACGGAATGCACGTGCTGTTCTTTCGGCTGGCTCGCCCCGTTGCCGGCTGCCGTTTTTGCCGCATTGTTTTCCATCTATGTCCCCTACCCTTCTCTTACGGCCGACCGGCATGAGCTGAGCCGATGAATGAAAGGATCAAGCAGTTGCCCCATCTGGGCAGCCGTCACCTCTCCGTTAAAAACCGGCAGCAGCGTCTGAATGCTCCCTACGGACTGGCGGAGCTTGTCCATCAGGCTATCGACAGCCTTATGTTTCAGCATCAGCTTCTTCAAATCTTTCGGGTCGATTTTCTTTGCCGTCAGCATTCTTTTCTCTTCTTCCGAGCCTCGTTCCAGCATATACCAGTAGCTGTAGCCGTTTCGGACCTCTTCCGGACACCCTGAACGGTGCGCCTCCCGAACAACCGTCTCGCACTGGGTGAACTCGCGCAGCAGCGTCTTCCATGTTTCCCGTACCGACGACTCGATCATCGGAGTAAAAGAAAGGAACAGCTGCATATTCAGCTGTACCGTGTGGCGTAAATATTCTTCTGCCGAAAGGACCATGTTCTTCATCTTGCCGTACAGATTCATTTTCAGCACATTTACGTCACTGACCGCCTTGCTCAGCAGCGAAATCCCTTCAATATCGCCATTCTGGGCCAGCAGATAATAAAATCGGCTGCTGAAATAATCGCCGGCGAGCACCTTCAGTTGTCGGGAACGCATCTGCGTCTCCCCCTGGTTGCCGGCTGAGGTGTCTATACTTTCATGCGTATCGAGTCCAACCTGAACCAATGAAGTTACCAGCGCATAAAGTTCATCACGTTCCGATACACTCCGCCCGGAGTTTTGTAAAAATATGTATAACAAATGAACGCGGGCATCCGGAAATTCCGGAAGTTGCGTATGGTTTTGAATCATGTCGTATTGAAAATACTTTCGAGCTATCTCGGGAACGCGATACGGTTTCATTCTCAGCCTCCGTGCACTTGATGTTCTATGTTCGGTTGTGCTCATAATCCAATTTATTATAACACATCATTTAAGCACGTACATGCCTGTGTGTAAGTATTTTACCCCATTCATTCGCGGCTGAACTGCTTCAGCCATAGATTTGTCTGCGTGAGACGGTATGCCTGGACCATACGCTCCGGGAACGGCTCATCTTTCATTCCCCTCAACTCCTCCAGCAGTCCGGGGTCCCATTCCCCGCGGCTGACATTTGCGGCCAGAAGAAGGTAGCGTGCACCCGTCCACTGATCCACGGCCATGAATCTCAAATACAGCTGATCCACGTTCGCTTTATCCACAAAGCTGAAGGTCAGCATCTCGGCAAGATCCTTGTACACGGTTTGGACGGTTACGGGTTCCTCCGTAACTTTTAAATCGACGGATAACGTGCCGTCGTCCCAGTCAGCCTGGCTGATATGAAGCTTTAAAGGCAGTCCGCTCAGATCATCCACCAGACTCGAGTCCGACAGCACGGTTTCATCAGCGGGGTTGAACGCCGCAACCGAGCTTTTCCTTAACGAACCGTTGTTGTAGTACAGGCTGGAGATCAATGCCATTAAAATAACGGTTGCCGCAGCGGGAATTCCCAAACCCCATAACGATTTGAAACGCCTCATAAGTTCAGCCCCCTAATTTATAATGCAAAAAGGCGGATTTTTCAAAAGTCGACCTCTTTGCATTATCTCTAATAGTTTCATCCAGCCTGGCCGTTCTCCATACCTTATTTTACAAATAAAAAAAGCAGGCTATGCCTGCTTTTCCACACCCGATTCGATATTGCCATGCTTTGTCATCACTTCGGCCCTGCCGCGGATTTTAACTGCGGACGTATGATCCGTAAACTGGGCGATGATGATCTCGCCCTTATCAAGCTTTTCGGTGTGATGGAAACGCGTGTCCTGACCGCGGGTCAAACCGATTACCTGCACGCCGTTTTCCAGAGCCTTCACGACAAAAAAAGTCGCCATTTTGAACATCACCCATAACCGCTGCCTCCCCGTCTGAAAAGAAAAGGCCGTGAACGGATTCACGGGCCTCTGCCTTTTAGGTAATATGTAGAAATCTTTATTTGATTCCGTCTTTGAGCGCTTTACCAGGTTTAAATGCAGGAATTTTGCTCGCAGGGATTTCGATTTCTTCACCTGTTTGAGGGTTGCGGCCTTTGCGTGCGGAACGCTCGCGAACCTCGAAATTTCCAAAACCAACCAGTTGGACTTTGTCTCCGTTTTGCAAAGCTTCGGAAATGGCCTCAAAAACGGCGTCAACCGCTTTTGTCGCGTCCTTCTTGGAAAGCTCTGTGGATTCAGCTACCTGAGCAATCAGATCCGATTTATTCATTCTTTCACCTCCCTGAAAATGGGTGTTCCTTGATATTCACTGTTTCCGTTTTACCGCAAAATATACGTACACCGGGCATTTAATGCCCCTTACAGCATTCTGATGCATGACGCGGAACAAATTTATAGTAATACAGCCCAATCATAATTTCAAGCGTTTTACCTGCGGAAAGACGCCAAAACAGGAAAAAACAACCGAAACCGGCTTTGGGTTGCCGGTTTCGGTTGTTTATTTTTGCACCCGTCAGTTATCACTAAAGAATAATGGCGATGAGCGCCCGACCCTTCGTTGATGATACGGCCAAGTGTTTCCTGTAACTTGTAGCGGGCGTTGTCCGGCATCATGGCGATTTTGCCCTGAATGCCCTCCCTTACGATGGAGTGAAGCGAGCGTCCGAATATATCGGATTCCCATATCTTGATCGGATCGTTTTCGAAATCCTGCATGAGATACCTTACCAGTTCCTCGCTCTGCTTCTCGGTCCCGATGATCGGGGAGAACTCGGATTCCACGTCGACCCGGATCATGTGGATCGATGGAGCCGTAGCTTTCAACCGAACGCCGAACCTTGTGCCTTGACGGATGAGCTCAGGTTCATCCAGCGCCATCTCGGCTAGGGACGGCGCGGCAATTCCGTATCCGGTCGTCTTGACCATCTCAAGCGCCTCCGCAAAACGATCGTACTCCCGTTTCGCATGAGCGAACTCCTGCATCAATTGCAGCAGATGGTCCTTCCCGCGAATTTCCACCCCGACCACTTCCATCAGGATCCGGTCGTACAGTTCATCCGGAGCGAAGAGATCGATTTCCGCCACGCCCTGCCCCATGTTCATTCCGCTAAGGCCGGCGCGGTCGATAAAGTCGTATTCCATAAACTGGCTGACCACGCGATCCACATCGCGAAGCCTGCGGATATCCTTCACCGTATCGCGTACGGAGTTTTCGTAATTGCTGCGGAGCCAGTGATTCTCGTTTAATACCATAACCCAGCTCGGAAGGTTAACATTCACTTCATGAACAGGGAATTCGTACAATACTTCACGGAGCACGCCCGTGACGTCGTCTTCCGTCATGCTGGCCGCACTGAGCGTCATTACCGGGATATCATACTTGGCTGCCAGCTCGCTGCGAAGCTGCAGGGCTTCATCGCTCTTCGGACGCGTGGAGTTGATGACCACGACAAACGGTTTGCCGACCTCTTTTAACTCGGCGATCACCCGCTCTTCCGCTTCCACATAAGAGCTTCTTGGAATTTCCGCGATCGTGCCGTCTGTCGTTACGACCACGCCGAGCGTGGAATGCTCCTGAATAACCTTGCGCGTACCGATTTCCGCCGCTTCCTGGAAAGGAATCGGCTCTTCAAACCATGGCGTGGAAATCATCCGCGGCCCGTTCTCGTCTTCGTAGCCCTTGGCTCCTTCGACGGCATAGCCGACGCAATCCACCAGCCTCACGTTTACTTCCAAGCCTTCCGTAACCTTGATTTGCACCGCGTTGTTCGGTACGAATTTAGGTTCCGTCGTCATAATCGTCTTTCCGGCGGCGCTCTGCGGCAGTTCGTCGACCGCCCTTACGCGGTCGGCTTCGTTCGTAATGTTCGGAAGCACGACCGTTTCCATGAACCGCTTGATGAAGGTTGATTTTCCCGTCCGGACAGCACCGACGACACCCAAGTATATGTCCCCTCCGGTTCGTTCGGCAATGTCCTTAAAAATGTCCACTTTTTCCAAAAGAGATCCCCTCCTCAAATTACTCCGAAGGAAAAATGCTTTAAGAGCATCCGCTTCGTGTTCCATCTCACAGCCAAAGCCATTGCAACATTTGAGCAGCCTTTACCTGCCGCCAGCAGTCCGCCGCCGGTATCCGAATGAGACATGGGAAACGGCAAAGCGGCGTAACTCGTACATGCATTTGGACTAGTAACATCATATGTACCGGGAATCAAATTATGACGGTTGCCCGGATATGTCCGTCCTGTTTTTTTGTAAAGTTATGCCGGGAACGCCAGCTTCAGACCCGAACTGCGCTTCCGATAATGGATATGCCGTGAGACCGCATGTTATGACATGACGTTTGGGAAAAGGGTTGAGAAAAGCAAAAAACCCGCTTTAGAAGCGGGCTCGCATCGTTTATTTTTCCATTCGAGGTACGGGCTGTTGGTTTTTCCATACATAAGGTACCGATTTAACGGGGACGAAATAAGACTCTTTTTCCAGATAAGCCCTGAGGTCCATGTCCGTTTGAGGTTCGGTTCCATCTTTCTGGATCGCCTGCATGATGTCAAAGGCATAATCGATATACACCTTGCCTTTTTCGTCCATCATCAAGGTGGCATCCTGCCCGGAGTAAACGCTTTTCAACTGAAGCTTTTTCATATCGGTTTTCGCGATATCCACGCTTTTGAATCCGGGGTATAGCTCGCCCTCCGCCGGCAGCTGTCCTTCATTTGCCGTCATATACCGGTTCACCGACATCTGCACGTCATTTACCTTCTGCGCGGTATGCAAATCCATGACCTTAACCGTCGGGTCTTGATCTTCGTTGATGATCAAAAAATAGCCGCTTCCGCCTTTTTCAAAAGCCGTCTTGGGAATCTCGTCGATATATCCCATGTTATGGAGCTTATCAAGGTCCACTCTGAATTTTTCATATCGCGGAACCTCTTCACCGGCCGTCAGAATCGGGAGTATCGACTGTTCCTTAAAAAAATCATCCACCGCCGACTGAATCCGCTTTACGCTTTCCCTATAGGAAACTTGCTCGGCTTGCTCATTCTCTTTGGGATAGAGGCATCCGCTCATCAGCATCGAGAACATCACAAGCAGGGCCGCCACCGAATAGTGCTTCGGCCATGCCGCCGTCCGATCTTTCCGCATATTCCGTTTCAACTTCCATCATCCTTTTTCCACATTTAAATGAGATGATCATTTTCCCGATTTCTGGCCGCTTCCAGCTGCTTGCGTACCGCCGCCTTCAGCGGGTCCTCCGGCACGTGAACGGTCAAGTTGCCCTTGATTACCGTCTGGCAGGAAAACCTGGTCCCCTCATCCGCGAGGGAGCCGAGCTTGCGCAGCTCTGCTTCCTTGGGAGGAAAACAATGGATGCGCTCATCCTGTCCAATATGCACCTTGCACATCAGGCATCCCATTTTTCCGCCGCATCGGGTCGGTATTTTCACCCCAGCACGCCGAGCGGCATCAAGTACATGGGTGCCCTCCCGGACTTTAACCTTTTTGCCGTCCGGCAGAAACGTAATTTCATACTCCAATCATACCGCCCCCTTTCATGTTAAACGGCCTTATGGCAGCTTTAGACCCGTCAAGGACCCGATCAGGGATAAATGCTGCCTGTCCCATTCGTTCCTCCGCACGATGCAGTCCAATAGCTCGAAATGAAGCTCTGGCTTCTTTCTGATCGCTTCGGCAATAGCCTCATATCGGTCCGGCCGTTCCCGGAGCACATTAAACACCAGCTCGTGCGATAAGGGCATGAGCCCGAATGCTGTTGAAGAACATTCAACCTTCGGAGCCGCAGGATACAGCAATTCTCCTACCTCGACCCGGTATACGGACCGTCCCGAGGACACTACGAATCCGCCTACGAGCTCGACGTTGTACCCGTCAATTTCATAGCGGCCCATAATGGATTCGTAAATACCTTCTTTATCCAGGACGGGATCGCCGTCAGCCCAAGGCTGAAGCTGCCGGTGAAGATCCCAAATATCTTCCCCGTCCGCATATATATCGATATCCCTCGGAGCTCTATTTAATCTAACGCCCTGCAGCATCAGCCCGCAGCTGCCGCCAACCAGCCATGGCGGTTTCGCCCGGTTTAATGACACGGCTGCCGATGTTAACGGCTTCCTTAGCTCCGGCATGTTATTTAGCGTCATATTCCACCTCGTCTTTTATGGCCCTGCAGCGAACAAGCTTATCGTACGTTATGTAATGGAGGCTAGTCCGGCAATAAACCCGACAAGCATCATCATAAACGCTACGAACGACAGTCCCATTCGCAAGGCGCCCTTCGTTTTGCTTCGGGCAAAGGTTACCAGAACAACGGACAATCCCATAATCAGCAAAGCTATCATGGAAAGCCACATTTTTTGCATCGGATCCATTCGGCACTCCGCTCCTATCTGTCGTCAACAAAATTTTCAACCTATTATATCACGATTTCGCCCTGGCCTCACCCAGAAAAACGACGATTGGCGTACATTCAACAAATACAGAGCGTATTGAAATGCCGTTATTCTAACGATTCGAATTGGGTTCGGATTTGCTGAAAAATAATGTATTTCATCATCCAAAGAAAAAGACAAAAGACCGTATATCCGAAGATTAACGGTCTTTTGTCCGAAATGAAGAACAGTCTGCGACTTACTTATTCATCATCATTTTCATCAGCGCTTCCATATTGCTTGGGTTCATGCCGCTTTTCTTGACGGCCGCGACAATCTCCTTGACAGTCTCCTCGCTCACAGGCACATTGGCCATGGCGGATACCTGTTTAATCAACTGGCGGAGCTGGGCTTCATTCTGCATCGTGGACGGTTTAACCGTTCCAGCCAGCTTCTTGACAGCCCCTGATGATATTTGTTTGCCGCTTTTTTTATTGATCGCGTTCAACACGTCTTTCGGAAAGTTCTTGCTCATTTCCACCCCTCCTCCGGCAATCCTCATATCAATATATGAGATCGCAAGGGGAATGGTGAATAAGCTATGTATGCCACTGCTCCCAAGTTTCGAGCGGCATGACTTCCATTTCCGTCTTGGGATCACGTCCCATAAGAGCCTCGACGGCAACGCGCGGGTCCCTGTTCAAAAAGAGCACATGATACAGTTGATCCGCGATCGGCATTTGAACGCCGTATTGTTCCGATATTGCACGGGCCGCCTTCGTGGTGCGGATACCTTCCACCACCATGCCCATGGAGCTTAAAACCTCATCCAGCGGCTTTCCCTGGCCGAGCAAAGAGCCGGCGCGCCAGTTCCGGCTGTGCCGGCTCGTCGCCGTTACGACAAGGTCACCGATCCCCGCCAAGCCGGCAAACGTAAGCGGGTTGGCTCCCATTTCGACGCCGATGCGGGTGATTTCGGCAAGCCCCCGTGTCAATAGTGCCGCTTTCGCGTTATCTCCAAAGCCGAGACCGTCAGACATCCCGGCACCAAGCGCAATAATGTTCTTCAGTGCTCCGGCAAGCTCTACGCCGAGCATATCACGGTTGGTATAGACCCTGAAGTACGAATTCATGAACAAATCTTGGATAGCCGTAGCAGCCTTGTTGTCCTTCGATGCGACAACCACGGTCGTGGGGGACTTTCGGATCACTTCCTCGGCATGACTGGGACCGGAGAGAACAACAATTTGGCCTTCATCGCAGCCCAATTCCTCGGAAATAACGGTGGACATGCGCTTTAACGTTTCGGTTTCAAACCCTTTGGTCGCATGAACGATCAGCATGCCCTCTTTCCAGTAGTTCTTGAGCTGGCCGGACACTTCGCGCATGGCGGATGACGGAGCCACGATAAGAACGGCGACGGCGTCCGTGACGGCTTCCTTCATATCCGTGGTCGCCCGCAGACGGGATGACAGCTTCATATCCGGAAGATACCGTTCGTTGGTGTGCTTCTCATTAATCTCTTTTGCCTGCTCCGCGTTTCTCGTCCATACGACAACATCCAATTCATTGAAGGCCAGCACGCTGGCCAGGGCGGTTCCCCAACTGCCAGCGACCAATACAGCCACCTTGTCAGACAACGCGCTTCCCTCCCTTTCCTTTGCCGCCGGAGCCCAGCTTGTTTTCCCGGCCCTGGACAATTTTTACGATATTGCTGCGGTGTCGCCAGAATGCAAAGACACAAATAATCGTACTGGTCCAGAACACGGGCCATGGATAATTCATGGCAATTAAAAATAGCGGTGTAAGAAGGACAAAGATGAGCGATCCAAGCGAAACATACCTAGTAAATACAATAGAAAGAATTGCGATAATGCCTGCATAAAGCGCAGGCAGAAAGCAAAGGGAAGCCTGCACTCCGATGGCAGTCGCTATCCCCTTTCCGCCCCGGAAGCGGAAATAAACAGGCCAGTTATGACCGGCTATCGCGGCAATGCCGCAAAGCCCGGGCATCCATTCATTGTCGCCTCCAAGCCACCGTCCGATCCACACCGCCGCAATCCCCTTCAGCACGTCCAGCGCCAGAACGAGAATAGCCGGACCGGTTCCAAGCACCCGAAGGGTATTCGTTGCACCCGCGTTTCCGCTGCCATGCTGACGGATATCAATGCCTTTTAAAAGCTTTGCCAGCAGAACGCTGAAGCTTACCGAGCCTAAAAGGTAACATACAACAATCGCAACGATATTCAGAATCAAACTGCTCTCTCCTAACTCTCATCGGACTTTCGCCGTGTGAATATACGAATAGGTGTCCCCTCAAAATCAAAAGCGGCACGGATTTTATTCTCCAAATACCGTTCATACGAAAAATGCATAAGCTCGGGATCATTGACGAATACAACCATGGTCGGCGGTTTGACCGCAACTTGCGTAGCGTAGTTGATCCGAAGTCTCCGTCCTTTATCGGTTGGCGGAGGATTGATGGCCACCGCATCCGATATGACGTCATTCAGAAGATGCGTCTGCACGCGAAGCGAATGCTGTTCCGCAACATGCTTGACCACAGGCAGCAGCTTTTGAAGGCGCTGTTTCGTTTTAGCCGACAAAAAGACAACGGGCGCATAGGTCATGAACAAAAAATGATCCCGGATTTTGTTTTCGAATTGCTGCATGGTTTTGTCGTCTTTTTCAACGACATCCCATTTGTTGACAACAAAAACGGACGCTTTCCCCGCCTCGAACGCGTATCCCGCAATATGTTTGTCCTGCTCGATAATGCCTTCCTCGCCGTTAATGAGCACCAGGACGACATCCGCGCGTTCAATGGCGCGCATGGCCCGCATGACGCTGTACTTTTCCGTCGTCTCGTACACTTTGCCCCGTTTCCGCATACCGGCCGTATCAATGAGCACGTACCGCTGACCGTCCTTTTCGAACGGCGTATCGATCGCGTCCCGGGTCGTGCCTGCAATGTCGCTGACGATAACGCGTTCTTCCCCGAGGATCGCATTCACGAGCGAAGATTTGCCGACATTCGGTCTTCCGATCAGCGCAACCTTGATAACGTCCTCGTCATACTCGTCATCGGCCATGTCCGGGAGGTTTTCCACGACTGCATCCAGCAGGTCGCCGATACCGGTTCCATGGCTGCCCGAGATTCCTACAGGATCGCCGAAACCCAGGCTATAAAACTCATAAATGTCTTCCTGTCTCTTCATATTGTCCACTTTATTGACTGCCAGAATTACCGGCTTCCCCGAGCGGAACAATATTTGTGCAACTTCCTCGTCGGATTGGGTAACCCCCGTCTTCGCATCACACATAAATACGATGACATCCGCTTCCTCGATGGCCAGCTCGGCCTGCATCCGGATCGATTTCAAAATCATGTCGTCGCCATCTATTTCGATACCGCCGGTATCAATCACGCTGAACAGCTTGCCGTTCCATTCGGCTCCGCCGTAAATCCGGTCCCGGGTTACGCCCGGTTTATCTTCAACGATGGCCAGCCGGTCGCCGATCAGCCGATTAAATATAGTCGATTTACCAACGTTCGGCCTCCCGACAATCGCCACTACGGGTCTTGCCATATTCACTCCTCCTGTCAATGCTTACGATAAACATCATAGCAAAAAACGTTACAATTGGCTAACCTTTCATGATCCGGTTTATATTATGCTCATTCTTTCCAGCATACATCCGCAACGAACGGCATACAAAAAACAAAACGGCGAACCCGTATTGGGTCCGCCGACGATGATATGACAGGTCATTCTAACCGGACAGCCGTTTCCCGACTTGCTGAAATACAAGAAAGCATAGATTTCATTTATACACTTGGCTTATATTCCGCACGAAACGCCTAGAGTCCTTTAAGAAGGATGACGAGGTCGTTCCTTACTTAAATTTGCTCAGCTTGTCACCAAAACGCTCCCCGAGCGTAACGCTCATGCCTTGATTGTTCAAAGAAACGTTCGGGTTGTCTTTCAGGTCGATTTTAGGGCCTTTGGAAGGCTTCTCGGCTTTCGGGGAAGGTGCCGGAGCTTCTTCCGTTTCTTTAATGCTGAGGCTGACACGTTTCTCGTCCACATTGATGTCCAGAATTTTAACCTGAACTTCCTGGCCTTCCTTCAGAACCTCTTGAGGCGTTCCGATGTGCTTGTGGGAGATTTGAGAAATGTGCACCAGGCCCTCAACGCCCGGAGCCAGCTCAACGAATGCGCCGAAGCTTACGAGACGCTTCACTTCACCCGTTACCACATCGCCTGTATTGAACTTGTCGGCAGCCGTTTCCCAAGGACCCGGCTGAGCCGCTTTGATACTGAGGCTGATTTTTCCTTTTTCAGGATCGACCTTCAGAACTTTCACACGAACCTGCTCTCCTTCGGAAAGCACGTCGGACGGCTTATCAACATGGTTCCACGCGATCTCGGATACGTGAACAAGTCCGTCCACGCCGCCTACGTCCACGAATGCGCCGAATTGGGTCAGACGCTGAACCGTGCCTTCCAGTACTTGGCCTTCTTGAAGCTCTGCCATCACTTTTTGCTTGTTGGCTTCAAACTCTTCTTCCAGAACGTCCTTCTGGGAAAGGATCACTTTGTTGTTCTCGCGGTCCAGCTCTTTCACTTTTACGCGAAGGGTGCGCCCTTTATAGTCGCTGAAGTCTTCTACGAAATGACGTTCAACCATGGAAGCCGGGATAAAGCCGCGCGCTCCCACGTCAGCCACAAGACCGCCTTTGACAACATCGGCAACCGTAATTTCGAACGTATCCTGATCGGCAAAATGCTTTTCAAGCTCATCCCACGATTTTTCCGCGTCGATTGCGCGTTTGGAAAGCACGAGGCTCTCCTTGTCGTCGTTGATGCTGACGACCTTGCATTCCACTTCCTGGCCAACCTGAACCGCATCGGCGGCGCTGTCCAATTGTACGGAAGACAGTTCGCGAACAGGAATTACACCGTCATATTTATATCCAATGCTTACATAAGCTTGGTTATCCTCCAGTTTGACGATCGTCCCTTTCACGGTGTCCCCTTTTTTCAAGGATACGATTTGGTCCAGCTGATCCTGAGTTTCAGCAGCCTCTTGATTTCTTGTTTCTTCCGACATGTCAATAACCTCCTCAATTCAAACCCCATTTATTTAAACCCGCTTTTCGCGAAGTTCAAAACATAATTGCTGTAGTATCTTTCCATATAAACCATGAAATTTATACATGGAACCGGGCAAAACCTTAATTCAAGGTGGGCTCTCCGGTAGCCTGCATTTCATGGATGCGGCTCATGATCAGTGCGGTCACTTCATCCAGCGTCTCGGGCGACTTGCTGTCTTTGTAAGGCGTCATGTCGATCGGTGCGCCGTATATGATTTTGGTTTTCCGGAAAAGCTTGTAACCTCCAACGATGGCCGCCGGAATGACCGTCGCATCGCTTCGGAGCGCAAAACTCGCTGCACCGCGCTTGGCCGCCTCGGCATCTGAATTCCGGGTACCTTCAGGGAAAATCCCCATCACTTCGCCGCCGCGTAGTATTTTCAGGGCATTTTTGATGGAATCCTTGCTGACTCCGCCCCGTTTTACGGGAAAAGCGCCCAATTGGGTAACCAGCCAGCCAAACCCCGGTATTTTGAACAATTCGGCCTTGGCCATGAATTTAACCTGGCGTTTCACATGGATTCCAACGGATATAGGATCCCTGAGGCTGGTATGATTGGCACAGATCAGTACTCCGCCCTCTGACGGAATGTTATGTACGCCGACGGATTCAAACCTGTACAGGACGGCGAACAAACCGCGAACTACCGCTCTGCAAAACACGTAAATCATGTCCTATTTCTCCCCATCCATATGAGATATGCAGTGTGAAACAATCACTTCCACAACCTGATCGATACCCATGTCCGTCGTATCCAAGACGATGGCATCCTCAGCGCATTTGAGCGGGGACACTTCCCGTTCCTGGTCCAGGCGGTCACGCTTAGCGATATCGATTTCAAGCTGCTCCAGTGTGATTTCCTCTGCTCCATTCAACTCATTGAACCGGCGGAGAGCGCGTTCCTTGACGCTGGCCGTCATGAAAATTTTTACTTCGGCATCCGGTAAAACCGTGGTTCCGATATCGCGGCCGTCCATAACGACGCCTTTGCGCTCGGCCATTTGACGCTGCAGATGGACCAATTGAGTCCGAAGACCCTCGATTTGCGCATAACGCGACACCTCTGAGCTGACCTGATGCGACCGGATATAAGGAGTAACGTCCTCTCCGTTAAGCCATACCATCTGCCCATTTTCATGCGGTTTTAATTCAATCACCATGTTTTGTGCCATTTGAAGCACTTTTTCGGAATTTTCCGAAGAAATCCCTTCATTCAGCATAAACCAAGTCACTGCCCGGTACATGGCTCCGGTGTCTACGTAAATGTAATGAAGCCTGTTCGCCACCTTGCGGGCTACCGTGCTTTTGCCCGCCCCTGCAGGTCCGTCGATGGCAATGTTAATTCTGTCTTTTTCACCAGTCCCCTGCATAACCAACGGGGCATTCCTCCTCAAACATAAACCTCAAGTAGAAACGGCTCCGTTTGTCCTTCTCAAGAACATTAGGCGTTTCTTCGCGAAATATAAGCCAAGAATAAAGGTAATTTTATGCTTCTTATATTTCAAGAAAAAAGCAGGCACTGCCTGCGACGTGAAAATTATACCACACTAACTAGAGTGATGCAAAAAAGAAGGCTTTGTTTTCTCCTTCCAATCCTTTACATGATAGGCATCGACCGGTATGCCTTCCATGCGATACACCGGCGAAATGAAAGGTCTTAGGGCACCGATCCGCAGCAGCAGTTGAAAGGCCAGCAGGAAAAGGGTCATCCAAAAAAGCGATTTTAATGCCAGCCGCCCTGCTCTGTCGGCATGCTTCACAAGACGGGATATGCAATCATCCGTTGATTCCGGCCGATTTAATATATCTTTTCGTTTCGTATCCATTTCAGCACCTCCTTAGGTTTCCAGGTAGGATGCCGCGATACGATTCTTTTTATTCCTAACGGTTACGGAAATCAAACTGGCGCTCAAAGCAGTACCGGATCAGCTTTTGGCGCTCCATGTCGATGATGCTGCTGAACTTGAGCATCACGAGGCTCCGATTGGGGGCAAGGCTTTTGATCCTTACCACCTCGCCTTCAAAAGGGACATGCTCCACAGAGCCGTTTTTGTAGGGGATAAGCAGCCAGCAGGACAACAGATCTCCTTCCACCCCAATCTGATCGTTTTCCGCGTAAAACGAAACGCCCCCGCCGCCGACATCATCGGTTTTGGTCACGAAATGCCTTCCGTCCTTATGGCTCACGGCGATCTCCATTTCAGCCTGGACGCGCAAAAAGCTCCGCCGCTGAATTTTGGTGATGGCCTCGGGATCAGGCTTTCGGATACGGACCTGCCGGATGACGTCCTCGTGAAATCCGAGAACATAGGTATTGAAATAGTTTTTCATGCCGCCTTCGGTCAAAAAATAGGCCGACAGCTCGTCCCCCAAATGCAGTTTCTTCAGGCGGCCCGTACCTTCGTGCAGCGGCACTTCCATGTAAATGGATTCGTCGTCCATTTCTGCAATTCTTGATTTATATACCGTTTTTGCTTCCTTGTCGTCACCGGTATCGACTTGAATAAACAAAACATCATTGATTTTTGGAAACAATCCATTCACCTTCTGCCCGCAATTTATCATCAAGACACATTATAGCACGCTCTTTTGCAGGAGATGGGGATAAATTTGTTAAACCGGCAGAAGCGGATTTGATCCCCTCCCCTAATGATGAGGTTAAAAAAATCAAGCCCCCTTGATAGGGCTTGATTGGATGATTCTTAGCTGACATTAGCCTGAGCGTCTTTGACAACCTCCACGGTCTCTTCGAGCCCCGTGTCGGCATTAATGTAAAGCCGGTACTGGGATCCGTTGATCCGGCCGCCGATTTCGTAGCACAGCGTATCTTCCTGACGGTCGTTTTTTTATGATCGCCTTTCGGCTGTATAACTCCTTAAAGTCGGAATTCAATGTTTTTCGCGCTTGCGCGAGACTCAGCTTGGCCTTCGGAATTTCCCGGTTATCCCGGTGCTCGTATACATAATCATTGGCTTGGAAACCGATGACATCCCCGTTATCCAGGGCGGATCGGATCGTCATTTTTTCAGGATAAATCAAAACCCCGTCCTGCTCGCGTACGAATGTAAAGTTTACCAGGTTATCATAAGGGTCTGCAGAGACGGCCGTCATGTTGCGATAGCCCTTTTTCTCCAAAAACTGCCCCGCTTTCTCCATGGCTTGTTGAACCGTCACGTTTTTCGGGCCGAGATCGCGCTCATCCGCGTAGGAAATGAGCAATCCCCCTTTGCGCGTAAAATCCATGCTCACGGGTTTTCCGTTGGGTCTTTGTACTTGTGCCGTATAGGACTCCCAATCGGTGCCCTGCCCGTTAGCCGTAACCTGACATTTGGCATTTGAACCGGCATCGGCAAATTTCAGCGCTTTTCTCGTAACATCCTCTTTGCTTACAGGCATGCCGGACAGCATCTTTACCGAACGTCTTTCGTACATGCTGCTTACGGAAGGCCCCCAATCCAGCTCGGGATAAGTCTCCACGCGTTTGTTGACGGTTGAAAAACCGTCGATAATTGTATTGTCGGCTGGTTCTTCGCGGTTAGCCATGGCCATGTCCACATCAAGCCACCGAAGTTTTTTGGCGATGACGGACTCCCGTACCTTCGCCAGATCTTTGGTGATCTCGCCGGAATTGGCATAAAGCGCCTTTAGTGTTTTGATTTCGTTGTCGCTCAGCGGCTCCTTGGTCAGGTCGCGTACGCCTGTTTTATATGAAAAGTTGGCGATCCGGGAAAGAAATTCCTCGGTTTTGTTGAAAGGAAGCCTGGCCAGAGGGAGCTGGTTGATCTCATTCTGCGCTTCGCTCGTAAGACGCCAAACATTCATCAAACCTTTGCGATGCATCCCTTGTGAAGTCGCGCTGACGGCGAGCGTATTTCCGATTTCCGAATGAATCCGATCCATATGATAGGACAGGTCGTGGAAAGCCCGTTGATATTGGTTTTCCGCGTTAATTGAAACGGCGTTTCTTTCTTCCTTCACCTGATTCCCCCATACTAACGATCCGATCAGCAGGATGGTGACCACAGGGAACAGAACAGCACTGATACGTTTATACATGTGGCTAAGTCTCCTTTCTTCTAATCACTGCCGTTAGTTTGACAAGAAGAAAGAAGTCTTATGCATCTTCCAGAGAAACATTGGGGAGCCCGGTTTACAAGTCTTCCTCAATCTCAAAATGGTTCCGGTTATCGCAAAGGCACTGCTTAAACCCCGTTTCGATGCGTCCGTGTTCTTTCTTTCCGCGAAGCACATACCTTTCCCCGCATTCTTTGCAGCGAATTTTCACTTTTACTCTCAACAAAAAAGGACACCTCCATCGTTTACTCCCTTGCAGTCTGCATAGGGGGCCTTACGACGAAGTGTGCCCTTATTCGTTAGGTTTTAACCTCTTCCTCACGCTTTATCATACGAAAGGGAGAGCGATTATTGGCCCTTGAAATCTTACCCATTCCCCCGTACCATAACAAAACCATCAAAGGAATAATAAACCAGAGCCAGTAGTGCGTCATCGTGCTGAGGATAAAGTCGTACAGCCCGTGCCATAACAACGGCAGGAGCAGCGAAAGGATGAGATAGCTTCTCTCCGGCTTATGATCCGTAAATTTGGCACGGCCGAAATAATAACCCATGATTACGCCGAACATCGCATGGCCGGATACCGGCAGCAGCGCCCGGACCAGCATGGGCCCAAAGGCCGCATGGCTGTACCAGGCGTACAGAATGTTCTCCACCGTAGCGAAACCGAGCGAAATGGCGGTTGCATACAGAATGCCGTCATAGGGTTCGTCAAATTCGGTATGGTTGTAGATAAGATGATAAAGAACAAACCATTTCAACGTTTCTTCCACGCCTGCCGAAATAAGCAAGGAGTGGACCACCGGGTTGTCGCCAAGCCATAGCAGCATTCCCCTTTGAAGGATCATGACGGGAAATACAATCAACACGCCCAGCACAAAAACCTTCGCAATGACATGCAGCGGCTCCTGATCGTACCTGTCTTTCAAATAAAAATAGGTAAGCAGCGCGAGACCCGGCGCCAATGCAGACGCTATAATCGAGAACACAAGCACCGAATTCCCCCTCTATCGCTGCAGGCTCGTAGTTCGGTCTTCTCGCACGCCCACACCGCTTTACTTGCTGCGCTCAAAATGATTGCATATTTGTTCCACGGCCCGCTCCGGCATGACTTTGCTTCCGTATTCCTCGAGCACAGCCTCCGTGACCGTCGACGAGCTGCCGAATTCAGCCAAGAGGGCGGTTACCGCTCCCTGTTTGCTTTCGCTTAACTGATCCGGATCCATCCATAAAAACCATTTATCCATATAGCGATAGAGCGTACCGGCCCCGTCCGCTAAATCCTTCAACATATGAGCAGCTTCAATAAGCACTTCGAAATCGTCAAATGCGTAAACGATGCTGCCGTTCTGCTCCAGGGTAACTTCCATTTCATAAATCTCGTCCGGCATTTCATCTTCCGACAAGCCGCCGAAATGGTGATCGTATTTTCCTCTCGTTACAATAACCACCATACCTTGAGCCGGCAGAGCGAATACTTCCACCGCCAACGGACCTGTGGCATCAAATCCAAGCTCGCTGTAGGCCTGATCCATCATTTCGGTGAACAGGTCGTATACCTTCGGTATTTCCTGCCACATCTCTTCTTTCTGGATGCCCCGCTCGCTCAAATCGTCAAACGTGAGGAAAATCCGTATCTTATCTTGACTTAAGCGTTCTATTTTCATGACAGGACCCTCCTCTATAAACCAAAAGTTATAACAAGTTATGATGTCGGATTCATGGCGATGATAAAAATGGTTTTATATATTGATTTTATCATTTAATACCCGTAAATGCACGTAAATATGTACCTGTCGAAAAAAAGAATCATTCATTGGGACATTTATCCCTTAGAATGATTCGGAATGGATTAGGCGGTTTACAAACCCGGTATGACCGTATGGGTTTCTTTTAAGATTTGCTCGACCTCACTTTTCACCTCGGGGTTGCTCCGAATGAAATCTTTAAGCTGCTTCAGGTTGGCAGCCTTCGAATCGGATGTTGTTTTCTGAACTCCGGTTTGATTGTTTGCGGAACGGGTACCCGAACCGGAATTTCCGCCATTACGGCGACTGCCCCCCTGATTGCTTGCGCCCGTAAAATTTTGCATTGCCGTGTTCGCCAGCTGTCCCAAGTCGGCATTCCGGACCATCGATACCAATGACATCCCGCGTCTTTTGGCCATCATGCGATATACAGCGGCTCCCACGATCGCCCCGTATATAAATGACGAAGTCTTCACAAATAATACCTCCTTCTATGTTAAACTCATGACTAGTGTTCTCGGGCGATCGCAAACTCATGCGGCATAAATACAGGAAAGTGAGATGGAATCATGGTTAAAAAAACAACAGCGCTGCTTCTCGCAGCCAGCCTTTTGCTTGGAGCCTGCGGGCAGAAAGAAACCGTGAAGGAACAGCCTTCATCCCGGGAATCTTCCCAAGCGGCGGCCGGCGACAACAAACCTGCAGGACAGGAAAAGGCGCCCATTAACGAAACCGGCAAAGAAACGGCGGGAAGCTCGGGAGGCAAAGCGGGAAACGACGGTATGGAATCGAAAACATCCGGCGTAAACGCCGGGCAAAGCGGGGACAAGCGCGATAAGCCGGCCGCTTCCCAAGGCGGTCGGAAAGACGGAAAGAAAACCGCGGCCGAACCGCAATACCATATGAACAAGGTTTACAATATCGTTCCGAACGATGACGGCATCGAGGAAAAAGTCGTGCTGCTCACGTTTGATGACGGCCCGAAAGATAAAAAAATGATCAACGGACTTATCGACACGTTGGACAAACATAAGGCCAAAGCCATCTTTTTTGTTAACGGCTACCGTGTCAAGCAGAATCCCGATTTGCTGAAGCTGATCCACGATCGCGGACAGATCATCGGCAATCACAGCTGGGATCATATCGATCTGAAACAGCAAAGCCCGGCCAAGGCCAAAAAACAAATTGAAGACGTTCAAAAAATCGTTCTGGACACCATCGGGGAGAAGCCTAAGTTTTTCCGTCCGCCGTTCGGGTCCGGGGGAGACACGGTGAAGAAAATAGCCAATGACAACGATCTTTTGTTTATGACCTGGTCAAACGGCTCCCTGGATTGGGAGAGAAAGAGCAGAAATAATCCGGAAGCCGTTATTAATAACGTGATGGAGCAGCTTCACCCGGGCAGCAACATCCTGATGCACGAGCTGCCCTGGACGGTGGAGGCGCTGGATAAACTACTGACCAAAATGGAGAAGAAAGGCTACCGTTTTGTCGACCCCCGCAATATCGAGCCTTCGATGAGATAAGGATAGCAAAAACGCCTTAATCCCGTTCCGCTTGCAGCGGTAAACATGGATTAAGGCGTTTTGTTCAGCGTGATAAGGTGAAGCTCGGAAGGGCACCCGAAACGAAGCGGAATGTGCGAAGTTCCAAACCCCCGGCTGATTAGCAGCCGCACCTGTTCCTCCGGTTTCTTGTTCCTTTCAAGGGTAAACCACCCCGCCCCATAGGTTTGATAAAAGCCCTCCAGCCGGACGGGCCCCAGAAGCGGTAAAATGATTTGGCCCCCATGCGTATGGCCGGCAAGAATCAAATCCGCCTTCCATTTCTTTTTGCCCCGGATCCATATGGGATCGTGGACAAGCATGATGTGAAACTGTTCTTTCCTTGCACGGCCCGTAAAAGAACTATACGAATGATTGCGCGACAACGGCTGCATCAGACCGCTGATGACCAAGGACTCGCCGTTCCTCGTTAAAACCACGCTTTTGTCTTTTAACAGTAAAGCTCCGCTCTGCTCCAAAATCCTTTCAACCCTGCGCGCCCCTGCTTTAAGGTCGTGGTTTCCCAGTACGGCATAAACCGGTCCCAGGCGGCCAAGCACCCCCATGTTGCTGCGTACCCGCGATTCAGGGACGCCCTTCTCCGTCAAATCACCGCCCACCAGCACAAGGTCGGCTTGGGGCACGGCTGCCCTCAACTTCCGCTCGGACAGTTTACGCCGGTGAATGTCGGTTATAAACAGGATTTTGCACCCATCAAAAGCAGCCGGGATCTTGCCCGATTCAACGATTTCTTGCCTGACGCGGTATCCGGCAGCCTCGAAAATCATCCGGCCCAGAATTCCGAGCATGATGATAGCCGCTCCTGCCCCCATCCATTCCATCAAATGATTTCCTCCAATGGCGGTGCACCGATCAGCCCCCAAACGAGCAAGCCGGCCATCAACAAGATAAAAAGAATGATCAACGAGTTCACGAACCATTTGCTCATTCTAACCCGCTGCGACGTGTACGTTTTTGATCTTAAGGGCGTGGACTGTTCTTTCGAAGCATTTTTTCCGGATTGGACAGATCTCGACCGAACGGGACGGTCCCCGTCGCGGGGGGACCTTGCCGAAGGGCTTTTAACGCTTCTTCCCGACCGCGAAACTGCCGGGTTTCCGGTACCGGATCGGCCTCTTGGCGCCGTTGATGCTTGATGACCCGCCGCCCTACTGCCTGCCGCCGCTTTTTTCTGTTTTTTCCGGCCTTTTTGTTGGCTCCGATGTTTCTCCATTCTGCTAAGCTCGCTCATTGTCTTCCTTCCTCCGAAAACGAATCACCATGCCCGATATCAAATCAATCAGAAAATGACACATAATCGGGGCCCACAGCGTGCCGGACTCCAAATAGATATAACCTAGGCCGTAACTGCTTAAAAAGACCCATCCTGTCGGTATCCAGTGCCTTAAATAGCGCACATGGATAACCGCAAACAAAATACTAGTCCAATAGGGTCCGAACGCATGCTGAATGGCTCCCCGAAACAAAAGCTCCTCACATACGGAAACGATGAATGCAATAAGGACGATGTGCCATACCGGCCTGTTCCTGAACAGCATCTCGTTGATACCGCCGTCGTCCATGCTGTTTTCAGGCACGACCCGGGACAGAATCAGATCGATGACGAGCATCGTCATAGCCAGGCCGAGTCCCCATAACGCAAAGTTGCCGTCCTGCGGCAGCGCCAGCAACTTTATGGGATTTCGCTGCTGGAACAAAATCCACACCAAAGCGACAACGAGCGTAATTGCCTGGGTCAGGTACAGATTGATCAGCAGCAGCCGGTCGGTTAGTTGATGCGGTTCAATTTTTTTAATCTTGATTTTGAATTTTTTCATGTAGGCCTGCCTGTCTTCAATGTTGTATAACGTAATTATTAATAATCCCCATAAGTTTGGTATGAAAATGAAAAGGCTTGCTCCGGCAGTCGAAAATAAGGTGGCATATGCATCATAGCAAATAAAACCCCCGTATTACAAGGCGCGGGCATCTACCTTGCACCTCAATCGGCCTTTAAGCCGTAACAAAAACCTATTGACACGATGAAACGTGCGTGGTACATTATGAAAAAATTAATCGACAAAAACCGATGAAGGAAACAAGATGCTTCCAACGTCCCCCAGAGAGCCGATGGTTGGTGAAAATCGGCGGCGATAAGCAACCTTGAGCGATCCTGAGATATTGCGCTGAAATCAGTAGGCGTAGTCGGATGATATCCGTTACCAATCATGGCCTGATCAGGCCATTTGAGGCTGCCGGCTGTGGCAGCGAATAAGGGTGGCACCACGAATGACTCTCGTCCCTTACTACGGAAGTAGTATGCGGATCGGGAGTTTTTTTGTAGGCTTTTCCCTTTGCCGCTTTACCGCGGCGCCTTTTCAGGGGTATAACGGAATGCGCTAACGGCGCAATCCTTATTCTATTTGCAAGAACATAAAGTTAAGCGTTAATGAGGAGGAAGAGAAACCATGTTTAAAGTTTTGGTATCGGATCCGATCAGCGACTTGGGCATTCAACAGCTGATGGATGCCGCCGACGTGCAGGTAGACAAAAACACAGGGCTTAGCGAAGACGAGCTCACTGCCATCATCGGCAATTACGATGCGCTTCTGGTGAGAAGCCAGACCCGCGTCACTGAAAAAATTATGAACGCCGGGACGAACCTGAAGGTCGTTGGCCGCGCAGGCGTCGGAGTCGACAATATCGACCTGGAAGCCGCTACGAAACGGGGCATCGTTGTCATCAATGCGCCGGACGGCAATACGATCACGACCGCAGAGCATACCTTTGCCATGATGATTGCCCTGGCCCGCCATATCCCGCAAGCCTATGCCAAAACGGTATCCGGCACATGGGACCGCAAGTCCTTCCTCGGCGTCGAACTTCGCAACAAGACGCTCGGCGTTATGGGGATGGGACGGATCGGAAGCGAAGTTGCCAAACGCGCCAAAGCTTTCGGCATGAACATCCTTGCGTACGATCCGTTTTTGACCGAAGAGCGTGCCGGCAAATTGGAAGTCAAACTCGCTTCCGTCGACACGATCATCCGAAATGCGGATTTCATTACGGTTCATACGCCATTGACACCGGAAACCCGCCATATGATCGCCAGACCGCAATTCGAAGTGATGAAGAAAGGCATGCGCATCGTTAACTGCGCCCGCGGCGGCATCATTGACGAGAATGCGCTTGTCGAGGCCATCGATGAAGGCATCGTTGCCGGAGCGGCCTTTGACGTATTTGAACACGAGCCTCCGGCTGCGGATCATCCGTTCCTGTCACATCCGAAAGTCATCGTGACCCCTCACCTGGGGGCATCAACGGTAGAAGCACAGGAAAACGTGGCTATCGACGTCTCCGAGCAGGTCCTCCATATCCTCCGGAACGAGCCGTTCAAAAATGCCGTGAACTTCCCGCTGGTAGCGGCCAACGTGATGAACAAGCTCCAGCCTTACTTCCCGCTGGGTGAAAAGCTGGGCAGCGCCGCGGCCCAAATTACGGCTCAAGCGGTGAATGAAATCCATGTGGATTATGCCGGCGAACTTGCGGAAGTGGATACGCAAGCGCTGACGCGCTATATTGTAAAAGGCGTTCTGGAACGTCATTTGGGCAATGAGGTAAACATCGTCAACGCCATGCATCTGGCAAAGAACCGGGATCTGCATGTTGCCGTTTCCCAGGCGCCGAAAACAAAAGGTTTCACGAATCTGGTCACCGTCACGCTCAAAACGCAGAACGGCGGTGAACGCCTTGTAGCCGGCACTCTGCTGCACGGTTACGGAGAACGGATCGTTCGCCTTGACAAGTTCCCTGTGGACATCGCTCCTGAGGGGAACCAGATTCTCATTTCCCATAACGATAAACCGGGCATCATCGGCCGCGTGGGTACGCTCCTTGGCGAAAACAACGTGAACATCGCCTCCATGCAGGTCGGACGCAAAGTCATCGGCGGCGAAGCATCATGTTCCTCACCGTCGATAAAGATGTGCCGAAGGATGTACTGATCAAATTGGCGGGCTTGAGCGACGTGAATACGGCCCAAGAAATCGTTCTGTCCTAATCCCCGTATTTTTTCCCAAGAACCCCCTGCCGTTTTAAGAACCATTACGGCATGGGGGTTCTTCTACTTATATCCGTCCCTGCTGGTAAATATGTTCCACGTAGAACAAGATTAAAGTTTACCGTTCAACAAAAAACACCCCCCAAGCAGGAAGTGTTTTTTGGCATTTTGTAAATATTTGAAGTTATTTTACCGATTCAGCCGGAATGACAAAGGTAAACTCGGTACCCTCGCCTACATTGCTGTCCACGGTAATCGACCCTTTGTGGGACTCCACGATGTTCTTAACGATAGCCAGGCCGATCCCCGTCCCAACCGATTCCCCGCGAACCCGTGCTTTGTCGGCCTTATAGAAACGGTCAAACACAAAAGGCACGTCTTCCGGAGGGATTCCCGCTCCTTGGTCCGACACGACAAATTTCACGGCAGCGCCGGATTGAAGCTTAATGCGGTCGACCGTAATGCTGATCTTTTTCCCGGATGGGGTATGCCTGAAAGCGTTATCCAACAAATTGGTCAGCACCTGTTCCAGTTTATCTTCGTCAGCCAGCTCCAGGGTAAGGTTAGAAGCGAGGCGCTGCAACTGCAGCTCGATGTTTTGCTCCTTGGCACGCACCGCAAATTTTCGGTAAACCCGTTCGCACAGTTCTCCCGCATCCATTCCGCGAAGCATCAGCTCCGCGTGTCCGGCCTCCATTCGGGTGAGATCCAGCAGATCCTTCACCAGTCTGCCCATTCGAAGCGATTCCTCGTGGATGACCTGAATGAGCTCCTGGCTTTCTTCCGGAGAAGCTGCCATCCCGTCAAGCAGGGCCTCGCTGTATCCCTGCATCATGGAGAGCGGCGTCCGGATTTCATGGGATACGTTCGCGATAAAATCCGTCCGCATCTTCTCCAGCTTCACCTGTTCCGTGATGTTCCGGAGCACAACAACCGCTCCGCGGATGACGTTGCCGGAATAAAGCGGCGCCATAGAGGCCTCCCAAACATCCTGTTTGACATGCAGGTCGGCACTCTGGTCTTTTCCTTCATTCATGGTTTTATAAAATAAAGCGATCAGCGGTTCCGGCATGACTTCGGCAGCCCATCCGCCGCCTTCTACATCCTCATCCCATTTAAGGCCCTGCCAGGTTTCCATAACCTCCTGACCGGGAGGGTTGACCAGTATGACATCCCCGTTATTGTCGAATGTTATAACCGCATCGCTCATGCTTCGCAGCACGCTCGACAAATGCTCCTTTTCATCATTGAGGCTGCGGATCGTTTTTTCGAGTTCGGCAGCCATATGATTGAAGGTGTTGGCCAATTCCCCAATCTCGTCGCTTGTCACGAGATTAAGGCGAATGTCATATCTGCCTTTACGAATATCGTTTGCCGCTTGGATCAGCTTTTGCATCGGTTGGGTAATTTTGGTCAACAGAAACAAACCGAAAAAGGTCGTCATCGAGAAACCGATGATGGCCACATAGGTGAACAGCCTCTTAATGTCGCCGGAATTCGCGAATACGGTATCGATATACGGCAGTAAGAACAGTCCGAGCGTCAGCAGGACGCAAGCAACCAGGCATGTAATGGTAATCCACAGCTTGCCGACGAGCGATCTCAAGAAGTTCACTTACTTGGGAACCTCCAGCTTGTAACCGACGCCCCAAACGGTCGTGATCATGGCGGCCGCTTCTGCCGATACTTTGTTCAGTTTTTCACGAAGACGCTTTACGTGAGTATCCACGGTGCGGAGATCTCCGAAAAATTCATAATTCCAAACATCTTTCAACAACTCTTCCCGTGAAAAAACCTTATCCGGCGACGAGGCCAAATAATGCAAAAGCTCATATTCTTTGGGCGTCAGATTGATCTCCTGTCCTCCCGCCGTCACCCGGTGGGCATCATGCTCGATGACCAGGTGCGGAAATACGATACTGTTGCTCGAATTCGTTTCCTTGGACAAATAGGCGGTCGCCGAAGAACGGCGCAAAATCGCTTTGACCCGGTATATGACCTCGCGCGGGCTGAAAGGCTTCACCACATAATCGTCGGCACCCACTTCAAAGCCCTGCACGCGGTTGATTTCCTCGCCTTTGGCCGTCAGCATCAGAATCGGGGTCGATTTCATTTGGCGCAGGCGCGAACATACCTCCACACCGTCGATTCCGGGAAGCATTACATCCAGAAGAATTAGGCCATAATCCTCGGAAGTGGCTTTGCGAAGGGCAGTTTCGCCGTCCTCCGCCTCATCGATTTCATACCCTTCCTTTTCGAGATACATTTTTAGCAAACGCCTAATACGCTCTTCATCATCAACTACCAGGATGCGATTTCCTTGCTCTGACATCGGTAACAACTCCTTCATCGTCGTAGGGAAAACCAAAAGCGGTCCCCAATTGCAACAAAGAGGACCCTTCTGATTTATCAATCATCTGTTCTGCAATTTATTAAGATTAGTCCGTTCCGGCATAGGAATGGAGCCCCGCAATAATCAGGTTAACGCCTACCAGCGTAAACATGACGACAATAAATCCGATCACGGTAAGCCAGGAAGACTTTTTGCCCTGCCATCCGCGTGAAAGCCGCAGATGAAGGTATACGCTGTAGAACAACCAGGTAATCAAAGCCCATACCTCTTTCGGGTCCCAGCCCCAGAACCGTCCCCAGGCAACCTCTGCCCAGATCATCGCAAAGATCAAACCGCCAAGCGTAAAGATCGGAAAACCGATGGCGATGGCTCGGTAGCTGATCTCGTCAAGATCGTCGGGATCCAATCGATTCAAAGCGGGCTGGATAACCTTGGCCAGCGGCCTGCGGATGACAAGCCGGAGCAATCCGTACAGGATCACGCCGCTCAGGACCGACCAGACGACCGTGTTGAATTTGCGGCCCGCATTGACGCCGTGCATCCATGCAGGCGCTTCAAACAACGGAGACTTCATGCCGAGGAACGGCTGCATGCTGACGGTTTCGCTATTGTAGGGAGCGACGAGCGGCGGCATGTCATATTCCACTTTAACTATTTTACTATTTTCTGTAGAAGGGTCAATATTAGTCTGGGTAAATTCAGCATGGTAACCTCCGGAGCGGAAGCCGTATACCGAGACAATGAACCCGATCAGGACGACGACCATGAACATGCAGAACTCCAGCCAGCGCTGTTCGCGGCGCGAAGTTTTATCGGAACCGCCGAAGTTGACGGTACGCAGCAGATGCATGATGCCCGCCACAAAACCTACGGCAAAAAAAGCGTCGCCCAGCGCGGCCAGCGTTACGTGAATGCCGAGCCAGTAAGATTGCAGCGACGGGATGAGCGGCTGAACCTCTTGCGGAAAGACGGCGGCATACGCCATGATCAGGATAACAAGCGGCAAAGCGAACAATCCCAGCAAAGACTTTTTATAAAGATAATAAAGAACGACGAATGCAATCATGATAGCCATGGACAGAAACGTCATGAACTCGTACATGTTGCTTACCGGAACGTGACCGGATCCGGCCCAGCGGGTAAAGAAGTAAACCAAATGCCCGATCAGGCCAATTGCAGCGGTAAAAAAGGCGATCCTGCCCCACTTGGCCACATGGGCCTCCGGCTCGCGTTTTCTAAACCGCTTCCCCATGACGGCGACGCCGTAAAAGGTAAACGCCAAACAATACAGAAAAAAGGCAACGATAAAGGCGTCGCTGCTGAATTCCACAAGCTTCATGGTTTGATCCCCCTGTTATTTTCCAGTGACTTCTCGTCCACTTCGATGTTCATCTGCTTGAGCACAGCCGATATTTCCCGGCGCAGAGCGAACCAGTTCTTGTTGGTGTGCGCTCCGAGCGTAAGCATGCCGTTATCGATGCGAAGCCATATCCGGCGGTGCTGGAAGTAAAATCCCATAATCAGTCCCAACATTCCAATGGCCGCGCCTACCCAAATAAATGGCATAGCCTTATCGACACGTACGTTCAGGAAGGTGGTGGATTCCGATAAATCGACGTCATCCATGCTTTTCACGTTAAGGTTCAACAGCATGGTTCCGCCGGCAAGCTGCTTGTTCAACTCATCCTGCTGGAAGCGCTCCTTATCGATTTGCTTCGGAAAATAAAAATACTTCACGCCGCTTTCCGGCAGGTTCGGACCATGAATCTGGAACAAAAATGCGGGCGCGTTTTGACTGGAGGACATATTGGCAGGCTTCCCGTTTTCGTCCAAGCCAAAATCGGAATACTTGGAGGTTAGCGTCAGCTCATAAGGACCGACTTTATATTCTCGCTGCGGGTCCCTGATGTTCAATTTGAACTTTCCGTACTCTTCCCCTGTCTCCGCATTAACCAATACGGGAGACACGGAACGAATGGTGGGCGTCAAATCGTAATCGAACTGATAAACTTTTAGGCCTTCGTAGTTCAGCGGATCATTGACCTGAATATTATGGCGGGCCACTTCTTTCAGCTTCGGTTCCTGCCCCAATCCGCAGTTTTCCTCGCACATGTAAAGAATGGCTTTGGTTTCGAATTTTTTGGCAAGGACCTTGCCCTTGCCTTTAAACTCGTCGGGCATGTCCTCTTCCGTGTAAAACTCCGCGGTGAATCCGTCATTTTTCAGGTAAAAACTCGTATCCGGGATTTTCTTCGCTTCCCCTTCCGGAAAACCGAGATGAACATCCATATGAAGTCCCGGCAGTCCCCTTGCCAGCACGGCGAGAAGAAAGACGATCAGGCCGATATGAAGCACGTACGGCCCCCAGCGGCTGAAACGCTGCTTTTCCGCCAGCAGGGTACCGCCATCGGTACGGACACGGTATCCTTTTTTGCGGATCAACGGTTTAACGCGCTCGACCCAATCCGCTCCGTCGCCTTCGATTTCCGCCTGATACGTCACGCGCTGGCGCGTCAGGAAGGACATGTGTTTGGGAATGCGCTGTCTGCTCAGGGCTTTATACAGCGGCAGCACCCGGTCCAAACTGCAGATGACGAGGGATGCGCCGATCATGACAAGCAGCAGCACGAACCACCACGAAGAATATGTATGGGAGAGTCCGAGCAAATAATAGATATGTCCCAGCTGTCCATATTCCTGTTTATAATAGACGGACGGGTCAATGTTCAGAAACGTGCTTTCCTGCGGGTAAATGGTGCCCAGCATGGAGCCGATCAGCGTAAATACAATTAAATAGATAGCCACCTTGACGGAGGAGAAAAAATTCCAAACCCGGTCTATACGCCCGGGTCCGCTTTTTGCGAACGCCTTGCCACGCCGTCATAGCGCATTTCGAGAATCTGCTGTGAAGCGGCCTCTTCCGTCAGCGGTTTGCCGCAAGCCTCGCAGAGTACGGTACCGACGGGATTCTGATGCCCGCATTCGCATTTCGTATTCTGAATTAACGGCTGGGATCCTTGACTCATTTGGCATTCACCAACTGTTCGATTTGATTGTCAAGGGTGTTTAAATCCAGCTCTCCGATCTTAATGTTAACGATTTCGCCTTTGGACGACACAAAATAGGTTGCCGGCATCGCCCCCACCTTATAGCGGCTTACCGCATCCCGATCCGGGTCCATCAGTATTGGGAACTTCACGCCGGTCTGAGCAACAAAGTTCTCCACCGTCATTTTGTCTTCCCCGACATTGACGCCGATCACTTCCACTCCCTGGCTCTCCCACTTTTCCCGTTGGTTTTGGAGCGCGGGCATTTCCCTTACGCATGGCGGACAGTAGGTTCCCCAAAAATTAATGACCTTGGCCTTACCGTCATACTCCTTCAGGCTGTGAACCTTGCCGTCCATGCCAAGCAGCTGAAAATCAGGGGCCTGGTCTCCGACCTTAGGCACCCCGTCCTTCCCCATCGCCACGGTCACCACAGCATAAGCGCCGAGTAAAACAACGATCAGCAGTATGATGATTTGTACCGTTTTTTTCGATTTGCCCATTACGAAGCAGCATCCTTTCTATGACATTCATCATATCGTTAGCAACAGGTGTGAACATCCTATGAACAATTATAACGAAATTTGTCATAAACGCCGCAGGCCAATTTGAATATTATGTGTCAGCTTTTAACGTTTCTTCCGTTGTTCCCCCGCCGGTTTTGCCGACTGGGCCATCTGCCGGAGCGTATTGATCTCATCCGGGGTCAGATGGCGGTAAACCCCGCGTTTCAGGTTTTGCAGCAGCAAATCGCCGAATGAAATCCGCTTCAGCCGGATAACCGGATGGGATATCGCTTCGAACATCCGCCGGACCTGACGGTTCCGTCCCTCGTGAATCGTAATCGAAATAACGGACTGCTTGTTGTCCGGATCGACGTCCTTGTATTCCACTTCGGCAGGGGAAGTCATCCCGTCCTCCAGCATGATCCCGGCCCGGAGTTTGTCCAGTTCCGTACCATGCGGAACCCCCTTGACGGTCGCCAGGTAGGTCTTGGGGACGTGGTACTTCGGATGGCTCAATAGATTGGCAAACTCGCCATCGTTCGTAAGCAGCAAAAGGCCTTCCGTATCGTAGTCCAGCCGGCCGATCGGATATACCCGTTCCTTTATTCCTTTCAGGTAATCCGATACGATTTTGCGGCCTTCGGGATCGGAAGCGCTCGTGATGACGCCTTTCGGTTTGTTCAGCATGACATAAACCTTTTTCTCGTTCTTGATCGGTTTGCCGTTCACCGTAATGATATCTTCATCGGGGTCCGCCTTCGTTCCAAGCGCGGTCACGGTTTCCCCGTTTACCTGCACCTTGCCTTCCAGAATCAGTTCCTCGCACTTGCGGCGGGATGCTATTCCGGCCTGTGCCATAATTTTTTGCAATCTCTCCATGTTCGTTAGGTCACCTCATCTTAATGATACCCATCGACAGGATAAATCACAAGCGCATTCCAGGGAAAATGAATTCCCGGGCAAGAATCGGCGTGCGGGAACAGAAGAAGCGGGGAAATGGAATAAAGACGGGACATTTCAACGATGATTTTGCTGGCGGTAAAAAGCTGTTCTTTCTGGCCGGGCGTCAAAATGTCGTAATCCCGGTTAAAGTCCCCTTCAAGGCAAATGTGAATATATTCCGGGTGTTTCAGCGTGGACGAGGCTTTTACCGAGCTGTCCTTGCAAACCGTGAAGTCCCACTGCTCCTCCCCCTCTTTGCTGCAGGCGGTATGGTGTATAACAAACCCTTCGAACTCCATATCCCCACCCCTTTAAAGAAGTTATGAATGCAACAATTTATGCCGGAGGTTCAGGATGGTATGGGCATTTGCAACAGGTACAAAAGCAAAAACTCCATCGTCCTTTGAGGCGGACAACGGAGTTTACCGAGAAGGTGAAGCAAGCATAAATGCAATCTTAGCATACCAAGTTTTCAGGAAAAAGAGATTATCCGAAGACAAACAGGCATACCGCGATGGCCGCCACAAAACCGACCACGTCCGAAAACAAACCGACCTTTAAAGCGTAGCGTCCATTGCGGATTCCTACCGCACCGAAATAAACGGTCAATACATATAACGTGGTATCCGTGCTTCCTTGAATGGTTGAGGCGATCCTCCCGATCATCGAGTCGGGCCCGTGGGCGCGGATCAACTCCGTCGTGTATGCCAAGGATCCGGTTCCCGTCAGCGGCCGAAGCAGCCCCAGCGGCAAAATCTCGCTTGGCACGCCCAGCCATTGCAGGAACGGTGCCGTCCAGCCCACCATAAATTCCAACGCACCCGATGCCCGAAAAACGCTGATGGCCACCATCATGCCGACCAAGTGCGGAATGATCGATATCGCCGTGGAAAAACCATCCTTCGCCCCATCCACAAAGGATTCATAAACCGGAACTTTCCTTGTGTACGCGAACAACGGTATAAAAGCGATGATGACGGGGATCGACCATGCAGAAATGGTATTTATCCAGCTCAGCACCCGGCCTCACCCTTCCCGGAGGCATGGGCCGCGAGTCCGCTTCCGGCACCCGGCGGCTTGGTCCTGCGAATGGTCACCGCTCGGTACCAGCGGTCGGCAGCTATGGCCGCCAGGGTGGCAACCGCGGTCGCCATAAGCGTTGTTCCGACGATTTCCGCCGGATTTGCGGATTGATAGTTCATCCGGATCGCAATTAGGGTCGTCGGAATAATCGTAATGCTTGCCGTATTCAGCGCAAGCAGCGTACACATGGCCGGCGTGGCCGTTTCCTTGTCGGGGTTCAGCTTTTGAAGTTCCTGCATGGCTTTGATCCCCATCGGGGTGGCGGCATTGCCAAGTCCGAACAGGTTCGCGCTCATGTTGGACAATATGTACCCCATGGCGGGATGGTTCTTGGGCACATCCGGAAAAAGAAAACGGACAACCGGCCCCATCGATTTTGCGACCTTAGCCAGCAGCCCCGAATCCTCGGCCAGCCGCATCATCCCAAGCCAGAAGACAAGTATGCTGATTAATCCGAAAGAGACGGTTACACCGGTCTGCGCCCCGTCGAAAGCCGCTTTCGTCACAGCGTCTATATTCCCGTTTGCTGCGGCAAACAAAAAACCGACCAGGATCATCCCCATCCATATTACATTGATCATATCTTCTCCCCCGTTCCCTCGATCCAAGGCTCTTTACAGCCCAGAGATCATCCAAGATATTCAGCTTCCTCCTTCGAGCATCATTTTAAAAATCCGCCCTGCCGCCTGCCAAAATGTCAGCCTTTCATACCCCGCAGCCGAAGACTGCTTATCGGCCGTACCGAATGGGTACTCTTCCGGCAGGCGGCTTCCTTCCTCGAATACCGGCACCTTGGCGATCGCGTTTCCGTCCAGCGCGATTTCAAGATAACCCCTGTGTCCAAAACTCAAGTCCGGAACGGCCGGCTTGTTCAAAATGAGCTTTTTTACAAGCCGTTCCTCTTCCCCTTCGGCCAAGGCATACGAAAAAGCCTTTCCGGTGACTAACGAATATCCTTGAATTTTTTGGCCTTTTTCCCAGAGTTGCTTTAATGGAAAGTGGGCAAACCCGTAATCCAGCATTTTGGCATGATCATCCCAGTCATTCCCGTCATTCAGGGTAACCGCGGCAAGCTGCTGACCGTTCCGTGTGGCGGAGCTGATCAGACAGCGAAAGGCTTTTTTGGTATAACCCGTTTTGACCCCATCGGCTCCTTCGTAAAAACGAAGCATTTTATTTTTGTTGTTCCATTTGTAATCCCATTTTTCATTGGGGTTCGGAGCGTTTTTCACAGGCGTTTTCACGATTTCCCGGAAAGTCGGATTCTTCAGCGCGTAAGCCGTCAGTTTCGCCAAATCGTTGGCGGAGGAGTAGTGATCGTCGTGATCCAGGCCGTGCGGATTCATAAAATGGGTACGGCTTAAACCAAGCATAGCCGCTTTTTCGTTCATCATTAAAACGAAGCCCTCCTCGGAACCTCCGACATGCTCGGCAATGGCGGAGGCGGCATCATTCCCGGACCGGAGCATTAAGCCGTACAGCAGATTTTCCAGGGACATCTCTTCCCCAAGCTTCAGGAATAAAGAAGACCCCTCTTTGGCAAAAGCATTTTTTCCGATTTCCACCTGGTCTTTGAGATTGCCGTGTTCAATGGCCACAATGGCGGTCATCACCTTCGTGAGACTCGCGATCCTCATTCGTTCATCGCCTTGTTTGCTGTAAAGCAGACGGCCCGAGGTAACATCGATCAATGCGGCTGCCTGGGCATGATTCTCCGGTGGCATCGGCAGGACCGGCCTGTTTGCGGGATCGGTTTCCACCGCGGAGACGGGCGTCCCAATGCCGAAAAGAAGCACCGATACCGTTAACCATATAAAAAACCACCCGGGTCGATTGTTCATTTGTTTCATGGTTTTTTGTCCTCCGAAATCTGAAATCTTGTACAAGTATATGCAGACATGCTTCAGGGTATGTCCGACCTAAAAAACCGAAATCCCGAGGCGGCCAAAATGAGGAACTTCCGAAAAGACAAAGATCCCTCCCGTCTGAAGCGGAAGGGATCTTTCGTGCCTAGTTAATGGGATTGCGATTGCTGGGGTTGCGATTGCTGGGATTGGGATGAGCCTTGCGCATTGTTCCCGGTTTGAAACATGCTTTGGATTTGTTCGAGCAGATAAGGCGTTGCGTCGATCAGGCGTTCAAACAGGTGGGTCTGGTTATCCAGCGGCACGATATGCACGCCTTCGCTGCCGACGACCAGAAAAGCGATCGGTCTTATGGAAACGCCGCCGCCGCTGCCGCCGCCGAAAGGAAGGGACTGCTGATTCCCTTGATGCCCTTGTTGCCCGTCCGCACCGCCGCCCATTCGGCCGCCGCCGCCTTGGTCAACATTCGTATTATAGTCGCTTCCGCCAGCGGCAAAACCGAAGGCTACTTTACTGATCGGCAGAATGACGCTGCCGTCCGGCGTATTGACCGGATCTCCCACGATGGTGTTCACGTCGACCATGGCTTTGATGTTTTCCATGGCCGTCTGCATTAAGCCCTGAATCGGGTGATCTGACATGATTATTCCTCCCATTTCTGAATTAAGCTAAGTCCTATCTTCCTTTATCATCCCCGAAATAAAAAGGACTATGTGCGAACCTGGGGGTTAACCCATTTTCAAATTCATCCATTGAATCCAAAAAGCCCAAGGATGACGTGAAAACGGATGGCGTCGTGAGGAAGGTGAGCGCATAAGACGCCGTTGCCCCAACGTTGCAAAAAAGACGCCCCAAAGGGCGTCTTTTGCGTCTCTAACCGTTTTTACTTCTTGTTTAATTCAACCTCGACATTCCTGCTCTTATCTTTATACACGTAAAATCCTGGATTGATGGACACTTTGGCATCGCTCGGGATATCTTTGTATCTTTCGATTCTCTTGCCGAACAGTTCCGGTCCCCCGGGATTCATTTCCGGATAAATCGGTTTGTCCGAACCGCCGATTCGCAAGGTGGACTGGCTGATTCCTTTAAAAATTTCGGATGCCGATTCCGACTCTATAATCAAATCGTTGCCGTCCCTGTAATAGGTGTAAGTAATGTCAAAGCCTTCATCCATGCGGAGCACGGCCTGTTTTTTATCTTTGGACGGCTCGGGAAGCGGCGTCCAGTTGCGGGATAGATCCCGCCGCGTAACTTCGGCATCGCTCAGCATCAGTTTCATGGGTACACCCGACCAGTCCGCAAACCATTTCGGGGATTCGAAAAGGAACATGGGGGCCTTCGTGTCATACTCCCCTTTCTTTTGCCTGAAAGAAAATCCTCCGTCAATGGTATGGTCTCCGGCTTTTAGCTTAATATCGCGGTAACTTACGTTTTCTTCGATTTTTTGTTCCTGGGCAAAAGGAATTTCGATGGAGAGCGGGGTTATGTTCAACTGTTTTAGGGTAATTGCCGCTTTGTCCAACAATTCTTCATTAGCCGTCTGTATTTTTGTATAGATCGCTTGGCTGGCCTTTTTTCCATCCGCTTCGAATTTGAATGACCACGTTTGTTTAATCCGTTCGTTTTCCTCGAGGAAAGAGAAAGAGAATTTTGCTTTTTGCAGCTGATCTTTCGTGAGGTTATATACCTTTTCGAACAAAAGATCATCGTTTTCCGGCGGTAGCATCGTGTTGTTCACGGGTTTCACCACTTTTCCATCAAGCGATAATTGCAAGCTCGGATCGAGATTTTCGGACGCAGATGGAAGGGAAGAAGAAACCGCATAACGAATTGCCGCTTTGTCCTTATGATACGTTACGGACTTGATCCGAATGGAGGGATACAAACTGGAACCCAATTCTATGTTTTCATTTAAAGTCTGTCCATCCCACTCAATAGGCAGGTTTTTATATTTGTAAAAAGTCAAATCTTCGGCTTTGAGCGTATAGGTCTTTTGTTTGTTTTGCAGTTCGTCCTTCAGTTGGTAAATGCCAAGCAATTGTCCGCTTGTTTTGTCTTTTGTCAGATATCCGTTCATTGGTTGGGAATCGCCCGCGTGATCTTCGAGAATGACCGATTTCAAATCAACCACATCGTAATCCGGCATACCCGGCACATCCATGGATAGCAGTGCTTTCATGTTCGAGCTGTCCGTCACCACGCCGTGCAGGGTCATCGAAGCTCCGTCTCTTTGTTCGACCAGGTTGTATTGCTGGCCGAATCCTTCTTCAATCGCGGATGCAGCCCGCCCACCTCCGAAAAGCTGGCCCCAATCCAGATTGACGGAAGCCAACACGGGAACCGTCGTTAAAACCAGGCAGCAGCTGACAGCGAAAGCCGGGACCCATTTCTTTCTAGCTACGCCCTTGCGCTTTCCATCATCGGATAAAATGATGCTTGTTTTCTTGTCGCCTAGTTTAGATTCGATGCGCTGCCACATCTTTTGCGTCGATGGTTCGTCCTCAAACTTCTTATCGAATATTTTTTTCAATTCGCTTTGATCGATTCGCCCCATGCTTTTCATCCTCCTTCCAAAATAAAACGCCGTCCTGATCCGCCAATTTCCGCAGCATGCTTATTGCTCGGTTCAATCTTGATTTTACGGTTCCAACCGGAACGTTAAGCGTTCCCGCAATATCCTGCAGCGTCATATCTGCCGAAAACCTCAAGACAATGACCATACGAAGTTTTGCAGGCAGCCTGGATAACAAATGCGCAAACGTTTCGGCGGTTTCCTTCCGCTCCACGATATCTTCCGTGGATTGGCTGGGCAGGGGCCTAGATAATACGTAGTGAAGCATTTCCTTGCTGCGGCCGATGCTTCTTCGCTTCAAACGCTTATTGCATTCGTTGACCGCGATCCGCATGAGCCACGGCTTCATGTCTTGGATTTGCGTTCTGTCTGCTGTCAGTGCTTTCACGAATACCTCTTGGCAGGCATCTTCGGCTTCTGACGCCTCTTTCAACATGTAGCGGCACATTCGGTATACCTGCGGCCAAAACGTTTCAAACCATTCCCTGTCATTCAACTTCCCTCCCCCTCTCTTCGTGTTTTCACCTGTATGATCACTCACGGCCTAAAAAGGTTCCGTAGATTTTATGGAATCCAAAAAGCACGACAAAAAAGAGCGAATTCATGTGTTCGCTCTTTATGTGCTTTTCTAGCTATGTTATTCGCTGCGGTATCGGAAAACCCTGCTAGGAGAGCTCCCTGCTGAGCGTATTTCTCCATATCCTGATCCCGCCCTTTACCTTCAGGACTCGAATCAAAAGCCCCAAGCCGGCCATCATCATTTTGGCTACGGACACTTTGGCGGTGCAGTGAAACGTAGTGGAAAACTGCGGCGGGCCGTTAAAATCGGGATTGACGTATAGCTCGGGAACGGATTTCATTTTTAAATGGTAGGAAAGCCATCCCAGCACCGTATGCTTGACGCCCCATAACGCCCCCGCCGCAACGGCGGTTTCGGCTGCATTATCCAAGGCTACATCCGAAGACCACAGGATGCCGGATAATTTCACCTTGGACATCGTGTCGATCAGCCAATCTTTAAGTCCGTCCGTCGCCCGGACCAGAAGTTTAAAGTCCTTGAAACCAAGCTTTTGCCGGTCCTTTTTTTTCTGTTCGGTTCCGTCCTCAATATTCGCATTCCCATGTGAACCCATGGTCGTGCCATCCTCTTCTTTTTCCATCCCGGTCTCTTCCATGCGGGACGGAAACTCATAGCGTCTATCGATCAGCCCATACAATAGCCGGATATGTACCATGGCATGATGTTCCCGGCTCCGCAGCACGAGATTCATCCGGACGGTGATCGATGATGCCATCACAAGGATTAGCAAAAGAACGATCAGAAGGAGCACAAGTATTCCAAGAACAAGCCAAAGCCTCATACGGTAACCCCCAGAACATGTTTAACAACCTTCTGGCTTAGTATGGCAAATATTCCGATAAATGATTCGACACAATTGACGAAACAAACCAAAACCATTCCTTGTCCGCCTAAAGAGGACACAATTAAAACCGGGGATTTCCCCCGGTTCTTGATGAAAAACTATTCTACATCGTCAAAAGTAAGCTGCTGGCCGTCCAGCTTGTCGAACAACAGCTGCGTTTCTTCTTCCAGGCTGTCCATATCCCCCTCAAACTGGGAGGGTTCCGGCAAATCCTTAATCGTGGCCAAGCCGAAATAATCCAAAAATGATTTCGTCGTACCGTATAATATCGGCCTGCCGATCGCTTCGGCCCGTCCCACTTCTTCAATCAAGCCTTTATTGGTCAGCGTTTGAATCGCCCGTTCGGCTTTTACGCCCCGGATTTCCTCGATTTCCACGCGGGTGATCGGCTGCCGGTAAGCCACGATGGCAAGGGTTTCGAGCGCTGCCTGAGACAACGAGGAACGGGATGGTGAGTAGGCCAGCCTTTCGAAGTAAGGCGCATGCTCCGCCAGCGTCGCCAGCTTGTAGCTGCCGGCGATTTGAACGATTTGAATCCCCCTGTGCTCCTGTTCGCAATCCCTTTTCATTTCCTCAAGCGCATCCGCGATCAGGTCCCCGGGCTGCTCGGTAATTTCCGTTAACTGTTTGACCGTCAACCCTTCCTCGCCCGATAAAAACAGCAGGCCCTCAATAATCGATTTCAACTTCGGAAAATCCATCAAACCTTTCTTCCCCTCTCCACTCCATAACGATGTCGTCAAAAAGTTTCTCTTGAAAACACCAGATTTGTTTCATTTTCATCAATTCCAAGATCGCCAAAAAGGTAACGACAATCTCATGCCTTACCATTTCTTCATGCAGCAGTTTGGAGAACAGCACCCTGCCTCCCGGCCCGATGCTTTCGAGCGTATTCACGACTTCGCGTATCCGGTCCTTGACCGATATCTCATCCCGCTGAATCCGGGCATACGAAGTGCGTTTCACCGCTTTGCTGAGCGCTCTCTGAAAAGCGGCGATCAAATCGGAGGCATGAAGCCCCTGTACCGGGTTCTCCTCCACCACAGGCATAAAGGGAGACAGGTCCTCCGGTTCCTTGGAATAAATCAGGCTTCGCTCCCATTCCTTTTCATGAAGATGCTGGGCGATTCCCTTATATTTGCGGTATTCAATTAGCCTTTGAATGAGTTCCGCTCTCGGATCGACATCGTCCTCTTCGTAAAAATCAAATTCGTCCATCTCGATAACCGGAGGTTTAGGCAGCAAAAGTTTACTTTTAATAGAAAGCAGGGTGGCCGCCATCACGAGAAATTCGCTTGTGATTTCCAGCTCCAGCTCCTGCATGCTCTGTAAATAAGCCATATACTGTTCGGTAATCTCACTGACGGGGATGTCCTGGATGTCGATTTCCGCTTTATCGATCAGATGCAGCAGCAGATCCAGCGGTCCTTCAAACGTCTCCAGCTTGTACAATACGCTCACGGTAAATCCTCCCGCCACAAAAATAAAATGCAGTACCCTAAAAAAGGGCACTACATTAAATAAGCACTATTTTATCTGTTTCGTCAAGTTTGCCATTTCAATCGCAGCCATGGCGGCATCCCAGCCTTTGTTCCCGGCTTTCGTTCCGGCCCTTTCAATCGCCTGCTCGATGTTCTCGGTGGTGACGACGCCAAAAATCGTAGGCACTCCGGTTTTCAGGTTAATCGCCGCCACGCCTTTAGCCACCTCGTTGCATACATAGTCGTAATGGGTCGTGGATCCGCGGATGACGGTTCCGAGCGTAATGATCGCGTCGTATTTGCCGCTTTCGGCCATTTTTTGGGCGATCAGCGGGATTTCGAAAGCCCCGGGAACCCAGGCCACATCGACCTCCTCGTCCTTGGCCCCGTGTCGCTTCAACGCGTCCAGCGTGCCTCCCAGCAGCTTGCTTGTGATAAATTCATTAAAGCGTCCTACAACGACCCCGTATTTTAATCCTTCGGAAACGAGATTGCCTTCAAAATAATTTGCCATAATGGTCATCAGCCTTTCAAATTGGGATAGGGTTTATTCAATTCATGGGTTTTGCCTGAATTTAGCGGTTTTGTTCTTCATTCTGCTCGATGTCGTCGAACGTCAGCATATGGCCAAGCTTTGCCTGCTTGGTGTGCAGATAACTGGTATTGTCTTCATTTTCAGGCATCTGGATCGGCACCCGCTCGACCACTTCCAGCCCGTAACCTTCAAGGCCCTTGATTTTGCGCGGGTTGTTTGTCAAGAGACGGATTTTGCGGATCCCGAGGTCCTTCAAGATTTGCGCGCCAATCCCGTAATCGCGAAGATCGGCCGGGAATCCGAGCTTCAGGTTGGCATCCACCGTATCCAGTCCCTCTTCCTGAAGTTTATAGGCTTTGAGCTTGTTAATCAGGCCGATGCCCCGCCCTTCCTGTCGCATGTACAGCAGGACGCCGTTTCCGGCCTCATGAATCTGACGTAGAGCCGCTTCAAACTGCGGGCCGCAGTCGCAGCGGTGGGAATGAAACACATCGCCGGTGAGACATTCGGAATGCACCCGGACCAGCACCGGCTCATCCCCGTTAATATCACCCTTCACCAGGGCGACATGCTCTTTGTTGTCCACATCGTTGGTGTAAGCCACCGCCTGGAATACGCCGAAATCCGTCGGCATCCGGACGGATACTTCCCGGTTGACGAGCTTTTCCTTCTCGTTCCGGTAATGGATCATATCCTTGATGCTGATCAGCTTAAGGTCGAACCTCCGGGCGATCTCGACGAGATCGGGCAGGCGGGCCATGGTGCCGTCTTCTTTAATGACTTCGCAGATGACGCCGGCCGGATAGGAGCCGCACATGCGGGCGAGATCCACGGCCGCTTCCGTATGCCCTGCCCGGCGCAGCACGCCGCCCTCTTTGGCGATGAGCGGAAACATATGCCCCGGTCTCCGGAAATCGGAAGGCCGGGATTCGGGGTCCATGATCCCTTGTACCGTCAAAGACCGTTCATAAGCGGAAATGCCAGTGGTCGTATCTTTATGGTCGATGGATACCGTGAAGGCCGTTCCGTGATAATCGGTATTTTGGGCAACCATCGGCTTCAGGTCCAGTTCCTGTGCTCTTGCCTGCGTCATCGGCAGACATACCAATCCTCTTCCTTCCGTGATCATGAAGTTGATAACTTCAGGGGTCGCTTTTTCGGCGAGGGCTACAAAGTCTCCTTCGTTCTCCCTGTCCTCATCGTCAACGACGATGACTACCTTGCCGAGTTTCAAATCGTGTATTGCTTCGTCTATGGTACTGAATGCAAATCGGTCATCCATCAATAACTTCCTCCTTTAACCTGTGCCCGGATTAAGAGCTTCACGCAAAACCGTGTTCCGCCAGGTATTCTTTGCTAATGGTTTTGCCCGCTGCCCTGCTGCCAGCCCCTTGGGAATCGTAGCGAAGCAAATGGTCCACATATTTGCCCAAAATGTCGTTTTCAATGTTTACCGTATCTCCCGGCGACTTGAAGGCTAGCACCGTCTCCGCCAGAGTATGCGGGATAATGGAAACCGTAAACGCGGTCTCGCTTGTGTCCACTACCGTAAGACTGATGCCGTCCAGCGTTACGGAGCCTTTCGGGATGATGTATTTGAACATGTCCGGATCCGCAGGCATTATTTCGTAAACGACGGCATTCTGATAAGGGCGAATGCTGCGAATCGTTCCCGTTCCGTCGACATGGCCCTGCACGATATGGCCGCCGAATCGTCCTCCGGCAGCCATGGCCCGCTCCAGATTGACCTTGCTGCCGGCCCGAAGCTCCCTCAGATTCGTGCTGCGGAACGTTTCCGGCATCACGTCAACGGTGAACAATCCGTTTACGATCGAGGTAGCGGTCAAACATACGCCGTTAACGGCAACGCTGTCTCCCAGCTGAAGATCATCCATAATGCGCGAGGCGGAAATCGCAAGAACCATGGCCTCCCCTTTCCGGCTGACTTGGCGCATTTCGCCGATCTCTTCCACTAGTCCCGTAAACATTTGTCGTTTCCTCCTTTACAGCAGTTTATATGAATGATTTTTCGGTTTACTGTCATATCCATCGGACCGGGGAACGTCGCTTTTCCATACGGGAACGCCGGAAATACATATATTATCGTCCAATGTCTCGATGTTTAGATCTTCCAGCACGATGGCTTCGCTCATTCGCTCAACCCCGGCAAAGGCAAAACTCGCGGGCGAGCCTAATCCCCCTACGATCTTGGGGGCCATAAAGAGAATGATCCGGTCCACCAGCTTTTCTTCCAACATCGAGCCGTTCAGCGTACCTCCTCCCTCCAGCAGGATCGAGGCAATCTCCTTTTGTCCAAGCAGGGCCATCGCCTCCTGAAGATCAACACGCGGTCCCTTGCCGCAGCATAAAACTTCAACCCCGAGGCTTTCCAAAGCTTTCAATTTATCGCGGTCCCCTTGCTCCGTCGTCAAAATGATCGTGGGAGCGGCCCCATCTCGAAGCAGTCTGCTCTTCAGCGGAATTCTCAATTTGGAATCGACGACGATGCGAATCGGGTTCAGACCCTCCACCGGCAAACGCGTGGTCAGCTGCGGATCGTCGGCGATCACCGTGGACACGCCCACCATGATCGCCTGATGCCGATGGCGAAGCGTATGGACCCTCTCCCTTGCCGCTTCGTTGGATATCCATTTGCTGTCTCCGGTTTTCGTGGCGATTTTGCCGTCCAACGTGGTCGCTGACTTAAGGGTGACGTATGGTTTGCCTGTCGTGATGTACTTCATGAACGGTTCGTTCAATTTTCTTGAGCGCTCGCCCAGTACCCCCGAATCGACCTGGATTCCGGCAGCCCGCAGCATGGCAATCCCTTTCCCGGCAACCAGGGGATTCGGGTCCTCCGCGGCCACCACCACCCGTTTGACGCCCTCGGAAATTATCCGCTCGCTGCAAGGCGGCGTTCTTCCATAATGGCTGCAGGGTTCGAGCGTGACATACACCGTGCTGCCGGCGGCATTCCCGCCCGCCATGTTCAGCGCGTGTACCTCGGCATGGGGCGTCCCCCGTTCGAGATGCGTGCCTACGCCGACCAGCCTCCCGTCTTTCACGACGACGCAGCCGACAACGGGATTAATCCCCGTTTGCCCCTGAGCACGTTCGGCCAAGTCCAATGCCAGCGACATATAGAAGTCATCATTGATGTTTTCCAAGTTTTCGCCTCCTGTCCATCGTCTTCCTTTCATCTTTCCCTATCGGCCGAATAACCCCTAAGAAAAGCAAAAAGCCCTGTTCGGATTTCCAATAAATCCAAACAGGGTTTCATCGTTGACGGGAGTCAATATACATGGACAGAGGCAAACAAGATTCATGATGCCTAACCCAAAGAAAAGCAGATGAACTGTGCATACGCAAATACACAGGCCCGCCAGAAACTTTGTGAAAAACAACACATATCGCAGCCGATTGCTCTGTCCGGCAAAAATCCAATAATCATAGATTCATGCCTTCTCTCCTTCTCCCATCCAGACTATACTGTCGGTCCCGGATTTTCACCAGGTCCACCGCATATACCGCAAGGTACATCCGGGTCACGGACTAAGTCCGCAGTCGCGCCGTCAGGCGTCCAACCGCGTCCATCACCGCCGGTAGGGAATTTCACCCTGCCCCGAAGGATTCGCGTATTCAGTTGTGGTCTCTCTTAGAACATGTTGCTTGTAATACCGCCTAACTTTTGATAAATATCCGATGATTTTAAAATTAACACTCATACACAAAAAAAGCAAGCGGCCTTACATTGGAAAGTAACTTTTTCATAATTTTAACTTAACTTTCTCAGCTTGAAGGCATCCTTTTAGAGCTATTCACGTTTTCTGTTTTTTTGGATTATAAGAGCAAATAAAATAAGTACTCCAGCAGCACAGCCAATAATAATAATATAAGTTAATTGCTGAATAGGAGAACTAGTTTGTTTTGGATTTTCAGAAGCGATGGAAGGTCCACCTGTCCCCGACTTTGTTTCAGTATGTTGTTTGTTGATCTCATAAGCAGCTTTAATTTGTTCTCCAATTTCCTTTATACCAATTGCATCATTCTTGTTTATACCCATCATGTTATTATTTTTAAGGGACATAAAACTTTCCGCACCATCAGTGAGGGCAACTAGACGAAAAGATTGATCATATACCAAAAAATGATTTGACTTTCCAAAACTACTTATATTGTTCTGAATATCTTGACCCAATGTGATGTCATTTTTAATACTATCAACTTTCCATTCGCCATCTTGTTGCACTGCAAAAACGATCCCAGCTGATTTTGATCCTACATTTATAGGGAAAATATATCCTGAAAATGTAAACAATTGTGCATTATTTCCGTCAAGGAAGTCTTTTGAAACAACATAATATGGCTGTCCTTCTCCCAAAACAGAACTCAAAGCATCATCCTCTACTGATAGGCCGAAATTTTCTCTGTCATTATTTAATGAAACTTTATAATTTTCAAAATCTGCCTCTACTTGTTTTTTCACATCTTCCGGCACTTCGTTACTAACAGCAGAGACAATCGAAGTTAAAGAAAAAAGAGCAATAGCTAATGTAAAGAATAAAATAATTGTTTTTTTCATTTGCACTACCTCCTTAATGATTATTGTAATAGGAGTCATACCATGAGAATGAGGTATTATCATCAAAAGAACTATATGATTTTATGCTTTTTGACCCATCAATTGGATCTGAGTAATAAACATCATATTTTGAGTTATCAGAGTCTTGATAATAACCATAAATGACAAAGTCATGACCTCCGTTTCCATTTTTCCACATGATCCCAGCTTTTAGAGGTCTGTAATTTTCGATATCATTCACGATGGTTCCAAACGGGACACTATCTTGCGTTACTGTTGTATCTACATCCCAGTCAGTCAATGATTCTTTATCTTCGGAAGTTGTAGCACCTTCGTTAACTACAGAACCTTTTACTCCTTTGACGATCTGTGATTGAGTTGGCGAACCTTTTCCTAGATATTCGATAATCGTTTTACTAGTTGCAGCCCAACACCAATTTGTTTCTTCTTGTTTATATGCAGTAACACTTAATGTTTTGTATGAAACATAGGCAGAAGCTTGGGTGCTAAAAGCCACTAGCATTATAACTGTCATAGTAAAAACAGCACTTATTTTCTTCACTGTGTTCATTGTAGTATCTCCTCCCATAATTCGTTGAATTTTGGCATACTCCCCTGAAGATTATAGCTACCATTCTCACGCTTAATTGTTCCTTCAACGACAGTGATCATGCTTAAAACACACTAATTATTCTATAGGCAACACCTTCTTTCTCTAAAAATATTTTAGATTCTATTTTCTAGATCTATAAATATTACGGGTTAGCGCAGAATTGCAATCAATTCCACAGTCTGGAAAAAGTTTAGATGAGCCTATAATTCCATAACAAGATTTATATTAAAAAAATACTAAGTACTTAATATTGGGATACTACTGCTACAAAACCTATATTTTATGTATATATATCCCATTAAAATAAGTAAAATCCTATTTTGTTACAAATTACTTTTATACGCCTAAATAATATATTAACTTGAATAATATGTAAATGATTATTTCAACACTAAGTACCTTTAGCCGAGACTTTTTTCTTATTTTTTACAAATAAAACTTACAGAACAATTTGAAAGTCGTTCTTATTATTTAGTTTAAATAAACCTTTCGATCTGGATGTTATTGGTCACAAAAAGCCGAAGGATAGTTTGAAGCGTTGGCGTGACACGTTTGCTAAACATGGAGAATCTGGGTTAGTGGAAGAACGTTAGAGGCAAGGGAAGTACGGGGAGGGGACCAGCAGGCGAACTGTCTGCTGAGGAAAAATTAGCTCGGGAGAAAGGCCAAGCGGTTATTATAAAGATGAGTTGATTTCAGGGACTGTCAGACACTCGGCGAAGTGAAGCGCGATACCGATTATATCACTTAACTACAATTCTGATCGGTACCAGTTGACATTAAATAAGATGACCCCTGAATGAATTCAGAGGTCATCTTCTGGCGGGTTAAGCTAAAGGCTGTTTTTTATCTTTATCCACAATTCGGGTCACAGTTCAAATTTTCTTAAAATGGGTTTCTTCATCGTTGTGTGAATCTATTCATCCCAAACCTTAACTTCTTTCATTTTGTCGCCAGGTCTAACATTATTCACATGTTCCATGCCTTTGATGACTTTGCCGAATACGGTGTGTACGCCATCCAGATGCGGCTGCGGGCCATAGCAGATGAAGAACTGGCTTCCGCCTGTGTTGCGTCCTGCATGTGCCATCGACAGCACGCCGGCCTCGTGTTTCGTCGTGTTCGTGGCCGTTTCGCAGTCGATGGTATAGCCAGGACCTCCAGTGCCGTTGCCGACCGGGCATCCGCCTTGGGCTACGAAGCCCGGGATCACGCGGTGAAAGCTTAAACCGTTATAAAAACCGCTGTTTGCCAATTTTTCAAAGTTGGCTACCGTGTTCGGCGCCTCTTCGGGCAAGAATTCAATTTCCACGATGCCGCCGTTTTCCAGCTCGATGGTTCCTTTTTTCAATACAGTCACTTCCCTTGACATATTATGTTGGTTTCACGAAAGTACCTTGATCTATTCCAAGCATTCAGCTTGATCACGTTTTTCATTGTATCTTATTTTTGACGCCCGTTGCAAACAAGAACGGGAAATCAGTGACGAGTCTCAAAAAAAAACGAAGCAGACCGCCTTGGGATCGAGCCCTAAGCGGCCTGCGGTTCATCCTGATCTTAGCTTTGAACGGTTTCTTTGCCGACGCGTTCAGGTACGACGTCAAGCCGCACGATATCGCCCAAGCTTTCGCGGCGCACAACGAGTTCGCTGCTTCCGTCCTTGACAAATACGACGGCCGGTTTGCGGATACGGTTATAATTGCTTGCCATGGAATAGTTATAGGCTCCAGTGCAGGATACGGCAAGAAGATCGCCGGCGTTCACTTTGGGAAGCTCCACATCCCAGATCAGCATGTCCCCGCTTTCGCAGCATTTGCCTGCAATGGATACCGTCTCTTCGGCTTTATCGTTTGCACGGTTGGCCAGAAGCGCCTCATACCGCGATTCGTAAAGAGCAGGGCGCGGGTTATCCGTCATGCCACCGTCGACGGCTACGTATTTACGGACACCGGGGATGTCCTTGCTCGTTCCTACGGTATACAAGGTAGTGCCCGCATCGCCCACAATGCTGCGGCCCGGTTCAACCCAAATCTCGGGCATTTCTTCATTGATTCCGGCAAAATGATTTTTAACCGCATCCGTAATGGCTTTGACATATTGGGACACGTGCAGAGGCGTATCCCCCTCCACATAACGGATGCCGAAGCCGCCGCCAAGGTTGACTACCGTAAACGTAACCCCCAGTTCCTTTTTCACGGTAGAAGCAAACTCTGCGACGCGCTGAACGGCCATCTGGAAGCCTTCGACCTCAAAAATCTGCGAGCCGATATGGGAATGCAAGCCCAACAATTGAATATTCGGCTGTTGTGCGGCCAATTTAACGGCTTCGTAAGCGGATCCGTTACCGATGTCGAAGCCAAACTTGGAATCGGTTTGCCCCGTCGAAATATACTCATGCGTATGTGCCTCAACCCCGGGAGTAACCCGAAGAAGGATTTTCACCATGCGCTGCTTTTCGGCGGCAATAGACTGAAGCAAATGAAGCTCTACCGTATTATCAACCACAAAACAGCCGATATTGGCATTCAGGGCCATTTCGATTTCATCCGGCGTTTTGTTGTTGCCATGGAAATGAATCCGCTCGGCCGGGAAGCCTGCCTGAAGGGCCGTATAAAGTTCCCCGTCCGACACGACGTCAAGCGACATTCCTTCCTCTTCGGCCAGGCGGCACATCGCCATTACGCAAAAAGCTTTGCTTGCATAGGCAACCTGAAATTTCAATCCGGACGCCTTAAAAGCTTCGATGTACTCGCGGCAGCGGTCCCGGACCGCCTGCTCGTCAACAATATACAGAGGGGTACCGTATTGGGCTTTGAGATCCGCTGTGTCGCATCCGCCGATTTCAAGATGTCCCCGTTCGTTAATTCTGCTTGTACCGTGTAAAAACATGCCCACAATTCCTCCGATCAATATTTAAAAAATAGGGTAATCGAATAATTGTTCACAGTATAGCAGACATCGAATCGTAAATAAAATGGATTTTTCGACACAACCTTTGTGTTATTTTTTAATGCTTTCACCGCGGACTCATTTCTTCTCCCATCTTGCTGCTGTCTCTCGTCTTGTTCAAAGTCGGGCGACTTCTTGAGTAAAGAAGCGGTTTGCGAAACAAAACCTCTCCCATCGCTTTTGCACTAAACGGTATAAACGGCCATAGATAAGACGAGTTATAGGACCGGTGGGTCGTCAGCATAAGTATCATCAAGGTTGTCCCTATGACAAATCCCTTTACGCCGAACAGGGCAGTGGCAGCCAGAAGAAACAAACGAACGATCCGATTGGCGAGCCCCAGCTCGTAGCTTGGCGTTGCAAACATTCCGACGGCCGCCACAGCCATGTATAAAACCACCTCATTGACAAACAAGCCGCTCTTTACGGCGATATCGCCAAGCAGAATCGCAGCGACGAGAACCATGGCCGAAGCAATCGGGGTCGGCGTGTGTACGGCAGCCAGCCGCATCAAATCCACGCCGAACTCGACGATCAGAAATTGGGCGATAATCGGAACATTTGCATTTTTCATGGGACCCAATATTTCGAGATTGGGCGGCTTAAGTTCAGGGTGTACCACCAGCAGCATCCATAGGGGCAGCAAAAACAACGAAGCAAAAATTCCGCCAAAGCGGATCCAGCGCAGATAGGTCCCGATAAACGGAGTCTGCCTGTTTTCCTCTGCATGCTGGCAAAGGTCGAAAAAGGTGGTAGGCATGATCATCACGCTCGGCGACGTATCCACCATGACAACGATTCTGCCTTCCAGCAGATGGGAGGCTACCACATCGGGCCGTTCCGAGTAGCGGACAAGCGGATACGGATGCCAGCCTTTGTTGACGATGGCTTCCTCCAGCTGTTTGTCGCCCAGCGGCAGTCCTTCCAAATCCAGCTTTTCGATTTTGTCCCGAATCGCCTCTACCTGGTTTCGGTCAACGATATCATCGATAAACATGAGGCATACATCGGTCTGCGTTCTGCGTCCCACCTTCAGCCCTTCGCAGTGAAGGCCCGGGTCGCGGACCCGTCTCCGAACCAGGTTTATGTTGCTGACAAGCGTTTCGGTAAAACCGTCTCTGGACCCCCGAACAACCTGTTCGACCTGAGGCTCTTCCGGGCTTCTTACCGGGTACTTCCGGGTATCGAGGATAATAGCGGAACTCTCGCCCTCGATAAAAATCGCGCACTGCCCTACAAGTACTTTATCCACCGTCTCACTGAGCTCAGCGGTTACCTCTACCTGGACAAAAGGAATGTAGCGGTTCACGATAGCCGAGACGGCATTTGTCCCCAAATCCTCCGGCGTTAAGTAGGTAAGCCGGTGCAGAATATCCGTCAGCACCACGTCGTTCGTGAAGCCGTTGATAAACAGGAGTCCGGTTTCGCGCCCTCCGATGACCATTTCCCGAAGAACGACGTCAAAAGATACCCCGAGGCCCATCACCTCTTTAAGCGTTGCCTTCAATTCCTTGATCCTGGTTGGAATATGATCGGACTCCTGCCAGTAAAGAACGGATTCATACGTATTGTCCGAGGACTCCTCGTTGCGTTTCCTGAGAAGTTCTTCTTCCTCAAGCTCCTCTATCTCGGATGGCGGAACTACCGGGATTTGCTCGTCGCCGGAGCCTGTAAACATCGTTTTGTCATCCATTTGATAACCCCCTCGTATCCCAAGCGATTTACTGTCTATAAACAAACCAGTCGAATAAGGAACCGGCTACCTTTCCCGCCACCATCGCCATGAGCAGGCCGAACAAGTAACCTGTAAGTTTCAGCCTTTTCGCCAATATCGGCAGGACGTTCAGGACCTCGGTCAAGGCTGCGGCCAGCATGCCGATAAACACGCCGCAAAACAATCCGATCAAGGCACTGGCCGCATAGCCCAAGGGAATCTTCCACATCCAGAAATCGGCAAGCGTTCCCGTCAGCGATCCCGTGATCAGTGCCCCTTCATACCAGTGGACACGGTTATAGGTATGGGTGAGCTGGGCGAGCCTCGGTACGATGTCAAGCACGATAATCAATGCGATGACGCCTCCGCCGACGGCAATCCCTCCTGCCGCTCCCAAGATGACGGATAACATCTGCTGAAGCAGAATCATCATGGCGCCCTCTTGGTTTCGCGGGACTCCACCATCATTTTTCGTTTACGGTACTCTTCGGCTACGACGTATTGGTCCAGATTTTCCTGGTATAGAAACATCTCTACCTCGAGGGGCGTAGGCTCCTCATTCCACTTCTTTTTGAATAAATGGTTAAAAAAGACCGTCATGCCGAATCCGATTCCCAGCGAGTAGGAACCTGAAACAAAAGAGGATGCTCATCGCGCTTTCCCGTAACCATCTCCACGATCCGGATCTGAACCTCCAGCATATTTACATCGGCATGAAAATTCATGATCGTCAGGGCGGAACCGAAAAACAGCAGCAGCCAAACAATCGGAAACCATAAACGCGAAGGCTTCGTCGAAGTGACGACAAGCTCCACTAACGTGTGGTTATGGCCCATCGGTTCGATAAGAACGCCAGGTATAAGCTGGCGGATCTTCGGAATGATATGGATCAGATCGATCACCAGCCGGTTGCCGTCCCGATCCTTCGGCCGGGCGAGCGGCAGGCTTCGAAGCGGTTCCTCCCATATGGGATCGCAAACGATAAACGCGATATCCCCGAGTTTGACGGTCTCGTCCCGTGGCAGAGAGATTCGGCTCCGCAGCTGCAGGAAAACCGTCGGAGTGGGACTTGTTTCCATCCGAAACCCTCCTTTACTGCTAAATTACCGTTAGTATGGGAGAATAAAGCTTGTTCTACTCGGAACTTCCCTGCCATATGCAGGCAGAACGAACAAGCGCCGTCCACATGGAACGGCGCTTGTTTTCAATCCGGGACCCGTTCACGCTATTGGGCGATCTGGTCGCGGATGTTCTGCAATATTTTTTTCTCCAGCCTGGAGACTTGGACCTGTGAGATGCCAAGCCTTGTCGCCACTTCGGACTGGGTTTGATCCCGGAAATACCTTAAATAAACGATTAGCCTTTCCCTCTCCGACAAGCCTCCGATCGCTTCGTTCAAGGCCAGCTTCTCGAACCAACGCTCCTGCGATTCATCCGCAATCTGGTCCATCAGCGTAATCGGATCGCCGTCGTTCTCAAACACCGTTTCATGTATGGATGTCGGAGGCTTGTTCGCCTCCTGGGCGAAGACCACTTCCTCCGGCGTCACTCCAAGCTCCTCGGCCACTTCCTTTATGGTAGGCAGCCGGTCGAGCCGCTTGGATAGCTCATCCCTTTTCTTCCGGACTTTATTGGCCATTTCCTTCAGGGATCGGCTCACTTTCAATGTTCCGTCATCGCGCAAAAAACGTTGAATTTCACCGATAATCATCGGTACGGCATACGTCGAGAACTTTACGTCATAGCTGAGGTCGAATTTGTCCACGGATTTCAAAAGACCGATACAGCCGATCTGAAATAAATCCTCCGGCTCGTACCCCCGGTTCATGAACCGCTGCACCACCGACCAGACAAGACGAATATTACAGTTTACGAGCGTATCCCGGGCAACTGCGTCTCCGCTTTGGCTAAGCGCAATCAGGCGTTTAACCTCCGCGTCGTCCAAATAAGTCTGCGAAGCTTTCTTCACATCGGCATCCATTTGTCCAACCCCTAATTATATAAAGCTTTCTTGGATTCGATCCTTTTTTTCATTCTGATCGATGTGCCGGTTCCCGGCTCGCTGATGACATCAAACTCGTCCATAAAGTTCTCCATGATCGTAAAACCCATTCCGGAACGCTCAAGCTCCGGCTTGGAGGTGTAAAGCGGCTGTTTGGCCATCTCAAGATCTTCAATACCATGTCCTTTATCCTCAATAACAAGCGTGATCACATCGCCGTCGATGGCAGCCTCGATTTTAACGACCCCGGATGGATCGCTGTCGTAGCCGTGAATGATGCAGTTCGTCACGGCCTCGGAGACAACCGTCTTCAAATCGCTCAGCTCGTCCATCGTCGGATCAAGCTGGGATATAAACGCAGCGACGGCCACCCGGGCAAAGGATTCGTTTTCCGATTTTGCGGCAAACTCCAGAGTCATGAAATTGTGCTGCGTTTTTCCTTCACTCATGACACAACCTCCAAACCCGAGAGTGCGGTCCCCTCGTTCTCGTAAATGGGCATGATTTTAAACAACCCCGACATCTCCAGCAGCCGGTATACCGGCGGGTTCACATCGCATACGGCCATTTTTCCGCCTTTTTGCTTAATGATTTTATACCGTCCCAGAAGGACTCCAAGTCCGGAGCTGTCCATAAACTCCAAATCCTTGAGGCTTAAAACCAGATGCTCCGTCTGACGCCGCTGGATTGCCTCATCCAACTGCATCCGGACATGATCGGCGGTATGATGATCCAATTCCCCTGACAGTCTGACGATCAGCACATGCCGATGGTGCTCCATTTCAACATGCAGATTCATGTTTGCTCACTCTCCTCCCTGACATGAACAAGGATTTCTACGCGGGAATTTAACTTTCCTGCCCCCCGACAAAACTAGAAGAAAACCCCTATCAATCTACATGAAACAACCTTCCTGTCGTCCGCTTGAAAAGCTTCCACCAGCCGGCCTTCTTGATCTCCGCAGGCGCTTTCAGCTCAAACTCCTTCACCAGCAGATTGCCCTGATAGACCGATAACTTCCCGACTACCTGTCCCGCTTTGACAGGCGCCTTGATATTTGGGGGAAGCGTAACCTCATGGCGCAGCTCGGAGGTTTTCCCGCCTTTTTTCACGAGCACGCGATAATCCTGATCCGCTTGCAGTTGAAGCTCGGGTACCTCTCCTTTTGAGATTTTCACGCTGCCGAGCGTTTCTCCCTTTTTATAAATCGAGTGCATGCTGTATTGGGAGAACGCGTAATCGAACATTCGGGAAACCTCATTATTGCGGCTCTTCGTGTCAGGTGCCCCAAGGACGACGGCTACGGCACGCAGCCCGTCCCGTTTGGCGGTCGCCGACAAACAAAACTTGGCTTCCGAGGTGTAGCCTGTCTTTAATCCGTCGGCTCCGGTGTAAAAACGCACCAGCTTGTTCGTATTCACAAGCCAGAAGGGCTTCGGGGTATCCTTACGTAAATAATCCTGATAAGCACCGGTGTACTTCGTGATCTGCTCGTACTTTAGCAGCTCGCGGCTCATCACCGCGATGTCATGCGCGGAGCTGTAATGATTCTCGACCGGAAGGCCGTTGCTGTTGGAAAAATGGGTGTCCTTCATGCCTAGCTCAGCCGCTTTTTCATTCATCATTTTGACAAATTCTTCTTCCGAACCGGCAATCTTTTCGGCAATGGCGACGGATGCGTCGTTCCCGGATGCATGGCAATGCCTTTCAGCATCTCGTCAACGGTCATCTCTTCGCCCGCCTCCAGGAAAATTTGCGAGCCGCCCATGGAAGCGGCATTTTCGCTGGTTCTGACTTTGTCGGTCCATTTAAGCCTTCCGTCTTCAATGGCCTCCATGGTAAGCAGCATGGTCATGATTTTGGTAATGCTGGCCGGAGGCAGCTTATCATGGCTGTTTTTCTCATAAATGATGGTTCCGGTGTCCGCATCCAGCAAAATGGCGGATCTTGCACTTGGTGCAAGTTCGCTGTCTGTCGCCCCGCCCGCTTTTTTCTCGTCGGCATAACCTGCCGCCGGAACCAGCATCATACAGAGTGACAGCATACCGGCTATAAACGCTTTTTTCAAATCCGTCCCCTCCTGACATTCGTAATGGCCTCCCCCGTTCGATAACGGGTCTGTTTCCATTGTCGTCAGGATGGAACTAAATTATTCCAAATTTACTCTGAAAAAGTTATGATACCCGGGCTTTAGGCTAACGGAAGCCCAAAAGGCAGGAATAACGGATCGTAAGTCCGTGAAGTCTGTAGATGCCGGATGGCCGCACCTTGTCCATAAGTTGCGAAGATAGGCTGGCATGAACCAAAAAAAGAGCCGCTCCTGGCAGAAAAAATCCACCTTGGAGACAGCCCTTTGATTAAACATATTACATTTTCGGAATGACCGCCGTTACGAGATCAAGAAATTTCTCCCTTACCTTCTCGGCGGTTTCCATGACCTCGTCATGGGACAAAGGTTGATCCAGTATGCCTGCAGCCATGTTGGTGATGCAAGAAATGCCGAGTACCTCCAGCCCCGCATGGCGTGCCACGATAACCTCCGATACGGTTGACATCCCCACGGCATCGGCTCCGAGCGTACGTAGCATAACGATTTCCGCAGGCGTCTCATAGGTCGGACCGAGCAGGCCTGCATATACGCCCTGCTGCAGAGCGACGCCTTGGCCTTCGGCCGTCTCCAATGCCAACTTGCGCAGCCGGCGGCTGTAGGCCTCGGACATGTCCGGGAAACGGACGCCAAGCAGCGGATCATTCGGTCCGATCAGCGGATTTCGTCCCGTCATGTTGAGATGGTCCGTGATGAGCATGAGATCGCCCGGCTCGTAAGAAGTGTTGACGCCCCCCGCGGCGTTCGTGACCAACAGGCTTTTTACGCCGAGCTGTTTCATGACGCGTACCGGAAATGCGGTCAGCTCCGGACCGTAGCCTTCATACATATGAAACCGGCCTTTCATCAGAACAACCGGCCGTCCTTGAATGGTGCCCAGGAGCAGTTCCCCTTCATGGCCTTCCACGGTGGATACCGGAAAATGAGGAATGTCGGTATACGGAATCGATACCGCATCCTCGATCAAATCCGCCAATACACCCAGTCCGGAACCCAAGATCAGTCCCACTTCGGGCTGTACTCCGCCTTTCCCGCGTATGAATGCTGCGGCTTCTTCAATAATTCCTTGGTTTAATGTCGTCATCCCTGCACCTCTCCCATATCGAGTTATCTTTATTTTAACTGTGACAGAAAGCTTTTTCCATGCTCTTGCGGCTTGGCCCCGAAATTGCCCGCAATGGTTGCACCCACATCGGAAAAAGTTTCGCGCAATCCAAGGCTGCCGGGCGATTTCAATCCCGGACCGTAAACCAACAGCGGCACGTACTCGCGTGTATGGTCCGTACCCGGATGAACCGGATCATTGCCGTGGTCCGCTGATATGATCAGCAGATCATCCTCCCGGAGCCGTCCCATGATATCCGGGAGCGCGCGGTCGAAGGCCTCAAGCGCCTGCCCATAGCCTTGGGGATCTCGGCGGTGTCCGTACAACGAGTCGAAGTCAACCAGGTTCGTGAACAGAAGCCCGGTAAAATCTTGGCCAAGCATGTCCATCGTCACTTGGGTGCCGTGCTCGTTGCTCTTTGTCGGGTAGGAGCGGGTTACGCCTTCACCCGTGAAAATATCGTTGATCTTTCCGACGGCGATCACGTCCAAGCCTGATGCTCCAGTGCGTTCATGACGGTCGGTTCCGGCGGTTTCACCGCGTAATCATGACGGTTGGACGTACGGACGAAACGTCCGGGCTGACCCACATACGGACGGGCGATGACCCTGCCGACCGAAAATTCGGGCTGCAACGTAAGCCGTCGAGCGATTTCGCACCCCTTATAGAGCTCGTCCAGCGGGATAACTTCCTCGTGCGCGGCAATTTGGAATACGCTGTCGGCCGAGGTATATACGATCCAGGCGCCCGTTTTCATCTGTTCCTCGCCGAACTCCTCGATAATGTCCGTACCGGAGGCCGGTTTGTTTCCGATCACTCTCCGCCCCGTGGCTTGTTCGAACTGTGCGATCAACGCCGAGGGGAATCCTTGGGCATACGTGTTGAACGGCGTTTCCACTTTGAGCCCCATTAGCTCCCAGTGACCCGTCATCGTGTCCTTCCCGGCGGATACCTCCCGCATTTTCCCGTAATAAGCCAGGGGTGAATCCACCGGTTCCAGATGCGGCAAGGGCGCAATGTTCCCAAGCCCGAGCTTTTGCAGATTCGGCAGTTTCAGATCCGGGTTGCTCTCCAAAATATGGCCGAGCGTATGAGCTCCCGTATCTCCGAATTTCACCGCATCGGGTGCTTCTCCGATCCCTACGCTGTCAAGCACGATAAAGCAAATCCGACGAAAACGATATTTGCTGCTGTCTGTCATCCTCGATCACTCCTCAAGTATGGGTAGGCTGAGATGGAAAGTGCCGTAAACTCGTCGAATCCTTTTTTACTGCATATATTAATTTCGGTAAAAGGATATCAGCTTCCTGCACGCGGATGAAAGCTTTCGTATACTTCCTTCATGTTTCTTTTGGCCGGCTGATAAATCTGGGTGGTTGAGATGTCGGAATGCCCCAGCAACTCCTGTACGGAACGGATATCCGCACCGTTGTCAAGCAGATGGATGGCAAAAGAATGCCGCAGCGTATGGGGGGTGATTTCCTCCTCGATGCCGGCTTCCCTCCCATACTTTTTAATGATTTTCCAAAAGCCCTGACGGGTCAGCCTGGATCCCTGCGTGTTTAGAAACAGCCCTGTCTCCCCGGAGTTTTCCTTAAGGAGCTTGCTTCGCATGTCTCTTAAGTAGAGAGCTACGCTTCGGGCGGCAATGGGGCTGATCGGAAGAATCCTCTCTTTCCCCGAGTTGCCGGTGCACCGCACATACCGCATTTCCGTGTTTACGTCTTCCACGGCAAGGGTAACAAGCTCCGACACGCGGATTCCCGCCGCGTACAAAAGCTCCAGCATGGCCTTGTCCCTGGCCCCCTGGGGAGCGGCCACGTCCGGGGCCTCCAGAAGCCTGTCAACCTGTTCGACCGACAGGGCTTTGGGGCTTTTGCGTTCAGGTTTTGGCGATTCGAGCATTAAAGAAGGATCCTGCGCTATAACGGAATGGCGGACCAGGTATTGAAAAAAAGAGCGGAGCGATACCGTGCAGCGCATCATCGTGGACGGCGCCCTGCCCAATTGCTTTAAACGTCCCATGTACAAACCAAGCAGTGTCCGGTTCACTTCCGTCGGTTCATGCACGCCCCGCTCATTCGCAAAGGCGATAAAGCCTGCAATGTCGTTGCGGTATGATTCTATGGTGCTGTGCGACAGCCCTTTTTCCTCCGCCAGGAAGGAGATATAGGTGTCCAAATACTGCTTCATGATTATTCTGCTCCTTATCACTGCTATCATACGGGTCAGACCCGTTATTCTCCATACCAATAATAGAGACGAAGTCTGTCACGCGGCGACACGCGCTTATCCGGCGAACCTTCCGGCTGAAAAGCCTTGACGGCATGTCCGGCCGGTACGCGGTACGGGTCGGGCGGCGCCACCCAGCGGCTTGCCAGGCCCAGCACGTAGTAAAAAAATAACGTAAGCGCGGCAAATAAAAAAACAAACCGCAGAAAGGAACCGATTTTGCGAACGGAAATGATCATGATTCACAGCCCGCCTTTCATCCGATAGACTCCTGTCAAACAAGCCTATGAGCTTTTAGGACGAATTATGACGGGAAGGGCGTCTCGATCATTTTTCCCTTATACAACTTTATCCGGCTATGAATCCCTTACGAATCAGTAAACGCAATTATACTTTCTTATATCTTCAAAAAAAGCCCTCCCGGAAACGTCCATCTCCGTAAGAGGGCTCACTGTATGACGATTAAGGCTTCGTCACTGCAGTAAACTGCTATCGAATTAAGAATCGCTGCTGTCATGTTTGCCCTTTTCCTTACACCGGTAACAGATGCCGTGGAAATCAAGGCGGTGATCATGAACGGTAAAATTAAATTCCTTTTCTAGCCGCTCTTCCAAAGGTCCCAGCCAATCCTCGCGTATTTCATCCATGCTTCCGCATTGGATACAAATCAGATGGTGATGATGGTGTTTGGACGTATCCGTCCGCAGGTCATATCGGGCCACACCATCGCCAAAGTTGATTTTTTCCACCACATGCAGCTCGCTTAAAAGCTCGAGGGTTCGGTATACGGTTGCCAGACCGATCTCGGGAGCTTTTTCTTTGACAAGCATGAACACGTCCTCTGCGCTGAGGTGGTCTTCCTCATTCTCCAACAATACGCTGACCGTGGCTTCCCTTTGGGGCGTTAATTTGTAGCCTTGGGATTGTAACTGCTGCTTAATTTTGTCGATCCGTGCTTCCATCGTTTCCCTCCCCCTTGGAAATCACTGCACGTAATTGTTCGCTTCCTTCATTATAGGGGGATTTTGCAAACAAAGTCAAACGGTTTTGATACACCTCTTAACTGCTTGCAGGGAGAAGCATCGGTGCTACCCACCGCATCATTCCTGGCGTCACCCAGGCTTCAAAAGACGAAATGCCCAGAAGCAGGAGGGCCATGACGAAGGTCATGACGGCGTACGACGTAAACGGCTTGGCTACCCCTCCGCTCCGCTGCATGAGAAGACGATTTTTGATGATATATAGTGAAAAGGTGATTGCCGCCACGCTGCACATCAGAAGCACCGGGATGACCAGCAAATTTTGCGGGGCAACCGACACAAGCGCAAACAGCAGCCCTTTCCAGGAATACTGGCCGACAAGGTATCCAACCGTAAAGCCGATCAGAACTCCCTTTAAAAAATCAAGGATAAGGATGCCGGGCAGGCCGATGACCGACAGACCCAGTATCCAGATCAAGCCAACCCATTTCAAATGAAGAGCTGCGATGCTCCCGAAGGATGCGCCGCTTTCGTTTTCGGCGTCTTCATGCAGCGTCAGAAAAAAATGGTCCAAATATCCGGCAAGATCCTGCTGCTGCTCAAGAGACAGCGCATTGACCATCAACGCCCCGAACAATACGCCAACTAAAAACAAAACGGCAACAAACACATAGAGAGGCATCTGATCCTTCAAACTCTGGCGGAATGATTGCATGGAATAGAGTCTCCTTTCCTGTCCCTATCCTACTCTATGTGCGTGTGCCGCCTTCTATGACTTCCTTCGGATTGATAGATTTCAGCGGACAACCTTGCCGTACGTTCCTCCGCCGCCGGATGAGAGTTCGAGGCTGCCGTTTCTGGCCGACGCGATGCTTCGGGCCAAAGCCTCTCCGGCTACGGCTGCCAGCTCGCTTTCGGAAGCCCGATGCAGAATGGCCATTTCCGTGCCAAAGGCTTCAAGCAGTCTGGTCATTGCCGCTTTTCCGAGTCCCGGGATAAATTCGAGCGGAACCTGATAGTAATAAGGCGGCCTGCCTTCCGAAACGATCGGTTCCTTCCGGTCGGCAAAACTCATGATCCGGTCAAAGACGCCTTGAACGGTCTTCAGGCTGCCGCAGTACGGACAACGTTCCGAGGAGGACACAATGGCCTCCTCATCCAAAATGCTGCTGCAGCTGGAACAGTATGTCCTATGATACTTGCCAAGCCGGGGATTCAGCCCGTAATTCGCCGTTATTTTTCTTCCGTCCGCCTGCCGGAGCGCCATCGCAAACTCGTCGTACGAAGCGAAGCCATGGCGATCCGGTTGTACTCTCTGCCGATTTTGCCGAGAGAATGCGCGTCCGAGTTCGTTAAAAAAGAATAGTCGTCCAGCTCGGATACATGGCTTGCCATGGTTGTGTCGGCACTTAAGCCGAGTTCAACGGCGACGATGCTATTGGGGTCGAGCACTTTGCCGATGCAGTCTGTCATGCTGCCGTACAGTCCCTTATGCGGAGTAAATATGTGGGCAGGAATAAACAGGCCTCCCCGCCGAACGACTTCCCGCTGCAACTCCGCGGGTTCCACATAAATCCGCTGGGAGCTGAGCTGGACGTTTTTCATGTGCCGAGACATCCATTTCGTGAAATCCTGCATCTCCGGCAAGGTTCGGAAATAAGCCAACACATGCGCTGCCCCGCCTCCCTGCACCTTGATCTCAATTTCGCTTCCAAGCAGGATCACCGTATTTTTGTAAGCAATGCCCCCTCCTTTTATCTCCTTCATCCGTCCGCTGTCCAAACAGGAAAGAATATCTTCCTGTACGGAAGGAGAGTGGCAATCAATGATGCCGATCATTTCAATTCCTTTGCGAACGGCCGCTTCTTCCGAGATGTTCTCAAACGTCAGATTCCGGCTTCCGCTGATTTTGACGGCCTGTCCGCTTTCTGTCCGGCCGATGTGGATATGCATGTCGCAGTAGTACTCGCCCAGAAGGGATTCGGTCTTGGATCGAATGTTTTCTGGCATCGTTAAATCTCGCCCGTCAGCTTGTATTTGTGCCACGCATACACCGCCAATATCGTTTTGGCGTCGCTGATGCGTTCTTCGTCGATCAAACGGTAGGCCTCCTCCAAGGTGATTTCGGACATCTCCAGGAATTCATCCTCATCGGGCTTCATGTCTCCTCCGGTAAGATCCTCCGCCAGGAACAAGTGGATGATTTCGTCCGCAAAACCGGGAGAAGTATAGAAGGAACGCAGCTTGCGTATCGATCCGCAAGAATACCCCGTTTCCTCCTGCAGTTCACGCTTGGCGGCTTCAAGGGGATCTTCCCCCCGCTCCAGCTTGCCGGCAGGGATTTCGACCTCGCAGCGGCCAAGGGGCTGCCTGTACTGATCCACGACGAGCATTTTATCGTCATGAATGGCCAGGACCGCTACCGCGCCGGGATGACGGACGACTTCGCGGGTAGCGAGCTTTCCGTCGGGAAGCATGACCGTGTCCACCTGCAGGGAGATAATCTTTCCTTCAAATATGGGCTCGGAAGATACGGTGCTTTCTTCCAATATTTCGTTGTTCAAGCGGTTTCTTTTTCCGAGATCGCTCATTTATATGACCTCCTTGGTTTAAAAGCGGCATGACAGCCAAAGCTGATGCATAAGGTGTATTATATCAAACTCTATAAGTGTATGTTCAAAAAGTCGACCGTTTTGAACTACCTCTAAAAGAAAGAAGGAACATGACGTGAAAAGCTACCAAGGGTCAAAATCGGTTCATCTCGTCGGACAGGCTTGGCAGATCCGGGCGTTACTGAAGCAGTGGCAGCGTCAATGGGGCCCCGAGGTCACGATCTCGGAGCTGCTTCGGAAAAACGATGCCGACAAATACGAAAGGTAAACGTTTTTTTAGGTACAAAGACTCATTTTTCGACTTTTTTTCTGTTTTTTTCGTTATTAAGCCATGACTAACACCCCTGTCCATGTGTTCTATTAGTGGGAGGTTTCGACATGAGATATGTATTTAATTCAGAACCTGAACAATATAACGAAGTACCGCCGACGCAGCCGTTGGAACTTGGAAAATGGCATGAAAAACGCGGCCGTTTTGACGAAGCCTTATCCTGCTTCAAGCAAGCGGCCATTGAAACTTCTTTGCCTAGCAGGGAGTCCAATGATCCCGGACATTCGGCCCAAAGTTGGATCGAATACGGCCGATTGAGCGCACGGTTAAATAAATACGCGGAAGCCGATAAAGCATTCGGTCACGCATTGCGTTTTGGTTTGAATTATGCCGCCGCCTCCCTTAGGGAATGGGCCTCTTTGATGCACCGAAAAGGATGGAGTGACCGCGATATTTTTAATCGGCTCTCAGCCGAGGCATCCGCACACGGCATCCCTGCGAAATGCCTTGGATCCGCCCTGTATGAAATTGGTGCTTATACGGAAGCTGCGCTATGCTTTACCATGACGAATTATGATGATATGCAATCCGGAATGCTTCATGTTTGCTGCCTGGTGGCGAACAGCCGTTTAGACGAAGCCATCAACCTAATAGCCGAACTAAAACATGAGTTTGCTCCCCGGAACTGGTCCTGGAATGAGGAGCAGTCTTTTATCAGCCTTGCCCATTTCCTGTGCAAATGGAAGATTGAAGGCCATTTGCCTTTTCTTCCGACATGCATGGAAGACCGATTGAAATTAGCCGAAACCGCCGTTTCGCTGGGGATGATCCCTGAAGCGGAAATAATCCTTTCGCAAGAGGGTACGAGCGGGGAATATATTCTCATCCACCTGCTTTATGCCGAAGGATATCTTTGCAAGGCTGAGGAAAGATTAAGCCGTATGGAGGATCTTCCTATCGATCTATCCGTCCCTTATGGCGCCCGGCTGCAGTTTATTGCCGCTGAGCGTCTTTATGACCGGGGACAGTATGAACGGGCGTCAGCCCTGTTTCAGGACCTTCGTCAATCCAAGCCTGACGATACCGCATCCCGTTTTGGGGAAGCCGCCTGCTATTTGCAATCTGCCCTTCTGTCTCTCTCGGCCCGCATCGAAAGGCTTGACTGCACGGAAGCCGTCAAACAACAGGCTTTGGAATATATGAAAAGCATTCATGCCGCGCTTCATATCGTAGAAAGCACGCAATGGCATACTTCATGGACTCCCGCCCAGCTGCGGCGCGAATCCGGAAGTTGCCATGCCATGCTGTTGAATTGATCCTGCCGCCTCCCATCGCATGTTCAACGAAGGCCGATCGCCCCGTCCAACAAAAAAAGCCCGCTCCGGGATTTAAGCTCCGGTGCGGGCTAAGTTATATCAACGATGCCTTATTCAATCAACTATCCTTTAGCCGCTTCCTTAATGATTGCAAGGACGACTTCCGCGGCTTTAACCAGATCGGATGCTTTGATGCGTTCGTTGGTTGTATGAATCTCTTCATAGCCGACGGCCAGATTGACCGTAGGGATGCCGAGGCCATTGAATATGTTGGCATCGCTGCCGCCCCCGGAATGGAACGTGCGGCCTGACAGTCCGAGTCCGCCGATGGCGCGCTTCGCCAGCTGAACCACATCGTCGTTTTCGTTGTAGCTGAAAGCGGGATAAACGATTTCGCTGCGGAATTCGCACTGCGCTCCGTATTCCCTTACGGTGGTTTCGAGCGCTTCGCGCATCTGATCGATTTGCTTTTCTACTTTTTCCTGAACGATGCTTCTCGCTTCGGCATCGATCTGGACGAAGTCGCATACGATGTTTGTCGGGCCGCCGCCTTGGAATTTGCCGATATTGGCCGTCGTTTCGTTATCGATGCGGCCCAGATTCATTTTGGCTATCGATTTCGCGGCAACCTGGATAGCGCTGATCCCGTCTTCCGGATTTACGCCGGCATGTGCCGACTTCCCCTTAATGATCATCGTAACCCGGGCTTGTGTCGGCGCTGCGACTGCAATAGCCCCGACTTCGCCGTTCGAATCGAGCGCATATCCCATTTCGGCATCCAGGTGCTTCGGATCCAGCGAACGAGCACCCATCAGACCCGACTCTTCCCCCGCGGTTATGACAAATTGAATTTGTCCGTGCGGGATTTGATTGTCCTTGATGACTCGTATGACTTCAAGCAGGGCCGATATTCCCGCTTTGTCATCCGAGCCGAGAATGGTCGTTCCGTCGCTGCGGATGTACCCGTCTTCACCAAGCTCAGGCTTGATCCCCTTGCCTGGCGTTACGGTATCCATGTGACAGGTAAACAGAAGTTTGGGCCCGCTGCCGCCGTGCTCGGCTTCCCAGGTAATAATCAGGTTGCCGGCGCCGTGACCCGTTTTCTCTTTCGTATCATCCTCAACCACCTGAAGTCCCAGGCTGCCGAATTTTTCCTTCAACGCGACGGCGATTTGCTCTTCATGCTTTGTTTCGCTGTCAATACGGACGAGTTCCATAAACTCGCGAACCAACCGTTCCTGTGAGATCACTGGACTTCCCTCTCTTTCCTAGATAGGTTACAATGTTTTTGTACGATGTACTGTGCAAGCGGCTGTTTTTGCAAAATCCGCCGTGGACTTCGCATTTAATGAATTAAACCTTATGCTCATCATTTAAACTAAATCCAAAGGAGTAACACAATGCAGCAAAAAAAATGGTTTCGTATCGTTATCTACCTTATGCTCGCGGCGATGGTCGGCTCGACGCTCTTTATCGTCCTGGAGCCTTTTCTGCTTCGCTGATCCCGAGGCGTCTAAATCATATTACTGATCCTTCATCTGAACCTCATATGGAAAGACCCGGGTGAAGTAAGGAACGATCTCCCGGGCAACTTCCTCCACCTCGACGGCTCTTCCCGTACATTCCTCCAATGAGGTAACGCCGTATTCCTGAATACCGCAGGGAATAATTCCGGAAAAGCCTTCCTTCTCAATCCCTGCCTTTACGTTCAGTGCAAAACCATGACTCGTAACGAATCCGCGATGATTGCGGCATTTATTGAATTTGACACCGATTGCGCAAATTTTACGGTCGCCTACCCATACGCCGGTATACTCGGGCTTACGCCCGCCTTCAATGCCAAAGCCTGCGAGATAATCGATGATCACCTGCTCCACATTCCGCAAATAACCGTGCAAATCCAAATTTTTGCCTCCGTCAAGCAGCAAGAGAGGGTAACCGACCAACTGTCCCGGACCATGATATGTAATGTCCCCGCCGCGGTCGATCTCAAACAAAGAAATGCCACGGGCTTCAAGCTCTTCCCGGCTTAACAGCAAGTGTTCGGGATGGCGCTGGGAGCCCATGGTATAAGTCGGCGGGTGCTGAAGGAGCATAAGGCACTCGTTAAGCTCCCCCAGATCGATCCCCTTTACCCGTTCCTTTTGAATATCCCAGGCAGTATCATAATCAATCAGCGGCGTGTAAGAAACGTCAAGTCTTTTTTTCATCGCGGTCTGCCCCTTCTTTCTTAGGATACCCCATAAATTGTTCTCTACCTATGCTAATCATGCCCTGCGGATCATCAGTAAAGCTTGGTATCCATCGTAAATCCTTCAAGATTGTCCTTGACCCGCTGCAGGAACCGGCCGCATATCACGCCGTCCAGAATCCGGTGATCCAGGGACAGACAAAGGTTGGCCATGGATCGTACGGCAATCATATCGTTGATGACGACAGGCTTTTTCACAATGGACTCGAATGTCAGGATGGCCGCCTGCGGATAATTGATAATCGGATAGGACAAAATGGACCCGAACGAGCCCGTATTATTTACCGTGAACGTTCCGCCCTGCATGTCATCCAGCGTCAGCTTGCCTTCGCGCGTCTTCCGGGCAAGTTCCTCGACTTCTCGGGCCAAACCGGCGATATTTTTCTGGTCGGCCCGTTTAATCACCGGCGTCAAAACCGAATCCTCGGTTCCTACCGCCAGCGAAAGGTTGATGTCCCGTTTAACGACGATTTTATCCACCGCCCAGAAGGAATTCATGATCGGGTAATCCTTGATCGCGTTAACCACGGCCTTGAGCAGAAATGCCAGATAAGTCAGATTTACGCCTTCCTTGCGTTTGAACTCATCCTTCAGCTTGTTTCGCAGCAGCACAAGATTCGTGACGTCGACCTCAATCATCGTCCAGGCATGCGGAATTTCGGAAACGCTCTGCCGCATGTTTCTGGCAATCGCGCTGCGGATCGGCGTGACGTCGATATAATGCTCCGTTCTCCCGGTCCCTTCCCCCTCAACCTCGATCGTGGGGATCTTGGGAAGCTCCGTCAAATGCAGACCCGAGTGCCGGACATCCGGGATGGCCGTTCCCAGCGGAGGAGTCGGCTCCACCCGCTGCGGCGTTACGGTACCGGCAAACGGGGAGGCCGAGGATACGGAAGCCCCCGGCTGGGCCGGCACGGAACTTGAAGCGGGGGCAGAAGGCGCCGCAAACGTTGTTTGAGTTCCTCCCTGCTCAATAAACATAAGCACATCTTTACGGGTAATCCGCCCGCCCATACCGGTACCCGTTACCCGGCTCAGATCGATGCCGTGCTCGGCTGCCAAGCTTTGAACCGCAGGCGAATATCGAGCCCGCATCAACTCGCCGACAGCCGCAGGCACTTGACTAGAAACCGGCCGGGATTGCACGGGAGCAGCCGTTTCGGGGGCCACCGACGCTTCAGCCCGTATTCGGCAGATGATCTCGCCGACACTTACGGTACGTCCTTCCTCAGCCAGTATCTCCCCCATGATGCCGTCCATGGTGGAAGGAATTTCAGCGTTAACCTTATCGGTCATGACTTCGCAGATCGGTTCATACTGCTCGATCCGGTCTCCCGGTTTTTTCAGCCATTTGGCAATCGTAGCGGACACCAATGATTCCGCCAGCTGCGGCATTGCCACATCCGTCATTTTCCCGTTATCAGACATGCTCACAACTCCCTGTATCTTAGTAAAGCGCCAGCTGACGCATCGATTCCTTCACTTTGTCCTTGTTTAACATATAGAACTTTTCCATCGGGGGGCTGATCGGCATCGCCGGAACGTCCGGAGCGCATAACCGCGTGATTGGGGCATCCAAATCATAGAGGCAGTTCTCCGAAATAAGAGCCGCAACCTCGGCGCCGACGCCCCCGGTTTTATTATCTTCATGCACGATCATGACTTTCCCGGTAACCCGGACGGCTTCAATGATGCTATCACGGTCCAGCGGCTGGAGTGTTCGCAGGTCCAAGACATGTGCGGTTATTCCTTCTTCCCGCTCCAACTCTTCTGCAGCCTGCAGCACAAAATGCAGCGGCTGGCTGTAACCGATGACGGTGATGTCCGCTCCTTCCCGGAGCAGATTGGCTTTTCCGATCGGTACCGTGTAATCCTCTTCCGGCACATCGCCCTTAATGAGCTTGTAGCATTTCTTGTTCTCGAAGAACAGAACCGGATCGGGATCCCTGACCGCTGCTTTTAGCAAGCCTTTCGCGTCATAAGCCGTAAACGGAGCGACGATTTTAAGACCGGGCGTGCCGAAAAAAATGGATTCGGGACACTGGGAGTGGTACAAGCCCCCGAAAATGCCGCCGCCGATCGGAGCCCGGATGACGACGGGACAGCTCCAGTCGTTGTTGGTACGGTAACGGATCTTTGCCGCTTCGCTTATGATTTGATTGGTGGCAGGGAGCATAAAGTCCGAATACTGCATCTCGGCAATGGGCTTCATCCCGTACATCGCCGCCCCAATGGCAACGCCGGCAATCGCCGACTCGGCAAGCGGCGTGTCAAGGACGCGCATCTCCCCAAACTGGTCTATCAAACCCTTGGTCGTGGTAAAAACCCCGCCTTTGACGCCGACGTCCTCGCCAAGCACGAATACGGATTCGTCCCTTTCCATTTCTTCCTTCATCGCCAGCCGAATCGCATCGATATATTCCATAACGGCCATCGTCAGACCCCTCCTTCATTCTCGGCATACACATGCAGCAGTGTATCCTCCGGCTTCGGAAAAGGAGCCCTGTCCGCATACTCCGTCGCTTCTTTGATTTCCAGGTTCAATTGCGCTATCAGGTCTTCATCCCGTTTCTCGTCCCACAAACCGCAGCTCACCAAGTATTGCTTAAAGCGGCTACGCCGTCCTTCTTCCAGTTCTCCTCCACTTCCTCTTTGGTCCGGTACGCCAGATCATTGTCCGAGGTGGAGTGGGGAGAGAGCCGGTACATCATCGATTCGATCAGGGTAGGTCCTTCGCCGCGAACCGCCCGCTCCCGGGCTTCCTTGACGGCGGCATAGACCTCCAGGGCATCGTTGCCGTCCACGCGGATTCCCGGGAAGCCGTAGCCAAGGGCACGATCGCTGACTTTGCCGCCAAGCTGCTTATGCGCGGGAACCGATATCGCATACTGATTATTTTCACACATAAAGATAACGGGCAGTTTGTTAACTCCGGCAAAGTTGCAGCCCTCATGGAAATCCCCCTGGTTGCTGGAGCCCTCACCGAAGGTTACGAAGGATACAAAATCCTTTTTTTGCATCTTGGCCGCAAGCGCAAATCCGACTGCATGAGGCACCTGGGTGGTAACCGGACTTGAGCCCGTCACGATCCGGAGCCGCTTGCTTCCAAAATGGCCCGGCATCTGGCGGCCGCCGCTGTTAGGATCCTCGGCCTTGGCAAATGCGGAAAGCATCAATTCTCTCGGAGTCATCCCTACCGCAAGGACAAAAGCATAATCCCTGTAATACGGGAGAAAGTAATCCTTTTCCCGGTCAAGGGCAAATGCGGCAGCCGCCTGGCATGCCTCCTGCCCGATCCCGGATACGTGGAAATTGATTTTGCCCGCACGCTGCAGGAGCAGATTCCGTTCATCAAATTTCCGGGCAAGCATCATATATTTGTACATGTCCAGCACTTGTCCGTCCGTCAACCCAAGCTGCTTATGCCTGTTCTGTTCAGTTACTGTTTCTTGGTCATTCATGGAGGTCCCTCCTTTATCATCAAGCCAAGGCACGCCCGAAATCGCAATATTTCCACGGATAACGGATAGCTTTTACCAGTCCCCAGATCTAGTATTAAAACCTGGTACTAAGACTTGGCTTAATGTTATTATAATCCCTTTTTTCGCAAAAGGAAATGAGGGATTGCTCACTGGGCTTAAAAGCACCCTCTTAAATACCGGTGGCCATGCCGTTAACGGCAAGCATCGCTTCGCCCATAATCTCGGATAAAGTCGGATGGGCATGAACCGCAGTGCCTACCTCCCAAGGCGTCGCGTCCAACACCTGGGCGAGTGCCGCCTCTCCGATCAGCTCCGTCACGTGAGGACCGATCATGTGAACGCCCAGGATATCGTTGGTGGATCTGTCGGCAATCACTTTGACGAATCCTTCGGAAGCGCCCTGAACCAGCGCTTTGCCGATAGCCTGGAACGGAAATTTGCCGATTTTGATCTCGTGTCCCCGATCTTTGGCCTGTTTTTCGGTCAACCCTACGCTTGCCGCTTCCGGGCGCGTATAAACGCAGCGGGGAATCCATTCGCTACGGTACGGTGTAACATGCGCTCCCGCCAAATGATTCGCTGCCGTTATGCCTTCATGACTCGCCGCATGGGCAAGCTGGAGCCCGCCGATCACATCCCCGATCGCATAAATATGCTGTTCGGTCGTCTGCATGAACTCATTGACGACGATAAGCCCCTTGTCCACACGAACGTCCGTATTTTCAAGTCCGATATCATCGGCATTCCCCACCCGGCCGACAGACAACAGCATCTTGTCCGCTTTCAATGTATGCTCCGTTCCTTTGTGTCGAACCTGGATATGAACCTGCTCCTCTTCCGCCTTGAAGGAATCCGTCAATAGCTCGGCTCCCGTCATTACGGTGACTCCCCTGTTCGTCAGGAGCTTCAACATCTCTTTGCCGATATCCTCATCCTCAGCCGGAAGGAGCCGGTCAGAGGCTTCCACCACGGTAACCCTCACGCCAAAATCATTCAGCATCGAGGCCCATTCCACGCCGATAACGCCACCCCCGACGATTACCATAGAGGATGGCAGCTCTTCCATAAGAAGTGCATGATCGCTCGTCAACACATGAACGCCGTCGGGCTCCAATCCCGGAAGATGGCGCGGACGCGATCCCGTTGCGATGATCAGATGGGACGGAACGACCGTTTCCATCTCCCCGTCCGGCAGTTCTACCGCTACGGCTCCGCTTCGCGGCGAGAAGATGGATGGGCCGATCACCCGTCCTGCGCCCTGGACCACACGGATTTTATTTTTGCGCATTAAATACTGGACGCCTTGATGAAGCTTATCGACGATTTCATCCTTGCGCTTCTGGACTTTGCGAAACGACAGCCGAACGCCTTCCGCCTCAATCCCATAACTCTCGCTTTCCTTCATTTCGGCGTAGACCTCGGCGCTTCTCAGAAACGACTTGCTCGGAATGCAGCCGCGGTGAAGACACGTTCCTCCAAGCTTGTCCTGCTCTATAATGACAACATCCTTCCCGAGCTGGGCGGCGCGGATGGCAGCCACATAGCCGCCGGTTCCGCCGCCGAGTATTGCCACATCACATGTTATTGCCACAGACGGCACCTCCGCATTATGTATGATTCATATTAATTGTACTCTCTTTTGACCGTATTACAAATTCGGCCCTTTCTTAAATAGACACGGCAAAGGGAAAAAGGTATGATAGAACTGAAAATTTCAATTAACAAAATTAAGGCAGGTAACCATATGCGATTGCTTATTTCCCGATTTGCCGCCATTATTATTTTGGTCATCCCTGGCCTTATGGCGATGAAAGGCTTTTTAATGATGAAAGATGCCGTATTTCTATATATTTCCGTGCACGGCGACGAACGGGTAACAAATCCGACTTTTCAATGGCTTTCTTTCGGAGGAGGACTCTTTCTCTTCCTGCTGGGCATCGGTTTCCTGGGAGGCTGGATCTTGTTCCGCGACCGCAAGCGCAATTATGTAGGTCCCCGATTCAAAAAGAAACGCCCGAAACCGGACGGACCCGTCCGTACAAATTCATAGTTTTTTGAAACGAGAAACACCGGGGGGAAATCCGCACCGGTGTTTTATTCTTGCCTTATGATCCAAAAGAAAACTACGGAACGGATTCTAAAACGAAAGCGAAAATTGTTTGCCGAATCGTCCGGCATTACACTTATTCGTAAAGGGCTTCCTTTAATTTCGTGGACATTCGATCGTGTTTCGATGACTTTAATGCTGCGCGCCGAAGATTTCCGTTCTGGCGCCGGAGCGTTTCCACTTCCGCCAGCAATCCGGCAACAAGTTCAGCCGCTTCTCCGCTAAGAAGGCCTCGTTCCTCCAAATTTTTTGCCTGAGCCGCTAATTCCGCTGCGGTGTCGTTCATGATGATCTTCCTTCCTGTTTCTTAACTGCTTGTTTGCTTCTTGAGTTCGTTTGATATTTCAGCGATGAGCCGCGGCATCCACTCCCGCACATCCCAAAACGAAAATCCGGCCGTCTCCGCCCTGCCGTTATCCATAGTCCAATCGCCGGGGATGCCGAAAGGCGACATGCGTTCCGGTCCGGCGGACGGAAGCAATGGCGCGGCATGGCCGGTTTCCTGACGGATCATCTCCATCACTTCGGTTACGGACACCGCTCCGTTCGAGCAGGCGTTCACCGGCCCCTCAAACCTAACGTCTCCGGCCCATTTTAAAAATGCCGCGGCTTCCCCCGCATGGATGAAGGAAATGGAGGCATCCGGCGCGGGAACGCCGATCGGTTCGCCCTTTAAAGCATGCTCCACATGAAACCAAAGCCTCTTCGTATAATCGTCGATTCCCAGTACGATCGGAAAACGGACGGCGACGACATTCAAATCATGCCTGTTAAACAACACGGCTTCGGCTTGCCGTTTACCTTCCTTATAGCTGTACTCTCCGTTATCATTCGTTAAAACGGGATAACGGTACGGGTCAAAATCTTCCTCTCTGAGAGGGTGATCGGCAAAGTCGTAAACGGATAGGGTGGACGTCAGCACGTAATGTCCGGCATGCCCGGCAAACAGGCGTGCCGCGTAAGCCGCTTCTTCGGGCGTATAACAAATATTATCATAAACCACATCATAGTCAGTTTCGTAAACCGCCTGCTTAAATGCATCCGAATCCTTACGGTCTACCGTGATCCGCTGCACTTGATTCCCGAAATGATCCGCACTTCGGCCTCTGGTCAGAATGGTAACCTCTTCTCCGCTCGCGATCAGGTCTTCCACCAATCTCTTACCGAAAAACCGAGTGCCTCCAAGAACCAATATTTTTCTAGCCATTTTAAACCTCCTGATTTACATTCAGCGTAAATGATCCTGCTTCATGCGCTTTCTTCCCCATTCTTCTTCTGCACAGGGGCCCCGTTTCCCTTCATTTCAATCCGGAGATGGACTGAAAAGAAATACGTCACTTCTTTAGAAATGATGACACGTGATCATCAGTTAAAGAAGTGACGCATTGTCACGGGCTTTAAGGAATACGCAAGGCTCCTAACCCTTTCAAGACACTTTGTGCTCAATCCGGAGCTTGTCGGCCACCATGGCGATGAATTCGGAGTTCGTCGGCTTGGACTTGCTGATATTGATCGTGTAGCCGAACAGATGGCTGATGGAATCGATGTTACCGCGGGTCCACGCCACTTCGATCGCATGGCGGATGGCACGCTCCACACGCGAAGGGGTTGTTTTGAATTTTTCGGCGATGGCCGGGTAAAGCGTTTTCGTGATGGCGCCCAGAATTTCGATGTTGTTGTATACCATCGTAATGGCTTCTCTCAGATATTGATATCCTTTAATGTGTGCAGGAACGCCGATTTCATGAATGATCGACGTAATATTTGCGTCCAGGTTCTTTCCTTTGCCCATCGGCACGACATTGGACTTCGATACCGTGAATGCGGTTCCGGCAGACATGCCGGTAGGAACGCCGACGAGCTGACGGATCCGGCTGGCCAGCACTTCCATGTCAAATGGTTTCAAGATGTAATAGGAAGCACCTAATTGCACAGCCCGCTGCGTGATGTTCTCTTGACCGAAAGCCGTGAGCATGATGATTTTCGGCTGAGGGGACAAATTCATATCCCGCAAACGCTCAAGAACACCGAGGCCATCCAAATGAGGCATAATAATATCAAGAATCAAGACGTCCGGAACTTTTCCGGATTCCCCAATCATATTGAGGACTTCTTCACCATTATAGGCGATTCCGGTAACCACCATATCCGGCTGGTCCGTAATGTATTCTCCAAGCAGGTTGGTAAACTCACGGTTGTCGTCTGCCAATAATACCTCGATTTTTTGCAATTCGTGCTCCTCCTTTATCTCTGATCAGTGTTTTAGTTAATTTTCTTGTAGTTAAAGTTTTCGACATACTCATTTAAATTCCTTCTGTCGAAAATTATTTTTCTTTATTTTTTTTTTGAGTTGTTTTATAATGATATATTTTGTCAAATTCATTCTATTTTCGGCTTTATACGACAAAAAAATCTTAAGGCATCAACCTGCCTTAAGATTTTGGGGTTTATGATGGGTGGTTGGCAGGACGCCGGAATCCTGCAGCATCCATTCAATAAAACATCCGTATCCGGATTTGGGGTCATTGACGAACACATGGGTCACTGCTCCGATCAGCTTTCCGTTTTGGACAATGGGACTTCCGCTCATCCCTTGAACGATGCCGCCGGTTTTCTTGATTAGCCTTGGATCCGTGATTCGTATGACCAATCCTTTTGTGGCCGGTTCAGCTTGGTGCGAGACATGGATGATTTCGACGGAAAAGCGCTCAACCTTCTGTCCTTCCACAACCGTCAAAATTTCAGCGGGACCTGCTTTGACTTCATTCGCCAAAGCTACCGGAATCGGTTCAGGATATAAGCTGTGACTGGGTTTTTCGCTCATTTTGCCAAAGATGCCGAAATGCGTGTTTCGCTCGACGCTGCCGAGTATGCGGCCGTCTTTCATGAAATGGGCACGCTTCTCGCCCGGCTCCCCCTCTTCGCTGCGGGAGATGGACGTAACGTTGGACTGCAGGATTTGCCCGCTTCCCACCTCAATGGGGGTCTGGGTATTCATGTCCGTTATGACATGTCCCAAGGCACCGTACACTTTCTGATGCGGGGCATAAAAAGTCAGCGTTCCGACGCCCGCGGCCGAATCCCGGATGTACAAGCCCAAACGCCAGGATTGATCCTCTTTATCGAAGACGGGCGTGAGCTTCGTTGTAAACGGTTTGCCGTTCCTCTTGAAGGTAATGTCCAGCGGTTTCTTGGACAAACCCGCTTTCTCCACGATGCCAGGGACCTTGGTCACGTCATCAAGGGATATGCCATCCATTTTCGTGAGCAGATCCCCCAGCTTCAAGCCTGCCGTTTCGCCCGGGGAAGACTTCCCGCCGTTCTCTGACTGTACCAGATGATGGCCGACGACAAGGATTCCGGCGGATTTCACTTTTACGCCGATGGTTTGCCCGCCAGGGTAAACTTTCAGTTCCGGCATTACATCCACATGAACGGTCTTTAGAGGAATCTTACCGAATAATTTCAAGGTTACTTCCGCTTTGCCGCTTTGCCGGGGATTGAGCTGCAGCGGCTGTCTCAGTGAAACCTGGAGCGCTGAACGGGAGGAACCGTTCAACTGTAATACATCAGGGCGGTCAACCGAAGCAATCGCCTGAACGGGCATGGCCAAGTTCAGGTTTGCCTGTTGGCCCGCGAACAGCCTTAATTGGTCAGGCAGGGCGGCTAAGGACTGTACGGGTTCTGCAGTTGCAACGAAACAAAGAAAGAAGGCAAGAATAAAACCGAGCAGTTTTCTCTTGAGGTTGGGGTTCAATGGCTGTCACGCTCCCTTTTTCTTCTTTCGCTTGACGAAAAGGTTGGTCGCCAATTGCGTACCTATAAGTTAACCTTGCCCCCAGCCTTTTATAACTGTCAATCATTAACCCGATGCCCTACGCTGAGCCTTTTGGGCCTCCGCCAAATTGAGCATTTCCTGGGCGTGATGCAGCGTTTTCTCCGTGATTTCCACGCCGCCCAGCATTCGTGCCAGTTCCTTGACCCGTCCTTCCTCGCCAAGCGGATCGACCTGGGTCATCGTTCTGCCGTCATCAAGCTTTTTCTCGATCAGGTACTGGTGATCTGCCATGCAGGCCACTTGCGGAAGGTGCGTAATGGAAAAGACTTGGCAGCTTTTAGCCAATATGTAGAGTTTCTCGGCTATGGACTGTGCCGCTCGGCCGCTGACGCCGGTGTCCACTTCATCAAAGATAAGGACGGGAATTTCGTCGTGACGGGCAAAAATGCTTTTCATCGCCAGCATCATCCGGGACAGCTCTCCGCCGGAAGCGATTTTAGCCAGAGGCCTTAACGGCTCTCCCGGATTCGGCGAGATGAGGAATTCGGCCGTGTCCATTCCCTGCTTGCCCAGGCGAAAACGTCGGCCTTCAAATTCATAACCGTTCGGGTCGTCCAGCTGATCCAGCCGTACCTCAAGCTTCGTCCGTTCCATCTGCAGGTCCTTCAGCTCATCCTCAACCTGGGAAGCCAGCTCCTTGGCGCATTGTTTTCGGGCATAACTCAATTCTTCGGCCGTTTCCACAAGTTCGGCAAGCAGCTTGTTTCTTCGCTTCTGCAGCCCTTCGATATGCTCGTCCTTATTTTCCAAAAGCTCGGTTTCCTGCCCAATGCGTTTGTAGTATGCCAGGATTTGCTCTACATTATCCCCATATTTTCTTCGCAAACCGGAAATCATGTTCAAGCGCTGTTCAATCTCGTCCAGTCTCTCCGGATTGAATTCGATGCCATCGCGGTAATCGCGCAGTTGAAACACGGCGTCCTCCAGCTGATAATAGGCGGACTGAAGCTGTTCCACGAGCGGCTTCAATCCTTTCTCGTCATAAGCCGAGACATCTTCAAGGCGGGAAAGTGCCCTGCTTATCGATTCCAATCCCTGCGAACCGTATAGAAGTTCGTAAGCGCCGCTCACGGAATCCATCATTTTTTCGCTGTGGGACAGCTTTACCCGCTCTTCGGCAAGCCACTCGTCCTCCCCTTCCTTTAGCTGGGCCGCAGCGATTTCTTCCAGCTGGAACCGGTACATATCGAGCATCTGGTAAGCCTTCTGGCTCGATTCCAGCAGTTCGTTAAGCTCTTTTTCCACTTTCATGAATAACCCGTACCGATCCTGGTACTTTCTTTTAATCGGACCGATTGCATGATCGCCGTACGTATCCAGCAGACCCAGGTGCCGGTCCGGACGAAGAAGGCTTTGATGTTCATGCTGGCCGTGAATGTTAATGAGCTGCTCGCCAATTTCCCGCAGCATGCTCAGGTTTACCAATTGCCCATTGATGCGAGCCGTGCTTTTTCCCTGGGATGTCAGCTCCCTGCGAATTAGCAGATGTTCATCGCGGTTTCCCTCAATCCCTAAGCGCTCCAGCGTCATCCAAACCGGATGGCCGGCCGGCAGGTCAAACAAAGCCTCGATCTCCGACTTGTCGCAGCCGTAGCGGATCAGGTCCGCCGATCCCCGGCCTCCCGCGATTAGCCCGAGTGCATCAATGATGATCGACTTCCCCGCTCCCGTTTCCCCGGTCAATACATGGAACCCCGGAAAAAATTGAACGTCCACCGCTTCCACCACGGCCAGGTTTCGAATAGATAACGTTACTAGCATGCCATGCACCTCCGACCCTTTTACTCAATCCATGTTCCGCCTACGATATATACCCCATGATTTGCTTCACCACATGCTCGCTGTCCTCTTCCGTCCGGCAAATGAGCAGAATGGTATCGTCACCGCATATCGTTCCCATAATTTGCGACCATTCCATGTTATCCAGCAGCACCGCTACGGAATTCGCCGTACCCGGCAAGCATTTCATCACAACCAAATTCCCTGTCCTGTCAATGTGGACAAAATTATCGACCAAAGCCCGCTTCAGTTTTTGTACCGGGTTGTAACGTTGATCCGTCGGCATGGAATACTTGTAACGCCCGTCGTCCATCGGCACTTTAATGAGCAACAGCTCTTTGATGTCGCGGGATACGGTTGCCTGCGTTACCTGAAAACCTTCGTTTCTCAGCGCTTCAACCAATTCATCCTGTGTTTCGATTTCCCGGTGGGTTATAATATCCCGGATTTTAATGTGGCGTTGTCCTTTCATGTTTAAAGAAGCCTCCTGATATTCAGCTGATTTAATCGTCGTTTCCGATCCATTCCTCGTCCGACCAATCCATCGTCAACCGCCGGACGGCACTTTCATTTTGGTCGATGTACAGCAAACCCGCACATTCCGGATACAGCAGCAGGAGCGGCATCAGCCGATCCCTTATGCCGGAACCTGTCCAATCCACGGGCAATCGGTCCCGCGACAGTTTTACAAGATAAAGTTCCCCGCCGTCATCCGATGCGACATAGTCGATAAACAGGCGGCTGTGCACCGATCCTTCCTCCGTGTCAAAGGATAAGTTTATTTTGACTTTTCCCCCTATCACTTCATACCCTTCCCGCTCCAATAATTCAATCGCGGGATGATCCTGAATGCGTTCATTGATGGGCATACCGGGCAGCTGCGCCGCAGGCGGAGACATAAGCCAGCGGTTTAGCCGCCACCCCAGCACGATCACCGCAAATATGCCGATCAGCACCATCAGAAGTCCGTCCATACGTTCGCTCAAGCACGCTCACCTCGGATTTTGTATTCGAGGATGCAGGGGGCAACTCCTTTTTTTCAGCAAAAGAAACTCATCATTTCGATGAGTTTCCCGTAAATGTATGAGCCGCTTGCTGCACGGTGTCGTCGATCCATTGGCCCAGAAAATCGGGTGTCTGCTCAATGCTCCCCGGTTCTTCCGTCAGGACCTCTCCCTCCGGCGGAACGCGCCAGTGGGCCAGAAATTCAATATTTCCCTCGCCTCCGGTAATCGGGGAGAAGGTTAGGCCCTTCAGCTCGAATCCGAGACCGTGGGCAAAAGCAAGCACTTCCGTCAACACTTCCCGGTGCACCTTCGGATCGCGCACCACTCCGGATTTCCCGACTTTTTCGCGTCCAGCCTCAAACTGAGGCTTGATCAAAGCCGCCACGTCCCCAGGTTTATCAAGCAGAGCTTTTAACGGCGGAAGAATAATCCGCAAGGAAATAAAAGAGACGTCGATGCTGGCAAAATCAGGCCGCGGCCCTTTCATATCTTCCGGTGTCATGTAGCGGAAGTTCGTTCGCTCCATTACGTTAACGCGGTCGTCGTTACGGAGAGACCAATCGAGCTGATTGTAGCCGACGTCGATCGCATAGACATACCGCGCCCCATGCTGAAGGGCACAGTCGGTAAAACCGCCGGTGGAAGACCCGATATCAAGCATCGTTCTCCCGGTCATGTCAATCCCGAAGTTTTTTAGCGCTTTTTCCAGCTTCAACCCTCCGCGGCTGACGTATGGATGAACCGATCCTTTCACCCGGATTTCCGTATCGCGGGGAATTTTCATTCCCGCCTTTTCGATCCGTTCCGTGCCGGCGTAAACAATCCCGGCCATGACGGCAGCCTTTGCTTTTTCCCGGCTTTCGTAGAAGCCCTGCTCCACGAGCAGGACATCGATGCGTTCTTTTTGCGATGAATTCATTCTGATCTCCTGATCTGTCACTATGACGAAAAGCTTCTTTTTGCCAAAGCGCCGGAATTCGGGGCTACCAAGCCGCGGATGCGGGCACAGACATTTTCTGCGGTCAGACCGACCTCAGCCCGTTGCTCCTTGATGCTTCCATGCTCGATAAACCGGTCTTCGATCCCCATTAAGGAAACGACGGCATCATGCATGCCCTGTTCGGCAAAATACTCCAGCACCGCACTCCCGAGACTTCCGGCTTGGGAGGCTTCTTCCAATACAACCATCGCCGTTCCGGTCAATGCCAATCCGCTGAGCATCTCCCCATCCAGCGGCTTCAGGAAACGGGCATTTATGATTTGAACCTGCATGCCTTCACGCTTGAGCATGTCGGCCGCTTCCTCGGCCAGCTGAACCATCGGGCCGGCCGCGAGAATCGCGCAGCCTTCTCCAGAGCGAACCATCTCCCACTTCCCGATCGGGATGCTGGTCAGTTCTTTATCCAATTCGACGCCCGTACCGTTGATGCGCGGGTATCGGTAAGCGATCGGACCGTCGTTATATTCAAGCGCCGTCTTCATCATATGGCGCAATTCATTCTCGTCTTTAGGCATCATCAACACGATATTCGGGATATGGCGCATAAAAGCAATGTCATAAACGCCTTGATGGGTTTCCCCGTCCGCACCGACAAAACCCGCTCGGTCGACGGCTATCATGACGTTGGCGTTATGGCGGCAAATATCATGGACGATTTGATCGTAAGCACGCTGCATGAATGTGGAATATACCGCAAATACAGGCTTCATGCCTTCCATTGCCAATGCCGCGCACAATGTTGCCGCGTGCTGCTCGGCAATTCCCACATCGATCATCCGGTCCGGGAATTTTTTGCTGAACGGAATCAATCCTGAGCCGCCCGGCATCGCTGGCGTGACTGCAACGATTCGCTCGTCTTGCTCACCCAACTCGATCAAGGTTTGTCCGAATACTTCCGTATACATCGGATTGCCGACCGCTTTCAGAACCTGTCCGGATTCGATCTTATACGGTGAAATGCCGTGCCACTTATGGGAATCCGATTCTGCGGGACGGTATCCCTTGCCCTTGGTCGTCACAGCATGAATCAGAACGGGTCCGTCCACATTGTCAGCCTGCTTTAACGTATCGATCAGTTTGTTCAGATCATGTCCGTCCACAGGCCCCAGATACGTGAACCCCAACTCCTCGAACAAAATCCCGGGCACCATCATGTACTTAAGGCTGTCCTTCATTTTCTCCGCCGTCTTGGCCAACTTGCCGCCGATGGCCGGGATTTTTTTCAGAAGGCTTTCAACCTCGTCTTTTGCCCTCAAATAATAACGGTCGGAACGGATTTTGCTCAAATAATTGTGCATGGCGCCAACGTTCGGCGCAATCGACATTTCGTTGTCGTTTAAAATGACGATCATTTTTTTCTTCTCGTGACCGATATGATTGAGCGCTTCAAAAGCCATCCCGCCCGTTAGCGCGCCGTCGCCGATCATGGCGATGATCCGGTTGTCCTCGCCTTTCAAATCCCGGGCGAGCGCCATCCCCATGGCAGCCGATAAAGAGGTGCTGCTGTGTCCGGCTTCCCATACGTCGTGCTCGCTTTCGGCTCGCTTTACAAAGCCACACAGTCCCTTGTGCTTGCGCAGGGTATCGAACTGGTCCATGCGGCCGGTCAAAATTTTATGAACATAAGCCTGATGTCCCACGTCGAATATCATTTTGTCCCTTGGGCTGTCGAAACAGAAATGCAGGGCCAGCGTGAGTTCTACCACTCCCAAATTCGATGCAAGGTGCCCGCCGGTAACCGATAGCTTTTCTATTAAAAACTGACGGATTTCCCCGGCCAAATCGGCCAATGCGTCAACCGACAGATTTTTCAATTGTTCTGGATGTTTTATGTTTGGAAGCAGCATGAAGAATCTCCCCGCTTTCCTGAGTTAAGTTTGAATACCATGATATGTTTGCCCATACGCACGGGCTCATTGTTGGACATTAGACATTATATCACAAAAAAACCGCTTGCAAGTAATCGGGGTTAATGATCCCTCGCCATCAGATAATCCGCGATTTCAATCAGCCGTTTCGGATCGGCAAAACCCGCGTTTTCAATGACCGCTTTGGCATCGTCCGTCAAACGGGCCACACGCTGTTTGGATGCCTCCAAACCGATGAAATACGGATACGTTACTTTTTGCTGTTTGACATCGCTTTGGGTCTTTTTCCCGAGCTTCGTTTCATCGCCTACCAAATCCAAAATATCGTCCTGGATTTGAAAAGCCAGGCCCAAATGATGACCGAAGGTCCGAAGGGCTTCCAACTGAGAATCGCTAACGCCTGCGATACGCCCTCCCGCGATAAGGGAAAACATGATGAGGTCGCTTGTTTTGTGAACATGAATGTACTCCAGCTGCTCCAAGCTGGTCAGGCCCTGCTCGCCCTCCATGTCGGCAACCTGTCCGCCCACCATTCCCCGGGGGCCTGCGAATTCCGCCAGATCCTCAACGATCGCAAGCACGCGATCCGCCGGCACTCCATGTTTGCGCGAGGACTGAACCACGCTGTAAAAGGCATGGGTCAACAAGGCATCCCCGGCCAAAATGGCTGCCGCTTCACCGAACACCTTGTGATTCGTCGGCTTGCCCCGCCGGAAATCGTCATTGTCCATGGCGGGCAAATCATCATGAACAAGCGAGTACGTATGTACCATCTCAACGGCGCAGGCAACGGGCAGCGCGGCTTCGAAATCCCCTCCTCCGGCTTCGCAGGCTGCGATAACGAGCAGCGGACGAAGGCGTTTTCCGCCCGCAGTCAGAGAATACAGCATCGACTTCCGCAAACTTTCAGGCACTGTCCAACCGTCAGGAAAAAGCGATGACAGCTCCCCCGCAAGACGATCGTTAAAATCTTTCATGTATTTATCCAGCGGCAGCCGGTTATTCACGATCTTCACCCGTTTCCTCGAGCATGCCGCCGAATGGGCGGCGATTCAGCTCTCCGCCTTCTTCAACGATCATCTCGATTTTTTGTTCTACCTGCTCCAGCTTTTGGCTGCACATTTGGGAAAGCCGCATCCCCTTCTGAAAAAGATCGATGGCCTTTTCCAGCGGCACGTCCCCGTCTTCCAGCTGGCTCACGATCGTTTCCAGCTGTGCCATCGCTTCCTCAAAACTCAGTTCCGTTTCATTCGCCACGATTGTTCTCCTCCTTCATTCCCCACACTTGACACTGAAGGCTTCCGTCACTGACCTTCACATGGACCAAATCCCCAAGCTGAACGTCATTTAACGATTTAACCAGTTTTCGCTCCTGCTCGTCATATACCAGACTGTACCCGCGCGACATAATCTTCAGCGGACTTAAGGCGTCCAAATGCCTCATCTCGGATTGAAGATGCAGAAGCTTGGATCGCATAATCGTCTGCATCGCCGAAGTGAGCTGCCGATGGGCCGTATCTCTCCGGCGACGGGCCAACTCTGCTTGAACCTTCGGATTAAAACGTATAAGTCCCTGTTTTAATGAGCCGAGACGTTCCCGGCTCAGCCTTGCTTTCGCCTGCAGCGTCCCCTGCAGGCGAAGCTTCAGCATATCTAGCCGCTCGGCATGCTGAAGCATATACCTGCGCGGATGGACCAGTACAGGAGAACGCTGGAGAGCGGCCAGCCGCTCCCTGCTACGGGTAAGGCGCTGCTGAAGTCCCTGCTGCAGCTGCCGCTCCCGCTGCCGAAGCCTGGACTTGATCTCAGCGGCGTTGGGAACGGCCAGCTCGGCAGCTGCCGTCGGGGTTGCTGCCCGAAGATCCGCCGCAAAGTCCGATATCGTAAAATCCGTTTCATGCCCAACCGCCGAAATGACGGGAATGGCCGATTCGTAAATGGCTCTGGCAACAACTTCTTCGTTGAAGGCCCACAGCTCCTCCAGGGATCCGCCGCCCCGGCCGACGATGAGAACGTCGGCTTCCGCCATACGGTTCATATTGCGGATCGCTTTGACGATGGAAGGGGCCGCGCTCTTCCCCTGAACCAATACAGGGTACAGCACGACTTTCACCTGCGGATAACGGCGGCGGATCGTAATCATGATATCCCGTACCGCTGCCCCCGTAGGAGATGTTATCACCCCCACCGTGCGCGGGTACACGGGAAGCGGCCTTTTCCGCTCGGCCGCAAACAGGCCTTCCTGCTCCAGCTTCTTCTTCAACTGCTCGTATGCAAGGTACAAACTTCCGATCCCGTCCGGCTGCATGTGAGAAGCATAAAACTGATACTGCCCGTCCCGTTCATAAACCGAAACGTTCCCGCGCGCGATCACCCGCGAGCCTTCCTTCGGGATAAAAGGAAGCTTCTGGTTGTGGGCCGCAAACATAATGGCCCTGATGCGGCTCCCTTCATCCTTCAAGGTAAAATACATATGCCCGCTTGAATGATGGGTAAAGTTGGATATTTCTCCCCGGATCCATACATCCGCAAGCCGGGAATCGCCTTCCATTTTCATACGGATGTAGCGGTTCAGATCCTTGACGGACAACACCCGCTGCTGATCCACAGGTTTCATGTTAAGCCAACCCGTTCAGCCGTTTGGATGCCAGCAGCGTGTTCTGCATCAGCATGGTGATCGTCATCGGTCCTACGCCGCCGGGAACCGGCGTAATGAATCCCGCGAATTCCTTGGCGCTTTCATAATCGACATCTCCGGCAAGCTTGCCGTTGTCCAAGCGGTTCATTCCCACGTCGATCACAACAGCACCCGGTTTGACATAGCTGCCGTCAATCATATTGGCGCGGCCGATGGCAACGACCAGGATATCTCCCTGGCGGGCGATTTCAGCCATGTTGGCCGTACGGGAATGGCACATGGTCACGGTAGCGTTTTCCCGCTGAAGAAGAAGCGATACGGGCTTTCCTACGATATTGGATCTTCCGATCACCACGGCATGTTTGCCTTCGATCGAAACGCCCGTCCGTTTGATCAACTCAATAACTCCGGCGGGCGTGCAAGGAAGGAGGCTGTCGTCTCCAATCATCAGATTGCCTACATTCACCGGATGAAAACCGTCGACGTCCTTTTCGGGCGCAATCGCATCGATCACCGATTTTTCATTGATTTGCTTCGGTAAAGGCAATTGAACCAGAATGCCGTGAATGTTCTCCTGACGGTTAAGCTTGTCCACGAGAGCCAGGAGTTCCTCCTGGCTGGTGGCAGGGGACAGGCGGTGCACCTCGGAATAGAAGCCGAGCTCATGGCAAGCTTTCTCTTTATTCCGCACATATACCTGAGAAGCGGGATCCTCTCCGACCAGGACCACGGCCAGACCGGGACGATGACCTTTTTCGGTCAGAATTTGGACTTCCTTGGCGATGCTTTCCCGAATTTGTTCCGATACTTGTTTTCCGCTTATGATGCTTGCACTCATGATTTTCTCTCCCCTTACTTTAAAAAAAGTGGATTCTAACGCCTGCGGTGTAAAGCCGATGGGAACCTAGCCCTCCTAGGCGTTAATTTGCCGATTGAGTCAGCTGGGATTTTACCTTGTCGAGTTCCTGAAGCATGCGACCTAATACGCCGTTGACGAATTTTCCGGATTCCTCGGTTCCAAAATGCTTGGCGAGCTCGATGGCTTCATTCACGGCCACCTTTCCCGGAACGTCTTCGCGAAATGCCAGTTCATAAGCGGCCAGCCGCAGGATTTGACGGTCTACCCGGGACAGGCGGCTGACCTGCCAACCTTTCAGGTAATGGGCCAGTACGGCATCAATCTGTTCCCGAACCGCCCAGCATCCATCCACAAGTTCAAGCACGATCTCTGCCACCTTCACCTCATCACCGATGACCCTGTCGGTTTCGTTCTCCTCGGCCGCCTCGAAAAGCAGCATCATTACGGCTTCCTTGCTGTTTACTTCATTCATTTCCATCTGATACAGACTTTGAACGGCGATTTCTCTGATAACACGTCTTTTCATTTTGTTCCTCCCGGTTGAACCCGTTGAATTCAGTTTTATGATTTATTGGCTTGATTCCATTATTCTCATCATGTCCATATAACATTAGAAAAACGTCTATCATTTAAACGTTGTTATTCTTGCGGTTTAAGATGGGCTCGGCTGCACCGAAAAATCCAAAAAAAAAACCTGTGAGCGGCTCTCTCCGCAAAACGGGCGAGATACAGCATGTCTCGGCTTTTTCCGGAGAAAGCATATCACAGGGTTCATTTAAACGGCCGCCAACGCTCAAACAGCGAGCGCCCCCACTCCTGCCAGTGAAACAGGGAGCCCTGCTGCAAATCCTTTCGTTTACCGAAGGTATAGCCGATAAATACCACTAATGCAAAGAACAGCATATCCCAAAAACCGGATAATAAATAAATCAGGCCGCATATCGCGCCGCTAGTTACACCGAATATACGCCCACCGTGACTCTCCCATATTTGTTTCCAAGGCATTTGGGAAGCTCACCTCTATTCCACGCGGCTCTTGAAGCTTGGTGCCTGAACCACGTTTGCTATATAGACGGATACGCTCGAAACCGGAATTCCTGTCGTATCCTCCACAAAATCATGAACCTGCTTCTGCACTTCCGTCGTAAGGCCCGGAATGGATTCCTCTCCATCCACGACCGCCCGGATCGCAATATCCAATCCGGACTGCGAGACCTTGATGCGGGATTTCAAATCACGAACCCCCCGCACGCGGGAAGCTGCTTTTAAACACAGGTTTTCGATGGTTTCAACCGAAATCTGGATATCGCCGAACTCGGTACGCTGGTCTATCGAATGGGTCACGGTCCGATCCCGGCGCACCGAAATGTAGAAGAAACGGATGCTCATCAGGAACAAAACCGCCGCAGCGATAATGCCAGCCCAAATGAGCCGCTGCTCCCAATCATAGGTAAGGTCGTACGGAATAGCGCCGCTCAAGAGGAGGATGGCAACTACTGAAATCACGCCGATACTCAAACTGTATATAAACAGCATAAGTCTGTCCACTATTTTGGCCACGAACAGCACAGCCTCCTTAAATTAGATTAAACCCTCGACATCGCTGTCGGGGGTTCAAGTGCTTGCTTTATTTCACTCGCTGAACCTGATCCAGATCCTCCGTCTTGTCGGATGCTTTCGCGAAATGCACGTCATGGATATGAACGTTGACTTCCACGACCGTCAGTCCCGTCATATTCTCGATCGAACGCTTGACGTTCCGCTGAATTTCGCTTGCGACCTCCGGCAGACGCTGGCCGTATTCCACGATTACGGACACGTCCACAGCCGCCTCGCGTTGTCCCACTTCGACCTTCACGCCTTTGGACAGGTTTTTCATTCCGAGAAGCTCGGCAATGCCTCCTGCAAACCCTCCGCTCATTCCCGCTACGCCGTTCACTTCGACCGTTGCAAGTCCGGCAATGACTTCAATAACTTCGGGTGCAATCTGAATTTGGCCGATTTCCGTACGTTCAAATTCCGTCGGCAAAGTATCCACCATGTGTAAACACACCTTTCAAAATAAGTTTGCGGATGCTCAGTACTAATCAAGACATGCGCTCTTTGTTACTCATACTATATCATTTGCCCCAATTAATGACAAACGACAAGAGAGTGACTAAACCTCATGCTCCTCCAAAAACTTGATGTCGAAATCGCCCTTCAAGAATACAGGATGCTTCATCAGCTTCTGGTGGAATGGAATCGTCGTGGAGATGCCTTCAATTTCGAATTCCATGAGCGCTCTCTTCATTTTTGCAATCGCCTCTTCACGGGTCGGTGCCCAAACGATCAGCTTGGCGATCATGGAATCGTAATAAGGCGATATGGTGTACCCCGGGTAAGCGGCACTATCCACCCGCACGCCCGGTCCTCCCGGAGGAAGATAAAATTGGATGGTTCCCGGCGATGGCATGAAGCCCTTGTCCGGATTTTCCGCGTTGATTCGGCATTCAATGGACCATCCGTTGATAACGACATCTTCCTGAGCGAAGGAAAGCGGATGCCCTTCGGCCACCGAAATCATTTCCTTGATCAAATCCACGCCCGTAATCATTTCGGTAACGGGGTGTTCCACCTGGATCCGGGTGTTCATTTCCATGAAATAAAACTGACCGTCCTGGCCGAGCAAAAATTCGAGCGTCCCCGCTCCGCTATAGTTTACCGCTTTAGCCGCACGAACGGCTGCGGCACCCATGCGCTCACGGACTTCTTCCGACAGTACCGGACAAGGGGCCTCCTCGACCAGCTTCTGGCGGCGGCGCTGGACGGAGCAATCCCGCTCGCCCAGATGAACGGCATTGCCGTGCTTGTCGGCGATAATTTGGATTTCCACGTGTTTCATTCCGGTCAAATACTTCTCGAGATACACGCCGGCGTTGCCGAAAGCTTTCTGGGCTTCCTGCTGGGCCGTTGAAATCTGCTTGATGAGCGCTTCCTCATCCTCCGCAATGCGGATCCCCTTGCCTCCGCCGCCTGCGGTAGCTTTAATGATGACCGGATAACCGATATCCCTGGCCAGCATCACCGCTTCGTCCAAATCCTCGACCAATCCGTCCGAGCCGGGAATGACCGGCACGCCGGCATCCTTCATCGTTTGTTTGGCGACGGCCTTGTCTCCCATGCGATTGATGGCATCGGCTGAAGGGCCTATAAAAGCGATATTGCATGACTCGCAGATTTCGGCGAAATCGGCGTTTTCGGCCAAAAATCCGTAACCGGGGTGAATGGCATCGCATTCGGTCAGCGAAGCAACGCTCATAATATTCGTAAAGTTCAGATAACTGTCTTTGGATAACGTCGGGCCGATACAGTAAGCTTCGTCCGCCAAGCGAACATGAAGGGAATCCTGGTCGGGCTGCGAATAAACCGCAACCGTCGAAATGCCCAGCTCCCGGCAGGCCCGGATAATGCGAACGGCGATTTCGCCGCGGTTCGCAATCAGCACTTTTTGAAATGTCATGCGGGTAACCTCCTTCGGACTCAAGTTCTCGGCGAGTATCGTGTTCACTCCGGTCTCACCAGAAACAGAGGCTGCCCGAATTCCACCAGCTGTCCGTTTTGGGCCAGCACTTCAACGATTTCCCCTTTAACATCGGCATCCAGCTCGTTCATAAGCTTCATCGCTTCGATAATGCAGACGGTGGTCTTCTCGTCAACCTTGTCACCGACACTGACGAACGGTGCAGCTTCAGGAGAAGGCGATCTGTAAAAAGTACCCACCATTGGCGAAACGATCTGATGCAGCGAGCTTGCCGCTCCCGACGGTGCCGGCGCTTCGGCTGTTTGGGCCGGTTGGCTTGCCGCCGCGTTCGGTTGAACCGCCTGCGGAAGCACCTGAGGCGCTGGGATGTATGCCTGAGGCGGGGCCTGCAGCTGTACCACTTCGGGCGCGCTCGGTTTTTTAATGGACAGGCGCGTGCCTTCGTTCTCGATTTCCAATTCCTGTACGGAGGTTTGATCCACAAGCTCGATCAATTCTTTTATCTCGCTTAATTTAAACATTCTCGACTTTTCACTCCTTCGCTTTCTTCGGAAGCCCTGTTTCGGACAGTCAGTCAATAGCTTAAAGTATTATATCACAAACCAAAGAAATGGAAAGAGTCCAAGAGATTCCCCCGGACTCTTTCGCGGTTTTCGGTTGATCGAGGCTGCTCGCGGCTTATCGGCCGAGAGCCTCATTATGGCGCGATATATTGGACGCTGACTTTATCCTGGGAAACTTTTAACTCCTTCATCACCAGATCGACGATGCCGGCGGCGCGCTTGGCATCCATCTGTTCGCTGAGCACCACGACGTTATACCGGTCGTTTTCCTCTTTTACAACCGCGTTTTCAAACTGCTGCTGAAGCTGTTCCTCGATTCCTTGCAGAATGAATTCTTTTTCCTCAAGTGTTTTCATCTGCTCGGTCAACTTGGCGGTTTCTTCCGGCGTTGTCTTTTGATTATCAAGTTTGGCCATTAACTCTTCAAATAATTTCGTGTTCTTGTTCGCCCGTTCCAGCATATAAGAATCCAGTTTTCCGGAAGCGGAACCCGCCTGCGTCGCAGCTACCTCGTTCAGGATATCCTCCTCGGATTTTGTCGTTTCTTTCGTTCCGGCCGTTTGATCTGCCGTATTGTCTTTAGCTGGTTCTTTCGCTCCGACCGGTTCTTTTCCCGAAGTTTCACCCGCTTTAGCCTCTCCGTCTTTAGCCTCGGTTTCTTTACCGGAAGCTTGGCCCTCGGTTCCTGCAGCTTTATCATCCGCGGCCGGCTCCTTAGCGGCGTCATTTGCGGATCCGCCGCCTTCCATGGCACCGGAATCGCCATCCGTGCCGTCCTGTCCCACTTCCGTAACCACGATTTCGTCCGTTTTGGCCGTCGTTCCCGCTTCCAGCTTCTGTCCGGTCGTCTGCGTGCTTTCCGCTACCGGAGGCGCCGCAGGGCCGGAATCATCCGTAAAGAGATAATACGCCGAGAGAATGACCATGAGGCTTAACATCGAGACCAACCAGATTGTTTGTCGTTTGTTATTCATACCTAAAACTTCCTCCTTTAATTGACGGCTTTGGCAATGATCGGATCGCTGCCGAACTGTTACTCCCTTTTGCGCGGCACAACCGAAATTTTATAGCTTGGAACATTCAATCCCCTTTGCACGGCATCAACGATCAAGCTTCGGACCACCTCGTTTTCGACGCCTTTCGCGACGACCAGGACGCCTCGGACATGAGGCTTGATCCTTTTCGTAATGATCGGGGTCTGTTCACCCGAGGATTCGTAGGTGACGATCTCTCCGTCACGGGTATAGCTGGTCACATGTCTTTTGCCTCCATTCGCATCGTTTTCCTCGGAAAGCTCCTGGGTGTCCTTGACATTCCGCTGCACGATGATTTCCTCCGTCGATTCGACCGTCACCATGACATCCACGGCCCCCACGCCGACGATCTGTTCCAGCATGACCTTCGTCCTGGCTTCGAATTCCTTTTCTATGCTGCCGAACTCGCTGCTTCCGTTTTCAGCGGCGGTTGTTGCCGAAGTGGATGCTGCCTCGTCGGGCGGTTCGCGGCCGATGTTTTCATTGTCCAGCTTCTTGACGTTGACGAAGGAGTTGAACAGCATGATGGCCACGCCCAGCAGAGCGAGTATGATCAGCCATCGGAAGGTTTGCATTCTCTTGGCTCCCCCCGGGCCCCCGCCCAGCCACTGCTCTACTTTTTTCAGCCACTTCCCCATCTTTTTTCACCTCTGTTCACAGCTTGGTATGATCATTTGCTTCGCTTGAAGTCACCGATATTTGATCATCCTTCATATTCCACCGGCTGCTCAGCAGCTTCCGAATCGGAACCGCCCGGGCTTGCAGCCGTGCTTCCGCCTCCGCGTAATCCTCCGGCTGGGACGGATTGGTGCCGGATTCTGGTACCGAAATATCGACGTTCACCCGGACGGGATCAATCGGCTTGATCGATCCGGACTTCCCTGCTGCCTTCGAGCCGTCTTCCTGCGCTTCGGGTTCCAGCAGTCGAACGTCTACGGATGCGATGACCGCTCCTATGGTTCCTTTATCCCCCGCCGCTTTCAACACGACCTCTACCGCTCCGACCGGCTCTCCCGTTTCTTCCGTTATTTCTTCCTTCATTTTTTTTGCTACCTCTTCGGCCGCCCACTGCAGGCTTTGCTGCCTCTGGGCGTCCTTGAGCTTCTCCGCCTGAGCCAAAATGCGTTCCAGGCTTGCTTCCTCCGGTACGCTTCGCCCCTTTTCCAAAGCATCCAGTTCAAGCGCCAACTTGTTCTCCGGCGGTTCGGTCAACAGATTGACCACCGGTCTAAGCAGCGCCAGCAGAATCAGCATGCTCAGCACCAGCCTCGCGTAACGCTGCATTGTTTTGCCGGGCAAGATCAAATCCACAAATGCCGCAAACATGACGACGATGATGACGCTTTTCAGCCAACCGCTCAGCCAGTCCACCGTATCAACCTCCCACGTTCGGGTATCATCTCATCATGACCGTGATGTTCGCTGCGGATAATATGATGGTGATGGCCAGAAAAAACATCAAACTGACCGCTGCCAGAGCCGCAAACACGAACAGCATGGTTTTCCCGATGGTCTGCAGGCAAGTTACGATGGGCGAATCCCCAAGCGGCTGCATGACCGCCCCCGCGACGTTGTAAATCAAGGCCAGAATCAAAATCTTGATGGCCGGAAAGGCGCATAAAAACAGGATGATGATGACGCCCGCGAGCCCGATCGAGTTTTTCACCAGCAGCGATGCGGAAATGACCGTATCCGTCGCATCCGCAAACATTTTGCCGACGACGGGAACGAAATTTCCCGTCACATACTTTGCTGTGCGAATCGCCACCCCGTCCGTAATGGAACTCGTAATGCCCTGGACCGAAATGACGCCGAGAAAAACCGTCAACAGCACGCCGAGAACTCCCATTCCAATGCCTCTGAGCAGATTTCCCAGCTGGGTGAGCTTGTACTTGTCGGATAACGAGCTTACAAGATGCAGCAGCGCCGAAAAGAAAAGAAGCGGAAACACGATGGTGCTGATCAAGGTGCCGACGGTATGTACCATGAAAATGACCAGGGGATGCGCGACCGACACGGTCACTACATTGCCCATGGAGGCCAGCAGCGCGAACAGCAGCGGAAGCATGGCCATCATGAATTCAATCATTCTGTCGATAGCTTCCCTTGCATAACCGATGGCTACATTAAAGCTGTTAACCGCTATAACCAGCACGACCATATAGCAAATCGTATAGGCCACTTTGCTTACGGTGCTGTTCTCGAAGGCCGTTTGGAAATTTTCCAGAATCAAACTCAGGATGCTCAGCATGACAATCGTAGCCAGCAGTTTTCCGTTGTAAAGCACTTCATGCCACAGGTAGCTTCCGATCCCGGACAGTACTCCCTTCAGGGTTAGCCCATCACCTCCCGGAAGCAGCATATCCATCAGGGACGGTGTCCTGCCATCCGGGAAAAAGCCCCCGTATTCCTTCATCAGCGAATTCCAGTAAACTTCAACCTGTTCCGTAGGCAGTTCCTTCGTCTGCTCCTCAACCCATTTGTCCGACGGTGATTCGGCATAAACCGCCGTCGTACCGTACACAGCCAATAGCGGAAGAAGAAGCATCAACAGCCTTATCAGCGATATGAAGAAGTCCGGCTGTCGCCGCATAACGTATCCCCCGCTTTCTCAGGCCGGCAGCAGCTTTAAAACCGTCTCGATGATGATTCCGATAATGGGAACCGCCAGGACCAAGATCAGCACCTTCCCGGCCATTTCGATTTTCGATGCGATCGATTCCTGACCTGCGTCTCTTACGACCTGAGCGCCCATCTCGGCGATATAAGCGATTCCGATAATCTTGAGGACCGTCTTCAGATAAATCAATTGAACGCCCGAGTTTTTCGCGAGATCTTCAAGCATCCGGATAACGTTCCCGATTTTGCCGATCAGAAAGAGGAAAATCATGATGCTGGTTGTGACCGCAAGCAGAAAAGCAAAAATCGGCTTTTGTTCCTTTACGACAAGAATGAGTATGGTGGCGATCAATCCGACGCCGACCACTTGGATGATTTCCATAATCTCACCTATTGGAAGAGGAATATGGTTTTGATTTCCTGAAGCAGATCGTCCAGCAGCCGAACAACCATAAACAGGACGACAACAAATCCGATAAGCGTCACCCAATGGGCCATATCCTCTTTTCCCATCTGCTTCAGCACGGTGTGAATCATGGCAATGATGATCCCGATACCCGCAATTTGGAAAATGGCATTCACTTCTATGTTCATTCCCTGGCACCTCGCTAAAAGATCAAAATGACGATCAATGCTCCAACAAGCAGTCCCAAGCTTTTGCTCATTTTCTCGTACTTTGCTTGGTCCTCTCTAGCCGCCGCTTCCTCATGCCTAAGTTGTCCGGCAGCGAGTGCAATATGCTTCATCTGGTCCTGCCTGTCGCTGGTGCCAAGCACACCGCTTAGCTGTTCCATCACTTCCCGCTCAGAGGCCTTCATGCTTGTCTGTTTCCAGTGTCCGTTCAGCGCTTTCAAGATGCTTTCCTGGGCTGACAGACCGTACCGTGGACTCATATGGCGGGCAGCATCCGTAAATAGCGTTCTGAGCGGGTCCCTCAAACTCTTCCCGATTCGATCGAGCGCCTGGGGAAGCGGAGTATAGCCATAGCTGATCTCCGTCTCCAAACGTTGCAAGGCCAGAATAAGCTCGCGGATCTGTCTCGGTCTTGATGCAAATTGCTGCGCCTGATAAAAACCTGCCAATGCACCCGCAACCAGCACAATGACTGCCCCGAGGAGTTTAAGCAAATCCATCACCGCCCCGGCATGCCCCCGCAGTCTGAAGGGTCCGTTGACCGCTGTCCTGCAGCCTGAAGGATCGTCCGCCTTGTGACCGGTTCAAAGCCGCATACATCTCAAACATCCGGTTGTCCACAAGTTCCGCCAGGCCGGGACGACCTCTCATGTCCTGCACCGTTGCTCCATGCGCCGTAGCGATAATGGTAATCCCCGCATGCAAAGCCTCCGAAACGGCTTCGGCATCTTCCGGACGGCCAATCTCGTCCACAATCAGAACGTCCGGGGACATGGAGCGGATCATCATCATCATCCCTTCGGCTTTAGGGCAGCCATCCAACACGTCCGTTCTCGGGCCGACGTCAAATCCGGGGACTCCCCGCATGCAGCCGGCGATTTCCGAACGCTCGTCCACGATGCCCACCTTCATCCCGGGCCAGGTTATGCCCGAGCTTCCCCAGCTGCCGCAGCTGATTTGACGCGCCAGGTCCCGGAGAATGGTTGTTTTTCCATGCTGCGGAGGAGACATGATGAGCGTGTGCTTCACCCTTTTTCGTTTTGTGTCCAGCAAATACGGCAGAATCCCGTCGGCCGCTCCCTTGATTTCTTTGGCGATCCGCACGTTGAACCCGGTGATATCCCGAATATGCTCCACCCTTCCCGCGTTTAAAACGGTCCGTCCGGACAATCCGATACGGTGCCCTCCGGGGATGGTGATGAATCCTTTCCGCAGCTCTTCCTCCATCGTATAGAGGGAGTGATTGCTGATCAGGTCGAGCAGTCGGTGACCGTCCTCCCTCCCCGGCTTGTACGCATCTTCGGCAGCCTGGTAAGCCTTCCGGACGATGTGACAAATTGGAATTCCCCTCCGTTATTAACCTCCAGCGGGCGCCCTTCCCGAATCCGGACCTCTTCCAAGCCTTCCAGAACTTCACGCGGCAACTTCAGCAAGAGAGACTTAACGTTTTCCGGAAACAGCTCCAACCAACTCATTGTCATATCGGTTTCCCCCAAGCTGTCCTTTTCTTGAAGTATTACTTAATCCCATGTGTATGCCTGTACTCCGTTTTTATGCAGCAAATCTATCATTTTTTTAAAATTCCGTATAAAAGAAAAGCCACCCCGCACATGATCCACCCGATTTTCCCCCATGACAGCTTATCGGCCATTCCCACGAGACCGATGGTGGTCGTCACAATCAAAACCATCGGGCCTACGAATGCCAATGCCGAATTGACGGCCAGCGCTTTATCCACCTGGTTCAGCCGCAGCATGATCAGGGCGGCCAAAATTTCCAAACTGCCGGAAAAAATACGCAATGTGGCCATACCGGCCACAAACTTGTCCAGCATGCTGAATCCTCCTTTTAGCTTGATGAGATAAAATATGCTAGGCTCTCTCGGTTTATCTCTATTTTTTCGAAGACTCATAGAAAAAGCAAAATAAAAGAAAGAGGGTATTCCCTCGGGTTAAAACCGGGGAATACCCTCTCTCCAACAATTTATTGATATGCCTGATTATCTGCGAACCTGCGGGCCTCCGACGGAAGCCTGCTGATTGGTATCGAGGCCATACGCCGTATGAAGCGCCCGAACGACATCCTGCAGATTCGAGCCGTCAATAACGCAGGACACCTTGATTTCGGAGGTGCTGACCATCTTTATGCTTACGCCCTGTTTCGAAATAACATCAAACATCTGGGCGGCTACGCCTGGATGGCTGACCATGCCGGCACCGACGATGGACACCTTAACAAGATTGTCCTCGGAAGTGACTTCACGGAACGGAAGTTCTCCGCGGATGCCCTTGATCACTCCCAGAGCACGTTCGCTGTCGCTGAGAGAAACCGTAAAGGAAAAGTCCGCTTCGCCGTTCTGTACGCCGCTCTGAACGATAATATCAACGTCGATGCCTTCCTGGGCCAGAGCTCCGAACACTTGGGCAAGAACGCCCGGATAGTCGGCAACACCCAAAATACTGATTCTCGCCACGTTTTTGTCGTAGGCGATCCCGCTTACCACTACACCTTGCTCCATGCTAGCTTCCTCCTTAACAACCGTTCCCTCGTTATAATTAAAGCTGGATCTGACCACAAGCTTCACCCGGTTATGCTTCGCATATTCCACGGCGCGCGGATGCAATACGGCCGCTCCTAGATTCGCGAGTTCCAGCATTTCATCGTAGGAGATTTCTTTGAGCTTACGTGCGTTATTAACGACACGCGGGTCGGTTGAGTAGATCCCGTCCACGTCCGTGTAAATCTCGCATACGTCGGCATGAATGGCGGCCGCCAGCGCTACGGCTGTCGTATCCGATCCCCCGCGGCCAAGCGTCGTGATTTCGCCGTCGTCGGTCATGCCCTGAAAACCTGCGACAATAACAATTTTGCCTTCCTCGAGCGCTTTATTGACACGGTTCGGCGTGATATCCGTTATTCTCGCTTTGCCGTGAATCGGCTCGGTCCGGAAACCGGCCTGCCACCCCGTATAGGATACCGCCTCGCGGCCAAGACGATGAATGGCCATGGACAGCAGGGACATGGAAATCTGTTCGCCCGTTGTCATCAGCATATCCATCTCCCGCGCGGGAGGATTTTCATTCAGCAGTTTGGATTGATCGATTAGTTCATCCGTCGTGTCCCCCATAGCGGATACGACAACCACGCATTGGTGACCTTCATCTTGCTTCTCAACGATTCTTCGGGCGACGCGCTGCATCCGTTCCGTATCCCCTACGGAACTTCCTCCGAATTTCATGACGTACAGTGACAACGCTTCCTTCACTCCCCACTTTTTCTCATCATCTTATATCAGTTGGTTTCTCGCTTTAAATCAGTATAATACGAAAGTCATCGGTTGCGTCAAGAATTTTCAGAAGAAGTTTCAGAAATTTCGACAGTTTCTTTTAAAAAGCGGCAGCCTTATAGAAAATGGCAGGCCAAGGGATTTCCTTGGCCTGCCATTTATGCGGTGTAAAATTTATGCGCGGGAAATGTACTTGCCTTCGCGGGTATCGATCAGAAGCACATCATCTTCATTGATAAAGAGCGGAACCTGTACGTTAAGGCCGGTCTCGACCTTCGCGTTTTTGGTAGCCCCCGTAGCCGTGTTGCCTTTGATGCCAGGCTCGGTTTCCACGACTTTCAGCTCAACGCTGTTCGGCAAGTTGATGCCGAGAATTTCGCCCTGGTAGCTGACGATGTTCACGTTCATGTTCTCTTTGAGGAAATTCAGTTCCCATTCCAGTTGCTCGCTGGTCAGGCTGAATTGATCGTATGTTTCGTTGTCCATGAACACATGTTCTTGACCGCTTGCATACAGGTACTGCACGCCGCGGTTTTCGATCATCGCCCGGCCGATCGTTTCGCCGGCGCGGAATGTTTTTTCAACGGTGTTCCCGTTGCGGAGGTTTTTCAGCTTGGAGCGGACAAAAGCCGCGCCTTTCCCCGGTTTAACGTGCTGAAACTCAAGGACCGTAAAAATATCTCCGTCTACTTCGACGGTTAATCCTGTTTTAAAATCGTTTACTGAAATCATTCGGAATTCCTCCTAAGGTAGTTTAAACAGTCTCTTATAAAACGGTGTACTCTTTACTGGAGCTCGTTAAAATATGAATACCCGTTTCGGTGATCACAATATCATCCTCGATACGGACGCCGCCAAGACCCGGCAGATATATGCCCGGCTCCACGGTAACGACCATACCCGGCTTCAGAACATCGTCGCTAAGCTTGGACAGACGCGGCGACTCGTGCACTTCCATGCCCAGGCCATGGCCCGTGCTGTGGCCGAAATACTCCCCGTATCCGTACTTCGTTATGACATCGCGGGCAAGTGCATCCGCTTCGCGGCCCGTCATGCCCGGCTTGATACCATCCAGCGCGTGAAGCTGGGCCTCCAGGACAATATCATAAATCTCTTTAAGCTTGGGATCGGGCGTCCCAAGCGCAATCGTGCGCGTCAAGTCCGAGCAATAACCGTCCAGAAGCGCCCCGAAATCGAAGGTGATGAATTCGTTCCCTTGAATGACCCGATCGCTGGCTACCCCGTGCGGCAATGCCGAACGCTCGCCGGAAGCCACGATCGTGTCGAAGGAAGAGCAAGTCGCCCCGCCCTTGCGCATGAACATTTCCATCTCCAAATCGATTTCCCGTTCCGTTTTTCCCGTTTCCACGATGCTTAATACATGACTAAACGTTGCATCGGCCAAATCTGCGGCCCGCTGCATTGCTTTAAGCTCCTCGCCGTCCTTGAATATGCGGAGCTCTTCGATCATGCCGGATACCGGAACGAGGCTTACGGGCTTCAATTGCTCTGTATAGGCGGAGAAGACAGCGTATGTAACATGTTCCTGTTCAAATCCGAGCGCCGTGATCCCTTCGGACGCGAGAAGTTCCTTCACGGTATCCGTAACTTTAGCGGCATGCTCGACAACTTTATAACCGGCTGCTTGTTGAGGAGCCTGGGTCATGTACCGGAAATCCGTCAGCAGATAGGATTGGGCTTGAGTGATAAGCACATAACCAGCCGATCCGGTAAAGCCGGTCAGATAACGGCGATTAACCGGGCTGGCGACAAGCATCGCGTGAAGCCCCTTAGCCTGCATTTTCTCCCGCAGCTTTGCAACTCTAGGATTCGCCATTTTATAAGTCTCCTCTCCCGTACTTCTCATTACTTTACGAATTGCGGTTATCCAGGACACCCAAAAGAGCGTTAAGGCCCAGCTTATAACTATCCGCCCCGAAGCCGGATATCTGTCCCGCGCAAACGGGCGCGATAACCGAGGTATGCCGGAACGTTTCCCTCGCATGGATGTTGGATAAATGCACTTCCACGGTTGGAATTTTGACGGAGCTGACCGCGTCACGCACCGCATAACTGTAATGCGTCAATGCGCCGGGATTCAACAATATCCCGTCGGCCTGTCCCATCGCCTCATGAATCCGGTCAATAATGGCACCTTCGTGGTTCGATTGATAGAAGGTAATATCGATCCCGGCGTCATCCGCCTGGTTACGCAAACTATCCTCGATCGTCTGCAGGCTCAGCGAACCGTAAATTCCCGGTTCACGGATCCCGAGCAGGTTCAAATTCGGTCCGTTAATTACCCATATGGATTTCATAGGGTTTCCCACCTTTTCGTCAAATAACCAACTGCTATTTTAACATAGGCGGCATGCCCTTGAGAAGTTTTTATTGCGTCAGCCCAAGACGCCTTCGGGTTCCCTCCGTTTTTCGTCCGTATACTCTTCGGCTGTCGTATAACCGATAAACAGGCCCCACAGCAAGAACAGGCAGAACTCGGTAATATTCGTGTCCCAGTTAAGCCTTTTTACGGGAAGGGAGAAATGCAGAAACGGGTTCAATGCGATGAACAGCACAGCCCACCATACAATGCCGTATGCGATCCCGGGCCAAGGACCTCTTGCTTTTCGGAAAAGAAAAACATAAACCAGGGAAGACAGTATGGACAAAGCGATAAACGAAAGCCAACCGGCAAGCTGCCCCGCGGTGCTTAAGAGAAAGGAATGTTTGAAAAACGGCTCAAACAGGAAGCCTGGCAGAACCCGGGTGAAATGCAGCGCGTAAGAGATCCACCTAAGGCCTCCCCATATAAAGCCGGCGTAAAAGCCTAATTCCAGGGCGAACAAAAAAAGGTTGGTATGGTTTTTTTCCGAACGTTCGACAAAAGGGTTCATGAATTACGGCTCCTTCTCTTCGATGTCTGTTTCACTAATGGCGCCTCTTGTTACCGGATTTATTATGCTCCTTTCCCGTACGCCTAATCCAACTAGAAATTACTTCAAAAATTCGCTACAATAGTATTAAGATTGTGTTCAAAACATTTTTGAACAGTTTCTTAAAAGAACGCAATTTAAGACAGGAAGGTGAAATGGTTGTCTCAAAAGTCAGCTCCGGTCAGCTACGGCGGCCAAGCCGTCATTGAAGGTGTCATGTTCGGCGGCAAGCATGTTAACGTCACAGCCGTGCGGAGAAAAAACAACGAAATCAAGTTTTTGGAAGTGCCCCGCGAAGATAAAACCTGGATTCTTAAGCTGCGTAAAGTACCGCTTCTTCGCGGCATTATCAGTCTTATAGATTCGAGCATCAAAGGTTCCAAGCATCTTAATTTTTCGGCCGACGCCTATGCGGACGATACCCTCGAACCCGAGGAACGCGAAAAGCAGAAAGAAAAAGAGGATTCAGGCTGGAGTCTCAGCATGATTATCGGCGTTGCCGCGGTCAGCGTGCTGTCATTCATTTTCGGCAAGCTGCTGTTTACGCTGGTCCCCGTGTTTGTGGAAGATTACCTCTTCGGCAATTCATTTGACCATTATATAATTCATAACCTGATTGAAGGCGTCATCAAGCTGATTCTTCTGCTCGCCTATCTGTGGGGCATATCCCAGACACCCGTGATCAAAAGACTTTTTCAGTACCATGGCGCCGAGCATAAAGTGATCAGCGCTTTCGAAGCCGGTGAAGAGCTAACCGTCAAAAACGTACAAAAGTACACCCGTCTTCATTACCGGTGCGGCAGCAGCTTTATGATGCTGACGATCGTATTGGGCGTCGTCGTATATTCCGTAGTACCTTGGGATACGATGACCCAGCGGGTCATCCAGCGCATAGCGCTCCTGCCGGTCGTACTGGGCGTTTCTTTTGAGTTCTTGAAGCTCACGAACTCCTTAAGGGAAGTTCCTGTCCTCCGTTTTCTCGGTTATCCCGGACTCTGGCTTCAGCTTCTCACGACAAAAGAACCGACCGACGAGCAAGTCGAAGTATCCATTGCCTCTTTCAACCGGATGCGCGAACTGGATGCACAATACGACAAAGTTGCGGTTCAGCAGCCTCTGGCAGGAAGCGTTCTGGATCCAGCGAAAGGATGAGTAATCCATGAATAAGCTGACCACCCATCGAATTATTTTTTGGACAGCGATTGCTCTTGCCGCATTTGGTATCGTTATAAACCTGTTAGACCCGAAAGTGTTTATTCCATTGATTATCGTTGCTGCGGTATTCCTGCTTTACAAATTTCCGCCTCGCCGGTTTAACCGGCATCCGAAGGTAAAGCCGTCCCGAAGCACCGCTGAGAAAATGAAACGAAAGAGCAGTTCGGTTCGAAAAACCGGCAGCTCTTCTCCAAAGAGAAAGCAGTATCCTTTTCAGGTCATTGACGGCCAGAAGGGCAAGCACGATCAAGACGATGACCTTCCAAAATATCATTAAAAAAACGTCCAGGATGCCGTGAGGTATCCTGGACGTTTTTTTTAATGATTTAAAGATCGCAGCCATATTCCTGCAGCGGTCACTTATCGGGTCGCCATGTCGAAAAAAACTTTTGTCCTGCCGCCAAACCGGATTCGTATAAACCGCGGCTCTCCTCCTCGGTGAGTTCAAAATGCGTCGTACTCACGCCGAGCGTCGGGATTTTGATTGTCCGGTGCCGGTTTTCCTTCTCGATATAACGTTCATCATGAGCAGAGAGCATGGTTTCAAACATGGCGGTCAACATACTGAAAGGACCATCGATTTTGTGAGGCTCGCAGTTGTTTTTTCCGACCATCTGAAAACCGATGACGGGCGGCTGCTTGGTTCCTTCATTTTTTTCCCGGTCAAACAGCCAGAGCGGGAAATTGCTGAGCAGACCGCCGTCGACTACATAAACGAACTGCTCCCTGAATGATTTGCCTTTTGCCGCCCTTCCGGTCAGTCTCAGTATAACCGGGTCGAAAAAATAAGGAATGCTGCAGCTCATCCGCACCGCTTTTGCAACCGGAAAAGCGGAAGGATTTATGCCGTAATGCCGAAGGTCGTCCGGAAGCACCAGCAGCTTTCCGTTCGTGATGTCAGAAGCTACGATATACAATTTGCCGGCCGGGATATCGGAAAACGTAAATATTCCTTTTTTGAGGAGGAGCCGACGGATCCATTGCTCCAGCGCCTCTCCCGAATAGAGGCCTTTCTTGATTAAAATTCTTAGGGCCGGCCCGATAATTTTTGTATTGAAGATGGGAGCTCTTGTAAGCAGAGAATCGAACGGCGTCGTTTCTATAATGGTTTTCATCTCGTCGGCCGTATAACCGGCTGCCAGAACCGCGGCCACAATCGAGCCGGATGAGGTGCCCGCCACTCTCTTGAACTTGATGCCGGCCAACTCGGCGGCCTTTACGGCGCCGGCAAGCGAAATCCCCTTAACCCCTCCGCCTTCAAACACGGCATTGATATGCATAAGCAAATCCCCCGCCTCACATGGTCTACTGACTATGTATGAGAGCGGGGGATTATTTTATGCCTATAGGGGTTGTTCAAATTCATCGCTTTACGAACTTTCGGGCATGCAGGTTTGGTATTCGTTTAGGATTGATAAAATAATTTCAATTGATCAAGCAGGCCCATTGGATTGCTTATTAAATTTTTGGCTCTGAAAAAAATGCTTCCGCCGATTTCGCTGTATTGCTTATTGTATTGAAGCTGATTGATGATTTCGGTTGCGGTATGCCAGCTCTTTTCCTGAGTCAGGTCGCCCACCTTATAGGCAGCGTGGCCGATGAGCAGATTAACGCCGGTTCCTTTGACCTCTTGAACCCACCAGTCGGTAAGCTTGTCGTAATCGGCAGCCGTGAAGTTCATGCTCCAGTAGATCTGGGGCGCGATATAATCGATCCAACCGTTTTTGATCCAGGTCCGGACGTCGGCGTACATGCTGTCATATGCCGTCACTCCCGCCTGCGTATCCGAGCCCGTCTTGTCGGAGGATTTATTGCGCCAAACGCCGAATGGACTGATTCCATACTCTACCGATGGCTTGGCTCTATTGATGCTTTCCCCGAGCGACCGGACAAAGGCATTGATGTTGTCCCTGCGCCAATCGCCGATATTGCTGAAGTTTCCGTTATTGTATCTATTGAAGGCGTCGCCGTCATTTATCGTGGTATTCGACGGATAGAAATAATCATCCAGGTGGATTCCGTCCACATCGTACCGGTTTACAACCTCCATGATCGTATCGATGATATGCTGCCGTGCTTCCGGAATGCCGGGGTTGATCATTAGCTGCTGGTTGACTTTAAGTATCCAATCGGGATGGCTTACGGCTACGTGCATCGGCGAAAGCGACGTCGTCGACAGTTCCGTGTTGGCACGGAACGGATTAAACCAGGCATGGAATTCCATTCCCCGGCGGTGCGTCTCATCCACCATGAAAGCTACCGGGTCGTATCCCGGATCCTTTCCTTGCGTCCCGGTCAGCACTTTCGACCAGGGAACCAGCGCGGATGGGTAAAGCGCGTCCCCTGCCGGACGGAGCTGGACATAAACGGTGTTCATGCCCGCGGCCTGCAACGTGTCAAGCAGCGAAACGAACTCGGCTTTTTGTTTCTCGATATGGTTCTTCGATGTCGGCCAATCGAGGTTAAACACGGTCGAGATCCAGGCACCTCTTACTTCATTTCCAACGGGAGCAGGAATATCCACAGGAATATCCGGCTTGGTTGGAGGCTGAGGTTGGGGTTGGGGCTGAGGTTGAACCACCCCTTCGCTGGTTAAGAAGATTTCCTTCGACGCCTGGCTCCATTTTACGTTCAATCCGAGATTTTCGCTGATGAACCGGAGCGGGACCATGACCCGTCCGATTTTGATCTGCACCGAAGCGTCAAGCGGAACCGGCAATCCGTTCACAAGCGCCGTGCTTTTTCCCGAGGTCAGGGACATCTCGTTCCCGTTCAGTTTCACGTTTACGGTTTTGGCCGACTGATTCCAGTCCACCGAGGCTCCCAGACCCTCGCTGATGATACGGGTCGGGACCATCGTTACGTTCGCTCTCGGCAGTATGTATGGCGAAGTGTCGCTGTTTAACCTTTGGCCATCCAGAAAAATGCTGATGTCCTGGCTTTGTGCCTGAGCGGCGGGAACAATCGACGGAAGAAGCAATAATGACAGAAACAGCACGAGCAAACATCTTCGAAATTTCATTCCTTAAATCCTCCGGTATTGATAGATTTGCAGGTAATTCGATTAACGGCCCATGGCCCTTCCCGGAAGGACGCCATAGCCTCCACGGGAAATATAAGCAAGCATACAAGGAAAAATCTTATGCTTTCTTATATTTCAAGTGAAAGGGCATCTGTCACCAGCGGACAGATGCCCTGTTACGATTCGCTGACCAATTCGTTATGAATGTCACGCAATTCCTTAAGGCGTTTGTCGTCGCGCTTGAAAAATTCAACAAGCGTCTCGATACAAGTTATGGAATCCCAGCTTAAATGATGCTCGATTCCTTCCACGTCTTTATAAATGTTTTCTTCCTGAACGCCAATCATGCCCAGGAACTCTTCCAGCAGCTGATGACGGGCCATTAGGCGTTTGCCCATTTTTTTACCCTTGGTCGTCAACACCAGGCCGCGGTATTTTTCGTAAATCAGATATTCATCCTTGTCAAGCTTCTGAATCATTTTCGTGACGGAAGAGGGGTGAACCTCCAAGCCTTCGGCAATATCCGAAACGCGCGCATATCCCTTCTCGTCAATCAACTTGTAGATGCGCTCCAAATAATCCTCCATGCTGGGTGTCGGCATCTTATTCCCTCTTTTCTAAAAATTACGTGACTCTGTGTTACTCTACCTGCATCTGTAATGATACATGTTTCGGAGAGCACTTGGCAAGTCCTGGTCCTTTCGCCTGCGTTATATTGCCACGTGTCCGCGCGCCTTTACGGGGGCAAAATAAAACATCTTTATCGAAAGGATGGTGCCGCATTGACGCAAACTACCCTGACTGCTCCTGCCCGAACCCCGAAAAGCACCAAGCCGTTCATTCCGGATCTGGTTTACTTCGAGCCGGGAGCTTTAGAATACCCCAAAGGCAAACAAATTATGGATTTTGTAAAAAACAGAAACATCGATTACCGGATGACCACATCGCATAACCGGATTACGAATCTGCCCGGCGAAACCGAACAGGAAAAATACCGGATCGCCAAAAGAACGCTCGTCGTCGGCGTCCGAAAAACGTTAACCTTTGACCAGTCCAAACCCTCCGCGGATTATGCGATTCCGATATCCACCGGCTGTATGGGCCACTGCCATTATTGCTATTTGCAGACCACCCTCGGCGCCAAACCTTATATCCGCGTCTACGTCAACACAGTGGACATTCTCCGGGCGGCCAAGGATTATATCGAGGAAAGGGCCCCGCAAATCACGACGTTCGAAGCCGCCTGCACCTCGGATCCGGTCGGCCTGGAGCATATTACCGGATCGCTTGGCGAGCTGATCCGCTTTATGGCCGAGGAGGAATTCGGACGGCTGAGGTTTGTCACCAAATTCCATCATGTCGGCCCGCTGCTCGACATCAAGCATAACAACCATACGCGCATCCGGTTCAGCATCAATTCCGATGATGTCATCCGCCAATTCGAGCCGGCCACCTCCCGTTTCGAGGAACGGATTGAAGCAGCCGCCAGGATCGCTCACGCCGGTTACCCGCTCGGTTTCATCATCGCCCCGATCATTTGGTATGACGGATGGCAAAAGGGCTACGCGGAGCTTCTGGAGCGTCTGGCCGCAGCCCTTCCGGAAAGGGCAGCCCAAGGGCTTACTTTTGAAATGATTCAGCACCGATTCACCAAGACCGCGAAAAACGTCATTGAAAAAAGATACCCCAAAACGAAGCTGGAGATGGACATCGAAAAACGCAAGCAAAAATGGGGGCGCTGGGGACAGTATAAATACGTGTATCCCGATGAACAGCAAACCGCCCTGCGACAGTTCATCGCAGAGCGGATATTCGAACATTTTCCCGAGGCATCCATCGATTACTTCACTTAAAATTTTAACCAGTCCGGTGTCAGCGATTGCAGCCAGATCGTAATTTTGTACATCTGGTTCGTAAAGAGAAGGATTCCCATGAGAAGCATGAGAACGCCGCCGACCTTCATCAGAATCCCCGAGTATTTAAGAATCCACCGGGTTGAGCCGATGAAAAACGCCAGCACGAAAAAAGGCACCGCAAAACCAAGGGAATAAGAAGTGATCAGCGGAAACCAGGTTCCCGGATCCGTCGCGGCCAGCGCGATGATCGCCATCAGGATCGGACCTACGCAAGGAGACCATCCCGCGGCAAAACCGATGCCGAATAAAAAAGTTCCTATGTATCCCGTCGGCTTGGACTTAAAATCAAACTTCCGGTCTTTCATCAAAAATTTCGGCTGGAAAATGCCGACGAGCATCAATCCCATTAAAATAATTAGCAGAGCCGATAATTGCCTGATCATATCCTGGTACTCGATAAACAATTCTCCAAATACCCCGGCACCCCAGCCGAGCGAATAGTAGACGGCGGAGAACCCGAGGATAAATGCGAGCGTGTGGGTCATCGTACGCATCCGGACATCCTTGCGGTTCTGCTCCGTCTTCAGCTCGTTTACCGACATCCCCGTAATGATCGACAGGTAGGACGGATACAAAGGCAAGCAGCACGGTGAGATAAAAGACGCCAAACCGGCGGCGAAGGCTATGCCGACGTTCACATCAGACATATCAAATCCCCCTTAAGTCGTAAACCCTTTTTTGCCGACCAGCGTTACCGCAAGGAACGCGATCAGCAGAAGGACAATCGTTGCACCCGGAGCGAGATTGAACACCCCTGCAAGCATAAGCCCCGCGATCACCGCAATTTCGGATATGATGACCGATAAAATGATCGATGATTTGAAACTGCGGGCCAATAGCAGACTGATCGCTACCGGAATGGTCAACAAGGCGGAAACAAGCAACGCCCCGACGATTTTAATGGCCGTGCTTACCACCAGGGCGGTCAGCACGGTAATGAGCATATTCATCATTTTCACCGGCAGCCCGCTGACGCTGGCAGCATCCTCCTCAAAGCTGAGCAGGAACATTTCCTTGAAAAACAGCCCGATCACCGTAATGACAACCAGAGTAACGGCCCCCACCATGTAAAGATCCGTCGTGTCCAAGGTATATATGCTTCCGAACAAGTAACTCATCACATCGGTATTATAACCCATGCCCAAAGTAAAAAACAGCGAGGCGAGCGCTACCCCGCCGGACATGATAATGGCGATCGAAAGCTCGGCATAGGTTTTGTAGGCCTTCCGCAGCTTTTCGATCGCGAACGAGGCCAGCACGGCAAACACCAGTCCGGCCGCGAGCGGATACACTTCAATTAAAAAACCGAGGGCAACCCCGGCAATGGTAACGTGGGATAAGGTATCCCCGATCATGGACAACCGCCGAAGCACGAGAAAAATCCCGATAAGCGGCGCCGTGACGCCGATCAGAATGCCTCCAAGGAGTGCCCGCTGAAAAAAGTCACTTAACAATATATCAAGCAATAATAACGTCTCCTTCACGTGCATCTTTACCTAAAAAAATAAAACCAATCAAACGAGCGTATGCTGCAAATCCTGCTCGGAGCAATCCTGAACGTCATGGGAGTGACGGACAAAAAACTGGATTTTACCGTTCTGCTGGACAGGGGCTTCGCCCAGGTAATCCTTCACCATATCCAGATCGTGGGTTACCATTACGAAGGCCATGTCGTGATGAGCGTGCATGTGGGTGATCAATTCGAAAAAGCTGGCCTGCGTTTCGGCATCGATGCCGATCGTCGGCTCATCCAGTATGAGCAAATCCGGACGGTTGATGAGTGCCCGCGCCAGAAACACCCGCTGCTGCTGTCCTCCAGATAGCTGTCCGATCCGCTTGTGCGCGATATCCTGGATCCTCATCACCTCAAGGGCGTCATCGCATTTCTGCTGATGCTGCCGGGTCACGCGGCGGAACATGTTTTTCCGATTGTAGAGACCGGACATGATCACCTCGCGAACGGTTGCCGGAAAAAGCGGATTGAACGCATTCTTCTGCGGAACATAGCCGATGCGCTCCCAGTCGCGGAATTTGCGGATCGGCTGTCCGAACAGCTCGATACGGCCTTCCGCTGCCGGAAGCAGTCCGACGATCATGCGGAGCAGAGTCGTTTTGCCGGCCCCGTTGGAGCCGACAATACCCACGAAGTCGCGTTCCTTGACGGCAAAATTCAGGTTGCGGATGACCTGCTGCTCACGGTAGGAAAAAGAAATATCTTTCAGTTGTATAATCGATTGATGGCAATCCTGTGCTGCCGGTATCATACCCTGGGCCGCCTTTCTCGTAAATTCCATTGAAGAGGTTGTTCAAAAGCTGACTTTACATTGAATCTTAAAACTCATCTTACTATTGTAAAGCCTTAAGGAGATTTTGCAAATTTTTCTCCATCAGCGTAAAGTAGTTCTCGCCCTTCTTCTCCTGCTCTTTCGTGAGCCCCTCGACCGGGTTCAGGACAAGGGTTTCGACGCCGGTCTCCGAAGCCAGCGTTTTGGCAAGCTTATCAGAGACGAGCTCCTCGAAGAAAATATAGCGAATATTGTTTTCTTTTACCGTCTTGCTCAACTTGACCAAATCCTGAGCCCGCGGCTCGGCATCCGGGGACAAGCCCATGATGGCATGCTGCTCGAGATTGTAATCTCTCGACAAGTAGCCGAAGGCTTGGTGGGATACGACGATTTCGCGGTTTTGCAGACCTGCGAGGCTGTTTTCAAACGATTCATCAAGCTTCTCAAGCTTCGCTTTCAGAGCCTCGTAGCGCTCCTCATACCCCGCTTTGTGTTCCGGGTCGGCATCAACGAGGCTTTGACGGATGTTATCCGCCATGATTAGAGCCGATTTCGGGCTCACCCAAGTATGGGGATCCACATGGTGGTCATGCCCGGATGATGCTTCGTTGCTTTTCTCTCCTTGTGCGGAGTCTCCGCCGTTTTCCGCTTTTTCCCCTTCATGGTCATGCCCCTCATGCTCATCCTCCGCTGTACCATGTCCATGTCCGTCATCGCCTTCGGAATCGATCAGCTTGATCCCTTTGCTGACCTCCACCGGTTTTACCTTTGAATCTTTATCCAGCCCATTCAGGAAATCGGGCGCCCAGCCTTCCAGTCCAGCTCCGTTATATAGAAATAGCTGAGCCTTGGACGTATTGACGATGTCCTGGCTTTTCGGCGTCCAATCATGCGGCTCCACGCCTGCGGGAAGAAGGCTGATGACGTTGACCTCATCCCCTCCGATCTCTTTGGCGAATTCATAGATCGGGTATATCGTTGTGACGACATTGATTTTATTTTCCACGATTCCTCCGGATTTGCTGCCGCAGCCCGTTACAGCCAAAAGCAGTGACAATAACAGTACACCGTAGCCGGCCTTGTTTATCTTCATTCCCTCTCCACTCCGTTTCAGTTCATTAATCGTAATTATTACTAACAAGATTATAAGAGCATACCAAAGATTTTGTCAACCAAATCGTAATATTTACTATTAATCAGCAAATCAGGACAACGCCTTACCCAAGCATTCGTCAATGATGGATCGATACAGCTGTAGATTAATGTCCTATTATTTCCAAAAAGTACTTTCGAATATCAATAACTAGCGCAGCAGCCTCTTAAAGAAAACGCAAAAAAGGCAGGCCGCTGACTGCTAAGCGGCCTGCCTTTCACATCATAATCCTTTGATTTACTTGACAATCGCGCCATTCGGCATGGCATCCGGTACGGTTGCAAGCGTAAGCTGATCGCCTTGGGATGCGGCAAGAATCATCCCTTGGGACAGCTCTCCCCTCAGCTTGACCGGCTTCAAATTCGTGACGCAGATTACTTTTTTGCCGACAAGGTCTTCCGGCTTGTAAAACTTGGCGATCCCCGAAACGACCTGACGCTGCTCGTACCCCAGGTCGAGCTGAAGCTTCAACAGCTTATCCGCTTTTTTGACAGGCTCGGCCGCGATCACTTGAGCCACACGAAGCTCGACTTTGGCAAAGTCCTCAATTCCGATTTCTTCCTTATGCTCGATCGGCTCCTCGCTTCCGGCAGTAGGAGCGGCCTGTGAGGCCGTTCCTTCCTCGGCCGGCTTCACGCCTCCCGTCATCGCCTGCGCGATATAGGCTACCTCTTGTTCCGCGTCCAGCCGCGGGAAGATCGGATCGCCTTTGACAAGCTTGGTCCCTGCCGGAATGCTGCCCAGGCTGCGTCCGCTGTCCCAGGTAGTCAGTTCCCCTTCTTGAATCCCGAGCTGCTCCCAAATCTTCTTCGGCGTCCGGGTTAAAAACGGCTGCAGCAGTATGGATGCGATCCGCAGCGATTCCACGAGATGGCTCATGACGGAAGCCAGTTCATCGCGCTTGCTCTCATCCTTGGCGAGCGTCCAAGGCTGGGTTTCGTCGATATACTTGTTGCTGCGGCTGACGAACTGCCCGATCGCCGTCAGCGCCACCGAGAACTCCATTTGCTCCATGGCTTCCTCAACCTTGTCGTATACCGTTTCGGCCGCTTCCTCAAGTGCTTGATCGAAGGCTGTCACTCCCCGCGTAAATGCCGGCACCTCGCCGCCGAAGTATTTATCGACCATCGCTACCGTACGGTTGAGCAGATTGCCGAGATCGTTGGCCAGATCGGAATTGACGCGTTCGACGAAGCTCTCCGGGGTAAACGTGCCGTCGGCGCCGAAAGGGACCTCGCGCAGGAGGTAATAACGCAGCGCATCCAGTCCGTAACGGTCGATCATCGTTACCGGATCAACGACATTGCCTTTCGATTTGGACATTTTCCCGTCCTTCATCAGCAGCCAGCCGTGGGCAAACACTTTTTTGGGCAGCGGCATATCCAGCGCCATCAAAATAATCGGCCAATAAATCGTATGGAAGCGGACGATCTCCTTGCTCATGAGATGCACGTCGGCCGGCCAGTACTTATCGTACAACGAGCTGTCTTCCGTCCCGTAACCGAGAGCCGTCACATAGTTAAGCAAAGCGTCGATCCACACGTAGATCACGTGTTTCGGATCGCTTTTGACTTTTACGCCCCAGTCATAAGTTGTGCGGGATACCGCCAAATCCTCAAGTCCGGGTTTAATAAAGTTGTTGATCATTTCGTTTTTGCGGGATACCGGCTGTATGAAGTCCGGATTTTCCTCATAAAATTGGAGGAGGCGATCCACGTATTTGCTCATCCGGAAGAAATAGCTCTCTTCCTTCACGAGTTCAACCGGACGCCCGCAATCCGGGCATTTACCGTCCACCAGCTGCCGCTCCAGGAAAAACGATTCGCAAGGCGTGCAGTACCAGCCTCATAATCGCCCTTATAGATATCGCCCTTTTCAAGCAGACGCTCAAAAACGTCCTGTACCACCCGGGTATGGCGTTTCTCCGTCGTACGGATGAAATCCTCGTTCGAAATATCGAGCTTTTTCCAGAGCTCTTTAATGCCCGCCACGATGTCGTCAACGAACTGCTGCGGCGTTTTTCCCGCCTCAGCGGCCTTGCGCTCGATTTTCTGGCCATGCTCGTCGGCTCCCGTCAAATAACGGACATCGTAACCGCGCAGGCGTTTGTAACGCGCCAGCGCGTCGCCCGCAACCGTCGTGTAGGCATGACCGATATGCAGCTTGTCGCTCGGATAATAAATCGGGGTCGTAATATAAAACGTTTTTTTGATCAGCCATAACTTCCATCCATCCTTTTTTTATTTTATGGTGTTGATATCGGCAGAAAACAACAAAAAACCCCCGTCCCTATGGGACGAGAGTTATCTCACGCGTTACCACCCAATTTCCCCGGACCCTTTCGGATCGCAGGCTCGCCGGCGCTGCTTGACGCAGGCCGTCCATTAACGCTGGATCACGCCGCTCCTTTACGCCGGCAGAACGCCGTTTTCGCTCAAAAGCGGTTCCTCCAAGACCATTTTCCGAAGCCGTCCCTGACCGGTTTCCAGCTCCCCCGGCTCTCTGTTCAAGGCTGCATCTTCGTACTTATCTCTTCCTCGGAAATACTTCTATGGTTATTCCACAAGCCAATACGTTTATATAATCCAAATATAATAACGAACACGCCAGGTGTCAAGGCATGGCGTCCTCCGCACCCTGATTCCCGAGACTCCCGGCATCCTTTCGCGGCGGAACGGGATCGATCCCTCCCGGATTAAAGGGATGGCATCTTGCGATTCTCTTGGCAGCCAGCCAGGAGCCCTTCAAGGCACCGTGAACTTCAACGGCCTCAAGCGCATATGCCGAGCAGGTCGGATAAAAACGGCACGTAGCCGGTTTCAAGGGCGAAATCACCTTACGATAAAAGTGAATCGGCGCTTTAACTACCCGGCTGGCCAAGCCTTTTCTCATGACCCGCTGCCCTTCTTTCCGGTATGGCATACGGCATGCGATTCCCCTTCGGCCGATTTGGCCTCATGGTCCTTCCCGCAATCCTTACAATATCCGAATACCTCGAATTTATGCTGCACCACCTGAAAATCCTCGGGGGCATCGGTCAGCTGCATCGGGCAGAACGTAATGGGATACGTTTTCTGGCATTGCAGGCAGATCATGTGGTGATGATGATGATCCGCGCTGCATCGAGCCCTGAATTTGATGCCTTCCTCAAAGACCACCTGCTCCAGCACGCCTAGATCATACAGCACCCGCAGATTCCGATAAACCGTATCAAAGCTCAGCCCGCTGTATTTCTTCCCCATATATTCATATACGTCTTTAGGGGTTAAATACCCCGGATGTTCTCCAAACAATTTGGCGAGCGTTTTGCGCTGATCGGTGATGCGAAGCCCGTGTCCGGACATGGCGTCTATGATCTGTTCCGTCGTCAGCATACGCAGCAGCCTCCTGATTTGCTCAAATGAAAATCTCTCTTCTAATAATGCATCAAAAAAAGAACCCCGTCAAATGAAGCGATTGAACCAAGGTCCGCCTAACAGGCACCCGTAACGAGCAAAATCCCCCGGACCTTTCGAATGAAAGGCCGGGGGATTCCCGCTAAATCATAAAACAGGGTATGAGTGCATGAATCTATTCATTCGTCTTCAATTTAGGCAGCGGCGTGAACAAGATGTTAACCGGCAAGCTGCTCCCCGGAGCAGCCGTGAACAAGATTTCGACCGACCGCTCGTATTCGCCCGTGCGGTAAAGCACGCTTGCCTCGTTTGGCGCTGACACCCCGCCGGAATTAGGAGCCCCGACAATGTTGCCGTTCACCATCACAGACCCCATGTATTTGCCACCGCGAGGGTTTAACGTAATGAGCGTATTAGGAGCCACGCGGTTCAACTTGATCCGGTAGACTACGCCGAAGTTGCCGGCGTTGGAGGTTTCATATCCGGTGATTCCGTCATGACCGGTCAAATTCGGATCGCTGGTCTTGTCGCCGAGGGCAATCCGGGAAGGCGTAATCCCTACCAGCTCGTCCGATTCAATCAACCGTGTCGAATCGTTATAGGTTCCCCGGTTGTGGATTCCGTCACTTGCCAAAAATTGTAAGAACGGCAGCTTTTGTATCGGATTCTTGTTCTCCTCCACCATGACCACGTCATAACGGACCGAAGAATCGGTTTTCACATCCGCAAACATGGAAATCACCTGCTGTTCCTTCATCGGCAGCGCGCTCAATTCCGTCAGGATCACCCGGCTTTCGCCAGGTTGAAGATAAACGGTCTTATAATCTTTGCTGCTCTGCATGGATTCAAAATACTTTTCGACGGAAACCTTGCCCGTAGCGTTCGGGTAGATGCTCGGACCGCCGAAACCGACGTATTCCGTCGTCAGCGAAGCCGTGGTGTCGTTAATGTTGGTTGCCACCACGTACATTTTCACGTTTCTTCCGGTGGCGTTAAGATGGTGGATCATAAACCGCGCAGGACCGTTTCCGGTCTCCCTGTACACGATTCCTTCCCTGTAAACCGTTTCCGGACTGTTGCTCCGGATCAGCATGCGAGGCTCGGAGGTTCTTGCATACTTCACCAAAGGCATGGACGGTACCGACGAGCCGGTAAACATGTATTTTTCGCCGATTTCGGCGAACAGTTGATTAAATTCTTCGCGCGTATAGAGCGTTTCGTTGGTAATTATGATCGTTTTCTCATAATAACTCGTCGCTCCGTGCTTGTCCGTTACGGTCAAGCGGATCGTGGCGGGTCCCGGCGTAAAGAAAGCATGGCATTGTTGTCCCAGTCCCAATCGACAATGGCGTTTTCGTCATCGGAGCTTTGATCGATGTAGGTGATTTTTTCCCCCATCTTGTACTCTTCCTTATCCGTCGAAAACATGGCAACCGGAGGTTCGTTCGGAGTCAGCACCTCAACGTTTACCGAATAAGGATCGCTCCACTCACCGCTGGAATCCTGCACGTAATAAGTGACGGTGTGGGTTCCCGGGTCATGGAACACATCCTCCCGGCCTTCCCAGCGCTCGTCTACGATCGGCAATCCAGCCGGTGAATAAGCACTCGTCTTATAGGTTACCGTCGTTTGCCCGGCAAAAATCTCTTTGTTCACGACCCTGAAACTTGCTATCGGTTTCGTGCTTAGCTGCAGTATGATCCGCTTGTTCGCCTGGTCCACCCGATAGGGGATTTTCAGCGCCTGCGTCAGCGACGTCAGCGGTACCATAAACGTGTCTTTATACTGGTATGCCGGTCCCTTCATTGCGGTTTTGACGCCGTTTACCGTGTAGATTTTACTGTCCGTTTTAAAACGCAGCTCATCGCCGCCGCGTTGGATCACCGTTTCCTTTGTCCGGCTGTCGTAAGTCAGCTTCAGGCCGACCCTGTTCACAAGGGAGCGGATGGCGACATACGATACGCCGTTTTTAACGGCCATCGGCTGTGCGGCTGTATACAGTTTTCCGTTATGGTACATTTTGGCGCTGTTCATGATGAGAACCAGTCCGGGTTCATTGCTGGCTGGCGGCTGCACCGAACCTGTTCCGCCGGAGTCCGAGCCGTTTGTTCCGCCGGCGGAAGTACTGCCGCCGTCGCTCTCAAGACCGGAAAGGTCCAGAATCACCTTTTTCTCGGCCTGGTTCACCTGATACGGGATACCCAGCGCCTGGGTAATCGAGGTCAAAGGAACCATGAACGTATTTTTATATTGATAAGCCGGTCCCTTCATGGTCCGGGATTCGCCATTCACCTTATATTTGTTGCTGTCCGTTTTGAAACGCAGCTCGTTCTCGCCCTTGTGAATAATCGTTTCTTTGGTCTTGAAATCATAAGTAAGCTTCAATCCGGCACGTTCCACCATGGCCCGGATCGATACATAGGATACGCCATTCTTGACAGCCATCGGCTGTGCGGCTTTAAAATGCTCGCCGTTATGATACATATTGGCGCTGTTCATCATCAGTACCAACACATTGGAATTGGATGTTGCGGCTTCGTCAGAATCTCCTGCCGGTTCGGTAGAGACAGACTCCGACTCCCCTTCGGCCTTGGCATTTTCTCCGGTATTTTCTTCATTTCCCCCCGCTTGATCATTTGGTGCGACGGACTCTTCAGAGGTTGGCCCGCTTTCAGTGGTTTTACTGCTTTCAACGCTATTCGACTGCTGACCTGAGGACGGATCTTCGGCTGAAGAAGCGCCATTCTGTCCATTTCCCGGCGCTTCAACCGGTACTCCGGCATCCTCCTGCGTCAATGCAGAATTAGTCCCGATGGAGGAACCCGTATTATCAACCGTTTGCGTATCCAGAGGCTGCTGCAGTTCCGATGTTCCGCTGTTTTCTCCCGGCTGAACCTGGGCCGAGCCCGGTTCGAGGGCAGCAGAAGACTGCGCACTGACGGGGACGATGGTGGACACCTGCGCCACGGCCAGTACAGTGACAATCGACATTTTCTTGAAATTCATTCTCTGCTCCTTCACTCCTGTGTGATTTTATATCTATCTAATTTTAAACAGACAATGTATTAGACGCTTTTTTTCTGGAAAAGTTGCTGCCTATATGTACGAAACAAGCAGAAGCGGCTCCGCCGTCCTTCATGGAAGGCAATTTCGTTTATGCCCGAAATATTAACCAGGCTTCAAATGCTCTATGATAGTTAAAACAAAACAACCGGGAGTCCCTGATATCATGGGTTTCCCGGTTGTTCGATTGAACAGAGTCCTAAGCCGTAAAATTATGCTCTGGAAATGATGGGATGAGAATCATTCAAGCTCACGGGCAGGCGGCCTTCCGGTTTGACTTTTCCAAACAGGACATCGGCCAGGGCGTCCATATAGTTCGGCGTATTTTCATAGCAGCACAGGTAAGCCGGTATGTTGGGCAAATCATTCAAGTCATAGGGGTTCCGCGTGGATGCCACAATCAGCTTCCCTTGCCCAAGCGACAGCAGTCCCTCCACAAGCTTCCGCTGTCCTTCGGGAAGGCGGCTCTCCGAAGTATAGGTCGCTACGACGATTTGGCTGTAATCCCCTGCATTCTTTAAAGCCTGTTCCACTTCTTCATCCGACAAATCGGTGCCGATCCGAATCTCGGTGACATTGCTTCCCCTTTTGGTCAGAGCGTCTCCCAAGGTATACGAACGGCTCCAGGCTTCGTCCACTTGGGTCGCACGCAGCAGTTCCGGCCAGTAAACCAGAACGGGCTCGCCTTCGGCGAGTGGAAGCTGGTTATTGTCACGGACCAGGGTAACGCCCTTGCCGGCAATTTCCTTCAGATAATCTTTAACCCTTCCGTTCAGCAGATCCAAATCCACTTGTTCCAGCGTTCCCACCTTGTCCGCGTTCCGCTTCTTCAGAGCCAGAATGCGTTCAACGGAAGCGTCAATGCGTTCCTCCGGGATCCGTCCGCTTGTAACCGCCTCAATAACGGCCGAAATGGCCGCTTGCTGATCGGACAGCGTATGGCTAACCAGAACGCAGTCGGCTCCGGCTTCGATCGACCGCACGGCACCCTCTGGGATACCGTACTCCTTGGCGATGGCATGCATCTCCAGGCAATCGGTTACGATCAGCCCTTCGAAGCCCATTTCCTCACGCAGCAAGCCGGTAAGCACCGCATGGGATAACGTTGCCGGAATTCCGCCCGGTTCAAAAGCCGGGAAGGCGATGTGGGCCGTCATAATGGCATCCACACCGCTTTCGATGGCCCGCTTGAACGGGTACAGCTCAACCTGCTCCAAGCGCGCTCGGTCATGCGGTACGGAGGCCAAGCCGAGGTGGGAATCGACGCTCGTATCCCCGTGTCCCGGAAAATGCTTTGCGGTTGCCGAGACGCCTTCTTCCTGATACCCCTTGATCGCGGCCGAACCAAGCCCCGCTACCGCCTTCGGATCTTCCCCGAAAGAGCGAACGCCGATCACGGGGTTCAGCGGATTATTGTTGACATCGAGGCAAGGGGCAAAGTTCATGTTGATCCCGAGCGCACGAAGCTCTTGCCCGCCAATTCTGGCGACCTGATAGCTGTATTCCTCGCTCCCGGTCGCACCCAGCGCCATATTGCCGGGAATTCGGCTTATGCCTTCATGATCGATTCGGGCTACCATCCCGCCTTCCTGGTCTATGGAAATAATCAGTGGAAGCTGGCCGCCCGAAGCGGCCATAGCCTGCAGCGAAGCGGAAAGCTCGGCGAGCTGGGACAGCTGCTGAACATTACGGCGGAAATACACGATGCCGCCAACCTTATGTTCCTCGATCAAGGTTCTGGCATGATCATTGGGAGTCAAGGCGTCGAATCCGCAAATGAACATTTGCCCGACCTTTTGCTGAAGCGTTAAACCGGATACCTTCCATTCCATAATGAAAACCTACCTTCTTGTTATTAGTAGACTATAAATGAAAGCGGCTTATTGCGCCGCAGTACTGCCGCAAGCCTCTCGAAACTCGGAAGGCGTCATTCCCGTCGCCTTTTGAAACACCTTGGTAAAATAACGGCGTTCGTGATAACCGACAAAAGCGCCGATCTGCGCAATATTTTTGTCGCTGTGTAGGAGAAGGAATTTGGCCGCTTCCATCCGCTGTTTGGTCAAATACTCGACAAAGGTGATGCCGACATGGTTTTTGAACAGCAGGCAAAAATAGCTGGAGCTGATGCCAAGGTAATCCGAAAGCTGTTCGATGCCAAGATCGGACCCCAGGTGGGTGTTGATGTAATCCAGGGCGGAGGTCATCAGCTGATCCGGGGCCTTTTTTACCGATTCCGGGTCAGGGTCGCTTTCAATCAAGGAGACCGTGCTGAAATACTTATCCTTTACCCGTTTCTTCCGAATTTCCTCGCCAATCTCCAGAATCCGCTCTTCCAGTTCCCCATAATGTATCGGTTTGCTGATGTAGTCCTTTACACGCAGCTTGATGGCTTCCCGAGCGTATTCAAATTCCTGGTAACCGGTAAGCAAAAAAATTTCGGCATCGCTTCCATTCTCTCTCAATCGGGTAATAAACGTCAATCCGTCCATGACCGGCATGCGAATGTCGCAAAGAACCAGATCGGGATCATGTTCTTCCGATATTTTAAGCGCCTCCGTCCCGCTGCGGGCCAGCCCGACAACTCTCATCCCGAGCTTCTCCCAGGGAATGACTTTGTTCAAGTTATTGAGAATAGGGGCTTCATCATCAACTAACAATACCTTAAGCATTTTCTGTCCTTCACTCCCTTTCGTGATTGGGTATGACGCAATGAATAACGGTACCGCCAGGCTGGTTGGAGCATATGAACAAGCCGTAATAATCTCCGTATTGAATCCGTATCCGGTCCGCGACGCTGCGGAGTCCGAGTCCCCTCCGTTCATGGTTAACCTTCAGGTTTTCTTCGCCGGGCCGCCGCGCTTCCTTCTCCTCGGGAACCATATATTCAAATAGCGACAATTGCTCCGGGCTCATCCCATGACCGTTATCCTCCACATGCACGATCAGATTTCCGCGCTCGCTCCATGCCTTGATCCGCAGCATGCCCTTGTAATCGATCCCTTCGAACCCATGCTGAATGCTGTTCTCGACAAGAGGCTGCAGGGTCAGCTTCAGAATCCGGCAGGTCAGCAGTTCCTTCGGAACGTCAATCTCGTAATCGAACAGGTCTTCGAACCGGAATTTTTGGATTTCAAGATAACTTTTTAAATATTTGATTTCTTCTTCCAGCGTGATTTCTTCCTTTTCCTGAATGCTGATCCGCAGAATGCTCGCAAGCCTGTAGACCATTTCGCTGACCTTCCGGCCTTCGTTCTGGACGGCCAGCACGTTGATGGATTCCAGCGTGTTAAACAGAAAATGCGGTTTGATCTGGGCCTGCAGCAGCCGCATATGGGCTTCCGTTTTTTGGCGCTGCTCCATCCGTATTTGATCGAACAGCCGGTTGATGCGATCCATCAGGTCGTTAAACCCTCTGGACAATAAAAGCAGCTCGTCCTCGCCCTTCTCTTCGACTCTCGCGCTCAGGTCGCCGTCCTCGACGCGGCGCATGAAACGGACGATGACGCCGATCGTACCCGTGATTCGGTTCATAAAAAATTTATTGAACGCAACGGCAGTCACCAGGCAAAGGCCGAGAATAACGATAAACCATTTGGCGAACGCCGTAACCTCTTGCGATAGGGAATGCCACTTGGTAACGGAAATAATGCTCCAAGGATAGCCTTCCAGCTTATGGATGGATACGACGCTCTCCACGCCGTCAAACTTCGATTTAAAGCTTTGATAATCCGATCCGTAATCGATTTGCCGGTCCATAAAAGCGCTCATGTTTTTCCCGTCGCTTTGATCCTTTGGATCGAACAGGATCAGGCCTTCATCGTTCACGAGCAAAAATGACGTATCCTGCAAATTGTTCGGCAGGGTCAGGTTGCGGAATATCCGCTCGAATTCCAGCCGTTTGATCTGAACGACGAGGATCCCCTCTTTGCGCAGCGACTCGATGTTTTTCACCAGACGGATTTGCGTAAAAACGGGTTCCATGCCCGTTAATTCGGGATATTCGTGAGGGGCAATCCATTTCGGCACCCCGTTCAGCTCAATCACTTCCTGATAAAGATGGCTTTCCTTGAATTTGCTGTAAGGCAATGCCCCGAAGTCTTCCTTCGTGAAGATGGGAACCGGGGGCGATTTCTTGTTCATGTTGTATAAAAAAGCGTAGCTGATCGCCGGGTGGTTGTATAATAAATTCCGAAAATTCCGCTGGCTTTCGTTAAGCTTCAGTTGCTTGCCGTCAGCCAGATCCTGCGAATCGGGATCATCGGCTTTCAGCGCCGTGGTGAAAACCGATGAAGCAATGCCTGTATCCGTCACGTTTTCCATTTCCTGAAACACGTTAAGAATGCTGTAGCTGATGGCCTTTAACGAATATTCGGCCTGCTGGCTGTATTTTTTTTCGATCGAGTTATACGTGACAAAGAATGTGAACAAACCCAGTACAAGCAACGGAATAATGATCAGTCCCAAAAAGGCCGTAAATAACTTGTTTCTAAGGTTCATAGACATTCTCCCGTTTCCATCGAAGTTATCCTTTAACGCTGCCCGCCGTCACGCCTTCAATGATCTTCTCCTGAAGAATGGCGTAAATGATCAGCACCGGCAAGACGCTGAATACGATCCCCGCCGACATCTGCGCATAGTTCGTATTGTAAGCGTCCCTGAAGCCGACCATGCCGACGGGAAGCGTTCTTAGTTCATCATTGGACAAGAAATAGTTCGCGAGCAGGAATTCGTTCCAGTTGCCCAAAAAGTTTACGATAAACACCGTGACGATAGCCGGAACCATTAAAGGTAAGATAATTCTAGCAAACAAGCCCCCCGACCTCAATCCGTCCATGACGGCCGCTTCCTCGATTTCCCCCGGCAGGGATCTCATAAAGGCGGCGAGAATGATGACGGAGAACGGTATGGCATTGGCCACATAAGGCAGAATAAGTGCGATATGCGTGTTCAGAATGTCCATTTTTTTCATCATGCCGTAAATGGGGAGCAGCAGCGAGTTGTTCGGGATGAGCATCCCGATCAGAATCAGTTGGAAAAGAATGGCGCTGATGCGCTTGTATCTCATCCGCGTAACCGCGAAAGCCAGCATGGACGCAAGCAGTATGGACAGGCACGCAGCCAAAATACCGATATACAGGCTGTTGAAAAAATAGGTGCTGATTTTGGCGTTGACCCATGCATTTACGTAATTATCGAACACGAAAGTGTCGGGCAGCCCGAACGGATTGGTAGCTATGGCCTTGTTGTCCGTTTTGACGGAAGAGAACAAGACGAACAGAAACGGATATAAAATGACGAGCAAGTAGGCCATCAGAAAAATATGCGGAATCAACTTCTTGACTGCTCTCATCAGTATTCAATCCTTTCGTTTCGTCTCGCGATCAAAAATTGGTAAGCGACGGTCACAACCATCGTGAAGACAAAAATCAAAACGGCGATGGAGTTGCCGAAGCCGTGCTGGAAGCTGGTGATCGCATAACGGATCATGTACGTTGCCATCACGTCCGTAGAACCGGCCGGCCCGCCCTTGGTCATGACCAGCACGATATCCGCCGCTTTCATGGCACCCGCAATCGAGAGCATAATGACCACGGAAACGACGGGCATGATGAGCGGCATCGTAATTTTCCGGGCCCGCTGGAATCCGGTTGCGCCGTCGATCGCGGCCGCTTCGTCCAGTTCCTTCGGTATGGAAATAATCGCGGCCAGGACCATGACGATGTAAAACCCGGTCCACTGCCAAGCGTTTGTTATCAAAATTGAAATCATCGCCCATTTTTTATCGGACAACCAATAAATCGGTTCAACCCCGAACAGGCCAAGGATTTGATTCATCAATCCAAAATCGGGATTATAGATAAACCCCCACAATATGCCGATAACGGCCGTGGACATGATGGACGGGGCAAATACCGCCGTCTTGTACAGTCCCTTCAATTTCTTGACGTTAGCGATCAGAAGAGAGAACAATACGATGATCGGAACCTGAATGAAACAGGAAAACAAAATGAAATACAAATTGTTGCGTACCGATTTCCAAAAGGCAGCATCCTGTACGGCCTTTGCGTAGTTATCGAAACCGATATACTCCACGTCCTTGGATATCCCGTTCCAGCTCGTAAAACTGTTATCAATCGCGGTGTAAATGGGATATATAAAGAAAGCCAGGAAAAGGATCAAGGCCGGCAGAACAAACAGGATGTAGGTGAGCGGGTTTCTCAGCGCTTTGTTCATGGTAACCTCCGTAGTATGTGTCCTATCGCCTAGACGAAAGGGCACCCCCATGTTCCAAGCGGGTGGCGCCCTCCTCATCTAAACTTCTATCTGTTTACTTTTCTTCCGCGTTTGCCGCCTCTTGCACGTTCTGCACGTTCTCAAGCATCTTCGCCGCATCGATTTCCCCGCCGATGACCTGCTGGATGCCAAGGCTCAGCGCCGTGTTGACCTGGGCCTGCACCAGAGCGTCGAATGCCGGATACGGTTTGTCGATCTCGCTGACGGCTTTAAAGATGTCCTGCATGATCGGCTCGTCGGACGTGGAGTTCATCGTGTTCACGTCCATCTTCATGGACGGAAGTACGCCGTCTTCTTTCAAGCCGCGAAGCTGCATTTCGTCGGTCCACATGTTCTTGATAAACTCCTTCACCGCCTCCATCTTGCGGGGATCGTCCTTGATGGAAGCGGAGAAGCCGTAACCGTTGTTCGCATCCTGCATCACTACGACAGGATCTCCTTCATTCACCGGTGGAAGGTTGAAGAATCCGATTTTTCCTACCATGTCTCCGGCTTGTTCAGGATCCCTGAACACCGTGTTGGCCCAGGAACCGTCCATCATCATGATCGCTTCGCCGGAAATGATCTGGTTTCTCATGTCCGCATACTCGAAGCCGAGCTCCCCTTTTTTGTAGTAGCCTTTTTCGACCCATTCCTGGTGTTTCTTCACGCCTTCCACCACTTTGGGGTCGGTCCATTTGCTTTCCCCGGTTTTGAAACCGTACGTAAATTCAGGCCCTGCATAATACGACCACAGGTTGTTTGTCGTCATCAGCGGTATCCAGGCGTCCTTGGAGGATTGGGCAAACGGGATTTTGCCGTCGGCCTTGATCGCTTCAGCCACTTTCTCCAGGTCTGCAATCGTTTTTGGAATTTCCAGTCCTTTTTGCTTGAAGTATTCTTTATTGTAGAAAATACCCTCGATGGAACCGCCGATCGGCAGGCCGTAAACTTTGCCGTCATGGGTGAACGGATCAAGCAGCGTAAATTTATCTTTTATGCCGAGCTCTTCAATGATGGGGGTCAAGTCCAGCATTAGGCCTTCTTTGGCATAAACTCCGGCATCGGGGCTGCCGAACACGTCGAAGATTTCCGGCGGCTTTCCTGAAGCCATCTCGCCTCTCAGCTTCTCCTTGCGGTTCACTTCGGAGTCTACGGCATCCAGATTGAGCTTAAGCCCCGGTACGGCGGCTTCGGTCTTCTTCACGACGTCTTCCAACAGGGCAAGTCTGAATTTCTTGGCGTCCCCGACCTGCGTATGACGGATCGTCATTTCAAAAGGCTCGTTCTTGGCAGCCGGAGTCTCCGGCGTTCCGGTCTCGGGCTTTTCGGCCGTCTTCCCTCCCCCGCAGCCGGACATGATGGCCGAGGTGACAAAAAGCAATGACATTAACAAGGCAAGGCTTTTCTTCTTCATGTTATTTTTGACCCTCCCAATATTTATTGGTGTTATATTTTCATTATAGAAAGCGATTTCAATTTCGGTAAGACCGACAATTTTCTTGGCTAGGGATAAAATCCTCTAATAAAAATAAACAACCCTGCCATATCAGGCAAGGTTGTTGTTAAAATACTTTTCATATGATGTTTCGTTTTATCGCATCAAACCGTCTGGGCTTGTCGTCTTCCTTCCTCGATCAAACGGTAGGCACGCTCCACTTCAGCCTCGGTCGGGGAAGGAACCCCTTCCAAAGGATAGGTTTTGCCCAAAGCCTCCCATTTATATACGCCCATCTGGTGGTAAGGAAGAATTTCGAACTTCTCCACTCCACTCAAGGTGCCGATGAAGCGGCCCAGATTGAGCAGGTCTTCCTCTTCTTCGTGAATGCCGGGGACATACACGTGACGGATCCACATTTTTCGTCCATTGTCGGACAGCCAGCGTGCCATTTTCAGCGTGCGCTCATTGGATTTCCCTGTCAGTTTGATATGCTTCTCGTCGTTGATATGCTTCAGGTCAAGCAGCACCAAATCGGTGTTTTCCAGGAGCTCCCGGATTTTATCCGGCTCGTTGTAGCCGTTGCTGTCGAGCGTGGTATGAAGGTTCCAGCGCCGCTTGGCTTCCTGGAATACTTGGGTCACGAACGGAAACTGCAGCGTCGGTTCTCCTCCCGAAACGGTCAGGCCGCCGCCGGAGGAACGATAGTAGGGAAGATAAGGCTCGATTTCAGCCAGAACCTCCGCCACCGTCATCTCCTGCCCCTCGTTCAGTCCCCAGGTATCCGGGTTGTGGCAATACTGGCACTTCAACAAGCATCCTTGCATGAAGAGGACAAAGCGGATACCCGGACCGTCCACCGTACCAAACGTTTCAAGCGAATGTACATGGCCTTTAATCATATGATGTCATCCTTTCCGTATCCGCTTTGTTTCAGTCGAAAGCCGGACGTTGTTATTAAGATCCATTACCCTAGCTGATTACATCGAACCGTGGAATGTGCGGTTGATGACATCAAGCTGCTGCTCGCGGGTCAATTTGATGAAGTTGACGGCATATCCGGATACGCGGATCGTAAGCTGCGGATAGTTTTCCGGATGCTCCATGGCGTCCATCAATTGCTCGCGGTCAAATACGTTGACGTTCAGGTGATGGGCCTTGCTGCCGAAATATCCGTCCATCATCGATACCAGGTTGTTTTCACGGATATCCTTCTCTTTGCCGAGCGCCTTAGGCACGATCGAGAATGTGTTCGAGATGCCGTCCAAGCTGTCCTCGTAAGGCAGTTTCGCTACCGAACTCAGGGATGCCAGCGCGCCTTTTTTGTCGCGGCCGTGCATTGGGTTCGCACCTGGGGCAAACGGTTCGCCCGCTTTGCGTCCGTCCGGAGTCGTACCCGTTTTCTTACCGTATACCACGTTTGAGGTAATGGTCAGAATCGATTGGGTAGGCAAAGCGTTGCGGTATGCTTTATGCTTGCGGATCATGCTCATGAACGTTTCAACCAGTTCAACCGCAATGCTGTCGACGCGGTCATCGTTGTTGCCGTAGCAAGGGAATTCTCCCTCGATCTCAAAATCAACGGCGATGCCTTCCTCGTTGCGGATCGGTTTGACTTTGGCGTACTTGATCGCGCTCAGGGAGTCCGCCGCTACCGACAAACCGGCGATGCCGCAAGCCATGGTGCGCAGGATGTCGCGGTCATGAAGCGCCATTTCGATCCGTTCGTAAGAATATTTGTCATGCATATAGTGAATCACATTGAGTGTGTTCATGTAAAGCTTAGCCAACCACTCCATCATCGGCTTGAAGCGTTTCATCACTTCGTCGTATTCCAAAGTTTCCGCTGTGATCGCAGGATATTCAGGTCCAACCTGAGCGCCCGATTTTTCGTCGCGTCCGCCGTTGATCGCATACAGAAGAGCTTTGGCCAGGTTCGCACGCGCTCCGAAGAACTGCATTTGCTTACCGATTCTCATGGCCGATACGCAGCAGGCGATACCATAGTCGTCGCCATAGATCGGACGCATCAGATCATCGTTTTCATACTGGATGGAGCTTGTTTCGATCGATACTTTTGCGCAGAATTTCTTAAAGCCTTCAGGCAGCTTTTCCGACCACAATACAGTCAGGTTTGGCTCCGGTGCAGGTCCCAGGTTGTACAAGGTATGCAGGAAGCGGAAACTGTTTTTCGTTACGCGGGTTTCCCCGTTGTTCGACATGCCGCCGATCGACTCCGTTACCCAGGTAGGGTCTCCGCTGAACAATTCGTTGTAGTCCGGCGTCCGGAGGAATTTCACGATCCGAAGCTTCATGACGAAATGGTCGACCAGTTCCTGTGCCGTTTCTTCCGTCAGCGTTCCTTCCTCCAAATCGCGCTGAATGTAGATGTCGAGGAAAGAAGATACGCGGCCCAGGGACATAGCGGCACCGTTCTGTTCTTTAATGGCAGCCAGGTAACCGAAATACAGCCACTGGAATGCTTCTTTCGCCGTTGCAGCAGGCTTCGAGATATCAAAGCCATGCATTTCCGCCATTTGTTTCAGTTCCTTGAGTGCGCGGATTTGTTCCGACAGCTCTTCGCGCAGACGGATTACGTCTTCGTCGATTACGTCCACTTCCAGGCTGTCGAGCTCTTTCATTTTATCTTTAATCAGGAAATCGATGCCGTACAAGGATACCCGGCGGTAATCGCCGATGATGCGGCCGCGGCCGTAAGCATCAGGCAAACCGGTGATGATGCCTGCCCGGCGGGCTGCTCTCATCTCGGAGGTATAAGCGTCGAAAACACCCTGGTTATGTGTTTTGCGAATGTGGGTAAACATGTCAACGATACCTTGAGGAAGCTCAAATCCGTAAGCGTTGCAAGCATCGATCATCATCCGGATGCCGCCAAACGGCTGAATGGAACGCTTGAACGGTTCATCGGTTTGTACGCCGACGACTTGCTCCTTCTCTTTATCCAGGTATCCCGGTTTGTGGGAAACGATGGTTGATGGTGTGTTAACGTCCACGTCCAGCACGCCGCCAGCTTCGCGTTCTTTCTTGGTCAGATCGGATACGATATCCCACAAAGCTTTCGTATTAGCGGTAGGACCGGCCAAAAAGTCATCCGAACCGTAATACGGATCAATATTCAAAGCGATAAAATCATTGACGTCTACGGCTCTAGCCCATTTCCCTGTTTTAAAGCCTCTCCAACCCGATTGTTTGTTCATTTCTTTTTCAATCACCGACATCTCTTTGATCCCTCCATTTTTGTTCTGTTGCTGAGGCACGAACCCGGTGTCTTCCGGTGTTCATGTCCGCCATCCCAGATCAATAAATGTGACACATTTCACAATCTTTGGTGTGCTTACCTCCAGCTGTGGCTCTCGCTGGTGAAGCTGTAAGAATTATTATCTGAGATTGTTTTTACATATTTATTGTAGTTCCTTTTTCTGAAAACAGCTGTGACAAACATCACTTCTATGTGATATTTGTCACGTGCTGATTCTTCAAATTGAGCGGATATTTAATGAAGAAATTATGCAGGATGATCATCGCGAAGATCATTGAAACGCTCCATGACGCTCCTAAGTTCACTCGAAAGATTGCTCAGCAATTCCGATGCATCCATGATTTGTTTCATCGTTGAATGATGCTCCTCGACCGCTTGGGTCACGTTTTTCATTTCCTTCAGGGTCTTGTCGGCGATGTCCTCTGTTTTTCGCATTCCGTCGGTCAGCTGCTCGGAGCTGGCCGCAATCTCTTCGACCGCGGAGGAAACATCCTGCATTTGCCCTGCCACTTCTCCGATGGAAAGCTGAATGAATTCGAACGAGTTGCCGGCATCATTCACGGCTTTAAGTCCTCCGGCTACTTCCCGGGCAACCTGTTCGGAAGATGCTACCGTCTCTTCGGTTTCTATCTGAATGACCGAGATGACGCGAGCCACCTGTTTCGCGGATTCGGCAGACTGTTCCGCCAATTTCCGAACTTCGCCGGCAATCACGGAAAATCCTTTACCTTCATCGCCTACGCGCGAAGCTTCGATCGCTGCATTCAGTGCAAGCAAATGGGTTTGCTCGGCAATTTCCGTAATAATCGTAATAAAGGAGCGAATCTCCTTCGAGCTTTCCCGAAGATTGTTGATTTTCTTCACCAGGGAACCGACGGTTTCGCTTATGGAATCCATCCGCTCCATCGCGCTCCGGATGGCATGCTGCCCATCGGCCGTTTTCGATGAGGATTCGTTGGCTGCGGTCGCTGCTTCATCGGCACTTTCCGCTATATGTTGAATGGCATTGGTTACGTCTTCAAGCGTTCGCGAGCTTATCCGAATCATTTCCGCCTGTTGTTCGGATTCCGCCGATACGCCAAGGGTGGACTCTTTTATCATGTCGCTCACGTAATAACCCATGTCCGCGCTCATTTTAACCGTATCGCCGGTTTCCAAAAGATGATCGATATGCTTATCTACCTGATCGGAAAGTTCCTTGTACTGTACGGAAATTTGTTGAAAGCTCTGGAACATGTCCTTCAGAACTCCGTCGCCGGACAGCTGTATTTCATCCTCTTGCAAATCGCCGCTTACAGCCCGTTTAATGTAGGATGCCAATTGGTGCAAGTCTTTTTCAGACTGATCGGCAATCCTTTTTAAAAGCCAAAATGAGATAAAATACCCGGAAAGTACGGCCAACGCAAGACTGATGACGAAACCGGCCCATACCGGAAGGCCGATCAAAAAGCAAAGCAGATTGATGATGGCGACCGCCCCGGTAAACATCGCGGCGCTTCTTAGTCCAATCGATTTGTATGGTAACTGTTTGTTCTCGTTGTAGTAATTCATCGAGGTTATTTCTACACCTGCCTTTTTAGAGGTAGTTCAAAAAGTCAACTTTTGATCACGAAGTGAAGCAGGAAATGGAATCGACACCGAATCTTGAATTCAGCTCAAATGTTTCCGCGGGAAACATACATCGTAAGCATGCTCGCGTAGGTTCTGCCTACGCTCCCTTCCTCACTCCCTAGCTTCATCCAACCTTCTCGGTGCTCAAACTCGACTTTTTGAACACGCACTTTAAGAGAACCGCTTCCGCCTTATGATCGGAACGGGACTGATTTACAGAAATGCGCCCGATGCAAGTACAACGGGCGCGTTTTGATGGGATTAACCTCTAAGGTATGATTCCGCCTCTTCCATTTTTTCGAAAGATTCAACTACCTCGCCGAACATCCGTCTCATCTGGAGTTTGGAAATGGCCGAACCGGTGTAGTATGCCCATTTCGATAAGCCCTTCTGTACGGAAAGCTCACCGAGCGGGCCTAAGTCTGCCGCAACATCCGGAGTGAACAATTTCCCTTCGCTCAAATCGGTCAGGCCGGTAAATCCGGGTTTCACCTTTTCGAGTACTTTGGTGTAATCGTCGATGTATTGCTGCACGTTCTCCTTTGTGATTTCGTTTACCTTGACGATGATTCGATTCATTGACGCATCATAATTGATCGTATACATGTCTTAACCTCCGTTGTTTGGTAGATTGATAGTCTCTATAGAAAAGAGTAAACAAAATTGCGGGTTTTGTAAAGAATTATTTGTCATAATTTGAAGAATTATGTCGAATTTGAATTATAATGTCGAATTTTAAATTTGTTCAAAAATTATAAATATCCGACTTCCTTGCAAAATTCAAACATTCTCTCTATTTTTACCCGGTCTAACTTGGGCCACTCGAAACCGAGTTTCGATAGGACAAAGTCGGTCTTCGATGAGTGAATGTCGAACATGGTCGACAGGGCAGTTTCTTCCATCCACCCGTAATGCAGCATGATGTTTTGAATGGCTTCTTTCAAAAAGTCATCTTCATAGTGCAGATAAAGATAGTCTACAAATTCCTCGAAAGGTACCAATCGAACCGGAAGATCCAGCGAATTGTCCTGCAAAACTTTCCCCACAACCGTATCGTGAGGATTCGCCAGGTGGAAAACCTCGTTTCTCAATGCCCGGCAATCCGCAAGCAATATCGCCGCCCTGCTGATATAATCCACAAATGAAAAATCGATGGCCTGATCGTCTATGGGTGCCGTACCCAGCTCCAGGAATGACTTTATCGTTGTATAGAAAGCATTGTCGGCAATGTTCTCCTGAAAGCGGCCCGTTTCCGAATGGAACACGATATTGCCCAGCCGATAAATATTCGTGGCGATTCCTTTTACTCGCGCGTCCATCACGAGCCGCTCCGCCTCGAACTTGGTCTTGGCATAATAGTTTTCGAACTGCTGTCCGACATCAAGATCATATTCGGTAAAGCAAACTTGCCCTTTCCCTTCAACAACCCCCGTCGCGACGCCGAGCGTGGACATGTGGTGCATATCCTTCTTTTTGCCTGATGCCGCAAAATCGAGAAGATAAGCCGTAGCGGTTACGTTCTGAAGTTCGAAATCCTCGTAACTGCCATAATGCTTGACGTTTGCAGCTGCGTGGAAGACGGCATCCGTCTTGTCGGCAAGCTCTTGATAGCAGGCATCCGACAAGCCGAGATTCTCCTGGGTCAGATCGCCGGCATAAACGAAAATTCGATTTTTATGCCGCTCAAACCAATCGGATCCAAAATAGAATTCACACTTCCCGCGGAGTCTTTCGTATGCCGAGCCGTCGGATCCAGCCCTAACGATGGCGTGCACGTTCCAATCCTTCAGCGTCATGGCTTCGGACAGTAAATGAGCGCCCAAATAACCCGTTGCTCCCGTCAACAACACTTCGCCGTAACCGTTGATCGCCTTGAAATCCGTCTCCTCGTAATCGCCCAAACGCTTCATGTACTCATCTTTTTCCGCTGAAAAATCGATATGCTCCGACAATTGCCGAGACTGCTTGACCTTCTCCAGCAGCGTTTTCAGGTGATTGGACCTCGGCCTGATGTGCGCCGCCAAGTCTCCGAGAGTCTGGTATGCGAAAATATCGTTCATCCGAATCTCGAACTGTTTCTGAAGCCTTGCTACGACTATGGTCGCCTTTAGGGAATGGCCTCCAACCTCAAAGAAATTGTCATGGACCCCAACCCGGTCGAGTTGAAGAACTTCTTGCCAGACTTCAGCGACGGCCAGCTCATTATCCGTGGACGGGGCAACGAACGATACGCTCCGGCTTTCAACCCTATCCGGTTCCGGCAGTGCCTTTCTGTCGATTTTTCCATTGGGCGTAAGAGGCATGTTCGCCAATTGCACGAAATAGGACGGAATCATATAGTCAGGCAATTCCCTTCCGATATGTTCCCGCAGCTCGCTGACCGTCAGTTCCCTTTCGGCCACGAAATAAGAACACAAATATTTGCCGCCCTTGTCGTCATCCTTGGCGATAACAATCGTTTCCGTCACGTTCGGATGGTTCAGGAGACAGTTTTCGACCTCTCCAAGCTCAATCCGAAAACCGCGAATTTTTACTTGATGGTCTAACCGGCCCAGAAACTCTATCGTTCCCTCGGGAGTCCACCTCGCCAAATCTCCCGTTTTATACATTCGTTCACCCGGGGCAAACGGATTCGGCAAGTAGCGTTCCCTCGTCATCTCCTCATTGTTGTAATACCCCCGACCGACATTATGCCCCGCAATGTGGAGTTCTCCGGCAACGCCGGCCGGCTGCGGGTGCAAAGAATCGTTCAAAATGTAAATTTGCGTATTGGCAATCGGTTTTCCGATCGGCGGCAGCTCAGGAATTATACCGTTCGGATCGATGGTATGGGCCGTGACGACATGAGTTTCCGACGGGCCGTAATGATTATGCAAAAAGACGCCGTAGCGCTGAAGATGAGTCCTGAACTTCTCCGGAACGATCAGCTGCTCGCCGGCTGTAATCACATGCTTCACCGAAGAAGGGAATCGGTCGGCGTACTCTTTTTCGTTCAAAATGAACTTGAGGAATGACACCGGCATGAATAAGATCTCGATGTTTCGTTCCTCGATAAAGGAAAGAAGATCCCCCACGCTCATCCGAAGTTCGTTCGTGATGAGATGCAGGGTTCCGCCGGAAGCAAGCGTCGACCATATCTCTTGCGAGCAAACATCGAAACTGATCGTCGTGAATTGAAGCACATTACCGCCGTAATCAACGTTTGTATGGTTATACACGTGATGGAGCAGGTTGACGATATTCCGATGCTCGATCATGACACCCTTCGGCTTACCCGTTGTCCCTGACGTGTAAATCACATAAAGAAGGTCTTCCGGTTTGTTCGCGTTTGGCAAATTCGAAGAGCGTTCGCTGTATGCCTCATCCCGGTCAATCAGCAGCGTTTCGCCGGAAAATGCAACTTTCCCGGATTGCTCGCCTTGGGTAAGAAGCAGTTTGGTATTGCTGTTTTCCAGCATATAAACGATACGTTCCTCCGGATATTCCGGGTCAATCGGGACATAGGCTCCGCCAGCTTTCAGAATGGCCAGCAGCCCGATAATCATCTCGAAAGAGCGCCCGGCCATGAGCCCGACCACCTGGTCCGAGGTTACGCCTTTGCTTCGGAGCGTATGAGCCAATCGGTTAGCCCGTTCGTTGAGCTCGCGATAGGTCATGGACCTCTCTCCGAACACGAGGGCATCCTTGTCCGGCGTCCGCTCGACCTGTTCTTCGAAGAGGCCATGGATCGTCATGTCCATCCGGTATGATGATTCCGTCTGGTTCAGTCGGTTAACGACATGGTCAAAATCGCTCTCGCTCATCATGGAAAGCTCGCTGATCGATTTGTCCGGGTTGCCGGTTGCATCGGAAAGCAGCCGAACGAAACGTTCCCCGAAAACTTCAATATCCGCCCTGTCAAATAATTCGGTGCAATATTGCAAGTGGATGCGAACGGCCGACTCTTCTTCCGTGATGTCAACCATCAAATCGTATTTCGATATCGGGTGGATATAAGGGAACAAATCCACTTTCGAGCCCTCGAGCTTCAACTCCAGTTTCCCCGTATTTTGCATGACGAACAGCGTGTCGAACAATAAATTGCGGCTCGGGTCGCGCGGGATATTGAGCGAGCGAACCAGTTCTTCCAAGTCATAATCCTGATACTCGAAGGTGTTGAACAAAACCGTTTTGACTTCTTGTAAAAACGAAGCGAACGTCTTGCTCTTCTCCGGATAGCAGCGCACCGGCATCGTGTTCACGAACATGCCGATGGAAGCCTGTATCTCTTCCCGCATTCTTCCTGCAAGCGGAACCCCCGTGATCATGTCTTCCTGGTTCGTGTACCGGAAAAGAAGGGCATGATAAGCGGCGAAGAGCACCATGTATGTCGTTGTTCCCGTGTTTGCCGCAAATCGCTTAAGCCTGCCCGTCAATAAGGCGTCAAGCTCTAAAGTCACGGTATCGCCATCATAACTTTGCTTCGGCGGTCGAACCTTCGATATCGGAAGCTGCAGGACCGGCAATTCTCCCGCAAGCGTTTGTTTCCAGTACTGTTCCGGCTCCCCAAAACGCATACGGCTGCCGGTTTCATTCTGCCAAACAGCGAAATCCGCAAATCCGACAGGCAGCTCCGGGAGTGCCTCGCCGTGATAAAGCTTCGATAATTCCTCAAAGAAAATATTTGCAGAGACTCCGTCCACAACGATATGGTGAAAATCAACCAAAAGCACGGTACGGCCGTCCGACTCGCACTCGACAAGATACGCCCGCATCAAAGGCGCCTTGGTTAAATCAAAGGGTTGGATCAGGGAGCCTATTTCTTCGTTGATACGACTTTCAGAAACCGCCCTTTTATGCAGTTGGAACGATACAGCGTCAGCGCTGCGGACACGCTGTACAACCTTGTCTTTATCCCAATGGAATGAAGTTCGAAACGCATCATGCCTGGCAATCATTTCCCGGAATGCCCGCTCAAGCCGTTCCGTATTCACATTTCCTTCGATCCGCATCGTGAAAGGCGCATTATAAGCGGTTCCCACCTGCTCCATCTGCTCAATAAAGTAGAGGCGGCGCTGTGCCGAGGATAGCGGGTATACGCCGTCTCGTTTGGCTTTTTGGATGGGAGGAAGGGTTGCTTGAACCGGGACCGCTTCATTTTCATCCTCTGAATTATTCTTCTTGCCTTGAAGAATCCACTCTGCCTGCTCGCGGACGGTTGGCCGTTCAAACAGGACCGGGACCGGAATCCGCACGCCAAAGCGGCGTTCCAATTTGACCTGAAGAACAGCGGCTTTCAGGGAATCTCCCCCCGTCATGAAAAACGATTCGCAAGCGCCGACCCGTTCTGTCCCAAGCACCTCCTGCCAGAATGCAGCGACAGCCTCTTCGGTTTCCCCTTCGGGGGCGACGTAATTCTCTTCCCGGCCCTGATGAACGGACGGTAACGGCAGAGCCCTGCGATCTATTTTCCCGTTAGAGGTTAAAGGCATTTCGTTCAATTGCACAAGCTTAGCCGGTACCATGTAATCCGGTAACCGTTCGGCTAAAAAAGCCGCAACATCGTCGTATGGAATCTCCCGATCCGCCACGAAGTATCCGCATAAATATTTCGATCCGGAAGCATCTTCCAAATCGATGACTATGGTATCGGAAACTCCTTCAATCTGCATTAATCGGTGTTCGATCTCTCCGATTTCGATTCGAAAGCCCCTGATTTTCACTTGGTGGTCGATTCGCCCCAAAAACTCGATGGTCCCTTGCTCCGTCCACCTCGCCAAATCGCCTGTCCGGTACATTCGTTCACCCCCGGCGAGCGGGCTGGCTGCAAATTTTTCACGGGTCAGCTCGGGCTGGTTTAAATACCCCCTTGCAAGTCCTGCGCCGGCCACGCATAGCTCGCCGGGTATGCCTATCGGCTGCGGATGCCCGTAAGCGTCAACGATGTAAATCCGGGAGTTGGCTATAGGGTACCCGATCGGGATGTTCTCCGACAGTTCCGTGACGGGATAGACTGTCGTTACCACCGTGTTTTCCGTCGGCCCGTAGCAATTGTACAATGTGTAATTTTGCTTCCGGTATGATTTGAGTTTATCCCCGCCTGTGAGCAAAATACGCAATGTCGGATTGTCCCAGGACATAAACTGCTCGCAGAACTGCGTCGGCAGGAACCCGATCGTGATGCCGTTTTCCTTAAAATGGCGTTGCAGTTGATTCGCGTCGAGCCGCAATGTATCCGGTATTACATGAATTTCCGCGCCAGCCATCAAGTACGGGAATATTTCCCATACGGAAGCGTCAAATCCGAAGCCCGCATATTTAATCGCTTTGTCCTTCTCGGTTACGCCAAATTCATGGATATGCCAGGTACACAGGTTAACGAGCGAACGATGCTCGACCATAACGCCTTTCGGCCTGCCCGTAGATCCGGAAGTATAAATGACATAAGCTAAATTATCGGACCCTGCATGGGAAAAGCCAAGAGAAGTTTCGTTACTCCATTCATGGGTTGCCGCAACGGAGGCATTGACGAATTCACCGGCATATTGAACCCGACGATCCAGTTCGACACCCGGTACGAGTAAGCACAGCCTCGAATCGCTGTCTTTAAGCATGTAAGAAATGCGCTCGGCCGGATAAGCCGGATCGATCGGCAAGTAAGCCGCTCCCGTCTTCAGGATCGCCAGCAGGCCAACAATCATTTCCAGTGAGGGTGGAGCGATGATACCGACAATTTGTTCCGGACCAGCGCCTTTTCGGATCAATTCGGCCGCCAGGAGGCTGGCTTTATCGTTCAGTTCCCGGTAACTTAGCGATTCATTTTGATATACGATAGCTGTACGGTCCGGTCTCTTCCGTGCTTGTTCTTCCACCAGTTCGTGAATCGTTCGTTCGGAATCAAACGTGGCGTCGGTTCGATTCCATTCTTCAAGCTGCTGCCGTTCTTCTTCGGAGAGAAGACAGATGGTTTCTACCGGCTGCTGCGGATCGACCAGCCACTCGTTCACGATATGGGTTAGGTGTTGCGCCATCCGACGGATAAATCCGGTCGAAAAGAGGCCGTCCTTATAGGTGAATTTCAAATGCCGCTCTTGATAAGCCGCCATAATATCGAATCTGTTTTGCAGATTTTCCTTCGTTACAGCATCTCCTTTGAGAAATGCGATATTGCATACGGGGGCCTCGCCTTCAAGATTGAGCAAACTTGAGAGTTCTTCTAAACGAATGGCTTCAAGCTCGTTTTGGGATGCCTCGTCGTTCATCTTCTGTACAACCGCATTCAGCGCGGTCTTCCCTTCGCACCGTACGATTAACGGGTATGTACTGTCGGAAGCGTTGATGATTGCGAGTGCGGCCTCTTCTGAACGCAAGTATCTGGCAATCAATATGCCCCAGGCAGAATACAGAAGAGCATGAACCTCAATGCCTCTGATCCTGCACGCTTCTTGAACCTTTCTCTCCAGGTTTTCGGGTAAAGGAAAGATGAACTCTTGATGAAGGGAGACTCCCCTTTTTTCGGCATTCCCTTTTAAAAAGGTGCTCTCGCTTAATTGGTTTACATATGACTTCCAATCTTTTACACTTGCCTTTTGATTTTTTACTAGTTGCATGTCCATCGATCCTTTTATGTTGTTGTACGTAGCTACATGCCATTATTCAAGTAGAAACGACTACGACATCCTTCTCATGGATAGTAGCGTTCCTGCGTCATATATAAGCCAAGTATAAATGAATCTTACACTTTTTGACATTAAAAAAAAGCAACCCTGCCTTTGCCGGAAGCAGAGTTACTTTTGTTCTCTTCAGTGAAATTCACTTCACTCGGCAACTGGCTGGCATAGCGAAAATTCACTTTAGCCCCTGTAGCTTTGCGTCACTGCCTTTCGGCAGATATGCCCGATTTTTAATTTCATAGAGCCATTGTCCTGGTTCTATTGCAATATGAATCAGTGACCGCACTACTAATTTATACCACAAAATGCGTATATAAGTACAGATATTTACCAAATCCATGAAAAAAGTTCGACATTATGTAACATTTTACCTCATTCCAATTACATTCGTTTTCATAATATAGTTCTTACGACCCTATTTTCGATTCGAAGCGGCGATTGATTTTCACTTCCTTTTGCGTCCGGACGAATTCGCATACAGGAAGAAATGAAAAGGAGCAGCCACCCCCAAAGGGGGACTGCTCGCTTTTTTCGAACGATTAGAACGAGTCCAATTGTTCGTACCTTTCAATGCTGCCCTGCGTATCTTAGCGGTCAAAACGTCCGTAGAAAGCGTTCCGGTATACCTCGGCAAGCTCCGTTACGAGCGGCAGTTTCGGATTCGCTGTTGTACATTGGTCTTCAAATGCGCGGTCCGCCAGGTAATCCACGCGGCTTTCAAAATCGGCAGGATCGATGCCGAGCTGCTGGAACGATTCTTCGATGCCGAGTTTTTTGTTAAGATCGCGGATCGCCTGAATGAGGCTGTTCACCCCTTCTTCGGTCGTACGGGCAGGCAGGCCGAGGATACGGGCGATCTCGGCATATCTTTCGTCAGCCACAAAGTGGGTGTATTTAGGCCAAGCCGCAAATTTCGTCGGTTTTTTCGCATTGTAGCGGATGACGTGCGGCATCAAGATGGCGTTCGTACGTCCGTGAGCGGTATGATACTGGCCGCCCCATTTGTGAGCCAAGCTGTGGTTGATGCCCAGGAAGGCATTCGCGAAGGCCATGCCGGCCAGAGTCGATGCATTATGCATTTTCTCGCGGGCAAGCTTGTCGCCGGTCAAAGCCGATTTTTCAAGGTACTGGAACACGAGTTGGATCGCTTTAATGGCCAGGCCGTCCGTGTAATCGTTAGCCATCACCGATACATAAGCTTCGATTGCGTGAGTCAGAACGTCCATGCCGGTATCCGCAACGGCGGTTTTAGGCAGGCTGTATACAAACTCCGGATCGATGATTGCCACGTCAGGCGTCAGCTCATAGTCCGCGAGCGGGTATTTCGTGTTGCCGAGCACTTTGTCGGTAATAACCGCGAACGAAGTCACTTCCGAACCGGTACCCGAAGTTGTAGGGATCGCCACGAATTTCGCTTTTTGGCCGAGTCTAGGATACTTGTAGATCCGTTTGCGGATATCCATGAACTTCTGCTTCAGATTGTTAAAGTCCGTGTCAGGATATTCGTAGAACAGCCACATCGCTTTGGCAGCGTCCATCGGCGAACCGCCGCCCAGGGCGATAATGCAGTCAGGCTGGAATCTCTTCATCATTTCCGTACCGCGGTCAACCGTAGCGGTCGACGGATCCGGCTCTACCTCGGAGAACACTTCAATCGCAACCGGCACCTGACGCTGGCGGAGGTAATGCTCCACTCTTTCCACGTAGCCCAGTTTAACCATCATAGGGTCCGTAATGATTGCCACGCGGGTAATGTCCGGCATTTTGGCAAGGTACTGGGTCGATCCTTTTTCAAAATAGATTTTGTTCGGCACTTTGAACCACTGCATATTCACGGTACGACGATTCACCCTTTTCACGTTGATCAGGTTGACGGCGGTGACGTTCGACGAAGTCGCGTTCCGGCCGTACGAACCGCAGCCCAGTGTCAGCGAAGGCAGGTTCGTATTGTAAATATCCCCGATTCCGCCTTGCGAAGACGGTTGGTTGACGAGAATGCGGCAAGTTTGCATCCGGTCCGAGAACTTCTGAATGATTTCTTCGTTGTTCGAGTGGATAACCGAAGAGTGGCCCATGCCTCCGAATGCCACGACTTCAGCCGCGCGCTCGATGCCTTGCTCTGCCGTTTTCACTTTGTAACAGGCCAGTACCGGGCTGAGTTTTTCGGCCGAGAGCGGATATTTCGGACCTACGCCTTCGATTTCGGCAACCAGGATTTTGGTTCCTTCCGGAACTTCAATGCCGCAGGCTTCCGCAATTTTCACGGCCGGCTGGCCGACGATAGCCGGGTTCACCGCGCATTTCTCGGCAACGATGGCTCCTGCCGTCAGTTTCGCGGCTTCTTCTTTATTCACGAAGTAGCAGCCGTTCGCAATCATTTTCTTTTTCACTTGCTCAAAGATGGCTTCTTCTATAATAACGGCCTGTTCGGATGCACAGATCATGCCGTTGTCAAACGTTTTGGAGAGAATGAGATCATTGACTGCCTGTTCCAGATCGGCTGTTCTTTCAATAAAGCAAGGAACGTTGCCGGGACCTACGCCCAAAGCGGGTTTGCCGCAGCTGTACGCCGCTTTTACCATGGCCGAACCGCCGGTTGCCAAAATGCAGGCAACGTCAGGATGGTTCATCAGGGCATTCGTTCTATCCATGGACGGATCTTCGATCCATTGAATGCAATTTTCCGGTGCGCCATGCTTCACAGCGGCTTCAAGCAAAATTTTTGCCGCTTCCCGGCTGCACGCTTGGGCGGATGGGTGGAAACCGAAGATGATCGGGTTCTTTGTCTTGATGGCAATCAGCGCTTTGAAAATCGTCGTGGACGTCGGGTTGGTTACCGGCGTAATCCCCATGATGATACCGACAGGCTCGGCGATTTTTTGGAAGCTGTCATAAGGATTGTCTTCGATGACGCCAACGGTTTTATTGTACTTGATGCTGTTGTGAATATATTCGGTAGCAAACATATTCTTGATGATCTTGTCTTCGTAAACGCCGCGGCCGGTTTCCTGAACAGCCATTTTAGCCAGATGCATGTGTTTGTCGAGCCCGGCCAGAGCCATAGCTCGGACGATTTCGTCGATTTGCTCCTGGTTCAACGGCACAAACTGTTCTCTCGCCTTGTTTGCTTTGTTGATCAAGCCTTGAATGTAATCCCCTGCGGTTTGCTGCTTGGTTTGAGCGGCTTCATTCTTAATGGCCATCTCCCTCATCCTCCTAAAGGTAAATGTTTGTTTCTCTCTACGACCTGATCATATCACAGGCACCGCTCAAAAGATAGTGAATTTTTTCACAATGTTATACTTTTTTCTGAAATTATTTCAGCTTCTTTTTCACCCCTTTCCGTTTCCCCTTGTCTGTGTTATGATGCACTGATAAAAATCATATAACGTGAAAATTATCACATTGTTTGAAATTTCGCCATTTTTGACCCGCTTTTCTCCCCCAAAAGTGAATGAATTCACGTTATAATTAATTTAAATTTAACAGAAAATATTAAGGAGTTAGGGGATGCAGACATGAAAACTTTGGATAATGTCATCGAAGCCCAAGGGAACACCAGCTGTTTTTCGGAACAAAACCTGAACCGTTTGCTTGTCACCATGAAAGATCGAGTTATCCCGGAGGGATCGCATCTGTTCTGGGAAGGTGACTTTTCCGACAAACTTTACTATATTAAACGCGGACGCATTAAACTGACCAAATCGACCGACGAGGGCAAGGAGCTCATTCTATATATGTATCAAGCCGGCGACATGGTCGGCCAGGCCGATCCGTTCTTTAGCACCAAGCACAGCTTCTCGGCAGAAGTGCTGGAGGAAAGCGAAGTGGGCGTCATCGAGCACAAAGACCTTGAAATTCTGATATGCCAGCACTGTGATTTTGCCATCGACTTCATGAAGTGGATGGGCATCCATCACCGGATCACGCAGACGAAATTCAGGGACCTGATGATGTACGGCAAGCCGGGAGCGCTCAGCTCGACGCTGATCCGCCTTGGCAATACGTATGGGGAAACGCATGCCGACGGTTCGATCCTGATCAACAAAAAAATCACCCACACCGATCTGTCGAACATGATTGGCGCCACTCGCGAAAGCGTCAACCGGATGCTGAGCGATCTCCGTAAAAAGGAAATCGTCGAGTATACAAGCGGAATGATTGTGATCAAGGATCTGGCCGCACTTCAAGAAATCTGCCACTGCGAGCTGTGCCCGCTTGAAATTTGCAGAATCTAGTGAAAGATCATAAAGACAGATGAATTAGACGAACGATGAGAATCGGGCGTCTTTTTTTGTATTTAAGCAAGCAAATATTTTTCCTTGCGAAAAGCGACCCAATCTTGCAAAAAGGACGACGAATGCGTTTCTGCTTGCTGCCGCGCATAAAACCGGTGCATCTGATCACAATATACTTGTCTATCCAAACCATTCAAAGGGAGTGTTCAGCATGCGTGAAGGTTTGATTCCTGCTGTTCTTGGAACTGTGGTCTCTGCTTCTGGTGCGGCTCTGCTGGGCAGCAAGTATAAACTTGCCGCGACCGGCGTCTTAGGCTTCGGACTCGCCCATATCGTGCTTGGTGCGATAGACCTTGTCCAGCAACGGTAAATGCTTTGGAGGACGGCAAGGAGCGACACGGCCCGTTTTACGCGGTTGTTCGGCGCTCCTTTTTTATGCACTTCCCCAAAAAAACGGGAAAATCCCCTTCGGCCGAACCGAAAGAAGATTTCCCCGCTTTATGTGTGATCATGCGAATTCCGTAGTCTCTTATGCCTGCTTCTTCCCTTTTACCGGCGACATAAACCAGTAAGCCATTCCCACGAATACGCCTCCGCCCAAAATGTTGCCCAGCGTTACCGGGATCATGTTGTGAAGCCAGCCGGCCACGGATACCGTTTCAGGATGCCCGGGAAGCATGGTGGCCAGGGACAACAGCGTCATATTGGCCACGCTGTGCTCATAGCCTGTCGCGATGAAGGCGAATAAACACCACCAGATCAGAACCAGTTTGGCGATTTCCTCCTTGGCCCGGCTGCTCATCCAGAGCGCCAAGCAGACAAGCCAGTTGCACAGAATCCCCCGGAAAAAGAGCTCCATGAACGGGGCATTCATTTTGTTTGCGGCCACCGTATACAAAAGATGCTCGGGCGGCAAGCCTTTGAACAAGCCGGAGCCCCATACCAACAGGCTGAGCAGCAAAGCCCCGCCCAAATTGCCCAGAAAGACGATCACCCAGTTTTTGAGCGTATCGCCAGCCGTTGTGCGTCCGGCTAGGGTACTCATGGTAAAAAACATATTATTGCCGGTGAACAGCTCGGAGCCCGCGAATACGACCAGCGTCAGGGCAATCCCGAAGGAAGCCCCCATCACCAGCGACTGGGACGGCGAGCCGGCCGCAGCAAACGGCGCTCCCAGCTTGAAGATCAGTACGATGCCTATTCCGACGTAAGCGCCGGCCAGCAAAGTTGAAATCACGTAACGGATCAGATTGGCGTTCATCTGCTCTTTCTTCTTCACTGCCGCCTCAACGATCGTTTCCACTCCCTGCGTGAACATAGCGGTCCCTCCTGTAAATTGACTGTTATCTATGCTCTTAAACCGCAATCTCCACGTCGTCTCCCTCTACACGAACGGGATAAGTGCGAACCTGTCCATGATCCGGGTCCTGCACCAGCCCGGTCTCCAGGTCGATTCTCCAATCATACAGCGGATCGTACAGGTAATGTCCGGATACGATCCCTTCCGCGAGCGGCCCCCCTTTAGGGTGCGGGCTTTTGTTTTCCAGCGCGAACAGCCGGCCGTCGGAGGTGCGGAAAACCGCAACCTCTTCTCCTTCGATCCAGACCACGCGTCCGATCCGCATCAAGAATTCGTCCACCTTGCCAACAGCTGTATATTTACCGTCCTTGATCATGTTCCCATCTCCTTGCTCGTTTTGTTTATTCTACGCCGGCAGGTCGCGCATCCTGATACAGGGCCTTGCGTTCCTTGTCGTCGCGGAGCACTCTTTTCCAAGGATCTTCAACCTGCCGGAGGGCAAGTTCAATACGTTCCACCAGGGCTTTTCGTTCAGTTTCGTTTTCAAGGATGACCTTCTTGATTTGCTCCAGGCCGATCCGTTCCACCCACTCCGATGTTCTCTCCAGGTATTGGCCGGTTTCGCGGTAATACTGGATCACCGCCGCGCAGATCTCCAGCAGCTCTTCATCATTTTTCACTTTGCAGAAGGAATCCGCAATGCGGGCTTTGATACCGCCGTTGCCCCCGATGAAAATTTCCCAGCCGCCGTCGTTGCCGACAATGCCGATGTCCTTCGTGCACGATTCGGCGCAGTTGCGCGGGCAGCCGTTGACGGCCATCTTGAATTTCGCCGGCATATCCAGTCGTTCGAATTTTTTCTCAAGTTGTGCGCCCATGCCCATCGAGTCTTGGGTACCAAAACGGCAGAACTGCGATCCCACGCAGGTTTTTACCGTCCGGAGCGATTTGGCGTAAGCATATCCCGAAGGCATATCCAGTTCCTCCCAAACCTTTGGAAGGTCTTCTTTTTTCACGCCGATCAGGTCCAATCGCTGACCGCCGGTTACCTTTACCACCTTCACATCGTATTTCAACGACACGTCGGCGATTTTCTTCAGATCTTCCGGCGTGGTTACGCCCCCGTACATCCGCGGCACGACCGTATAGGTCCCGTCCTTCTGGATGTTGGCATTCATGCGCTCGTTCACGAATCTCGAAGCTTTCTCGTCCTCATGGGTTTCCGGATAAATCATGCCGAGATAGTAGTTGATCGCCGGACGGCACTTCGAGCAGCCCTCCGGATTGCTCCAGCCCAAGACGTTCATGACTTCCCTAACGGTTTGAAGCCCTTTCTCCCGAATTTCGGCCACCACTTCGTCGCGGCTGAGTGTCGTACATCCGCAGATTCCCTGCTTGGCTGCCGTTTTAAAGCCGTCGCCAAGCACGTATTGCAGAATTTGCTCCACAACCGGCTTACAGCCGCCGCACGAACGAGTTGCGCCCGTGCACGCTTTGATCTCATCCACGGTCGTCAGACCGTCAACCGTAATCGCGTCAACGATCGTTTTCTTGGTTACTCCGTTGCAGCCGCATACGATTTCTTCGTCGGCCATGGCTTCAACCGACGCGCCTTTTTTGGCGCCTCCGCCGCAGCAGCCGGTTCCCATGATCGATCCGTATATTTCATCCGTCATTTCGGTCTCTTGCTTAATGAGCTTTTGCAGGTTGGCCGATTCTGTCACATCACCGAACAGCACGGCACCGACGATGACATTGTTTTTAAGCAATATTTTCTTGTAGGTTCTCTTCCAGTCGTCCTTCGCGGCAATGACGGTATGCTCCGGACCTTCGATGAATTCTCCGGCGGAGAACACGTCCACCCCGCTGATCTTGAGTTTGGTCGAAACGACCGAGCCTTCGTACGGCTTCGTCTCCACCCCGCACAGATGTTTGGCCAGAACCATCCCTTGTTCAAACAATGGCGCCACAAGACCGTAGCACACGCCCCGGTGTTCGTCGCACTCACCTACGGCATAAACATTTTCCATCGAGGTCTGCATATAATCGTTGACTACAATCCCGCGGTTTACCTCGATTCCGCTTGCTTTGGCAACAGTCACATTCGGTTTGATGCCGACGGCCATAACTACAAAGTCGGCCTCAAGCACCGTTCCGTCGCTGAAGCGAAGTCCCGTCACGCGTTCGTTCCCGAGCAGTTCCGTGGTTTGTTTGCCCATCGCGAATTTAATGCTCTGGCGCTCCAGTTCCGCCTGCAGCATCGCCGACGCATTATGGTCCAGCTGACGCTCCATGATGTCGTCCATCAGATGAACGACCGTTACATCCATCCCCAGATTGACCAGACCCTTGGCAGTCTCAGCCCCAAAAGCCCGCCGCCGATCACTGCGGCTTTCTTGTACGTTTTGGAAGCTTCAATCATTTGGCTGCAGTCGGCAATATCCCGAAAACCGACCACGCCTTCCTTATCGGCCCCGGGTACCGGCAGGATAAACGGGTTCGAACCCGTTGCGATAATAATCCGGTCATAAGGAACGGCCATGCCGTTTTCAGCAATTACCATTTTGCGTTCACTGTCAATTTTCGTGACGGTTGTTCCCGTATGAAGGGTGATTCCGTTTTCCTTGTACCAGTCCCAGTCGTTTAAAACTATATCGTCTACGGTTTTACTGCCCTCAAGAACGTATGACAGCATGATACGGTTATAATTCGGGTGAGGCTCGCTGCCGAATACCGTAATATCATAGGCTCCGCCCAATTTAATGATCTGCTCCACCGTGCTGATTCCCGCCATGCCATTGCCAATAACGACCAATTTTTGTTTGCTGCTTGTCATGTTCGGTTCCTCCTTGAGGGCACCCCTATCCGCTTCCTCTTTTTCGTAAGCGTAAACAGCCCTCACTGTTTTATTTCGAATGTAAGCCATGAAACTAACCTTGGAATTGTCTTTACAGAGACATTATACATTTTAAATTTGATGCATATAGTGATTTAGTTCACATCTTTTGTGAATTGATTCACATTTAATTGTCATAATTTATTTTGTATTTGCCCTTTTTTCTCATTGCCTTTTATCCATCCCTGCTCCGAATGGGACCAACGAAAGAGACTCCGGCAAAAGCCGGAGCCTATAATGTGATTTCGAAATTTTTACTGAATATGTGAATTTCTAGGGACATAATCGGGATAATCGGTGATGATGCCGTCCACGCCCGCTTGTATCAGCGGATCGACCAAGGAATGGTCCCGCACCGTCCATGTGTGGATTTTCATGCCGAGCGAGTGGATTTGGTCGACCAGTTGTTCCGTCACAAGGTTCAGGCTCGGATTCACAAAATCGGCGTAACCCGCAAATTCCTGCAGTTTCTCTGCCGTAAGATCCTGCGCCTGATAGGTCAGGACGCCGACTTGAACGCTCGGCAGGATATTATGGAATCGCTGAACGGACGCATGATCGAAGGACTGGATGATCACTTTTCCGTTTTCCGGTTTATCCATGTTGCGCTTCATGAGCTCATCGGCCACTTTCTGCTCGATGCCAGGGTACAGCCAAGGCGCTTTGATTTCGATCAGAACGCCGATTTTGCCGCGATAGCGATCGAGCGCTTCTCCAAGCGTCGGAATTTGTTCCCCGGCATATTCGGGCGAGAACGAGCTTCCGGCATCCAGGGCGCGCAGCTCTTCGAACGTCAAGTCCCCGACGGCACCGCTGCCGTCCGTCGTGCGGTCGACCGTCGTGTCATGGATCAGGACCAATTCGCCATCCTTGCTCATCTGCACATCCAGCTCATAGAAATCGGCTTTCATTTCCACAGCTTTGTCGAAGGCGGCGATGGTGTTTTCCGGAGCATACCCCGATGCGCCCCGATGGGCCACCGTCAACAGTTTGTAACGGGAATCGGCATACGTTTCCGTCAGAGGTACGGCAAACCAGACCATGGCCAACAGAGCAAGAGACACCTTAAGCTTCCTCAAAATCATCCACTCCTTTTGTGTGTTGTCAAACCAAGTATAGAGTGGTTTCGTCAATGCAAATGCACGAAAATGAAAAATAAACATTAAGGTTTTTGGATCATATTCGGTGTTTTTGCAACTATTGTCTTATCGCTTCGAGCCAAAGGAACTCCCTTGCTTTAACGGTACGTAAAATCAAGGGGCTTTATCCCTATTACTCCCGGACTCGTTGCCGACGCCGGATAAACGACGTCCCTTCGGCTTTTTTGTTCCGAGATGCCTTTTACCAGCTGCGGGCCATCCAGCTCTTGACTGTTCGCGGCAATTATTTGCAAAACGTTAAACAATCAGCGCCTTCATATAGGTTCGTCCGCCTTCGGGTACTTTTAAATAGGGACGGAGCCCCGCAAACCCCTGAGAGCTTAAATCCACTCCGGTCATCCAACTGCCATGCAGTACGGTTCCTCCTGTCCTCATCTCGAGGGAAGGCGCCGTAATTTTTTCCTGATAGAGAGGAATTCCCGACCGTAGGTTCTTGATCTTAAACTCCTTTCCCCTCTCCTGTAAAGGCATGGGACTCAAATAAGTCGGAACAAAATACCTGGAGATCACATCCAGTTCCTCATCCGTAAAAAAGGGATCGCTTCCAAGAAACGGCCGCAGCAGCGTAATTTTCTCGAACTGTGACCAAATCATCATTTGGAGCGCCCTGCCCCCATAACCGGGATCCGCCGCCTTATCGTCGGCCCCTTCCCCGAAGGATAGCATGTCTCCGGATATCGCGGCTTTCGGTTCGCCGCCGGACAAGCCGTAATGCTCGCAGCCGATGCATTTCCACCCCTTCGGGCTTTTAATCCATTTCTGAAATATCCCGCTCTCGATAGCTTCGTTCAAGCGGGCCGATTGGCCGGAACCCTTCTTAAGCCCTGTCCAAGAGGTCCATAAGGAGTCTGGCATGTAACGGTCAACCAATTTTTGCGTCTTGTTAAAAATATGCTGCACGCTCAAGGAAGCCCTTTGTAGTTCAGCGGCTTCCTCTTGTCCGTACTGAATGTGCGGCAGTCTTACCGATCTGTTCATAAAGGCTCGCCTCCTTGAGAACTCAAAACATTTTTTCCAATTATACTATAGATCGATGGCTGTAGTGCATGTCTGCTTTTAGGATACAGCAAAAAGCCCTGGCGTAGTCAAACCAGGGCTGCCGAAAATGGCTGTTTTATTTCGTGTTCACTTCCACCCACTGCTCGGCCCAAGCCGATACCTGCTCCATTACGGGGCGTAATGCTCTCCCTTTGTCGGTCAGTTCGTACTCGATCCGAACCGGCGTTTCCGGGTAAACGTGTCGAATCAGGATTCCTTCGCTCTCCAGATCCTTCATTCGTTCGGACAGCATTTTATCACTCATCGACGGAATCAGATTCGAGATATCCTTAAAACGCTTCGGCCCGCTCATCAGCGTCTGAATGATGAGTCCGTTCCACCGCTTTCCCAAGAAAGCAAACGCGGATTCAAACCGGGGACACAAACTGCAATTTGTAGCTTCCATATCCTTTCACCTCTTTACAGAGTCACACCTGCATTCGATCTACCTAAAAACTTACGATTAGTTAGTACATTTCATTCTATCATATTTTTATCAAACTGAAAACCATTCGGCCCTTTTTTGCGAAAATGAGTTACGTTTCCGAAGCATTCGGATCAGTTCGCCGTGCACCTGCCTCTTCCAAGGAGAAAACCTTCCATAGGAAAATGCTCCATGCGTGCTCTGCACATCGCGATAACGGCCGGATCCACGGGAGCGTTTTGCGTTTTCACGGCAGTTCCCCCTTCCTTGCCTTCATCTTTCATGCCCACTACATGAATACCCTAATTTTTCCGACTTCTACCTCTTCTTATTCGCGCATGACCGAAAGAAGGCCATTTTCGCAGTCGGCGGAAATGCAGAAGAAAAACGGCTGCCGAATGGGCAGCCGTTTTTGATGACGGATTTCCGTTACACGAGAACCCCTAATGTACGGACGGGTTTACTGTTTCCAAATACAGGCTTGAATGCATAGGCATTAGCCGCCGCCCAACGGATTCCGTTGGAAATCACCTTTAAAATTTCGGGGTTGTAGTATGTCGGATACGTTTCATGACCTGGACGGAAGTAGAAAATGTTACCCTGCCCGCGCTTGAAGGTGCAGCCGCTCCGGAATACTTCGCCGCCCGCGAAATTGCTGACAAAGATCAGCTCATCCGGGGTAGGGATATCAAAAAATTCACCGTACATTTCCTCATGCTCCAGGATAATCTGGCTGTTCACCCCGGAAGCGATCGGATGAGAGGGATTCACGGACCAGAGAATCTCCTGCTCGCCCGCTTCCCGCCACTTCAAGTCACAGCTTGTTCCGAGCAGCGCTTTAAAGGGCTTCGAAAAATGTCCGGAATGCAGTACGATCAAACCCATGCCATCCAGCACCCGTTTTACGACCTTGCCTACAATCGCGTCTTCCACACGGTCATGAGCCATATGCCCCCACCACAGCAGCACATCGGTCGAGTTCAGCACCTCTTCTGTCAGCCCGTGCTCCGGTTCATCCAGCGTAGCCGTCCGGATATGAAACTCCGGATTTTTCAGTCCTTCCGCCAAAGCCATATGCAGGCCTTCCGGATACACCGCTTTAACCTCATCATGTATTTTCTCGTGAACGAACTCGTTCCAAATGGTTACATTAAGCATGTTGCTGTTTCCCCCTAGTTGTTACAAATCCGCGATCAAGCGGTTAGACCCACCACATCTCGCCGAGCGGCTCTTCGATCAGCACCTGCTGAAGGTTGCTGACGGCTTTGGAGAAGCCCTCTTCGACAGACATCAGCCCGTCTTCATGTTCAATGCTCACGACATAGTCATAACCGACAAGACGCAGGGCGCTCATCATGTCCGCCCATTCCTTCAAATCATGGCCGAAACCGACGCTGCGGAACTGCCATGCGCGATCCAGCATGTTCGCATAGGACTGCATATCGGTAACGCCGTATTTATTCACGTTTACCGGATCGATCACGGTATCCTTCGCATGGAAGTGATGAATCGCACCTGCGCGTCCCAATATATGAATCGCCTGTACCGGGTCAATGCCCTGCCACCACATATGGCTTGGATCAAGGTTTGCCCCGATCACCTCGCCTGCGGCTTCACGCAGACGCAGTAGCGTTGCCGGCGTGTGAACGGAAAATCCGCCGTGGAGCTCAAGTCCGATTTTCACGCCGCGGTCTGCGGCAAATTTGCCCCACTCCGTCCAGTAAGGAATGACCTTGTTCTCCCACTGCCATGCCAATATCTCCTGGTAATCGTTCGGCCATGGCGCAACCGGCCAGTTTGGATATTTGGCGTCTTCATGGTCTCCCGGGCAGCCGGAAAACGTATTGACAACCGGTACCTCCAGCTTTTGAGCCAGCTCTACGGTTTTGACATAAACGTCATGGTAGTCCTTGGCAATCTGCTTCTGCGGGTGCAGCGGGTTGCGTGGCAGCTCAACGCGCTGATGATGAGGCCCCGGGATTCCACGGCATGTTTGAAGTTTTTGAGCGCGGTCTCATTTTCCAGAAGCTCCGCCGGATTGCAGTGGGCATTCCCAGGAAACCCTCCGGTACCGATCTCTACGGCTTTCAGTCCTTTGGATACGACGTAATCGAGGGCATCCTCCAGTTTACGGCCGCTCAGCAGCACCATAAATACTCCCAGTTTCATCTGTAAATCCTCCTGATTCGTTATTTAGTACGATGGCTGTGACGAATAAAACTTAATTGTTATCGAAGTAAACGGCTTTTCCCGTTTTGGCCGACTCGTAAATGGCTTCAAGGATCTGGGTCACGACGAAGGCCTGCTCCGGTTTTACGAGCGGCTCTTTGTCTTCAAGGATGGCTTCGATCCACATTCTGGCCTCGCGGTCGGAATCCGTCTCGGCACTGCCGCTGTAGAAAGCGACGCCGCCCGTCCCAAGATCCACCTTGGTTTCGTAAAGTCTGCTCATCTTCTCGCCGTTAATGCGAAGGCCATCCTTCATGTCAGCCCCGCCTTCGGTGCCCGCCAAAACCGTTTTGGCTTCGCCGGTTTCTATGACGTTAAGCGCCCAGCTCGATTCCAGAACGATCGTTGCCCCGTTTTCCATGGTAATGAAGCCAAATGCGGAGTCCTCGACCTTGAATTCCTTTGGATCCCATGGACCAAACGCGTTGGCGGCGTTTTCGCGCTGCCCCAGCTTATGGAAGGTTGAGCCCATAACGCTCTTCGGCTTATAATTGTCCATCAGCCACAGGGTCAGGTCAAGCGCGTGCGTGCCGATATCGATCAACGGCCCGCCGCCCTGCTTCTCCTCGTCGAGGAATACGCCCCAGGTCGGAACGGCCCGGCGGCGGACAGCCAGCGCCTTACCGTAGTATATGTCGCCAAGCTCGCCGTTTTCACACATTTCTTTTAAGTACAGGCTGTCGTCACGGTAACGGTTTTGGTAACCGATGGACAGCTTTTTGCCGGTTCGCCGTGCGGCATCCAGCATGTCCTTGGCCTGGGCCACGGTTTTGGCCATCGGCTTTTCGCACATGACATGTTTGCCGGCCTCTAGGGAAGCTACCGTGATCTCGGCATGCGAATCGTTCGGGGTACATACATGGATCACGTCCAGAGTGTTATCCTTAAGCAGCTCCCGGAAGTCGGTGTAAACTTTTGCTCCTTCCGCGCCGTATTCCGCCGCCGCTTGCTCGGCACGCTCCTTAACGATATCGCAGAAAGCGACCATCTGAGCCTGCTCCTGTTTTTTAAGGCTTGGCATATGTTTGCCGTTTGCGATGCCTCCACACCCGATAATTCCGATTTTCAATGTTTTTGACACTTGCTATTCCTCCTTTAAGAGCGTTCGTCAGCTATTCTTATGACTGTGTCGATGCTGCAATTATCGGTACATCCCATTGGTTGTCTCTGCCTGCTGCGAAAGAAGGAGGCTTGCCGTAACGGTAAGTGCTTTTCAGCACGACATGCCGTCCTTCCAAAGAGGACTGCTCAAATGACTGCATGATCTCCAGGACGTGATAACCCATTCGGGCATTGGCACGATGGTCACGGCGTTCGGCGATGGCCTTAACCATGTCGTTTATGCCGAGTCCGCGTTCGTTCCTTCCGCATTCAAAAACCGGTTCCAGCATTTCCCAGCTTTCGGACCCGATGCGGCGAATCTTGACGCCCCCGTTAAAATAATTCGGGTCATCCAGGCTCAGCGTGCCTTTCGTACCGTAGATCTCCATACAGGGCAGAGCCGAGCCTCCGAAGATATCGAAACTCGCGATCATCGTCAGGATGGCGCCGTTTTCAAAATCGACGGTCCCGGCAAGATGCGTTGGCGTCTGTACCGTAATCGGCTTTCCGCAGTTTGGTCCGGAGCCGACGGTCCGGTCGGGTACCTGAATGTTCGCGGATGCGCTGACCCGGCTTGCAGGTCCCAGCAGCTCAACCATTGCGGCAAGAAAATACGGCCCCATGTCCATCATCGGGCCTCCGCCCGGAGCATAAAAAAACTCCGGATTCCGGTGCCATGCCTCAGGCCCGAGGCCCATGTTAAAGGCCGTCGCGGCAATCGGACGACCGATCAGCCCCGACTCGATGGCGCGTTTTGCCGTTTGGACGCCGGATCCCAGGAACGTATCCGGTGCACAGCCGCAGCGGAGTCCCTTCCGTTCCGCAAGCTCAAGCACCCGTTCCCCTTCTTCGAGGGTGACAGCCAGCGGTTTTTCGCTGTACACGTGCTTGCCGGCCTCCAAAGCGGCGATATCCACATTCGCGTGGCTGGCGGGGACCGTCGGGTTTATGATCAGTTCAATCTCCGGTCGTGCGAGCATTTCTTCAACCGCGTAGACGTTTGCGATATCGAACTCTTCGGCGCGCGCCTGTGCCCGGTCAGGAACGAGATCGGTACATGCAACCACTTCAACCAAAGGACTTTCCTTCAAATTTTTAAAGTAGATGCCGCTGATATTCCCACATCCGATTATGCCTGTCTTCATCTTATGCATCGGTGTCACTCCTCGAGTGCGAATATGCTCGGGCAATCTAGTACCATGGTATTCCGAAACGTTATCATTTAAAATGAATTATATGATTAAAACATGAACTATTTGGTCATTATTTTTTATTTTCACAAAGGGGACTCATAATGCAAGCAGACTTTTCAAGCCACGTGATGGCAGCCAACTTTTCATTTCACCGAAAGCCTTTTGAAATGACCAAATCAAACGGCTTTGATACTTATTTAATGCGGCTCCAGACCGACGGCCGCTGCCGTGCCCGAATCGACGGCAAGCTGTCGCTCATAGAACCCGGCGATCTTTTGATCTTCAGCCCGGGTCAGCCCTATGAACTGAAAATCGACGACGAGGTGAACCCGCAGGGAGAATGGACCGTTGAAAGCGGGGATTACCACATTTTTTTTCAGGGCCCATGGGCGGACACCTGGTGGAAATCGCAAAAGCGCCCGACCAGAATCCGCATTCCGCTCGATGAACGTTATCTTGGCCTGTTCCGCCAGCTTGTGCTGGAACAACGCCGCTTGTCGAATCCGTATCCCGAAATATCGGATTACACGCTGCGGATATTGTGCCTGGAGGTAGACCGGCTGCTTAGCGAACAGCCCGCGACTACGCCGAAGACATATCTGGCTCACCGCATGAAAAATTATATTGAAGAGAACGCCTCCTCCATTTTCAAGCTTGAGGATGTCGCCTCTCATGTCGGGATCAGCGTGTCGCGGGCGGTGCATCTGTTTAAGGAAGCTTTTGGAACAACGATCATGCAGTATACGCTGGACGTCAGACTCGACATGGCCAGGGAACGGATCATTTTCAGCCCGATGTCGCTGGAGGATGTGGCGGAAACCTCCGGCTTCGCGAACTATACGTATTTTCACCGGGTTTTCCGTTCCCGATTCGGAGTTTCTCCAAAACAATTCCGTTTGGAAAGCCGGACACCCACTTAAAACCCGGTTTGAACAAAAAAAGGGTCTTCCCCAAGGTTTAAAAGACCTTGGGGAAGACCCCTTTGTTCGACAGGCAATATGCCCCACGGATTCTCTTTGTCCGTTCGATGCTTCATCCTGAAAGCGCCGTTTTAAGCGTTGTCCATACGTCCGGCTTCATCCCGCCGGACGATGGCATCCGCCACCACGGCAGCCAAATCATCATTGCCATATAAGGAAAGCACCCCGAGAACCGTTGCGTCCGGAATGTCGCCCGCCTCTTCCTTCGGCACCGTCAGCTCCAACACCCGTGCCAAACGATCGTTCGCGGCCTGACCCGGGTAGGCCTCCTGATACAGCCCGGCCGGATCAAGCCCGTGATTCACGCACCACTGGGCAAATACCAGGATCATCATGTCTTCGTCCCGCTTGTAGCTCTCCACAATCCGCTCTTCTACGGTTTTGTCCGCAGCTTCCATACCTTTCTCCTCCTCATGCCGGAAGAGGACCTGTTTCTTCCGTCGTCCTTCCCGTTCATGAAGCCATTATACCGGTTTCAGGCAAAATTTAAAAATAAGGACTACTCCGTCATTTTGATTTGAACGGGGTTGCGCTTCGCTTTCTCTTCGTTCTTTTTCTTCATCCATGTGCCAAGGCCCACGATAATGACAACGATCAAAATTTCAAACCCGTATTTTACGAACGAATTGGCAAACCAGCCATGAATCATCGGCTCATCCACAAGCATTTTGGAAGCCGTCCAAGCAAGAACAGCCGCACCGAACGTAATTACGATCGGGTAACGGTCCGTCAGCTTCAGAATGATCGTACTTCCCCAGACCATGATCGGAACGGAAATCGCCAGGCCGATAACCACGAGCAAGAAATCCTCGCCTGCCGCGCCGGCTACCGCGAGCACGTTGTCCAGCCCCATCATGGCGTCGGCGATAATGATGGTCCGGATTGCAGCCCACATTTGGCTGCCTGCGGAGATTTCGTGATTTTTCTCCTCCACCAGCAATTTATAGGCAATCCACAGCAATGCCAGGCCTCCGATCAGTCTCAAGCCCGGAATCATCAGAAGCTTCACGACCAGAAGCGTGGCGATGACGCGGATTAAAATGGCTCCGACCGTACCCCAAAGGATAACCTTTTTCTGGTCTTCCTTTTGCACGTTGCGGGCAGCCAAGCCGATAACAATGGCGTTATCGCCCGCAAGGACAAGGTCAATTACAATAATGGACAGCAGGGCGGTCCAGAATTCAACTGACATAATATCCATGCTCTCTCCACCTTTCTTTTGTTTTATTAGGTATGTTTCCTTTTCCCGACGTCCTCCATCCATGAAAAAAGCACCGTCACCTTAAACAAGGTAACGGCGCTTTTTGGGCGCATAAAGACACCTTTACCTCATTTAAGAATTAGGCAAAGGTCTCGCTAACAACTTCGAACGTTGCCAATAAAGCCGGGGATCGGATGATATCCCGTAATGACGACTTTACTGCGCTATAGCTACTCCCCTTTGGGAACTATTCGGTTGGACACATTATATCATAAGGTTATCCCGCTTGGCTAACTCTTATTTTCAAGCGGTTGAGTTCGATTCTCGCGCCGAGGCGCATCCAGCTTGCTCTTCATCGTGTGAAAAGCCCTGTCTAAGCTTTGGCCGTTGTCAGCCGACACCACCGTTGCGGCCGCGATCAGAAAAACCAGAACCGCGCTTCCGACGATTACGCCTTTCCTGTTCATTTAAACCTCCGATATTTTTGGATTTCAGCATGTTGCCGGCTTGAAGTTCCGACTATACGTGACTATATACGTTGCAAGTTAATCTTCGTTCCATTTTCTTCATTGCGAACGGACCGATTTTTTGATCGGCTGCTCATCTGCGGTTGCTGGCCGATATGGTTTTTTTCCCTGCAAGCGCATGTTCCGTTTTTTTGCTATGATGTCTTTATGAAGAGCATAACGGAAAGGAATCGTTCATGAAAAAATGGCTGACCCCGGCGGTTTATATCCTTGCCCTGGTTTTTTCTTATACATATAGAAACGAAATATGGATTTGGCTTAAATCGGCCTACTCCCCGTTCCCGGTGTTATTGCTCTGCATGCTGCTTGCCCTATTCCCGATTCTGCCTTACAAGGCGGTGATTGCCGTGTTGGGATATGCATACGGAACCTTCTGGGGCGCGGCAGCCGCCTGGATCGGAACAACAGCCGCCGCCGTCATTGTTTACGTGGTATCTGCAGCCCTCTATCGGGAGCCGGGCAGACGTTTTTTGAAACGGTACAGCTTGCTGGATTCCTTTACGGCCAAGCTCGAAAAGCATCCGTTCACCGCCATCCTGCTGGTCCGCATGGTTCCGGTCGTGCCGCAGATGGCGGTGAACATCTATGCCGGCGTCGCCTCCATTCCATTTTGGACCTATACCGCCGCTTCCGGTCTGGGTAAAATCCCCGTTCTCCTGCTGTACGCATACCTTGGGAACGGTTTCGCCCACAGTCCCGTACGTTTTGCCATCCTAACGGCGGCGGTTTTGGCTGCATCCCTGGCCGGTGTTCTGGGCTTAACGCGATATCTTCGCCGCAAAGGCACCTGATGCTTTTTTGGACACCGGGGTAAAATGAATTATAATTAAAATTGCAGTTACTTTACCCTGAATATGGAGGGATAACATGACTCAACCACAAACAACAGAGCTGGCCACGTTTGCAGGAGGATGCTTCTGGTGCATGGTCTCTCCTTTTGACGAAATGCCAGGCATCAAGAAGGTTGTCTCCGGCTACACCGGCGGACAAACTCAAAATCCGACTTATGAAGAGGTTTGCTCGGATAAGACCGGCCATTACGAGGCTGTTCAAATCACCTTTAACCCCCGGGTTTTCCCTTATGAGAAGCTGCTGGAGCTGTTCTGGCAGCAGATCGACCCGACCGATGCGGGCGGGCAATTCCATGACAGGGGCACTTCTTACCGCACGGCGATTTTCTATCATACCGAAGAACAGCGCCAAAAGGCCGAATCGTCCAAGCAGGCGCTGCAAGCAAGCGGCCGTTTTGAAAAACCCATCGTAACCCCGATCATCCCCGCCAGCGAATTTTACGAGGCCGAGGAATATCATCAGGGGTATTACAAGAAAAATCCGGGCCATTACAAGCGTTACCGCAAGGCGTCCGGCCGCGAGGATTTTATCGAGACACACTGGTCCTCGAAAGCGGACAAGGAAGAGCTGAAAAAACGGCTGACTCCCCTTCAATATGAAGTAACCCAAAATAACGCGACGGAGCCTCCGTTCCGCAATGAGTTCTGGGACCATCACGGCGAGGGCATCTATGTGGACATCGTCTCCGGCGAACCGCTGTTCAGTTCCCGCGACAAATACGATTCGGGGTGCGGATGGCCCAGCTTCACCCGTCCGATCCGGGAGTATCATATTAAAGAGAAGGTTGACCTCTCCCATATGATGGTCCGCACGGAAGTCCGCAGCAAGCACGGAGATTCCCATCTTGGCCACGTGTTTGACGACGGACCGGGACCTGAAGGCCTGCGGTACTGCATCAACTCCGCGGCTCTCCGCTTCATTCCGAAAGAGGATATGGAAAAAGAAGGCTACGGTCCGTATTTGGAACTGTTTGAATAAAAACGTAACGTTACATTCAAAGCTCTCCCGCCGGAGAGCTTTTTCCAATTTAGAAATTTAAGAATTTCATTCGGGATGTTTGTCTGCCTGTTTTCCGATTAGCAACGGAAGCAGCGGGTAATAATTAATACATTTTCGAATCATGATTTGGAGGGATTGTCATGCCTTGGTCAAAAGGAGATTACCCGCCGTCCATGAAAAATCTGGAGCCGCGGGTACGGAATAAAGCCGTGGAAATTGCCAACGCCCTACTGGAAGAAGGAAGCGAGGAAGGACGCGCCATCGCCATCGCTACCGCCAAAGCCGAGGAATGGAACGAGAATCACCCGGAGCATGAAGAACAATAACGCTACAGACTCCTCTTGTGGTAAAGGTGGCCGCCTTGGTTTTTATATCCTCCTGCATAAGAAAAGACAGACCGCGTTTAAGCGTTTTTTCTTATCGGCGAAGAATGGTTCTGGTTGGCTGAAAATTTATCCTTTCATTAAAGAAGCTCGCCCTGATCCGGGCGAGCTTCTCGTAATATGAATAAGGTCTGTCCTTTTCCCTTTCAGCAAACGGATCGCTTTAGCGAATCGTTTATGCATTCCGGCCTTTTCTTTAAGTCCGGCTTCCCACGGAATGCCCTGCGCTTCTTGGCACCTGGTTCCGCAGAACGGGAACCGGTTTCTTGGGAATGCCGTAAGTGGCCGTAATTGTGATCGTCTGTCCGGCAATGGACACCGCAAGAATCGTATACAGGGTCTCAACCAGCGGCAGATAGAATAAAGACAGCAGGAGGACAACGGCGTCCATCAGGAAAAATACCGTACCTACCTTCATTCCGCTCCATTCGCTGATCAATACCGATATCGCATCGTCCCCTCCCGTTGCTCCGCCGTAACGGAGAACAATCCCGGCTCCGAATCCGGTCAGCAGGCCCGAAAGCACCGCCGCGGCAAACAGATTGTGGTTTAAATCAATCACCAGGGGCGAGTATTGCTCCATCATCGCATAAAAGAATGAAAACATGCCGGCAGCCGCCATCGTATTGATGATGAACCTGCGGCCTTTTACGAACAGGGCGATAATCAGCACGGGAATGTCCATCAGGATCATGCTCAGTGCCGGCGGAATATCCAGGATGTATTTGCCCAGCAGGGCCAGCCCTACAAATCCGCCTTCCGATAAATGGTTCTGAAAATTAATGTGATAATACGTGAACGCGAGTAAAAACGTGCCGAACAGCAAGGCCAACATCGTGTGCATCATGGAAATGATGTCTTTTTTTGTCCTCATACAGGCTCCCTCTAGTCGTAGTAGATTGGTCTGACACAGTCCAATCTCCACGAAGGGTTAACCTTGAGGAGTTCATCCTTCGCATCAAAGCTTCCTTCCTTTCGATAGAGACTGTCCTATGTCATCAGACATCCGACTTCGCTCTACGAAGGAAGCTATGTGTATGAGAGATCATAACGTTTCCAAATCGTCCTTTGGGGATTCGTCCTTCGGGGACACATGGTATCCTGATCCTTTCTTGTTTAATTCAAAAAGTTATCGAGCAGAATAAACCGAAGTCTCACCGGTGATGTTTAGAACTTCAATTCAATCTGTACTACACATAGTATAACACATTTGCCTTGTTAACTAAACAGCTTCTTGAATAAAATGGAAATTCCTGATTTGTTAGTTATGAGCTATATCATTGCGGGATTATAAAAATCATGTATATGTTCACGATTCTGAAATATGCCCTGTGACGAAGATCACTAAACCGGTCTTTTTCTCCTGTCTATACTTAATATGCAAGGTATCTGATCACTTTTGGAAAAGAGGGATATGATCATTATGTTAGACGAGCGTACAATTGAAATCATTAAATCCACGGTTCCCGTTCTGGAGGTTCACGGAAGAAACATTACGACCGTCTTTTACCGAAACATGTTCCATCATCACCCCGAGCTTCTGAACATCTTCAATCATGCCAACCAGCGCCAGGGCAAACAGCCGACGCCTTGGCCAACGCCGTATACGCAGCCGCGGCCAACATCGACCGCCTGGAGACCATTCTGCCTGTCGTTAAACAGATCGGCGAAAAGCACCGGGCGTTAAACATCCTGCCCGAGCATTATCCGATTGTGGGCGAAAACCTTTTGGGAGCCATCAAGGAAGTGCTCGGCGATGCCGCGACGCCGGAAATCATGGATGCGTGGGCGCAGGCTTACGGAGTAATCGCCGATGTGTTTATCGGCGTCGAAGCCGAAATGTATGATGCCGCGGAAGGCAAGCCGGGCGGTTGGAGAGGCTTCCGCCGCTTTGTGGTGGACCGCAAAGTCAAAGAAAGCGAGGTCATCACCTCTTTTTATCTGAAGCCGGAGGACGGAATGCCGATTTCTTCTTATGAACCGGGACAATATATTACGGTACGGATTAAACCGGAAGGCGAAATGTACACGCACATCCGCCATTACAGTTTGTCCGAGGCGCCCGGCGGAGACCATTACCGGATTAGCGTCAAGCGCGAAGACGCCGGCGAAGACAAACCGGCCGGCATCGTCTCCACTTGGCTTCACCGCGAAGCCCAGGTCGGTACCGTGCTTGAAGTAAGCGCGCCGGCAGGATCCTTTACCCTAGATCAAACGACAGACCGGCCGCTGGCCCTGATCAGCGGCGGCGTAGGTCTGACGCCCATGGTCAGCATGCTGGAAACGGTGCTCAGCCGTCAGCCGCAGCGCTCCGTAACCTTTATTCATGCCGCCATTGACGGATCCCACCATGCGATGAAGGAACACATTGAGCAACTGGCGGCATCCCACCCGCAGCTGACATCTTATGTCGTGTATGAATGCCCGCGGGATGGAGAGGTCTGCCATAAAGACGGGTATATCGACCTTCCCTTCCTGCGGGATAAGGTCGATCCGCAATCCGATTTCTACTTCTGCGGCCCTCAGCCGTTCATGGCTTCCGTGAATCGCGATCTAAAAGTGCTGGGCGTACCCTCTGAACGTCTTCACTACGAATTTTTCGGCCCGGCAGGGTCGCTTGAATCGCAAGCAATTTAAGCTTTGCCGATGGCATCGCCAATCATCAGCTTCCAACTTATGATGTCCGGTGCCGCAAGCTCACTTTGATCCGGTCGGGTTCCTCGAAGAACACCGCGTAGGGACCCGGCCCGCACGAATAGGGATACCTGTCCTGCAAAGGACCGGTATCCCTTTTTTCATATCCTTCATGTCGTCCACTTGTTGCCGGAGACGGCCTCTATCGTAAAATGATGCCGGTCATCCTTCAGCATGCCAGCCCCTTCTATTGTTAGCCTCTTAGCAGCCTGTTTACGGTTTCGCGGCGCACGCCGATCAGCTGGCCGATCTCTTCCTGCGTTAGCAGTTCGGTCAGGTGCATGCCCTGGGAATAATCATCCAGCCACCGGACCAGCAGCTCCAGCCGCTCGGCCGGCGTTCCCACCGTCAGATGATCCAGCCGCTGCTGCATAAAACGAACCTTTTCCTGCAAAAGCCGCGCAATCTCCAGCGGTTTATCCGGATCCTCCTTGAGCTCCCGGTACCATTCGGCGGCCGGAATGATCTCCACCTCGCTGCGGATGACGGCCATCGCCGTTCCATGGGTTTCTTTTGGACTAATCAATGAATGATGCGGCACGGTTTCGCCGGGATACAAAATATTAAACAGCACGACATTTCCGTTTTCATGCAGCCTGGTCACCTTAAACAATCCGCTTTTAATATGATATAAAAATTGCCCGCTGTCGCCTTGGCGGAACAAAATCTCCCCTTTATGCAATATCAAATCCGCTTCTCCCTTCTGCTTTTCCTTGGCATAAATCGTCAAAATCGAACATATGATGCAGCATCTTTGCTTATTATAACATCGAAGTACATTCAATGTAGAACAGACCGCTTTTGCATGCTGTTTTTCTTCCGAATTAAAGAAATGGCTCACCTCTGCCTCGCCCAAATTTTTCGACTTGCCAATCGGCATTAAAGTCGTTTAACATGAGTAAAAATAAGAACATGCGTTTCCATTATGTAAGGAAGTGACAATATGAGCACGCGCCTCGTTCCTCCGCCCCCGACCGAAGAGGATGAGCAGTTGATCCGCTCTTGCGTCGTGCACGGCATGATGCTGAGCATGCTGAAACGCGACATCGATATTCTGCGCGAAATCCCCCTCAAAATGTCCGATCTGTACGTCCGTAGCCTCCTTCTCATCCAAAAGGAAACCTCCGACCGTCTTTGGGCCGCCCGCCGGGAACTGCGTATTCACGGCATTCGCATGCTGCAGCAGACCCGAACAGACGGAGGGATCGAGTCATCTTATAAGTGCCGAGGATATGACCGGGCCTTATTTATCCCTTGGGAAGAACTCCGCAGGGAATCCATGAACAGGCTTTACCGGTATTCCGGCTCCGATTTGGCGGCATACTAGCCAAAACGGACTTGAAAGCGAGGGATGGGCCATCCGGAACATTTTCCGCATCTACCTCAACGATCTAAAGAAAATCACGACCAACTGGGCGGCGGCCGTTGTGATTGCGGGCCTTGCCATCCTTCCCTCTCTGTACGCATGGTTCAATATCGCGGCTTCGTGGGACCCGTACAGCCATACTTCCGGCCTCTCCATCGCCGTAGCCAACCAGGATGCCGGTACGACGCTTCGGGGAACGGCGATTAATGCGGGACAGGAGATCATAAGCTCGCTTAAAAACAACCGCAGTCTGGGTTGGCGTTTTACCGACAGGGATTCCGCCCTCCATGGGGTTCGACGCGGCGATGATTACGCCGCCATCATCATCCCGGAGGATTTCTCGGCGCGCATCGGTACCGTCCTGACCGACGAGCCTTCCAAAGCGGAGATTCTCTATTATATTAATGAAAAGCTCAATGCCGTCGCACCGAAGGTAACGGCCAAAGGAGCTTCCGGCATCGTGGAAGAGGTAAGCAAAAATTTTATCCAAACGGCCAACGGGGCGATTTTTCAGATTTTCAATGAGCTTGGCATCGAGCTGGAAAACCAGCTTCCGACGATCCATAGGGTGGAAAATCTCGTATTCCGCATCGAAAGCCGATTTCCGGAGCTGAACCGTGCGATGACGATCGCCATGAAGGACATGCAGACGGCGGACAGGCTCGTCTCCCAATTCCGAAAAACGCTGCCGGTGCTTGAGGACATTGCACGCCGCGGTCAAGAAGCGGCCGGAGCGATGGCCGATTTTTCCAAGCGGGCCTCCGAAGCGTCCGTATCGCTCGAGCCCCGCCTGAAGCAGGATCTGGCGGTTCTGAACGAAGCGGCTTCCGCCGTTCGGCAGGCGCTGGATTTTACGGAGCAGACCGGCCTGTCGCCCGAGGAAATCCGGACTCGCCTGAAGGAAGCCGGAGACCGGTCCGGGGTGGCGGCAGCCGTGGCGGACAGGCTGGCAGACCTCTTCGGACGGCTGGATCAGGCTCTCCCCGGAACGGGGGCGGGAACGGCCTCCTCGGACCTGGATCGGGTGAGCGAGCGCCTCGCTTCGCTTCAAAAAGGCCTCGAGGCCGCGGTCACGGCCACCGGGCCTGACGGCCCCTTGGACGCAAAACAGCAGGCAGGCTTAAAGCAGCTTGCGGACGATACGGTCAAGCTGACCGGCGGGCTGCTGGACCGTTATGATACCCGTATCGGTCCGGCGATTTCCGCCGCGCTCAGCCGGGGAGAAAAGACCGCTCTGACCGTTCAGAGCGAGCTGAACCAGGCCCTGAATGCGCTGCCCGATGTACGGCAACTATTGCAGGATGCCAATCAGGGCCTTGCCGTAGGCCAAACCGAAGCGGCCAGGATACAGAACCGGCTGCCTGAAGCGGAACGGCAGATTTCGGCTCTGGCGGACCGGTTCCGAAAGCTTGAGCAAAGCGGCGAACTCACGGAAATCATCGATCTGCTGAAAAACAATTTCGAGCAGGAGAGCCAGTTTTTCGCCGAGCCTGTCGTGTTAAAGGAAAACAGGCTGTATCCGATTCCGAATTACGGATCGGCCATGTCGCCTTTTTTTACGACGCTGTCGCTCTGGGTAGGCGCGCTGCTTCTCGTCTCTCTCCTGAGTATCGAAGTTCACGATGAAGAAATCCCTTACCGCAGCCGGGAAGTATACTTCGGCCGCTTCCTCACTTTTCTGACGATCGCCGTCTGCCAGGCGCTGTTCGTCACGCTGGGCGACCTGTTCCTGCTCGGCACCTATGTCGTGAACCGGGGATGGTTCGTGCTATTTGCCGTTATCGTCAGCGGAGTCTTCATGCTGATTGTTTATACGCTCGTTTCGGTTTTCGGCAATGTGGGCAAAGCGATGGCGATCGTGCTGCTCGTTCTTCAGCTGGCCGGGGCGGGAGGCACCTTCCCGGTACAGATGACGCCGGCCATATTCCAGACGATCCATCCCTATCTTCCGTTCACCTATGCGATCAGCATGATGCGCGAAGCGGTCGGCGGGATCCTGTGGGATGTCGTATACCGCGATCTGCTGAAACTCGCGGTATTCACGGCCGCGGCACTCGCCATCGGAATCGGGCTCAAGGGCCCCATCAACCGAGCGGGAGGCGGCATGGTCCGGAAAGCCAGGCAATCGGATCTCATTCATTAACGCAAAACAGCAGCGCCCCCGGATCGGGCACTGCTGTTTTGTTATGTTCCGTAAGCGTTACTTGCCATTCATCGCCGTCGCTTTGCGGTGCCATGCCTGGTAATGATGCACGGCAAGACCGGCAAACGAAGGATGCTCCGTGCCCAGGACTGCGGCCCGGCGCGCCTCTTCTTCCACTTCTTTTTCACTTTTTCCGTGAAACGTCAAATGCGCTCCTTCGTCCGTGTCCGCCAGCTCCATGCCGATCCAGACGGATGTTCCGAGCTTGTCCGCCTCCTCTAACTCTTCGCGGGCTAGCTCATACATTTTTTTGCCGTCGTCCCGGTAAGACATGACGGCGATCGCGTCGGTTCTTTCCTGAATCCATCGGCTGAAATGGCCCGATCCCTCGGGGGCCGGAATGGAATCCAGCCAAAAAGGGACCGCTGCGCTCATGCTCAGCCCTTGTCTCCCGGCCTCCCTCGTCCATGCTTCCATATTGCCGCCCCACTCCCGGACAACCTGTTCCTGCTCCCTTTCCCAGCGTTCCAGCACATACGGCTCCACATCGAACTGTACGCCTTGAAACCGCTCTTCGGGCTTTGCGGATATATTGTATTCTTCAATCCAGGAGAGTAGTTTATCGCCTTTTTCCCGGTTGTCCCCGTAAGCCCAGTCGGGCTGCCCGTCCAGGGCATGAACGACAATGCCGCTGCCGCGGGCCGAACGGATAAACCTGCGGTAATCCTCCTGGGGCACTTCGGCCTGGATCTGCAGAAAAATTGCGGTAATCCCTTCTTTCCTGCTGAATTCCAGGATATCCTCCGCTTCGCTGCGAATGATGGCGGCATCCCAAAGCCAGGTCGCCTTATCCTGCTTCATCGGTTTGGAAGGCAGAACAAAGAGCAGCAAGAGACAAACGACAACGGCTGCGGCGATGGCCACCTTGGCTTTCGCCGGCAATCGCCCGATCCTTTTTAGCAATTTGATTTACACCAGGACGGCTTCGCCCGGTTCCGGAGCGTGATGAACCGAGTGGCCGATTTTGTAAATGTGAGGCCGGGAATAGGCTCTGAATGCATTTCGAGTGTCCAGCACCGGGACGCCCATGGAAGCGAGCAATGCGTAATCGAGGCTGCTATGGTTTGTGATCAGCACCATGCAGTCGTACCGGCGGAATTTATTCAGGTCATACTCGACACTGTGAACCGTATCGCCCTGCTTGTCCTTGAAGCTGTGCGCGTACGGGTCGTAGTAATCGACGTTCGCCCCGTTTTCCTTAAACAGCTCGTACACCTCAAGCCCTGGAGATTCGCGCAGGTCGCTGATGTCCGGCTTATACGCCATGCCGAGCAGCAAAATGTTGGAGCGTTTGATGGATTTGGCGTACTCGTTCAAAATCGTAGCGGTTTTATTAATGACATAATAAGGCATGTTGTCGTTGGTGGATTGCGCCAGCTCGATAAATTTGCTGTAGAATCGGAAGCCTTTCGCTTTCCAGGACAAATACATCGGATCCAAAGGGATGCAGTGTCCGCCGATGCCCGGTCCCGGGTAGAACGGCATGAAGCCGAACGGCTTGGTCGCGGCCGCATCAATGACTTCCCAAACGTCGATTCCCATCCGGTCGCACATCATCGCCATCTCGTTGACGAAAGCGATGTTGACGCTGCGGAACGTATTTTCAAGCAGCTTGGACATTTCGGCCACCTTCGGCGAGCTGACAGGCACAACCGTTTCCACGTACTGCTTGTACAAGGCTACGCCGAGATTCAGGCATGCCTCCGTGGTACCGCCGATGACCTTCGGCGTATTGCGCGTGTTGAAGCGGCTGTTGGAAGGATCGACGCGCTCCGGCGAGAAGCACAGGAAAAAATCCTTCCCGGCCGTATAGCCCAAACTTTCGATCTCGGACTGGATCAATTCCTCGGTCGTGCCCGGATAAGTCGTGCTCTCCAGCGTTATCAGCAGACGGGGCTTCATAAAACGCTTGATCTCATCCACGACCCTTGTAATATAAGACGTGTCCGGATCCTGATTCTCGCTAAGCGGCGTCGGTACGCAGATGCTGACCGCATCAATGACCGCAATCATGCTGTAATCGGTTGTCGGCTTGAAGCGTCCGGTCTGCATGCAGGCGGCAAGCTCCTCATCGGTAATGTCGGTGATGTACGAATCGCCGCGGTAAATCCGCTCGATTTTGTCGGCATCCAGATCGATTCCCACGACCGTAAAGCCCTGCTTGACCATTTCCACGGCCAGCGGCAGCCCGACATAACCGAGCCCCACAACCCCCAGCACCGCTTTTTTGTTTTCGATCGCGCTTAGCAAAGTTTCATATTCCTCGTTCACTAGCATCTACCTCCATCGGTGTATTGTCTTAAGAAGCTTGAAAATCGCAAACCTCTAGGTTTAGCAAACAGCATGGTTTGAGGCGGGAACGCCTCGTTATTTGAGCAGTAGAAAACCGTTAGTTAGTGCAAGCAGCGGCGGATGCGGGCATCCAGCTCCACCGGCGAGAACGGCTTCGTGACATAGTCATCCACTCCGCTCTGAAAGCACTGGCTGATCGTCTGCTCAACACGCTTCTCCGTAAGAACGACGATTTTCGGCGGCTCCTTCATATCCAACTGCTGGATATGGTGGATGAACGGAAGGCCGTCGATGCCGTACAGATTCAGCTCCGTCAGGACGAGATCGGGCTCCCATTTCGGGATAAGTTCCAGCGCTTCAAGTCCATCCACCGCCTCCAGCGTTTCATATCCCTGCATGGCAAGCCGGATTTGCAAAAACTCCCGGACGGTCGCATCGTTATCCACAATGAGAATGCGGTTGGTATCGTCCGCTTCCTCCGTAAAGATGTGAATTTCCGAGGTTGTGCTGAGTCTGGCCGATTCGGCCATCTGTTTGAGAGCCTGGGATGAGGTTACGTTCGACATGGACGAGAGCGTGATCCGCGTATCCGCGTTTTCATTCATGCAGATCAGATGCTGCTTCAGCAGCAGAGCTTGGTAATGGGCGGCATCCAGCGTAAGTTCAGGGAGAATGACCGCCAGCGTCTTCGTTACGGGGTCTTTCAGGACCTCGCCGATCACGACGGACAAGGGGTCGAAAAAGTCCCTTACCTGCTTCTCAAGGCCGGGGGACTCCCCGGCGCAGTACAGAAACAAAAGCGCGCCGGTCCCTTTTGGATTGTTCCGAATCTCTTGCTCCAGCTGGCTGTAGAGATCCGAATGTAACTCTCGTTGCAGTGTTGCGGTTTGAGACACGATCAATTCCACCTTTCTCTTCTTGCTAAAATGATGTTAATAATCATCCGGGCCCGGGTGTCAGGCCGCCTGATTCTTGTCTTTCCAGCTCTGCCGGGTCATCGTCCCCCAAGAATTGTTATTCTGAAGGTATTGAATATGTCCCTGCACTCTCCACAGCACGCCCAACTGGTGATAACCGACGAACTTGAGCGCCGAGAAGAGCAGCATTTTGGCGAGATCGGACAGTTTGGTATATCGCCGGAAGGCGATTTCCTCCAAAATGAGAGCACCTACGCTTAGCAGGTATCCGCTCAAGAAGTTCACCAACCCGAAAACGACCAATATTTGCCAATTTGTCATATCCAATAAAGCATATCCTAGCAGAGCCAGCAGGCCCGTGATTCTGAAATAAGGGTTTAAAGCTTCGAAAATAACGTTGTACGGCATCGTTAAAAGGCCCATCACTTTATATTTGGGATTGAAGACCATGTCCCGGTTTTCGATCATGTTCTTCAGGTTGCCTCGTCCCCAGCGCTTGCGCTGGTTGGACAGGATATGATAGCTGTCCGGCGCCTGCGTCCAGCAGACGGCCTCGGGACAGAAGGCAATCCGGTACCGGATTTTGTTCTCCAGCATATAACGGTGAAGCTTGATGATGATGTTCATGTCTTCTCCGGGATACCCGCCGCGGTAGCCGCCGACGGCGATTACGTAATCTTTCCGGAACAGGCCGAAGGCCCCCGAGACAATAATGAGGCCGTTGATATGGCTCCATCCGATCCGTCCTCCAAGGAAGGCCTTCAAATATTCGATCGACTGGAACATCGGCCACATCCGGCGCGGCAGAGAAACATCCTTGACGGCGCCGTTCTCGATCACGCAGCCGTTGGCAATCCGGACGTCGCCGCCGATGGCAACCGTTTCTTCCGGATTTTCCATGTACATCCGCGCCATGCGGATCAAAGCATCCTTTTCCAGCAGCGAATCGGCGTCGATCGAGGAAATCAGCGGATATTTCGACATATTGATTCCCGCGTTAAGCGAGTCGGCTTTCCCGCCGTTTTCCTTGTCGATGACGAACAGATGCGGGTATTTCTCGTTATGGTACACGCCGCGTACCTTTTGGGTACTGATCGAACCCCGGACCTCCGGGTTCGGAAGCAGCTCAAGCTCATATTCGTCGATCAGCACTTTCAGCGTCTCATCGGAAGAACCGTCATTGATGACGATGACCTCATAAGTCGGATAATTCAGCGTCATTAGACAGCGGACATTTTCAATAATCGTCAATTCCTCGTTGTAGGAAGGCACAAGCAGCGATACGGACGGAACCAGCTCCGAGCCGGATAACGTATTGTATTTGGAAAACGCCGCACGCCTGAAAATATTTCCGATATTTCTGAAAGAAAACAGCAATATTGCAAAATAGAGCACGTTGACAAACATGACATAATAGATCGCCACCATGCCATAGGTGAGCAGGATATCTCTAAGCAGTGTAATCTCCCCCTACCCGGGCCATCTGTACGTTCCGTTTGTTCGGCTGAATCCCGAAATAACTTTCGTACAGCAGCTTTTTTTTGTTGAAAGCAACCATCTGTTCCACGGCTTCAGGACTGCTCTCCTTCGCCATGATCTGTTCGATCCGCGAAAGGGCGGTATCCCTCGCCGCTCCCGTTCCGGCCGAAGCCGCCCGGCACAGCACCTCGAAACCCTGCTCGCCAAGAAGCGCAAGACTCTCGGCGCTGTTATGCCGGACATGCCAGCTTTCATCCTGCAGCGCAGCGGCCAGGAGCGGTATGCTGCCCGCGGCGTGAAGCCGGCCGAGCGCTTTGGCCGCTGCGGCCCGCACTTCCCATTCCTTGTCGTTCATAAGCTGGGCAATCGTCTCATCCTTGAGAACGGGGTTGGAGCTGAGGTATAACTTGACCGCCTCGGCCCGCACATCCTTCTGATCGGAACCGACCAGGCGGTCCAATGCGGGGACGACGGCGGGTACCGCTTGACCCCACATCGCGACAAGCCCTACTTTCACGAGATTCGGATTCGGATCATCCAGCAGCTTTCGGACCAGGCCCGCTGCATCCAGCCGGGTTTCCAGCAAAATATCGGCGGCCAGGTGGTGAATCGGTTTCTCGTAGGACAACAGCTTGGACAGCATGGCCCGGATCTGGTCCGGACGGTCTGCGCTCTTGGCAATCGCCCGGGCAATAATAATCGTCTGCGGGCTGTACGGCGTCCGGTTCATCAACTCCTCCAAAGCCGGAACCGCCTCTTCGGCCCGCATTCCGCCCAAGCGGTAAGCCGCTTCGATTCGTCGTCCGTACCGGAAACTGGACAGGGCCTTGATGTCCTGCTCCACAAATCCCGCTTTCCTGCATAGGCCGAGCAGCTTTGCCCGGGCTTCGCCTTTGAACTGCTCGATCCATTCCATAAACCTGTCTTGAATGACCCTGCGTTCCAGATGCTTGAGCTTTCCGGGAGGAAGCTCAAGCTCTACATCGTCGTGCAGGTGAGACTGTACGTAAACAAAGTAATCCCGATGTTTCTCCTTATACCGCTCCGCCTGATTTTGTTCGGCATTGTGCCTTATTTTCATTTGGAACAACAGGATGATGCCGGCCGCAATCATGCCCAAACATACATAAATGAACACATAAGCCAAGGCTATATTTGAAAACATATCCGATAGTTCCTCCTTTATTTCGACTGTTCGCCGTTCCGGGTGTCGGGCACGCCGGTAAAGAATTCCTTCATGGCGTAATAACTCTTTTTCGGCCGCTCGGTGTATTGGACCGTTTCCCACGGCTCCCACGTATACGGGACAATGTCATGCAGATGGATCGCTTGAGCTTCGGATTCGGCCGCTTGTGCCGATCCGCCGCCGGCCCCCGCTTGCTTCCCTTCCCGCTCCGCTATCCACGGCACGAGCGTGATGCCGTTAGCCTTCGCGGTTTTGAATGTTCTTCGGTCTTCCAGCGGGCTGTAATCGATAACCTGCAGGGAGCTCGGATCCGCAAAACCGAGAAGCATCCACGGAATCCGCATCTCTACCACATTTCCGTTGTATTGCCAGGCCGTCAGCGAATTGAAGTCTTCGCTCTCCGGACTGCCCGATCCCCGCTTAAGGTATCCGACCTTCTCGTCCATAAACGGATGGGCATGCCGCGTATCCGGCGGCGTCATCAGCAGACTGATCCCGAGCTTCCATGGATGGAACGAAGCCGGGCTTTTGTCCTTCTTGCCCTCCCCGTCTTCATCGGGAAGCATCCAGTAGCCTTCCTTGCCGTACAGGCGCTGATGAAAATCATAGGAAGGCGCGATTTTCACCTGGGATTCGCTGTCCTTGCCAAGCTCGATGAGTGTTTCGAGCCCCCCTCCGTCCAGCGTTCTCCCCGCTAGCTCCTTCACCGGCTGATCGCCTCCCGGGATCGTATCCCCGCCGATGTAAAGCTTGGAGCTTTTCGGGTCAAAATTCCGCTCCAGCTCCATCCCGAGGTACAAATACGCCTCGTCATGGGTTATCCGCATGCTCCTGATGCCGGGCGCTTGCCTACCCAAGGCTTGGCCTCCCCTTCGGGGAGCTTGTCCCAATCGGACAAGCTTCCGTCGATAACGAGCCTGTTTGCTTTGCCCGGCTGCATCGCAAGCACACCGAACATTTTCTCGTTGGTCAGCACGTTCAGCCAGTAAGCCCGGCGATCGGCCGGAATCTCGAACGGCATCGTGTTCCAGGTTTTCTTGAACCATTCGTCCTGCCACATGAAAAGAATGGCGCCTGAGTAACCTTCGTCGTAAATGTCTTTGGTGAGGGATACGTTAATCTGTCCCTGCTCCTCTTCGTCATGGCCTCCCTGGTCCCGACCGCCCGGTCCGTGATGGGAAATCCCCATGGAAGACGGGACGCCATACTCCGTGACCATGACCGGCATGTCCGTGAACTCCGCCTTCAGCTTTCGCAGATAAGCCTTGTAGGTGTTGTATCCGCCCTTTCCGTCGGAAATCGTCCTCAGGCTTTTGTCCGTCCGGAAGAAATCGGGGTAATACGGGTAAACATGGTATGCCGCAAAATAACCCGCCTTCCAGTTCACCGGCTTGATATGGCGCGCATCCACGGAGACCATATCCTCTTCATAGAGCGGCTCTCCCGGATGCTCCAGAATATCGGTCGTCACCCAGTTCGTGAATGTGACCGGATGCTGCCAGCCATATTTTTGCTCCTGCGCCGCCGTATAGTCGAGCAGACCCGCGAGCCAGCTTTCGAACGGACTCGCCTTTTCAGCGGCCGAGAAATAGGTACCCTCGTACCGAGCCGCATCCTTATGTTTCCCGTTCGTATTCTTGACCATGGATGGATCCCACTCGGTTCCAACATGCCAGGCCATCAAATACTTCCCTGCATTCGTCTTGTACTCGCCGCTCGAGGCCCCATGTTTCGCCGTCACCGTGACATCGCCGTAAACGGCGGCAACGGCTTTTTGGATCTCGTCTTTAAAGGCCTGAAGGATATTTTCCGCATAAGCATCTTTCTGCTCGATCAGCTGTTCCTCCGGAGACCAGATGCCCTGCATGAAATAAAGCGGATCGTCTTCGCGATCCCGGTTGTATTTAACGAGAGCCGAATAAAAAACGGGATTATGAACCGTATAAACACGAATCACGTTCGCTCCCATTTCATCAATCTGTTTAAACCACCGGAGATAGTCCTCTTCGGTTGCCGGCAGCGCTCCCGGAAAATGCCCCGGAACCGTCGCTCCCAAATTGACGCCTTTGACAAACATCTCATTCCATTGCCCGTTCTCTCCGTATTGAAGAAACCTCGTTCCCTCGGTTTTGAACTTCATCTGCATGCCGTCCTCATCGGCAAAGCTTTTAAAGGACGGTCGAGAAAATCCGAAAATGGCGGCGGCACCACAGATCAGCAAGAGGGTCAGAACGCCCGCCAGCATCCACTGCTTTCTTTTGCTCATGGCCGTTTTCAAAACTTACCTTCTCCTCCTTTTTGATCTTGCCCGTAACTCCCGCGTTGCCGCAGCAAAGGTACACAGGCCATTCTATATCCGGTTCGGCCCAAAACGCCATGCACCAGATTTACCAACTTTTCTGATAGGTATAATGTCCATACAAGAACGTCGAATGATGGCCGATTCTAATTTGAAGGACCAGCATCTCCTCCTCTTTTGAAAGGAGATACTCACGGCTTCACCCTCTTTCCCCTCTGTTCGCCGGAAACGTTCAAACCCGCCGTGCTAAAGGAAAACCAGACAGGTTCCGGCAATGAATCACTGGAGATGGTGTCAAGCATTTTCAGAAAATTTTCGTTAGTTTATTAATTAGACGTCGAAAAATTGCTAAAGTTACGGTCATTTTTACATTCTTATCCATAGTTATTACAAAAATGATACCAAAGTACGACAAAGATTTTACCAAAAAGGCCGTCAGTACGGCATTTGTTAATTTCAGGATTTCAACAAAAATAAGAAGAGAGTCCCGCAATAGGACCCCCTTTTTACAATAATATTTTCCATAACAGTCAATATAGGATGTAACACCTACTTTTTTGTTACTTCTTTAGTGATTCATAAAGCGCGTTAAAACTTCAATCGAGCCATCTGCTCCTTCATTTTCCTGTTCCTCCTCCGTGCCCTTTGCAATCCAGACCAATATTGCAACTTCTCCATGCGCTCTATATCATTGGAAATGAAAGTCATGAAACGATGATCTTGAAAGAATGCTCTCTCCAAGGAGGCTTTGCATGAAAGAAACGGACGTTAACGACCAGTGGTACGACTTTGCAACCCGAATCGTAGACAAGAAAAACCGTAACGATTTGAAATGGAACGGGATCAGCGAAACCGAACAGGAGATCGCCGCCTTATGGACGCTTGAAGCCGACATGTACAACGGAGGATTTCTGCAATTTTTCTGTAATTGGGGATACGACGCATATTTGCACGCCATTCGGGCACTGGACAGGATCGGGGCGACCGCCGCGCTTGGGATCGTAACCGCATCCTACGCGGTTCTGGGGCGCTTCGAGAATGATCCGCGCTTGCAGCAGCTGTGGGATATTCCAAAACATCTCACGGAGGCGGAGGACTTAAGATTGGACGAGCTGGATAAGCAATTCTGGCAGGATGAGGATCAGGTCGCCATGAAGGCTTACGACTATTACAGCGCAAAATACGGAACTTGACCGCATTAGGGGAGGTTTGTATGAGGACTATTTACGAAGAATTCAGAGAGGGACCGACTGCCCGTATCGTAGAGTTTCCTGACGTTTCGCCGGAAGAATGCCTGAAGGCCGTCCGCCGGATGAACGGCGCGAATCGCAGTTTAGTCAGCATTAAAGAGAATGATCTAATGATTATCATTGGGGGCGGCGACGAGGCGTTCGTGGTGACGATCGAGACAAGCCGCCATCAGGAACCTTCTTGGCTCGCATCCGGACGAGGACGACTTCGTTGATATTACGGTGGGAGGCCAGGCATGCGAATATCCCCGATGTTATGCCCTCGGCCTGGAAACGGTGGAGTCGGCACTCTCGCAATTGCTGGTGGACGCCAATGTTGACCTCCATTGGGAGATCATCGAGAAATAGAGCGCGTTGACGCATCAGACGCCAACCATGGCCATGCTCCGCCTGTGAAGTTTATCTTATGAAGCAAGCCCGCCGGAATGTCCGGCGGGCTTGCTTATTGCTCAAGATGAAGTTCCATGTGGTTGAACGTTAAATATTTGCATGGAGCGGATACGAGGCTCCCCTTCCCGGCTTAGCACCCTTAAGCGGAGACGACTGCACCGAACCGCTTCAAAATGGTCGATCTTTTTATGCCCGATGGCGCTTCCGCGTACGAGTTCAGTCCATTTTTCTCCGGACCAGGCCTCCAGCACGTATTCCCGAACCCGCTCCCCGAACGAAATATCCTCCATCAGGATGGCATGGTTGAACTCTGTCTCCCCCTCCAGCACCAACTCCACGAAATCGCCCGTGCCGGACGTCTCGGCAAGCGGGGTAGCAAGCCTTCTCTTTACCTCCCGCCCGAACTCTAGCACGCGCTCCACATCGGCCTCCGGCAGCAGGCCGGTTTCATCCGGGGACAGATTAAGCAGCAAATTGCAGCCGTGCCCCACCGAACGATAGTAGATATCGATCAATTCATCAAGGGTATGGAGGGTGTGTTCATCGTTCGGGTGCCAGAACCAGCGCTCCTTGCGGATCGGAACGTCGCATTCCGCCGGTACCCACCGGGGCGTATCGGGCAGCCAGGACAGCGATTCCTCCGAAAACATGCTGACGCGTGCGCTTTCGGCCGTGTTCCAGCAAGGATACGGAGCCACGCCGTCTTCGTTGCCAACCCAGCGGATTGTCGGCGCCCCCATATTGAATATCATGGCATCCGGCTGATGCTCCCGGACCAGGCCGATAATACGGGGCCAATCGTACTGACGGCCCTCCGAACCGGCACCATCGAACCATACCTCCACGAGCGGTCCGTATCCGGTCAACAGTTCGGTCAGCTGTTCGGCGTAAAAGTGATCGTAGGCTTCCTGTTCCGGGTAGCACGGCTCGTGCCGGTCCCAGGGAGATACATAAATCCCGAAGCCGATACCCTGTTCGCGGCAGGCGTCCGCACACTCCCGAACAACGTCTCCCTTCCCTTCCTTCCACGGACTCGACTTGACGGAATAATCCGTTGTCTTGGTCGGCCACAGACAAAAGCCGTCATGATGCTTGGCGGTAAGAATGAAATAGTTGAAGCCCGCTTCCTTCGCCGTCCGCACCCATTGTCCCGCGTCCAAACGCGCCGGATTGAAAAGCGAGGGCGAATCCGTCCCTTCTCCCCATTCCTGATCGCAAAACGTGTTGATCCCGAAATGGCAGAACATCCCCATCTCCATGTCCTGCCACGACATCTGCTGTTTGGTCGGTCTTGCCAAAATTGACGTATCCATATTGTCCTACTCCCTTGCTGTTGTTTGTTTTTGCATATGCATATAAGAGCTTGAATCAGCCCAGGTCCGGCTTATCCAGCAATTCGATTTGTGCCTTCTCCGCGTGATGCAGCTCCAGGACGACCAGCTCGTTCCGCCCTTTCCGGAGCAGCGGTCCGGGTAGATAAAGCGTTTGCTGCGGCCCTTCCTTCCAGTAGCGGCCCAGGTTGAAGCCGTTGATCCATACCGAGCCTTTATGCCAGCCGTCCAAACGGACAAACGTGTCGGCAGCTTCTTCTACCGTAAACTCCCCTTTATAAAAGCGCGGTCGTGAGCTTCGCTCCGATCCTTCCCCGGCTTCCCGGAGCTCCTTGAACGGTATGGAGTCGATGCGTTTGAGCGGCAGCGGATATATGGTCCAGTCGAACAAAAACTGGTTGTTCAGCCTGACCCCCTCGGTGATTCCCTTGAAATCCTTCAGTTTCGGCCCGTAATTGATGCGTCCCATATTTTCGACCACGATATCGAGCCTTGCGCCGCCTTCAGGAATATCAAGTTCCAGGGAACGCGGATTCCAACGTTCGATGGTATCCCGGTATACGCCGTTCACAAAAATCTGGGCCCGGTCATGAACCTCCTGCAGATGCAGGCTCTCCCTTCGGGGCCCGGATACATGGGTGGAATACACGATAAAGCCGTAATCCTGTCCGAGCGCTTCCAGCGGGACCGGGCAAACGCGCTGCACGGGGTCGGTCAGAACGTCCAAGTGGTCCAGGAGATCCGATTCGTGCGTCATGCTTACCGTTCCGTAACTTTTTCTTGGCATGGGGGCAGGCAGCTCAGGCAAAACCGGGGCATCCGCTTCCCGGAACCGGCCGATGACGCGGCGGAACGCCTCATACTTCTCCGTGATCCCGCCCCATTCCGACAGCGGAGCATCATAATCATAACTCGTAACGGTAGGCTCATAGGACTCATGATGGTTGGCCCCGTTATAGAATCCGAAATTCGTTCCCCCGTGGAACATGTAAAAATTGACGGATGCCCCCGCCTCCAGCATCTCTTCGAGGACGCCCGCCGCATCCTCCGCGGAACGCGTATGATGCTCCTCCTTCCAGTGGTCGAACCATCCGTTCCAGTACTCCATGCACATCAGCGGATCATCCGGCCGATAGGCCCTGAACTTTTGAAAAGCCTCCAGCGGCCTGGAGCCGAAATTTACGGTTGCCGTCACGCCCGGTACGGTTCCGCCCTGAAGCATTCCGTCTTCCGGGCCATCCGAAGTGAACAACAAAACATCGACGCCCCGGCGGATCAGTCCCTCCTTCAGGTAGTTTAAATACGCCTGGTCATTGCCGTAGCTTCCGTACTCGTTTTCGATCTGGACCGCAATGACGGGTCCTCCTTTCGTGCTGAGGAGCGGAACCAGACGGGGAATGAGCTCGTCGTAGTATTTGTCCACCTTTTCCAGGTACGCGGCGTCCATGCAGCGCAGACGAATGTCGGAATAACCAAGAAGCCATGCGGGGAGTCCGCCAAATTCCCATTCCGCGCAAATATAAGGGCTCGGCCTCAAAATCACATGGAGGCCAAGGCTGCCGGCAAGCCGGACGAACCTCTCCACATCCGCCAGTCCGTCAAAACAGAACCGGCCTTCCTCGGGCTCATGCAAATTCCACGGAAGATACGTTTCTACCGTGTTCAAACCGCAAGCTTTCAGCTTCAGGAGACGATCCTCCCAATATTCCGGCACGACCCGGAAATAGTGGACAGCCCCGGATAAAATGCGAAACGGCTTGCCTTCCCATTCAAACGTTCCATTTGCTGTTTTCAATTCGGCCAATGGGTATCCCTCCTGCGTTTATTTCCCTTTCTACCTGTATCATCCCTGAAAAAGAGCCGCTCCTCAATCACCAAATGGAGTCTTTTCTATACCATTTGTACGCTATTTTGCATCCGTTTTCAAATAGGGACATGTTATAATAAAGGTATTGCATTGCGGACGGAGTTTCATCTTGGCCGCCGATATGGTAAGGAGGTTTGCAGATTTGTGTACTGTTATGAGTTTCCCCATCTAATCCATACCCTTCAGGTGACGGGCTGCCATTTCGACATCAAGCCGCCCGGCTGGCATTATCCGAGACATCACCATCAGCTGTTTGAACTTTTGTTTTGTCTTGAGGGCGAGGTTGTGCAGGAAATAAGCCGGGAAACGATCATTCTGCGCCCGGGCGAGTGGCTTCTGATCCGATCGGGTGTCAGGCATCAGTCTTTCAATGCCTCGGAGGTCCCCTACGGATATTTTAATATCCACTTTGATCTGGATGACCCGGAGATCCGCAGCATGCTGGCTTCCGCGCCCTACCGTCATATTTCCTCAAGGCAGGCGGAGCGTACCAAACTGCCGGACTGCATCCGCGAACTGGAATCCATTGCGGAGAGAAACCAAACAGGTCAGGGCGCTGATAAGGCCCAGGAGCTTCGCTTCGAAGACAAACTCCTTCTTCAGTCCTGCACCCTGCTGATCATACATCAAGTGCTTGGCCTCCTTCGTGAAGCCCCTGCCCGCTTCGATCCCGTTTCAAGCCGCCAGGGCTCTCTCCCCGCAACCGACGTGGCCCATGCCATCGAGGAAAGATTATCCCGGGCAATGGATGAGCAGGCTTCGGTTTCCGGCGTGGCAAAAGAGTTTAATTTAAGCCGAAGCCAGTGCAGCAAGCTTTTCTCCAAGGTGTACGGCCTCTCTCCCCGCCAGTATATAAGCCGGCAGAAGCTGAACTCGGCCAAAGAACTGCTCACCAACACCAACCTGCCGATCACCGATATTGCGGAGAGGCTGGGATTCCGCTCGGCCAGCCATTTTTCCAGACAGTTCCGCCGCTGGACCGGGCAATCGCCGACTGAATATAAGCCCAAGCAGTAATATGCGGCAATTAATGCACATCGGGCAGCGGGAGAATATTTATGCGCCTTGCAACCATTATTTTTGCGGACCATAAGCACTCCTGCTCTATGCTTCGTCTACTAAAACAACCCGGCACCTGGGATGTGCCGGGTTGTTTCCGCATATCGGGAAGTTCTTCGAATGATAAAATAATCCGATATTATTTCACAACGAGGACGGGACAATACATGAAATTAATGAGAACTCAGTTTGGCGTTAGCGCGGGGATAGACGGCCACACGGTCGACGATTTTTTGGCTCGGGGAGTTCAGTCCCTTGATCGTCACCTCGTTATGGTTCTCGCGGTATTTCAGAACCACTTTGTCAATGGCGCCCACGGCGGAATCATCCCATACGTGGGAACCGGAAAAATCGATGAGAATCCGGGTATTTTCCGACGAGAAGTCAAACGCCTCCACAAAGCCTTCAACGGAAGCAAAAAACAACGGACCTCTGACTTCGAAAACAGCCATATCATGCTCTCTGCGTTCAAATACCTCAAGCTTGGAAATTTTGGCCACAAAGAAAATGGCACTTAAAACAACTCCCGCCAGCACGCCCTTGGACAGATCGTGAGTAAACACCACGATCATGACCGTTGTCAGCATAACGACCGCATCCCCCTTGGGGGCTTTCCGCAAGTAGGTGAACGAGGACCAATCGAACGTACCGACGGAGACCATAATCATAATGCCGACGAGCACCGGCATCGGAATTTGCACGACCAGATCCCCGAGCACGAGAATGAGAAACATGAGGAACATCCCCGCCACGAAGGTCGATAATCTTCCGCGTCCGCCGGACTTCACGTTAATCACGGACTGGCCGATCATCGCGCACCCGGCCATTCCGCCGAAAAATCCGTTGACGATATTGGCGATTCCCTGTCCGCGGGCTTCGCGGTTTTTATCGCTGTCCGTATCCGTCATATCATCCACGATCGACGCGGTCAGCAGCGACTCCAGCAAACCTACGACAGCCAAAGCCAGGGAATACGGAAAAATAATGCCCAGCGTTTCGAAGTTAAACGGAACCGCCGGTATCAAAAAGGACGGAAGGGATTGGGTAATGTTGCCCAAGTCCCCTACGGTCCGCAGGCCCAGTCCCGAGAATATCGACACCGACGTTAAAACGATAATGGCAATAAGCGGGGCCGGGACCGATTTAATAAACCGGGGCAAAATGTACACAATCGCCAGGGTGACGGCTACAAACACGTAGGTCATCCCGGAGATACCCCAGAAATGGGGCACCTGTGCCATGAAAATCAAAATGGCCAGCGCGTTGACAAACCCGATCATGACCGCTCTGGGGATGAATTTCATCAGTTTGGCGATCTTCAGCACGCCGAACAGCAGCTGAATCAATCCCGTAAGAATGGTAGCCGCCAGCAAATACTGAAGCCCGTGCTCCTTAACCAACGGAGCCATAACCAGCGCCATGGCTCCGGTTGCGGCGGATATCATGCCCGGTCGCCCTCCGACAAAGGAAATCATGACGGCAATGCAGAAGGAAGCGTATAGTCCCACCATGGGATCGACGCCCGCAATGATGGAAAAGGCAATCGCCTCGGGAATAAGCGCCAAGGCCACGACGATGCCGGAGAGTATGTCTCCCCTCACATTGCAAAACCATTCTCCTTGATCTAACACGTTCTCCTCCACACCTCTTTGTTTATTTTTTCGGTTGTAAGTCTCATAAAAGTCAAGACCGCTCATTTCGAATAGAAACAGTGTATCACCGATGATCCCTAAATAGAACCTTTTTGGTCCTCTTTTTTATGATATGATAATAAAAATGCATGGAAACCTAAGGAGCGCGGATATGCTTATTGGATATATGAGACCCTATCAGGACGATCCGGACTGCGAAAGCCAGAAAATCAAACTGTCGGAGGCTGAATGTGATTTGATCGTAGAGGAAGAGCATTCCTCTGCCAAACGAAGAACGAAGCTGAATGAGATGATGGGCCGGCTTCAGCCGGGAGATCAGGTCGTCGTCGCCAGGCTGTTCGCCTGGGCCGACTCCAGCCGCCACCTTGTCGAGCTGCTGGACATGCTCAGCCAACGGGGGGGCTTCCTGCACTCCTTGGCGGAAGGAATCGATACATGTCGGCAAGAAGGATATCCTTTTGACAAGATCGTTCATTATCTTGTGGAATTTCAAAGCGACGTGATCAGCGAGAAGACGAGAAAAGGGCTCTATGAGGCGAAGCAAAAAGGAAGCCTGCCGGGACGTCCCCGCAAACCGGATGAAAATGTACGGCGGGCTATCTTGATGTACCAAAGCAAAAAATACAGCTTGGCCGAAATCAAAGAACAGACCGGCATAAGCAAGTCCACCTTGTACCGCTATCTCGAAAATGAATCAACCTGACGACAAACACCCGTAAGCGAAGGCATGGAAGCCTGCCTTTGCTTACGGGTGTTTTTGTCCCGGGAAAAATATCCCGGTGAACGTTTCTTTTAGGGCAATTGATTCTATTGCGGCATGTCAATCCTAACGATGTTTCGCACCGGATCCCATCTCACCTTGGCTCCCAGCGTCTCCGCGATAAAACGGAGCGGAACCATCGTCGTATAGTTTTTCATGAACGCTTTTGGCGCGTTCATTGATTCTTTGACGTTCAGCGCTTTTTTCCAGTCCATGGCAACGATCTCCGCGTTTCTGCCGTTCCTCGAAATCGTTACTTTAGACGGATACTGCCACTTTACGGATGCGCCGACGTGTTCGAACACGCCTCGAAGCGGAACATAGGTCGTATCGTGGACGATCATCGGCGGAACGAGCAAATCAACCTCTGCTCCGTTCACGACAACTTGAACGGCCCTCTCGACTCGCTTCGGCTCCGTCGGCCTGTTATTCGGCATAGCTACCCATTCCATGATCGTTCCGTCTTTAAGCAGCGCATACTGCCGGTAATCTCCGGTGTTTGCCAAATCCACGGCATCCTTGACTCCCTCAACGCGCACGGCTGTATAGGAAGGCCGATCCCAATAACCGTCCCACGTCCATACCGATCCGTCTCTGGTAACGGCGCTGAACGACCAGCCCGCCCCTCCTTCGACATGAACGGCATCTGCCAGATCCTGTACTTGAACCGGCTTAAGAAGTTCGCCCGCCGTAGGATAGGTTTTGTTGTTTTTCCATACCGCCACGGTTCCATCCGACTGTAAAGCTGCCGCCTTTTGAACTGAAGCTGCGATTCCCTTCACATCCGATAATCCGTTTACCTGCGTCGGTTTCCACAATTTATCCGGGTTCGTGTCCGTCAGCTTCGTGCCCCATACCCATACTCTCCCTTGGAAATCCTGGATCAGCGACGATAAAGATCCTGCGGCAATCGCCTTGGCCTGCGGCAGACCTGTCGCTTTAACGGGGACTGCTGAAGGTGAATGAATGCGGTCTACCTGCCCCCACTGCCATACCGTACCGTCCTTTTGCAAAGCAAGGCTGTGATTGCCGGCGGCCGCAACGGCTGTAATATCGCTTAATCCCTTGACCTGTACAGGCTCAAGAACACCGGCGGGAGGGGCATCGCCGATTCCGAGCTGTCCTTCCCGGTTGGCTCCGGTCGCCCAAACGGTCCCATCCTTTTTCAACAGGAGGGTATGGCGGGACCCGCTTGCCATGCCTTGAACCCCGTCAATACGCATTCGAACGGGCGCCTCGACCGGAACGGCAGATCCGTTGCCCGTTAGACCGTATTCGAGCTCCCCGCCCCAGGCCCATACGGTGCCGTCTTCCTTCAATGCATAAACCGCACGCTCTCCGGCCTTGATGGAAACCACGCCGGACAGCCATTTGGACGACCCGGCAGAATCGGCAAGACGAGCATCCTCAGCCGAAACCGCCCGAACGGCCTGGGGTCCTGTCAGCATCAGCGACATCATTCCTGCCATGACGGCAAGAGAAAAACGTTTATGATTTTTCATGCAGCGTCCTCCGCGAAATTTTTCCCAGGATTGCCCTGACTTTTTAGTTAGACGCGGAAAAGAGGGAAAAGTTGCTCGTGGCAGAAATCTTGCCCATGGCCTATCGCCGTCCGCTCGACTTCTCCGCCCATGCCTCTACCCCCCGTATAACTCCCTGTACCTGGACGGGGTCATCCCCTCATGCTCCATAAACCGTTTGTTGAAATAGCTGACGCTCGGATACCCGGCATCGATGGCAATTTGGCCGATCGCCATCTCCCTCCGCTCCAGCAGCCACTGCTTGGCCATCTGCAGGCGGCAGCGCGTGATGAATTCCATCGGCGTCATTTCCATCACGTTCCGAAACAGCTTGCAAAAATAGTGCGTGCTTACTCCCAGCCGCTCCGCCCATTCCTCCAAAACGAACGGCTGCGCGGCCTCCTGCTGCATCATCGGCAGCAGTTCCAAAATGCGGTTCCCCGACGTGTTCGGCCTACCGCCCGATAAAGGAGTCGCCTGATCCACAAAAACCGCAAGCAAAGCGTAGGTCAGCGTGGACAAATGCGGCAGATCCAGCATGCGATGGGTTTCCGCTTCGCCAAGCAGCGCTTCATGGGCCCGTTCAAAGGCCGCCGGCTGACGCAAACTCCATAATTGGCTTTTGTGAAATTCCCGCTCGACGAAATAATTTTGCAGCCCGCTGCCGTAGAAATGCACCCATCGGACATCCCAAGGGTCCTCCTCGCTGCTGTAATAACACTGGGTTTGCATCGGAAAATAAAGCACGGCTTCCCCCGGTCCAAGCTCATATACTTGATTGTCCGCCTCGACATAACCCTTACCCGACGCGACATAGTGAATGTTGAAATTGTTCAGCGCCCCCGCTTTGCGAAACACGCGATGGTCCGGCTCGTCCCGGTAAATGCCAACCGATTCCGGAAAGCAAAGAAACGGCATTTGCGGGAGGGTCAGCAAATGGATTTGCCTTTTCATCCTGCATCACTCCATAACAATATTGTTATATCGAATCGCAAAATAATATTATATTAATTTTAATTTCTCTCTAATATAATCGCAATATAATACTAATCCAAACAAGGAGCTGATGATTTAAGCATGAGCCGAAAACTGAAATGGGGCATTCTGGCTGCGCCGGCATCGCCAAATGGGCCGTTATTCCGGGCCTGAAGGAATCCCGCCTTAACGAAGTAGCCGCTATCGCCAGCCGTCATATCGACAAAGCCAAATCGGTTGCGGAAGAGCTGCATATTCCTGCGGCATACGGCAGTTATGAAGAGCTATTGGAGGACCCTTCCATTGAAGCCGTTTACATACCGCTCCCCAACCATCTCCACAAGGAGTGGACGATTCGGGCCGCTGAGGCAGGAAAGCACATCCTGTGCGAAAAGCCGATGGCCTTGACGGAAGCCGAGGCCTCCGATATGGCCGAAGCGGCGGCAAAAGCCGGTGTCCTGCTGTCTGAAGCGTTTATGTACCGTCATCATCCTCGTTATGACATCATCAAGGACCTGATCGCGTCGGGAAGCATCGGGGAAATCCGCGCCATCCACAGCTCTTTCACATTCAATAACTCGGGCGATGCCGGAAACGTCCGATTCCGCCGGGACTGGGGAGGCGGCTCGATCTATGATATCGGCTGCTATCCGATTAACGCGGCACGCCTTTTGCTCGGCCGGGAGCTGAAGCCGTAACGGTTCAGGCGTTCTTCTCCCCCGAGCATGATCATGTCGATATGATGGCCTCCGGCCTGATCGAATTCGGCGGCTCCGTCTCCCTTACGTTCGACTGCGGCATGTGGGCGGCGTACCGGAACCCGCTTGAGGTCATCGGGACCGAAGGGATCATCGAAGTGCCTCATGCCTACAGCATACCTGCAGGAAAAGCCGGTTTCTTCTTGAACGCAAATGGAGAACGGCGGGAAATGGAAGTGCCGGACGCGAACGCCTACAGCGAACAGGGGGACCATTTCGCGGAGGCGGCGTTCAACGGCAGGCCGCTGCGTTATGACGCCGCCGATGCCATCCGCAACATGAAAGTCGTCGATGCATGCCTGCTCTCCGCCCGCGAGCGGATCAGAGTTCATCTATAACCGTGTTAAAGGAGGCAACGAAGAAATGAAAACCATCTCTATCGAGGGACTTCACAAACCGGTATCCGTCCTGATGAAAGGATCGGATTACTTTTACCATGAGAACTACGACAAGGCCGCATCCAACCTGGATGCCTACTTTGCCATCGGGGGCAATTCCATTGATACGGCCCATCTTTACAGCGGAGGCCAAAGCGAGGAAGTCATCGGCCGGTACATGCGGGAGAGAGGGACCCGGGACCAGTGGGTCATTTTAACGAAAGGCGCCCATCCTGACCACAACGGGCCGCGCGTAAACGCAAGAGATATCCGGAACGACATCTCGGATAGCCTGAAAAGACTCCAAACCGACTTTATCGACCTGTACGCGCTGCATCGCGATGACCCTGCCGTCCCCGTCGATGAAATTGTGGAAACCTTGAATGAGTATGTGTCATCCGGAACGGTCGGCGCCATCGGCGTATCCAACTGGACCTGGCAGCGGATTCAGGCCGCGAACGATTATGCCTCCGCCAACGGGCTGGTCGGCTTCTCGTTCAGCAGTCCCAACTTAAGCCTCGCGAAACCGAACGAACCATTCTGGGCGGGCTGCGTATCCGCGGACGCCGAAACCTGCGCCTGGCATGAAGCGGAGCAGTTTCCGCTGCTCTCCTGGTCCTCCCAGGCCAGAGGCTTTTTCACCGGGCGGTTCTCGCCCGACATCCGCGACAATGCCGACCTGGTCCGGGTATTCTACAGCGATGCGAATTGGGAGCGGTACGCCCGCGCGAAACAGCTGGCTGAAGCTAAAAACGTTACGCCGATCCAGATTGCGCTCGCCTATGTTCTGAGCCAGCCGTTTCCGGCCTGCGCCCTGATCGGAGCCCAGAACGCGGAAGAGCTGCGTTTCATAAGAAAAAACGTCTATCGACGCACTTTCTCAGAAAACAGACCGCATTTAGCGGAAGTTTTTCTTGCGAGATATGGAAGCCGCGTCTCCGAAGCTTATACTTTCTTATATCTTCATAAAAGGACGGTCTATTGCCATCTGCAATGGATACCGTCCTTTTGTTAATTGTATCTAAACGCACCCTTAGTTGAAGAAGCAGAAACCGGATTTACCCCGAAAAATCACAAGTTGTTCCACTCTTCTTCCAAGATTGCGTAATAATATTCGTCCCACCATTCATTGCCATGGGGGATGCACTTTTTGAAATATCCTTCCCTTCTCATCCCGATTTTCTCCATCACCCGATACGATGGGGGATTCTGCGGCTGGCACGTAGCTATGATTCTATGCAATTTCATTTCCTCAAAACCATATTTCAACGTAGCTTTCGCTGCTTCGGAAGCATATCCTTGATTATAATATTTGGGATTGAATACCCAACCGATTTCGTAAGTATGCTCGCCAAAATATTTATGAAAAACAATATGGCCGATCAGGACATTTCCATCCGTTAATATAACAGGAAAGTTCTCCGCGTCCTCGCCCATGTTTTTATGTACGAAATCTTTGGCATCCTCTTCCGAAAAAAACGCCTTCGGGTATGTATTTCATCACATGAATATCCGATGTATACTCATGGACAGCCTGCCAATCGGCGGTTTCGAAATCGCGTATGAACAATCTTTCGGTTTTTACAAACATTGCTTTTCTCCTTTAAGTCAATTTGCACATGGCTCTTCTTCCAATTTTCCATAGTAAGTTCTGGAAAAATCTTATCACATGCAACAATTCTAGCATATTTTGCGGCTTTGCCGAAAGCGGCGGCACTTTTAATCTTAAACCGGGAAAATATGGCAACCCCATTTTGGAGCGCATCCTTCTTTTCCCCTCCTGCGAAAAACAAAGACTCCTGCGGGCAAGGATATCCTTACCGTGCAGGAGTCTTCCGCTTCGTATTTACGCCTTGGCCGGATAAATATCAAAGTCCTTCAAGGTTTCTCCAGTCCGACCTGCCTTAAACACCGCTTCGATCAGGTTCAACACGCGCAGCACTTCCTCGTTCTTGACGATCGGCTCCGCTTTTCCGTCGATGACGGCCGCAAAGTTATCGAAAAAGCTGCTGGAGTGGCGGAACGCGTCCGGAAGCGCGCCCGTAATGGTTGCTTCCTCCGAAGGAGGCGCCATCGTTTTGGTCAGTCCCACGCCGGCTTGGATCGGTGTAGGCTCCACCTTAACGGCATCCTGGTTTCTCGTTACGATCCGGCCGTTTAACGACCAGTCCTCAATCACGCCCGTTCCCTCCGTACCTTTCACGTACCAGCGGGGAAGCGTAATGAAGTTGGTGGTTCCGACCTCGATTATGGCAGATACGCCGTTTTCGAATTGCAGCGTCGCCTCGAAGCCGTCATCGACTTCGTCGCCCAAAATAAAGCTCAAACGGCCGCTCAGGCTGGTAATCCGGCTGTCCACCATAAAGAGGATCTGGTCGAGCAAATGTACGCCCCAGTCCAGCAGCATGCCGCCGCCGTATTGCTCAAGGTGACGCCAGTCTCCCGGAATGCCGTTCGCCCCGTGAACCCGGGATTCGATGCGGAACAGGTCCCCGATCGTTTTCTCGTTGTACATTTGCTTGATGATCAGGAAATCCTCATCCCAGCGCCGGTTCTGGTGAACCATCAACACGCGTCCCGCCTGCTCCGCCGCCGCCGTCATTTCCTTAAAGTCGCTCACGGAAAGGGTGACCGGTTTTTCGCAGATGACGTGTTTGCCGGCCTTAAAGGCTTGAACCGCCAAATCCTTGTGCACATCGTTCGGAGTGGCAATGAGAACGACGTCAACCGAGCTGTCGCTCAGCACTTCTTCATAGCTTTCATAAGCAGGATAACCCGCTTTGACGGATTCCTTCCGCCGGTCCTCCAAAATATCATACGTGCCCGTAACCTCGAGATATTGATTGTCTTTAATCAGTTTGGCATGGTAGCTGCCCATACCTCCGTATCCTACGATAACGACAGCGCGTTTGGCAGTCATGATTTCACAGCTCCTTTTGTTTATCCGCATGTTTATAATGGCATGGCTTTAGGCAGAACCGGCTCCGGCGTCCTTTTTTTTAATGGAAGACCGCATTACTCTTGATCCACGTATGATTAAAATAGGAGGTGCGGATGCCATTTCCCCTCTTGCTAATTCTGGTTCAAATAAACGGCTTTCCCGGTGCGGGCCGATTCGTACAACGCTTCCAATATTTCAGAAACGACGCAAGCCTGCTCCGGCGTCACCACCGGTTCCAGATCCCGGTCAATCGCTTCAATCCATTTTCTCATTTCGACATCGGCCGCGTTTTCCGCATTTCCTTCATAAAATGCCACGCCGCCCGATGTCAAATCAATTTCGTTCGTATACAACCGGCTGAATTTCTCTCCGTTTATTCGCAGTCCCCCTTTCATATCCGCGCCGGCTTCCGTGCCGCTCAGACTGCATTTCGCCTCATCCACCTCAAGGGAGTTAAGCGCCCAGCTGGACTCCAGCATGACGGTCGCCCCGTTTTCCATCACGATCATGCCGAAGGCGGAATCCTCTACCGTAAACTTTTCCGGATCCCATGGTCCCCATGCGTTCGCGGCATTTTCTTTTTTTCGCCAGTTCATGGTACTTGGTGCCCAAAACCACCTTTGGTTTATAATTATTCATCATCCACAGGGTTAAATCAAGAGCATGGGTACCGATATCGATCAGCGGACCACCGCCCTGCTTCTCTTCATCCAAAAATACGCCCCACGTCGGCACCGCTCTTCTGCGGATCGCATGCGCTTTGGCATAATAAATATGGCCCAGATCCCCGGCGTCGCACACCTCTTTCAAATACAGGCTGTCTGCTCTGAAACGGTTGTTGTATCCGATCGTCAGCTTCTTGCCCGTCCGCTTGGCCGCTTCTACCATCCGTCTTGCCTCCGCCGCGGTCTTGGCCATCGGTTTCTCGCACATGACGTGTTTGCCCGCTTCCAAGGAAGCAATGGAGATCTCCGCATGGGATTCGTTGGGCGTCAGAACGTGAATGATATCGATCGTACCGTCCTGAAGCAGCTCTTTATAATTCGTATAAACCTTCGCTTCTTCGCCTCCATACTTTAACGCTGCGTCTTCCGCCCGGCTGTGAACAATATCGCAAAAAGCAACCATTTCCACGTTGTCCAGCTTGCTCAAACTCGGCAAATGCTTGCCGTTCGCTATTCCGCCGCATCCGATAATGCCTACACGATATACTTTACTCATTTTCGTCACCTTCGCTTTTCATTATTTTTGTTTTTGATCTGCGGTAAGCCCCGGGAGTCATCCCGAGCCGCTTGCGGAACACCGCATGCAGATAGGTCGCGTTCGCGAACCCTTCAAGCTCGGCGATTCTCTCAATCGGCAGCGAGTCCTCTTTCAGCCGCCGGCACACCGCCTCCAGCCGAATGTCCTCCAGTACCTTGCTGAAGGAGCTTTTCGGGTTCATCTGTTTGAATACCCGCTGCAGCTGCCTCGGGCTGATATTCAACTTCTCCGCCACGTTCTCCAGCGTCAAGCTTGCCGAAGAATTCGCCTCCATATAATGAATGGCATATTGATACCTGTGGGAAAGCATATCCCGGACCGGTGCCTCGGTCAGGATGCTGTCGGCATCGTAAGCCCGGACGGCTTTGACTAATATGCTGATCACGAGATGTTTGATCGAGGTGTAATATCCGGTGAATTTGCCGTCGCAAACCTGGTAGGCCTCGAGAAAACATTTCATTGCTTTATGCGAATCATAGGCCGGTATTAAAGGGAGTTCTCTCAGCTTGGCGATGCATTCGTCCGCCTCGGCCGCTTCCCACGGATCCGCCTCTCTGCCCGGATTCTCCGCGATGTCGACATGCAGGCACAACTCATCCATCGCTTCAAGGGCATCCGCTTCCTGATAGTGCATCACGCCGGGGCCCGTTAAATAGAACATTCCCTCCGATAAGGAGTAGGACTGGTCATCCAGAATCACCTTGCCCTTTCCCCTCGGAATAAAATGAAACTCGAATTCGGCATGATTATGGAAATCGATGATTCGGCCCGGTGCAAACGTGGTTAAGTGGAATCTCAGCACATGTATCTCGTAACGGCCCCAGGAAATCCGGATATCGAGCCTTTCGAGCATATCCTCCTTCTCGAACATCACCCCGTACGGAAATGAGGAACTCCGCTTTAAATCATCCATAGCATTTACGATTCCAGCTCATCCAGACGAACCACGCGTCTCTCTTTGGCCGAAGCATTGGCGGCTTCCATCAGGCGAGTAAGCTCGATGGCCGTTTCGATATTGCCGTCCGCAACCGTCCCGTTTTGAATATGGCCCACCCACTGGTGGAACGCGCTTTCGCGATTGTATTGCACGGGCACTTCCGTCCAGACCGGATTCTCCTCTCCGGAGCGGTTGGTTTTAAGCAGCAGCTTTTCCTCGGGCGTTCCATAGAGCAGGGTTCCTTCGGTACCGTGAACCTCGATGGCAAACGGAGAGTGGCTGTTCACGAAGCCCGCTTCGACCACGCCGATCGCACCCGACTCCGTATACAAGGTCGCCGCCGCATTGTCCTCCACCTCTTTGCCCGTGACATACCCGAAGCAGGCGCTCACCCCGACTACCGGTTCTCCCAAGAAAAGCCGAGTCAAATACATTGGATGGCAGCCGAGATCAATCAGGGCTCCGCCAAGGCATTGCTCCAGATTGTAAAAATGCTCGGGTAGCCAACCCGCAATCGCGCCGTTATGGGACAGGCGGACTCTGACGTATGTAACTTTCCCAAGCAGTCCCTGGTTCAGAACTTCCTGCACGGCCAGGGTGTAACCGTCATTCAGCCGGGGCAGGGAAACGGTCAGCTTGATTCCTTGTTTGGAAATCTCCGCCACGATTTCATTGGCTTCCTTAAGCGTCGGGGCAATCACCTTCTCCGTGAAAATATGCTTACCCGCCTTGGCTGCTGCGATCATGACATCCCGGTGCAAATTCGTAGGGGCATCCACAATCACGCCATCCAGGTCCTTAAGGGCGAGCATCTCATTCAGATTTTCGTAAAACGGAACCTGAAGCTGCTCGGCTGCCTCTTTGCCGCGAACCGGATCCTCGTCCCAGACCGCTGCGATTTCCGTGTCCCCGTGCTCCTGGGCCTGCTTCGTGTAATCCCATGCATGCACATGCCAATAGCTGATCATGCCGACTTTGATGCTCAATGGCCTTACCTCCTGATATATAATATCCTGACATTCACCTATAAGGTATCACATTCACCAGCATTTTTTTTAGTAGAACTATGCGACAAAGCATATATAAAATTACGACATCATCATCCTTCTCAAAAGCCAAGTTTCGCGAGAATGCGAAGAAATCGCCCGTTTTCATGGCTTCCTTTATTCCACAAAAAATAAAGCACCCCATTTTCACAATGAGGTGCTTGAGAGATTACATTTTTCAAGAGATAAGAAAGTACAAACTTCAGAGGGTTGCCATCCTTATCTCGCAAGAAAAATTTCCGCTAATATTCGGTCTGTCTTCCTAGAAAGTACGTCGATAGACGTTTTTTCTTATATGCTTACACGTACAGCGGTACCGCTTACGGCAACCATCAACATTCCTTCGCGAACAACCTCGTAGTCGACGTCAATGCCTACAATCGCGTTTGCGCCTTTTTGTCTCGCCAGATTTTTCATTTCTTCCATGGCAATTTCACGCGCTTCTTTCAATTTATCCTCATACGCACCGGAACGGCCGCCGACCACATCACGAACCGAAGCAAACAAATCGCGGACGATATTTGCGCCCATGATGGCTTCACCGGTAACGATGTCGATATACTCGATAATTTCTTTGCCTTGAATAACGGAAGTTGTTGTTACGATCATTGCCGCACTCTCCTAATCGTTTAATTGTCTGCTATCGTTATGCTTTCTGAGAGCTGACCTAAGAAACCGGGAGGGTTTCCCTTGAAAACAGTATACTTTTTTTCCCCGGATATATCCAATTCGAGAAAAAATGCGCACCCTGGTTTTCGGCACAATAACGGAGTTCGGGACTGTAGCGGCTGCTTGATCCCGTATTTTGCTAAAAGGGCCGTCAACATCAAGCGGCGTTTTTCATCACATGTTGATCCCCTATCTTGACATGAAATAACCGGCCGATTCTTCGCAGACCTCGTACTCCGATACCAGCAGCGGTTCAAACCTACCCAGTCATGTCTTTGCTCGGCGTTCCATCATTATGGTACAATAAAAACTTCAAAAATGAGTCATCCATGATCCAAAATGACACGAAAAGGAGAGTCATTTCCATGATTCATTCGCAGTACGAACTCATCCTGTACTCTGCCAAGGATCATATTTCTTTTCTGACCAACAAGGTCGATGCCGACCTTCACCGGCATCACTACATCCAATGCACGATCGGCCTGGAGGAAGACGTTCGGCTTCGGGCCGAGGGTGAGACATTCCGTGCCAGAGGAATCGTGATCCCATCCCATGTGCCCCATCAATTGCGCGGCTTCCAAAAGTGGCAGTGGTATATCTTGATTAATCCGGAATCGGCCTTCGGCGAGAGCTGGATGCAGCGGCTGGGGCCGAATCTCAAAATCTGCCTCCTAAACGAGCATCAGGTTTCGTCTATGCTCCGGTTGGCACATCAATTGCTGGATCCGATCGATCCGACAACATACGAACAGGTCATGAAACGCTGCCAGCAAACCCTTGGTCTGTTCGACGCGGATACGGAGCTTGTCCTGGATGACCGCATTCGGGAAACGCTTCATTACATCGACGAACATCCGTTACCGGAGTTGACCGTCGGAGCACTCAGCCGGCTTCTCTATTTATCCGAGAGCAGATTGTCCCACCTCTTCAAGCAGGAGGTCGGCATTACCCTGGGCAGCTACTTGGTTCACCGTAAATTTGAAGCGGCTTTCCATGCTGTTTTTAACGGCTCTTCCATCACGGCGGCCGCTCTGGAAGCAGGGTTCAGCAGTTCTTCCCACTTTACCCGTACCGTTCGCGATAAACTGGGAATGGCACCGCGATCCATCGTGCAAAATAGCAGATATATGCAAGTATAATATGCTCCCCGCGTCTATAGTAAAGACAGAGGAGGGCGATTATAATGCAGCGATATTTACAAGCAACCGAACTGGTGGACTACCATCATCCTTCCATTCAAGCCATCATTGCGGACCGGAACTGGCGACATCTGACCGACTACGAAAAAAATACGCCAGATATATGAGTATGTGCGCAACAACATCACATTCGGTTACAACCGCGCCGACGATATTCCGGCTTCCGAAGTATTGAAGGACGGGTACGGACAATGCAACACGAAGAGCATACTGTTAATGGCCTTGTTGCGGGGAAGCGGCATTCCATGCCGGATTCACGGCTTCTATATCGATAAAAAAATGCAAAAAGGAGCGCTTACCGGCATCGCCTACTTGTTCGCTCCAAGGAAAATCGTCCATGCCTGGACAGAAGTCAGGTTTAACGGGGAATGGCAGGCGCTGGAGGGAGTCATCATCGATGATGCTTACTTGCATCAAGTCACCCCCAGTTTATGCAGCGTGAACGGCGGATATATCGGATATGGGATCGCGGTTCCCGACCGAAACGAAATCAACCTGTGCTGGCAAGGAGCCAGCACGTACGTTCAAAGCTTCTCCATAACCGACGACATGGGGTATTACGACAACCCCGACGATTTTTTTGCCCGGCACAACAACATGACAGGCTTCATCAAAAGCAGGATGTTCAACCGGCTCCGGCATAAAATCAATGCAAGATTGCAGCGCATTCGAGCCGGCGAGAGATAATCGGCCATTCAACGATGGCTGCAAACAAAAAAAGCCTGCCGCATCATCTGACGCGGCAGGCTTTTTGTTCCCGCACGGATCACGGCATTCTTATGAATCATGCTGTCTACATCCATAGAATCGCCAATACTAAAAATTGAACGGAGCCTATAATTTCGATGATCCCTACTTTCATCGGACGTATCGCTTGTCCCGCATAGATGAAGGTACGAAGCGCCGAAAAAATGTAGGCGACCACCATCCAGGGGTTTCCCAGCATCCAGGGCACGATCAGCAATGCCGCATGATAGAAGTAGGCATATGTTATCCACCGTTTGTTTTTCCGCTCGCGAAATACCGACTTTACAAAAAAAGACGCTGCCCATAAAATAAAGCAGATTGAACGCAACGATCAGGATCATCGTGGCGTCCCAACCCCCTCCGCCGAGCAAATAGGCAGCGGCCCCGCCGAGCGAGAAGATCAGAATGGCGCACAAGTCGTTAAACAGCGCACGCTCCGTCTTTCGCTTCACGTTCCATATGTTGACCGCAAGCAGCCCAAGCAGGATCGGTCCGAACAAAAATAACTGCGGCCGATTCAAAAGCGGCGGGATTAGAGACAGGACGGCTATCACCCCGTAAATCGTCCCCCACTTGACCAAACGCCCCCGGTCCGAACGCCTCTTCATCGATTGCAGAAACGGATACGACGCCAAATAAAGAAACAACCACGCCAAAAACAGGAACACGTGCATCCACTGCGGCTTTCCGGTCAGCATGCCGATCGCAAACGGCACGCTGACCATCGCCCAGCCCCCATGTTCATGGGGAATAACCATCCCCTGTTTCTTCACCATCCATGACTCCCCTCTGCCTTGCTTGTTTATCCGCCGATATAGGACATGTTTATTTTTTTGCGACGGATCGCGGCCTGCTCGGTGCGTTCATCGGAGTATCGATCATGCCGGTTTTCCCATACGCTGCGAATGGCAGCCGTAATCTGTTCGTCCGTCGCGCCGCCCCGCACCAGTTCACGCAGATCGTACCCCTGCGAAGCGAACAGGCAGGTATACAGCTTTCCGTCCGATGACAAACGCGCACGCGTGCATGAAGAACAGAAGGATTCCGAGACGGAGGTGATAAACCCGACCTCGGCCCCGTTGTCCTTATACCGGTAGCGCTTCGCAACTTCCCCGTAATAATGCTGCTCCAGCGGCTCCAATTCATATAAAGCGGACAACCGTTCATAGATTTCCTTCTTCGTGACGACACGCTCAAAGCTCCAGCCGTTATCATTGCCCACATCCATGAATTCGATAAAGCATAACGTAATTCCCCGTTCCTTGAAGTAGGCCGCCATGGGCAATATTTCCTGATCGTTCAAGCCTTTTTGCACGACCATGTTCACTTTGATCCGGAAGCCGACTTCGCGCGCATGCGATATATTGTCCAGAATAATCTCCGGTTTGATCCCGCGGCCGTTAATTCGCCCAAACAGCTCCGGATCCAGGGCGTCCAGACTAATGTTCAAACGGCGCAAGCCCTTGTCATATAACGGCCCGGCATACTGTTTTAATAGAAGCCCGTTGGTCGTCAACCCGATATCTTCAATCCCTTCGACCTCTGCAAGCATTCCCACCAACTCCGGCAAATCCCGTCGCAATAACGGTTCGCCGCCGGTTAAACGGAGCTTTCTTACGCCCAACCCCGCGAACAACCGTGCCGCACGGCGGATTTCTTCAAAGGACAGCAGCTCCTGCTTCGGCAGGAACGGAAAGTCGTCGCCGAATATTTCCTTTGGCATGCAGTAGGTACAGCGGAAATTGCAGCGATCGGTAACGGAAATGCGCAGATCGCGGATCGGCCGCTGCAGCTGGTCGCGCATCGGTATGGCTGTCATATATCCACTTCCTCTCTCTTCATGCTACTCCGGCGTATTTTTATTCAGAAACACGTGGCCAGGGTTCGCGGTTAATTCGCTTCCTTGAACCCATCTTGACTGCACCTGCTCCAACAACTTCATCACGCTGTATTCCCCGCGCTCCAATGATTGCCGGATGACATCCTTCATCCGTTGATCCAACAAGGCGACAAGCGGATGACGAACGCCGTCCGCTTTGACCGCAATCGCATCTTCGCCTGCATAACCTTTCGCAAGGGATTCCATGACTTCAGGGCGCATATAGGGCATATCGCAGGGCAGCACCGCATAACGCGGAGCGGGACAGGCCGCCATGGCCGAATAGATGCCGGCAAGCGGCCCGCATCCCGCGAAAGCTTCAACGTCGTAGATGAGCGTCGTTTTCGGATCGAAACATTCCCGGTGCTCCGGGCGCCCCACGACGACGACGCGGGAACTAATGCATGTGAGGGCATCCACCGCTATTTGGTAATAGGCCTTGCCGTTCCATTGGGCAAATGCCTTGGGAGATCCGAAGCGTCTCGACAGTCCCCCCGCCAAGACGATTCCGACGGTATCCATCACCCGCCGCTGACCGGAGGGATTAACGCCACGGTGTCGCCGTCCCGAATAACGTCTTCCCGTTTCGCGTATTCCTCGTTCACCGCGACCAGGATCGACTTGCCGCTAAACGCGGGATACGCCGCTTCCGCCCAATCCAGAAGCTCCTGCACCGTCCACTGCGGCCGGTCAATCGTGTCCTCGGACTTTCCGGCAGCATCGCGCAGACCCGCAAAATAATAGATTCGTATCATTCCGCACCGCCCCCCTGACTAGGCTTCTTCTTCTGGTCTCCTATCCATTCCTCGCCGTCTTCCCATATTTCCTTCTTCCAGATCGGCACCATTTCCTTAATCCGTTCAATCGCGTATTCATTCGCTTCATAAGCCGCCTTCCGGTGCGGCGACGATACCGCGATCACGACGGCGATATCCGAAATATGCAGCTCCCCGATCCGGTGGGCGATCGCAACGCGCGCGCCGGGCCATTTCGCCTCGATCTCGGAACCGATCTGCGCCAGCTTTTTCTCCGCCATCGGCACGTAAGCCTCATAAGCCAGGTACAGCGTTCTGACCCCATGCGTCCATTCGCGCACATGGCCCGTAAACGTGGTTACGGCCCCTGCGCCCGGATGAAGCACGTAATCGATATAATCCTGAACGCGCAAAGGTTCGTCGACAATTTCGTATGGCTTCATTTTAACGATCACCCTCTATATAATCTAACATCCATTGATTGATTCGGTCATCGTCCCCGACATCCAGCACCGTCATCTCTTCCCCGAAGTCCGCCCCGGCATCCTCGTATGCCAATACAAGCCGGATATTCGATGAATGCCGGAGACGGAGCCATTCCTCTTTCGTGCGAACCAAGACCGCTTTCGGATACGTTGCGTCCTTGTATCCCTCAATTAAAACGACGTCCGGCTTCGCTAGTCCGGCCAACATGACCAGTTCCTCCAGCGCCGGCTCCCCCCGCATGTGCATCTGCACCATGCCGTCGCCGACAGCCATCGAATTCACGGCGCCCGCTGCCAATAACCGCATGCTGTCGGTTTCCGGCGACGGCATGGAGAGCGGCCCGCCATGCCCGTGATGCTTAATGACCGCAACCTGCAGCTGCCGGGCTTGAAGAAGCCGGGTCCATTTCTCGATCACCGTCGTTTTTCCGCAATTTTTAAAGCCCGTGACCTGCAAAATGATCACAGCGCCCACTCCGCGGCTCCTTCCTCGACCCCAAGCATCAGCACGTCCACTTCCTGCCCTGCCGCATACCCTGCGGTTCCGCCGGGAAGCACGATCAGGGCATTGCCCCGCGCAATCGAGGAGACGGCGTTGGATTTGTTGAACCCGGCCGGCGTCACGGCAGCTCCCTGCGGAGTAACCTTATATACGGCCCGGATAAACCGCATAAAAGGATTGGCCTGCCGTACATCCTCGGTCAAGACAGCCTTGGCGTATGGCAGATACGGCTTCAGGCTTCCCATCATCTTGAGCAGAGCCGGACGGACGAACAGCTCGAATCCGGTAAAGCAAGCCGATGGATTGCCCGACAGGCCGAACAACAGCCGACCTTGGGCAACCGCGGCCGTCGTTACGCTCCCCGGTCGCATCATCACTTTATTGAACAAGACCCTAGCTCCCAGACGTTCGTAAATAGCCGGCAGGTAGTCGAAATCCCCGACCGAAACGCCGCCTGTCGTAATAAGGCAATCCGTCTCCTTCATGGCCTTGTCAACCGTGTTGTAACAAGCTTCCTCATCATCCGCGAGCATTCCGTAGGACCTGCTCTCGATTCCCATGCGGGCGAGCTGCGCCGCGATCATGGGGCCGTTGCTGTTGCGAATCTTGCCGGGAACGAGTTCGTCCCCGACCTCCAGCAGCTCGGTTCCCGTTGCGAGAATGCCTACGACGGGTCTTCGGGCGACGCGCACCTGATCATAGCCGAACGTAGCCAGCAGCGCCACCGTGCCCGGCTGAATGAAGGCGCCTGCCGGGATCAGTTCCTCCCCTTTCCGGGCGTCCTCTCCCTGAAGCGACAGATTCTCGTTCGCCTGGAACGGCTTGCGGATCGTAAATCCTTGCTCCGTCATGACGGCCTGCTCCAGCATGACCACGCATCGCCGTTAGCCGGCATCGCCGCCCCGGTCATCAGTCGGACCGCTTCCCCTTCGCCTAGCGAAGCTTTGGATACATGCCCCGCCCCGATATGATCAACCACGCGAAAAGATATGCGGTTGGAGCCCGAAGCGCCGATCGAATCCACGGACCGGATCGCAAACCCGTCATAGGCCGAACGGTTGAAATGCGGCACATCCTGTTTCGCGACAACCGGTTCCGCCAGGATGCGGCCGTAGGCAGCGTCAAGCGGCACCGTCTCATGACGGGACAAACCCATTTGCTCCAGCACGAGTTCCATGGCCCGGGAGACGGGAATCGGCGTTCTTATTTCATTCATAGCATGTCTCCTCCTCGAACAGCCGGCTTTAACCGAACAGCCTGTGGTACAGGCTTCGTCCGGCATTGACGTCACGCAGCCCGTAAATGATAAGCCGGCCCGTATTGAATAAAACCATGCGGTGTCCCTCCGCTTGCATTTCCACAAAGTAAGGCGTCCGCCTGCATGGAGAGCCAAGCTTTTCGGCAAGCAGCTCCGCATCCTCCAGGCTAAAGCCGCGTTCTCCGTCGGCCAAAATCTGAACGGCATCGCGGCCGCATAAGACGGCGTATCTCCCCCGCTCATGCCGGGCTAGCGACGGAAACGTCGGCTGGCTTCCGCAGGTTTCGCAGAACTCGTTCCGAATGCGCGAAACCCCCGCTTCGAGCTGCATGGGGTGCCAGAGATCGAAGCTGTACACCTTCTTCCGCAGCGCTTCCCGGTTGCCGGTCAGCCACTTCAGCGCTTCCGCACATTGGCAGGAGGCCGTCATTTGCACCGCGGGCGCAATGATGCCCACGGTGTCGCATGTTTCGTTCATGGTCGGCAGCACCGGCAGCAGGCAGCGGAAGCAGGCTGCTTCTCCCGGCACGAAGGCAAACACCGTGCCGGCGCTTCCCACGCAGGCGCCATAGATCCAAGGGATCGCATATTTATGGGCGGCGTCGTTAATCAGGAGACGGGTTTCAAAATTATCCGTCGCATCGATAATCAAGTCCGCCTTGCCCGCCAGATCCTCCATCAGGACCGCGTCGACATGCTCAAAATAAGTATGCAGCCTCACATCCGGCCGAACCGCGGTCAGCCTCTGCTTGGCGGCCAGCACCTTCGGCATCATCGCGGCGGCATCCGCTTCCGTGAAAAGCTGTTGCCGCTGCAGATTGGAATACTCGACAACATCCCGATCCGCAATATGGAGCGTCCCGATTCCGGCCCGTACAAGCATTTCGGCAGATGCCGTACCCAGCGCCCCGCAGCCGATGATCGCCACCGACGCTTCGGACAGCTGCTTTTGCCCCTCTTCTCCGATAGGCTTGAACAATATTTGTCTGGAATAACGTTGCTCCAAGCGGATCTCCTCCCCGTCCTTCATGATGGCTCTTTCTCTATTGTATAACATTCGGGCTTTTCGGCCATAGACCCATTACCCGATAAGACGGTCCGGTGTCGTAATGTCGCTGAACGATCCAACATAGCGGACGACCTCGCCCGTTTCGTTTCGAACCGCATTGATGGTCAGGAGCTCCAGGTATTCCTCTCCGTTCTTTCGCCGGTTCCAGATTTCACCTTGCCACTGGCCGGTCTCGGTAATGGTTTTCCACATTTCTGCGTAAAATGCGCCGGACTGCCTTCCCGATTTCAAGACGCTCGGCTTATGACCGACGACCTCCTGCTCCGAATAACCCGTGAGCCGGGTAAAAGCCGGGTTGACGGCCCTGATGATTCCCGACGGATCCGTGACTAGAATTCCTTGGCCCGTGGAACGGAACACTTCGTCCGATAAGGCAAGCCGGTCCTGGTAATACATCCATACCACAAGGATCAAGCTGGCGAGCGCGATCTGGGACAAAGCCATAAAACCGATCGAGTATTGCCCCGTAACCGAATAGATGGCCGATAGCATGAGCGGAGGGAAAAAACCGCCTAAGCCGCCCATCATCGATACAATTCCGTTCACCGTCCCCGCCTGCTTGTTAAAGTATTGGGGAACCAGCTTGAATATAACCCCGTTGCCGATTCCGGCACATACCGCGATCGTGAGGCAACCTGCGGTGTACAGGCCGATGGACGGCGAGAACGCAAGCAGAATGGCCGATAGCGTAAGGCCCGAGAAAACGCCCATCAGCAAAAACAACGCCTTGAACTTATCCCCGAGCCATCCGCCCAGGGGACGCGTGAACGTGGCCAGGGTGATGAATCCGGCCGTGCGCATGCCCGCATCCACCTTTTCCAGTTCAAAGTGAGATACCAGGAAGTTCGGCAGGTACACGGTAAACGCGACGAACGAACCGAACGTAATGAAGTAAAACAGGGAGAACAGCCACAGTTTGTCGTTCTTGTAGACACCCTTGATTTCTTCCATGATCGGCGTCTTGACTTTCGACTCTTTCCGGTCCCCGAATATAAAGTTCAACGCTATGAAAATCATCAGCAATACGATGAACATCTTGATCGTAAGGGACCACCCCGCCTGTGCCGCGATAACGGGTGCGGCAAAGGTCGTGATCGCCGTCCCCAGATTTCCGAGCCCGTATATTCCGTTAACGAGCCCGTGCTTTCCCTTCGGATAATACTTCGGCAGCGACGTCACGCCGACCGAAAACACGGCGCCCCCGATGCCGAGGAACAAACCGCCAATGATCAAATCCGTATAAGATGAAGCCGCGCTAATATAGAATACCGGAAAAAGCAGCAGGATAAAACTGGCCAGAAAAACAATGCGGGCTCCGAGCACGTTGGCATAATAGCCGAACGGGATTCTGAGAACCGATCCCAAAACGACCGGAATGGCCGTCAGCAGCGCCAACCGCTCGGCCGGAATGGAGATGTCCTCCTTAATAAAGGGCAGCAGTGCGGAAATAATGACCCACACCATAAAGCCGAGCGTTAAATTCAGCGTTTGCAAAGGCAGTTGCATTTTTTTTCATCATCACATCACCTTATTCACAAAGTCATGAATGACAAATTCTTGATTCCCATGTCTATTGTAAATGGTGCCGCGTTAAATAAATAATAGGGAAATCCCCCGATTCGTCAGGGGATTTCCCTACATCAACCAAACGGCCTCTCAAATATCGAGCAGCTTCTTTTTGAGGGCATACTCGACCAGCTCCGGCCGGCTTTTCAAGTTCAGCTTCTCCATGATTTTCGCCTTGTGCACTTCCACCGTCTTTACGGAGATGAATAATTTCTCGGCGATCTCCTTGTTCCCGTAACCCTTCGCAACCAGCGGCAGGATTTCGATCTCCCGCTTGGTCAAAAGCTTGAAAGGGTCGGAATCGCCCGCTTCCTGATCTTTCTTAATAAACTCTCTTACAAGGGAAGTCGTCATCTTGGAGTGTATATACGTCCCCCCCTGATGAACGGTTCGGATGGCGGACAACAGCTCCTCGTCGGGCGCATTTTTCAACACGTACCCCGCCGCCCCGTTCTTCAGAACATGGAACAGATATTCTTCATCATCGTACATCGTGAGGATCAATATCTTCGTATTCGGGTAATCGCTGCTGATCTTACCCGTCGCAATCAGGCCGCTCTCGCCCGGAGGCATGCTCAAATCCATCAATAAGACGTCAGGGTTATGTTTGGCTACCATCTGATAGGCTTCGATCCCGTCCGCCGCCGTAGCCACAACCTCCATATCCGGCTGGTAGTTCAAGATCATGGAGAACCCGCTCCGCACAACGGCATGATCGTCGGCAATGACGATTTTCATTCCTCCCCGCCCTCCTCCGTATGAATCAGCGGCAGGGGAATGCGCAGATGAATCGTCGTTCCCGTCCCCACCTCTGACATAATCATCAATTGGCCATGTACGAGCTCGGCCCGTTCCCGCATGCCGAACAAACCGAGCCCGGTTCCTTTGGGATCCCTGGTATTCAACTGAAAGCCGGAGCCTTCATCCTGTACGATAAGCTGTAGATCGCCTTCATCCTCAAACAGCCGGACGAGGATTTCATCCGTATTTGCATATTTGAGGGCGTTGAGCACCGCTTCCTGGCAAATCCGGTAGACGACGGTCTCGATTTCATTGCTGTAGCGGGCGGCGGAAAGCTCCGTTTTGAAATCCACAAGCAGCCCATAATTTTTCTCGATCCATTTAAAATGGGAGCGAAACGCCGCTTCCAGCCCGAAGTCGTCCAAAGACGCCGGACGCAATTCGACGGCCATGTGGCGAATGTCATCCAGCAGCCGGGTTAAGGAAGCTTCAGTTTGCTGAAGCTTTTTCAAAACCGCTTCATCGGCGTTGATATATTTTAAGACGCGCAGGTCGACGAGGGAGCTCAGCAGTTCCTGCGCTACGCTGTCATGCAATTCGCGGGAGATCCGCTTGCGCTCGTCCTCCTGCGCTTTGATCACGTATTTCGTCATATTGGTCTGATACAGCTTTTCCTGAGTCCGGTACTGCTTCGTTAAGTTGAGCAGCATGAAGACCCGTATGCCCCTCGCCTCATCGATGGTGTGGAAGCTGGCCGCATAAGGCACGATCCCCTGCCCCCGGGTATTCAGGTAGACTTGAAAGGAGGAGAAATCCTCCTTCGTATTCCCCAGAAAACAATTGAAACACGACATCATCGCTTCCTCGTTCGTATACCCCGCGCAGGAGCGGCAGATTGACACCTGATCTCCCTTGCGGATGCCCTCGCTCACGTCAAGGTCGAGGATGTTCTCCGCGGCGGGATTCATGCCCAGGATCTCTCCCTCCGCATTGATAAAGAAAATGGCCTCCGTGCTGTTCCTGTACATTTTCGTCAGCAGACCGGACATATCGTTTTCATTCAACCGGATCATGGCTCCCTGAGCTCCCTGGTTAAAAATGGACCAAAGGATGGCTCTATTTCCTGCTTGAATGCTTGCAGCAGAGGAGCGGTTATCCGGTTCTCCTGACGATAACCGGCCAACAATACGCCCGCAACGCGGCTGTCCTTCCACAAAGGCACCGCCCCAACGCTAAGGAGCTGCTCCGCCGCGATGATCGGATAATTGAACAGATCGCTTGGATCCAGTTCCTCCGCCACGTTTTGGATGAGCACCGGTTTTCCCGTTTTGAACACTCTGCCGGCCACTCCTTTGCCTGAATGCAGGACGATCCGTTTATAACGCTCGTTTAAGTTGCCTGAGGCATACTGCCATGTTAACACAAATTGATCGGCTGCCGATTGCACCAGAGCGATCGAAACCAAGTCAAAATGAAATCGTTCCCGAAGGGCATCGATTCCCTGCTGAAAGTCAAAGACCGGTTCATCCTTCATTCTTAACTACTCCCTTGCCTATTAAAAAAAAAATTCAGTCGAAGACTTTTCAGAAAATAACTTCGATCTTGAAAAGAAAGAAGGCCGAAGCCTTCTCTCCTACATTCCATGTTTGCGGTTCTTCCTATATAGGATATAACTTCTGCCCACATAATTCAACGGAACGCTCCAGACATGAACCAGCCTTGTGAACGGCCACAGCGCGAAAATAAGGAAACCCGCCAGGATGTGAATCTGAAAAGAAACCGGCACATTGGCCATTAATCCGGCATCGGGACGCAGGATGAAAAGATTGCGGAACCACACCGAGACGGTCGTCCGGTAATCGAAACCGGGCTGGGTCGCATTCGTCACGATCGTGCTGTACATGCCCATGATCACGATGAACAGCAGCAGCAGGTTCACGATGATATCCGACGCGGAACTTAATTTGCGGACATTCCGGATCGTGAGTCTGCGGGCCGTCAGCAGCAGCATGCCGCCCAGCGTGAGGAAGCCGAACAGGCTCCCGATATACACCGCGCCGATGTGGTACAGATGATCGCTGACGCCGAGGGCCTCCATCCATTCCTTGGGAATGCCCAAGCCTGCAATATGGCCGCCAATCACGGGGATAATGCCGAGATGGAACATCAGGCTGCCGAGCTTGAGATGCTTTTTCTCGATGAACTCGCTGGACTTGGCCGTCCAGTTGAATTGATCATGCCGGTAACGAAAGATATGCCCCACAACAAATGTAACCAAACAAACATACGGGAAAATGACCCACAGAAATTGATCAAGCAAGCTCATGGTCTGAAGCCTCCTGTCGGATACAAGCTTTCAGCGTTTCCCGCAAAGCTTTGACGAGATGATAATACGGGCTTCCGCTCTTCTCGAGCGATTTCAACAGATGATACGTGCCGTCCTCGATCACGCTTGCCAAGACGCTGAAATCCTTCTCGGCCTGCGGATATCTGTCCCATTTGGCGGCGTATATGAACTCGCACATCAAGGCAGGTAATCCGACAGCTCCCGGTCCGGCATATCCAGGCCGAACATCTGGTACAATATTTTCAGCTTGGCCAGCATTTGCCCACGCTCTTTCGAATCCTCGAATTTAAAGTAGGTCATGTACAGGGTCGAATCCTTCTGAAAGTCGAAGGTCTGCACGTACATTTCTTCAATTTCTTCCATGCTGTAACCGTGCATGAGCTCCCAGAACCTTTCGATGTGCTCATACGCCGGATCTGCCGGCTCCGCCAAGCCGTCCATGACGGACGGGTGAAAATCCAGTTTTTCCGGGTAGGTGAGCTGATGGGCGAAAAAACCGAACAAATGCTTATACGCGTACAGCTTCTCAAGATTAATCACGCCATATTCCCCCATAGAAATACTCCGAATCTTTAGCGTTCTTGTCTGCCGATGAACCCGAAACGCCGCAGCCGCCGCAGTTCATCCCGAAGCCTTCGGAACCCTGCGCATGGTACGTATCCAAGTAAGTTTCCCTGTGCGATGTCGGGATGACGAACCGGTCCTCGTACTTGGCGATCGCGAGCAAACGATAGATTTGTTCCGTCTGGTGCGCCGTCAGGCCCAATCGGTTCAGCCGCTGCTCCTCGAAAGGTTTCCCGGTCGATAAGGAGCGCATGTAGGAACGCATCATCGCCATCCGCTGCAGCGACTCCTTCACCGGTTCCGGGTCGCCTGCCGTGAGCATGTTCGCCAAATATTGAATCGGCATCCGCATTTCTTCGATGGCCGGGAAGATCAAATCCGGGTTTTGAATCGAATCCTTGCCTTCAAAATAGTTCATGATCGGGCTGAGCGGCGGCACGTACCACACCATCGGCAGCGTCCGGTATTCCGGATGCAGCGGGAAGGCCAGCTTGTATTCGATGGCCAGCTTGTATACCGGCGAATGCTGAGCGGCTTCGATCCACTCCTCGGTGATGCCGTCCTTCCGGGCCTGGGCGATGACCGCCGGATCGTTCGGATCCAGGAACAAGTCGCACTGTGCTTGGTACAGATCCTTCTCATCCGGCATGGAAGCCGCTTCCTGCACCCGGTCGGCGTCGTATAGCAGCACGCCGAGGTAACGAATGCGCCCCGTGCACGTCTCCGAGCATACCGTCGGAAGCCCCGCCTCGATCCGCGGGAAGCAGAAGGTGCATTTTTCCGCTTTGTTCGTCTGCCAGTTGAAATACACCTTTTTGTAAGGACAGCCTGTCATGCAGTAGCGCCAGCCGCGGCAAGCCTCCTGGTCCACGAGAACGATGCCGTCCTCGTCCCGCTTGTACATGGCGCCGGAGGGGCAGGACGCAACGCAGCTCGGATTCAGGCAATGCTCGCAGAGGCGCGGCAGATACATCATGAACGCCTGCTCGAAGTTAAACTTGATTTCCTCCTCGATTTTCTCGATGTTCGGGTCCTGCGGACCCGTTACATGAGCGCCGGCCAGATCGTCTTCCCAGTTCGGACCCCAATCCAGGTCCATGGGATCGCCGGTTACCGCCGATTTCGGACGCGCAACGGGCTGATGCTTTTTTTCTCCGGCACTTGTCAAGTGTTCATAATTGTATGTCCATGGTTCATAGTAGTCCTTCATCTCCGGCATATCCGGGTTATAAAAGATTTTGCCCAGGGCGATTTTGGATAGCTTGTTTCCCGATTTCAATTCAAGCTTGCCGTTCCTCAGCGTCCAACCGCCCTTGTACTGTTCCTGATCCTCCCAGCGTTTCGGATATCCAATGCCGGGCTTCGTCTCTACATTGTTGAACCACATGTATTCGGCGCCGGGGCGGTTGGTCCATGTGCTCTTGCAGGTCACGCTGCAGGTATGGCATCCGATGCACTTGTCCAGATTCATGACCATGGCAATTTGCGCTTTAATCTTCAAGCCAGTCGACCTCCTTCATTTTGCGGACCGCGACATAGACATCCCGCTGGTTTCCGATCGGGCCGTAATAGTTAAAGCCATAGCTCAGTTGAGCGTAACCGCCAACCATTTGGGTCGGCTTGACGTGAATCCTCGTCGGCGCATTGTGGCTGCCGCCGCGCTCCTTCGTAATTTCCGAGCCCGGCACGTTGATATGCTTATCCTGCGCGTGATACATGAACATCGTGCCCTTCGGCATCCGATGGCTGACGACGGCGCGGGCGGTGACGACGCCGTTTCGGTTGTACACCTCAAGCCAGTCGTTATCCCGGATCCCGTGCGTCTCCGCATCCTCGTCGTTCAGCCATACGGTCGGGCCTCCGCGGAACAAGGTCAGCATGTGCAGGTTATCCTGATACATGCTGTGGATGTTCCATTTGCCGTGCGGCGTCAGGTAACGGAGGACCAAGGCGTCCTTTCCTCCCGCAATCTGTTTATCCCGCGGTCCGAAAACCATGGGCGGCAGAGTCGGCTTATATATCGGCAGCGCTTCGCCAAACTGCAGGAAGAGCTCGTGATCGATATAGAAATGCTGTCTTCCCGTAAGCGTCCGGAACGGAACGAGGCGCTCGATATTGGTCGTGAACGGCGAGTACCGTCTGCCCATCTTGTTCGATCCGGTGAACACCGGCGTTGGAATGACCTCCCGCGGCTGGATCGTAATGCTCTGGAACGTAATCCGCTCCGCCGCGCGGTCGGCGGATATATCCTTGAGGGCAACGCCCGTATCCTGCTCGGCCGATTCCCAGGCGCGCTGGGACACCCTGCCGTTCGTCGCCGACGATAAATTCAGGATCGCGTCCGCGGCATGGCGCGCCGTTTCGAGCTTCGGCAGGCCGTTCTTTATCGTGTCATCGTAATAAGCCCCGTTGATGCGCTTTAATTCCTCGTATTCCTCGGCTACGGAGAAGCTGACGCCGTGAGCGCCCACCTTGCCCGTGGCCAGATTCGGCCCCAGGCTGACATATTTATCGTAGATCTTCGTGTAATCCCGCTCGACGACGGCCAGGTTCGGCATCGTTCGGCCCGGAACCGGGGCAGCCTCGCCCTTGCGCCAATCCTTGATCAACCCGTACGGCTGGGCAATTTCGTTTACCGAATCATGCGCCAGCGGCGAGGATACAACGTCCTTATACACGCCCGGCAAATGTTCTTCGGCCATAGCCGAGAACTCTTTCGCAAGCGTCCGGTAGATGTCCCAGTCCGACCGGGATTCCCACAGCGGATCGACCGCCGGGTTAAACGGGTGCACGAACGGATGCATATCCGTCGAGGACAGATCCGTTTTCTCGTACCAGGTTGCCGCCGGCAGAACAATATCGGCGTACATCGGCGTCGAGGTCATGCGGAAATCCAGAGCGACCAGCAGGTCAAGCTTTCCTTCCACCTCATCCCGCCAGACGATCTCCTCCGGCTTTTCCTCCTCGTTCGGCGTGGACAGCAGCCCGTCATGCGTGCCGAGCAGATGCTTCATAAAATACTCCTGCCCCTTAGCAGAGCTGGAGATCAGATTGGACCGCCAGACGAATAAAGAACGGGGGAAATTCTCCGGCGCATCCGGATCCTCTACGGCGAACCTTGTCTCTCCGGTAATAATCTGATCGAGCGTGTGCCGGATGATATCCTCATTCTTCGTTGCGCCCTGCCGGGCCGCTTCCTCGGCAAACGCCAAACTGCTCTTGTTAAACTGAGGGTAGGAAGGCAGCCACCCGAGGCGGGCCGCCAGCACATTGTAATCTGCCGGATGCCGATACCGGATCTCCCCGCCGGTCGGCGATTTCAGCGATTCTGCACCCGTCTCCTCGTATTTCCACTGGTCTGTCGCAAAATAGAAAAAGGAGGTCGCATTCTGCAGCCGGGGCGGCCCCTGCCAATCCTTCGCGAAAGCCACGGTGGACCAGCCTTCGATCGGACGGCACTTCTCCTGCCCGACATAGTGCGCCCAGCCGCCTCCGTTCACGCCCTGCGAAGCGGTCAGAATGACCAGGTTCAGAATCGCGCGGTAGATGGTGTCGCTGTTAAACCAATGGTTAATCCCGGCACCCATTATGATCATGGAGCGTCCCCCCGGTATCCAGCGAATTTTGGGCAAACTCGCGGGCAATCTGGATGACGACCGACGGCTTGACGCCCGTCACCGATTCCTGCCAGGCAGGCGTATAACGGGATGCGGCATCGTCATAGCCTTTTGCCTCATATTCGCTGCCGAGGCGCCGAACGCCGTACTGGCTCATCATCAAATCGTACACGGTCGCGGCGAGCCGCTCCGTTCCGTCGGCAAGCCGGATTTTCCGGGCCGGGATCGGCCGCTTGAAGACTCCGTTGCCCTCGTTGTCAAAGAACGGAAACGCAATCTCCTGCCATTCGGCACCATGGGCTTCAACCGAAAGAGCCGGCTCGATCTTCATGCCGTCTTCGCGCTCGAGGATCAGATTCCATTTCTTATCCTTCTCCCACCGCTGGCCCATCGTCCCGTTCGGAACCAGAATCTCGTTCGTGGCTTCATCCAGAATGACCGGCTTCCACTCGGCATGCTGCGAAGCGTCCCCAAGGTCGCTCGCCCGCAGAAAGCGCCCCGCCTTATAACTGCCTTCAAATTCATCCAGCAGGATCAGGAACGGCATGTCGGTATATTGCTTTGCGTAATCCAGGAACATCGGCTCCCGCCGCTCCCGATAAAATTCATTCAGGATGACATGCGTCATCGCTTGCGCGATGGCCGCGTCCGTTCCCGGATTCGGCGCGAGCCAGTTATCCGCGAATTTCACGTTTTCCGCATAATCGGGCGCCACGGATACCACCTTGGTTCCTTTATAGCGAACCTCGGTCATAAAATGCGCGTCCGGAGTGCGCGTCAGCGGCACGTTCGAGCCCCACATGATCAGGTAGCCCGAGTTGTACCAGTCGCTGGATTCCGGCACATCCGTCTGCTCGCCCCATATTTGCGGCGAAGCGGGCGGAAGGTCGGCGTACCAGTCATAGAAGCTCAGCATTTCGCCGCCGAGCAGCGAGATAAACCGTGCGCCCGAAGCATAGCTGATCATCGACATCGCCGGAATCGGCGTAAACCCGGCAATGCGGTCCGGCCCGTACTTGCGGATCGTGTAGATCAGCTGCGCCGAAATCAACCGGGTCGCATCCTCCCAAGTCACGCGGACGTGGCCGCCCTTGCCGCGCATTTTCTTATAAGCTTCCGCTTTTCCCGGGTCCTCCACGATGCTCGCCCAGGCCGCGACCGGATCGGCCGCTTCCGCCAAGGCCTGCTTCCACATGCGCCATAACCGGCCGCGCATATAAGGATATTTCACCCGCAGCGGACTGTATTCGTACCACGAAAAGGAGGCGCCGCGCGGGCAGCCCCGCGGTTCGAATTCCGGCATGTCCGGACCGCAGGACGGATAATCTATTTGTTGATTCTCCCATGTGATAATGCCGTTTTTCACAAACACTTTCCAGCTGCAGGAGCCCGTGCAGTTGACGCCGTGCGTCGTGCGCACGACCTTGTCGTGCGACCAGCGCCCGCGATACATGTTTTCCCAGGTACGGTCCTTCTCCTCGAGAATCGACCAGTTCCCGGAATAGCTTTCCGTCGGCTTAAAGAACTTTAGCCCGAATTTTTTCTTCATTGGGACACAACCACCCCTTCTGCAGAATGACAAATATGACGGGAATCAAAGATTTGTCTATTCTTATACCTACATTATGGGAGGGGGGCTTCCCGTTTCCTATTAGGGAAAGTTCCTATAATCCTTTCGGGAATTCCCTTTTTCTTGATGAAAGGGGCGATTCTTCTTTACAAAAAAAAGCGCCTGCTTCGACGTCTAGGCGGGTCGAAGTCAGGCGCGTTTCATTTCGACTTATGGATCATAGCTCCACGGGTTTTCCCGTCTCGGCGGAACGCAAAGCGGCACAGGTAATTTCCATCGTTTTGACGGCATCCCCGTAGGGCGACAAAATCCCCGAAGCATCTCCGGTGCGCACGGCGTGAATAAAAGCTTCGTTCTCGCGTTGATAGGGGTTAGTCGCATTCCGGTATTCGGTGATCCTTCCTTTTTCCCTGACGATGAGCTTATCCGGTTTAATATCCAGGCTTCCCTGCTCGGTATAAATGGCCAGGCCTACCTGTTCCTCTTCCGGAAGGATGCACGTATTGGAAATCGTAGCGATGGCACCGCTTTTTAATTTCAGGGTCACCGTTCCCACATCATGCACCGTAACGCCTTCATGCTTGTCCTGCATCGCCCGATGCGCAAAGGCGGCATATACTTCATCCGCCTCGCCCAGCAAGCAGCGCAGCAAATCCACGATATGGGTCGTCTGCTCCATGAACTGCCCTCCCGAGCCTTCCTGCTTTCTCCACCAATATACTTGCGGCATGTCGCCCATCCAATAGCCCAGAGCCATGCCGGCCTTCCGATCGCGGATAACCTCCGTTGCCCGTTTAACCGCATCCGTATAACGAAAATGGTAGCCGGCAGATGTGATTAAACCGGCCCTTTTTACCGCTTGGGCAATCTTTTGCGGGATGTCCAGCCGGGTGCCGAGCGGCTTTTCGACCAGAAAAGGAATACCTCTCTCCACAAGCCGTGCTTCAATCTCTCCATGCGCAAACGGCGGAACGCAAATATAAACCGCATCCGGCTTGGTTTCATCCAGCATTTGCTCAACATTGGCATAAGCCGCTGCTGACGCATACTTCCGGGCGGCTTGTTCCGCCTTGTCCTGACTCGTGCCGACAAACGCCTTGACGGCCACTCCGTCCATCTGGGATAAAATATCTCCATGAACTCCGCTAAACCAACCGGTACCAATAATGCCTACGTTTACAGCCATCGCAGCCCCATCTCCTCAGTGGATGATTATGTACGGTTCTCTCGAACAGCGTTTTGTTCCGGTTTCACCATACCACGATTTTGGGCTCACTGAAAGCTGTCGAAGGAATGAACAGCTTGTATAAAGTTTTGAAAAAAGTATATAGCGTTATCCAATGAGACCCGTTGTCAAATCATGGAATGGCTGACCCGCATTGTGGTTAAATATAACTTCGGTCATTTTTATTTTTGCGGCGATGTTTTCGGTATACAGCTATTTTGCGGAATACCTCGGCCAGGTCACACCTATGCACGGATCGGTGATCAGTGTGATGCTGATGGGTTTTGGAATCATCATGATTTTCGGCAACTTCGCATTTGGCGCCCTGCTGCAAAAAAACATACCGGTGGACAGTGATGATGTTCCCTGTGCTGTATATCGCTGTGTACCTACTGCTGTATAGCCTGTGGCCATACGGAATTCCGGCCATGATCGTCGTGTTTCTATGGGGGATGATCCATTCCGGAGGATTAATCGTCAGCCAAACATGGCTGACGACGGTGACGGAAGATGCACCGGAGTTTGGCAACAGCTTGTTTGTATCGTTTTCCAACCTGGGGATTACGCTGGGCACCACGGCAGGGGGCTGGTTGATAGCCGAGGCGGGTATCCATCAGCTGATCTGGAGCGGAATCGTGTTTGCCATCCTTGCCCTGGCTTCGATTTTGCTCAAAATAAAATACGTTCCTTCATGAATCCGGAAGCCAGCCGGGCGCAGCATTATGTGCCCGCTGGCTTTCCGTGCTTAATTGGTTTGTTCCAAATGCCCGCCCAACCGAAGTCGCAAATCAAATGGAATATATTGCTCCGTCCCTTTCGTCTTTCCCTCATAAATTTTGGAAATCATCCTGACTCCACACAATCATTGATTTTACTGACATCGCAAGCGGTATTTACCACTTGAATAAAGAACATGTGTTCGGTATATAATGATGAAGAGTGTATGAAGAACCGACAGGAGGCCGAAACAGTTATGTCCGCATCTCCGCTGCAGACCGGGGAGGAGCTCCAGATGGTAAAAGAGAGCGCGATCCTGCCCATCCTGCTTGATGTTCTTGAAAAAGATATCCGGAGCATGGAGGCATCCGGCCTGACCGAACTTTACGTTCAGCGCCTGAGGGCAATCCAGAAGTCCGCGATGGCCAGATTAAGCCAGCTCAAAAAAGACTGCCGCGCCCGAAGCATCATCATTATGGAAACCCGCCGGAAAGAGTACTCCCTGCTGCTTCGCTACCAGTGCCGGGGCTACCGGCACCACATGGAGCTGCAGTGGGATTTCGTGAGAGCGGACATCGAGCAGCGGCTGGCCGAGGCGCTTCACATCAGTCTTGAATAAGGGGAGCATCGGCATGCATAAACGACACCAACGGGTCATCTTCCTGGCAGACTGCCAATCCTTTTATGCCTCTGTTGAAAAAGCGTCCCACCCCGCCTACAAAAACAAGCCGCTTGTCGTATCCGGCGACCCTTCCCGGCGCAGCGGGATCATTCTGGCCGCCTGTCCCCTGGCCAAGGAGAGCGGCATCACCACCGCGGAAGCCCTCTGGCAGGCGCAGCAGAAATGTCCCGGGCTGATCGTGATGAAGCCTCGCATGAGCGCTTATATCCGGGTGTCTCTGCAGATTATGAGCATCCTGGAGTCGTACTCGGATCTGGTGGAGCCGTTCAGCATCGACGAACAGTTCATCGATGTTACCGCCAGCCTCTCCCATTTCGGCTGTTCGCCCGTGGAGCTGGCGGGCCACATCCAGATGCGAATAGAGAAGGAAACCGGCATTCGCACCCGCATCGGCATCGGACGCAATAAAATTCTCGCAAAAATGGCCTGCGACAACTTCGCCAAAAAGAACAAAGACGGCATCTACGAACTGAACGAGCACAATATGGATGCCCTCTGGTCCTGCCCGGTCAACAAAATGTTCGGCGTCGGTTCCAGGACGATGCGCCATCTGGCCAGGCTCGGCATCCATACGATCGGAGAGCTGGCGCATACCCCGCTCGGGGAGCTGAAACAGAAAATGAAGCGGTACATGAGAAAAAACTGCGACATCTGGAGCGAGGTGCTGTGGCGGACAGCCAACGGCTGCGACGATTCCCCCGTCACCCCCGATGCGTTTGACGGACAGAAGGGGATCGGCCGGCAGACGACGCTGCCCGTCGATTACAACGTCCGGGAGGATATTGACGTGGTGCTGAACGAATTGTCCATGCTGATCTGCGAACGGGCCCGGGCCAAGGGCTATATGGGAAGCGTGGTCCAGGCCGGGGCGCAGGGCGCCGACTTCGACCGGCCCGTGGGCTTCTCGCGCCAGATGAAACTTCCGGAGCCGACCCAAATCTCAAGGGAGGTATACGCGGCGGCGAAAAAGCTGTTCGATACCCACTGGGACGGCGGGCCGGTACGGAAAATCTGGCTCTCCCTCGGCGAGCTGCAGAACGATGACGTATACCAGCTTTCCCTGTTCGGGGACCGGGAGAGGCTTATGCACCTGGAGCATACCATGGACGAGATCCGCGGCATGTTCGGGCCGTCTTCGGTCTACTTCGGTTCATCCTTGAAGCACACCAGCCAGCTGAAGTTTCTTAACGCGAAGATCGGAGGACACTACAAATGAAGAAACTGACGGGTAACGGACTGTGGGAATCCAGCCGCATGATGCTGTTTGAGCATCGGGACGCCATTTTGGCCAAACAGGAAAAAAAAACACAGGCAGGAGCATCCCCTACTTGATGAGCAGGAGGCGGAAAGGATCGCGGAAAAACTGTCCATCGCCTACCACGATAAACAGGAGGTACAGCTGAGGGTATTCGGGGAGTATGGGGATTACAGCGTAACCGGCATGATATCCCGCATCGATTCGCTTCGGCAGCGGGTGCATATCCAGGACGCCTGGATCCCGCTTGGGGATATTTTGGAGGCGGGGGACGGAGAATTCCCGGTTTGACCGCTGACGCGACTTGCGGCTTACGGCTTGCGGCTTGCGGCTTTTGCTCGGCAGTCATGGCATTCATCATAAAATCTTTATCGGCTCGGCATAATATGGATAGCAGCATTCAAGCACGGAGCAAAAACGGCTTTCAATCCAAAACGAAACGGAGGAGCGTTCCGATGAACGTGGAATACTGGCTTCGCCAAGCGAGCCGCAGCTATACTCTCATTGCTGCGGCCGCCGTTCTGTTTTTTGCGATGAAAGCCATCATCGGATACGTTACGTACCGTCACTACAACCGGCGGCTCCGGGAAATCGAACGCAAGCTGGAGGCCCTGCTCGGCCAACCATCGGAGTAATCGCTAAGCAGATGACTGCCGCCTTGTTTTTACGGTCCGCCCATGCCCCTCTCCTCGGATACGCCCGTGTTCCGACACAGCCCGCAGCGAAGCACAACCGACATGTTAGTTCTCTTCCAAAGCACAAAAAAACCGGAGCTCCTCGCCTGCCTAGCAGGGAGAATGCCCGGCTTTTCAAATGCTTCGGCCAAAGAATCAATGCGGGACAAAAACAAGCTGCAGAACAAACAGCACCGCAAAAATATACATGAGCGGATGAACCTCGCGGAATTTGCCTTTGACGACCTTCATCAGCGGATAGGAGATAAAGCCGAGCGCAATGCCCGTAGCGATGCTGGAAGTCAGCGGCATCGTCAGAATGACAAGAAATGCCGGGAAGGCTTCGTCGAAGTCATCCCATTTGATGCTGCGCACATTGCTCAGCATCAGGCACCCGACCACGATGAGGGAAGGCGCGGTAATCGCCGACAAACCGGAGACCGCGCCCACCAGCGGACCGAAGAAAGCCGCAATCGCAAACAGCGCCGCCACCACGACCGCCGTTAGTCCCGTCCGCCCTCCGGCTCCAACCCCGGCCGCCGATTCAATATAAGCGGTTGTCGGGCTTGTGCCGACCATGGAACCGGCAACCGTGGCGATCGAGTCGGAGAGCATCGCCCGCTCCGAGCGCGGCAGCTTGTTATCCTTCATCAGCCCCGCCTGCTCCGCCACGCCGACCACCGTCCCGGTCGTATCGAACAAGGTCACCAAGAGAAACGAGAACACGACCGCATACAGGCTGTGGGAGAATACATCGCCTACCGCCGTGACCGGATTCCACACCAGAATTCCCTCCGGCAGCGACGGGACGGACATGATGCCGTTCGAGAAGGACAGCATGTCCGCAAAATAAGCGATGATGCCGGTAAGGATCATCCCGATAAACAACGCCCCCTTGACGTTCCGGGACAGCAGGATGAGCGTCACCGCAAGCCCGACCAAAGCCAGAACGGCCGAAGGCTTATGCAGGTCGCCCAAAGCGACCAGATTGTCCGGGTGAGCCGTAATAATGCCGCTCATCCGCAGACCGATAAAAGCGATAAACAAACCGATTCCCGCCGTAATCGCATGCTTCAGGTTCGGCGGAATCATTTCGATCAGCCTGCTGCGCAGGGTTGTCATCGACAGCAGAAGGAACAGTATACCCGCAACGAAAACGGCCGAGAACGCCTCGATGTAAGACAGGCCCTCGTGTCCCTGAACGACCGAATATGTAAAATACGCATTTAATCCCATACCCGGCGCAACCGCGATCGGATAACGGGCCACCAGGCCCATCAGCAGCGTGCCGATGACGGCCGCGATGATTGTAGCGGTAAAACTCTGCTCGAAAGGAACTCCGGCGCCCGAAAGAATCAGCGGATTGACGACCATAATATAGGCCATGGTAAAAAAAAGTCGTTGCTCCGGCCACGACTTCGGTTTTGACCGAAGTCCCGTTGGTTTTTAAATCAAACACTGAACTGCCCCCATTTCTCATGTTGAAAATCACGCTGCCGCCAAGCGAAACGAATCCGTTGCCCTTTCTCCAAGGACGGCGGCACATACCTAACCATTATAGGTGAGCGCATCATTTTTCGCCAATGCAAAATACGTGTATACTTTACGTATGCCTTCATGTTCAGAAAAAAATCATAATCTTTCTACCCATTATTCCCAAAAGGAGGCGATTTTCATGTGCGGGCGTTTTACGCTTACCGTCACATGGGAAGAGCTGATGAACCGGTTCCTTATCGATCCGGAATCCCTCTCTCCCTTTCATGTGCCGCGTTACAATATCGCGCCCACCCAGATGGTTGCTGCCGTCATTCATGACGGCGCCCGCCGCCGGATCGGGCAGCTGCGCTGGGGGCTTGTCCCTTCCTGGGCCCGCGACGCTTCCGGAGCCGCCAAAATGATGAATGCCCGAAGCGAGACGCTGGAAGAGAAGCCGGCCTACAAAACGCCTTTCCTGCGCAAAAGATGCCTTATTCCGGCGGATGGCTTCTACGAATGGAAGCGCGCGGACAAAGTCAAAATCCCTTACCGGATCGGCAGGAAGGACGGAAAGGTCTTCAGCATGGCCGGTCTCTATGACATCTGGACCGCACCGGACGGCAGCAGATTGAGCACCTGCACGGTCATTACGACCCGCCCTAACCGGCTGATGGAAGAGATTCATGACCGGATGCCCGTCATTTTGAGTCCGGAGAACGAAGAAGCTTGGCTGAGCCGCAGCACCGGCCGGGAGACGCTCCGGCAGCTCCTGCTCCCCTATCCGGAGGACGGGATGAAGGCCGTAAGGGTAGGCACGCTCGTCAACTCGGTGAAAAACGACGCTCCCGAATGCATCCGCTCCATCACCGATGATGGACTGTAGAGAGAAACGACTTTATCGTCCCTCACCAAAAAAGTAACGTGCCAAGATGCCTCCAAAGATACGGAGCCGCTTTTACGGAGCTTTTTCTTGAGGTTACGGAAAACGGACTCTATCGCATTCTTTCATTTCCGGACGCATGCATAAACTCAAACATCAAGCCCCTGCACGGTTTATATCGGTCAGGGGCTTTTCGCATGCCTGTTTTTCAGTTGGAAGTCATATTAACGGAACATTCCCCAAAGCCGGATCAGATGAAACGTATTGTTCGGATCAATCCGCTGCGCGATTACGAACTGAACGATCTGCTGTTCCTGAGCGGGACTCAACTTCTCGTTTAATATCCCGGCAGAGGTCCGAACCAGGTGATGCACCTTGGCGCTGTTCTGCAGATCCTGGCGGGACAAACCTTGCACCAGGCCCTTGATTCGTTCCTTGATGGCAGGATTTTTCATCTTCAGCTTGATTCGCTCCACGAGCTGGGGGCTGATTCCATATTGTTGGTAGCTCAAATTCTCGGCACCTCCCGTCATATCTCCTGTCATGGTGAGTATATGACGACAGCCGGTCCATAGTGCCAACAAAATGAAACCTGGCCGTTACCAGGGCGGCGATTGTCCGGTAACGGCCAGGATTAATCAATAAGGTCTCCCTGAAAGATCTGCTCCTGCTGGAGGAAATCACGAAGGGAGGCGTACGCCGGCGAAGTCCAGAAGGCGGCGTCTTCGACTAGAGCCGCGGCATCGTCTCTAGCCTTCTCGACCACCTCGAAGTCGGCCACCATATCCGCAAGCCGGAATTCCGGCAGGCCGCTCTGCTTCGTGCCGAAAAAATCTCCCGGTCCCCGCAGGTCCAGGTCCCGGCGGGCAACCTCAAAACCGTCGTCGGTTTCGGTCATAACCTCCATCCGCTCCCGGCCGACCTCCGTTTTGGGATCGGCCACGAGAATGCAGTAGGATGCATGGGCACCCCGGCCTACCCGGCCGCGCAGCTGATGAAGCTGCGACAGGCCGAACCGGTCGGCGTCCATAATGACCATCAACGTAGCATTGGGTACGTCGACGCCAACCTCCACGACCGTCGTCGAAATGAGCAGCTGCAGCTCGTTATTGTAGAAAGCGCGCATCACTTCGTCCTTTTCCCCCGGCGTCATCCGTCCATGAAGCAGGCCGACCCGGTAATTAGGAAAAGCCTGCTGCATCTGCACGTGCAAATCAATCGCGTTCTGCACGTCCAGCTTTTCCGATTCCTCGATGAGCGGGCAGATCAGATAGGCCTGGCGCCCCTGGTCCACTTCCCTGCGGATAAAGCCAAGCACCCGCTCCATCAGATCGTGCTTGACCCAATAGGTCGTGATCGGGATTCGCCCCTTCGGTCTTTCCGACAGGGTGGATACATCCATATCCCCGAACGCGGTAATGGCCATCGTCCGGGGAATCGGCGTGGCCGTCATCGTCAGGACATCCGGGTTATACCCTTTGCGCCGGAGGATGCTGCGCTGGTTTACGCCGAAGCGGTGCTGCTCGTCCGTGACGACGAGTCCCAGCTGGCGGAAGTAAACGTCCTCCTGAATCAGGGCATGGGTGCCGACGACGATGTCGGTCAGTCCCATCTGCAGCGAAGCCAGCAGATCCTTTCGTTTTTTTCCGGTCACGCTGCCGGTCAGCAGCCCTACGCTCACCCCGAAGGGCTCAAACAGCTTTTGCAGGGATCGCATATGCTGCTCCGCCAGAATTTCCGTCGGAACCATCAGCGCCCCTTGGAAACCGGACCGGACCGTCGTATATAACGCAATGGCGGCCACCACCGTTTTGCCGGAGCCCACGTCGCCCTGAAGCAAACGGTTCATGCAGTACGGAGAACGCATATCATGCAAAATTTCCAGCTCCACCTTCTTCTGCGCATCCGTCAACTCAAACGGCAGGCTCCGGACAAATTCCCGGATGGTCGAATTGTCCGCGGTATGTACCACCCCGTCCATGCGTCCGCGGTTTAAGGCGCGGAATGCCTGCATTTTGAGCTGAAACATGAACAGCTCTTCATACACCATTCTTCGCCGCGCCTCCTGGCCCTCCCTGGAATCCGTAGGCTGATGAATCGTGGCAATCGCCTGCTTCCGGGGCATCAGATCATACTTTTGCAGAAGATCCTGAGGCAGAATTTCGGGAATCATTTCGCCATACTGCCGAAGCGCCTGCACCATCGTTTTTCGGATCCAGGATTGCGTGATCTTCCCGCCGATGGAATACACCGGCTGCAGCGTTCCGCTGCGAAAAGCGCCTTTGTCGGGAAATTCCGATTCCGAGACCGTAAGCTGCAGACGCCGCTGGTCCCATTTTCCCGTCAGCACGATTTCCCGGCCTGCCGTCAACTGATCCTTCAAAAAATGGCGGTTGAACCAGGTTGCCGTGAACATCCAGTTTTCGGCCAGCATTTTGCAGGACAGGCGGGATTTTCGCCCATATCGCTGAAGTACGGGAACCCCGGCGATTTTCGCTTGTATCGTTATTTTATCTCCGTCCTTCACCTCGCTCAAAGAGCGAAGCCGGTAATCCTCGTACCGGAACGGGTAATATTCCAGCAAATCTTTTACCGTAGAGACGCCAAAGGCGTGAAGCTCCCCTTCCTTCAGGGCGCTCACGCCGTTGATCTGCCTTACGGATATTTGATCCAGATTGAGACTCATATTCCTCCCCCAATCAAGCGGGCCAGATATACGCGGCAATCGTGCCGGGTCCGACGTGGGTGCCGATGACGGCGCCAATCTCGGACAGCACGACTTCCTTCACCGTAAACACCGTGGACAACTGCTCCAGGAATTCCTCCACCGAAGCCGGGTCCGCCGTGTGGCCCACTCCTACATGAATATTCGTGATCCCTGGCAGTTCTTTTTGAAACAACTCAATGATCCGAGAGGTTGCCTTCTTGCGTCCTCTTACCTTTTCAACCGCGTATATGATTCCTTCCTGATCAATCGAAAGGATCGGTTTGATGTTTAACAGCGTTCCGAGGATCGCAGAAGCCTTGCCGATCCGTCCGCCCTTTTGCAAATATTCCAGCGTATCCACCAGGAAATACAGTTTCCGCTGGCTCCGAAGCTCCTCCACTGCGGAGACAATCTCCTCAACCGATGCGCCTTCCTCAGCCAGCTTGGCGGCATGGACAACGAACAGCCCGAATCCGTACGATGCCGACTTGGAATCCCAAACCGTAATGTCCGTCTCTTCCTCCAGCATCGAGGTTGCAAGCAGCGCCGACTGATAGGTGCCGCTCATCCCTGAAGACAGGTGAATCGACAAAATGGAACAGCCGGGGGATTCTTTGAGAACCGCCTCATAAGCTGCCGCAAAATCCGCAGGGGAGGGCTGGGAAGTGGTAGGCATCTGCGAAGATGCAACAAGCCGCTTATAGAAATCGCCGGGGGTAATTTCAATCCCGTCGAGGTACGAATCATGGCCGAACATCACGCGCAGCGGAACAATGCGAATGTCGTACTTCTTTACCAGGTCTGCCGGAATGTCCGCCGTGCTGTCGGTGACAATAACGGTTTTTTTCACCGGGTCCCCTCCTCTGAATGGCCTTCAAATATTAAGCTTCCACAGAGAACAGATATGCGTAAATCGGCTGCCCCCCATAATGCACTTCCACTTCGGCGTTCGGGTAGTTTTCTTCAAGCCATGTCGTGAGTCCGGTTGTAACTTCCTCCGTAGCGTCCTCGCCGGTCAGCAGGGTAACGATTTCATCGCCGGACTCCAGCATTTTTCCAAGCAGCTCCTGGCACGCGGTCTGCAAGTCGGCGGCTGCCGCAACGATTTTGGAGTTCTGGATGCCGATGTACTCCCCGGCTTTAATCTGCAGTTCATCGATATTCGTATCCCGAACCGCATAGGTTACCTGTCCCGATTGAATGCGGGAAACGGCTTCAAGCATGTTCTCCGTATTGGTCTCGACGCTTTCGTCCTCCTGGAATTCGAATGCGGCCGCAATGCCCTGAGGGATCGTTTTGCTTGGGATCACGGTCACGTTGCGCTCGCCTTCCAACAGCTCCCTTGCCTGCTGTGCCGCAAGCACAATGTTGGAGTTGTTCGGCAGAATGAAAATCTGCTGCGCGGAAATAGACGAAATCGCATTGACGAAATCCTCCGTGCTCGGATTCATCGTTTGGCCGCCGGCCAGCACCACATCCACGCCGAGGCTTTTGAAAATACTTGAAATGCCTTCGCCCGAGGATACCGCGATGAAGCCATAAGGAGCCAACTCGTCCGCAGGCGGTACAGCCGGAGCTTCCGGGGTCTTCTCTTCCGCCGGAATATCCGCGAACAGTTCAGGCATCGGAGCAATATCCATGCCCGTCGTCAACAGATCACGATGCTGCTCGCGCATGTTCAATATATGAATTTGAGTGATTTCGCCGTAAAGCAGGGCCAAATTCAGCACTTCGCCCGGAGCTTTGGAGTGCACATGCACCTTAATGGTCTCGTCATCGGCAATGACGATAATGGAATCCCCGTTAACGGCAAGCGCTTTTCTGAATTTGTCTTCATCAAACTCGGCATGCTGGGCCCCCCCCAGCTGACGGTTGATAAAAAATTCCATATCATATAAAAACTCGATATCTTCGGTCGAAATTTTGGACTGGGCCGAAGACGGCTGCTGCACCACTGCCAAATCCGGATGGGTAACCACACCGGCTGCAGCCGTGCTCTGCATGACGGCCTGTCCCGCGGCGGCAGGAGCCGTCTCCTCAACCACACCATTTTTCAGCGATCTGAGAAAGCCTTCATAAATGTATACGAGACCCTGGCCTCCGGAGTCGACAACGCCAACCTGCTTAAGAACCGGCAGCATTTCGGGAGTCTGGGACAGCGTTTCCTTCGCTTTGGCAAGCACCTGTTCCATCAGTTCGACGATATCGCCGCTTCTGCGGGAAAAATACACGGCATGTTTGGCCGCTTCTTTGGCTACCGTCAGAATCGTTCCTTCAACAGGCTTAACGACCGCTTTGTATGCAGCCTCCACGCCCGTTTGCAGCGCTGCGGCAAATTGATGGGAGTTCAGCTCGGCGTAAGGTGCGGCATATCGGCTGAAGCCTCGGAACAACTGGGATAAAATAACCCCCGAGTTCCCCCGGGCCCCCATCAGCAGTCCTTTTGACAGCACCCCCGCGCTATGTCCTATAGATTCCGAAAATTTGCTTTTCAGTTCCGCCACGCCGGCGGTCATCGTCAAATTCATGTTCGTCCCCGTGTCGCCATCCGGCACCGGGAAAAACGTTCAGGGAATTGACGTGTTCCGCATGCAGCTGCAGCTGCTCCGCTCCGGCAAGGACCATCGCGGTAAATTCTGTTCCATTCAAAGAACGCTTACTCAATGAGAATTCCCCTTCCTGGCATAATACAAAAAAACGTTTCAATTGTTAAATTCGTTCTATTTTTAGACCTTACAGCCGATGATCGCCCATGAAATAATAGACATGCTATGATGGAATAAAGTAGTCACGCCGGTATGGGCCGACCTTCGTCAGCCTCGGAAGCATACCCTGCATCTAGAAAACGTTATCGCACGCCCCATAAGACGTGCCGCGTTTCGCGAACGTTTTTCATGCGATATAGGGAAGCGGCCCAAAACGTTTTATGCTTCCTATATCCTAAAAAAGCGGGCTCCACCGATCAGCCCACCGTATTTCTTCGGAAATATTATGGACTAAACAACATTGTACTATAAGAAGAATGAGAAATAAATGTTTTTAGGATAGTTGACGGAGCAATTTTTTACTGTGATATTATATTTAAGTATTGTTTTATACAGGGTTATGAAACAAGGAGGTGTAATTCATGTCTCGCAAATGTTATGTAACAGGCAAGAAACCAAGCAGCGGCAACCACGTTTCCCACGCCAACAACCACAACAAACGTTCTTGGGGTGTAAACGTTCAAAAGGTTCGCATTCTCGTGGACGGTAAGCCAAAACGTGTATACGTCAGCACTCGTGCTCTGAAATCCGGTAAAGTGACTCGCGTATAATTATCTTTGCCATACAGTAGAAACGACTGCGTCGTCCATTGGAAAGACGATGGCGTTTCTGTCAAAATATAAGCCGAGTATAAATGAAATCTTATACTTTCTTATATTTAAGAAAAACTTCTTAATCTCTCCAGCCTGCTAAGGGCTGCCCGGGAGAAGGAAGTTTTTCTTACGTTTAGATGCATATGACTAAACAAAAAGCACCTTGACCGCAGAAGGTGCTTTTTTCTTTTTGAGATATAAAGATAGAATGGACTTCAGTGACAAGCAGCCTGGTCCCGCAAGAAAAACTTCAACAGTGCGATGCTCACGGCCAAGAGTAACGGCGAACCTTAGCTGTTCAGTTCTCATGTCCTTTTCCCTCTCACAGCCAGGGCTGCCGTCCCGGGCGGAGGTTTTGTGGACGCCGGGACAAGCTGTCAGCCTTTGTGAAACGTGTTTAAAATGGCTTTAACAACCCCCCCCAGAAACTTCGGCAGCTTGAACGTATAAAATTTCATGTCTCACCCTCCCCATCATTCTCATACCTTCCCGTTATTTTATGCACCAAGCCCATGGATGTGAACACGACAAGTAAGAAAAACGTCCATCGACGCACATTCAACGAAGGCGGACCGCGTTTTACATGTTTTTTTTTCTTGCGATCGAAGAGTTGTTCAGCTTCGCTGAAAACTTATGGATTCTTTCATCCTGAAAAAAAGACCTCGCCGTCCTCCTCCAAGGACAAAGGAGCCCTTCCGGGAGAAATATAAGCCAAGCATAAAAAAAATTTATACCTTCTTATATTCACAAAAAAAGGTTACATGAGAACCCAGCTCATGTAACCATACTTATGCGGCGAGGCCTCGCCCTATGCATTTTTACCGGAAAGCCTAAGCGCTGCTAGACTTGTCCGCTCTTCCGGATCTCATCGATGGCTGCAGTCCTGTCCGGCATGCCGAACACCGCGCTTCCCGCCACAAGCACATCCGCCCCTGCCTTGGCGACCACCCGCGCCGTATCGGCGGTAATGCCGCCGTCTACCTCAATGTGCGTATGAGGATTGGGTCCTTTTGAGATCCACTCGCGGAGCCGTTCGATTTTGCCCACGGTCCGCTCAATGAACTTCTGCCCCCCGAACCCCGGATTTACCGTCATGACCAGCACCAGATCCAGATCCGGGAGCACCTCTTTCAAAACATCCGCGGGGGTCCCCGGATTAATCGCGGCTCCCGCCTTTACCCCGTGCTCTTTGATCAGATGAATCACCCGATGGAGATGAGGACAGGTTTCGGCATGCACGGTAATATAATCGGCACCCGCCTTGGCAAAATCCGAGATATACCGCTCCGGCTGCTCGATCATCAAGTGAACGTCGAGCGGCAGCGTCGTCCGGGGACGGATCGCCCGGACGATCGGAGGCCCCAGGGTAATGTTAGGAACGAAGTGGCCGTCCATGACGTCCACATGGATCCAGTCCGCTCCCCCTGCCTGAACTTCGGCAATTTCGTCTCCCAGCTTGGCAAAGTCGGCCGACAGTATGGATGGCGCTATTTTGATCATAAGGTTAATACCTCCGCTTCTTTTCTTTCATTTCCGTAAAAAATTCTAAGTAATGCTCGTAACGGCTCTCCGCAATGTCGCCGTTCTCCTTGGCCTCGATCACCCGGCAGCCCGGCTCGTGGGTATGGCTGCATCCCCGAAATTTGCAGTTTTCGGCATATGGCGCAAACTCGCGGAAACAATCGGAGAGCTCCTCCACGCCGAGCTCCAGGAAATCAAGCTGGCTGAAGCCGGGCGTATCGGCCACGAACCCGCCATTGTCCAGTTCAATCAGCTCCACATGTCTCGTCGTATGGCGGCCGCGTCCAAGACGCATGCTGATTTCGCTGGTTTCCAGCGACAGCCCGGGCATAAGGGCATTGAGCAGGGACGATTTTCCCACGCCGGATTGCCCGGAGAAAACGCTGATGGCACCGGCCAGCCTATCCTTTACTTCTTTCGTTCCCGTTCCAAGAAGGGAACTGGTGATCATAACCTCATAGCCAATCGACTCGTACAGCTTTTTAACGCGTCCCGCGGTATGATCCGAGTCTTCCGCAAGATCCTGTTTGGTCAACAGAATCAGCGTATCCAATCCGGAATGCTCGATATGTACTAGGAACTTGTCCAGCAGCAGAAGATTCAGATCCGGTTCCTTTACGGAGAACAAAAGAACGGCCAGCTGAACGTTGGCTACCGGAGGACGGATTAATTGGGAAGACCGTGGAAGAATCTCATCCACGGTCCCCTCCCCGTTCTCGGTTAAAGAGTATACGACGCGGTCCCCGACCAGCGGGGACACGCCTCTTTTTTTGAAAATTCCGCGAGCTCTGCATTGAACCGAAGGGTCCTCGCCGGATACAACCTGGCCTTCCCGGAGTGGTTTGACATAGTAATATCCGCTCAGTGCCTTTACGATCAGTCCTTCCTGCATTAGCCAGCCTCACTTTCTGTAATAGATGTTGTATTAGTTATCTGCTTCAACCTGCGCCTTCAACATCTTCGGTCGGGATTTCCTCGTCATCGGGGTTTCCATTTTCCTTGCCGTTGCCGTTGCCGTTGCCGTTACCATGGCCGTTGCCGTTGCCATTGTTCTGGCCGGGATCGGTGGCGGAGCCATCCCCGCCTGCAGGATCCTCTCCGTCCACTTGGCCTTCGCCTGGCGGCGGATCCGTAGTTGCCGGAACATCCAGCTCCGGTTGTTCGATCACCGGCTCGGGCACCGTGCCGTTCTTCGCATCCGTATAGGAAACGGAATACGTATCCAGCCTGCGTCCGTCGCGGTAAATGTCAACCGTGCCGTCTTTGCCCGGACCCAGCAGCAGGTTCACCGGAATAATCTCGGTGGTGGTGATACGGCGGGTTTCGCCTTCCTGATTGTCGCCGCGGGCATCCGAGAATACGATCCGGATCTTGCTCTTCTCGCCTTCACGGTTCGGGGCTACCGGCACCCTGAAGGTATAGTTCAAAGCATCGGCAGGCAACCCGGAGCTTACCGTAATGTTCTGATCCGTTCCCGGCGTCGCAAGGGAGTTCGGCTCATACGGCCATTGGGCCATAACCAGCCCTCTTTCCACCGTATAGCTCGGCTCTTCTTTCACGGTGCCGACGTTCAGCCCGAGCGATTTGATCTGATTTTCCGCCTCGCTGCGCGTTTTATTGATCAGGTCCGGCATCGTTACATTCTTCTTGCCTTTGCTGATAACGAGCTGCACGCTGACATTATCCGGATCGAAGTCTTCCCCTTCGGACGGAGATTGGGAAATGACCTGACCGGCAGGAACGCTGTCGTTGTTCTCTTCCGTGGTCGTTACCTGTTCTTCCTTCACCTTGTTTTCCTTAAGGAGCTGCAGTGCCTCTGGCAATGTTCTTCCTGTTACACTAGGCATTTTGCTTAGAGGTTTTTCGTCTCCGACCGACAACTGGATAATGGAGCCTTCCTTCACGACGGCGCCTTCTTCCTTGCTCTGGTCGAACACGGTGCCTGTATCTATGCCCTGCTTGTATTCCCGGATGACCTCGTTATCCACAACAAGCCCGACTTTCTCGAGCTCCTGGACCGCTTGCTCCTCGGTCATGCCGATGACTTTCGGAACGGTTACGTCCGGTACGACCAGCATCTTGTTCACATAAATAACTACACCAGCAAGGATACCCAGAAACAGGAGGACTAAACCGATGATAAGCGCCGGCTTTTTCCATTTTTTCTTCGGGGTTCCGCCTTTCACGATCTCCGCTTCCGGTTCTTCATCCTCCGGATCGGATACGGGTGCCGCTGATGCATAACCGCTGCTCTGCTGCATCGTCTTGAGGGCAGGCATGACTCTCGTCTGATCCTCGTCGTCCTCGAATTCAACCTTTGTCTCATTGCGTCGGTTCGGCAGCAGGCAGGTTTCCAGATCCTGCATCATCTCTTCCGCGGACTGGTAGCGTTCCTGCGGATTTTTTTCGCATCGACTTCAAAATGACGTTCTCCACGCTCTGGGGAATCAGAGGATTGACCTCGCGCGGCTCGTCGAACTCTTCCTGCAGATGCTTGAGCGCGACGCTGATCGGGCTCTCTCCCAGAAAAGGAAGGCGGGCCGTCAGCATTTGATACAATACGATGCCCAAAGAGTATAAATCCGATTTTTCCCCCGTAGCCACGCCTTTGGCATGCTCCGGAGAAAAATAATGCACCGAACCGACAACGGACCCCGTTTGGGTGATCGTCGTCGAGGTGACGGCTCTCGCGATGCCGAAATCCGTCACCTTGACCCGGCCGTTGCGGCCGATCAGGATATTGTGCGGCTTGATGTCGCGGTGAATGATCTGATTATGGTGGGCATGGTCCAACGCGTCGCAAATCTGCGAAGCGATCCGGACCGCCTCGTCCACTTGGAGCGGAGCCCGTTCTTTGATGATTTCGTTAAGATTGTTTCCCTCGATATATTCCATAACGATGTAATGCACATCGTCCTCTTGGCCCACATCGTAAATGCTGACCACATTCGGATGTGACAATGATGCTGCAGATTGCGCTTCGCGCCGGAAACGGCGGATAAATTCCTCATCGTGCACAAACTGCTGCCGCAGCACTTTGATCGCTACGTTTCGGTTCAGTAAAATATCCTGTGCCTTGTAGACCAGCGCCATTCCACCGCCGCCGATTCGCTCTATGATCTTGTAACGACCAGCCAATTCATGTCCGATCATGAATTCCACCCCTTTGTACGTTGCCGGCAGCTTCTTCTTGATGCTCAAACAGGGCGACCGTGATGTTGTCGTCGCCTCCGGCGAGAAGAGCCAGTTGAAGCAGGCGGTCTGCCTTATCCTCCAGAGGGAGGTCTGGCGAGCCGACGATTTGGCCGATCAGCTCCCGGCTTACGGGATTGCTGAGCCCGTCGCTGCACAGCAGCAGCACCTCGCCGGCGGCAAGCGCTACCGGACTAAGCTCAACCGATACGTCAACGTCGGTTCCGAGTGCCCGGATCAGCACGTTTTTGCGCGGATGGGACTCCAGTTCCTCTTCTGTGATTTGACCGCTTTTAAACAATTCATTGACCAGCGTGTGATCATCCGTAAGCCGGGTCACCTGACCCGCGGACACTTTATAGGCGCGGCTGTCTCCGATATGGCCGATATAGCCTTCGCAGTCCCGAAGCAGCACCGCCACGATCGTGGTGCCCATATTGTGCAGCCGTTCGTCCGTGGATGCCTCACGGTAAATCACTTCATTGGCATGCAGAATGGCGTCGCCCAGCACCGACCGCAAGCCGTCCATGGAGATTTCGGGCTCCAGGGAGGACAAGTCTTCGGCTACGGTCTGAACCGCCAGTCTGCTGGCGGTATCCCCCGCAAGGTGACCGCCCATTCCGTCGGCAACAATGCCGAGTGTATAGCCATGCTCCAGTTGACGGATCAGGACCGAATCTTCGTTCACCTGACGAACCCGCCCGACATGGCTGACATGAACCGTGTTGATCAAATTATTCTCACCCCAACTCCATATGCTTGGCCCGCAGCTGGCCGCAGGCTGCTGCGATATCATGGCCTTGTTCGCGGCGGATCGTTACGTTCACGCCTTTATCCGCCAAGGTGCGTTGAAATTTGAAAATGTCGTTTCGCGACGTGCGGACGTATTTGCGTTCCGGCACGTGGTTAACCGGGATCAGGTTCACGTAGCAGTTCATGTCCTTAATGACGTCTGCCAGCTCTTCCGCATGCTCAGCCTGGTCGTTGACCCCGCCGATCAAAGCATATTCGAACGTAATGCGGCGGCCCGTCTTAGCCTGGTAATACCGAAGAGCTTCGATGACATCATCGAACGGGAAGCGCCGGTTCACCGGCATCAGCTTGGAACGGAGCTTGTCGTTCGGCGCGTGAATCGAAATCGCCAGGTTGATCTGGGTGTTCTCCTCCGCGAACTTGTAGATGTTCGGCACGATGCCGCTGGTCGATACCGTAATGTGGCGCTGGCCGATATTCAGCCCCTTCTCATGGATCATCGTGCGCAGGAACTTCATCGTGGCGTCATAATTCTCAAACGGTTCGCCGGAGCCCATAATGACGATGCTGCTGACGCGCTCTCCTTTTTTGTCGAGGATTTTCTGCGCCTGCACGACCTGGGCCACGATCTCCCCCGGCGTCAGGTTACGCTTCAAACCGCCCAGCGTCGACGCGCAAAACGTGCAGCCGATCCGGCATCCCACCTGGGTTGTGACGCAGATGCTGTTCCCGTAGTTGTGTTTCATGATGACCGTCTCGATCGCATGATCGTCATGCAGACCGAACAAAAACTTCACCGTGCCGTCCTTGGACTCGAATTTGGTAATTTCGGTCAAGGTTACGAAGCTGAATTGTTCCTCCAGCTTACGCCGCAAATCCTTTGACAGATTTGTCATCTCTTCGAAAGAGTCCACGCGCTTTACGTACAGCCATTCGTAAATTTGGGTGCCGCGGAATGCCGGCTCGCCGATTTCCTGGGCCCACGCCTGGAGCTCCTCCAAAGAAAAATCATATATAAAAGGCTTCATCTCACCACACCTGTCTTTTTCATTCATATGCATCTCTCTTTTCATTCTTCCTATTTTAACACAAATAAAAGAGACGGTAAAAGAGAAAACCCGCCAGCACGGCGGGCCATGACTATAGTCGTATCTTGCTTGCCCCGATCAAGGGAGTCGCCGGAGCCTTGCAATGTAGAAACCGTCACTGTGGAAATGCTGAGGAAGAATCTGCACTCCGCCGCCGCGGAACAACGCATGTTTCCGCACCTTTTCCGGGAATCGGGCATCATCGTCATCCATAACGAAATCCGGATGTCTGCTCAAAAATGATTCTATCGTCTCTTCATTTTCCTTGGGCTCGATCGTGCACGTGCTGTACACGAGCACGCCCCCCGGGCGGACGAGACCGGACGCGGTATCCAGCAGTTCCCGCTGAAGCGCGGCGATTTCGCCGACATCATCCGGCGTCTTCGCCCATTTCAAGTCCGGCTTGCGGCGGATGACGCCCAGCCCGGAGCATGGCGCGTCCAGCAGCACCCTGTCGAAAGACGAGGGCTCATACCGGCTCGCCAGATCCAGCGCATCGCCCGTGACGGAGGTGATGCTCTCCAGTCCGAGCCGCTCCGCTTGCTCCGCAATCAGCCTTTGCTTATGGGAGTGGAGATCATTGGCGATGATCAGGCCGTCGTCCTTCATCAGTTCTCCCATGTGGGCGGTCTTGCCTCCCGGAGCGGCACAGCAGTCCAGCACGCGCATGCCCGGCTCCGGGCCCACGGCTTCGGCCACAAGCATGGAGCTTTCATCCTGAATGGAGATCATTCCTTCCCGATACCAGTCGGTTAAAGCCATGTTTCCGCCGCCTCTTACGATGATACCGTAAGGGCTGAGCTCCGAAGGGACGGCATCGAACCCGGCGGATTCCATTTCCTCCAGCATCCGGTCCCGGCTGATCATCGTCGTGTTGACCCGAACGCTGACGGCAGGGGGTTCGTTATTGGCCCGGCAGATCGCCTCGGCGGTCTCCTCGCCGTATTGCTCGATCCAGCGCTCCACAAGCCATTTCGGATGGGAATGCTTGAGTGAAATCCGGTCCGCCGGGGGGGAGGTCATCCGGAATAACAAGCTCGTCCTTTTGCCGGAGCACGTTCCTCAGCACGCCGTTCACCATGCCGGATATGCCTTGGTGACCGCGCCGCTTGGCCAGGTTGACGGCCTCGCTGACGACGGCATGCTCCGGGATCCGGTCCAGATACATGATCTGGTACAGGCTGAGCCGGAGCAGCGCCCGGACCCAGGGCTGCAGCTTCGCCGTTCCCTTTTTGACAAAACGGTCCAAAAAGTAATCCAGGGTGTTCAGCCTTGCGATCGTACCGTAGACAAGCTCCGTGGCAAGTCCGGCATCCCCTTTCGCCAGCGATGCCTTCTGAAGCGCCGCGTTGAGCAGCAAATTGCTGTAGGCTCCCTCCTGCTCCACCTGGGTCAGCACATCCATGGCCAGCTCTCTGGCACTCGCCGCCCGTTTTACTGGACCATGGCCGCGTCCGCTCACGACAGCACCGTCCCGGCCGTCAAACTCGTCCCGCGGACAAACTGCGAAACATCCATCGCTTTTTTTGCCGCTCGGCTGAACCGTCAACAGATTAAGAATCCCGTCTCCCGTCTTTACCGCGATGCCTTTTTCGGTTACCGCCAGCACGGTTCCCGGAACCGCTTCGCCGCTGCCCGTGCCGCCGCTTTGCGGAGCCTCGGCCGACCATACCTTGAACACGTCCCCGTTCCACAGCGTGAATGCGCCGGAGAACGGCACAAGGCCGCGGATCTGATTAAATATTTCCCTGGAAGTCCGGTTCCAGTCGATTTTCTCGTCCTCGCGGTTCAGATTCGGCGCGTAAGTCGCCTCTTCGTCCTTCTGAGGCTCGGCCTGGACTTTGCCGTTCATCAAGTGCGGCAGCTGCTCCTTGAGCAGGGATGCACCCGCACGGCTCAGCTTCTCGAACATGGTGCCCGCCGTATCGTCATCGCCGATCGGCACTTCCGCCTTGGCGATCATATCGCCGGTGTCCAGCCCTTCCGCCATGTACATCAGCGTAATGCCCGTGACCTTCTCGCCGTTCATGATGGAGCGCTGGATCGGCGCTCCGCCCCGGTACTTCGGAAGCAGCGAGCCGTGAACGTTCAGGCAGCCGAGAGCGGGCATATCCAGCACCGATTTCGGGAGGATCTGCCCGTATGCGGCCGTAACGATCATATCCGGCTTATAGTTCGCCAGCTCGGCCACCGATTCCGGATGACGCAGACGCTGCGGCTGCATCACGGGAATCCCGTGGCGCAGCGCAGCTTCCTTCACCGGCGTCGGGGTAAGCACTTTTTTTTCGTCCCTGCGGACGGTCCGGCTGCGTCACCACCGCTACGACGTTGTAGCCTTCGGCCACCAGCATATCGAGACTGGGCACGGCGAACGCGGGGGTACCCATAAATACGATGTTCATCGGTTTTCCAGCTCCTCCCGCGGAGGCCGGTTCGGATCATATTCGTACACCCGTTCCGCGATGTCGGTAAACAGCACCCCGTTCAGATGATCGATCTCATGCTGAAATGCGCGGGACAGAAGTCCGGTAGCGGTTACCACCAGCTCGTTTCCTTCACGGTCGAGTCCCTTTACCTTGACCTTCTCGGCGCGGCGGACATCGCCGTTCCATCCGGGGATGCTCAGGCAGCCTTCAGGGCCGAATTGTTCGCCTTCCCGCTCAAGGATTTCGGGGTTGATCATTTTGATCAAGCCGTGCTCGTCGCCGGCATCCACCACGATCAACCTCTTCAAAATGCCGACCTGGGGCGCGGCAAGACCCACGCCATCGGCGTCATACATCGTATCGGCCATGTCGTCCAAAAGCTTTTGGACGTTCGGCGTCACCTTCGTCACTTCCTTTGCCCGTTTATGCAGCACCTCATCGGGTTCTTTAACAATAATGCGAATTGCCATCAATGACACCATCCTCATGCTTTTCATTCAATATATGTTCGATTACATTAGCATTTGCGGGTCCACGTCAATGCTGATTTGCAGCTTCGTGTCTCGCGCGGAATCCTGAAGCTCCTCGGCCACGAGCCGAGCGAGCGAAACGGCATCCATCGTTCCCCGCCATTTTATCATACATTGGAATCTGTATCTATTTTTAAGCCTTGGAATAGGCGATGCGACCGGTCCCAGTACGTCCAGGGCATCGGCGGCAAAACGGTCAAGGCTGCCAAACCAGCCTTTGCGGTCCGCCCTGGCTTTCAAATCCGACGCGTAATTTTCCGCAAGCCGGACGAGAAGCGGCAGCTGTTCATGCGACAGCGTGACGAGAATCAGCCTGCAATACGGCGGATAATGAAGGGCCTTGCGGTGCTTCAGCTCATCCTTGACGAAAGAAAGGTAATCATGGCCGCTTGCATGAATGATCGAATAATGGTCGGGCGTATAAGACTGGATCACAACCTCCCCGGGCAGCTGGTGCCTGCCGGCACGCCCCGCCACCTGGGTCAACAGCTGGAACGTTTTTTTCCGCGGCCCTGAAATCCGGCAAATTCAAAGCCGAGTCGGCCGTAATGACCCCCACGAGCGTAACGTCGGGAAAGTCCAAGCCTTTGGCAACCATTTGCGTGCCGAGCAGGATATCCGCTTTTTTTATCCCGGAACTGCTTCAGCAGCTTTTCGTGCGAGCCTTTCTCGGTCGTCGTGTCCACATCCATCCGGATGACCCGGATGCCGGGAAACAGCTTGGCCAGCTCTTCCTCGACCCGCTGCGTTCCCGTTCCGAAATAGCGGATATGCTCGCTGCCGCAGTCCGGACACACCTCCGGAGCCTGTGCGGCATAGCCGCAGTAATGACAGCGGAGATTGTTCGACTTCTGGTGGTACGTCAGCGATATGTCGCACTCCGGACAGCCTGCCACGTAGCCGCAGCTGCGGCACATCACAAAGGTGGAGTAGCCGCGCCGGTTCAGCAGCAGCACCGTCTGCTCCCCCCGCTCTAGCCGGGCGGCGATGGCTTCGTGAAGCGGACGGCTGAACATGGAGCGGTTGCCCTCTTTCAGCTCTTCCCGCATATCGACAATCGCAACCTCCGGCAGCCTGTTGCCGAGCGCCCGGCTCGGCATTTCAAGCAGCTCGGGCGCGAAGTCGTCGTTCGACTGCGATCTTGCGGCATGATAACTCTCCAGCGAAGGGGTGGCCGAGCCCAAAATCACGACGGCTCCAGCCCGGGAGGCCCGCCGGATCGCCACGTCCCTTGCATGGTATTTAGGCGTCTCCTCCTGCTTGTACGAGGTTTCATGCTCCTCGTCCATAATGATCAGCCCGAGGGAGCCGAACGGCGCGAACACGGCCGAACGCGCGCCGACCACGACCGATGCGCGGCCTTCATGGATCTTGCGCCACTCGTCATAGCGTTCTCCGTCCGAAAGCCGGCTGTGCATGACGGCAACCCGGTCGCCGAAACGGCCTTTAAACCGTTCCACCATCTGCGGGGTAAGCGAAATCTCGGGAACCAGGACAACGGCCTGGCGTTCTTGCTCCAGACAGCGCTGGATCGTTTGAAGGTAGATTTCGGTCTTGCCGCTGCCGGTTACCCCGTGCAGCAGAAACACGCCGTGCCGCCGCTGATCCAGCTTATGAACGATCCGGCTGTAGGCATGCTGCTGCTCCTGGGTAAGCGCAAGCGGCTCGCTCGGTTTAAAATTCCGCCCTTTGTAAGGATCGCGGAACACTTCCATTTCCTCGATGGCGATATAGCCTTTATCCGCAAGCGCTTTGACCGTTCCGGCGGTTACGCCGAGGCTCGACAGCACTTCCTTCAGGGAAATGGGCAAGAAAGGCTCCATTTCCACGATGAAGGACAGCACGTCCTTCTGCCGCTGGGCTTTGGCCGGAAACGATTCCAACGCCTGCCGGGCTTCATCCATGCTAACCGCAAGCTCCACCGCTTTTAGCGTTTTCTTCTGGAGCTTATCCTTGATTTGCTGATACTCCCGCAGCAGCCCACGTGAGAGGAGAGCCTTTACGCTGTCCGCTTCTTCCGGAAACGCCCGGTTCAGCTGCTCGAGCGAAACCTCTCCGCTTCTCTTCACGAACGCAAGCACCGCTTGCTCCGCTTCGGTCTCAGGCTGGACGGCAAACAAAACGCCTTCCTGTTCCCCTTCGTCCTCCAACGGGTTCCCCAGCGTAACATACCTTTCCGCCTTGCCTTTCAGCGCGGTCGGAAGCATCGATTGAAGCGCCGTAATTTGACGGCAGGCGTAACGCTCTTTCATCCACTCGCTCAGCTCGATCAACTCCGGCGAAAGCGGCGGCGCAAAATCGAGCACCTCCTGGATCGGCTTCATTTTGGCCGAATCCATTTCGGGACGGGGGTGGAGGGATACGACGAACCCCTGCAGCGTCCGGTGACCGAACGGCACGCCGACACGGCTGCCGACCTGCACCCAGGGCCGAAGCCTTTCGGGAATCAAGTAATCGAACGGCCGGTCGGTGTCTTTGGACGGTACGTCCACAATCACTCTGGCCATTTCCATCAGATTCCCTCCTTCGGCATCCGCTCGGCTGCAAGCGTCAGCAGCCGCCGGGCCACATCCTCCTTGGTCATGAGCGGCAGCTCGAGGACCAGCCCCCCAGCGTCAAAGATTTGAACGGTGTTTGTATCGGTCCCGAAACCGGCGCCGGCCTTGGTTACGTCGTTCGCCACGATCAGGTCGCAGTTTTTCCGCCGCAGCTTATCGGTGGCGTAGGCCTCGACTTGATCCGTTTCCGCCGCAAAGCCGATGAGGAACTGCGAGGTTTTGCGTTTCCCCAGCGTTTCCAGAATGTCCGTCGTTTTCACAAGCTCCAGCGTCATCGTCTCGCCTAGCTTCTTCAGCTTGGAGGCAGCCGCCTTCACGGGCCGGTAATCCGCTACCGCCGCCGCTTTAACTACAATATCGCTGTCATCGAATACGCGCATAACCGCGTCATGCATATCTTGGGCAGACTCGACCTTCTCCGTCCGGATCCCTTCCGGGGGAGCCATATCCGTATGGGCCGCTATCAAATGTACGTCCGCCCCCATCTCCTTGGCCGCTTTGGCAATGGCGAATCCCATTTTGCCCGACGAGTCGTTGGTAATGTAACGCACCGGATCGATGCGCTCGATGGTTCCTCCCGCGGTCACAACAACCTTTTTTCCGGCGAGCGGCCCTACCGGAGCAGCTTCCATGTCAAGGGCCCGTTCGGCCTCCTGCTGCTGAAAAAAGCGTTCCACGACCTCGATAATGGTCTCGGGTTCCTCCATCCGGCCTTTGCCGACATAACCGCAGGCCAGAAGTCCTTCGCCGGGTTCGATCATGCCCACCCCGCGGGACACGAGGGTCTCCATGTTGGTAACGACCGCCGGATGCGTATACATATGCACATTCATCGCCGGAGAGATCATGACAGGGGCCGTGGTTGCAAGCAGCGTCGTTGTCAGCATGTCGTCCGCCAGGCCATGGGCCATTTTGGCGATGATATTCGCAGTGGCGGGTGCCACGAGCACCAGATCGGCCATATCGGCCAGATGGATGTGGGACACGACGGAGGGCTCCCGTTCATCAAAGGTATCGCTATATACCGGATTTTTTGTCAGCGACTGCAATGTGAGTTCGGTAATAAACTGCTTGGCCGAGGCCGTCATAATGACATGAACGTCCGCCCCTTTTTGGGTAAGCTTGCTGCACAATGCCGCGGCTTTGTAAGCCGCTATGCCGCCCGTAACTCCAAGCACAATCACTTTACCGTTCAACATGACTGCTTCCCCCGCTTTCTGTATTAAAGGTAGGACTGATAAAACAACAAAGAAGCAAAACTTTACGCCGTAAAGCTGCTTCGCTGCTATAAGATAAAAATATGATGGACGATAGCGTTTCCGAGAGAAGGATAAGCCAAGGATAATAAAAACTTATGCTATCTTCTACTTCAAAAAAATAACAACCTTTCGGTTGTCACATTTTTTTGGGAACGCCCTATGAAATTGTCCGGGGAAGCTTACGCTTCTTCCCGTTCAATCCGGATATAATCGCCGTAGATTTCCTCAAGGGCAACCCCGACGAACTTATGGGATTTCGGGTTTTTCAATTCGGAAGACTCGCCTTCGCGAAGCTGGCGGGCCCGGCGGGAAGCCGCAACAACGAGCGAGTATTTGCTGTCCACTTTATTCATCATTTCATCGATGGAAGGGTATAACATGGATTCTAAGCACCTCTTTTTATTTACTTATCGTCAGCCGCTTATCGGAAAGCCGACGAAGCTTACTTTTTCACTTTACAGTGTTCGGCAATAATAATAGATTCTATTCGTTTGCAAGCCAGATTGATTTCATCATTGACGACCGCGTAATCATAATGCTTGATCAGCTCCATTTCGTCAACCGCAACGGACATCCGGTGATCGATCGTGGCCTGGCTTTCCGTCCCGCGTCCAACGATCCGGTCCTTTAGTTCGTCCAGAGAAGGAGGCGTCAGGAAAATGAAAATGCCGTCGGGAAACTTCTCCTTCACCTTCAACGCGCCCTGCACTTCGATCTCCAGAACAATATCCTTGCCGCCGGCAATCGTCTCCTCAACAAAGTCGCGGGGAGTTCCGTAATAATTGCCCACGTATTCCGCATACTCCAAGAGCTGGTCGTTCTCGATCATGGCATGGAACTCTTCGCGGTTTTTGAAAAAATAGTTGATCCCGTCCACTTCGCCGAGGCGGGGCGAACGGGTTGTGGCCGAGACCGAATACACCAGATCCGGAACACGAGTCCGCAGCGCGCTGCATACCGTCCCTTTACCTACCCCGGATGGACCGGATAATACAATCAATAATCCCTTTGTAGACATAATACTCCCCATCTTTATTCGTCGTTGTCATCATCTTTGCTGGATAGACGGTGAGCAACCGTTTCGGGCTGCACCGCCGACAAGATGACATGATCACTGTCCGTAATAATTACAGCCCTTGTGCGGCGGCCGTATGTAGCGTCAATCAGCATGTGACGATCCCTTGCTTCCTGGATAATCCGCTTGATCGGAGCCGATTCCGGACTCACGATCGAAATGATCCGATTGGCCGATACGATGTTCCCGAAGCCGATATTAATGAGTTTGATTGCCATATTGCGGTTGCTCCCCCTATACATTTGACTCTATTTTGCCGAATAAGCCCGTTCATTCAACATTTGCGGCTTGTTCACGAATCTTCTCCAGTTCCGCTTTCATTTCGACAACACGGTTCACCAGAGTCAGATGATTGGCTTTCGATCCAATCGTATTGACCTCTCTGTTCATTTCCTGGATCAGAAAATCGAGCTTGCGGCCGGCCGGGCCCTCCTGATATAAAAGCCGCCTGCACTGATCCAGATGGCTTTTCAGGCGGGTCAGCTCTTCGTCGATATTCGAGCGTTCCGCAAACAAGGCGACCTCCATTCCAAACATATGCTCATCGAAAGTCAATGAACCGTCGTTCAAAGACTCCAGCCGCTGACGCAGCCGGGCACGGTACTCCTCCGTCACGGTAGGGGCCAGGCCGGCCATTTCGGCATGCATCAGCTGAAGACGGTCGATCCGCTGCTCAATGTCCTTTGCCAGATGAGAGCCTTCGACCGTTCGCATGTGCATCAGCCCGTCCAAAGCTTGATCCAGGCCGCCGCATAAGGCGTCGGCCCACTGCTCCTGCACCCCTTCGTCCGGCTTCTCATTGCGGCTGATCAGAACATCAGGCAGTGAAAGAATATCGCTCACGGTAGGCATCCCTTCAACGCCAAGGCGCCGAAGTTCATCCGCGGCCTGCAAATAAGCCTTGACCATGGCATGATTAAGCGCCGCCGAGACATTCTCGCCGTCGCTTTCCTTATTAATGTACACATCAATCCGCCCGCGTCCGATCCGAGATTGTATTCTCCTTTTTAAAGAGTCCTCAAATGAAGCCCATTCCCGGGGCATTCGGAACAATACTTCACAGTAACGGTGATTGACGGATTTAACCTCAAAAGTAACCGTGTACCCTGCGAACTTGATGGCGGATTGACCAAATCCGGTCATGCTTAATGACATCGGAATCACATCCATTGTACTATTGTAATTGATATTTATTAATGAAACAAGTGGGACAATCGGCGACCCGATATCTCCCAAACATATTCCGTCAGAGAGACGCTCATGTCGTAAAACATGAACGGAGTCATCAGGTAAATGCCCTTAAAATGCTCCGCTGCGACATCCAGCAGTTCCTTCCCGATCTGGACCCCCATAGCGCGGCCTTCCTCGCCCTCAAGTCCGGCCATGCGGCTGCGAACTTCGTCAGAGAGCTGTATGCCCGGCACCTCGTTATGAAGATACTCCGCATTGCGTCCGCTCGCCAAAGGCATGATTCCAACGAAAATCGGAATGTCCAAATGCTTGGTAGCCTCTCTCATCCTTACGATTAACTCAGGGTCATATACCGGTTGGGTCATAACGTAGTCCGCTCCGCTCGCGATTTTCTTCTCGAGTCTTTGAACCGCCTTATCAAGATGCCGGACGTTCGGGTTAAACGCTGCGCCCACCACGAATTTCGCTTTTTGCTTGAGCGGCTTGCCGGAAAACGCGATGCCCTCGTTCAGCTGTTTGATCATCCGGATAATTTCGAAAGAAGTCAAATCATAAACGGAGCTGGATCCCGGCAGATCGCCGAACTTTGCAGGGTCGCCCGTTACGGCCAAAACATGATCGATGCCAAGCGCGTCAAAGCCCATCATATGCGACTGGGTGCCGATTAAATTCCGGTCCCGGCAGGCGATATGAATAAGCGGCCTAAGACCGATCCGGTTCTGGACGAGGTGGCCCAGCGCCATATTGCTCATGCGGGTGACCGCCAGAGAATTGTCTGCCAGGGTTAAGGCGTCCGCTCCGGCCCTTTTCAGCGCTTCGGCCCCCTTCATGAATTTGGTAATGTCCAAATCCCGGGGCGGATCAAGCTCCACGATAACCGTATGCCGTTCCTTCACCAGATCGACCAGGGTCGGCTCCCCACGTCTTTCTTGGACCGGCACCTGTTCCAAATGCTCATGAATCACGATGCGCTCGATTTCCCCTTCGATCGGTTCCGGCAAGGTGACGGGCACATAACCGGACAGCGAGGCTGAAATTTCGGCAATATGCTCCGGCGTCGTACCGCAGCATCCGCCGATGATCCGCGCGCCCATGTCGGCAAACTTCACCGCCATTTTGCCGAAATACTCCGGACTCGCCCCAAAGCGGTACTCTCCGTCCACGTAATCGGCAATACCCGCATTGGGAAATACGGAGGCCGGTAGGGACTTGGCGTTTTCCAGCGTTTCCAGTGCGCGCATCATGCCGTTAGGCCCCGTCCGGCAGTTGAAGCCGAACACATCGGCTCCCTCCTGGCGCACGATCCGGAGGGCATCTTTCATGGTGTATCCATCAAGCGTACGCGCGATGTCCTCTACCGCAAACTGGGATATGACCGGCACGTCGCTCACCTGCCGGACCTGAGACAGGGCCAGCAGCATTTCTTCCACGTCATAAAAGGTTTCCAGCAAAATTCCGTCCACGCCTTCGGTCAGCAGCGCATGAATCTGCTGCGCGAAGTGAGACTTCAGCTCCGCGGAGGAGATATTGTTCCGCTTTCCTCCCCGGATGGAGCCGATCGCGCCGACGACATAGCCGTTATTGCCGGCAGCCTCGCGCGCGATCCGCACGCCGGCACGGTTAATCTCTTCCACCTTGGATTCCAATCCGTATTTGGAAAGCTTGTCATAGTTTGCCGAAAACGTATTGCTTTCAAGCACCTGGGCACCGGATTCCATATATTGGCGATGCACGTCCCCTATCACTTCGGGTGAAGTCAAATTCAGCTCTTCATAGGATATCCCTACCGGAAATCCTTTTTGATATAAGAAAGTACCCATCGCTCCGTCACCGATCAGTACTCTGTTTTCCCATGCTTGCCGCAGATCCGGTTTCATCGTACTCCCCCCGCCTGACTTTTGTTTCATCTTAATGTATCATAAATCTCTCTGAAAGATAAAGAGACAAAGAGGAGACCTTTTGGGGCCTCCTCTTGGCAGGTTTTCAAGCTTTAACGGCAGCTCTAACCCTCATTAAACCGATACCGCAGCACAAATCTGCTTACAGAAAAATTTTCAAGGCCCTTTAAAAATCCTGGGCGGTCCCCTCATAAACAAACTCGGCCGGCCCGGTCATATAGACATGGTTATCCTTCTCGTTCCATTCGATAAACAACTCTCCGCCTTTCAGGGAAACCACGGAGGACCTGTCCGTGAAACCGTTCAGTACCGAAGCGACCAATGTCGCACAGGCGCCCGTTCCGCAAGCCAACGTCGGACCGGCTCCTCGCTCCCACACCCGCATATCAACGTGCCCACGGTCGCGGACGGTGGCAAACTCCACGTTGATTTTTTTCGGGAACAGGGGATGTCCTTCCAGCTTGGGACCCCAAGCCATAAGGTCGAAGGAAACGGCATCGTCGACATAAATAACGCAGTGCGGATTGCCCATGGATACGGCGGTGAATCGAAATTCCCTCCCTTCAACCTCGACCGGATGGTTTAGTACCGGATTTTGGTCCAGCACCGTAGGTACCTCCAAGCCTTCCAGCACCGGCTCGCCCATATCCACCCTCACCGTTTGTACGCGGCCGTCTTCAATATCAAGACTCAGATCCTGAACGCCTGCCCCCAGCGTTTCGACGGTAAGCCGTTCCTTCCGCGCATAACCTTTATCGTAGACGTATTTAGCCACGCAGCGGATGGCATTGCCGCACTGCTCAGCCTCCGTTCCGTCCGAATTGATGATGCGCATGCTGAAATCCGCCCGACCCGAAGGAAGGATATAGACAAGCCCGTCAGCACCGAAGCCAAAATAACGGTTGCATAATTTTACAGCCAAATCCGCCGCATTTTCCGGCAGGCCCTTCTCGCCGTATATGATAATAAAGTCATTTCCCAATCCATGCATTTTCGAAAATTGCATAAAACCCATCTCCTCTGCGGCTCCTGACAAGCAAAACAGCGGCCTTATCGCCCTTGTTTAAGGGTAATGGCGTTTTGCTAGTGTGAGAAAAAGTTTACCGCAGAAGGACGGGTTTTCAAATTTACTTTATGCTGAAAGGTTTGCACTTTTTGTCATCATGCCGCGTCTATTCCGATGGCGGCGTCCGCCCCACACGCTTCCCGCTCCCATGAGGAAGGTCGGGATTCCTCCTGCGACAAGCGTAATGGCCCACTCCCTGAAGCCGAGCGGAACGGTTTTGAAAATCGGCTGCAGCGCTTCAATGTACATCACGCCAAGCATAAGCAGGACCGAGGACAGAACGGCAAGCACAAGGTACTTGTTCTGAAGCGGATTCCGGTGGAAGACCGAACGCGAGCTGCGGCAGTCGAACACATGGATGAGCTGTGCCATGACAAGGGTCGCAAAAGCAACCGACTGCGCTTTGGCCAACTGGCCGGCCTGATCCGGTGCTGTCCGCAGCGTAAGCCAGAACGCTCCCAATGTGCAGAAGCCGATCAGGACGCCGCGGCTTATGATTTTCCAGCCCAGGCGTCTTGCGAAAATGTTCTCCTTGGCGCCGCGCGGCTTGTGCTCCATCAGATCCTTTTCGGGCTGATCGACGCCGAGCGCCATCGCAGGAAGTCCATCCGTCACAAGGTTCACCCATAGAATCTGGATGGGTGCGAGCGGGAGCGGCAGTCCCATCATCATGGCAAAGAACATGGTCAGGATTTCGCCCACATTGGAAGCGAGAAGATAGCGGATAAACTTGCGGATATTCTCGTAGATGCTCCGCCCTTCTTCAATCGCCGCAACGATCGTTGAGAAATTGTCGTCGCTGAGCACAAGCGCGGAAGCCTCTTTGGTCACGTCCGTACCGGTAATGCCCATGGAGATTCCGATATCGGCGGCTTTGATGGCAGGTGCATCGTTCACCCCGTCTCCCGTCATGGCCACCACATGCCCTTTCCGCTGCAGCGACTTCACGATTCGGAGCTTATGCTCGGGCGACACCCGGGCATATACGTAAGTCTGGTCCACTTTGGCATCCAGCTGCTTATCATCCAGCCGCGACAACTCCTGCCCTGTCATGGAAAGTCCTCCACGCGGCATGATGCCGAGCTGGGAAGCAATGGCTTCCGCCGTCGTACGGTGATCGCCGGTGATCATGACGGTTTTGATTCCGGCGCGGCGGCAGATGGCAATCGCATCCCGCACCTCGCGCCGCGGCGGATCGATCATGCCGGCCAGGCCCGCAAAGACGAGTTGGCATTCAGCTTCTTTTTCGTTCTCCGGCTTGTCGTAAGGCCTGAGATCCCGGTAAGCCAGGCCAAGCACGCGAAGTGCATCCGAGGCCATCGCTTCATTCGCGGCCAGAACCTTTTGCCGCAGGGTTCCCGTTAACGGCACGACATTGCCTTCCCATAATATATAGGAACAGGCATCCAGCAAGACGTCCGGAGCTCCCTTCGTGCACAGCAGGCGTCCACCTTGATGGCTGACGATCACGGTCATCAGCTTCCGTTCGGAATCGAACGGAAATTCCTTGTCCCGCTGGTAGGAAGACGTCAGGCTGGATTTGGGCAAGCCCATTTTGGCGGCAAGCGTAAGCAGCGCCCCTTCCGTCGGATCCCCTTTCAGTTCCCAGACCGCGCTGGGCGGCGCCGTTTCCTTCGACTTTTTCTTGCTTCTTGCCTCTTCCTGAAGGTTTTCGTATATCTCCGCATTGTTGCATAATCCGCCGATCTGCAGCAGCCTCCGCAGCGCCTGGTCGTTGCGCAGCTCCACGGGTTTTCCGCCCTGCAGGATCTGGCCTGACGGCTCATAGCCTTGGCCGGTGACCTCCAGCACCCTTCCTCCGGTCCAAACCCGGGTAACGGTCATTTTATTTTGGGTCAGCGTGCCGGTTTTGTCCGAGCAGATGACCGAAGCGCAGCCAAGCGTCTCGACGGACGGAAGCTTCCGGACAATCGCCTTCCGCTTGATCATCCGCTGTACGCCAAGCGCCAGCGCGATGGTCACGATCGCGGGCAGCCCTTCGGGAATCGCGGCCACGGCCAGACTGACGCCGGCAAGGAACATCCCCGCAGCGGGCTGGCCGTGCAGAATTCCCGCTACGACCACCATGACCGTAAGCCCAAGAGACACGCCGATCAGGATTTTGCCAAGCTGCTCAAGCCGATGCTGAAGCGGCGTTTCCTGAGACTCGGTACTCTGAATGAGGTCGGCGATTTTTCCCATTTCGGTATCCATCCCGGTACGGATGACCACGCCTTTGGCCGTGCCTCTCGTCACCATCGTACCCATATACCCGATATTTTTCCGGTCGCCAAGCGGCACATCCTGTTCGGCAATCGGGCCGGCATGCTTGTTCACCGGCAGCGATTCTCCCGTAAGCGCAGACTCCTCCACGCTGCAGCTGCTCGTTTCGAGCCAACGGACGTCGGCGGGAATCCGGTCCCCGCTCTCCACCAGGATGATGTCCCCCCGGTACAAGCCCCCGGGCGCCGATATGAATGACTTGGCCGTCCCGAAGCACCTTCGCCCCCGGCGCCGACAGCTGCTTGAGCGCCCGCAGGGAGCGTTCTGCCCGGAACTCCTGCATAAAGCCCAGCACGCCGTTGATCAGAATGATCGCGATAATCGTCACGGCGTCCAGGTACTCGCCCAGCAGCCCGGATACCAAGGTGGCGCCGAGAAGCACAAGTACCATGAAGTCCTTAAATTGATTCAAAAACAGCGTGAACGGCGATATTTTCTTTCCTTCGGACAGCTCGTTCCACCCGCTGGTTTTGCGCCTTTCCCCCGCTTCCTCTTCCGTGAGGCCCTGTTGCGGATGGACTTGCATCACCTGCTGCAATTCGTCGACATCCATCTGGTGCCATAACTTTTGTTCCATGCTCCCTTTCCCTCCCGGTTGTTTCTCCAGTTCCGGCGGACAGCTTTTCCACCTCTCAACGTAAATGTATTCGGACAGGTTCGCAAATATCACAGGAACGGCTCTTAAGTTTTTGCCCGAAGTATGGCATCATAGAGTAGAAAGCAATCTGGGAAGCGTTAGAATAGGAGAAATGACTATGGCATTGGACGGAATCGTAACACGGGCGATCACGCATGAGCTTCAGGCCTGCCGGGGTGCCCGGATCAGCAAAATATATCAGCCGAACGACAGGGATATCGTACTGCATATCCGCACGCAGAAAGGGAATGCCAAGCTGCTGCTCTCGGCGAATCCCACCTATCCGAGAGTTCATCTGACAGAGGAAAGCTTTTTGAATCCGACCGAAGCGCCGATGTTCTGCATGCTGATGCGCAAGCACTGCGAAAGCGGAATTATCGAGGATATCACCCAAGTCGGTATGGAACGCATCATCCACATCAGCATCAGGCAGCGGGATGAGCTGGGGGACGTCTCCTCCAAAAAAATCGTTATCGAGCTTATGGGCCGCCACAGCAACATCATCCTGATCGACCCTGCCAGCGGCACGATTCTTGACGGAATCCATCACGTCACGCCGGCCATCAGCAGCTACCGGGTCGTTATGCCGGGCTTTGCCTACAGCGAGCCGCCTCAGCAGCATAAGCTGAACCCGCTGGAGGTCGGGCAGGAGGAATTCAGGGAATCCTGCATGCTTAGTCCGGATCAACCGGCCGCCTGGCTCGTTAACACGTTCAGCGGATTAAGCCCGCTGATATCCCAAGAAATCGCGTACCGGGCCGGCTGTGCCGCCGGGGGCGAAAGCGGTGAGACGGACAAAGACTGCGGGGCATTATGGAGCGCTTTTACCGGCATCATGGACCTTGTAAGAGATAACCGGTATGACCCCGTCACGGGCGAGAACGCCAAGGGAAAAGCCGTTTTTTCCGTCGTTCCGCTGACCATGCTGACCGGGGAGCTCCAGCATTACGATTCGGTGGGCGCATGTCTCGAGGCTTACTACGGAGAGAAAGCCGAGCGCGACACGGTCAAGCAAAAAGTAAGCGACCTTCTGCGTTTTCTTCAAAACGAGCGGGCGAAAAACCTGAAAAAGCTCGACAAGCTTCAGGAGGATCTGGAGGAGGCTGGCGACGCGGACCGGTACCGGATCTCCGGTGAACTGTTGTTCGCTTCGATTCACCAAATTCAAAAAGGCGACAAGCAAGTAGAGCTGGTGAACTTCTACGACGAGGAGCAGAAGCCGGTCACCATCCAGCTCGATCCCCTTTTGTCGCCTTCCGATAACGCGCAGCGTTACTTCAAGAAATACAACAAGTACAAAAACAGCCTCGCCGTCATTGACGAGCAGCTGATAAAGACCCGCCAGGAAATAGACTACCTCGACAACCTGCTCCAGCAGCTGTCGCACGCCTCGATGAACGATATCGACGAAATCCGGGAGGAGCTCGTGCAGCAGGGATATTTGCGAGACCGCAGCCGCAAGACGAGGAAGAAGAAAAAGAACGACAAGCCGACGCTTCATGTATACACTTCGTCGGAAGGAATCGAGATGTACGTCGGCAAAAACAACCTGCAAAACGAATACGTGACGAACCGGTTGGCATCGCCGAACGACACTTGGCTCCATACCAAGGATATTCCCGGCTCCCACGTCGTCATCCGGAGCGACAGCTTTGGGGAGGAAACGCTGCAGGAAGCCGCCCAGCTGGCCGCTTATCACAGCCAAGCCAAAGAATCCAGCAGCGTGCCGGTGGACTACACGCTGATCCGGCATGTTCGCAAGCCCAGCGGCTCGAAACCGGGGTTTGTTATCTACGACCATCAAAAAACCCTGTTTGTCACGCCGGACGAACAGTTTGTCAAAAGCCTGCCGAATGCCATCAAAAATCAGCGGAGCTAAACCGCAGTATGAAAAACGTCATCGTACTTCACAGAAGACAGACCGCTTTTAGCGGATGTTTTTCTTACGATATAGAATTCCATCAGCTCCGCTGATAACTTATAAATTCTATATCTAACAAAAAAGAGCCTAAAAGCATGATCATTCCATGCTTTTAGGCTCTTTTTGCGCGTTATCGCGTCATGAATATCCAAACCGGTTATAGCTGCATCCCGCGGGCCGCCTGCAGTTCCTCCAGCACGGAAGCGGACACGCGCCGTCCGCCGATGTCCCCGTGAAAAACGACTCCCTGCCGTTCGCCGTGATAGTCGGAACCCGCCGTTACGATCAAGCCGAATTCTTCCGCGATCTTCGCATAACGCGACTCCTCTCCGCGTCCGTGATCGGAATGGTACACCTCGATTCCCGCCGGACGCGCTTCCCGCAGGATCTCCCTAACCAGCTCATCATCCCCGTATAAACCGGGATGGGCCAGCACCGGCGTCCCCCCGGCCTCTCGGATCCAGCCGCAGGCCTCCTGCGGCGAAATGCGGGGCTGAGCCGCATAGGCCGGCTTGCCTTGAGCGAGATAACGGTCGAACGCCTCGCGCATGTCCGAAGCGAAGCCTCTTCGTACCAGCGCGTCCGCAATATGAGGTCTTCCGATGCTTTCATCCGGTTTCAGCTCGCGGCCAAGGCCGGCGATGACTTCCTCCATCGTAATATCCATGCCGAGCTCATGCAGGTTGGCTATGATTTTTTGGTTGCGCTCGGCCCTCGTGTTCCTCAAACGAGCCAACCGTTCAAGAAATAGGCCGTCTTCCGGATCGATATAGTACCCGAGAACGTGAATGTCCTTGCCGCCGGCCATGGTGCTGATTTCCACGCCGGGAACGACCGTCACGCCGTACCGGATCCCCGCCTCCAGCGCTTCCCGTACCCCGGCGACCGTATCGTGATCGGTAATCGCCAGCGCGGCAAGGCCCTTCTCCGACGCGAGGCGCACATTTTCCGCCGGCTCGTTCACTCCGTCCGAAGCCCTCGTATGCGTGTGAAGATCGCATTCCTTATTAGCGTTAACATCAGCTGCCGCATGATCGCTTTGCATGATTTCTTAGCCCCTTCCTTCGATTGTGCTTTTTCTTATTGTAACGGACTTGCACCGACTGGCGCGAGTTCAGCTTCACCGCTATACAAAAAAAAGCACCCGCGCTATAATCGCACGTATGCTTTATTTCCGTTTGCGGCTGTTTTTAATCAACGTCATGCGCCGGGAATGGCGCAGCCAAGAGTAATAGGATTTCAAATCGCGGAGTTCGATCGTCTCGGACATCCGGCCCAGGAAAGTGACGATAATCATCCGGTGCAGCGGATTCCCGATCAGATCGCGTTCATGCTCCAGCTCGGAAAATTCCGCGACGACCACCAGGTCCTCGTCTATGAGATACACATCCTGCTCATTCCGGTAATACGGAACGATCCGGTTCTGCTTCAGGCATTCCCACATCCATGCCCCGATCTCTTCGTGCGGCGTATCATTTCCGTTAATCCGGTCGTTATACCGGCTCTTGGCATGGTTGGTTATGACGATATCCGCTATTTTTTTTGTCGTTTAATGTAATGTAAAACGGCTCGTAGGTGCTCCACCGCTCTGTCCCTTTGTCGCGCATGGATAATCACTCTCCACCAAATGGGTCTTTATATCTATGTATATATACCCAACATATTACATCATTCCTCAAATATGCACAAGGCAGAAACTTTTTTTGGATGTGAATAGTTCTTGAATATCCAATAAAGAAAAGCGGCCTTGCGGCCGCCAGATTTACGCATGTATCCAATAGGCAATCCGAACGGTCGAACCCCGGAGAGGTCTACAATCCAAAAAAAACGGGTCTTGTCGGGAACATTGCTGCTGTACTCGGTTTTTATTTCGTTCCTGTACGAGCGCTCAATTTTCCGGACATAGGAAAGCCTTCGAATATTTTTCATGGTATCGTCGGCACGATCAGCGTTGACGTACATGACGACATACTGCATGCGACGTGAGATGTAATGCACGCTGCCGTATTTCTCAAGGTTTCTCGCAGCTTTCACATCACTCACCCAAATAATAAAACCGGTTCGTTCCGCCAACATTCTGGTCCCGCCTCGCTTTCCCCTCTATCTTTTCCTTCCGCCGGTCATCCGCACTGGCAGCCCCCGCCGCTTCCGCATCCTTTCTTGGGAAGCGGATTGTTGCTTGGTACCTTGATGGTATCCGATACGGAAAACGCGATTTTCTCCGACATGTTTAACAGCATGTCATCCAGGTTTTTTTCCGCAAGCTTGAAGCGCGCAACCTCTTCAAAAGCTTCCAGCTCGGCCTCCACCGCCATGACCTTTTCTTTGGCCTCATGATAATTCGGGTGAAAATGGCCGAACCTTTCGGTTTCCTCAAAAAGGACCTTTTGGGCTTCGAGTTTTTTCACCAGAGCTTGAATCTCCGGGTTGTTCTCGACCGCCTGCTTCCAATATAGGTAATCCGCCACCTCGACGGACGCATTGATCATATCGCCCAATTCATAGGCATAGGTGAGCACCTCGGCCATATCGACCGTGTTTATTTCCGATACGCTCATGAACTCATCCCGCTTCTGTATATAGTTTAGGCATACCCGTTAAGGATAGGCCTCTTTTATCATAGCATATGAAGTTGATCATAAGAAGAGGGAAAACCGGACAGACGGCACTTAAGTCGATAGAATGCTTTCGCCGCGAGAGCTCCGTTGAAACGTATTCCCTGATTTCGCATTTTCGGGATCGCATCAAGGAGCAATCGGAAGTTGCAATTTCATTTCCTGCCAGTCTTCTTCCGAAAGCTCGGCAGGGGAGGAAGTTGACGACTCCGGTTCATACAGTTCGCCCAACACCCTCCATGGATTGCGCAGCATGCTTTTCGGGATGAATTTCTTCTTACCGCTCTCGAAGCCTAGTTCAACGGCAGCCCTCCAATCAAGGGCAAGCTCCATGATTTCCCTGGCGGTCGAACTGTGATAGCTGCGCCAATCCCGGGTCCACATGAGCGGAATTTTGGTTATGCCCGGGAACAGCGACAGCTTGTCCGGAATTTCCTGATCCGGCTCGTAGAAATGTACTGTACGCCCGCTGTATACGATGCCCGCAGCAGAAATCGGGTCATATCCGCCATTCATGTAACGGTTCGGGTTATTCTTCCCGTTATCCATGGCAAACAGCCCCGACTCCGGCAAGCCGGAAATTTGGCCGAAACCGCCAACTCCGCGTTTGGGCGGAAGGCCGAAAGATGTCAAAAGCTTGCGGATTTCCGGAAGCTGATCCGGCTGAACGGCAAAAAACAGCGGTCCCAGCCGGTGAATCCGTCCGGCAATCTTGGGGTGGCGAGCTATCCGCTCCGCTTCCTCCGCCGTCTCGCATTGCAGGACCGTGATCTCCGCAAAGGCGGTTCTGCCTACTTCCCGCCCCCATTGCTCCAGGGCGTTCGCGACATTTTCGGGAACGCCGGACGCCGATTGCCGCTCGATAAACCGCATGACCTCCCCCGGGCTCATGCCAAGGTCGGCAGCGGAGGTTACCGAGCTTTTGGTAAGCCGGTAAACCGACATATGGTCATCGGATACCCGCTCGGCGCATAACGCCAGTTGCCATCGCACGGTAAACGGGGTGCCGGGCGGTACAAGCACCTCGTAATCCGGCTGGACAAAAAGAAATCCCTCGATCCCATTGACCGCATCCAAGGCTCTCTCTTCCGCCTTCAGCAGGCTGCGTCCCGAAAGCTTCCAGCGGATCAGCAGGCTCCCGCCCGGGGACACTCCGGAATCGGCAAATCCCGCTCCTGCCAGAAACCGCACCCATCCTCGGGCCTCTTCCTTCAAAGACGGAAGGCGTTCTGCCCTGACCATGCCGGCCGCTTCCATCCCTTCCAGAAGCCTGTCGACGTCGTGCCACGCATCCGCCTTCAAGCTTTCAAGGCACAGCAGCCGCCTGAAATGCTGGCTTTCCGGTTGGTTGCCGCCGTACCGTCCCATCATGTTTTGAAAAAGTTGCCTGTTCATCTCCTCCTCCGGCAGCTCCAGCCATTCCTTCAAAGCATCCTCCTGCAGGGTCAATGAATGGCTTTCATTAACGACCAGTCCGAGATTCAGCATGAGGTCGAGCAGAACGGCAGCCCGGGGAGGGTAGGCCTCCTCATGGGCGTATCTCAAACCGATTCGGGAAATCTCTGTTCCGGTGATTCCGCTGTCCGTGTCTTCCAGCTTCGAAACATGCTTTTTATGCACGGTGCCCTTTGACGTAAGCGGAAGGCCTTCATTCCTGGAGACGTAAACCAGGGCATTAAAGAGATCCAGCGCCAATCCGGCCTTGGCCTCTTGCTCCGTCGCGTCTGCAGAAACATCAACCGTGCCCTCCGGAATCGTGAAGAAGATTTCCTGCAGAAAAGGCAGCCTGTCTTCGGGAATAAAGTACAGCCGCTCTCCCCAAGCTTTTTTAACCGCCTTGATCCAGCCTTCTTCCCGAAGCTCCGCAAAGGAAACCAGCACCTCGGCCCCGCATAGGGGCGGAACGTCCAGTTTCTTAAGTTTATCGTCATCAAAGGGCTGGCCCGCGAAAGCACGCCAGATTCGGCTCAGCACTTTCTCGTTCGCCCCGGAAAGACCGGGCACATCCTTCGCCTGAATAAAGCTCATGTTGTTTCAGCCGCCTCCTTACGGGATCCGAATAAAACCCTCTCTGCCGGAAGACGGCTGCCGATCGAAGACATCGTCTCCGTCCGGTATTGGTAGCCCTGTTCAATGAGAAAAAGCTGGCGCCGAAGCGCAAATGCCTCCTCCCGGCTGTCCTGTGACACAAGAGCATAAAAATAAGCCCGGTTATCCCCGCTTTTCGGCCGCAGAATGCGCCCCAGCCTTTGCGCCTCCTCCTGCCGGGAGCCGAAGCTTCCGGAAACCTCAATGGCGACGGAAGCGTCGGGCAAATCCACGGCAAAGTTAGCCACCTTCGAGACGACGAGCGCGCGGATATCCCCTCTGCGGAAAGCTGCGTAAAGCTCTTGTCGCCTTGGCTGCGGCATTTGGCCGGATATAAGCGGAAGGTCCAGACTTGCGGAAATGTCCTTCAGCTGATCGAGATATTGGCCGATAATCAGCGTCTGGGCCTCGCCGTGGCGCTCCATAAGCCGCTTTACGGCATCCAGCTTGGCCGGATTTTCCGATGCCAGCCTGTATTGTTCGCGGGTTCCCGCGCAGAGGCATTTCTCCCTGACTTGATCCGGGAGCGGAATTTTCATCTCCACGCATTCCACGGAGGCGATCCACCCTTTTTCCTCCAGCGTCTTCCAGGGCATTTCGTAACGCTTGGGACCGATCAGGGAAAACACGTCATGCTCCCTTCCGTCCTCCCGCACCAGCGTAGCGGTGAGGCCCAGCCGCCTCGTCGCTTGAATATCCGCCGTCGCCCGGAAGACCGGAGCGGGCAGCAAATGGACTTCGTCATAAATGATCAACCCCCAGCTGCGTTCGTTGAACAGCTTCATATGGCGCAGCTCGTCCTCCTTGCCGTGCCGGTGGGTCAATATTTGATAGGTCGCCACCGTAACCGGCTTTACCTGTTTGCTGCTCCCCGTATATTCGCCGATTTCGGCTGAAGTTAGGGTCGTCTTGTCCTCAAGCTCGGCCATCCACTGGCGGACCGAGGTTGTATTCGAGGTCAAAATCAGCGTTTCGCACTGCAGCTCCCGCATGGCCGCCATCCCGACGATCGTTTTTCCGGCACCGCAGGGAAGGACCAGCACGCCGCTTCCGCCCAGCCCTCCGCTGTCCCGAAACGTCCCGGCCGCCTCCTGCTGGTAGTCCCGAAGGGAAAACCGTTCCGCTTGGCCCGCTCCTCCTTCCTCTCCCCGCCAACGGATATGCAAAAACTGGCCGTCCTGGTAGCCCGCATAATCCAGCACCGGATAACCGAGACGGGTCAATTCCTGCTTCAGCATGCCTCTTAGCCCGGCAGGGACTTCCGCTTCGGTATCCGATACATAGCGTAAACGAGCCGCGTCAAGCAAAAGCTTCCGTTTTACTTCCTCCATCGTTTTCGAACTGCATGCGCGGAGAATCAGGCCCCCCGGTTTTCCCGGATGCTTTAAGAGAGACAGCTGGCCGTATCTTTCGATCAGGCGGTTTATATCTTCCAGCAGGGCGGCGGGGACATTCCAGCGGGACAGCGACTGAAGGCTTTCCCGGATCCGTCCGGCCGACCACCCCGCCGACGCCGCATTCCATAAAGATAAAGGAGTAATCCGGTATGTATGAAAGGACGGAGGACTTTTGACCAGATCGGCATACTGCGAAATCTGTTCCCTGGCTTCTTCAAAGCCGGCATGGTTTACCTCCAGCAAAATGGTCCGATCGCGCTGAACAATGCAAGGCCTTTCTTTCGTCATTCCCATTCCCCCTTGATATTCCATAGCGTCGTTCGCAAGCAGAAAAATGTTTCAAAAAAAAGAAGTCCCTACCCGCGTGAACGGATATGAACTTCCCCAAGCTTACTGTTCCCAATATATCCCGATTCCATGCATCGGAACAAATCCTTGCCCCTACGACTGCTCCGGCTCATTCTGATAAGCTTCCACCATATGAACCATCAGCTTCAGGCCGTGCAGCATGGCATCCTCGTCAAAATCAAACTTCGGGTGATGATGCGGATAAACGGCATTTTTCGCTTCATTTCCGGCACCCACAAACATGAAGCATCCGGGGATCTTTTGCAAATAATAAGCAAAATCCTCGGCGGGCATGATTTTGGGCGCCAGCAGAACATGTTCCTTCCCGAAGACTTCCGGAGCCGTCCGGAAAAAGCGTTCAGCCTCGGCTTCGTCATTCACGACCGCAGGATATCCCGTCAAATACTCCATCGACATCTCCGTTCCATAAGCCTCCGCCGTGTTCCGGGCGATTCTTTCGATCCGGGCCCCGATCAGCTTTCGCGTCTCTTCATCGAACGTTCGGACCGTTCCGGTAATTCGGCAGCGGTCCGCAACCACGTTTTGGGCGGAGCCTCCCTGGATCGTCCCGACGGTGACGACCGCCGGCTGAAGCGGATCGACCGACCGGCTGACAATGCTCTGCATCTGCATGACAAGCGCAGATCCGGCCACAACGGCATCGGCCGTCACATGCGGCATGCCTCCGTGTCCCCCGCGGCCGGTGATATCGATAAAAAACTCATCCGCCGCCGCCATGACCGGCCCCGCCGCACTGGCCGCCGTCCCGATCGGGAACGGGGTCCACAGGTGCAGACCGTAAACGACGTCCGCCCCATCCAGCGCCCCGGCCTCGATCATTCCCAGCGCGCCGCCGGGACACACCTCCTCCGCCGGCTGGAACATGAAGCGGATCTCGCCGCGGACCTTTTCTTCCATCGCTTTAAAGTAAGACGCAGCCGCCAGCAAAATGGACGTGTGTCCGTCATGGCCGCAAGCATGCATGGCCCCGCTTACCGTCGATTTGTATTCGCAGGTCTTCTCGTCCTGGATCGGCAGGGCATCCATATCCGCGCGCAGGACAACCGTCTTGCCCGGAAGCCCGCCTCTGAGAACCGCCATGACGCCATGTCCCCCCATGCCCGTCTTGACCTCGTATCCCATTTCCTTTAGGCGCGCTTCAACATAAGCGGACGTTTTTTCCTCATGAAAGGAAACCTCGGGGTGTTGATGCAAATAACGGCGCCACTCCACCATCTTCGGAAACAGCTGTTCCAAACAAACGTCTTCATTCATTTCGATCCATCCTTCCCACTTAAGCGGCTCAATCTCTCTCCAGCAAACCGCGGAGCGTGCACAACAGCAGCGCGTGTCCCAGGGCGGCGTCATGGCAACCGCCGTCCCTTAAATTCCGGTAAACCTCTCTCAGAGGCACCCAAACGGGCACATCCTCGTCGTTGGCCTGCCGCAGCTCCGCAACCTTTTTCACGTCTTCCGTAAAATAGAAAAACACTTTCCTGTTGGCAAGCGACGCCATGGGGTAAGCGCTTCCCAAATATGTAATCTCCCCGCACAGCACGCCGGTTTCTTCCTCAAGCTCCCTCTGAACGGCAAGAGTCCTATCCTCTCCCGGTCCAACCGTTCCGCCGGGCAGCTCCAGGGTATGTTCCCCTACAGCCTCGCGGTACTGGGACACCAGCATGATGCACCCATTGTGGATGACCACGACGGAAGCGGATTCCGGGATCAGGTCAAACACAACGATTTCATTCGTCTTCGTCTCTTCAACGGCATAATATTCCGTTTCATAAATGATTCGGTTCATGGCGGTTTCTCCTTTTCTTATGAGCTGTTCATAAGATTATATAAACCTTTCGGAGTCAACCGCCGACGCCGCTTCTTATCCATCGACCCCATTGTATCAGAAAAACGGCGGCTCTAATACTTCAAAATGGTCGAATTCCGAACTTCCCGGCCCTCCGGTTCCCCCTTGTTCCGTCCATGCCCGGCCTCCGTTTCGCAAGCCCCGCGGGCTTGCACAAGTCCAGGAAACATACTATCATATTTAAAGAACTTTGTAGGGACATATTAAGGGGGTTAATAACGCCATGATTTTTGAAAATACTGGCTTGGACGGATTAAAAAGTGATTTGGCATTTCTGGATGAAACTGCCGAAAAGGTGGGCTTTATCCGCTGGCAATGGGAATACTACCGCGCTACATACGATTTGAAGATCGAGGACAAAAAAAAGCGATGAGAACTACTACCTGCGGATCAACACCCGCGCCGTGGAAGGAAAGCTCGAAAAGCCCGATGCCGTGCTTCAAATTGAAGCCGTTTACCTCGGCAGAGCGACGTTCCCTCACGGGCTGGAGTACGAATCCCCTGCCCCGCAACCGGTGCTGAATATCGCAACCAAAAAGCTGCAGGAGCTGAAAACGCTTCTTGAAGCGTAGAGCCGGCTTATGAGTAATACTAAACCACAGCCGAAGAGAGGGACGCCGGATTTTCAGCTGTTGATCCTTACCTTGCTGTTGGTGGGATTTGGATTGATCATGGTGTTCAGTTCCAGCTCAAGCTTGACTGTCATTAGCGAGAAATTCGGCTATGACCCGCTGTATTTTACCAAGCGGCAGCTCATCTTCGCCGTTATCGGCACGTTTGTGATGCTGGTCGCCATGAACATCAATTACAAGAAATATAAAAAAGCTCTTTTTTCCCGTTTTTTTCATAACTTTGATATTGCTCATTCTCGTCGTCTGATCGGCAAGGCTACGAATGGCGCCGCCAGCTGGTTTAACCTCGGCAAGCTTGGCATCCAGCCGACCGAGCTCGCCAAAATCGCAACCATTGTTTACCTGTCGGCCCTGATCACGAAAAAAGGGGAGCGGATCCGCCAGTGGAAGGGCGGATTCTTCCCGGTGCTGATTATCGTCGGCGTCGTGGCCGGCCTGATCATGCTGCAGCCCGATCTGGGATCCACCTTCATTCTGGTGGCGACAAGCGGGCTGGTCATCTATGCCGGCGGCGCAAGCATCAAGCATATCACCGCCTGTATTTCGCTCGTTGCCCTCGGATTGGCGCTGACGATCGGCGTAGGCTCCCTGTTCGACGCCGTATCGGGCGGCGGGACCCAGCAGGCCGATGGCAGCAACTACAAAATGGGCCGAATCGAGGCGTATCTCGATCCGTTCAAGGATCAGTCGGGCACCGGCTACAACCTTGTTCAATCCCTCATTGCCATTGGGCAGGGCGGAATTACGGGCGCGGGCTACGGCGAAAGCGTGCAGAAGCTGCATTACCTGCCGAACCCGTACAACGACTTTATTTTTTCCGTCATCGGCGAGGAATTCGGTTTTATCGGCACGACGATCTTTTTGCTGCTCTACCTGTACTTCATATGGAGGGGCATCATCGTTTCGCTGCGCTGCCCCGATCCCTTCGGAACGTTGACGGGCATCGGCATCATGGGCTTGATCGCGATCCAGGCGTTTATCAACATCGGGGGCGTGACCAACACCATTCCGATTACGGGCGTAACCCTTCCCTTCATCAGTTACGGTGGCTCCTCGCTGCTCGTGATGATGCTTGCCATGGGAATCATGCTGAGCATCTCTAGGGAGAGCAATCGGCCCGTACAGGAGGAAAAGGTGAAGTCCGTGGTGCGAAAAAACGTCCTATAACGTGCCGGGCAGAAGATCATAATCCGCATGATGCGAAATTTATTTAGGCAAGGTCGTTAGGGGAGTTTGCGTTGTTTCAGCTCCCTCGTCCTTTAAAAAAGACTACCGGGTGTCCGGTAGTCTTTTTTCTTGGTTATTTTTTTTGTCGAACTGGCGGGCCATGCCCGCTTATTTAGCCCGGCTTGAGATGTCCTCAATTTCGTCATCCTTAAAGGAAACGCCTTCGACTTTAACGTTAACCTCAACGACCCGGAGCCCCGTCATGCTCTCTACCGCTTCGCGGACGTTCTGTTGGAGCATGCGGCAAACTTCATGTATGGGTGTCTCGTACAGTACGATAATGCGCAGGTCAATCGCAGCTTCCAACTGGCCTACTTCCACCGTTACGCCTTTTTTGCACGTTTTTGCCGCTGAGACGTTTAGCCCAGCCTTCGGACAATCCTCCGGACATCGCGGCGATCCCGGGGGTTTCCAAGGCCGCCATTCCTGCAATTTTCGAGACGACATCATCCGATATCCGAATTAAACCGTTATCCAGTTGAAGTTGTTCCGCCATGCCAAAATCCTCCTTCACCCTCATTATCCGTATTGTAAATCCTAACCGGTATAAAAAGCAAATCCGTGTTTATTTTAGCGTTTATTTCCTCGAAATTTTTGGGTATAGTGTTAAAGGGTAATTCATTATTTACATAAGAAAAACATCTGTCGACGCAAACTAAAAGAAGAAGGCAGACCGCTTTAAGGGTAGTTTTTCTTGCGATGCAAGGAGGCGATAGCTCCGAATTTACTCTCTTACATCTTATTAAAAGGCTGGTGTATTCCTTGAAGAAATGGCTTAGTCCCGCATTATTGATTATCACCTTCCTGCTGAGTGCGGCAGGGCACTTCTTAGGTTGGAACTTTACGCTGCAGTTTATTCTGTCAGCCATCTCGGTTATTTTCGTCGCGGGCTTTCTCGGAAAAGCGACAGAAAGCGTCGCCCATTATGCCGGCCAGCGGCTCGGCGGCTTCCTGAACGCGACCTTCGGCAATGCAGCGGAGCTGATCATCGCCATCCTGCTTGTGAAACAGGGATTATACGATATGGTAAAGGCCAGCATCACCGGCTCCATTATCGGGAACCTGCTCCTCGTTCTCGGTTTGAGCCTGTTCGCAGGCGGCCTCAAATTTAAAATCCAAAAGTATAACGTTACCCTGGCCGGACTGAACGGGTCGCTGATGATTTTGGGCATTATCGCCCTTTTCATTCCCGCGGTGTTCATGAACACCCACTCCATCACCGAGTCGGACACGAAGTTTTTGAGCTTGGTTGTAGCCGGCATTCTCATTGTCTCCTATCTTGCCTGGCTCTTCTTCTCCATGATCACGCACAAAAACTACCTGGCTGACGTCAGCGACGAAAGTGCGCAGGAACTTCCTCACGAGCATGCCCCTACCTGGTCCAAAGGCCGCTCCGTCCTGTACCTCATTGTTGCGACGGTGATGGTTGCTTTTGTCAGCGAATGGCTTGTCGGCGTCCTGGAGCCCGTCAGCCACGAGTACGGTCTCAGCGAGCTGTTCGTCGGCGCGTTTCTGGTCGCGATTGTCGGCAACGCCGCCGAGCACAGCGCGGCAATTATGCTGGCCATGAAAAACAAGATCGGAGCCGCCGTCGAGATTGCCGTGGGCAGCAGTCTCCAGATCGCGTTGTTCGTGGCCCCTGTATTGGTGTTTATCAGCTTTTTCATGGGCAACACGATGGATATCGTCTTTACCACCATCGAGCTCGTGGCGATCGGCGTAGCCGTCTTTATTGCCAAGTCGATTACCCAGGATGGTTCAACCAACTGGTATGAAGGGCTGATGCTTCTGGCCGTCTATGTCATTCTGGGCTTTTCCTTCTATTTGGTGTAAGGCAGACTAGGCGCGCAAAAAGCGTCCGGCGAACAGAAAATCCGCCGGACGCTTTTTTTTTTGCGTTTATACTTTCTTATCTCTTAAGAAAAACGTCTATCGACGCACATTTTCAAGGGGAAGCCAGACCGCATATAGCGGAAGTTTTTCTTGCGATATAAGGATGGCAAACCTCTGAAGTTTGTACTTTCTTATCTCTTCAAAAAAACGCATGCCATCCTTCCCTACGCATGCGTTTCTATGTATCGCCTGTCTAGGACAGGCTACTCTGCTTGATTCATGGCTTCATACAACAGAGCCAGGTTGCGTTCCAGCTTGCTTAACAGCTGTTTCCCTGCAGCTTCAGGAAGAAGTCCGGCACGTACCGCAAAGTCGACCTCTCTCGAAAACCCGTACATTTGGGTATCCAGCACTTCCTCATAGAGAGGGCAGTAACGGGTTGCCAGATTCTCCATCTGCACTTCAATGAGCTTTTGAATTTTATCTGCATCTTCATGTAGAAGACTGATCGCTTTAAGATTCAGCTGTTCCTGCAAATCAGATGAAGTCATGATCTTCCCCCCTATGTCAATATCACAGCACGGTTACTACCTCTAATATTAGACGAAATCGCAAGTCAATACAAGGACCAGTTCTAAAGTACCCGTTAATGCGCCTGATCATTAAAAAACACCTTTCCTGAAAAAGGAAAGATGTTTTTTCGGAAACTACTCGGCTACTACGTTTACATTCAAGCCGTGCTTGTTAAATACGTCGATCATCGCTTTTTTCGCTTCATCGGCATCCGGCCCGTGAACATGCAGTTCATAGCTCTGATGGCTAACCAGCGTAGTGAACAAACCGAGAATGCTTTTAACGTCGATGTACTTGTTTTCGGCCTGCAAAACGATCGAGGAAGTAAACTGGCCTGCGGTTTGGGCGATTTCCACGACCGCTGCATTGTTATTCGACATACGAATCCCTCCGTATCATAAAAATAAAAACCATTGCTTCATTGCTCCTTCATGATACATTGAATCCGTTTTCCCATGCAACCTATTTTGTCTTATTTTAAATTTTCCGGGTTTAGCCCTTCGAGCTCGGGAACGACAAACAGGCCGTCCTTGCGGATCAAAACGTCGTCAAAGTATATTTCCCCGCCGCCATATTCCGGACGTTGGATCAGGACAAGATCCCAGTGAATGGATGAGCGATTGCCGTTGTCCGTTACGTCATAAGCTTGACCTGGCGTGAAGTGAAGGCTGCCCGCGATTTTCTCGTCAAACAGAATGTCCTTCATCGGAGACAGAATGTACGGGTTGAATCCGATCGCAAACTCGCCGATATAGCGCGCGCCTTCATCGGAATCGAGAATTTCGTTAAGACGGGCGGTATCGCTGCCGGTAGCTTCTACGATTTTTCCGTTCTCGAAGCGGAATTTGATGTTTTCAAACGTCACCCCGTTATACAGGGTCGGCGTGTTGTATGAGATCGTGCCGTTAACGGAATCCCGTACCGGTGCGGTGTAAACTTCGCCGTCCGGAATATTTTTTTTGTCCGGAGCATTTCTCCGCGCCGATGCCCTTGATCGAGAAGCTGAGGTCGGTTCCCGGACCGATGATGCGGACTTTATCGGTCTTTCTCATCAATTCGGCCAGCGGGTCTTGGGCACGGTCCATTTTGGAGTAATCCAGGTTGCACACGTCAAAGTAAAAGTCCTCAAAAGCCTCCGTGCTCGTGTTTGCAAGCTGTGCCATGCTTGCGTTTGGATAGCGCAGCACGACCCATTTGGTGCGCTTAACGCGTTCCTCGCTATGTACGGAATGCTGATAGATCGAGTTGTAAAGCTTCATATTTTCTTCCGGAACGTCTGACAGGTCGTTTACATTCTCGCCGGCACGGATGCCGATATAGCAGTCCATCTTCTTCATCCGTTCCAAATCCAGCTCGGCCCATAAAGAAAGCTGTTCCTTCGTTGCATTTTTCAGCATGGCGCGTTGCACCGTTCTGTCTGTCAGCTGGACAAAAGCATGCCCGCCCTTCTTGCCTACTTCTTCAATGATGGCATTAAGCAGGTCGCGCTCGGAACCGATCATTTCGATCAGTACATTTTCGCCCGGCTGCATATCTACCGAATAACCGACCAGATTCTCGGCCAGCTTCTGAATTCTTGGATCACGCATGGGTTGTTCCCTCCTTGAGCTGATCCGCTGCCCTATGCCCAAACAATTGAACAGCGGTTAAATTTCATTCCTATATTGTAGCACGGCAGATCGTTCGCGTCAGCCGGGGGTGGGCAAGGGTTTTATTTGTAACCCGAAAAATGAATTTCGGTTACCAGCGTCTCCATGCGCTGTCGCCCCGACGGATCGGCAAACTCCAGCACCCGCTCCGAGGTCAGCTTCCTAGGCAAGCGGGAGGTTTTATCCACCGTCAAGTGGTATACCGCTGCGGCCTGGCTCTGTTCCAGCATCCGGTTCATCTCACGGTTTTCCCGTTCCCATACGGCAAGCAGCCTTTTCCGTGCCTTTCCGTTCGGTGTGTACAGGATATCTCCCTTCTCGAAGATCCGGCTTCGAAGCTTCTCCATCTGAGCTTTCAGCACCTCTGCCGTCATACGGCGGGAGGCCTCCGGAGTCAATTGGATTCGCAGCACCCTTGTGCCCCGGGCCGCGCCGTATTCCTCTGTAACGGTTTTATCCGATTTTCCGATATATTCAAGCTGTTCCAGCGGATTCAAGCGTGCCATCCAATCCGTATTCGAAAAACCGGCGGTCAAGGCCATCCATTTGCCGTTTTCGTACTTCATTTTCCCCTTCAGTCCATCCATATTCATCCCTCCGGCCGAATAGGCTGCCGTTTTAGGAATCTTGCCGGTTGGATGGGAAGTCGTCAGCGTAAGCAGCCTATGATTTTGCAGTTGGCCCTGGAAGACGACCGCCTGTTTGTAGATTCCGCTGTCATCATTGCGTACGGCTGTTTCTCCCTTGAACGCTAAATCGTCAACGCCGGCCAGCCCGGCCAAAGCTCGGTTAAAATGTTCCTCCGCCGTCATGCGTTCCGTCTGGCAGCCCTGTACAATCATAACCAAACTTACGAAAAGCCACATTTGCCGTGATATAAATTGAAATCTTCCAGCCGTCATCTATGATCATTCCTCCGCTGATTGATGATCTTAGGCTAACCGCCCGGTTCCCATTTATACAAGAATAAAACGACTTCGTCTTTCTTCTTCATTGGCGGCGGCCAAAAAAGGCCTTGCGGATTTGCCGCAAGGCCTAGTGTTTTTTTGTTGTCGCCCGTCACCCGGATTCCTCCGCTTTCTCCACGACGATCCGGTTCCGACCGCTGTTTTTCGCCTCGTAAAGCGCCATGTCCGCACGGTAGAACAATGATTCCACGCTGATCCGGTCATGCGTCCAATTCCACTCCGAAATCCCGCAGGACACGGTAACCTTCGGATCTGTCTCCTCGGCGACCCTCCGGCGAATGCGTTCCGCGACCTGCTGCGTCTGCTCGATTCCGAGTCCGGGCAGGTAAACGGCAAGCTCTTCGCCGCCCCATCTGGCTGGAATGTCGCTTTGCCGGATGGACGTTTTTATGATGCCGCTGACCTGCTTTAGTATTTTATCGCCGCGCTGATGGCCGAACGTATCGTTAACCTGCTTAAACTGGTCGATATCCACCACGATAAGCGAACCGCAAAAATCCCGGCTTTGGCACTCATGTATCGCCTCATCCAAATAGTGGCGGGCATACAGCTCGGTCAGCATATCCCGATTGGCCATCCGCCTGACTTCGGCATGAAGGGATGCATTCCCGACAGCCAGTCCGATGTGGCTTGTCAAAGCCTGAAGCAGACGGTAATTGTCGTAGGAGAAGTAATGCTTTTTTCTATGGGTCAGGAGTATGACTCCCCGCACTTCTCCGTTCACCGTAAGCGGCGTGGCAATCATGGAGCTTGAGCCCGTCGTTTCCATCAGCCTCGATTCGGCGGGCCGCTCTTCCATGTAATTCGACAGGATCAGCGGCTCCTTGGAATGGTACACGATTCCGGCCAGTCCGTAATCTTTTTCGAACACTTCTTTCGTCAGCCACGATGCATTGCACGATACGACTTCAAGTCCGCCCAGCTCCTCATTGTGGCTCATAATGCAGCAGTATTCCGCCTCAAGTAATTTGCGCAGCTCCTGATTGGCAAATTGATAAATGTCGGTCAGCTTCAGGCTTTTGTTCAATCGCTGGGTCAGTTCGTTAATGATCCTCAACTCATGGATCATCAGGTTGGATTGCTCGTACAATTTGGCATTTTCAAAGGCTGTTCCGGCAGCGTCGGCCATCATTCCTAGCAGCTCCAGATCCATCTCTTCCATTAAAACGGAGTCGACGTCCACATGAAGAACGCCGTAAACCCCCTGTTTGCCTCCTACGGGCACGCCGATTTCAACCCTGCCCTCTTCAGCCCTCCGGTTTACCGTTAAAGTCCCTTCCATAAAAGTGCGGACATAGACTTCCTCCTGCCAATGATGCAGAAGCAGCGGGCGGACCAGAGGATGGCTGCTATGATGATCCTGGGACATAAACAGCCGTACTCCCGCATTCGGATAAAGGTCGAGGACGCTGTCCAACACTTCCGTGAGCACCCCGTCCACATCGATCTGGGCATGCATCCGCTTGACGTATTGGAACAGGATTGAACGCCTGCGCGCTTCCTTTGCCGCCTGGTCATACACCTTTTCCAGATCGGAAACGAATATATGCTCAAACCTGCGGTAAAAGCAGGACTTCAGCAAAAGCGCCGCCGATTCCGTCATCATCCGGGCTTTCTCTATGGCTGTTCCTGCCGGCGAAACGCTGACTAAAACGGCAAACAATTCATTGCGATTTCTGGTAAACAAGGGGACTGCGCATACGTTCTTTCCCCCCAAGCGTTCTTCACTGAAGCCTGCTGCCGCTGCTCTATTCTCCAAAGCACTTCGGAGCGTGCCGTCATCGCCCGCGGAAAAGTAGGGCTGCAAGACAGGATCCCCGGCAAGCCAATTTCCTTCCCGGCACACGATGCACCAGTCGCTTTTCAGTACGAATTCCAGTCCGCCGCTCTCCTTCTTCCACTCCCAAAAGCTTTCCTCAAGCAATGGCTGAAGATATGGCAAATCCGAAAGGGTAATATCAAGATTCTGAGGCCACTTATGGAATTCTTGTTTTGGGTCTCGCCCGGAACCATAATACAAGGCCGTAGAACCGGGAGAGCTTGCAGAAACCTTCCGTTGTTCTTCTGACATAAAAAGGGCGCTCCTTTGCACCATTATAAAAACCTGACTAAAGACCCAGTCCCCCCCGGTTGAATGCGTAAATCCCCCTTGTCCAGGCTTCGCGGTATCCGCATCTTGTTAAAAGCTGCAATCGCATCGCTGTTCAGCGGTGCAGCCTTAAAAATTCAATATTTATTCAGATAAAAAGAACGATTTAGCATTACCCCTATCTTACTCTTTTCTACCCGGTTTTGCATCAGTTTTTCGGTAATTCGCTCATATTTTTTTAGGTCCTTGGTCCTATCGACAAAATTAGACAAAGTTAAACTTCATGTTAATCTTGACTTTATAGCATCCTTTCATATAATATTTATTGTTGAAAAAGAATGCAAATGCATTCCTTGAATTTGGGCGGAACGTTGTGTCACCCTCACGATATTTGTTGCTGACAGGACAGCGGCTGAACTTTCCCGTCAGATCTTCCGGGTTTTCGGACAGTAGTAAACAAATACGGCGCAAATAGAGCCCTAATGAAACTTTAATTACAAAGGAGTCTATATTAAATGGCACGTTACACCGGTCCTAAATTTAAATTGAGCCGTCGCGTGGGTATTTCCCTCAGCGGTACTGGAAAAGAATTGAAGCGTCCTTTCCCTCCGGGACAGCATGGTCCTAACCAACGGAGAAAAATGAGCAACTACGGAATGCAGCTTCAAGAAAAACAAAAAACTGCGTCATATGTACGGTCTGGGTGAGAAGCAATTCCGCACCCTGTTCGATAAAGCAACAGGTATGAAAGGTATCGCGGGCGAGAACTTCATGTTCCTGCTTGAGAGCCGCCTGGATAACCTCGTTTACCGTCTTGGGCTCAGCAACTCCCGTGCGGGTGCTCGCCAGTTGGTTGCCCATGGCCACGTAACCGTAAACGGCAAAAAAGTGGATATCGCATCCTACGCAGTTACGCCTGGTGATGTTATCGGTCTTCGTGAAAGAAGCCGCGGCCTGTCCGCTATCAAAGATGCTTTGGCTAACCGCGTACATCTTCCGGCTTACCTTGAGTTCGACGAAACGGCTATGGAAGGCAAGTACATCCGCCTGCCTGAGCGTTCCGAATTGTCTCAAGATATCGACGAGAAGCAAATCGTCGAATTCTACAACCGTTAATATTAAGGTCGAAAACCCGGAGCTTTATGCTTCCGGGTTTTTTCGTCTTTTTCAAAACGGATGCGCCAGCAGATTCTTTGTCAAAAAAGATCTTCTCCGGTACATCCGTTTTGCATAAAAATGAAATAATAATTTACAAACATGCCACTCCGACAAGGAAAATTTCCTTTTTTCATCCTGAATGATATGCTTCCTCGTTCCCTCCTCGAATTGAAACCTGCAGCTAAATACGGGATTTCCCTTCATTGCCTCAACGGAAATCATTCCGCTACCGGGACTATCAAAAAATCAACTTTCCGATAAATGGGAGCGGCAGGATCCGATCCGATGATTCAAAAGCTTCGTTTTATGCTATAATAGGTGCGTTAAAAGGAGGAGTAAACATTCATGGTTGAGGAGAAAAAACAGGAGCCTGAAAACGAGCGCCCTCCTAAACGATCCATTGGACGAAAGATAGGATCGGTCATCGGCTGGCTCTTCGTGATTGGACTCATGGGTACCCTGTTCGTGGGAGGAGCCGTCTTCGGCTACATAACCTCTATTGTCAAAGATGAGCCTGTAAGAACCAGAGCTCTTATCGAACAGAAAATGAACGATAACGCCGTTACCGGCTTCGCCTACTTTGGCGACGGCTCTCCGATCGGGCAGCTTCGCACAGAGGAAGACCGGCGGCCCGTGGAGTATTCGGAGATACCTCAGATCGTCATTGACGCGGTTGTATCCATTGAAGATAATCGTTTTTATACCCATGATGGCGTCGATTTCATGGGAACCGCCCGGGCCGTTAAGCAGCGTCTTTTAAATGAACCGGTCCAGACCGGGGGAAGCACGCTGACCCAACAGCTGGCAAGACAAGTGTTTCTGAGCCGGGACAAGACAAGCGACCGCAAAGTCAAAGAAATTTTGCTGGCCTTTCGCTTGGAGCGTTTCCTGACCAAGGAACAAATCATGACCGCCTATTTGAATAAGGTCCTTACGGAAACGGTTCGAACGGCTATAACGTATTCGGCATTAAAGCTGCCGCCAAAGGAATTTTTAACATCAGCGACCTGAAGAAGCTCAATCTCGCCCAGGCAGCCTATCTGGCAGGTCTCCCACAGCTCCCGTCAGCCTATTCGGCTTTTAACGGGGTCGGCGAATTCGATGCAAAATCATTCAAGCGAGCCTTGAAACGCCAAGTTCTGGTGCTTGACCGTATGCTGGAGGAAGGAAAAATCACTCCTGCCCAGTATAAAAAAAGCGAAAGCATTCGACATTAAGAAATCGCTTGCGCCGCGAACGCAGAAGGCTTACGTGACCTACCCTTACCTCATGATGGAAGTGGAGCGGCAGGCCTCAAAAATATTATTGGAGCTTAACCATCCTGACGTCGATAAGGAACAGACGAAGGAAAACGGCGAGCTGATGGATGAAGCACGCACGCAGCTCAGTACCGGAGGATACCGGATTTATACGACGATCGACCGGACCTTATACGGAGCCATGCGCAAAATAGCCGAGGACGACAGCAACTTCTTCCCTGACAGCAAAACGAAAGGGAAAGAGCAGACCGCGGCCATGATGATCGATAACAAAACCGGCGCCATCCTAGGCATGATCGAAGGGCGCGACTTCAAAACCGAGGAAATGAACTATGCCACCCAAATGGTCCGGCAGCCCGGATCGGCCATGAAGCCGATCGCCGCCTTTTTGCCTGCGCTGGATTCGGGTAAAGTACAGCCAGGAAGCATCGTGGATGACTCGCCGATCATACTGAAGAACGGTAGCAGTTACCATATTCCTAAAAACGTAAACTGGCGTTATAAAGGCCTTATGACCGCGAGAGAGGCATTGAACAACTCGACGAACACCGTTGCTCTTAAACTGTTCAATAATTCCATCGGCATTGAGAACGCATGGGAGTTTGCCAAAAAGCTCGGCATCACCACGCTCGTAAAAGAGGACTATTCTTCAGGGACCGGCGGAATAGGCGGGCTCACTTACGGCGTATCCGTAGAGGAGTTGACGAACGCCTATACCTCCATCGGCAACAAAGGCAAGTTCGTCGACGCTTATATGATCGAAAAAATCGTGGACTCGAACGGCAAAATCGTTTATAAACACGAAGCCAAGCCCGTGCAGGTCTATTCCGAGCAGACGGCTTATCTTATGGCCGACATGATGCGCACGGTTATTACCAACGGCTCCGGCAACACGGTTCGCGACAACTACAAGCATTTCAATAAAGTACCGATCGTCGGCAAAACCGGTTCCAGCCAAAGCTATGGAGACAGCTGGTTTATGGGCCTCTCCCCGGATGTTACGGTTGGGGTATGGGTCGGCTACAAGCATTCCGTAAACACCTTGGATAAACCGCAACGAATACACGCCCAACAAATTTGGTCGAAAATCATGAACGAAGCGATCCATCTGAAGCCGAATCTGTTCAAGACGCATGAGTTCAAAAAACCGGAGGGCATCGTCTCCAAAACGGTATCGGCTTATAGCGGAAAGCTTCCGTCGGCGTTGACCGACAGGTTCGTGACGGACCTGTTTAACGCGAAGTTCGTGCCGACGGAAGTGGACGACAGTCTGACCAAAGCCAAATATATTACGTACAGAGGCGCGAACTACATCCCAAGGGATGGAACGCCTTCAGATATGCTGAAAGAGCGGGTCGTCATCAAACGCGAAAAACCGATCGACGAATTAATCAAAGAACTTGAAGCTGCCTTTGCCGTCATGCGCGGAAATCATGAACCATTGCAATTCTACATTCCGGAGGATGCCAATAAAGGTATGCCAACGAAGATCGATCCGCGGGTAGACGACGGCAGAGCCCCGACCCCGCCGAAAAACATGCATTATTCGCGCCAGAACGGCAAAGCCGTCATCAGCTTTGCCCCGAGCGGCTCTCCCGATGTCGTAGGATATCGACTGTACCGCTCCATCAGCGGCGGCCCGTTTGTCCGTGAAGGTGGGGTCGTTATGGCCGATGATACCAAGCAATTCGTGACAAGCTCGGGTTCAAGCGTATCTTATTACGTTGTAGCGGTGGACGTTGCAGGTAAAACTTCGGAGCCAAGCGCCATCGTCGGCGCAGGGTTTGTACCCGATCCGGATCCCGTGCCTGACAAGAAAAGCGAAGTAGACGGCACTGTCGTGCCGGATGATCAAACAGCGGAAGAAACGCCTGATACCTCGCAGGGGCCCGCATCCATTCCGCAGCAGCCGGGACAGCCGACATTCCAAGCAACTCCCGACGGCTTTAAGGCGTCGTGGAATGCCAATCCGCCGCAGGATCAAATCACGCAGTACAACGTCTACTTCAGTCCCAACAATGACGACGCTTTTCAAATGATCGGCTCCAGCCAAAGCCAAGAGTATTACTTTAAAGCCAACGGTCCCATTAGCGGAACCTTCAGGATTACCGCTGTCAATGGGCTCGGTGAATCGTCGCCTTCACCGACGGTATTCTTTGAGAAAGAATAATTGCATACCGTTTAACGGCAAGAAAAGCCGTCTCGCCAGCAATCGCTGTAAGAGACGGCTTTTTTTGCTAAGAAGAATAAACATGTTGCAGTGTGCCGCAACGCAGAAAGGGTGCCTTCCCTGGTCGCGTAGACCTTGGAGGCACCCTTTTAAATTTAATCCTCAATCGTTGATAGATCGCCCGTCGGCAGATCCAATTCCCATGCCTTCAGCACGCGGCGCATAATTTTGCCGGAACGTGTTTTCGGCAACTTATCCTTAAACTCAATTTCACGCGGAGCGGCATGCGCTGACAGTCCCTCCTTAACAAAACGATAAATATCGTCTTTAAGTTCCTGGGACGGCTCGTAGCCTTCTCGCAGAGAGATGAACGCTTTAATGATTTCTCCTCTGGTAACGTCCGGTTTACCGATAACCCCCGCTTCCGCGACAGCCGGATGTTCCACAAGCTTGCTTTCAACTTCGAAAGGCCCGATCCGCTCACCCGAAGAGTTGATGACATCGTCGATCCGCCCCTGGAACCAGAAGTATCCCTCTTCGTCCATATAAGCGGAGTCGCCGGATATATACCAGCCCGGGATCCGGAAGTACTCCTCATACTTCGCCGGGTTGTTCCAGATCTTTCTCATCATCGAAGGCCACGGCGTCTTAATCGCGAGATTCCCCATGGTATATGGCGGAACCTCACGCCCCTGGTCATCAAGGATAGCGGCTGTTATGCCCGGCAGCGGACGTCCCATGGACCCCGGCTTAATCGCCATGCTCGGATAGTTGCAGATCAGCTGGGCTCCGGTTTCCGTCATCCACCATGTGTCGTGAATCCGGTGCTTATAGGCTTTGTAGCCCCAACGCACAACTTCGGGGTTCAGCGGTTCACCGACCGACATGACATGACGAAGGCTGCTCAAGTCATATTGGTCGATCAAGTCGGAGCCGGCTCCCATCAGCATGCGGAACGCCGTTGGCGCACTGTACCAGACGGTTACCTTATATTTTTCAAGAGTGCCGTACCAATCCTGCGGGCTGAAGCGCCCGCCGCGGATGACATTGGTCGCTCCGTTCAGCCACGGGGCAAATATCCCGTAGGACGTACCGGTAACCCATCCCGGGTCCGCCGTGCACCAATAAATATCATCCTCCCGCAGGTCGAGAACAACCTTGCCGGTGTAATAATGCTGGATCATGGCATTTTGCACATGATAGACGCCTTTAGGCTTGCCAGTCGAACCGGATGTATAATGCATGATCAGGCCGTCTTCCCGATCCAACCACTCTATTTCCAGATCCGGGGAAGCTGCTTCCATCTCGCTGAAATAATTCAAAATTCCTTCTTCCGAAGGCGTGTTTTCGCCAACGACAAAGATGTGCTTCAATTCCGGCAGCTCATCGCGTTTAACCCTCGGCAGCAATGCAGGCGTCGTAACGAGCGCCACGGCACCGCTATCCTCCAGACGGTCCTTTACCGCCGTTTCCATAAACGCTTCAAACAAGGGCCCTACGACCGCTCCCACCTTCAAAATGCCAAGCAAGCTGGCATACAGCTCCGGACTGCGCGGCATGAAAATAAATACGCGGTCCCCTTTACCGATGCCGTATTTTCGAAGCACGTTACCAAACTTGTCGGACTGCTCCTTCAACTGCGCGAACGTGATTTTTTCATCCCGGGCGGCGTCGCTGTACAGCAGGGCTGTCTTGTCCCCCCGCCCTTCAGCTACGTGCCGGTCGATCGCTTCATAAGCCATGTTGACTTTTCCCGTATCGTACCAGGTGAAATGGCTCTCGATTTCATCCCAAGAAAATCGGGCGACCGCTTCCTCATAATTGCTTAAATTGGATTTTGATACTTCACTTGGCAGTACTTCACTATGCGTTTGATTCATTGATTGCATCCTCCTCATTTTTAAATCGTTCTCCTACTTGTGGACAGCGCTTACAAATGATATGAATGAAACATTAGAATACACAAACGGCTGGTCATCATGCAGCTTCGGGTCGTCGTGCACTGACCTGATGATTCCCAAGGAATCTCGGAAGTCAATAAGTATAATTGTGAAGGTTTTATGTCGAAGTGATTATATCATAATTGGCGTTTTCCTGTCATTGCTTTTCATTTTTTTTATTTTTTTTGCTATAAGTAGGGTATGTACTTGAAAGGAGCGTACCTGATGGAGCACTTCAAGCTGTACAAGTCTCACCTTTTGTTTCCGGAAGACCGCCGCCTGATTGTTGAGGGCCCCGTTCCGCCGGAACGGCTCGCCGAGCTGTCGATGCACCCTGATTTGAACGCATTCCGCCGTCCGGCGGAGCAGCACGAGGCGCTGGTGGAAATCACAGGACTGCCTGAAGGAAGGATTATCGTGACCCGGGACGGCGAAACCATTGTCGGTTATGTCACCTTTCACTATCCAGACGAGCAAGAACGCTGGTCCCAAGGAAATATGGAGGATTTGATTGAGCTTGGAGCCATTGAAGTGGCTGACGATTACCGTTCCCTGGGGCTTGGCCAGCGAATGATCAAAACCGCTTTTGAAGACGGGCAGATGGAAGCGTATATCGTGTTTACGACCGAATATTACTGGCATTGGGATCTCAAAGGAAGCGGATTAAACGTATGGGATTACCGAAAAATGATGGAACGGCTTATGAAAGTCGTCGATATGGAGTGGTACGCGACCGATGATCCGGAAATTTGCTCCCATCCCGCGAACTGCCTGATGGTACGGATCGGCAAGAAGGTCCCTTTATCCTCGCAGGAACAGTTTGACCGCATCCGTTTCCAGCAGCGCTTTATGTATTGAACCGAGCCAAAGTCCAACATGCGGCTAAACGCAGTTTCTTCGGGGTAAAGAATGAATCCGTTTTCGTGAAATTTATAAATTCTTTAATTTAAAAAAGAATCCCCGTTTCCCATGCTTCATTGGAAGCCGGAACGGGGATTCTTTAGAAATCCAATATGAAAAAAAACGTTTATAGCAGGTCCAACATGCGGCTGACGATACGATGGGAACGGTGGGAAGCTTTGACCGTGAACTCGGCAAAATTGACATGAGCCGAGCCATCGGCTTTGTCCGACATGGAACGTATAACCACGTAAGGCACCCCATTCATATGGCACGTCTGGGCCACCGCCGAGCCTTCCATTTCCGCACAGGCTCCGTGTAGATGCTCATACAGCGTCTGTACCGTCTCTCTGCTGGCAATGAACTGATCCCCCGACAACACCTTCCCGATAAGGTAGTTCCCGTCTCCAAGCGCCTTACAGGCCTCCTGGGCCAGCCGGATCAACTGCGCATCCGCCGGAAAATCGGAAACGCTCTGGTATGGAATCACCCCGCGTTCATAACCAAGTGGCGAGACATCCATATCATGCTGCATGCAGGACGAGGAGATCACGATATCCCCGATATCCAGTCCGGGATCCAGCGCCCCCGCAACCCCGGTAAACACCACTTTGGAAACGCCAAAATGATCAATCAGGATTTGGGTCGTCACGGCTGCATTTACTTTGCCTACCCCCGATTTGCATACGACGACATCTTTTCCCTGCCAGGTGCCTTTCACGTACGTTATGCCGGCTTTTATTACTTTTTCCCCATGCTCCATCTGAGCCAAAAGCAGTTCAATCTCTTCGTCCATCGCTCCAATCAGACCGATTACAGTAGTTGTCATGATGCGAATTTCCCTCCTTGGTTGCAGATACCGCTGCTCCATAATACCTGCCCACATTGTTAAATCTACGGATAAGCCAGAAAAAAAAGCCCCATAAAGGAGCTTTTTCAGTAAATATGGTGTCGCGATTCCCCGCTTCATCGGTTCATCGCAAACGGCTACTCGTTCACATGGCTTACGGAAAGACGAAGAATCGTCTCATGCGGCAAAATGACGCGAGGGTTGTCCACATTTTCCTTCTTCATCAGCTTGGTGAGCAGACGCATCGCGACCGCCCCCAGGTCGTACATCGGCTGGGCCACGGTGGTCAACTGAGGACGAACCATGGACGCCATACGGATATTGTCCACGCTGATAATCGAGAAGTCGTCCGGAACCTTATAGCCTTCATCCTGAATGCTGTGGATCGCTCCAATAGCCATTTCATCCGTTGCGGCAAAAATAGCCGTCGGCTTCTTCTTGAGGCCAAGGAAGTACTTCATGGCTTCCACTCCGGATTCATAGCGGTAGTTGCCTATGCGCACAAGATCTTCCTGGTATTCGATGCCGGCAGCCTCAAGCGCCTTCTTGTAACCCTGGAAACGCGCATAACCGTTAGCCGGATCCTGCAGCGTGCCGCTGATCATTGCGATCTCGCGGTGGCCATGCCGAATCAGGGTGTTAACCGCATCAAATGCAGCCTGTTCATGATCGATGTCGACCGAAGGATACGAGCCTTTCTCGTCGCGGGTTGCGCACAAGACGATCGGCACGGCAGAAGTCTGAAATGCCTGAATATGCTCGTCCGTCACGGTTCCGCCCATAAACAGCAGCCCGTCCACCTGCTTCTCGAGCAGGGTATTGATGACACGAATTTCCTTTTCCTTCCGCTTGTCGGCATTACACAAAATGATATTGTAGTGGTACATGTTGGCGATATCTTCAATCCCCCGGGCAATTTCAGCGAAAATGGAGTTTGAAATGTCAGGGATGACAACGCCGACTGTTGTCGTCTTCTTGCTGGCCAGACCTCTGGCCACCGCATTCGGACGATATCCCAAACGCTCTATCGCTTCATAAACTTTTTTTCGGGTCTGAGGCTTCACGTTGGGGTTGTTGTTAACTACCCGCGATACCGTGGCCATCGATACGCCTGCTTCACGCGCCACATCGTAAATGGTTACCGTCAAATTCCTTCTCTCCATTGCCAATAAATTTTCAATCATACGTTCAAAAGCCAATTAAATTTATGATACGACAAATTAATGCTTTGTGCAATCACGAAGGCCCTACAGGCCGTTCAATTTGCCCCTCAGCGTTTCAGCCGTAATTTGGGAATGGGATGTATGCCAAACCTGCTCTCCTTGTCTTACAAGAATAACTTGCGGCGATTCATGCTTGACTCCTAAAGCTTCCGCGGCTTCATTGGAAACCGGTCGGTGTTCAATCACGTCAATTAATGCGTAATCCACCTGTTCATTCGGCTGATTATTCAAATAAGACGTCACTTGCTCGTAAGCCCCGGAGCTGATGGGGCAGCGTGTGCTGTGCTTGAAAATAAGCAGTGCTTTTCGGTCCGTTGATTCCAGGGCGGTACGCAATTGTTCGCTTGTAGTCATTTTCGTCATAGTCGCCATCGGATATACATTCCCTTCATAGAATTGAAGTTCCTATCCTATATCCTAACAAAATGTTCGTGAAAAATCCAACAAACTCGACAAAATACGGCAATTATCTCGCGCAAATGTCCAAAATCTCCTTTTTCAACTTTGAAAAAGCGATCACCTTCTCCAGACGGTTTTCGATATCCGCCACCCATGCCGGATCGTTCTGGGACTTGGCAAATCGGTAAAGGTCCAACAGCATATTAATCCGGTCTTCAAAAGCGCCCTCGCAGCGCTGCTGGAATTCCTGCAGAGATCCGTGGGGCGTCGACAGCACCTCCCGCAGCACGGAAGCAGGTTCATTGATGTCGGCAAACGAAACTTGAACTCCGGTATTAACCTCGCCAAGAGATTTTATAAACGCAATGAGATCGGGTTTTACAAGAGGCATAAGTTCATATGTCGAGCAAACCCGACAAGTATAAACGGGGACATGGCAAATGCATGCCTTCCGAGCGTATACCAGCCTTCTTAGTTCCATTTCCATGTACAGTCCGCAATTGCACTTCCTAAACAAAAATGGTCCACCTCTAATCCTATCACATGATGTCTGGTACCAATGAGTCTATTTATATGAATGGTACTATTCGACTATCATATCAAAGATTCCTGCAAATTTGTGATAATGCTTTTTTTTGCCAGTTATGTATTTATTAGTTTTTTCGGAGCGGGAAACATGAAAATTTACAGGCTATTTGTTACAATAAGGTGAAAGTATGCTGCGGATCCCGAAGGAATCGTTCCAGCAAGGACCGTGATCCCTATCATGAAAGGAGCTTTGTACCTATGCGGCTTGCAGGTAAAAAAGTAATAGCTCTCGTTGACGAAGAGTTCGAGGATTTGGAATTGTGTTATCCCGTCTATCGCGTCCGGGAAGAAGGCGCCGAGGTTCATCTGGCCGGATTCGAAAAAGGAAAAACTTACATCGGCAAATACGGCGTTCCCGCCAAGGCCGAATACTCTTTTGAGGAGCTGGACAGCAAAGATTATGACGGCATTCTCGTGCCGGGCGGATGGGCGCCGGACAAGCTTCGGCGTTACGATAAAGTACTGCGGCTGGTACGCGAAATGGATGCCGACAAAAAACCGATCGGCCAAATTTGCCATGCCGGATGGGTGCTTATATCCGCCAAAATTTTAAACGGGGTTACCGTCACCTCCACGCCCGGAATCCGGGACGACATGGAGAACGCCGGGGCTGTGTGGAAGGATGAGGCGGTCGTCACCGATGGACATATCATTTCGGCAAGGCGCCCTCCGGATCTCCCTCCTTACGGAAAAGCATTCTGCGACGCACTGGCCGAGCGTTAACATACAAATGCAGACAAGCCGTCCTTTCGGAAATATTTCCGAAGGGGCGGCTTGTCCCTCAAAAAAATAATTGGCGATTCAGCGAACAACGTAAACAAAATCCCTGGCGCTTGCAGTCGGGTTATGAAGCCGAGCTTCCGGGATTGCCGTTTTTGGACATGGAGCTGTTTCTCTCCGCAAAAAGAGTAAGCCGCTCTTCGACCATGGCACTGCTGCGGAGCTTGAAACAGGCCTCCGCCTCCCGCTCGGCCTCTTTTGCATCCGTATTCAATATACGGTGCTTCACGTTCAGCAAGGACAGCGGCGACATGCTCAAATCTTCTACCCCCAGCTTCAGCCACAGCGGAATGGCACGCTCATCCCCGGCAAGCTCTCCGCAAACACTGACCGGAATACCGGCCTGCTTGGCAGCTTCCACCGTAGTCCGAAGCATGCGGAGCACGGCAGGATGGAACGGATGGTACATATGGGCAATCTGTTCGTTCATGCGGTCAACTGCCAGCACATACTGGACAAGGTCGTTGGTCCCAATGCTGAAAAAGTCGCATTCCTCGGCCAGCAAATCGGCAATCATGACAGCCGCCGGGACTTCGATCATGGCCCCCACCTGAATGTCGGGATCATAGGAAAGCCCTCTTTGGTCAAGATCGGCCATAGCGAGCTTTAACACTTCATTGGCCTGCCTTACTTCGTCAACGGACGAAATCATGGGGTACATAATTTTCACTTTTCCATGGCAACTGGCCCGCAGGATGGCCGTCAGCTGCGTCTGGAACAACTCCTTGCGGTCCAGGCTTATTCGGATTGCACGGAATCCGAGCACCGGATTTTCCTCTTCCGGCAAAGCGAAATAGTCCAACTGCTTGTCACCGCCGATATCCAGCGTACGAATGACGACGGATGAATCCCCCGCCTTCTCCGCAACCTGCCGGTATACTTCAAACTGCTCGTTTTCCGTCGGAAACGTATTCCGATCCATATAGAGAAACTCCGTACGGAACAGGCCGACGCCCTCCGCGCCGTTCCGCAAGGCCGTATCCAACTCTTTCAAGGAGTTTATGTTGGCCGCGAGCCGGAAATACGTGCCGTCCTTCGTCACGGCTTCCACGGAAGAAAGCAGCTGGAGCTGCTCCTTTTTCTTCAGTTGCTGACTCCGGATGCCCGTATACCGGTCAATCACTACCTGATCAGGGTTAATGTAGAGGTAGCCCTCGTCACCGTCAACAACCAGGAACTCTCCTGTCTGGATAGGCTTCTCCAACCCGCTTTCAATGCCGGATACCAGCGGAATGCCGATCGCCCGGGCCATAATGGCCGAATGGGACGTCTTGCCGCCCGACATCGTGACGATCCCCAGGACGTGCGAAGGATTAAGGTGGGCAAGCTGTGACGGAGAGAGCTCCTTGGCCACGAGGATATACGGCTGCGTATCCGAAGGCAAAGTGACCTCCGGAGCCCCTAGCAAATGCTTCAGGAGGCGGTTTCCGACATCCTTGATGTCCATCGCCCGCTCTTTCATGTATTCATCGTCCAGGAGGTCGAACATCGAGACGAAATGATCAATGGCTTCCTTTACCGCAACCTCGGCGGCCTTGTACTGACGTTCGATCAGCCCCTGGATTTCATTCATGAACACAGGGTCCTCCAAAATGGCGAGATGCGCGTCAAAAATATGGGACTCCTCGTCTCCCACCATTTCTTTGAACTCGTTCTTGATATATTCGATTTCATCTTTGGAGGTTCGGATGCCTTCATAAAGGCGCTCGAACTCTTTGGCCAAATCTACGGCGTCGATTTCGGAATCCGGCAGATCAAGCTCCCAATGCGGAAGCACGAACGCTTTTCCGAGCGCAACGCCCGCTGCTGCGCCAATGCCTTTTATCATGATTCTCTACCCCCAGCGTTACTTTCATTTAAAACAACCGACATCACCGATGACTGTCCTTTTTTAACGGTTTTAAACGGAGCGAAGCTCCAGGACCTTACTTTATCCGGATTCGTAATGACCATCGGCGTCGCCAGCGATGCCGCATGCGTCTTCAGATAGCCAAGATCGAATTTGACAAGAAGCTGACCCGGCTCCACCGCGTCGCCTTCGCTGACGACGGCCGTAAACGGCCCCTTCAGCTGCGAAGTATCTATGCCGATGTGGATCAGCACTTCAAGGCCTTCCGGCGTGGAAATGCCGATGGCGTGCATGGTCGGATACACGTGCATGACCGTTCCGTAAACGGGAGAGACCAGTTCTCCCTTTTCCGGAATAAAAGCCACCCCGCTGCCGACAAGCTTCGCCGCGAAAATATCGTCAGGGACTTCCTCGATCGGAAGCATTCGACCCTGGACCGGAGCGCTGAACAATACCCGCGGCAGATCCCGCTGCATCAGCTTGTTGATTTCCTCGCGGATCAGCTCGGAATAAGTACCGAACACAACCTGCACATTTCCCCCGCCAAGCTTGATAATGCCGGCGGAGCCCAGCAGCTTAAGCGCATTCGTATCGATCTGGCGGTCATTATGGACCGTCAAGCGAAGCCGCGTCATGCAGGACTCTACTTGAACGATGTTTTCCTTGCCCCCCAGCGCCTCAAGTATAAGCGGAGCCTGGTAAGGAATATTCCCGGCCCAGCCTTCCAGCGCGGAGCCTTCTTCCCGGCCCGGGGTCGGAATGCCGAACCTTCGGATCGCCCACCTGAACAGAAAATAATAGACCAGGCCGTAAGCGAGTCCGATCGGAATGAGCATCCACGCGTTCTGGGACAAGTGGAAATTGATCACGTAATCGATAAATCCTGCTGAGTAAGAAAAACCGTGATGTATGTTAAAGGTGTAGGTCAGCACCATGGCAAAACCGGCCATTAGGGCATGAAGCACATACAAATAAGGCGATGCGAACAAAAAGGCGAACTCAATCTGCTCGGAGACTCCGGTCAGGAAGCATACCAGCGCGGAGCGCATAAAGGTCTTCCGGACCTTCGGCTTCAGGTCCTCCCGGGCCTCCTGGATAATGGCGAAGGCAATGGCCGGGAGAGCAAACATCATGATCGGGAACAGGCCCGCCATGAAATCCCCTGCCGTCGGGTCTCCCGCAAAAAAAACGCGGCAGGTCGCCCTGAACGGTGACGCCGTCCGCCGTTTCATAAGTTCCGAGCTGGAACCAGTATACGTTGTTCAGAAGATGATGAAGCCCGAAGGCCGTCAGAACGCGGTACAGAATGCCGTATAAAAACAGGCCGAACCCGCCCATATGTACGGTCAAGACATAAAAAGATTCAAGGCCGTCCTGAAGAACGGGCGCAATCCCCGTCATTCCCCAGGCAAACAGGGCCGAGAACAACCCCATGATGAGAAGGACAAATCGGGACCCTCCAAAAAATTGTATCGCTTCGGGCAGCTTTATATGTTTAAAACGATTGTAGACCATGCTGGAAATGATTCCGAATACGATCCCGATCAAAGTCGAGGGATGGACGCTTCCGTTCCCGATCGCACCCGTAACCTGATCATAGATGAACATGCCGGCCAGCGCGGCCAATCCCGCGGGACCTCCCTGATTGGACAATCCCCAGGCCACGCCGATCGCGAACAGATAGGGCATATAATAAAAAAACACCGTGGCCGGCAGCCTTTGCAACCTCGCCAAGGGACTCCATCCCCCATGCCGCCCAAGGCAAACTTCCGACGCTGAGCAGGAGAGCTGCCGCAGGAAGCGCCATCGTAGGGAGCATGACCGCTCTGCCCAATTGCTGTAAAGATCCCAACCAATTCAAGGCGAGCCTCCTTTCTATTCTAGATGGTACGCGCTGAGCCGCTTTTTGTCAAAAAGAAAAGGCCGGAAAAGAAAACAAACAGGCCCTTTACTCAGGCCTGTTCGTTTCTTTTCCCGTAGAGAGCTATTTGCCTCCCAAAGCGATGGAATCTTCCACCTTGATGCAGCGGTCCATAATCGCCGTCATCCCATGCCGCTCCGCAATGGAAGCCGCTTCTTCGCTTATGATGCCCTGCTGCAGCCATAGCACTTTGGCACCGATCTCAGCCGCTTCCCGTGCCACGTCGGCACAGTATTCGCTGCGCCGAAACACGTTGACGATCCCGACCGGCTCCGGGATGCTTTTCAGGGAAGGGTAGCACTTCTCGCCTAAAATTTCGTCCGCGTTCGGATTCACCGGAATGATCCGGTAACCCCGTTTTTGCATGGCTTGGGCCACCATGTAGGAAGTCCGGTCCGTTTTCTCCGACAAGCCGACGACCGCGATGTTTCCGGCATTCCTTAAAATGTCGGCAATTTGCTCTCGCGTTGGATTTTCAAAAGCCATTGCATTTCCCCTGCCTTTCCGCTCCCTGTTGAAGGAGCTAAGTTCTGTTTCCCCTAGTTTACCCATTCCACGTCGGCCCCAAGCGCCTTCAGGTGGTCAAAATATTGAGGGTACGATTTGGCCACATGGTGGGCATCCTTGATCCGAAGCGGTTTACCGGCACGCAGCCCGACAACCGTGAGCGCCATGATGACGCGATGGTCGTAGTGGGCATTGATTTCCACGCCGCCTTCAACGCCTTCGGGACGGCCGTGCACGATGATTTCGGCCTGACGCTCTTCCACCCTCGCACCGGCTTTGCGCAACTCGGCCAAATAATCGGTAATCCGGTCGCATTCCTTGTAACGTAGGTTCTCTACATTATAGAAACGGGAGGTTCCTTCGGCGAACACCGCGGCGGCCACCATGGCCAGAACCGCGTCCGTCGCCGTGTCCCCGTCAAACTCCAGCGCTTTCAGCGTTCCGTTGCCCTGAACCCGCACGTTGCCGTTCTCGTGGACAAGCGGAACCTGCATCATTCTCAGAACGTCAACGATCGCGCGTTCTCCTTGCTTGCTGTCCTCGGACAAATTCCGGATGGTCACGTCCGAACGCGTTACCGCGGCAGCGGCCAATACCGCAGCCGATCCCGGATAGTCCCCCTGCACGGTGTACGTCTTCGCCTGATAGCTCTGCCTTCCGGGTACGCGGAAAAACATGTATTCCTCATCGGCATAAACGACGATTCCCGCCTGCTCCAGCACCTCCAGCGTCTGCCCGATCACGACCTTCGATTTCAGATCTCCGGTAACGGTGATCTCGCTGTCCTCCTCGAGCAACGGCGTCAGGAACAGCAGCGCGCTCAAGTACTGGGAGCTGACGGAGCCCGAAACGGTAATGCTTCCGCCTTTTGGCCGGCCGCCGCGGATCGTAATCGGAAGACGCCCGTTGCTGTGCTCCACCTGGACCCCAAGCTGGCCGAGGGCGTCGATCAGGTCGTCATGCGGGCGCTTGCCGAGGGAATCCGGATAAGTATTCACAAACGCAACCTCTTCGGACAACGAAGCGATTCCCATCAGGAACCGGAGCACGGCCCCCGCGTTGCCGACGTTCAATTCTTTGACGCTGCGGGGGGTTTTTCCGAATCCGGTGATGACCGCTTTTTCGTCGTCCTCCGTCAAAGTGGCGCCAAGATCCTGGATGCAGCGTCTCATGGCGTCGCTGTCCTCGCTGTGGGCAGGGTAGTAAATCGTGCTTTCCCCTTCGGCAAGAGCGGCCGCAAGCAAATAACGGGTCGTGTAATTTTTCGAGGACAACGCTCCGATTTCGCCCTTTAATACCGGTGTCGGTCTGACAATAACGTCCATTGTATGTAATCTCTCCTTCAAACATATCGATTTTTTTTCTTCAAAAGGTTGAACCCGTAATAGGACTGGCTTCGCCATAAATGGAAATTGACAGGTAAATCTACGCTTAGGTATCATTAAGGACAAGGCTACGGGAACGATAAAACTTACAGAAAAGAGGTCGCTTTATGAAAGATATTCCGCAAATTGATCCTTCCGAATTGAAAAGCCGGCTTCAAAGCGGAGAGAACATTTACATGATCGATGTCCGCGAAGACGATGAGGTGGCCCAGGGCATGATTTACGGCGCCAAGCATATTCCCATGGGCGATATCCCCGCCAGACTCGACGAAATCCCCCGGGATACCGAGGTTATCTTCATATGCCGAAGCGGCGGGCGCAGCCAGCGGGTATGCGAATTTTTAAGCCGGCAGGGTCTCGGCAACGTCGTAAACATGCAGGGCGGCATGCTGGAGTGGTATGCCGGGGAGGAAGAGTGAACCGGCCAGCTGCAGGTTGAATTCATCATAAGGACCGGGAGAGCTTCTTCCCGTCCCTTTTTTTGTACTCGTACACAGGACCTCGGCCGGCTTAACCGCGGTAATGCGCTAAAACCTCAAGAGCCACTTCATGGGCGGACCGCCCTGTCGTATCCACGGTGACATGCGCAAACCGGTAACAGTCCCTTCGCTCCTCCATGAGCTGCCGCACTCTTTCCTCCAGATTATCTCCGGCCAAAAGCGGGCGCCCCGAGTCGCCGCGGACCCGGTCGATAATGGAGGTCTCGTCCGCCGTCAACGCGGCAACCCAACCTTTTTGACTCATCAGCTCGCAATTTTCTTTCCGGAGCACGGCTCCTCCGCCGGTCGCAATGACCAGGCGCCGCCGTCCGAGAACTCTGTCCAGGACTGCGGATTCGGCATTTCGAAAAAAGGCCTCGCCCTCGCTCTCAAACATCGCCGGTATGGACTTGCCGACCGCCTTCTCGATTTCACGGTCCAGGTCCAAAAGCGTATAGCCCAGCTGTTGCGCGATCAAATGGCCGGCGGTGCTCTTTCCGGTTCCCATCATCCCGATCAGGATGATATTGCGGTCACGCTGATCCATATTCTCACCCCATTTGTGGTTTTAGCCTATTGAAAATAGCGACTTTTTTTGAACATCCTACTAAACTTTTTCATATCATACCACAGGGCCAAAAGATTGGACAATCCGGCAACCGGGCTTTATACGGCCTTCCATCGTCCGTTTTCATATTTTTATATTCTCGAAGTCTATCTTTAGCCGGCTTGTCATATAAATAATATTGCCCGGTGATTAACGATTATGTCGTAGGAGTGATATCGAAACCATGTCTGACGAACAACAGACCCGAACTGAACCGCCAAAGCGGATCAGCCTAATTCTGGATTCTTCGCGTCCGCTCTGCAGGGAGGACATCATCTGGGTGCTGCATTACGTGCAAAAAAAAAGTGGCCTCGAAAGACCCGGCGCTGCTGGATCTCTCAAAGCCACGATTATTGCAAACCTTCGCCAGGTACAGTGAGGCCGCTATGCTGCTCCTCGGCAGCAAGACACACGTCCATATCGACAATGACGGCATTCGCGCCTGCCTGGCCGATCTGCTGAACGGACTAAAGGATTAGTCCATCCAGTTAAAGTGGAATACGCCCTCTTTGTCCACGCGTTTAAACGTATGGGCGCCGAAATAGTCGCGCTGCGCCTGAAGCAAGTTCGCGGGCAGGTTCGCCGTGCGGTAGCTGTCATAATATGCCAGCGCGCTGGAAAAGCCCGGTACCGGAATGCCCAGGGATACGGCGGAAGAAACGACTTTGCGCCATGCATCCTGATAATTTTCGATGATCTCCTTAAAGAACGGATCCAGCAGCAGATTTTTCAGCTCCGGATTGTTGCTGTAAGCATCGGTAATGTTTTGCAGGAAGCGGGAACGGATGATGCAGCCGCCGCGCCAGATTTTGGCCAGCTCGCCGTATTTCAGATCCCAGTTGTATTCGTCGGAAGCTACGCGAAGCTGCGCGAAGCCTTGGGCATAGGATACGATTTTGGAAGCGAACAGCGCTTTGCGGACATTTTCCACGAATTCCGCTTTGTCTCCGCTGAAGCCTTCGGTTTTCGGTCCGTTCAGGATTTTGCTGGCTTCCACGCGCTCTTCCTTCATAGCGGACAGGAAGCGGGAAAATACCGATTCGGTGATCATGGACAACGGAACGCCGAGATCCAGCGAGCTTTGGCTTGTCCATTTGCCTGTTCCTTTTTGGCCCGCCGTGTCAAGGATGAGGTCTACCATAGGCTTGCCGGTTTCCTCGTCGTATTTAGAGAAGATATCGGCGGTAATTTCGATCAGGTAGCTGTCCAGCTCGCCTTGATTCCATTCCGTGAAGATTTCATGAAGTTCTTTGGCATCCATGCCAAGAACGTCCTTCAGGAGCTGGTAGGCTTCGCAGATCAGCTGCATGTCACCGTATTCGATGCCGTTGTGGACCATTTTCACATAGTGTCCGGCACCGTCCGGTCCGATATATGTACAGCAAGGCTCCCCGTTCACTTTGGCGGAAATGGCGGTCAGGATCGGTTCAACCAGTTCGTAGGCGCTCTTTTGTCCGCCCGGCATGATGGAAGGCCCTTTGAGCGCGCCTTCTTCGCCGCCCGAAACCCCGGCTCCGATATAGCGGAAGCCTTTGGCTTCAAGATCTTTGTTGCGGCGTACGGTATCCGGGAAATAAGCGTTGCCCCCGTCGATAATGATGTCGCCTTGATCCAGGTGAGGCAGCAACTGCTCGATTGTAGCGTCGGTAGCTTGTCCGGCCTGAACCATGATCAGGATTCTGCGAGGGGTCTCAAGCGACTCCACGAACTCCTCGATCGAAAATGTTCCCGTCAAGTTTTTGCCTTCCGCTTCCTTCAGCAGGTCCTCCGTTTTTTTGCGGGGAGCGGTTATATACGGAAACGGTGAAGCCTTTGCTCTCGATGTTAAGAGCCAAATTTTTACCCATTACAGCAAGGCCAATCACACCAATCTGTTGTTTTGCCATCTGGTTCTCCATCCTTTGCTCCATTTATTTGTAGGTAATCCATCCCTGATGTCACCATTTCGGAATGTTTTACAATACACTTATATTAACGTTTTTCCGCGGAGAAGTGAACCCCTCCCGCCGAAAACCGGCCGCGCGAAAACACCCCTGACGTTCCGGAGGTGTTCATCGTGCTTTATTTAGTTTGTGCAGCATTCGCATTACCATTCAAGGCGGAACAATTCGAGCGAAAGCTCCTGCAGCCTCTTCTTGCTCTCCGCAGCGGCCTTCTCGTCCCCCGCTTGCATGGCCTCGTACAGCTTCTCCAGCTCATCGTCTGTTTCCAGCCTGCAGAGCAGCAGGCGGCGCTCGCCTTCTTTCGATTCAAGCAGCCGGACCATTTCCTGTTCGGTCATGGGGTTTCCTTTCTGGTACAGCACGCGCTGCCGGTACCCCGAAATCTCGACCAGACGAATGACCTCGCCGAACAAAATATTTTCAATCAGGATTTGCCGATCCTTAAACCTCTTGACAACGGCGTGGCCGCGGGTGTTCTCAATCAGCTTCTCCATCCAAACCGCAAGTTTCGGATCCCGTATCATGTAATCCCCGACCAGCTTAAAGCCGCTCCCGGTACGCTGGAACCGCAGCTTGACAAGCTTTCGCCCGGTCCGGATCGAAATGACGAACTGCACGTCGTTCTCACTCCAGTAAAGCGAATACCCTTCCTGGATCAATTCCTTGATCAGGTCCTGGATATGCCGGCGGTCAAACCGGAGCTCCAGATTGCAATACTCCACTTCCTCGCTCTTATTCACGGCACTCCCTCCTTGGTACTCCTGCTCCTATCCGCTTCTTTGGCTAAGACGATTCCCCGTCGCTTGCTTTGACGTTGTCTTATCTATATCTTATACTTCATCTTATGTAACGGTAACTTGGTTTATTGACTATTTTTACCCCATGCCAAAAGGGCCCAAACCTTGCGGTTCAAGATAACCGTCCCCTTCAGCGTCGTTGTTCGATAAGGGTAAGAATATTCGTCCAAGAAGCGCACGTTATGAATATACGAATAAGAAAGGCTGTTGATATATGGGTTTCACCGGATTTGCCGCTGAAGATTTCGATGTGTTTGCCGTACCCGGCCTGGAAGCCCGCATGGGCGCGCTGATCGAACGGGTGCGCCCGAAGCTGGAGGCTCTCGGAGCCGAGCTCGCTCCATACGTCTCCGCCATATGCGGCGAGGAGATGTTCGTACACGTGGCCAAGCACGCCCGCCGCAAGGTCAACCCGCCGATCGATACCTGGGTCGCCTGGGCGGCGAACAAAAGAGGCTACAAAGCCCTTCCCCATTTTGAGGTGGGAATGTTTGAATCGCATCTGTTCATCATATTTGCGATCATTTACGAAAGCCCGAATAAAAGCATATTCGCCGGCAAACTGGAGAAAAAGCTGTCCTCGGTTCGGTCCAAGCTGCCCAAAGACTATTACTGGTCGACCGACCATATGAATCCGAATGGCATCTCTCATGCCGACATGGATAAGGAAAGCTTCTCCGCCCTCATCACCAAGCTGAAACAGGTGAAAAAAGCCGAAGTTATGTGCGGGCTGAGCATTCCGCGGGAGAAAGCCTCGACGATGGACGGGGGAGAGCTGATCCGGACGGTTCAGGAAACGTTTGAAACACTTTTGCCGCTGTACCGGATGGCGTTTTGACCGGATTTCCGGACCCCTTTGATACGAGTGATTGAGAAACCCGAGGAATTGAAAAAAGGATGCCGGACCGATGCTCTCGAATCGGGTTCCTGCATCCTTTTTCATATAGCGAGACAGGCGCTCCGCAAGAACAGCCAAACCCGCAATGAATGGGTCTGGCTGTTTTGGCTGCTCCGTCCGAAAAATCAAGCCTTTGCCCGGCTCGGTTGAGCAGGAGCCCCATGGCGGCGGGACAGGAACAAATGGATGAAAAACATGGCACACATCACGATTCCGCTCGCCACGAAAGGGGCGCCGTGGCCGACCCGGTCCCAGAGCCACCCTGAGATTACGGGGCCGAACACCATTCCCGAGCCCTGCAGCGTCAGAAAGAATCCCCATACGGTCCCTCTCTCCCCTTTGGGGACTAAGCTGGCGACAAACGTATTCCAGCCAGGCAGGATCATGGCATACGCGATCCCTACCACGCAGACCAGCACAAAGACGGCAGGAAGCGACTTGAACATGGTGAAAATGCCCAACGTTACCGCGCATAACAGAAAGCCGATGTTCAGGAAGCGCCTGGTCCCGAAGCGGTCGATCAGCCTGCCCGCCGGTATGAGCGCCAATACGGTAATCCCCCCGCCGATAACGAGGAGCAAACTGTATTGGTTTGGGGACAAGCCCAAGTCATTGGCCACATACAGCGTCAGAACCGGGCTGAGAAGGCCGATGACGGACGACTGCAGGAAAAGCGCGGGATACACGAGCCAGCTTACGTTCAGCGTCGTTTTTATCTCGCGAAGCGTGGCCTTGACGCTCTTGCGAAGCTTCGTCAAGGTCTGCTTCAGCCCTTTTCCTTTGACTGCCGGATGGGAAGACGCCCCCGGCTTGACAGGAATCTTCTTCCTGCCCGGAAGGAGCAGCGCCGTGATGACTAAAATAATGCCCGCCCCGATCAAGATCAAAAAAGCCGTCTGGTAGTTTTTCGAGGTGTGTTCCATGATAAAGTTCATCGTAATGGGACCTATGCCAGTACCGGCAAGCGCAGCCGTTTCCAGCGCTCCCATTGCGGTTCCGTTGCTGTTGTTAGGTCCCGATATTTCCGTTGCCCCGGTCATCGCGCAAGGCCATAGAGGTGCCGTTCCGGTCCCCAGGATCAGGCAAGCCAGCGACAGCCAGATCGGCCCGTCCGTAAATGAAATGATCAGCAGCGAGATGACCACCATGGCGAGCGCAATGGACATCGTGCCGCGAAAGCCAAGCCGCTCCGAAATCCAACCGGCCGGGCTCCGGAACAGGTTGTCTCCCAGATATTGAAGCGCAAAGGCCACTCCGATGACCGTCCCCGACACGCCCAGAATATTTTTCATGTAAACCGGAAGAATGGCCACGAGCAATGAACCCTTCACAAATTCCACCAAAAAAAAGAATTACAAGCAGTTCAAAGAAAAATGGAGACAGCAGCCTGCGTTTTTCTGAGGTTGAGACGATTTGAGACATATTTCCACATCCTATCGTTCATACTGATACAGCACTCTCTATAGTCTTGCCTGTTCTCGGGAAGAAATGCCCTCATAACCTTTGCTTGCATTCCCCCCCTATTTTGCTATACTCAATTTTGTTTATATGAAACACAAATCGACAATCATAAACAATTTCACCTACAGAAAGGTTGTGACAGGGTCCATGGACCATAGCCGTACACCGCTCTTCACCGCACTGAAAGAACACGCGGCCAAAAACCCGGTGCAGTTTCACATTCCCGGCCATAAGAAAGGTCTCGGTACCGATACCGAATTCCGGGAATTTATAGGGGATAACGCCCTCTCCATAGATTTGATCAACATCGCTCCGCTGGATGACCTTCACCAGCCGACCGGGGTGATCGAAGAAGCCCAGAAGCTTGCGGCAGACGCCTTCGGGGCGGATTACACCTTCTTCAGCGTTCAGGGGACCAGCGGCGCCATCATGACGATGATTATGTCCGTATGCTCTCCCGGCGACAAAATTATCGTTCCGCGCAACGTACACAAATCCGTTTTGTCCGCCATCATTTTTACCGGGGCCAAACCGGTTTTCGTATCGCCGGCCCAGGACGGCAACGTCGGCATTGACCACGGCATTACCATCAGCTCCGTGCGTAAAGCGCTAAAGCGCCATCCGGACGCCAAAGCGGTACTTGTCATAAATCCGACCTATTTTGGCGTAAGCGCCAACCTGAAGGAAATCGTGGATCTGGCGCACAGCTATCATGTGCCTGTGCTGGTCGATGAGGCACACGGCGTTCTCATTCACTTCCATGAAGACCTGCCGATGTCCGCGATGGAAGCCGGTGCCGATATGGCGGCTACGAGTGTACACAAGCTTGGAGGCTCCATGACGCAAAGCTCCGTTCTCAACCTGAATACCAAGAACGGGTATATCAATCCGTTCCGGGTTCAGACGATCATCAGCATGTTGACGACGACGTCAACCTCGTATATTCTGCTTGCTTCCCTCGACACGTCCCGCCGCAATCTGGCCCTTAAAGGACGCGAGATGGCAGCGAGAGCAATCGAAATGGCGCAGTACGCCCGCCGCTCCATCAACGAGATTGACGGCTTGTACTGTTTTGGCGATGAAATCCTTGGCGGCGAGGCAACCTACAGTTTGGATCCGACCAAAGTGACCATCCATGTGCGCCATCTCGGTATTACCGGATACGAAACGGAGAATTGGCTCCGGGAGCATTATAACATTGAGGTCGAGCTCAGCGATATGTACAATATTTTGTGCTTGATCACGCCGGGCGACACCCTGGATACGGTTGAAACTTTGCTGACCGCCCTGCGCGAGCTGTCCAAAAAACATCACAACAAGAACGAGATCAACGAGCTGGTCGTGAAAATTCCTGAGATTCCTCAGCTTTCCCTCATCCCAAGGGATGCTTTTTACGGAGATACGGAAGTGATTCCGTTTAAGGAATCCGCAGGCCGGATCATCGCGGAATTTATTTACGTCTACCCGCCGGGTATTCCGATCCTTCTTCCGGGCGAGGTCATTTCGCAGGACAACATCGATTACATCACCGATCATGTGGACGTCGGGCTTCCCGTCAAAGGCCCCGAGGATCGGTACATCCGGAACGTCAAGGTTATCGTCGAAGCGGATCCGATTTTCTAAGATATTCTTATAAAAACCCCAGTGCATCCGCACTGGGGTTTCGTGTTGGGACAAAAACCTACTCTTGGGCGGCTACCAGCTCGTTATAAGCCTCTTCCACCGCATTCCACTCATCTTCGTCCTCGATATTATAAAGAACCATTTCCTCGTTCTCTTCTTCCATACGCAGAATAACGCCGTCAGCTTCCGGGTTATTACGCTCGATAAGAAGGGCATATAGTTTTTCGCCGACATCAAACGTCTCCACGAGAACCATTTCCACTTCTTTGCCCTGTTCGTCCGTCAATGTCAGCACAAACTCTTCATGTTCGTGATCGTGGTCATGATCATGACCGCAGCCACAGGCATCTCCATGACCATGTGTGTGATCGCTCATTGAAAAAAACCTCACTTCGGTTAAATTATCATACTTCCGTATGGTACCATGGAAGAATGATCAGGTCAATTTTACCAGAGAGCTTCTACCTAATTCAAAACCGTAATTACTTTTTCCGCCACTTTTTCGTATCCCGAGTCTGCCGAATACTTGATGTAAAACCCTACCGAATACTTGCCGACCCTGTCGAAGTCATAAGTGAAATCATTGGTGCGGAACCAGAAGTTATCCTTGTTCTGATTGTCGATATTCTGGGACTGTATATCTTTAACATTACCCGAAGGATCTTCGATGGCTACTTTTACCGCATGCACGTTATCGTATAAAGTATCCACCTGGCTGAAAACGTTAAACTTCAACTTCCCCCGGTTGACGTTCCCGAATGCAGTATCCCCCTTGAACAGGAAAATATGCACGTTCGGCTTGATTACCTGGACTTTTCCGCTTTTCTTATCCCATTGTACGGCGCCGTTCATGTCCCGGACCGGGACATATATTTTGTTGTCGATCAGGTAGCCCCCGTCCTTCAGCTCCTTCCCGTTCATCAGCACTTTTACTTGTTCATAAAAAGAGTCGGCAAACAGCATGGTTCCCCCACCCATTAAAGAAATAACGAGCGTTGCCGCCATAACCTTTTTCCAGTTCACCTTCATTAATGCACCCCTCCGTTTAGTTTCTGGTTGTTATATGTGTATACTACAAATGAAAAAATAAAAGTTGCGCGCTTTTGATAATTTTTCGCGTTTTATTTATTTTCGTTGGTTGTTTGGCATAAATTCGCTAGAATGGAAAGGAAAGCTGCTTTTTACTACAAATTTTATTGGTGCTGGAGGTTGAGTTCATTGACGTTAAAACTGCAAATGCTCGGTACTGGCGGCGCTTTCGCCAAATCTTACTTCAACAACAACGCCCTCGTTTTCGACGAGGATTTTACGCTGCTCGTGGACTGCGGGGTGACCGCGCCGATGGCGCTTCACCGTCTCGGCCGTTCCTTCGAATACGTGGATGCCGTTCTTGTCACGCACACCCATGCCGATCATGTCGGAGGACTGGAAGAGCTGGCCTTCAAAATGAAAATGCAGTACAAGCGCAAAATTCCGTTATACATAGCCGATTCCCTCGTCACGACGCTTTGGGAAAACACGCTGAAAGGCGGACTTTATCAGGAAGGTTCCATCACCTCTCTTGACGACGTCTTCAAAGTATTTCCTCTTACTCCGGGAGAAGCGGCGGACATATCCCCCGGAATACGCGCAGAGCTGATCCAAACCAGACACATTCCCGGAAAAGACAGCTATTCGCTTTATTTGAATGAACGTGTTTTTTTCAGTGCGGACATGACCTTCGATCCCGCGCTGCTTCTCAAGCTTGTTCAAGAGCGCGGCTGCGAGGTCATTCTTCACGAATGCCAGCTGGAGGGCCCCGGCCAGGTGCATACCACGCTCGATGAGCTTCTAAGCCTGCCGGAAGATATCCAAAAACGGATCTACCTGATGCATTACGGCGACAATATGAGCAGCTTCGAGGGGCGAACGGGACCTATGCGTTTCCTGGAACAGCACCGGATCTATGAACTCTAGAAGCTCGGTTTGAAGCCTCCCGTTAGATCCGCGAATAGAATCCTTCGGGCTAAGGGGATACTAACAACGGGAGGCGATAATTATGAATAACGATGGACAACAAGCCGAAGTTGTAGCCGTACGAAAAAAATGGCGACGGTGATATCGTTCAGCTTAAGCTGGACAACGGACAGGTCGTAGATTACAAAACCGCTCAGCAAATGGTTCAAAACAAAGAAATCAGGAACCTGAACGTGTTCCGCGGACGGGACGACGAGCTTCATCTGCGTTCCAATGCCGACGGCGACCCGAGCAATAACCTGGATAATCTGCCGGGATTTTAATATATCTCTGTGCCGGTCCGAAAGGCCGGCTTTTTGCTTTCCTGAACCTATACATATCTCGGCTACAACCGGCTGAATTCCTTTGATTCCTGGCAAACGTACAAGAAAAAAACCGTCCATACATGAACGGTCAGAGTTTTTTTTATATACAGATTTCCAAATTTTAGCTTAAACGGACTTTCTGGCTATTGTCGACTTAAAGTGGTGTTTGAGGTTTTAAATTATTTTTAATTCAGCTCTTTTTTTCATGCGGACATGAGGGATTCCGGCGTCGTCAAATGGCTCGTCCGATATGGTCACATAACCGAGCTTGTTGTAAAAGCCCTCGGCCTGGCACTGGGCGTCAAGGATGGAATAAACAAGCCTGAGCTCCCTGGCCTGCGTTTCCATGGCCATGAGGAGAACACGGCCGAGACCCTTGGAACGGTAAGGTTTGCGTACGGCGATACGCTGCATTTTGGCCGATTCTTTATCGTAGTAAATTACTCGGCCTGTTGCCGCGTACTCGCCGTCATATTTAATCAAAACATGGTGCGCGTCGGCATCCAGGCTGTCGTAATCGTCGATTTCCAGATCGATTGGAACCTGCTGCTCCTCAACGAATACTTCTTTCCGAATGTTCAGCGCCTCTTTCAGCTGATCTTCCGTGGTGACATTAATGATTTCCGCTGCCATTTCCAACACCTCTCGATATCTCAAATCACTTCCGAAACAGTTCGCCGGATATATAGATGAATTATTATACAAAATATTTATTTTCCTGTATAGTAGAGGAAAATGCATCATACGGAAAGGAGCCGGAGAGCAAATATGGGAATCGGCGGCACGATTTTTTGGGCTGTCATCATTTCGATTATTCTGATTTACCCTATGTTTTATACCATAAATAAAGGTTATTCCCGTAAATGGGATGAAGAACAGGACCCGGATGGACGATAAACCGCCACCCCTTGCGGCCGGCGGTTATTTTCTTGGTTTGGGTCCAGGTCTTCCTTCCGGTAGCATCGCTACAGCTTATCTTTAAGCATGCTTTCCGGCTCGAGTACCGGATCGGGAAAAAGCCTTTCTCCCCTGCCTCCCGGCGCATATACGTCTTTTTCAACCGAACGGTCATAAACATCCTTTAATACAGGCGAAACCGGGGATTGGAGCGGGTCCATATCGACGGACGTTCTGCCCGATATGCTGCAGCCGCTTAAAAGCGGAAACAGCAGGAGTAACGCAAACGACCGCTTTCCCTTCATTATGTAACACTTTCCATTTGACACGCAGTCGTCCCCCTAATTGGAAAAATCAAACTCCCCCTAGTCTGAACCGGAACGAGGCATTTTATAACGAAGAAAATAATTGACACGTTAACCATCAGCTGATAATATATAAATTGTCTTTCGAAACTTATTTATCATGATCTGTTAGCTCAGCTGGGAGAGCACCATCTTGACAGGGTGGGGGTCAGTGGTTCGAGCCCACTACAGATCATCGCCGAGAACCCTTGTGGCATTAAGCCGCAGGGGTTTTTCTTTTTTTTCACTTTCTCCATATTCCGTTAGATAATTGTGAGTGGGGACAAAATGGGGACAAAACCTGTTTGTACGTCTGTTTTATAGTCCTATTTGGTCTCATTTCTATAAATCACCCTATATGATTTTTAATTTGACTGATATAAAAAAAACGGCTCAACACTGGTGAAGTGCACCCCTTAGATTAGACATTGGAACCCCCCTAGGGTTAACCGATGAATTTCTAGGGGGTCATTTTTATGCCAGCAAAGAAAGGTCAAAAATAATCAAGGCCTGGTTTACATACCTCTTGAAGATATACAGCACGTAAGTCGGCTAATACCATTAAATCGTAAAAAAGACCATGCTAGCACATAATCGGTATGGTAAAGTCCAATAATCGGTTCCACCAATCACTTCTATTTTTCTTTGCCTATGCGCCCTGGCCGTTCATGTAATACATCATAAGATAAGGTGTAGTTTAAAACAAACAAAGGAGGAATCATTCATGGGTGAAGCAGTAGGTGGATACGGCGGTGGATACGGCAGCAAAGTAGGAATAGTTCTTGTATTGTTCATCTTGCTGGTTATCGTCTTAGCTGCATTCGTATAATAAGATCTAGTATCCTCAAAGCTAAAGAAAGACCCTGCCAGCACATAGCCGGCAGGGTCTTCAGATTTCAGGCATTCGGGATTTTAGTATGAGTACTATAAAAAAAAAATTTGACAAATAATCTTGTGCATATTGGAACAAGCCAGCACCATATATTTAGTTAACGATTTGACCTTCGGCTAAAATGTCTGCTCTGAAATCAACGTAATGGAGGGGTTAATTTGTCTGATCCGTTTGTGGTTCGGTCATTAGACGAAATCCGCTTTTGGTCACGAATAATGAAAGAACATTCACTATTCCTTCGATTAGGTTTTAGGTGTGAAGACACGCAATTGATCAATGAGGCGAATCAATTTCAAGCTGTGTTTGATGATATAGAAAGAAGAGCCTACGCATTTACAGCAGATGCCGATCCACAAATGATTAGGGAGTTTAATACTGAAGTACATAATGCCGCAGCACATATTTGGGCATTCAAAAGGAAAGTTTTGGGTCTTATCCTACGATGTAAACTCCCAGGTCAAAACAATTTCCCCTTGCTCGTTGATCATGTAAGCAGAGAGGCTAATTATTTTAGGAATCGGTTGGAAGAACTTAATCTCGGAAGACTTGAGCCCCTACACGATGCGATCATAGATGAAAATGTTTTCTTTCTAAAAATTATGGCGGATCACGCAAAATTTATAAGCCACCTCCTTGACCCGTCTGAACGGAAGCTAGTGAAACAAGCGAGGGAATTTAGCCAAGAATTTGATACCCTCTTGTGGCAAGCAGTGGATCTGAGCTCTATGCGGCCTCAATCCCAAACCATTCCTTTATTAAGTCAATTTGTTGATGAGAATCGAGTCTCCGTTAAATCCCTCCGGGATTTCAAAAAAAACAGCTCGCGATTTAATTGAAGAATGCCGAATCAAAAGCATCATTCATCCCTTATTGGCCGATCATGTATTCCGGGAAGCGGAACGGTTTCTGTTTATTCTCGATATGTTTGAGCAATCTTTATCAGGGGTCAAAGTAAACAAGAAAGAAATACTGTTTTAACTATCCTTAAATACTTTCAGATGTTGTTCCAAAAAATCCCCCGCCAGCATCTAGCCAGCGGGCCATTTCTCATTGTTCTGGAATTCCCGCAGCTCGCCGAAGGTAATTCGCCAAATTGTGAGCATGGGTCTTCCCCACCTCATCGCCTTCCTTGTACTTGGCAAACCACAGCGGAGACACGTAATTATCAATCAATGCCTGGGCGGTTCCCACCGGCAGCGGTACGAAATTAGGTGTAGAAGCCTGCTGCGGGGCCTGCTTAAGGTCAGCAGCAACATCGTTGTAAAATTGCTTCAACGTCTTTTTGCCAAACAGCAGCGAGCGGAACCGGCGTGCCGTTAGATTCTTGAACCGTTCCCCGTATGACCCCCACAGAGGCTGTGGGAGAGGCCTGAAGAGCAATCGCCCTTTCGATTCCCCTAGTGCCTGCCCGACTTTGCGGACAGCCTTATCAGACGTAGACGGTTTGAAAAATCAGATTATCCGTATACTTGTACAGAGACCGTCGCATGAAGTATGATGGAGACCCATGCCGTTCAAAGCGGATTGGAGGCACGGGACAAGACCTATTTCCTATTATGAAAGGAGAACAAGTAATGTCTGTCAATGCTTATTTGGTTTTTAATGGAAACTGTCGCGAGGCCGTTGAGTTCTATGCAGATGTATTCGGAACGGAAAAGCCGCAAATTATGACCTTCGGCGATAATCCGCCAAACCCGGAATACCAGCTTCCGGAAGAAGCGAAGAACCTTGTCATGCATGCCCGTTTAACGATTAGCGACAGCAATGTCATGTTCTCGGACACGTTTCCGGGCATGCCTTTCGTGGTAGGCAATAATATCACCCTTGCGATTGTAACGAATAGTCGCGATGAAGTTGAGACATGGTTCAACAAGCTGAAGGAGGGCGGAAAGGTAGGCATGGAGCTGCAGGAAACGTTCTGGAGCAAGTGCTACGGTCAAGTGACTGACAAATTCGGGATCGAATGGCAGTTCAACTATGAAGAGAATCCGACCTCATAAGAACGGATCGCATTAACTCTTTTTTGAAGCTTGACGTTAGTGTAACCCAGTCCATAGTTCCTTAAATAGAGGGCTATTACAGGAGTTGGAACGTCTATAAATTTAACGTTAAAACAGCCGAGCAAGCAAATGCTTGCCCGGCTGTTTTAATCTCGCCCCTCAGGCGAATGTCGGTGTTGGAATGCCGAAGCCTATATTGAGGCAACGGTCTCTCTTTTATCCAGCTCCAAAGGCAAAAAGGCATAGGTTCCGTCCTTAACTATCTGGCATCTACGGACAGGAACGGGACGTCTGAAAATAGGTCCGTCTATTACGGTAGTATGAAACTCCCCGCCTTCTCCGCAAGGGTCTATGCCGCGAGCTTCAAGCTCCTTCACATATTCATGGGTTAAAATCCGCCCCAAATCGTCTTCACTCATCCCCAGTGATAAATTTACGGTTACCACGATCGTGACAAATCCCAGATTGATGAACTCCTGAACCGTTTCAAGGTGATCCATTTCCCACAGAGGCATACCCAGCTTCAAACCGGCGTTTGTCGTAACCTTGTCGTGCCAACAACCATGGGCAGGGACATCCAAGTCGCCGGTTACCAGTACTTCTGCACCTTGTTCCTTCGCTTTTTCTAACAATTCCATGTAGACGGCTTCATAATCTTCCCAACTCGCAGCTCCGGTATAAACAGGCAAACCGATGGATTCCGCTTGGGCGTTTATCAGTTCCGGAGGCATTCCGTGCGACCGGGATCGCTGCCCTTCTTCCTCCAACATCACGATCAGCCCTACGGCTTCCCCAACCTTCATGGCTTTATATAAAGCCAACGTGCTGTCTTTTCCCCCACTGAAGGAAGCAACGAACTTATGTCCGTGAGCACCATTTTTCCAATCCTGATCTGTCATCCTATTCTTCCCCTTTGTTTGCTCTATGCTTGGTGACCTGTAACCCATGTTTATATATTAAGCCTCGTGGAGTGAAATCATCAAATATTTATAAGCCCGCCAAGCATGACAAGGCGGAAGGATTCGGTTAATCGTCAAAACTAGGCGTCGTTTTACCGGTCATCGGATTTGTCTTTTTATCGCCTCCAAATTTTTCAGGCAAAAAAACCGAGAGGATGAACTCTCGGCCTAACGATATCCATCTGAGGTTTTATGACAAATAACTTATTGCAACACCCACAAGCAGCATAACAAGGATAGCCCCCATGTAACCCAAGGCAAGCCCGAGAACGTTCATGACCGTCTGGCTTTTCGAAGTTTCTGCCTGTTCCAGTTCATGAATTCTGCCTTCAAGCTCCATTAATTTATGTTTATTGTTCATGGTATCCTCCGGTTGTTTATGTCCCTCTTAATAGATAACGCCATATATAAACAAAAGTTACATTTTATTTATTGGTATTTTTATACAAGCGAAGACCCCGCGGATCCTCCACAGGGTCTTCTGTCGTGGGAAGCGATATAAAACGCTAAGCAATTTTCCAATTGCTAGGGAGCTTTGCCTTTAAAAAACCGCCGAAACTTCGACCGTTTTTTCCTTTTCCATTTCAGTGTGTTCATGGTTAATCCACAACCTTTCGAAAACTGCCGTCCGACTGTTTTCCGTCTGTTGAAGGATGACTACCACTTCCCACTCATGTTCTATTTAACCACGGCAGCAATGGGTGAAACACTCGAGGAGATGTTTTTTTTCTGCAACGGCGTATAGCTGGACGCAACCGGCATGATCCGGCGAACCGCTATCGATCCGGAGTAGCTCCCCCAAGCCTTCCTGCCATAGGATTTCGTTTTACGTGAATTCAATAAACCGAATGAGGGAACTCTAACCAATATAGCCGCCAAGAACAGGAGGTGAAACCGGATTGAACATCAAAACCGACGATTACCGAATTGCTCCGCTTAACGGAAACGACCAGACCTTAAACGCCATCAAGGCAGCCGAAGCGGAAATAGCCGAAATAACGGGTAAAGAGGTTACGCTCATTGCCTACGAAAAAACAGATAAAACGAAGCGGTAGCCCTTGGGGCAATAGCTTATCGATCCCTTCCATGCCAGGAAGGGTATTTTTTTGCGAAAAATTTCAGAAAACCTGCACCTTTTTCGACATTTGAATCGTATATATTATGTCGCAGGAAAATACCTAAAATCCCCAATACCTGGCCCATACATATCATCCTGTTACACCACCTTCATACAAAAAAACGAAAAAAAAGGGGCTGAGATTCCTTCAACCGTACAGGCAACATTGCGTCTCTTTTGCATACATTGGAGAGTCGAAAAGAGGTGATACCCATTTTGAAGAAGGCTTTATACCGCACGCTGGTCTTTGCCTTGCTGCTGCTGTTCGCTTTCCCCGTCGTTCATGAGGCTGACGCCGCTAGTCAAAAGCTGGACTCCAAATACGCCAAACACAAGCAGTTCATCGTGATCGACAAATCCAGCAACAAGCTTACCTACTATGAAAAAGGCAAGGTCGTCAAAACCTTCCTTGTAGCCACGGGAAAGAAACCTTCCTACACGCCCGAGGGTCTGTTTAAAATCCACGAGAAAACGAAAAACAGGCCTTATTATAAAAAAGAAAATCAAAGGCGGAGATCCGAGAAATCCCCTGGGGGACCGATGGCTCGGCATCAACGTAAAAATCAATGGAAGAACGAGTTATGCTTACGCCATCCACGGCAACAACAATCCCGCTTCCATCGGAAAATACGTATCCGACGGCTGCATCCGGATGTACAACAAGGATGTCCGCTGGCTGTTCGACAAGGTGAAGATGAGCACCCCCGTACTTATTCAAAAATAATAGGATACCTTAAGCCGGAGCCCTGCAAAAGGGCCCGGTTTTTTTAAGATATAAGAAAAGTATAAGCTTCGAAAGACGCGGCTTCCTTATATCGCAAGAAAAACTTCCGCTAAATGCTGTCTGTTTGGATTGAAACGGCGCTTTTCCCGTTTGAACATCCTCAAATATGCCCCGTTATCGTTCGCTTGACAGAGGAAAAGAGCAGCGGCCCCGGTTTCGTACCGGTTTAGGGACAACAAAAAAGCCCATCATTGTTCGATGAGCTTTTGCATGACTCCGATCGCGGGCCAATCCCTTCGTTCGTTATATGTGCGCTTTCGCGGTCTGATGGATGCGGCAGACGTTGCTATATCTGCGTTCATTTCCGTTGACGGCGATCGTCAATTCATTCCCATACGTCCACTTGTATAAGTTCAAGCAGCCTCTGGTGATCCTCCGGAACCACGCAGCCTGCGGTCGGTTTCAGCGCGTTGGCGCTTCCGGCCGCGGCGGCATAACGCAGGCATTCTTCCGCCGGCAGTTCGCGAACATGGGCAAAAGCATACCCTGCCACGAAAGAGTCTCCGCTGCCTACCGGATTTACCGCTTTGATTTCCGGAATCCGGATTCGATAGATCAGGCCGCCAATGCATGCCAATGCGCCCATCGCACCCAAAGTGACAATGACTCTCGGAATGCCCGTATCCTCCGCAAGCTTCCGGATGGCGGCTCCATAGGCGTGAAGGTTGCCCTCTCCAGCCGCATCCAAGCGAGGATCGTTGTCCCCGGCACTGCTCAGCCACGGTTTGATTTCGTCCTCGTTCGGCTTGATGAAGCCTGGTTTTCCTTTCATCCCCGCTTCCAGCGCGGGTCCGCTGCTGTCCAGGAATACCTCCGCGCCGCAGGAGGAAGCTATTTCAATCAACTCGGCGTAAAGCTCCGGCCGGCATCCCTTCGGCAGGCTTCCCGAAATAATGACCAGACCTGCTTTCCCGGCAAGCTCCCCGACTTTTGCTTTGATTGCTGCCTCATCCTTCGGCGTCACCGGCGGACCCGGCTCCAAAGCCTCCGTAAAGGTATGGTTCAATTCGTCTATAATGCTAAGACAGATTCTCGATTCGCCTTGTATATTTACAAAATCGGTATGAATTCCTTCATCTTCTGCCGCACGGGCGATAAACTGCCCGTTATAACCGGCGGTAAAACCCGTAGCGGTAATTTCACGGTGCCCCAATTGATGCAAAACCCTTGAAACGTTAAGGCCCTTACCTCCGGCAATAGCATGAACCTGTTCTACGCGCATTACGGTCCCCGCCGTCCAACCGTTCATATAGTAAGTTTTATCAATGGCTGCATTTAACGTTACGGTGACAATCCTTGGGTTCATTGCAGATAATCCCTGGCCTTGCCGAAGGAGCCGCACAGCCGCATTTTCTCGATCGCTGCCGCTTTTAAGGCTTGTTTGGCAGGAACCATGTATTTGCGCGGATCGTTTTCTTCCGGATTATGATCGAATACGTCTTTGATCGCGTTGGAGAAGACAATGCGGAGCTCTGTCGCCACGTTCATTTTGGACATGCCCTCCGCCACGCAGCGTCTGACCTGTTCATCCGGAATGCCGGATCCGCCGTGGAGAACAAGCGGCACCGACACTTTGGCCGCTATTTTGCGGATCCGTTCAAAATCGATGTTCGGTTCTCCTTTGTAAATGCCATGGGCCGTTCCTATGGCAGGCGCGAGCGTATGCACGCCGGTTAACTCCACGAAGCGTTGGCACTCGTCCGGGTCTGCCAGCATGGCATGCTGATCGTCCACGACGATATCGTCCTCCACCCCGCCGACGCGTCCGAGCTCGGCCTCCACATTGATTCCTACGGCATTTGCGGCTTCCACGACTTTTCGGGTCATATCCACGTTCACGTCAAAGGCTTCATGAGAGGCGTCAATCATGACGGAGGTATAACCGGCCCGGATGCACTGCATGATGATATTGAAATCGGAACAGTGGTCCAGGTGCAGCGCAATCGGTACGCTTGATCTTTCGGAAGCGACCATTGCAGCTTTTGCAATATAGTCCGGTCCTAGATGCTTTACGGTCCCGACCGTGGATTGAATGATTAGCGGCGACTGCGTTTCTTCCGCTGCCTCAACGACAGCCTGCAGCATTTCAAGCGTATGCACGTTAAACGCGCCGACGCAGTATCCCCCGCCGCGTGCAGTCTCCAATAAAGGCGTAGATGATATTAAGGTCATTGTGTAAGCCTCCCATTCATTATGAGTGATTCATGTCATGACGCTGCTTGGCCTGCATGGCACTGCCGATGACGCCCGCGCCATCTCCCAGAGATGCCGTTCGGATCTCAAGATCCTGCCTGAAATCGGGCAGCAGCCTTGTGAACAGAATCCGGCGCAGCGGCGCCAATAGCCTTTCCCCGGCCAAGGCTCCGCCTCCGCCCAGAACGATCACCTGCGGGCTCAAAATATGGACGGCAGGCACAAGCGCTTTCCCCAACAGTTCGCCCGCATGGTTCATGATTTCGGAAGCCAGGGAATCCCCGGCATCCACCGCTCTCGACAGATCGGCTGCCGACAACTGCGCGAGATCGTCTCCCGGAAACCATTGCGATAATATGGACGGCGCCCCCTCGCTTAAACGGCGCTTCGCTTCGCGGACCATACCCGAGGCGGAGGCCGATGCTTCCAAGCATCCTTCAAAGCCGCATCCGCACGGCGCCGTTTCGCCGTCCATCATGCCATGCCCGATTTCGCCGGCCAGGTTGCGGTAGCCGTAATGAAGCTGCCCCCGGCTCACCATGGCCGAGGCAATCCCGGTACCCACCGTCAGGCCCAAAACATAATCGACGCCGCGCCCCGCGCCAAACATCGCTTCTCCGTAAACGTACATCCGCACGTCATTGTCGATATAAACCGGCAAGGAAGTACGCTTGGACAGTTCCGCGCTTAAGGGTACATCCCGCCAATTCAGGTTGGCGGAGTACACCGAGCTTCCCGTCCATGGATCCGCCAATCCCGGTATGCCGACGCCCATGCCGGCCACCCGGCCGGCAAGTCCTGCGCCTTCCGTCAGTTCCAGAGCCATTTGTGCCATTTTGTCCAACACGGCAGAGGTGCCGAGATGTGCCTCGGTAGGCTTTTTCAGCGAATTCAGCACCTCGCCCTTCTCGTTCACGATGCCGCAGACGATGTTGGTTCCCCCAACATCCATGCCGATCCAGAAACTCATCGTTTCTCCCCCTAAGGATTTTCGTTTTCGGCTATATACAGAGAGGTTCCCGCTTCCTTCAGTGCCCCCGACAAAACCTCGGGCGGCTGTTCATCCGTAATGCATCCGTGCAGATCCTCCAAAAGGGCTACCGTAAACAGGGAAGCCCGGCCGATCTTCGTATGATCGAAGACCGCGATCGTCTTATCCGCGCGCCGCATCAGCATTCGGGCAATATTCGCTTCAAGCTCCGAATAAGTGCTCACCCCCGCGGCCGTAAAGCCGTCAATGCCCATAAACATCGTGTTGATGTTGACGGCATTGACGGTCTGCTCCGCCAGCGGCCCGCAAAGCTCGAAGCTCTTGTTTCGCAGCACTCCGCCCGTCAGCACCACCTGAAGGTCGCTGTTCTCCGACAGCTCCATCGCAATATTAACGGCGTTGGTCACGACCGTAATATTCTTTCTGTGCTTTAACTGCTGGGAAATCAGGAACGTCGTCGTTCCTCCGGTCAGCCCGATCACATCCCCTTCTTGAACCAAAGAGGCGGCCTTCCGGGCGATATTCATTTTTTCCATATACAAAACCTGCTGCTTCTCGGCAAAAGGAACCTCGTAAACCGAAGCCGGCTTCACGTACATCGCTCCGCCGCCGACGCGCCGGATGACGCTTCCGCTCTGCTCCAGCTCCTCCAAATCCCTCCTGGCCGTAGCTTCCGAGCAGTTGAATGCCGTCATCAGCTCTTGAAGTGACATTTCGCCCTTAACCGCCAGCGCACTAAGGATCCGGTTTTGCCGTTCCGCTTTCATTCCAATACGTGCCATATCTTTCATATCCTCCTCGCTGGTCATTACCGAAGCGCCGCTTCAAGATGCTGCTTTGGGACATTCACGTTGCCGTTTTCGTTCTTCAGATTTTAACCACCTGAGTCAGGTTCCGCGGTTCATCGGGGTCGACCCCTCTGTTCACGGCTGTCCAAAAGCCCACATATTGAAGCAGCGGCAAATACATAACGGCGCGAGCCTCGTCGCTTACCTCCGCTCCCCCGATTTCAAACACGGCGTCCGCAAAAGCGGTATCCTCGCCCTTGCGGGCCGTCAGCACAAGCACATAAGCGCCGTATGCTTTCATCTCTTCCGCCACTTTCAGCTCATATGGCCTTGCCGTCTCCGACAGCAGCAATACAACGAGCGATCCGGGCTCGATAATGGATTTGGGACCGTGCCTGAATTCCAGGGTGCCGTAGCTTTCAGTCCAAGTATAAGACATTTCCTTCAGTTTGAGGCAAGCCTCTTGCGCAATCCCGAAGTAACTTCCCATGCCCAGGTAAATGGTTTTATTGAAATGGTTGTTATCGATCAGCTGTTTGGCAAAATCGTCGGCCTGCGTTATTTTGGCGCCGGACTGCTCCATTACGGCTTTCATCTCGCCCGTGTAACGTTCTCCCGCAGCCAATGCGATGGCGGCCTGCATCATATACGTCATGCTGACAAAGGACTTCGTCATTACGGTGCTCTTCTCTTTGCCATACGGAGATACAAGACATTCCGTGCGCTGAGCCATGCCGCTGTCCTCATAACAAGTGATGCCGCATGTATCCCATTCTTCCAGCCCTTTGACCGAATCGATGGCCAGAATTACCTCGGTGGATTCCCCGGAACGGGAGACCCCGACAAGAAGCTTCTTCCTGCCTATGGCGGCGGACTGATCCCGGAACAAAAAGATTTCCGAAGAAGGAAATGCGCTTGCGGGCCGGCCGAGCCAATATCGGAAGGTCGCGGCCATCGTTTGAGCCTGGTAATAGGATGAACCCGAGCCTATGAATACAACCTCGTCATAAACGCCGTTGCCGATATATTTCTGCACCCAATCCTGCTGCTTGGATAACTGCTCCCAAGCGGCAGCGATGGCATCCCCCTGCTGGGCAATCTCCGGGTATGTCAACTGTCCCTTTATCATTAAAGAAGTCTCCCCCTCATCATTATTTGTTCTTTCCGTAGGCCGATCAGCCGCTCAGCCGTGAACCGGCACGTCGTTCTGCACGGCAGGACGATGCCGGCCTTGATCGACTTGAACGACCTTTCCGCCAGCACGAATGGACTCCGTTGCTGCGCAACCCACCGCCACGCTCATGCGCCCCGCAAAAGGCGTCGTCAGCGGCATTTTATCGAACAGAACAAGGTTGATGAAATCCTGGCAAATCCGCGGATCGGCTCCGCCGTGGGTACCCGGCATTTGTTTCATTTCATAGACCCTATCGCTCATCTCGTGCCAGGAGCCGGACTTTCTGGTTTTTACATAAATCTTGTCGTTCACGTCGTCATTCTCAAGCCGGCCCTTGGTGCCGATAAAGGTATAATTGCGGGAATAATCGGGACTGAAATGGCACTGCAGGTACGATGCCTTGATGCCGCCTTCAAGCTGCATGATGACCATGCTGTTATCTTCCACATCGATTTCTTCGCGGAAGGCGCATTGAGTCATCCGTTCAAAGCTTGCTTCCGGACAAGTGTTCTGCAGCTCGCATTCCGGACAGTGGAGATCGTTCGGCATATCCCCGCCGTAATAATCCAGGCTGCCGAAAGCGGATACCTTCTCCGCGTAACGGCCTGTAAGCCAGTGAATGATATCGATGTCATGCGACGCTTTCTGCAGAAGCAGCGAGGTCGTATTGTCTCTCGTGCCATGCCAGTCATGATAGTAATAATATCCGCCGAGTCCTACGAAATGCCTTACCCAAACGGCCTTGACCTCGCCGATCACGCCCGAGTCGATGATTTCCTTCATCGTCTGGTACATGGCCATGTAACGCATATTAAAACCGATCATCAGGTGTTTGCCCGATTGTTTCCATTCATCCAGAATGCGGTCGCATCCTTCCGGCGTTATCGCCAGCGGTTTTTCGCAATAAACGTGCTTGCCTGCACGGAAAGCGGCAATGGCGTGCTCCTCATGAAGATGATCCGGCGTAAGAATCGCAACCGCGTCAATGTCTTCTCTGGCGAGAAGCTCCCGGTAATCCGTCGTGGCAAACGCCTCCGGATTCACCCTCTGTTTGAAGTCTGTAAGGGCTTCCATCGAAATGTCCGCCACGCCCGTTACCACGGAATTTCCGCCAGGCTGATGCCAGTATTCCGCAATCATGCTCCGGTTGCCGGCACCGATTACGCCCATCCTAACCTGTTTCATTTTCCATCACCTCATTTTGAGTATTCGTAATCATGAACTTGATGTATGATGACAGTTTAAATCATTATTATGATTTTTTCAATCGTATTATTGACGTTTTATATCATATATTTTGAAATTTTTTGTGAATGCAAAAAAAAGCCCGGCCATCCGGCCGGACTTTTCGCTATCCATCTTAGTTTATAGCAGGTTTCATTTCATTTTATGCGGTTTGAACGGGGTTAAGCCTTTACTCCCAGGGTAACGATCTCATACGGCTTCACCGTGAGGGTGAACTCGCCTTCCTCGTTGAAGCGCTCGGAAGTCCCCTCCTCTTCCAGGATCGTCGTTTTGTAGGCCTGGGCATTCGGAAGGCTCGTCTGCAAGGACAGCTCCGTGGACGAAGCTCCCATGTTGAACCATCGCAGCATCAAATCGCCCGATTTATGGCTCACTTTCAGCGACGAGAACGCAAGCTCCGGATGATTCCAACCGAACATCGATTGCGCAGGCGCGATCGAGCCTTGATGAATGCCGGTCTGGCATACCGTCCACGGCACCTGGAACTGGTAAGCTTCCGCATAAGCGCCGGAGGTCATGCCGTTGCCGTCATGCGGAATGACTTCCATAAACACGGTATGCTCGCCAAGGCACTGCGCTTCCGGCGTCGGGAAATAGCCCCAGTCGCCGAGCTCGCCCACGGCGCGCAGCATCGTTACCGCTATCGTGTTGCGTCCGTCGCGCAGCACTTCGTATTCGTTAAGCCCAAGATTGGCGACCGTCAAGCCTGCACCCTCGGCGCTTACATCCACAAAAGCCTGCTGGTGGGCGGTATTGCTAGGGTTCTCCCACTCTTTCGCCGGAACGTTGTTCCGCTCCACGATTTCAAACATGGAGTCGGCGCGGTGAACCGCCGTGTCCAGATCCGTCGGGAACAACGCCCGGAGGCGGTGATCCTTAGCCCGGTTGTTGAAGGTTGCCGTAAGCTTCACGCCTTTGCCTTCGCGGTCAAGGGAGATCAGCGTGCGGATCGAAAGGGTGACCGTTTCCTCGGAACGCTGCGCTTTGCGGTTCGGATAGTAGATCAGCTCATGCTGCTCCTCATCCAGCTTGCTGCCTGCGGACGCCGGAATTTCCCACTCGTGGAGCACTTCGACCGCTGCTCGGTAAGGCGTATCTTCCACGACGGAAATTTTGGCTTCCAGACCTTTCGTGGTGAGGGTTGTCTCGCCCTCCGGCTGCTTGTACATGTACTCATTGCCGATATCGCCGGTATTTTCATACACGCCAAGGTCGCGGTAGACCTTCCCGTTTTTCTTGTCGGTGAGCGTAAACGAACCGTCGGAAGCCAGCTGAACCTTCAGGTTTCCGTTCTCCAAGATCCGATTTCCGTCAAGCAGCGAGCCAGCCGTCTTCGGCAAGGCATCCGACTTCACCAGGGCAAACGTTTGGAGACCCAGGGCCTCAATGTCCTTCGCTTCAAAGGTAACCTTCACTCTCCGGCACATGTACGGCTGGCGGAACCGGTCATCCGGCAGATCGTACCCGAACTGCAGCCCCAAATCCTCCATCGTAAACGCTACGGCATTTCCTTCGGAATCGACCACGATTCGTTCGGAAATATCCGCTTCCTTCATCCGCCGGCTGGTTTCCTCAAGGGAATAGCCGTCGCGGAAATACAGGCGCTCCGCGTCCAACTCCACGGTTACCGTGCCGCTGCGATTCCAGCCCGTCGTATTGAACACGACGAACGGTACGGCGCTCTCGCCAAAGCGGGCAAAAGCGGATGTGTCTACCGCTTCGGCAATCGCCTTTTTGCTGTCTTCCACGATGTTTTCGGCAACATGGCGGCTCTTATCGAACCGGGTCACCATCTCGCGGTGCACCTCGTCCACGCTGCAGCCGCAAATGCTGTCATGCGGGTGGTTCTGCATCAGCGTTTTCCAAGCGTATGTGAACAGGTGATGCGGGTATTCCTTCCCGACCAGGCTGGCCAGCGAAGCCAGAGGCTCGGCCACTTTTTCCAGCAGGCTCTGCCCGGTCTGGTTCATCTGTTTCAGGTATACGCGCGCGGAAGCCGTATTAACGAGAGTTCCCCATCCGTCCGTCCGCTGGCTGCGAAGCTCGCCCTGCACCTTGGACAGGTCCTGCTTCATGCTTTTTTTCAGATCGTCCAAATAGTCCGTAAAGGTCGAGTGCACGAATTCGGTGTCCGGATAGAGCTTTTTCGCGGTCCGGATCGCTTCCGGCAGATCGCGCTGAATCGGCTGATGGTCGCAGCCGTTCATGTAGAGCAGTTCCCCGGTGGAAGCGTATTTCTCGGCGTCGGCCAGCTTTCTTTCCCAGTAAGCTTTCGCCTCTTCCTCGCCGGCCGGTACTTCGTTGCCGTTACTGTACCAGTTCGCAAACAGGATGCCGAGCACTTTTGAGCCGTCCGGTCCTTCCCACGTCAGCTCCGAGAAGGAGGACTCGAAGTCGCCATCCGAGACGGTGTTGTTAAAACCCGTCGCTTGACGCCGCGCCCGAAGAACGCATTGTCGATCCCGGATTGGACCATAAGCTGCGGCGTTTGGCCCGCCAAGCCGAAGGTATCGGGGAAATAGCCGATTTTCGATACCGTTCCGTATTTCTCGGCGTCCTGATGGCCGATCTGCATGTTGCGCACGTTCGCTTCGCTGCTGGTCAGGAACGCGTCCTGCAAAATATACCAAGGGCCGATGCGGATCCGGCCTTCATGGATGAGCGCGTCAAGCTGCTCCTTTTTCTCCGGACGAACCTGCAAGTAATCTTCCAGGATGATCGTCTGTCCGTCGAGGAAAAAGTATTTGTATTCCGGTTCCTTTTCCATCGTTTCAAGCAATGTATCCATCAGCTCGATCAGCCGGACATGGTGCTTCTCATACGGCAAATACCATTCCCGGTCCCAGTGCGTGTGGGAAATGATATGCGCCTTTCTTTGCTTGCCCATTGCCTTAACCTCCTGCTGTATAAAAAAAATTGATGGGCAAGACGGCCGCGTGAAACGGACGCTCAAACCGACCGTTTCACGCGAATGCCTGCCCTAATGGCAGTTCTCGGATTTTAACGACAACGCTTTGTCTTACAGAGGATACTCCTCCATGTACTTAAGCAGCTCATCTACCGTCGTGAACGCGAGTCCCGTCACCGTATCGGCACAGCCGTAGTAAATGGCGATCCGGCCGGTATCGGCATCCGTCAATGCCGCGCATGGGAAAGTAACGTTCGGCACGTCGCCCGTTAATTCATACGGCATTTCCGGTCCCAAAATATAGTTGCGGGAACGGGCTTTCACCTTCCACGGCTCGTCGATGTCCAGCAGGGCGACGCCCATGCGGTATACGAACCCGTTGCAGGTATTGATGACGCCATGATAAATCAGCAGCCAGCCTTGGTCGGTTTCGATCGGCACAGGTCCCGGTCCGATTTTTTTTGGACTGCCAAGCCGAAGCGTCCCCGCCGATTGTTCCCATCACGTAACGGTGCTTGCCCCAGAAGGTAAGGTCAGGGCTTACGCTGTAGAAAATATCCCCGAACGGCGTGTGGCCCGTATCGCTCGGACGGCTGACCATGGCGTAATAATCCCCGATTTTGCGCGGGAACAGCACACCGTTGCGGTTATAAGGCAGAAACGCGTTCTCCAGCTGGTGGAACGTTTTGAAATCGGTCGTATAGGCAATCCCGATGGTTGGGCCATGATAGCCGTTGCACCAGGTGATGTAATAACGGTCCCCGATTTTGCAGACCCGCGGATCATAGCGGTATTCCCGTTTGGTGATTTCCTCGTCGCCTTCGAACACGATCGGATCGTGATTGATGTTCCAGTTCACGCCGTCGTCGCTGAAACCGGCGAAAATATCCATGCTGACGGATCTGGAGTCGCAGCGGAACACGCCGGCGAATCCGCCTTCAAACGGTACGACGGCGGAGTTGAATACGCTGTTGGAATTCGGGATGGCGTGGCGCTCGATGATCGGGTTGGCGGAATAGCGCCAAACCGGCATATTGTAGCCTTCCGGCTTGTCCTGCCAAGGAATGTTTTTCAGGGATTCGCCAATAATTCTGGTCATTGTCATGTCTCCTTTTTTATAAGAACGTTTATCGTGTATACGCTAAAGATGCAGCGAAAAACTTACAGAATGCCTTCTTTCATGGCCCGGTAAACGAGCTGCGAGAAAAGGCTGTTCGACCAGGCGAACCATTTCCGCGTGAAGATGGCCGGGTCATCGACATGGAAACCTTCATGCATATAACCGGTATCCGCATCCGTCGCTTCCAGCATCGCGATCATTTCCAGCTTCTCTTCTTTGGTTTGCGCCGTAATGCCCTGCATCGACAAGGCCATATGCCAAACGTAATCCTTCGGCGTGTGCGGACTGCCGATGCCTTTGGCCGCTTTGCCTTCAAAGTAGAACGGATTTTCCTTGCTTAGCGCAAACCGTCTCGTATTTTGATAAATCGGGTCATCCGCGCTCACGTAACCGAGATACGGAATGGACATCAGCCCTGGCGTTCCCGCATCGTCCATCAGGCAGTAATTGCCGAAGCCGTCGGTCTCATAAGCGTAAATCGGACCGAATTCCGGATGGCGGTATATGCCGTACAGCTTAATGCCGTGATCGACCTCGAATTCCAGCTCTTTCAGCTCGGCCAGGAAGTCAAGATCGCGGAATACCCACTCGGCAAACTCCTGCATTTGGCGAAGCGCCACGACGGCGAACATGTTGCCCGGAATGTTGTAATGGAAGTCGCATGCATCGTCGCTGGAGCGGAAGCCCGACCAGATCATCCCGGTGTAATTGACCGGCATGCCGAGACCGCCGTTGCGCAGCGAGTCTTCGGGAATCCCATTGTTGCGCGTAAAGCGGTAAGGCGATTGCTCGAAGTGATGCTGCTCGGTTTTGAATAGCTCGTAAATGCGCCGCATCGCCGATTTGAAGCCGGCATCGAAAATGTCGGTCTGCTCGGTTTCTTTCCAGTACATATACGCCAGACGGATAACGAAGCACAACGAATCGATTTCGAACTTGCGCTCCCATACCCATGGGGACATCTCCGTCACGTCCGTCGTATTCCAGTGCCAGTCATTGGCCGATTCATTAAACGCGTTGGCGTACGGATCGATATGAATGTATTGAATATGTCGTTTGATCAAGCCGCTAATGATCCGCTGCAGGTCGGCATCATGTTTGGCAAGCGGTACGTAATGAATCACCTGCTCCACCGAATCCCGCAGCCAGGAGGCCGGAATGTCGCCGGTAATGACGAAGGTCGTGCCGTCATCCATCAGCTTTGTCGTCGTTTCCAGCGTGTTCGGAAAACAGTTCTTGAACAGCTGCAGCAATTTGGGGCGGTGGGCAAGCTTCGTTTCGGCTTCGGCCAGCACGTCCTTCACGGCCTTCGGAAGCTCTAGCTTCGGCATCGGTATTTTAGGGAGTCTAAATTGTTCCATATGATCGGTCGCTCCTTTAGCTGTACAGTTATAGAGTAGTTATGAAAATGCGGATGACCCAGATAACGGGATGGCGGACAACCCGCGGGTTGCGGGCCGCCCTCGCTGCGCACTTTAGCTAATGATTTTCAACGTTTTGATCTCATAAGGGGCAAAATGCAACTCGATCCGGCCCGCCTTGGCATTCACCGGCTCCAGCTCCTGCTCCAAGGCATTGGACAGGAACGTTTGGCTGCATGGCCCGCCCCAGTTCAGCTCCACGCGTTCCCGGCCGCCGGAGGATTCATAGAGGCGCACAATCACGCCGCTGCCGTCTTCAGCCGGTTTAACCGTATCGAGCATCACATGCTCGCCCGTGAAGCCGATCAGCGAATGCACCGGAGGCAGCGAGCCTTGGCGGGCTTCCGTCCTGATCACCGCGGGATCATGGTTCAGCTCCGCCGCCGCGCGTACCGTATGCGCCGACGGCCAATTTCCGGCATGCGGATACAGCGAATACGTAAATTCGTGCTCGCCCAGGTCGGCGGTTGCGTCCGGCCATTTCGGCGCTCTAAGCAGCGACAGCCGGATCGTGCTGCCCTGAACGTCGTAGCCGTACTTGCAGTCATTCAGGAGGCTGACGCCGTAGCCGCGTTCCGAAACGTCCGCAAAACGGTGCCCGCATACTTCATATTGCGCCTGCTCCCAGCTCGTGTTGCGGTGCGTCGGACGCTCAATGGCCCCGAACGGTATTTCATACGTGGCTTTCTCGGTTACGACGTCCACGGGGAATCCGACCTTCAGCAGCTTGTGGGATTCGTTCCAGCGGACTGACGTTTTAAAGTCGATCCTGCGGTCCAGGTGGTACAGAATCAGGTCCTGCGTAATTTCGGACTGACTGAGCCGCCAGCGGAAACGAAGCACGTCCATCACCTTGCCGGCCAAAATGACCTGTTTCTCGAGCAGTTCGGCTTCTCCGGCAGGCTGCTCCTCATAACGCGTATCGATATCCCACGCATCCCAAAGCACCGGACGGTCATGGAAGAAATGGAATCGATTCGCGCGTTCCCCCGGCTTCACCACTTCACGGCCGTTCTCTTTATCGAACAGGCTGACGATTTCGCCGCGATGATTGAAACGAATCTTGTAATACGCCGTTTCCCATTCATCGCCCAAGGCTCGAACCGGCTCGGAGGACGGACCGGCGTCCGGAACGGTACGGATCCAAATCGTCTTATACCCGAATGCCGGAACGTTAGGCACCCGGACCGTCAAAACCGTCTCCCCTGCCGTTTCGCCTTGGCCGACATCACAGGACAAGAGGCTGCCGTCCGCGTCATGCGCCGCCCATCGTCCCTCGCCTGGTTTCTTCGGTATGCGGATGACGGCGTCCCTTGCCCAGCCGAGGCTGTTGAAGACGAGGTAAGGCTCGCCTTCCCCTTGCGTAAGGATGCGGGAAGCCAGCGCTTTCAGGCCGATGCCAAGCGAGGCGGAACCTTTTGCAAAAACCTCGCCGTACTCTTTCTCCGAGGTCACGTACGATTCGGTTATGGCCGATCCCGGGATAATGTCGTGGAACTGATTCAGCAAAATCAGCTTCCAGCCGTCATGCAACCCTTCGCGGACTTCGCGCTGCGCTGCTTCGGACATGCCCGGAGCCGCCAGCGTGTTCCAAACCTCTGCTTCGCGGTACAAGATTTCCGCTTTCCGGTTATGGCGCTTGTTGCGGCCGTGCGTCGTGTACGTGCCGCGATGCAGCTCCAGATAAAGGTCCCCCCTCCATTCAGGAAGCTTCGGGCTCCGCTCCCGGATCCCCTCGAAGAAATCCGCAGCCGTACTGTAGCGGCTGGCCGGCTGGCCCACCATGAGCCCGGAACGGTCGATGTATTCCAGCATTTCGCGGGTTACCCCGCCGCCTCCGTCGCCATGGCCGTACAGCAGCATTTGCTCGTTATGAACATCCTTTTGCCGGTAGGACTGCCAATGCTCGGACACATCCTTCGGTAGCGTATTTTCATTCACTCCATGGTTAAGGTAAGACAATATCGGCGTGCCGTCAATGCCGATCCAGTGAAATAAATCGTAAGGAAACACATTGGTATCGTTCCAGCCCAGCTTCGTCGTCATGAAATAACGGATTCCGCCATGTTTCAAAATTTGCGGCAGGGAAGCGCAATAGCCGAATGTATCGGGCAGCCACTCGATATCCGAGGTTTTCCCGAACTCTTCCTTATAGAAGCGCTGACCGTACAGCATCTGACGCATGAGCGATTCTCCGCTCGGGATGTTCAGATCGGGCTCCACCCACATCCCGCCGACCAGCTCCCAACGTCCCTCCGCTATTCTTTGCTTCACGCGTTCGAATAGCTCGGGGTCGTTATCCTTGAGAAACTGAAACAGCAGGGGTTGGCTTTGCGCGTATTTGTAGTCGGGGTATTCGTTCATCAAAGCATCCACCGTCGAGAAGGTCCGGCTGGTTTTGCGAACCGTCTCGCGAACCGGCCACAGCCAGGCGATGTCGATATGCGATTGCCCCACCATATGCTCCGTGCCTTCCGCGTTTCCGCCGATCTCCTTGATCTCGCGGACCAGTTCCTGCTCCAGACGCGTGACGGCCGTTCCCAGGCGAATCGCCTGCTCATCCAGCGAAACGAATCGGTCCATCGCCCGGTAAAGCGCCTCCATAAGCCGTACGCGGCGGAAGTCTTGCTCGGGAAGCAGGATCAAGGAATCGCGTATGATCACAACCGTGTACATCAGGCTTTCGACAGGACGATTAACGCGGACGAGCATGCTCCGGACCGCCGTAATCGGCGGCTGGATCACCGCCTGCCGGTTTAACGGGTCAACCGGTTCGGGCACCGGGTCGAAGAGCTCGATTTCAAGCTCCATCTTCGTTCCCGTAATTTCGGGATCCAAGGTGACGAATTTGTGGTTCCGGTCGAGGCCTTGATAAGAACGGCCGTTTATCCGCAGCAGCCCTTCTCCTCCCGATTCGAACCATAACCCGATCCGGTCATCCAGCCATCCGGCGGGAAACTCAAGGGTTTTTCGGAAAAAATACGTCGTACCCTGCCGGCTCGGAAACCGGTCCAACTCTTTGCCCTCGGGATAGGGCGCCGTATCCTCATACTGTCCCGGGAGCTTGTAGGTGCTGCGGGTGATGTCCCAATCCCGCAGCCCTAACTGTTCCAACCATTGGCGGTCGGACAGTTCCCGGATGAATCGCCTAATTCTCTCCATGTGCGTCAATCCTCCCGTACCGTTAAATCGGCGCTGAGCGTGTCGTTAACGTGTCTTCCGGCCATAATCCGGAACAGGCCGGGCTCTACGACAGGTTTATAATCTTTTCCGATATACTGCAATTCTTCCTTGCCGACGGTGAATTCCACCTTCCGGGTTTCGCCCGGCTTCAGGCTGATCTTTTGGAAACCTTTCAGCTCTTTCGCCGGTCTCGTATATCGGCTGGCCACGTCCGAAATGTACAGCTGGACGACTTCGTCCCCGGAACGCTGCCCGGTATTGGTTACGTTAACCGTGACGGTTGCCTGTTGATCCGCCCCGATCACCTCGGGCAAGACCTTCAGGTCGCTGTAGCTGAATTCGGTATAACTTAGACCGAAGCCGAACGGATAGCGAGGTTGGGAATCCTCTTCAAGATACCGCTTGCCGCGTGAACGTTTTCCGTTATAGTACACGGGAAGCTGTCCGACATGCTTCGGAATGGAAATGGTCAGGCGGCCGGACGGATTCACGTCGCCGAACAGGATATCCGCAATGGCATGTCCGCCTTCCTGACCCGGATACCAAGCCTCCAGAATCGCCGATGCGTTCTCGTCAATCCAAGGTTCGGCAATCGGACGCCCGTTCATGTATACCACGATAAGCCGCTTCCCAAGCTTGCGGATCTCTTGGGCAAGCTCAAGCTGGACGCCCGACAGCTGAAGGGTCATGCGGTCAATGCCTTCCCCGCAGTCCATATCGCTCAATGCGTTATCCGTAACCTTGGATGCCCCGGTTCTAAGGTCTATCGTTCCTTCCCCGAAATCGCGGGCGCTGGAACCGCCAAGCACCATCACGACCGTATCCGCCTGCTCTGCGCAGGACAGCGCCAACTCAAAACCTTCTTTGGAGTCATCCTTGATCCGGCATCCCGGCGCGTACAGCACACGCTGCGGCTCATCCTTCAGTTTGTGGCGGATTCCCTTCAAAACGGTAACGACGCGTTCCGGGGGCTGCGGCGAAGTGTAATCGCCCAACTGATTATAGCCATGGTCCGCATTCGGTCCGATCACGGCAATGGTGCCGGCGGACTCTTTGGATAACGGGAGCATTCCCTCCTCGTTTTTCAAAAGAACAATGCCCTCAGCGGCAAGCTGACGGGCTAGAGCTATATGTTCGCCGCTCCCTATGACTTTCCCTGCAAGCTCGGGATCGACATAAGGCTTGTCGAATAATCCGAGTTTGAATTTCAAGCTCAGCACCCGGCGGGCTGCCCGGTCGAGAACCTCGGTCTCAAGCTTCCCGAGCCGTACGGCCTCCAGCAGATACTTGGCAAACATCTCGCCGGACATCTCCATATCAATGCCGGCACGGATCGCCTGAACGGCCGCATCCATCCCGTCTTCCGCCGTATCATGTCCGGATGCCAGCATATTGATGGCCCCGCAGTCCGTGATGACCATCCCGTCAAAGCCCCATTCCTTGCGGAGAATATCGTCAAGCAGCTCGGAATTGACCGTGCAAGGCACGCCGTCGATTTCGTTGTATGCGGGCATGATGGATTGCGCTCCGGCTTCCACCGCTTTCCGGAACGGCAGAAGATCGACCTCCAGCAGCTCGCGGAGTCCCATATGCACTGGGCCGGCATTTCGGCCGCCTTCCGAGCTTCCGTAGCCGACGAAATGCTTTAAAGTCGCGACCACGCTGTCGCTCCCGTTCAGCGACTCTCCTTGCAGCCCCTCGACCGAGGCTACGGCCAGCTTGCTGATCAGGTAAGGATCTTCTCCGAAGCATTCCTCGGTCCGTCCCCATCGGGGATCCCTGACGACGTCCAGCACCGGCGAATAAGTGGCGGCGCCGCCTTGGCTGCGCGTCTCCAGCGCGACGGCTTTGCACATCTCCTTGTACAAATCCACATTCCATGTGCTGCCGATCGAGATCGGCACCGGGAACACCGTGCCGCCGATCGCCATATGCCCATGCGAGCATTCTTCACCGATCAGCACCGGAATCCCGAGCCGGGAGTGCTCGATCGCGTATTTTTGGATCTCGTTGACCGTGCGGGCCCCCTCCTCGGGCGAGAGGCCGGTTTCCAGGGTGACGCCGGTCCATGGATCCGCCCGCAGCACGCCGTACAGCGAACCGACGCCGCCATTTTCAACTTGATGCTTAAAGTCTTCGGCCAGATGAACCTGACCATCCTTGTACTCGTAGGTTTTCCAGCCGAACGGCTGAATCAGCTGTCCGATCTTCTCTTCCAGCGTCATCAGACTTAAAAGATGCTCCACCCGTTCCGTAACCGATTTGCTCGGATCCTTATAGCTCACTTTATCGCATCCTCCGATCGTTACATAAAATACGCATTCAACCTAATCGGGTTTTCAGCACCATGAAGGTTGGCGAGCCGGGACCTGACGAGCGGTGCCCGGACAAAACCTTCGCGAATGCTTCAGATGCTTCCGCATGAAACATCATAGCCGATTTCATAGAGTCGATGTCGATTCGATTCCTGTCGTCTTTCGTTCAAAACCCGACTTATTCTTTCACCGCACCGATGGTCAGGCCTTGGATAAAGTAACGCTGGAAGAACGGGTAGGCCAGAATGATCGGTCCCGTCGCCAGCACGACCATGGCCATGCGGGACGTATCCTGCGGCAGGGATTGAAGCGCGCTCATGCTGAGCGAAGAGTTCTGCGCGTTTTGCAAAATAAATTGGAAGCTCGTCTCGATCCGCATCAGCATGGACTGGAGAGGAACAAGGTTGGGATCCTCGATATACAGCAGCGCATTAAACCAGTCGTTCCAGTAACCCAAGGTACTGAACAAACCGATGGTAGCCAGGCCCGGAAGGGATAGCGGCAGCACCAGTTTATAAAAGATTTTGAATTCGCTCGCGCCGTCGATCTTGCCCGACTCGATGATCGCATCCGGCACGCTTGTTTTATAAAACGTACGAAGGATCATAATGTAGAACGCATTCATCGCAAGCGGCCAAATGAGCGCCCAGATGGAATCTTTCAGCCCGAGCAGCTGGGTAGCCACGATATAAGTCGGCACCAATCCGCCGTTGAAGAGCATCGTAAAGAAAGCGAAGAACGAAAAGAAATTGCGGTATTTGAAACTTTTTCTTGAAATGGCGTAGGCATACAGCGAGATGACGACCAAGCTGATGATGGTCCCGACCACGGTTACGAAGATAGTAACCCCATAAGAGCGGAGAAGCATTTCCCCGGTTTCACCGAATACGTATTTATAAGCCTCAAGGCTCCATTTTTCCGGAATGATGCGATAGCCGTTCGTTGCCAAGGTTTTTTCATCCGTGAAAGAAATGATCATGACAAACAGGAACGGAAAAACGCAGATAAAAGACAATAACCCGGCAATCAGATTGGCCACGATATTCCAGCCCGTCGAGAGCCGATGAAAATCTTTCGATTTGGTTTTGCTATTAGTCACGGCACGTACCCCCTTTGAAGTTATTCACGGCTTAGAACAAGGCGTTGTCCTTATCGTATTTGCGCACAATGTAGTTGGATGTCATGACCAGGATGAAGCCGACAACGGATTGATACAAACCTGCAGCCGTACTCATGCCGATTTCGCCGGTCGTCTTAAGCCCGCGGTATACATACGTATCGATAACGTTTGTCACGGAGTACAGAGTTCCGGAGTTTCTTGGCACCTGATAGAAGAGGCCAAAGTCTGCATAAAAAATTCTGCCGATCGCAAGCAGCGTCAAAATGGTCATCAGCGGCTTCAGCATCGGTATCGTAATTGCCTTGATCTGCTGCCATTTGTTGGCACCGTCAATCATCGCCGCTTCATACAGCGATTTATCGATACCCATGATGGCTGCAAGATACACAACGCTGTTATAGCCGATAATCTTCCACAGACTGACCAGAATCAGAATGTAGGGCCAGTATTTCGTCTCCGAGTACCACTGTATCGGATCTGCTCCGAACCAACCGAGAATCTGGTTCAACATCCCTTTGTCCATGCTCAGGAAGCTGAACGTGAAATAACCGACAATGACCCAAGACAAGAAATAGGGCAGAAACATGCCGGTCTGGTACACTTTCGCCAGTCGTTTGTTTGCGATTTCGGACAAGACAATGGCCAGGGCGACAGACAGGATCAGGCCCAGGATAATAAAGGCGAAATTATACAACACCGTGTTTCTCGTAATGATATACGCATCGTTGGTACTGAACAAAAATTTAAAGTTTTTCAGTCCAACCCATTCACTGTTGATGATGCTGGCCAGAAACCCTTCTTTGCTGAAGCGGTATTCCTTAAATGCGATAACGGTTCCCAGCATCGGCAAATATGAGAAAAAGAGAAACCAAATGGCTCCCGGCAGTACCATGAGAAGCATGGCTTTGTTGGTCATGATGTTCTTGAAAAATTGTCCGATTGCTCTCACTACTATCCCTCCTCTTGATGAATCAAGCAAAAACGGCTTCGCATCCTCTTAAAAGCAAAGGACGAAGGCGCTTCTCCCGAGAAAATATAAGCCCAAGCATGAAAAACTCCTATACTTTTCTTATATCTGAATAAAGAAGGGCGGTGGTAACCCGCCGCCCCTCCTATTTAATGCCGTACCTCAGATTACTTGTTGCTTGCCTTCCAAGCGTCAACCTGTTTCTGCGCTTCCGCGATAATCTTGTCCAGGCCGGCAGCGTTCAATTTCTCAATCGCTTTAGGCAGGAATTGTTCCGGATCGACCGTACCGGTCATCAACGGAGCCCAGAATTCTTCCTTCACGTTGGTGACTGCTGCAAGTTCGGAAGAAACATTGGTTGGGTCGAAGTTGAATCCAAGCAGCGGAGCCGGTTTACCGGACTCGTTGAACTTCTTGAACTCTTCCCACTTGTTCTCCGGATCTTTAGGTGTCAGGTAAGTAAGCATCACGTTACCCAGCGAGAACGTAGGCATATCGTAGTTCTTGGAAGCAGGCAGGTTCTCCATCACATTTTCGCTAACCTTTTTGTAGTGTTCGCCTTCAATACCGGAATCCACCAGGTTGCGGAGATATTTGTCGGTGTTGAGCAGGTTCAGGAATTTCATCGCTTCCTCAGGGTGATCCGAGTTCGCGGAGATCGCTTGCATCGAGCCCATTACGGACCAGTTAAAGATCGTTGGGTCGCCGGCAGGCGTGGAAACTACAGGATAGCCATAACTCTCGCTCCACGAGTTGTCTGCGAAAGGCTGTGTAGCGGCGCGGTCTGAAAACCAGTTGCCCGATGTGAACAAGTCTTGCGTCGAGGTTGTTGTAGCAGCCTCTGGGGAGATATATCCCGCTTTATAGAATTTGTTCATCGTTTTCAGCGCTTCCATGGTTTCAGGGGCTTCCAGGAAGTTCACGACTTTAAGCTCGTCCTTATCGTCCAAGTGGACAGCCATCGGCATCTTCTCGATCACGTAATCAAACGGAAGCAGCGGGCCGAAGTCTTTGTTGATTGCGAGCGGGACAACATTCGGCTCTTTTTCCTTGATCGTCTTGAGCAGCGGTTCGAGGCTTTCCAGCGATCTTACGTTGGAAATGTCCAGGTTGTACTTATCGAGCAGGTTTTTGTTGAAACGCCATGCTTCTTGAGCAGGGAGCTCTTTGTTGGCTGGAATGGCGTAGTTATGTCCGTCCACCTTGGAGCCTTCCAGGAATGCAGGGTCAATGGCTTCCTTGATGCCTTGTCCATGCTTCTCGATCAGCTCGTCCAGTTGCATGAATGCGCCTTTTCTGGCATTCTGCACGTAATCGAACGCCCAGGAGCTTGTGAACAGGATATCCATCGGCTCGCCGGAAGCGGCCATAACCTGCATTTTTTGAGAGTAGTCACCGAAGTCGATCATTTTCATGTCCACGGTTACGCCGATTTTTTTCGGCCGTGTACTTATTGATTTCAGCTTCGACCTTATCAAGGTCCTTCTGCGGCGGACCTACCGTATACCAGATCAACTCCACCGGTTTAGCGGCGCTTCCTCCGTTGCTTGCGCTTTCATTTGCCTCATCTTTTTTGCCACCGCAAGCAGACAGGAGCATGGATGCGGACAGCAGCAGCGTCAGCGGCACCAGCCATTTCTTTTTAGACTTACTCATTGTTTGTCCTCCCTTTTGTTTCTCTGGTTTGCTTTCTACACATTTAAGGTTACCGGATGAAAGCATTTTCACATAGGCGAAAAATTAAAGTTATTATGGTGAAAATAAAGAAATAACTGCTCCGATTTTTGAAATCAGAGCAGTCCTCTAAAGTCCCTGGGAGAAAGACCGACATACTTTTTGAATTGTTTATAAAAATATCCAGTTTCCCAATAACCTACTTTTCTGGAAATATCCTGTACTTTCATCGGCGTCGTTCGCAGCAGCTCTTTCGCTTTTTCGATTCGGTATCGGTTGATATATTCCGTGAAGCTCTCCCCGGTCTCTTTGTGGAACAAATGGCCCAAATATACCGGATGGATATGGTACTGCGCCCCGAGCGCCTTCAAGGAAAGGTCTTCATCATAAGACTGGTGGATATGGTGGAGCATTTGCTGGATGACCGGGCTTTTGATGTCGCTGTTCAAGGCATCGACCAGACCGCCGATCCCGTCTTTGACGGCGGCAATCAGATCTTCGATCGAGACGGATTCCATGATGCGTTCCAGCGTGTTTTTCACGAAATCCGGAGCGGCTCCGTACTGGATGTCGCTCAGTTCCATTTTGAACCGGATAATCAGTTCAACGGCGGCGCTCTGCAATACTCCCGGAGCCATTCCCGGCATTCCCCGCAGTTCCTCAAAATCGCTGTCAATTTTAAGGAAAAGCGCGTTCTTGTCGCGGGCGGCTATCCCTTTGGCGTATTCCGGCCAATGCCAGGAAAACGTGTTCGAGGTTTTATCCTTGCGCTCCTGGATGTCCATATAATCGACATAGGACGGCTGCTGGAGAACAAGAAAATACTCCTGAGCCTCTTTGGCATGCCGGTAACTGTCCGTATTATGGGTCTGAAGATCCTCAATGCTGCCGAGCGATATGGTGATCTCCTCCCCAAAACACTGTTCCCGGACCTCCTGCAACAGCCGGATCGCCCGCGGCTTGTCCGTTTCGGGATCATCCATCGTAAAAATAACCACATAATCGCCGTCGTAGTCGATCAGATAAAGGACGTTTTCCTCACGCTCGGTCAGCTGTTTCAGCACCTCTTCCAGCTTAACCGACGGGGAACGGAGAACCGATGCCATCACGTACGGCTGATTCAGCCGGAGATCGAGCAAGGAGGCCCGTTCGGCCAATTCCTCCTGCTGGATTTTCCCGGTCAGCCACCGGTATAGGATATTACTTCTCAAAATGGATATATCGTATTCATCCAGCAGGTAATGGGCTCGTTTGGCGTTCAGCTTGCCAATGGTCCCGGACAAAGTCTCCTCAAGCTCCTGCAGATTGATCGGCTTGAGCAGGTAGTTTTCGATCCCCAGCCTCATGGCTTCTTTCAAATAGGCAAAATCGTCGAATCCGCTCAGAATGATCACCTTCAGTTCGGGGCGGACCTGCCTTGCGGCCGCAATCAGTTCAAGACCGGTCATCACCGGCATGGAAATATCCGTAATCAGAATATCGGCCGGCACGTTCTTTAGCTTGTCCAGGGCCTCTTTCCCGTTCTCGGCATGACCGACGATTTCGAGTCCGAATCCCGGCCAATCCACTGCATCATACAAGCCCTCGATAATAAAGGGCTCGTCGTCCACGATAAACACCTTATACATCGCCATTCAACTCCTTATCCCTCTCCAGAAACCCGATCGACACCGTCGTCCCAAGCTCCGGATCGCTCTCGATGTCCATGTCGTAATCATTGCCGTACGTCAGCTTTAACCGCTCCTTTACGCTCCGCAGCCCGAAGGATTCGCCGGTCGCCTCTACCGCAAGCAGACGCTCGCGAATGTCCGCCAGCCGTTCCGTCGTCATTCCCTTGCCGTTGTCGCTTACGACTACGCGGACCCGTTCCCCTACGCGGACCGCCGAAATGACGATCCGGTTATCGTACCGGTCGGCTTTCAAGCCGTGTACGATATAATTTTCAATCAGCGGCTGCAGCGACATTTTGATCATGGAAATGTTTCTTAGCTCCGGCTCGCAGTGGATCTCATACGTAAACTTGTCCTTATACCGGATCCGAAACAGCTCCAAATATAGCCGGCACGCCTCCAGCTCGTCTTTCAGCGTATAGCGTTCCTTCGTCTGGACCATGTTCTTAAACAGCACGGACAAGCTGTAAATCATGTCACCCACATCCCGCGCACCCTGAGATAATGCCCTCATGCGGATCACTTCCAGCGTATTGTACAGAAAATGGGGATTGATCCTCGCCTGAAGGGCGGATAACTCCGCGTTCTTCTGATTGATTTCGGCCTTATATACCTTATCGATATATCTCGTCAACTCATTCAGCATTTCGTTAAAGCTATGGGAAATCTGGCCGAGTTGATCTTCTTTCGGATCCTGTATTCTCGCCACGAAGTCCCCCGTTTCCACCTTCTTCATAAAGCGGATGATGTTGTTCGTTCTTTTGGAATAGTTCACGATCAATAAGGACGGCAGAATAACCGCAATCAGCACGCATATGGTCGCCACCAAAATGATCGTATCCCGCAGGCCTTGATAGGAGGCGGCCACCTGGGCCTTGGGCGCGATTCCGACAACCGTAAAGCCGCCTTGATTATGCGGCAATGAGGTAATATAGGATTCTTCCTCAAGTTCAACCGTCTGCTTCGGATTAAGCAGTTCCTCCGCATAGGGATAGCGCTTGCCGTTATACTTGCCGGAAGAGTCGTAGAGTACCTGACCGTCAGCGGTAAGCACAAGAAGGTAGCCTTTCATATTTGGGGCGTAACTCTGCAGCACCTGGCGCAAGCCTTCGGTTCGGAAGAAGACGAGCAGCTGGCCGAGGTTTTTATAGGTCCGCATGTTGTTGATCGGGCTGCGGATCGAATACAGCGGCAATTCTTCGTCGCCGGTCAGCTTTCGCACCCATTTATTGGGCAATGTAACGCTCTGCGTTTCAAGCGCCATGGCATCCGGAATGTATGAACGTATGGAATTGGCCTGATAAAGCTTGTTCATGCTCCCCTGCTTATAAACGTACACATATTGTTTTTCGGCACTATATAGAATGATGTTTTGGATATCCGGATCATCCTCGAGATACTTCTTGAAATAGGCTAGGACGCTCTCCGAGTTGGAGGTAGCGGAACTGGTGAACCGCTCGATTCTTTTAGCCATGTATTCATTGAAGTTATTCATCAGGAAAAACGAAATATCCTCGCTTAATGAAGCGCTCCGGTAAATATCATTTAAGTAGGAATGAACGGTTTCGTATTTCTGATTCAAATACCGCTCCACTCGCTCCACCGCTTCATGCTGTTTATCAAGCTCGCTCCGGATGGCGGATTGAGACAGAAAATGATACATCAGATACGACAAAGAGACAATCGTCACTACCGTGATCAGGACGAACAGGAGCAGCATTTTGGTGAACATATTGTTTTTGATATTGGCACGGTAAAAGTTAACAGGAGACAAGGTTCTCCATCTCCCCTTCCTGATAGGTCAAGCGGACGCAAAAGTCCGTCTCTCTACTATAACATGAACCGCGTAAATTTATTTGATGTATGTTCCATGGATAACGGGCAGCAAAAAAAAGAAGGTCCCCATCGTCCCCGGACCTTCGAAGATACAGAACGTCAAAGCTAAACGTTTAAAGCGCCGTTTTTGGCGAAAATTTCAATTACCCGCTCCCGCTGCATTTCCTTGCATTCCAGCAGCAGCAGCGTACGGCCCACCTCTATCTGCCGTTCATATGACCCGGCATCCTCTTCGGGAATGCCCAGCTCGATCAAACTGATGGCCAGCCCGTGCTCTCCTTCGCTGCCGATTCCGGCTCCGGCCGTCCTTTTGGCCCTCGGGCCCGATGCAGCTCAGGGGTTGGAATATAATGGTACCCAAATAAAAACAAGCCCTTTCCGTTACGGATAGGGACATCATCCGCTTTCCGCGCATAACCTGATGAAAAGGAGTGATGATTATGCCAAAGTACCGGATTATTGTTGATTTGTCGGATTTCCGGCTTCATCTGCTGGATGGGGATCGGGTGATCCGCACCTATCCGATCGCCGTCGGGAAGATGGCCACCCAGACTCCTCGGGGCAATTACACGATTGTGAACAAACAGCCTAATCCCGGAGGTCCCTACGGCTCTTACTGGCTCGGCTTGTCCAAACCCCATTACGGAATCCATGGTACGAATGATCCTTCTTCCATCGGGAGAGCCGTATCCCGCGGCTGCATCCGGATGTACAACGAAGACGTTAACCAGCTCGCCTCTCTCGTTCCCATTCATACGCAGGTGACCATCCGCCCTTGAAGCCCTTAGCCGCTTCCGGGCGTACAAGCTCCACGTTCATTCAAAGAGCCCGCAATTGGTTAATGAGAACTATTAGAAGCTACTTAAAGTACAATACATACCTTGGAGGGATCGTTCCATGATGCAGAGCAAATACTTTCGGACATGCCTCGGCATTATCGCGCTGCTGTTAATTATCTATCTCGGCTCCAAGATCAGCTTTATGTTCCGGCCTTTCGTCTCCATCTTCAACATGCTGTTATTTCCAATGGCGATGGCCGGTTTCTTCTATTATTTGCTGCGGCCGATCGTGGATTACCTCGAGCAGCGGAAAATCAAGCGTTCGTTGGGTGTTTTGATGATTTATTTTGCATTCGCCGGCCTGTTTGCCATGTTCGTTTTTTTTGGTATGGCCGACGCTGAAAGAGCAAATCGAAAACTTTATTATGAATGCGCCAAACCTCGTGGACGATCTTCAGAAACAAATGGACCATCTCCAGAAAAATCCGTTTTGGGCACGTTTCATGCCTTCGGAGTCCGAGCTGTATACCCGGCTGATGGAATACGCGAACCGGGCCATGTCCTGGATCAGCACCTCGATCAGCAATCTCATTGCAGTCGTTTCCAACATCGTCATCATTATCGCCACCGTCCCGATCATTCTCTATTACATGCTGAAGGAGAGCGGGAAACTGCCGCCCAAGCTGCTCGGCATTTTACCGCGAAAATACCGGCGAGACGGTCAGGAAGTGCTGAGCGATATCGACAACGCCCTTAGCAATTTCATTATCGGCAAGGTTATTCTGAATCTGGTGCTCAGCGCGCTCATGTACATCGGCTTCCTTATCATCGGCCTGCCATACTCGCTGTTGCTGACGCTTATATCATTCGTGCTGAATTTCATTCCTTATGTCGGGGCCTTTTTGGCCGCCATACCGGTCGTCATCGTCGGATTCATCGAGTCTCCGGGCATTGCCATCTGGTCCGTCGTTGTCATTGTCGTCGCACAGCAATTTCAAGACAATATTTTGACCCCGGTCATTTACGGCAAGCAGTTGGACATCCACCCTCTGACTACCGTCATTTTGCTTCTCGTCGGAGGAGATTTTTACGGTATCCTCGGCGTGCTTTTGGCCATACCGGCATATATGGTCATAAAAATCATATTTATCCGCGTGTACGAGCTCTTCCTTGCCGAAAAGGTGGAGGACGCTTAAAACGCGGTACCTTTTCACCAAATCCGGCTCACCCCCTATGCGGAAGAACTTCAAACAAAAAAAGAAGCAAAAAAAAGCGTCCTTGGGTCCATCGTCTGAAAAAGACTCGTTCAATAGACGGTTACTCCAAGGCGCTTTCTTCTGGGGACACGACCTGCATGCGATCCACGTTCGATCTACGAGCGCCCGCGCAGCGAGCGGACAACAAAACGATGCTCGTCTTTGCGAAGGCGCATGCCGTTCGACAGGGTCACGGTTTCCGCATCATGGGCGGTAAGTACGGCCTGGTAGGCTGCCAGGGTGTCGCCTCTCCATACCATGACGCTCGACCGGAAATAAACCGCATTGTCGAACTGGATCGAGTGATTGACCATGTAACCGATCGAGTTTAGAGCGGGTGAATGATTCGCCTGCTCAATTTTTGCAATTGCTTGAAACGGGACGGAAATGTCACCGGGTGCGAGCACAATCCTCTCCTGTATACCGTCCCAGGCTTTCAGGGTTCCTTCCATCGTGACTTTCCCGCCGTCGCGGCGCTGAACGACCACACGACGTCCAATCCAATGCTTCAACGCCCTTGCACCTCCCCGGTCTATTCACCTTCCGCTGCCCGGCAGATCGGGAATGCTCCAATCTACCGGCTTAATGCCATGCTCCGTCAGAAAAGAGTTTGAAGCCGAAAAAGGCCGGCTGCCCAAAAATCCTTTATGTGCCGCAAACGGGCTCGGATGGGTCGATTCCAACACCTTGTGGCGCTTGCGGTCGATAAATGCGCCTTTTTTCTGGGCATGGCTCCCCCATAAAATAAATACCATCGGGATTTCGCGATCATTCAGCAAAGAAATAACCGCGTCCGTAAAATGCTCCCAACCGAGTCCCTTGTGGGAATTCGGCTCACCTTCCCTTACCGTAAGCACTGCATTAAGAAGCAGGACGCCCTGGTTGGCCCAATGCATCAACGAACCGTGATTCGGAATGGGCACGCCGAGATCCGCTGCAAGCTCTTTATGAATATTATGTAATGACGGCGGTATTCTCACACCCGGTCTGACGGAAAAACTTAATCCCTCAGCCTGACCGCGGCCATGATACGGATCCTGACCCAGAATGACAACCTTCACGTCCCGATACGGCGTTTGCTTTAACGCCCGAAAAATATCCTCTTTCGGCGGGTAAACGTTAAACTCCTTGTACTCCACGGCCAGCTTGTAGCGCAGCTGGTTAAAGTACGGCTTCTCCATCTCTTCTTGCAGAAGATGATCCCAATCGTTGTTAAACACGGCTGCCTCCTTCTGGCAGATGCCTCTCTTGCGAGTTGATAGATTCATAGATACAACTTAAGAAAATATTACAACTTTTCCAAAAAAAAATAAACCGCCTTCTATCTTAGAGATAGCGAACGGTTTATTTTTTTATCACGCTTGACATTCATGTATGCCGAGGACCGGGCTCGAACCGGTACGGTAGTCACCTACCGCAGGATTTTAAGTCCTGTGCGTCTGCCAATTCCGCCACCCCGGCATATTAGGGGCTATTTACAAGCAAATAACCAAGTTAAAGCGTCATGAATAGTATTATATCCATAATTGGTCGTAAGATCAACCATTTTTTTTTAGGTTATTTTATTGCCCTCATAATAGTCGGGGTTCAAGCTGCAAACACATATATTTTGATATGGAATTAAAACGTTCTATCCGGCCTGGCCGGATTCCTCGGACCCGGTTTTCGACTTGTTCAGCAGGACAATTCCGGCAATAACCAGGATCAGCGCTGCCGCTTTCATGAACGACATGTGCTCGTTAAAAGCGATAACGCCGATGATTGCCGTTAAAGCCGTGCCGATTCCCGACCAGGTTGCATAGGCCGATGATAATGAAATGCTTTTTAACGCAAAAGAAAGAAATATAAAAAGATCCCACAAAACCCGCCACGACCCCGATAGACGGCCAAAGCTCCGTGAAACCCTCCGATATCTTCAGCATGGTCGACCCGAAGGACTCAAACAAAATGGCAAGACCTAAGTACACTGCGCCTCCCAACGACCTTCCCCCTTATTTCGCAAGATTCAGCAATACGATGCCTATGGTAAGTATGGCAATGCCAAGCAACCCCTGACGGTTGATCTTCTCTTTAAATAGATATACCCCGATAATGACGGTCAGGATCGTCCCCACTCCGCTCCATGTTGCATATGACAACCCCAGCGGGAGTACCTGAAGCGCTTTGGACAACATGTAAAAGGCCGCAATATAACCTGCCACGACCCCGAGGACGGGAACAAATCTAGTAAATCCATGCGAAAGCTTCAGCATCGTGGAGCCGAATACTTCGAATACGATGGCCCCTGCCAAAAACAAATAGAAAACCACTCGTTACCCTCCTTAACGCAAAACGCAAACTGTACGTCCACGGCCCGTATCGGCCCGATCCGAAACGGCCGCAAACACGCGAAGCTGAAAAATGTTTGCATCCTCCGCCTGTTCTTCCGAGCCTCATTATACCATTTCGTTCGGCAGACTAAAAAGCATCCCTGGGGAAGATTTCCTTTGGGGATGCTTCAGCTTGGCGCAAGCGCGATTCGGAAAACGAGGTCGCCAGCGCCGATCGTGTTTTCCAGGTTGCTTATCTGAGAAAGCTTGACGGAAACTGTTGGATGATACCGCTTGTCATCATGTCGGCCATCTCAAGTGCCTGCGGTTCGATCAGGTCGTTTAAAGCGATATTTTTCGAATGATCGCCTGCAATACGAGCGGTGACCTCTTCGCTGAGAAGTCTCAGATGCTCACGCAGCATGCGCTGCCATTCCGCCTGGGACCAATAGGGATTGATCCTGCCAAGAAAAAGAGCAAATCGCATCCGCATTGGCGTACCACCGCATCTGAGCGTCCGCCGCCGCTTGGGCGTTGCCCGACTTCAGCGCCCCAACAAGTTCGGCCGCTATCGTAAGATGACTCCGGAATAAGTTCGCGAACCTAGCCGCGATGTCCGAACCGTAATAAAGGGCAAGAACAGCCGCAAAATCGTCGGGATTTCGGAGGAGCCTTTCCGTGGTTTCCTTTACATCCGGGAGGTCTCCAACGATACTGTTTACCGTCAATCTGGTCCAGTACACATGCTGCTCCAATAGAGTCCTGAACTTCCTGTTCAACTCTACGGCTGACGGCGTCAACGCCCAATGACTAGCCTGCCGAAAACCATAATGCCAATAAACCGGGGAATAAGCACACATCATGGGTAACTCCTTTTTCAATATTGTATAGGCAAAATGCTTATTTTGTGCTTGCGTTACCTTTAATGCTTAAAAAAAACGCAACAAGTCTCCCCAAACCTGCGTACAGCTATTTCCTCGGGCTTTTCCCATTACCATGTAAGAGCATTTCGTTTGAGATCGAACGAGTTAATGTTGTATAATTCAGGAAATCCCATTGAGGTGCGCCGATGAAAAAAATTTAGTCGTTTTGAAAAGGTCATCATTTCGATACTCGTAGGATTGATTTTATTGTTCATCGGATCTTTCTTTTTTTGTCAGGTACGTGTTTCTGAATTTTCCATTTGCTCCTTAAGTAAAGAGGGAGACTCTTCTTGACATTCTTTCCCGAAAGGAGGTACATCATTATGAAAAAATTTAGATTTAAACGGGCCCAGTTAGAGCGCTTTTCGAACATCACCACTCTAGGATCGGATGTTATTTACTATCTCCCTCGTTTGATCATGAAACTTTTAAACTAAACCAATCCATTTTCCGCCTCAAATACAAGAGAACCATATACCCTCATGATTTTTTAAAATATCACTCAACTCAAAGCACCTAATAAAAACGTCCAATAATCGCTGCCGCTGCCCTGTTTTATGGTCGAAAATGGCGAAGAATCCTCTTCATCCTTGATCACGACAATGCTTGCCGTATCCGGCTTAATCCGCCATTGGATGTACCCTTTGCCTTCCAAACTTTGCAGTGCCTGCATGATGTCTTCCTTTTGGCGTCCGATCATATGTTCCAATAGCTTAATGTCCGGCATACGGCCCAGCCTGTGCATTGGATAATTGATCAAGATTCGGTGCAACTTGCGTTCTAAGTCAGGAAGCATAGCGCCCACCTCCAGCAGGACGCATGGCGAGGATGTTCTCAATCCGGAACACCCGCGGTGCTCCTGACTGCAGGCAGCGGGCACGGACACGTCCATCCTTTACCCCGATCACTTCAATCTTCCTTTGTGTGATATTGCCTTTCCCGTCAATGTAGATAATTTCGATGATATCGCCGATGTATTTATCCACCATGTTCGCCTCCAAACAGGAACATTTGTTTGTATTATATGCGAACATCAGTTCTTTTATCAATGTAAATTTCATCCTGAATTCAACACCATAACTTACCTTCGTTTCTGTGGCAGCGCTCCGGCAACGGAATGAAATGTCGCCGGTGACGTACGTGATTTTCGATATAATTCAAAGGCAAGGATCTCTGTAAGCTACCACTCAAGAGCGTAAGGGAATACTGCACGGCATAGAGATGCCAAACCAGCACTTCGGGATATTTCCTGCAATTTATATTGATTTTGTTTGTTAGACAAAAACAAGACCGCCTTAGCAGATAAGGCGATCTTGAACTATCAATGCCACTTTCAAAATAAAAAAAACAAAAACAAATACGTGCAAAAAAATTTTAAACTACCTTCCACGATGTTTATCTTTCGCTTTTTGATGTTTTATTTCTCGCTTTCGTTCTTTCATTTCTTCCCTTTGTTGACGAGTAAAAGTTTGCTTTTCTTTTTTTCTTTTCTCATAATCCAATTTTATTGCTTCTTGGGCATGAGAAGATATTCCTTTGTTTTTCATTTCGGCAGATACTTGTCTTGCCAAACGCTTTGGGTTTATTTTCGGTTTATAAGGAGTTTTTATTTTGACTTCCTGAGACATCCTGCTTGTCATGTCAAATATTTGACTCGTTATGAACTCAATAATTTCAGAATCATTTGGCTCTGAACCAAATAGGAACCTGCCCGCTTTCAATTTTCCTTCATAAACTTCCTCAACAATACCCACCCAAAATTGACCATCATGATATACGGTTAGCTTCATAAAATCCCCCTCTAATCTTACCTTGGAGCAATGGACATCCCGAGGGGGGAAGGTTACTGGCATCGAATTCCTCACAAAAGACTCGATGCGTCTGGACTACCAACCAGACTGTGTTTTTTTTGCTCCATAATTTCAATTATACAACACTGACCTTTTTCATGTAACTGCAAGTTTGCATACAAACATCGATATCTCAGATGCAACACCAGTTTTGACATAACCAGTTCAGTTTTACAAGGATTACATAACCGACAAAGTACTACATGAGGGTGAATCTATGCTTAAGGAACAACAATTATGGCCATAGAAAGAAAAACAGCAACAAGTTGCATTCATACAAAAATAGGAAAATTACAGTTGGGTTACAGAAATATTCGTTGATCCAGAAAGAGGAAAAATAATCAAGTTGGTGCTAAAACTATGGTTTAAGTTACAGTCTGATTGTGCTCATTTAAGGATCAAAAAATTCAGTCTGTATTCGAACTGCGTGTTTGACGAAAAGATAATTCGTTTGTTACAATCTCACCAACAAAAAAGGAAAAGGATGAGGGCGATGGTTCGTCGTTTGATAAGGTTTAAAAATGTCGCTACTGCATTAAGCTTCTAAGTAAAAAAATGATCTATTCTACTTAGAAGCGAGGAAAGAGAATGAAACAACATCAATTTGAACACTGGTCCGAAATTAAGTATTTAAAGGATATTGTCAAGAACCCAATGATTCAAGTAGGGGAATACTCATACTATTCCGGTTATTACGATAATCATGATTTTGAAGATGGGTGTGTTAGATACCTATGGGGGGATGAAAAATCCAGAAAGTTGTTTAACCCCATCGAAGACCATGGTTGGCATATAGATAAATTGATTATTGGAAATTACGTATGTATTGCAAGTGGCGTAATTATTTTAATGGGTGGGAATCACAATCATCATCCTGAATGGATAACCGTGTATCCGTTTGTGGAGCAGATTGAAACTTCTTACGCGCCAAAAGGCGATACTGTCATCGAAAGTGATGCATGGATTGGAATGAATGCAATGATTATGCCAGGTGTGACAATAGGTGAGGGCGCCATTGTTGCGGCTGGTTCGGTTGTAGCAAAAGATGTCCCACCATATACTATCGTAGGCGGTAATCCTGCTCAACAGATCAAGAAACGCTTTACAGACGAAGAAATTGAAAAGTTAAAGGAAATGCGTTGGTTCGATTGGGAACGCGAGAAAATTGAGCAGGTCAGTCATATCTTGTCAAGTTCCTCCGTTAATCAATTATATGACTTTTATCAAAAAGAAATAAACCATAACGTTTAATTTCAGCTAGAATAAACAACTAATAAGTTTTAAAAGCAATAGTCCCTTCTGAATTCAAGAAGGGACTTTTTTTTGAAATCAGGTCGATATCGTGAAGAAGATAATGCGGCCTGGAAGAACAAAACTAGAAAATGCGTCAAGTATCGTCGCACTGGTATCTGATGTTGCACTATATCTCCCTCGTTTGACCATGAAACTGTTTAATTAAGTTGGGGAGGATTGCCCTCCACTGGAGACCTATATAGCTGCGGTTAGCAAATCCATTGTTCCACTACAAAAACAAGTGAATCGTCTACCCTGACCACGCCTTATAAACAGCAAAAAACCCTTGCTACGCAAGGGTTTTCATCAAGTGGGCCCTGAGGGACTCGAACCCCCGACCAGTCGGTTATGAGCCGACCGCTCTAACCAACTGAGCTAAGGGCCCTGATCACATACAATTTTTGAATGAGGACGTTCCAAAAATAATTGGTTGCGGGGGCAGGATTTGAACCTGCGGCCTTCGGGTTATGAGCCCGACGAGCTACCGGACTGCTCCACCCCGCGTCATTAAGTGTCTTAAACAGCGACAACAATAAATATACAGCATATGATGGGATCAAGTCAAGCCTGAATTTTTGGGAACATGTTAAGGGATGTATCTGACTCCGTATCGTCCCTTCCGGGAACGGTAAACCTCCACGACCTGCGGATCCCCGTAACCGAACAGCCAGGCATCTTGCTCCAGCCTTTTGGCGAAACAACCCGCTTGAAATTTGGTTGTATACAGTTTTCCGTAATATACCCAGTTCACGAAGAAAAACTCCCTTCAGGCAAATGATCTCATCCGCGGCTTATTATGCCCAATGACTCAATAATAATTCCGCATGGCTTGGGGTAATCGAAATGTCTGAAGATACTGCTAATAATACAAGCCCCAACGTAGCTCAGGCTTTCCTTCAGTTGAATAAAAACGCCCCTGGCCCTAATCCCCCGGTCCAGGAGCATTTTCATTTACGAATTTAAATCAGACAATCCCGGACTGTGCTCATTCGACAATTCGGGCATATACGGCAGCGGGTAACCCTCAGGAGGCGGAACCACTTCGAGAGTTCCTCCGTTCCGGCTTGGAGACTCGCCGCTGAAAATTTCCGCGATTCTCGTCTGATCCAAGCGAAAATTAAACTGGAAGTTTTGAACGTTAAGCCTCCGCCGATTCGCGCATAGACTTCTATTCGTCGTCTTCGGCGGAAAAATCCTCGGAATTTTGATCCTTTTGAATAATGCCATGGTACAAAATAGTCATCAGCTGTTCGCCCACGGAGCTCAAGCTGCCGAGGCCGTCATACCATTCCGTTCGGGCGCTAAACTCCTTGATGAACGTAAGAAACGCTACCAACAGATGAGGAGATATATCCTTGCGAATCTGACCCAGCTGCTGTCCTTTGAAAATCATCATTTCAAACTCGGGGAGAATCTTTTCCCTGTTAAACGCCATCATCTTCTCCATCTGCTCCGGGAATTTAGCCAGGTCGGTTATAAATTGCTGGGTCACATGAAGGGAGAAACTCTCCTGCTCTTTATGGAACAAGGCAAGCGCGTCGAGCGGATCTTTAGCCCTGTCCATGACTCCCCGGTATAAAGCCCAAGCTTCCTCCAGCATTTGGTCCACAACTTGGTCAAGAAGCCCTTCTTTGCTTTGATAGTAGTTGTAAATGGTCATCTTGGAGACCGGTACCGCTTCCGCAATCTGTTCCATGCTCGTTTGCAGTATTCCCTGCTCTAAAAACAGCCTTTTTCCGGCTGCCAGTACAGCTTCTTTTTTACCGTTCATGTTTCAGCCAATATCCCTTCTCTTCAGCGTAAGTACCCCTGCGGCTGTTCCGGCCGCATACAGACCTAATGTAACGATCCACCCTCCGGCTGTCAACCCGCTCCCTTTCACGATTTCCAGCGTATCGAATAACCGGTAAGGCGATATGGCCGAAAGCTTGTGCATCATCTCGCTGCTTCCGGATAAAAGATTAAGCAGGAATGCCATGACCGCGATTCCTGCGCCCAGCGACACGGCGGTCCGATCGGAAGGCAGCCAGGATGTAAGGGCATAACCAATGCCCATAAACGACAAGGTCAAAAGATAACCCGCAAATAACAATACCAGCATATGTCCGGTTTCGACCGATAAGCCCGACGTCCCTGCAAGGAGAAACAACAGCCCGGTGCCCGCCCCGAATACGAGTGTCATATGCAGCCAGTGAGCCACTGCCTTGGACCAGAAAATGACGGCTCTGCTGTAAGGCAGGGAAAACAAATATTCCCCGGTTCCCCGTTCCCTCTCCTTGGAAATGCTGCCGGCAGCCCAAGCCGCCGCAAAGGATGAAAGGATGACCATAAAATAAGGAAATACCTGCGTGGCTAGGTAACCCTCAAAGGTTTGAAAGCTCTCCGGTTTGATTCCGAATGCCTTCAGCAATCCGTTCGGCAATCCCTTGATCAGCTGTTCCATTTCCGGATTATTTACGAAGGCGTCCGCTTTTCCCAGCAGCAGAAGGATGAAGATCAGCGTAACCGCAAGACAGGTCAAAAAGGGCCGCCGGTTCTGGCGAAGCTCATGGGAAACCATGTTCCAATTCATTGTCCATTCTCCTCTCCGTCAACGGAACGATAATCGCTCATGAACAGTTCTTCGATGGTCGGACGCCTAACCGTAAGATCGATGACCGGAAGTTCCGACAGCTTCGACAGTACGGCCTGCAGCGAGTTTCCGGCGTCAAAAAAAATGGTGGGTCCCGTCATATTCGATCAAGGGATCAAGGTCTCGTAAACCGTATAGGTCGCGCTGGTCCCCGGGGGTTGCAAACTGAACCGAAATTTTATGGCTCCGATCCTTGGCCAGCTCCTCCAAACCGGATACGCGGAGAAGCCGCCCTTCCTTGATAAAGGCCACACGGTCGCAGAGTTTTTCCACTTCGGACAGGACGTGGGTCGAGAAAAAAAATCGTCATGCCCACCTGCGCGTTCAACTCCGACAGCAATGAAAACAGCTCTCTTTGTACAAGCGGATCCAATCCCGAGGTCGGTTCGTCCAAAATAAGAAGCTCCGGCCGGTGAAGCAGCGAAAGGATAATGCCCAGCTTCTTCCGGTTTCCGAGCGAATACGACTTCACGCGCTGCTCCGGATCCCATTGAAGCCTCTCCGCATATTCCATCGCCGGCGTGTTCGCAAGTTTCAGTCCGTGAGCCCGAGCCGTAAGCTCCAACGCCTGTTTGCCGCTCATTTGGGGATAGAACACAATTTCGGAAGGAAGATATCCGATCCGTCGGCGCAGCTCCGGCTTTTCCCGATCCAATTCCGTCCCAAGTACTTTCAATTTTCCTGAGTTGGGATACAACAGCTGCATGATCATCCGGATTGTTGTGGACTTTCCGGCTCCGTTCGGTCCAATGAAACCGAAAACTTCTCCCTGCTTCACCTCCATGTTCAGGTCGGTAACGCCGCGTTTCGTCCCGTACATCTTACTTATTCCCATAGCTTCTACTGCTAACATAGGGACACCCCATTTATACTATAATCTAATTTATAGTACGTATTATTCCTCTGTTTCCGCAGAGAGTCAAGAATATTTTATACTCAATTACAGAAATAAGTATATTGAATAAAACCAAAGACTGCATTGGAAACAAAAACACGGATCGATTTTTAGCCGACGATGCACTGCTCACCCCATGCCCGGCAAGTAACGGAAGAAGACAAACTGCCCGAAAAAAAAGGCCAAGGTTTCATCGAACCTAGCCGATGAAACCTTAGCCATCAAACACGCTAATATTTATTGCCCTCCGTAAGCGGCCGGATTTTTTCTGAAGGATTGAAGCAGCTCCAGATCATCCTCCCGGATGATTCCTTCTTTTACGGCTACTTCGGTCAAAGCCGTGTAATTCGACAGGCTCTGGAGCGGAATCCCCGCATCCGCAAAAGCTTGGACCGCTTTGTCCAGCTGATAGCTGAAAATCGCCAGGACGCCCAAAACCTCGGCCCCCGCAGCCTGTACCGCCTGCGCCGCTTTGATGGAACTGCCGCCCGTGGAGATCAAATCTTCGATCACGACGACTTTTTGTCCCGGCTTGATCAGGCCCTCGATCATATTTTCCTTGCCATGGCCCTTCGCTTTATCCCGGATATAGGCCATCGGCAGGTTCAGCTTCTGGGACACCCAGGCTGCATGCGGAATGCCGGCGGTTGCCGTTCCGGCAATCACCTCGGCATCCGGATACGACTCGCGGATGACGGATGCGAAGGATTCGGCAATATAATCGCGGATTTCCGGGTAGGACATCGTGAGCCGGTTATCGCAATAGATAGGAGATTTGATGCCCGAAGTCCATGTGAACGGCTGGTGCGGCCGCAGGGCCACCGCTTCAATCTTTAACAGGTAGGATGCAATTTGTTGTGGAATCTCGTTCAATGTACTCATACCGACATCATCTCCTCTATGATTTGTTCCGCCGCTTGTCTCGGGTCGGTCGACGCCGTAATCGGGCGGCCGACCACCAGGTAATGGCTTCCTCGTTCCATAGCCTGTCCCGGCGTCAGGACCCGGGCCTGATCTCCCGCCCCGCTCCCTGAGGGGCGGATGCCCGGGGTTACCGTTTTAAAGTCCGGACCGCATGCGGCAGCAATCGCTCCCACCTCCAGGGAGGAAGCAACGACCCCGTGCAGTCCCGCTTCTTTGGCAAGCGAAGCGTATCGGACGACCGCGTCTTCAACCGAACCGGGTATGCCGATTTCCTCATTCATTACCGCTTGGCTGGTGCTTGTCAGCTGCGTTACCGCAATGATCACGGGCATGGCAAGGCCCGGGGTTTCCGCCACGGCGGCTTCTGCCCCGGCTTTGGCTGCCTGCATCATATCGAGGCCGCCTGCGGCATGGACATTGAACATATCCACGCCGAGCCGGGTCACGCTGTGCGATCCGCCCTTCACCGTATTCGGGATGTCATGCATTTTCAGATCAAGGAAAACGGAGTAACCTCTTTCTTTCAAATCACGTACAAAATCAGGACCTGCCGCATAAAAAAGCTGCATTCCGACCTTCATGTAACACGGAATGCCCGTAAGCTGGCGGACCAGAGCGGATGCCTGACCGGCATCCGGATAATCCAGGGCCACCATCAGGCGGCCCGCCATTCGTTCATAAGCGGTGTTCATCATACCCCTCCCCTTTTTGGTTATACCGGCATGGCTTCGGAGGAGAAGTTGATCGTCTCCAGCATCGTAAGGAGCTCGCGTACCGTATCCAAGGAGGTCATGCAGACGACGCCGTTCTCCACCGCTTCGCGGCGGATCCGGAAGCCGTCGCGCTCAGGCGTTTTTCCTTTGGTCAGGGTGTTGAAGACAAAGTTCGCTTCGCCCGTCCGGATCATATCGAGGATGTTCGGCGTGCCTTCGGACAGCTTGTTGACGGTCGTAACGTCGAGGCCCGCTTCCTTGAGCGCGGCCGCGGTACCGCCGGTAGCAATAATCTTGTAACCCAGCTTGTGGAATCCTTTCAGCAGCTCTGCGGCTTCTGCCTTATCTTTATCGGCGATCGTCGCGATGATTGCGCCTGTCGACGGAATTTTCATGCCGGCGCCGATGAGCCCTTTGTACAGCGCTTTGGCGTACTTCACGTCGCGTCCCATAACCTCGCCCGTAGACTTCATTTCAGGACCCAGCGTAGGTTCCACGCGGCGCAGCTTCGCAAAGGAGAACACCGGCACTTTGACCGATACATGCTCGCTTTCCGGCCACATGCCTTCCTCGTAGCCGAGATCCTTCAGCTTCGTACCCAGAATGGCCTGGGTAGCCAGGTTCGCCATCGGGATGCCCGTTACTTTGCTCAGGAACGGAACCGTTCTGGAGGAACGCGGATTTACCTCGATGACATACACTTCGTTTTTGTAAATCACGAACTGGATGTTCACAAGACCGTAGGTTTTCAGCTCTTTGGCGATCTTGATCGTAATTTCCGTAATTTTCGTTTTCAGCTCATCCGTAAGATACTGTGGCGGATAAACCGCGATGGAGTCGCCGGAGTGAACCCCTGCGCGTTCCACGTGCTCCATGATGCCCGGGATCAGCACCGTCTCTCCGTCGCAGATCGCGTCAACCTCCACTTCCTTGCCGAGCATGTAGCGGTCGATCAGCACCGGATGCTCCGGATTGATCTTCACGGCCTGTTCCATGTAGCTCAGCAGCTCGCTGTCGGAATATACGATCTCCATCGCCCGTCCGCCGAGCACGTAGGAAGGTCTCACCAGCACCGGATAACCGAGCGATTGAGCCGTTCCCACCGCTTCATCCACGGACGTTACCGTGCTGCCTTTCGGCTGGGCGATGTTCAGGCGGGACAGCAGCGCTTCGAACTTCTTCCGGTTCTCCGCTTCGTCGATGCTTTCCAGGCTTGTTCCAAGAATGTTCACGCCTGCTTTGCTGAGCGGAGCCGCCAGGTTGATGGCCGTCTGTCCGCCGAATTGCACGATGACGCCAACCGGCTTCTCCTGCTCGATGACGTTCATGACATCCTCGAAGAAAAGCGGCTCAAAGTAGAGACGGTCGGAGGTGTTGAAGTCCGTCGATACCGTTTCCGGGTTGTTGTTAATGATGACCGCTTCATAACCGGCTTTTTGAATCGCCCACACCGCATGCACGGTGGAGTAGTCGAATTCGATGCCTTGGCCGATCCGGATCGGACCGGAGCCGAGGACGATAATCTTTTCCTTGGCCGTCTCGATCACTTCGTTTTCAGTCTCGTATGTGGAGTAATAGTAAGGCGTGGAGGCTTCGAATTCAGCCGCGCACGTATCTACCATTTTGTACACCGGACGCAGGCCGTGTTCATGGCGCAGGAACCGGATCGATTCCTCCGTCTTATGCGTGGATGCCTTGGCTTCGGCTCTCAGCTCCGCGATCGCGCGGTCCGTAAAGCCCAGACGTTTGGCTTCGTACAAGGTTTCATACGTCAGGGCGGCTTCGCTGCGGATATGGTTCTCAAAACGGATCAGGCCTTCAATCTTGTCGAGGAACCACCAATCAATGCTGGTCAGGTCTTGGATTTCCTGCAGCTCGTACCCGCGGCGAAAAGCTCGGCGATCAGGAACATCCGCTCGTCGTCGGCCTGAACCAGGCGCTGCTTCAGCACCTCGTCGCTTAATTCCTCCGCGCCTTTCAGATCAAGGCGGTGCACGCCGATCTCCAGCGAGCGGACCGCTTTATGGATCGATTCCTCGAAGGTCCGGCCTATGGCCATCACTTCGCCGGTCGCTTTCATCTGCGTTCCGAGCTTGCGGTTGGCCGAAATGAATTTGTCGAACGGCCAGCGCGGGATTTTGCTGACGATGTAATCCAGTGTCGGCTCAAAGCATGCGTAGGTTTGTCCCGTAACCGGGTTTACGATCTCGTCAAGGGTGTAGCCCATGGCGATTTTGGCCGCCATTTTGGCGATCGGATAGCCTGTTGCTTTCGAAGCCAGGGCCGAAGAACGGCTTACCCGCGGATTTACTTCAATGACATAGTATTGATAGCTGTTCGGGTCCAGCGCAAACTGTACGTTGCAACCGCCCTCGATGTTCAGGGCGCGGATGATTTTCAGCGAAGCCGATCTCAGCATTTGGTACTCGCGGTCGGAGAGCGTCTGGCTTGGCGCCACGACGATGCTGTCGCCCGTGTGCACGCCTACCGGGTCGAAGTTCTCCATGTTGCACACGACAATGCAGTTGTCGTTCGCATCGCGCATAACTTCGTACTCGACTTCCTTCATGCCGGCAATGCTCTTTTCGATCAGGCATTGATTGATCGGGCTGTAGCGGATCCCCGAGGATACCGTCTCGCGCAGCTCTTCCTCGTTCGCGCAAATGCCGCCGCCGGTGCCGCCGAGCGTGTACGCAGGGCGGACGATGAGGGGATAGCCGATCTCCCCGGCAAAATCGAGCGCTTCCTCCAGCGTCGTTACGATCGTGCTCTCGGGCACGGGCTGCTCCAACTCGCGCATCAGCTCGCGGAACAAGTCGCGGTCCTCCGCCTTTTCGATCGAATCCAGCTGCGTGCCGAGCAGCTTCACGTTTTCCTGCTCCAGAATCCCCGCGCGGGCCAACTCGACGGCCATGTTCAGGCCCGTTTGTCCGCCCAGTGTCGGAAGCAGTCCGTCAGGACGCTCCTGGCGGATGATCTGGGTGACGAATTCGAGCGTGATCGGCTCGATGTACACTTTGTCCGCCATATTCGTGTCCGTCATGATCGTGGCCGGATTGCTGTTGATCAGGACAACCTCGATGCCTTCTTCTTTCAAGGCCTGACAGGCCTGCGTTCCGGCATAGTCAAATTCCGCCGCCTGACCGATGACGATCGGGCCGGAGCCGATGACCAGAATTTTTTTCAACTTATCATTTTTAGGCATGTTAGCGAGCTCCTTTCACGGCTGCGGCCAGAACCGCTTGACGCGGCTTCCGTACTTCATTTTTTTTGTGCTGTTCAATCATGGCGAGGAATTCATCGAACAAGTAACTGCTGTCGTGCGGTCCCGGCGCGGCTTCCGGATGATACTGCACCGAGAAGGCCGGGTATTTCTTATGCTTCAGTCCTTCGATCGTTTTGTCGTTGTTGTTGATATGGGTGATTTCAAGGTCCGTACCCGCGATGGATTCCTCGTTTACGGTGTACCCATGGTTTTGCGAAGTGATATAGCAGCGTCCGCTGGACAGTTCTTTGACCGGATGGTTTCCGCCGCGATGGCCGAATTTCAGCTTTTCCGTATCGGCGCCGGAAGCGAGCGCAAACAGCTGGTGGCCAAGGCAGATGCCGAAGATCGGATATTCGCCGAGCAGCTCTTTGATCATCTCCACCGCGTAAGGAACGTCTTTCGGGTCCCCGGGCCCGTTGGATAATTGAATGCCGTCCGGATGCAGGCCGCGGATTTCGTCCGCCGTCGTGTCGTGGGGCACAACGATGACGTCGCAGCCGCGGGACGTCAGCTCCCGCAGGATTCCGCTCTTCGCCCCGAAGTCAACGAGAACGATGCGCTCTTTTTCACCAGGGCTTGCGAACATTTGCGGCGTGGACGTCCGTGCAACCTGGTTTCGCAGCTGCGGGATCGATGTATCGTTCAGCATTTCCATCAGCTCTTCAACCGGTTTGGCGGAGGTCGTCAAGATCCCTTTCATCGTGCCGTGGTGACGGATAATCCGCGTCAACATCCGCGTGTCGATGCCGCTGATGCCCGGGATACCGTATTCCTTCAATAAAGTGTCCACGCTGTACTGGGCGCGCCAGTTGCTTGGTACAGGCTCATGCCGGCGGACCACGAAACCGTGCACAAACGGCCGGATCGCCTCAAAGTCATCCCGCGTGATGCCGTAGTTGCCGATCAGAGGATAGGTCATCGTGACGATCTGTCCGCAGTAGGACGGATCCGACAACACCTCCTGATATCCCGTAATTCCTGTGTTGAAAACTACCTCGCCGGTCATTTCGGCATCCGCGCCGAAGGCCTTTCCGCTGAACAGCGTGCCGTCCTCCAGCAACAATCTAGCCTGTGCCTGCATTCCACTCACTCCTGTCATCTATGTGTAAAATATTTTATATCGGCATGTGCCTAAACGTTACTCTACTCAAATCCGTTTCCTTCGGACCATTTCACCTCGCCGTTCACCCAGGTCATCACCGGCCAGCCTTTCAGCTTCCAGCCCGTGAATGGCGTGTTGCGGCCCTTTGTCGCGAAGGTGCCCGGATCGACTTCCTTTTCCTTCTCCAGATCGATCAGCGTGAGGTCCGCCGGAGCCCCCGCCTTCAGAACCCCGGTATCCAGCCCGAACACCCGCGCCGGATCGCTGGTCATCCGCTTGACCAGCATGGACAGCTCCCATTTACCGGTAGCCACAAACTTGGTGTACAGCAGCGGAAAGGCGGTTTCGAACCCGACGATTCCAAACGGCGCGAGTTCCATCCCTTTTGCTTTTTCTTCCTCGCTGTGCGGCGCATGGTCGGTCACGATCATGTCGAGCGTTCCGTCCAGCAAACCCTCAATGCAAGCTTCCACATCCCGCGGAGATCTCAACGGCGGATTCATCTTCCAGTTGGCGTCCAGGCCCGGAATGTCCTCATCCGAGAGGACCAGATGGTGCGGGCATACCTCCGCCGTTACGGAAATCCCGATGGCTTTGGCCTGGCGGATAAGCCGTACGGATTGTTCAGTGCTGACGTGGCATACGTGGTAATGGACTCCGGTTGCTTCCGTCAGAAGGATATCGCGTCCGACATGGATCGCTTCGGATTCGTTCGGAATGCCTTTCAGGCCGTGGCGCTCGGCGAATTTCCCTTCCGTTACGCAGGCACCCTTCACCAGGGACTCGTCTTCGCAGTGCGCGATGACCGGCATGCCGAGAGCGGCCGCTTTTCTCATCGCATCTTTCATCATCTGGGCGTTCTGCACGCCTACGCCGTCATCGGTAAACCCGATCGCTCCCGCTGCTTTCAGCGCCTCAAAATCGGTGAGTTCGCGACCAAGCTCGTTCTTCGTGATGGCCGCATAGGGCAGAACCTTGGCAAGCCCTGCCTGCCTCGCTTTTTCCAGAACCAGGGCCACGGTCTCCGGGTTATCCGTCACCGGCTTGGTATTGGGCATGCAAGCGATCGTGGTAAATCCGCCCTTCACCGCGGAGCGGCTTCCGCTTTCGATCGTCTCCTTATGCTCAAAACCCGGCTCTCTCAAGTGCACATGCATATCGATGAATCCCGGTGTGACCAGCTTTCCCTTGGCATCGATGCTGCTGGAGCCGACGGTTTCGGGCAGTTCCTGCTCTACGCCAGCGATGGATTGGATGACGCCGTCCTCGATAACGATATGTTTGCGCTCCAGCTGTCCTTGCTCGTTGATCACATTGGCATTCTTTATGATTTGTAGCACTTTATATCCCTCCCGCTGCAGAAGCACCGCTTCTTGTATATTGTATAATAATAATTCATTTTTGTGTATATTTATTAAAATTTTCTCAGAACAAAGAGGCCAAAAAGTTGAATCAGCCCTTCATGGCCCTTTCCATAACCGCCATCCGAATCGGAACTCCGTGCGTCATCTGCTGGAATATCATCGACCGCGGACACTCCACGACCGCATCATCGATTTCCACGTTCCGGTTCACCGGAGCCGGGTGCATAATGATTGTATGTCCGGACAGGCTTGCAGCCCGATCTTCCGTCAAACCGTAATGCTGGCGGTAATCGGCGGTTGATTTGAACAGCCCTTGGTTGTGACGCTCGAGCTGAACGCGGAGCATCATGACCACATCCGCCTTCAACGCCTCATCCATGCTGACATAGGTTGCGTGCTCTTTGAGCGTGTTGGATACCATCGAGTCAGGGGCGCAGAGCTGCACTTTCGCTCCAAACTTATGCAGGGCCCATACGTTCGATCTTGCGACCCGGCTGTGCCTGATGTCTCCGATGATGGATACCGTCAGCCCTTTTAAATCGCCGAATGTTTTCTTCATCGTGTACAGGTCCAGCAGCGCTTGCGTCGGATGCTCGTTATTGCCGTCTCCTGCATTGACCAGCGGTATGGAGATCGACTGGGCCAGCTCCTGCAGCACGCCGACCGGCTTTAACCGAATGACGCCCGCGTCTACGCCGAGAGATTCGAGAGTCCGTACCGTATCGTAGATGGACTCCCCTTTTTCCACGCTGGATACTCCCGCTTCAAAGTTCATCACTTCGGCTCCCAGGCGTTTTTCGGCCATCTCGAAGGAAAAGCGGGTTCTTGTGCTGTTTTCAAAAAACATGTTCACCACGAATTTTTGGTTCAAGGCCGGGACCACTTTTTGGTTCTGTCCTTCCCAGTAGGCCGCGCGGTTTAAAATCGACAAAATTTCATCCCGGCTAAGGTCCTTCAGTCCAAGGAGGCTTCTTTCTTTAATGGAGGTTGCGGTCATCATTGTCATCGTTCCTCTCTTTGCGAGATGGTTACTTCGTCCTTGCCGTCGATTTCCGAAAGAGCAACCATAATCTCCTCCTGTTTGGAGGTCGGCACGTTCTTGCCGATAAAGTCAGGCCGGATCGGCAGCTCCCGGTGTCCCCGGTCGGCCAGCACCGCCAGTTGGATCATCCGCGGCCTTCCGCAGTCCATCAAAGCGTCGAGCGCGGCGCGGATCGTGCGGCCCGTGTATAAAACGTCATCGAACAGGATGACTTTCTTGTCGTGTACGTTGAGATGCTCGGGAGTCAGCTTTGCTCCTTCGGCATGTTCGCCGGAAGCAGCCTTGCGGTCGTCCCTGTAGGAAGTCACGTCGATTTCCCCCCAGGGGATCGGCGTGCCCTCAATCTCGTTGATGCGTTCCGCGATCCGCTGGGCCAGGTATACGCCTCTAGTCCGGATCCCGATGAGGACGCAATCCTCAATCCCTTTGTTCTTTTCCAAAATTTCATGGGCAATCCTTGTCAGGGCACGGCGGATCGCCGTTTCATCCATAATCACATGTTGTTCGTTACTCATCGTCTAACCCTCCTTGTGATATAGCCCTTATCCATCAATCTCTGTATGAGGCCAAGAAAAAAACGCCCGTCGTCCTTGGAGGGGCGGCGGCGTTTCATGTACTAAAAAACTCCTTGCCGCGTTGGCAAGGAGTATTGATCTCATGTACACAGAGAAATACGGCGAAGTACAATCTATTTGTCCTCAGACAAAAAGATGCTTCCATGTCATGAACCTCGGTTCACGTTACCTTGCCAGCCTCACGGGACTGATTTAAAGGTGCTATTCGATTACTTGCATTATGACAGACCCCATCCGGGTTGTCAAGCATGGTGAGCATTATTATCGCCAAAGCTCGACATGGTTAAAAATCGAATTCCAAATCGCTGAGGCGCCTGCGGATTTCCGCGATCACCCGCTTCTCGTCATCTTCCCCATCAGCGAGAAATGTTACGGAAAACCTCACGAAATGCCCCGCGTCGTCCCACGGTACCGTCGATATAAGTTTTTCCCGGATGAGATACTGCGAGAAATCCTCGCCGGATTCAAACCGGCGGCCTCCTTTAATGCCCTTAGGAGCTTCCACGTAGAGGAAAAAGGATCCTTTCGGCTTCTCGGCCTTGAAGCCGATTTCGTTCAATACCGATACGAGCATATCGTGGCGCCGGGAGTACTTCTCCGCGATTTTTTCCGTAATCTCCGGGTGATCCAGCCCCCAAGCGGCCGCCTTCTGAATGGCGATAAACTGCCCAGAATCGTTATTGTCCTTCACGTCCCCGAATGCTTTGACGACAAGCGGGTTTCCGGCAATGAAGCCGATCCGCCAGCCGGTCATGTTATAGGATTTGGAAAGCGAGTGCAGTTCGACGCCGACGTCCATCGCCCCCGGAACCGAGAGGAAGCTTAAAGGCTTCAGGCCGTCGTAGGTAAGCGCGGCGTAAGGCGCATCATGCACCACCACCACACGGTATTTGCGAGCCCATGCCACAACCTCTTCGAAAAACTCCACCGTAGCGCTCGCCCCGGTCGGATTGTTGGGATAGTTCAGGTACAGCAGCTTTGCCCGTTCCGCTATATTCTCCGGAATGGAGCTCAGGTCCGGTAAAAAGGCATTTTCTTTTTTTAAGTTCCACCGTGTAGACTTCCCCGCCCAGGTATTTGGTGTGGGTGCCGAGAATCGGATACCCCGGTACCGTCATAATCGTCACGTCCCCCGGGTTGATGAAACAGGAGGGCAGCATGGCCAGGGCGGGTTTGGAGCCGATCGAGTGCAAAACCTCCGTGTCCGGATCCAAGCCGTCAACGTCAAACACCCGCTTCAGGTACCGGACGGCCGCCTGTTTGAACTCGGGAATCCCGTTGTCGGCATACCCCCGGTTTTCCGGTTTGGCCGCCTCCTCAGCCAGCTTCCGCACAATTCCGGCATCGGCCATTTCGTCCGGTTCGCCCACCCCCATATCGATCAACTCGATATTCGGGAAGTCCCTTTTGGCCGCCGCCTTGGCTCTTTTGATTTTTTCGAATTTATAGATGGCGGTATCTTTACCGTAATTCGAACCGCCGATGCGGTCCGAGAACATTTGCTGAATATACGTGTCCTGATTTTTTTTCTATGCTCATAATTTGTACTCATCTCCTACGGATTCAATCACTAACACAGATAAATATGCCGTAAAAATAGCGAATGAACCATGTACAATGTATCCAATGATTTGTACTATTTCAGCATTCACTCACGATAGGAAGCGAAAGGAACAAGTTGTTTTTATCCCCCTCCGAAAAAAACGGTTCGTGCCTAAGCAACTTGACATTCGGAGGGATGAAGCCATGTTCAGCACCTCTTCATGTTTAATCCTCCCTTGCTGGGGTAAAACAGCTTTGAATTACTATTTAAAAAAAAATAAAATATTTATGAGCCGGCGGCATCTTCCATTTTCTTTTCCTTTAATGCTAAACTATACTTTGATTTTCGATAACCAACGTCAAGAATAGGCGGTATAACGATGCGAAACATTTGGCAAATTTTCAAGACAGACTGGGTAAATATTTTACGCGTTCCAACCGGAATTTTACTGGTGCTGGCCATTATTCTTTTACCTGGCTTGTACGACTGGATCAATATCAAGTCCGTATGGGACCCCTACAAGAATACGCAGGGAATTACGGTCGCGGTAACGAGTCTTGACAAGGGCGCCGTTGTCGAGGGCAAGACGCTCAATATTGGAACGGACCTTGTGGAGAATCTGAAAAAGAATACGAAGCTCGGGTGGAAGTTCGTTACCGAGGAAGAAGCGATGAGAGGAGTCGAGAAGGGAGATTATTATGCAAGCCTGCTCGTTCCCCCCGACTTTTCGGCTAAAATTACGGGAATCATCGAGGGGAGATTGGATCGCCCCGAAGTCATCTATACGGTCAATGAAAAAATAAATGCGATTGCTCCCAAAATCACGGGCTCCGGCATTTCGGCGATTACGAAGCAGATTAACGAGAACTTTACGGAGGCCGTAAGCGAATCCGTGCTGAAAAGGCTCAAGGAGGCAGGCGTAGAGCTTCAGGAACAGCTCCCTACGATCCGAAAAATCGAAAGCGGCATCTTCGCTTTGGAGAGCAAGCTCCCGGCCATTCATGCCGCAGGTCAGAAAGTCCTTGAAGTAGAGAGCAAATTGCCGGAGATTACGGACAAAGCTCAGCGCATCGTCGAGTTGGAAGAGAAGCTGCCCGAAATAACGGAGGCTGCCCAATATGTGGTAAAACTTCAGCGGTATTGGCCCCAAATCAGCAGTGCCGCCCAAGAAGTGCTGGTCATACAGCAAAAGCTTCCGCAAATGAAGGAGGCTGTCGGCCGGATTCAGGCAGCGGACGGCCACTTTGACAAGGTTAGCCAAACCTTCGATGAAGCGATTGAGAGAAGTTATAAAGCGCTGGGAATCGTATCGGCCGCCCAAGGCCGGTTAACGGATTTAGATAGCATGGCTTCAAATGGAGTGGAATTTGCGGACGAGCTGTCGGCTTTTCTGAAAGCGAATCAGGAGGCCTTCCAATCCATAGCTCCGGCAGTCAAGGAAAACTTGACGATGCTGAAACAAATTGCCGATGCGGTAGAGCATGTATCATCCAGACTGACGAATGTCGATTGGGAATCGCTCCCTACCCCGGAGGATTTGCAAAGGATATCGGACCGCCTTGCCATTGCCCTTCGGATCGTGGATCACCTAGGAAATCTGCTTGACAGGCTTAACGGCTATTTGCCAAGCAGGCTCCTGCAGGATAAGATCGATCGGCTGGACGCCATATCCGCAAAACTGAACACCCAACTCCAGCTGCTTGCCATCGTGAAAGAAGCCATGCTGAGGAATGAAACGCCGCCAAGGGAAATTGTGGAACGCCTGCATGCGGCATCTGCCGAAGTCTCCCGTTTTCTTGATCAACTGCTTGGGCGGTATGACAGCGAATTTGTCCCGGCAATCAACCAGGCGCTCGAGAAACTTCGAATGGCGGCTTCGGTCTCGTCTGAAACGCTTCAATCCGCCAAAGACAGGCTGCCAGAGATAGCCGTAATTTTGAATTCGGCTAAGGAAGGGCTTGAATTCGGCCAGGAAGAGCTTTTACGTCTGCAAGCGGAACTGCCGGCGGCAAAAACCAAGTTCCGCGAAGTTGCGGAAACCTTGCAGCGAAAAGCGGAAGCTTTTGAAAAAGCGGTCGATAAAGCAGCCCTTTTCGTAAGCCATGATCTGCCTAAAATTGGGGAGAAGCTTGATAAAGCCGCTGCTTTTGTGAAGAAAGATCTACCGGCGGCTGAAGCCGAGATCGTAAAAGCGTCCAATTTCGTCAAACATCAGCTGCCTCAGGTGGAGCAAGGGGTTCACCATGTTGCGGGACTTGTCCGCGATGATCTGCCGCAACTGGAATCGGCTGTCCGCAAAGCGGCCGATAAGCTTAGGGAGGTCGAGCACAGCAACAACTTTGCCGAGCTTGCAAGGCTGCTCCGCGGTGACATTCGGAAGGAAAGCGAGTTTTTAGCCAGTCCGGTGAAGATTAAAGAGAATCAGTTATATCCCATCCCCAACTACGGATCGGCCATGTCGCCGTTTTATTGCGTGCTTGCCTTATGGGTAGGCGCCACCCTGTTAATCTCGCTGTTTCGTCCCGATGCCGATAATCCGACCGGAAGTTACCGCGGCTATCAGCTATACCTTGGACGTCTGGCAACCTTCCTGTCCATTGGCATAATGCAGGCGTTATGCGTATCCCTCGGAAATATTTTCATTCTGAAGGCTTACGCGGCGGATAAATTATGGTTTGTTTTGTTCGCCATGCTGGTGAGCACGGTATTCGTGACCATTACCTACACACTGCTGTCCGTATTCGGCAATGCGGGTAAAGGAATCGCGATTGTCTTCATGGTATTCCAGTTCTCCAGCTCCGGGGGCACATTCCCGGTCAGCATGACCTCGCCGTTCTTCCAGGCGATTAATCCCTTCATGCCGTTTACATATGCCATCAGCCTCCTGCGCGAGGCGGTTGGAGGCATATTGTGGCAAACAGCGATAAAAGATATTTTATTCCTGGCTGGGTTTATCGCCATCAATCTGTTTATCGCGCTTGCCCTCAAGAAGCCGCTTAGCAGCTTGATCAAGCGCTCCTCGGACAACGCGAAAAAGACGAAGATTATCGCTTGAGCAAAAAACCAGCTAATGGTTTGTCAAGTCAAGCTATTTGAAGCGAAAGAAATTTGTTATACTGTAAGAAAGCATACGAAATAAACCTCCATATAAATGGAAGTTTATGGATTTCGGGACTATAAAGTGTAGGGTTGCCTTTTTTGAGCATAGCGTAGATGTGATGTAATAACTTGTTGGCGCAAGCAATCACAGCTACTTTATGGGGCTTCCCTTCACTTTTTTTTCTTGTCATAGTACTCTCTGATACGGAGATTTAGATCTCCTCGTAGACCACAGGTTACTGCTAAATAAACTGCACGTCTTAATCGTTTGGAGCCACGTTTTGTTATTCGGTTTTGCGTTGCTACAAACTTGCCTGAACTAAAGACACTGGGATCAAGGCCAGCATAAGCTACTAGTTGCTTCGGATGCCGAAACTGCGAAGCATCACCAATTTCAGCAGCAATAGAGGTTGCCAGCTTTGTACCTACTCCTGGAATGGATTCTAAAAGTTGAACTTCTGCTATCGTTTCAGACAGTTCTAATATGATTTTTTCTAGTTCAGCTAGTTGGTTTTGCAAGTCACGGATAACCGTTAGCATACTGCGTAGAGCCATTTCTAATCCATATGGGACATGCATAACAGGATTATCCTTTATAGCTACGTTTAAATGCTCAATCTTACGGTTCATCCAATCTTCAGAACGAGCAGCTTTAGTGGATTCTCTTACGACCGCAGCCCAAGTATTATGGTCTCGCTCCTCAATGCCTTTTGGCGAGAGACACATTTCTAGTAAGTTTAATGACGTTTTTGAGAATAGATCTTTAAATACACCTTCATAGCTTGGAAATACCTGATCGACCAGCGTCCGCGTATTCAACTTCGCTTGAAGGTAAAGACTAGTAATAAACTCGTGTTGTCTAGTTATGAACTGTAAGTCCATTAACGATTCTTTAGGACTCGGATGAACAAGCCAACTCTCCTCCTGGTAGTATAAATCCCCCAGATGCCAAGCGTCTGATGCATCCGTCTTCACTTTACGTAGATTCGTTCTTCGAGCGCGTTGTGCCTGCAGGGGATTAACGAGAATGGTCTCATATCCTACGCTTTGTAAATAGTTAACAAGGACACGATGGTAGTGCCCTGTTGGTTCCAAGATAACAACGGGCTTCCGATTTGTCTTAACTTCTAATTCCATTAAAGTTTGAAACAATCGTTCAAATCCTTTTGGTGAATGCAAAATCAATTGATCTCGGCCATAGGGAACATTTCGCTTTAAAAATGCTTGTTATACGAGGTCATTTGCCTCAACCAGCTCAAACATGGTAGAAGGCGATAGTGAGAGAACTGTTTTTTTTCACGGGGTTCCCCCCCAGGGGCTGTCACGTTCTCCCGGCTACCACCATCGTAAAGCAACCAATAAAAAAGACCAACCAGTAAACTCTGGTTGACCTAATAATACGAAGGGGCTGTCCCAAAAGGTCCATTGACCAGAGGGACAGCCCCTTATAAACGCGACTTACAATGTGAACCTGGATAACGTTTCTTTCAGTTCATTGGATACATTCTCGAGCTTGGTGGACAGATTTACAAGCTGGTTGCTGACACTCTGCTGTTCGCTGCTCAAGGATGCAACTTCTTCCGAAGTCGCCGAGGACTCTTCCGCTACGGCGCTTACGTTGCTCATCGCTTCGGAGAGAACGAGCTGCGACTGGTTCAAGCCTTCGATGGAATCGGTCACGGAATCCAGCCGCTCAATAAACTCGACCATCTGCTGCTGAACGGATACAAATATATCATTCGTTTCTTTCACCGAATCCATCTGCGCTTTAAACAACGGGTTAGCGTCCAGAAGAACCTGGACCGTTTCATTCATTTCCGTCATGATCCGCTCGGTAATCTGGCTGACCATATCGATGGACTGGCGCGATTGATCGGCCAGCTGGCGGATTTCGTCCGCGACGACCATGAATCCGCGGCCTGCCGCGCCGGCGCGAGCCGCTTCAATCGTTGCGTTAAGTGACAGAATGTTGGTCTGTTTCGTTATGTTCTGCAGCACATCCAGCACTTTCACGACAGAGGAAGTCGTTTCCTTCAATCCGTCAACCTTTTTCATCATCGCACGGGTCATGTCCTCGGTTTGATGCGTTTTATCGAGCAGGTCGCTCAGATGCTTCGTTCCGAGCTCGCTCGAGCTTTCGACATGACGGGCCGATTTGCCCATCTCGTCGTTCGCTGCCACCACGACCTGCATCTGTCTCGAGATGTTTCCTGTCAGATCGCTTCCGCGCTCGGCTTCCACGGCCAGGCTGCTTGCCCCGTTGGCGATCTCCTCGGTGGCCACGGCGATTTCCTTCGCGGAAAGAGCCGTTTTCTTGGAGGCATCACTCAGTTCTGCCGCCGTATTCAAAACGTCCTGCGCCGTATTGTTCGTCTGCTGAACGAGTTCCGTAATCTGCTCCATCATTTCATTAAAGCTGGCGGACAACTGGCCGATTTCGTCCCTGGACTGATGCGTCGTCCGCACGTTCAGATTTCCTTTTGCCCCTTCCTTCATAAGAAGGCTGAGTTTTCCAAGCGGCTTGGCAATCATGCGGACCATCCAGACGCCGATCAGGATGGCAATCAGCGCATCCGCTAAAGCGGCCCACAGCGTAATTTGCAAAATGCCTTTGGCATCCTTCGTGAGCTCTTCCGTCTGCACCGTGCCGACGAGCTTCCAATCGTTAACGTCCAATGTATTGTATACGGCCAATACGTCTCTTCCGTTTGCATCCATTGCCGACAGGCTGCCTGTTTTTTTGTTCTCGGGTTCCTTCTTCATGAAAGTCCAAAGGGAATTGGAGCCGTTCAGGCTTTCATTGTTCGCGGAAACAATCTTCTGATCACTCGATATCAGCTGAATTTGACCCTCGGATCCGAGATTAACACCCTTCAGCTGCTGATTAATCACCGTTGAATTCAAGTCAATGATAAAGGTATACGTCTCGTTCAAATTGTTCATTGAGCCGAGGGTACGGGCAATCGAGAAATAAGGCGAGGCTCCGTCGGTTCTTGTCGGGATCCACAAAGCCTTGACTCCCTTATCCAGCTCGATCATCCATGGTTCTTTCACCATTTGACCGATATCTTTTACCGTGCTTCCGGCTGAAATCAGTTTGTCTTTTTTGGGCGTAATAATGGAAATGGCTCTAATATAGGAATCCGACGTGATTTGATTCGTTAATTTATCCCGAATGTCCTTCTCGGTTGAAAACCGCTCATAATCGCTTAGAGAACCGCTCGTAAACGATGTGAGCATGGACTGAAGCTCTTTATCATAGAAGATTTGTCTGCTCATATTTTCGTATTTGGACAGGATAATATCGATTTTCTCGGATGTTTGGATAATCGTTTGCTGATTGGATCTAGCCGCATTTTGCTCGATGGTGCTTTTGGCCTTGCTATAGGACATCAGACCAAGCACGATGACAAACGTAACGATAGCAATGAAAAAAATTAAAAATAACCTTATGCCGACCGATTTCGCCGGGTTGACCCGCATCTCCCTGGCCTTTCTTCCGATTTGAACCAGCTTGGACGCGCCGGAATGCTCCCCCTTGCTCTCCGGCGTCGCTTTATGGTCTTTCCTCCTCTGCTCTTTTTATTTTCTTTTCTTTCTTCGGTTTGTCATTTTGCTTTTGAACCTCACCCATTGCTGCGTCACCCACCACTATCAATTTTTTGTAGAGATAACGTCCTTCGACGTACTTCTAAGAAACAGGCCGCTTTTTGCGGAAGTTTTCCTCATCTAATAACCACTACTTCTTATTTCGACAGATGGGTAGCATTTCCTTTGGCTTTTTGCAAAAAAATAATTCAAACGACCTAGTTTTATTGTCACAAAAAAATACCCAAGCCTCGAATGAAGGCTTGGGTTTCTGTGTTTCATAAGAATATATACCTATTCATTTTCGTTTGCGCATCATGTCAAAAGGTTTAACCGCTTGCTCCACCTTCATGCGGATCAGCTGCAACGGATGACGGGCCGCATCAAGCGGCTGTCCCTCTTCATCCGTGATATCGCCAACGGTTTGCTTGAAGAACGTTCCCCCCGGACCGAAAAATTCAATTTCCTGTCCCGGCTTAAAGTGGTTTCGCTGCTGTATCAGGGCTGTACCGCTTGCCGCATCATAGTCCATAACCAGTCCGGCAAAATCATATGGCGCAGCTTTTTCCTCCGGCTCGTAGATATGGTCCTCATGATCCGGCGTATCGTAGAAAAATCCGGTGTTCAGGGGACGGTTCGCCGCCTTGTTCAGTTCATCGATCCATTCCGGCTTCAACACGTAGTTTTCAGGATCGGCCATATAAGAATCGATTGCCTGACGATAGACGTTCACGACCGTGGCCACGTAATGGATCGATTTCATCCGACCCTCGATTTTGAAGCTGTCGATCCCCGCCTCGATCAGGTCCGGGATATGCTCCAGCATGCATAAGTCTTTGGAGCCCATCGTAAAGGCGTTATCCTCTTGTTGAAACAACGGAATTTGGGTTACGCCCGGTTTAAACGGCGAAGGAACTGAAGCTTCGGTCCGGATAAGCTCGGCTTGTTCCTCGGACATCCAATTTTCTTCGCGCGTATCCTCAAACAGGTCGTACTTCCAGCGGCAGGACTGGCAGCAGCCGCCCCTGTTCGAATCCCGGTCCGTAAAGTGGTTTGACAATACGCAGCGCCCGGAGAAGGAAGAACACATGGCTCCGTGAATAAACGCCTCGATTTCGATATCGACGTGATTTTTAATCTCCGCGATTTCCTTCAAGCTTGTTTCCCGTCCAAGGACGACGCGAGGCAGACCTTCTTCCTTCCAAAACTTGACCGCCTGCCAATTCAGCGTCGACTGCTGCGTGCTGAGGTGAACCTCCAGCCCGGGTACCGCACGGCGCGCAATCTCTATAATCGTCGGGTCTGCTGCAATAATCGCGGCGATGCCGACGTCATACAGGTTCCGCAGATACTCCTCGATTCCCTCAAGATCCTCGTTATGCGCATAGATATTGGTCGCCACAAACACCTTGGCCCCGTATTTTTTGGCGAATTCAACGCCTTCTCTCATTTCCTCAAACGTAAAATTGTCCGCGTTGGAACGCAGGCCGTATTTCTGCCCGCCGATATATACCGCATCCGCACCGTAGTGGACGGCAAATTTCAATTTTTCAAGGTTGCCCGCCGGTGCAAGCAATTCCGGCTTGTCCAAACGGTATCGTTTGCCCTTGTAGGCTGGTTGTTCGATAACTCCCATCTTGTTCACTCCTTGTTATGCAGACTCAGCCGTCCGGTATTCAGGCTGCATCAACTGAACCACCTGATCAATAAACCTGCTCTTTGTAGAAAAATCCGAACGACAGCTCCCGCTCCGGATCCTGAATCTTTCGGATGGCGTCCATCCACTTCTCGCGGAAGACGTATCCTTCCGGATCCGCCATATAAGAATCGATGGCCGTACGGTAAACGCGCAGTACGGTTTCATTGTAAGAACGCGGTTTTAACAACGTCTCTACCTTAAAGCTGTCGATTTCGGCATTCATGAGGATATGAAGATCCTCCAAAATACATATATCATCCGAGCTCATAATGTGAGTGCCGTTCATATCCTCGTAAATTGGATATTTTTCCTCCGCCCGTTCCGCCTCAATCAGAAATAATCCGCGCTCTTTCCCGAGGTTTCCGGTTACGGGACGGCCCTGATGGGCCATATAACTTTGAACCAGGCTCCGTTTCGAGTGATAAATGTTGGTCATGCCGTGTACTTGGACCTGGGCTTCAATCTCAAGGTTTGGCTTCATCTCCGTAATCTCGTCCATGTTCAGTTCCCGGGCCAGAATGACACGCGTTGCTCCTTTCCTTCCCCAGTAGTTCGAGGTGGAATAGTTCGTCGACGTCATTTCCGCATTCCAGTGCAGCTTTACATTCGGGGCGTGGGTTTTTACGGCAAACAGAACGGAAGGATCATTGAATTCCACCGCATCCACGCCGATGCCGCCAAGCTCCTTCACATAAACGGAAAGCTCCTCAAGCAGGTCGTTCGTCATCAAGTTGTTCAAGCTGACATATATTTTGGCTCCGCGATCATGGGCCGCTGCTGCTGCTTTTCGGATCTCCTCCAGCGGCATGCTGCCCGGCAACCTCATCCCGAACCGGTCATCGCCGACCAAAACGGCATTTGCTCCCGCGCTCAGATAAGACTGCACATCTTCCAGAGATCCGGCGGCTGCCAGAAGCTCAGGTGTATTACTCATGTGAGTTCCCCCTATTGCTATTGTGCCATTTTCTTGCTTTTTTCAATATTTCTCAAATGCTCTTTGTAGGTCTTGGCAAACAGGTGCTCCTGGGTGCCGTCCTTTTTCGTCACATAGAATAAATAATCGGATTTTTCCGGCTTTAAAGCGGCCTCGATCGAAGCCAGGCTAGGACTGGAAATCGGCCCCGGGGGCAGCCCTTTGTTCCGGTATGTGTTATATGGGCTGTCAACCTCAAGGTCCTTATAGAGCAGACGTTCCTTGGGCTTGTCGAGCAGATACTGTACGGTCGCGTCAATCTCGAGTTTCATGTCTTTTTCGAGACGATTGTAGATTACGCCGGCGACCAGCCCGCGTTCCTTATCCGCCACGACCTCCCGCTCCACCAGCGACGCGACGGTAATCAACTCGTGCAGAGTAAGGCCGCGTTCTTTCAATAAGCTTTCCCAATTCGGGATGTCCTTCAGTCTTTTTTCCATCTGGCCCAGCATGACCTGTATAACGTCCTCTTCGGTGCTATCCTTGGGAAGCTCATACGTAGATGGGAACAGATAGCCTTCCAGATGGTGGCGCAAAGCGGCATCCTCCGGAATTTCCTGGACAATGGGCGCTTCCCAGCCGGTGGCCTGATCTGCCAGCTTCACGATTTTTTGAGCGTTCAAACCGCTCTCCTTCGCGATGGTTTCCGACATTTGAAGCACCGTGTATCCTTCCGGAATGGTAAACTTAACCATTTCCTCGGGCTTTACCTCGCCGTTGTTCATCTTAGCTATAATCTCGTCATAAGTTACGCCCGGTTTCGCCTCATACGTACCGGCCATGAACCGGCTGCCTTCATTTTTCAGTTTCAAGTAACCCTTAAACAGGAAATCATCCTTGATAAGTCCCTTATGTTCCAGCAGCTCAGCTATTTGAGCCGTTCTCATCCCGGGTTCTATCGTAAATTCAACCGCTTGGTCCGAGCTTTGGACGGGCTTGATCCCGTTCCAGACGTAGAATCCGGCCCCACCGGCGATCAAGATAAGCACCAAAGCCGCCACGATCAGTTTCTTCATGCATTCATCCCCTTCACACCAAAAAGGGCGGACTGCTCCGCCCTTTCCTGACTACATTTGAAATTACCCGCTTTGAAGAAGAACGATCATCAATACTCGTCTTCTTCAGGGAACGTTAGTTCATCGTACAATTCTGAGACATTTTCCCATTCCTCATCATCGTCGATCGTCGCAAGTTCCAGGCTTCCATCCTGGGCTTTCACGATCCGAAGAACTTCGTACTCCTCATGCTTCCGGTCAGGATGCACCAGAATGGCATATCCCTGACCATTCACCTCAAACTCGGCGGCAATATCGTAAACATCGGTGTTTCCCTTCTCGTCCCGAAGCTCCACGCTTTCTCCAAAGGCTTCCTTCAAAGCCTGGGTCCATACCACCTGATCAGCAGAAAAATCAGTCATTTCCTTGGCTCCCGTCCAGTTCTTCAACGAGGGTGTTAAACGTTTCTTCCACGATGCTCCATTCCTCGTCGTCCTCAATCATATACAATTTCAAATCGTCGCCGTCTTCCTCATAACGGAAGGCGTATACCTCGTCGGTATCTTCATCCGCAGCTTCCACCGGAACGACCATCATATATTTCGAGTCGGATCCGTCCACTTCAAACTTCATAATGACTTCGAATTCCTCTTCGTTGCCTTCGTCATCTGGAATATAAATAATTTCCGGTTCCTCTTCCATGCCAATCTGTTCGTTTGTCATCTGCTATCACCCTCACCTTTACCTTTTAGAATCCAAGTAGTTTTGCAAAATCAAGCTTGCAGCCATCTTATCAACGACTTGCTTGCGCTTCTTCCGGCTGACATCGGCTTCCAGCAGCGCCCGTTCAGCGGATACCGTGGAAAGCCGTTCATCCCAAAGGTGAACGGGTAAGCACAGGGAGTCTCGCAGCGTTTGCGCGAATTCCATGCAGATTTCACCCCGGGGACCGATACTGCCGTTCATATTCTTAGGCAGTCCGACCACGATCTCACCTACCTCGTGTTCTTTCACCAGGGCGGTGATCCGTTCCAATTCAATGCCCTCCCTGCGGCGTTCGATCACTTCCAGCCCTTGAGCCGTCCAACCGAACGCATCGCTAAGCGCGACACCAATTCTACGGTCCCCGTAATCCAATCCCATGATCTTCATCCTTGCACTCCTAACGGTGACTGGCTAGGTAGAACCGGACCAGTTCTTCAATCAATTCATCTCGCTCTTTCTTCCGGATCAAACTTCTGGCATTGTTGTGCCGAGGTATATAAGCGGGATCCCCGGACAGCAGATAGCCGACAACCTGGTTGATCGGATTGTATTCCTTCTCGACCAATGCGTCGTATACCGACAAAATAATGTCCCGGGCGGAAGCCTCCTTCTCATCACCTTTTACATTGAACTTGACTGTCTTATCCATGGAGTCCATGTGTGACACCTCGCTTCTTCAAAGAACATGTTATAGAGGTTGTTCAAAAAACCGATTTTTTGAACATTTACTGATAGACATGCTTCGTCGAATAAATATTTACCAGCTTGATCTGCTTCTATCATAACATATTCATCATCCACTAAGGAAATCTGAAGCGAAATTTTAATGTCCATAAACAGGTAAGCGCAGAATTACACGGCCTCAGCCACGAGTTCTTCCGCTCGCTTCAGAGCATCCGCTATCTTGGATGCATCCTTTCCGCCGGCCTGCGCCATATCCGAGCGGCCTCCGCCGCCTCCGCCGCAAACCGCTGCCACTTCCTTAACGATTTTTCCGGCATGCAGGCCTTGCTTGACCAGCTCCTGGGGAACGGCCACGACAAAATTCACTTTATCTCCCGTAACTGCGCCCAAAACGATAACGGTGTCGGGCATTTTGCCTTTCAGCTCATCCGCCACCGTACGCAGGGCATCCATGCTTCCGGCCTGTACCTCTGCCGCTAGCAGCCGCGTATTCCCGGCAGTAACAACGCGGTCGGCAAGCTGTCCGGCCTCGATTGCGCTCAGTTTGCCCTGGAGCGACTCGTTCTCGCGGCTTATCTCCTTCACCTGTTGAGTCAAGGCCTCGATTCGTTTCGGCACATCCTGCAGGTTGCTTTTCAGAAGTCCGGCAGACTGCTTGAGCAGGTCAACCTGTCCTTCTGTAAACTCGTAAGCGTACCGGCCTGTCACGGCCTCAATCCGTCGAACGCCGGAGCCGATGCCGCTCTCGCCGAGCAGCTTGAATATTCCGATCTGGGACGTATTCTCGACGTGGCAGCCGCCGCAAAGCTCCAAGCTGTAATCTCCAACCTGAACGACACGGACGATGTCGCCGTATTTTTCGCCAAACAGCGCCATGGCCCCCATGGCTTTCGCTTCGTCGATCGATTTATGCTCGATCACCACGGCCGTTCCCTTCCAGATCTGCTCGTTTACCCGACGTTCGATATTGGCCAGCTCTTCCGGCGTAATGCTTCCGAAGTGCGAGAAATCGAAACGCAGGCGCTGCGGCTCAACAAGGGAACCCGCCTGGTTGACATGCTCGCCGAGGACCTCTTTGAGCGCCTTATGGAGCAGGTGGGTCGCGGTGTGGTTTTTGATGATGCTTTGACGCTTCTCGCGATCCACTTCAGCCTTTACGGTATCATTGACTTTCAGTTCCCCGGCTTCCACGATGACCAGATGGACATGCTGTCCGTGAGGCGCTTTAAAGAGCCCCTCGACCCGTGCGCGGACGCCGTTTCCTTCAAATATGCCTTGATCGCTAACCTGTCCGCCGCTTTCGGCATAGAACGGCGTAGCATCCAGGATCACCTGGCAGGACTGGCCTTCCCCCGCCTGATCCACGAAACCGTCCCCTGACACGATCGCCAGCACTTTCGCTTCGTGGACGGTGTCATTATATCCAACAAAATCACTTTTAACCGTATAATCGGACAGAACGCCGCCCTGAACCTTCATGCTTTCCGTTTCATGACGGGCCGCGCGCGCACGCTCTCTCTGCTCTTTCATGGCGGCGTCGAAGCCCTCGCGGTCCACGGTCAGGCCGTGCTCGGAGGCATAGTCTTCCGTCAAGTCGAACGGAAATCCGTACGTGTCGTACAATTTGAACGCATCGCTGCCGCTGATTTCCGTACGCCCTTGTTCCTTCGCTTGCGCGCTGATGTCCGCAAGGATGTTCAGGCCGTCCGACAGCGTTTTGTGGAACTGTTCTTCCTCGGTTGCGATAACCTTCTCGATGAATTCGCGCTTTTCCACCACTTCCGGATAGTACACGCCCATAATGTCGCCGACGGTTTTCGTCAGGTTGTACATAAACGGCTTGTCCAGTCCGAGCACCTTGCCGTAACGGACGGCGCGGCGCAGCAGGCGGCGGATGACGTAACCGCGGCCTTCATTGGACGGAAGCACGCCGTCCCCTACCGCAAAAGCAACCGTGCGGATATGGTCGGCAATAACCTTCAGCGCAACGTCATACTCAGGCTTCTCATTGTATTTTACGCCGGCCAATGCCGCCGTTTGCTGAATGATGGGCTGGAACAGGTCCGTATCGAAGTTGGATTCCACATTCTGCAGAATGGAAGCAAAACGCTCAAGACCCGCCCCGGTATCGATGTTTTTGTTGGGAAGCGGCGTATAGCTGCCATCCTTATTATGGTTGAACTGCGAGAACACTAGGTTCCATACTTCCAAATAACGCTCGTTCTCGCCCCCGGGATACAATTCCGGGTCGGACGGGTCGTTGCCGTAGGCCTCGCCTCTGTCGTAGAAAATTTCGGTACACGGTCCGCACGGGCCTTCGCCGATATCCCAAAAATTATCCTCAAGCTTCACGATGCGGTTTTCGGGAAGGCCGACCTTTTCATGCCAAAGTTTGAACGCTTCTTCATCCTCGGGATAAACCGTGACCGACAGGCGTTCCGGATCGAACCCGATCCATTTCTTGTCCGTCAGGAATTCCCATGCCCAGATTATGGCCTCCTCCTTAAAATAATCGCCGATGGAGAAGTTGCCCAGCATTTCAAAAAAAAGTATGGTGCCGGCGCGTTTTTTCCGACGTTTTCGATATCATTGGTACGTATGCACTTCTGGGAATTGGCAAGGCGCGGATTTTCCGGCTTCACCCGGCCGTCAAAATATGGCTTAAGCGGGGCCATGCCCGCATTGATCCACAGAAGAGACGGGTCGTTGTGAGGAACGAGCGACGCGCTCGGTTCGATTTTGTGACTTTTCTCCGCAAAAAACTCCAGCCATTTGGAGCGGATTTCACTAGCTTTCATGATTATAGCCTCCAGTCTCAATATGCAGTCCGGCTGCCTTAGCAGGTCTCGGACAAAAAAAAAGACCCTGAATAAAATCAGGGACGATTGTCTCGCGGTACCACCCTGGTTATCCCCTGTTAATAGACCGTAATTCCCCATGTTCAAAGAATGGCCGGCCCGTCAGTTGATCGCCTTGTATCGGCTCGATAACGGGGGCCACCCGGTGAGTTTGTCTCACACTCGGAAATCAGCATTTCAGCCTGCAACGCTTTCAGGTTCTCGCAGCCATCGGTCTAAAAATCCAATGGAACCTGTTCTCTGGGAAAGGAACGCCTGCCTACTTGTTTTCCTCATCGATTTGCAAACATATAAACCTCAATATTTTCAAGTATATCTATGGCTAAACTATATGTCAATGCGTGTCGGGACGCTTGGTTCAGCCGCTTTTCCGTCTTACGTAATAGGCGAAAAAGTGCTGCAGCAGCACCTTGATTACGGCAAAGACAGGGACAGCCAGAATCAGTCCCACCATTCCCGCGAGCTGGCCTCCGACAAGCAGCGCAAAAATGATCAGCAGCGGGTGCATATGCAGCTTGCGACCCACCACCTGAGGCGAAATGACGTTGCTCTCGAGCAGTTGGCAGATCAGGTTGACCGTGGCAACGAGAAGCATCATTTTCCATGAAATGGTCGAGGCCATCAATAACGCGGGAGCGGCGCCGAGAAAAGGCCCCAGGTAAGGAACGATGTTGAATATGGCCACAATGCTGGCAAAGAGGAGAGCGTAGGGCATCCCGATCACGATGTAACCGATGTAGGCAAACACCCCGATGATGAGACACACCAGGAATTGTCCCCGCACATAATTGCCAAGCGCCGTATCGATTTCCCTCAGCAGCGTAACAATGGCTTTCCGCTTGTTCCGGGGAAGATAAGATACCGCCGTCCGCTGAAACACATCGAAGTCTTTTAAAATGTAGAATATCAGAAAAGGAACGATAAACACGTTAAACAGGACGTTGATGGTCGCCCCGATATTGTCCATGAAAGAAGAAATGCCGTCGGCAAGCCTTGTCTCCATCTGAAAAAACCAGCTGTTCATCCCCGTCCGGACGCCCGGCGGCAGCAGCCTGCTGTCCAGGTTCGTCATCAAGCTCTGCGCATGCATCGTAAATTCCGGCAGATGTTCGTTTAATTCCTCCAGCTGACGGATCAGCATCGGGATCATGTTCATGAGGATCACGGCAAGACAAGTCAAAAAAGACCGCATATATCAACAGCACGGCAATACTTCGCGGCACTTTCCGGTCAGAGAGCATGCATACGATCGGATTCAGCACATAGGATATGATCATAGCCACGAGAAAAGGGGCCAAGACCGCATTTGCAAACCGGTACACATTCAAAAACAACGGCCGCAGCAGCCACACAAAATAGAGGGCGATAAGTCCCAGCAGCAGCCAGATCAAAAATCGGAACCACTTGTTTGCCGTCAGCTGTTCCACAGGGCAATCTCTCCTTTCGGACTGGCTTACCCTGTAAGTATATGTACGAGCCCCCAAAATTAATCTTACAACCTGCAGGTGCCGATTACATTGGATGTTTGAACGTTCCTGAACGGCTTTATGCGAAAAAAAAGAGACCCCCGCTCTGCTGCAACCGCAAAAGCAAAAGTCTCTTTTCGTTTCCTTATAATATGTACGCTTTCTTAACTGGATGCGTGCATATGAGGGAAATCCTGCTGGAATTCATCACCGAAAAACAAATCGTCAAGCGAGCTGAGCGTACCGTCTTCCTCAACCTGGTAGACTGACATTTTCTCGCCGTTGACCGTCAGTTCGATAAAGCATCCCCAGCAGTAAAACTGGTGGGAACCAATTTTCCCAATATCTTTGGAACTGCAATTTGGACATTTCATATCCTAAACACACCCTATCCGTTCGCAGAATTAATGGCTTTTTCCAGACGCTGTTCACTCAGCGGAGGCACCATGACGGCACTCGCGCCGATTACCATTTCAGTGGTGCAAGGCAGCCATTTACGGCCTTCGATCAAATCCGATACAAAACCGTCGGAAATCTCCAATCCTAGTATTGTATTGCCCTGTTCCTGCTCAAAATAAACATCCGAGATGCGTCCGAGCAAAACACCGTCCCCTGTCAGTACCTGCATGTCTTTTAATTTCCGCCGGCCTGAGATGTACGTCAATGGTATCTTATCGGCTTCCGTTTTTTGAACGGCCTCTTCACTCCGGATCATGACGGCGTCTTCTCCATACGCAGCAACATCTTCCCATGCTACGGTTTTCACATATGAGGAAAAAAGAGCCTTCCCTTCAAGCTCCAATCCGGTAATGATCCAGTTCTCATCTAGTATAAAATCGTGGATTTTGCCAATTTCCTTGCCATTCTCCACGTCGAATACAGCCAGTCCGATCATTTCTTGAAGTTTCATGTTGTATGGACGCCTCCCCATCCTCAATTCAATTGAAACCGTTACGCCTATTCATCAAATGCATGCAGCGAACGATGCCGGTTTCGAAAGGATGAAATGGAACTACTCATACCCCCAATCTCGTACAGGAGAAAATCCTTTAACTGTTATTTACGTAGCCGTTTCAGGATGGTTCCAATTTTTTTGGGCCGTGTACTCCATTTCCTGAGTAGTATTACCCAAACCAAAACTAAAACGAATCGCGGAACGCAAAACATTTTCGGGAAGCTCCATCGCCTGCAGCACATGCGATATTTCAAGCGAGCCCGAGGTGCAGGCCGAACCGCTTGCGGCAGCAATGCCTTCCATATCGAGATTCATCAGCATCGTCTCCGTATCGGTACCGGGAAAGCTGATGTTAACGATATGCGGCATATAGAACTCGGGGTTCCCGTTAATGACAAAAGAATCCTCCCCGGCCGATTCCATCAGTCCCCCGACAAGCGCGTCCCGAAGGCTGCCGTAATAATCTCTTCGTTCATCCAGTCCATTGACGGCCAGTTCAACGGCTTTGGCAAAACCGGCAATGCCCGCCATGTTTTCCGTTCCTGCACGGCGTTTTTTTCTCCTGCAGTCCGCCGAACTGACGGGGGGACAAGGCATGTCCACTCTTGACGACGAGCGCGCCCATCCCTTGAGGGCCGTTGATTTTGTGAGCCGAAAAGCTCCATAAATCCACGGGTAAGTCCGTGCAGGAAATAGGCTCCGTTCCCAAGGCCTGCACGGCGTCGGTATGAAATACGATGCCGCGGCTTTTTGCCAGCTCTCCGATTTCCCGGATCGGCTGTACGGTGCCTACCTCGTTGTTGCCGAACATGATGGTGATCAGTACGGTATTTTCGCGGATGGCGTCCGCAATCTCCTGAGCGGATACACGGCCCGTGCGGTCCACGGAGACATAGGTAACCTCGCAGCCCCTTTGCTCCAGCTCCTTGCAGGTATGCAGCACGGCATGATGCTCGATGGCCGAAGTGATCACGTGTTTGCCTTCAAGGCCGACAGCCTCCAGCGTGCCGAAAATCGCAAGGTTATCGCTCTCGGTCCCGCCGGAAGTAAATACCAGTTCATCCGGTGCAGACCCCAAAAGGGCCGCCATTCTGTCGCGCGACCCGTTCACGATCTTTTTCGCTTCCCTGCCGTATGCGTGAACGCTTGAGGCATTCCCGAAACGGCTTGTCATGACCTTCAGCATCTCTTCCGCAACCTCCGGATGAACCGGCGTGGAAGCGGCATGGTCCAAATAGATTGATTTCATGGATTTCACCTATATATAGAACATCTTGTCTGTAAATTTGTTGATTGCCATCATGATTCATTCACCTTATTCTGTGGATTTTTGCTGCGTACCCTATCCTATTATAAATCACATGCTCGTTTGCTAATAATCGCCGGTTTTATGCGTAGTTTTTGAAAGAACTTCAGCAACTCGGCTGCAATTAGTGCAAACGTTGCATCCTTTAGTATATTATTTTATGTCCTATCTTACAAGGAGGCGCGGTTCATTCTGATGCCTAGTATTGTCATTGCCATAACTGCCAGCATTGGTTGTGCGGTTTACGAAGGACTTTGCTTGGTTCTTGATGTTTCGAGCATTGCAAGCCGTCGGAACAGCCGCGATTCCATTGATTGCGGCGGCGACAATCGGTAACTTGTTTCATGGAGCAGGACGAGGAAGCGAGATGGGAACTTATCAGATGCTGCTGTCCATTGCCCCTGCAGATGCACGGGTACTTGGCGGCTTTATCGGGGAAAGGTACAGTTATCCCGGTATCTTCTGGATCCTTGCTGTGATATCTGTTGTCTTTCTGCAGGCAGAGGAATTCTCATTCTTAGCTTCTTGTATTTCTTTCTGTACTTTGCAATCCTTGTATACTTGCCTGCACTTTTGACAGGCCACTATCATTCCTATGGATCGATGTGCCGCAGGATCATTATTTTTTCTGAGGAAATAACCGGAACAATAGCACGTTATATTCTTACAGAAAACCCACTGCTGGCGAGGCTCAATAGTCGCCAGCAGTGGGTATCTTTTGTTCATATTTCGTAACTATGCTTTAATTCATTCACGATTGAGCAGCCATTTTTTGCATGTGCTTCTTACGTCCGATTTGAATCATCGTCAGGAAGAGTGTTGCCAATACACCGCTTGCAAGCAGCATCAGGAAGCAACCGTTCCAACCGGAGGATTCGACGATGAATCCAACGAGTGCGCTTGCAGTCAAGTTACCGAACAGGTAAGCGAACAAACCAGTCAAACCAACCGTTGTACCTACAGCGAACTTCGGTACGAAGTCGATTGCGCTAAGGCCGATCAAGAACTGCGGTACATAGATGAGACAGCCGATAACGGATACGGCGATCGTAATTGCGAGGACGCTCGAAGACTGCCAATACACGAGCGTAGCCAATACGACGCCGACCATGCTGATAATACAGAGCGGCATCCGGTTGCCTTTGAACAACTTGTCACTAAGAATACCGACAACGAGCGAGCTCACAATGGCTGCCCATTCGAATACAGCAAATGCAACATGATATTGCGATTGCGTGAAGCCTTTTTCTTCCGTCAAGTATAATGGTACCCAGTTCAAGACGCCGAAGCGAATGAAGTACACGAATACGTTCGCCAAGCACAGGTACCAGATGAATTTGTTTCTAAGTACATATTTAATCAAGATTGCTGACATGGACAGCTTGTCGCCATTTGGATTGCGTTCTACATCATCATAATCGTTGCGATATTCGTCAATTGGAGGAAGGCCGATCGATTGTGGTGTATCTCTGCCTGAGAACCATACGAATACGGCGATAATCATGGCCATAATCGAAGGAACGACGAAAATTGCGGATTGCCAGTAAGCAGAGCCGAGAATCCCTAATGCAACACCGACGATTGGCGCAATGAGGCCTCCGCCGATATTATGCGACGTATTCCAGATTCCCATATACGTACCGCGCTCTTTCTTCGAGAACCAGTTTGCCAGAACGATACTGCAAGGAGGGGCACCCATGCCTTGGAACATCCCGTTCGCGATAAGCAGCATGAAGATGAGACCGAACGTGGAAGAAGACCCCATGATAAGGTTAATTATGGCAGACAAAAACAAACCAACAGCGATAAAGCGCTGCGTATGGGCCTTATCTGCCAAGTTCCCCATGAAAAACTTGCTTATCCCGTAAGTGACGGCCAGTGCCGCGCTCAACAAACCAATTTGAGAAGGGCTGAACCCAAACTCACTCTTTAAATAAGGTGTGGATAACGTAAAGTTGCTACGTACTAAGTAGTAACCTGCATAACCGACAGAAATGCCGATCAATGTACGAATACGAAACATTCTGTACATCTTCGCAATCATGTGCTCCGGCAATCGAGGTATGGCGGGAGCCTTTTTCAACCATCCAAACATTTCTCATTCTCCTTGAGCTTTTGTGTCCGCACGCAAGTTGTTCCATTGATTCAAAATTTGTTCATGTCTGCGTAGTGAGCTGTGTACGGGAAGTACAGCCGAATTCGAAATATCCCGCTCGTTCTGATGAACGGTAGGAGTGCCGAACGATACTTGTTCCAGAACAGTTGCCGCCTCTTGGGACAAACTGTAATTTATGAACCAGTCCGCAGCGGTCTCATTAGGCGCATTCCGAATTTTAGAGATCCCATTCACAGATAAGCTCGTATCCTTCGGAACACTGCTAACAAGATCGAATCCTGCATCGCGTAGCTTACGCTGATCTCCAAGGAAATTGATACCGATTACATACTCGCCTGAACTTACATATTGTACTGGCATATAACCGTTCACTGTGAGAAGTCCAACATTTCGGATAAGCCCTTTTATAAAGACCGTTGTCCTCTGCTCGCCCCATGACTCGTACAACGAGGAAAGGAATGTATACGCCGTTCCGGAGTAGTTCGGGTCGGGCATGACGATTTTCCCTTGGTAAGCAGGAAGCAGAAGATCTTCCCACTTCGTCGGTATCGTTAAGCCCAGTGGCGCAAATTCCTTATTCCAACGGTCACGATTGACAGCAATAGACAATTGTTCGATTTCATATCCTGCCCAATACTCGTCTTCATCCTTAAAGGAGCTAGGAATGGCAGCGAGATTCGCGCTGCGGATAGGGGAGGAAAGACCCTCCTGCTTCATTGTCATATGTGCGTCAATCGTTCCGCCGATAACAAGATCCGCTTGCGGCTTGGCAGATTCCTGTGTGACACGGCGCAATATTTCTTCTGTGGACAAACGGATGTACTCGTACGTACAGCCAGTTTGTTGACAGAAGGAGGATAACAACGCGCTTCCGACTTCCTCACGAGCGGCGACGTATGCAACGATATGGTGCCCATTGAGCTGGGGCACGCCTTGCTCATCTACGGTGATCGTATTTTGATCTTTAGTACAGCCGGCCTGCGTGAATAGGCAGATAAATAATAGAAGGTAGAGGAATCGTGTCATCTTGATTGTGCTCCTATTTTCATTCCGTGAAGTAGCGTTTCCAATTCAGTCCGCAAATAGATCGAATTGCCGTTGTCATCCCCCATGTATTCCATGACGACATAATCAGCGTACACGACCATATGCAGCAGATTGTTGCGTTCATTCAGCATCTCATTATCCTGCTTGAAAGCGGTAATAGAACCAAGCGGCTTTTGCTTGCGCAGCAGCAGCTGTTTAATTTCAACCAGATCTTTCATTTCAGATGCCTGCCTGATATGAGATACCAAGTAACCCTTTTCACGATCTTGCATACTTCCCTGAACACCATCTATACGGTAGGTAAGCTCTTTGGATGTGCGAATAAATTCCGCATAATGCTCCGGCGTATAGAACAAACTTAACAGCTGTGTCTGCATAGCAGAAAGCATTGGAGTCTCGTGTCCAGGGCCGTAAGACCACTTGCCAAGGGTAAAGGTATTCTCGAGCGAGAAGGTCTGCTCATTTCCGTTCAAATAGCGAATTCGCCCGGAGAACATGGCTTGTCCTTCATCTCTCTCCGTCCTTATCTGTTTCGGTTCATACTGCTGCTTGATGCGATCGACATAGGATACAAAAGCATGCAGACTTACCTCGTCATCGACCTGGAGAGTTCCCCATTTCCTATGGAAGATAGTTGCTTGCACAGGAAGGGAATCGCTTACTTTTTGCAGTACTTCATGCTTATCATGGATTAGGCCGACTTTTTGATAGACTTGTTCATTCAAGTAATAGCCGGCGATAGTCAGCACCAGAATGACACCTCCGAATAGAAAGGCATTCCTTAACAACTTGTTCATCCTTCTTTATTCTCCTTGGATAGGATAAACGATTAACATTTCATAATCGCCTCGTAATTGTTTCGTAAATGTATTATTTCGTGAAAATCGAAAGCGGATGTTTATCTAGTGCTGCCGGTGACCGAAAAGCCAGGGTTATCGTCGTTCCAATCCCTTCCTCCGAATAGATAGACATTTTTCCGCCTTGCTGGGCCATTAATTGTTTACAGATGAGCAGACCGAAGCCATTGCCTTTGCTGGAGCTTAGCGTATCATCTGCTGAAGCATTCTCGAACCGTTCAATAAGCTCATGACTAAGTCCTAACCCATCATCATGGAATGTGATCGACACATACTGCTCGCTTAAATGATGTTCAATTGTTAGTTCAGAAGCATCGCTATACTTAATTGCATTATCAAGCAGGTTCAACAAGATTTGTTTCGTCTTGTCAGGATCCGCCACTACCATCATAGGCACAAGCTGATTGTGAAGCTGAATCTGATATTTGTCTAATCGAGGCTGAACCACATACACCGCTTCTTCTGTAATCGAAGCAATATCACAGATCGTAGGAGATACTGAGAACGGACAGCTGCCGTACTTGGACTGTGTCAGCAATTCCTCGACAAGTGCAAGCATACGCTCGCTTTCAACGGATATATGATGCAAGCTCTGTTCTACATCCTCGGCTGTTTTCAGACGTGGAATTAAATTCGAGTGCCCCATAATCGCGGTAAGCGGTGTCTTTAATTCGTGGGTTACTCGATCTAGAAAGTCGCGCTGCTTGTCCTTCTCGCGGCTTAATTGCTCCACATGCAGCTCGATTGCGTCCGCCATTGCGTGAAAGGATTGAGCGAGCTGGCTGATTTCTTCATAAGCGCTTAATTCAATGCGAGTACTATAGTTGCCGCTGGCAAGCTTCTTCGCCATGTCTCGAAGCTGCTCAATTGGTTTGCTTAACGATTTCGCGAAGCGATTTGCAATAAATACAGCAACGACAAGAATAAGAAGAAAAGTAATAGCAAAGGTTGCATTCATTCGATTCAGCAATTGAGCCTCTTCTTTCAACGGTAGAAGGAAACGAATCAAGCCGATGACCTGATTGTCCACATAGATTGGACTCGAGAATAGGAGCAGCGGCGAAGGAGAGGCTTTTTGAATCATATAGGATTTCGTGCCCTGCAATGCTTGCTCCGCATCTTGATTGACATAAGACAGCGAACCTCGTTCTGTATCCGCAAGGACGTGATGATGCATATTCATGATCTGAACCCGGACACCCATCCGTTTGGACAAGTAAGAGGCAATGAGTGGAGCTCCTTTTTGAAGCGTTTCTTTTGGTTCGCCCTGCTGCTCGCGTTCCACATAATTGATCGTATAAATTTGAGCCTCTATACTCAGCTTCTGCAGGGAATGTACAGCGGATTGATAAATATTGTTCTGCAACGATATGTCGAGCACAATATAGAGAAACAGCATGACGGGAATAAAAAGAGATAGTAGTGCCAAATAAATTTGTTTTTGTAAAGTCATCCGTGTTCCACCTTATTCAATAGGCTGTTCAGCAATCGATTTTATAGCCGACACCGTAAATCGTTTTAATGCGTTCGCCTTCATCCCCGAGCTTCTTCCGAAGTCGTTGAATCATAATATCTACGGCTCTCGTATTTTCAGGATAATCGAGCTTCCATACCTTCATCAGAAGATCGTCGCGGGTAAAGATACGTTGCTTGTTCGTTAAAAGCAGCAAAAGCAAATCATATTCGCGATAGGTTAGTGTCAATGGTTCGTCCTGCACGTAAATAGCACGCTTCGCTTGATCTACTCGGAACGGTCCGGTTTGGATTAAGGAAGTGCTGCCGTCTTTTTGCGTTTGCTTATTAAGTCTGCGCTCAATTACCTTAATGCGGAGCAGCAACTCCGTACTATGAAATGGCTTGACCAGGTAATCATCCGCACCTAGCTGCAATCCAAGCAGCTTGTCATTAATTTGCCCCTTGGCGGTAAGCATAATGATAGGGATGTCTGGGTTGCTGTTTCGGAACTCGCGCAGCAGTTGATACCCGTCTGTATCAGGCAGCATCACATCGAGAATAATTAAATCGATTTGCTGTGTCCGCCACTGTTCATGTGCAGCGCGTCCGCTAGCAGCGGCATGTACCGTAAAGCCTTCAATTTCTAAATTGAGACGGATGAGATTCAAGATGCTCTCTTCGTCGTCCACAACAAGAATATTCATGGTGTCCTCCTTGTGATAGTTCATCAGAACATACGTAAAAAAAAGCAGCCTTGAAAAAGGCCGCTGCGGGCATGTTGTACGGTAATAAACATACTTACTCCTAACTGTACACGATAAGTATCGCTTGCATAAATGGTAATGTTCACCAATTAATATATCTGTATCTAGCATTTCTTTGTTTACCGAAAGAAGATCGGCATCATGGAACTCGCTCTATCTGGTTTGCTGATGACGTTAGGGATATCAGGCATGCATTATGTTGGCATGGAAGCTAGATGATTGGAATTACATACAACAACACCAATTTTGTCTATCCATTGCTGTTACGGTATCAGCCTCTGCGATAGCTCTGTTTTATTTCCGTAAGGATCTATTGGTCAGCAGGACATGGTACAAGCTGGGCAGTGCGCTTATTATGGGGGCTGGAATTGCTGGAATGCAGCACAAAGGGCGGCGATTCCTTCTCGCTGCCCTTTCATCAATGCTCACAATGACATTCCGAAGTGAGCCACTGCACAGGTAAAAAAATATATTTTTAGTTCAAACTGCTTTTAGTAAATAGCTACTTAAATCCAAAATGCACTTAGCACAATCACCAACAGAATGTATAACACCAGAACGATAGCCGCAGAACTTCCATATCCGTAACCATATTTAACGCAACTCATCTGTTCATTCCTCCTTGTATATGGATGATACAGTTTATGTACATAAATGCCCTGTGACAGGGCATTTCGGCAATTTTGATCAGGACAGATGTCCAAAGGATGCGAACAAGAGGTGTTGCGGAACCGTTTCTCAATGAACAAACTTGCCGTGTAGCAGGAAAGACGGAAAGAGGCACGCCCCGGTCATATGCGGCGTCAACGTGCTGTCGAGTTATGGAATTGGGAGCTATGAAAGGCTTGAATTAGAATTCGAAAATTAAGGCAAGAATGGGTTTTCACCTATTTTTGCCTAGTGAGTATCTTATTGTTGAAGCCACTTTAATAATACTGGGGGAAACGGCGTGGGATATTATGTTAATGTAGAACCAGGCGTAAATTTATATGTGGAGGATTTAAATCCTGGGGGCAGCAAGACCGTGGTTTTTTTGCATGGTTGGCCCTTAAGCCATAAACAGTTTGAATATCAGTTTAATGTTCTTCCCGCAATGGGTTACCGCTGTATAGGAATAGACTGGAGAGGTTTCGGCAATTCGGATAAACCATTTCACGGCTATACATTGGACCGGCTGGCAGACGATATTCGCTCCGTAGTCGACGCACTTCATCTAAGCAACTTTACGCTGGCGGGTCACTCCACGGGTGGAGCGATCGCCGTCCGTTATATGGCCCGGCATCAAGGTCATGGTGTATCTAAACTTGTCCTCATAGACGCTGCAGCTCCCGTAGGTTTTAAAAAAGATACCGCAAATCGATTGCTAAATGAAGCATTAAATGACCGCCCTCGGATGATGCGGGAAGTAACGGACACCTTTTTCTTTCAATATACAACAGGTCCATTCTCAGACTGGTTTTTTCAGTTGGGATTACAGGCAGCAGGTTGGTCAAACGCGGCAATAGTAGTTATGTTAAGGGATGAGAATGTATATTCTGACCTGCCCAAAATATCTGTCCCCACTTTCATTGTTCACGGCATTCACGACAAAGTGATTCCATTTGCGCAAGCTCAGGAGCTCAATCAAAAAATAAGAAATTCACAGCTTGTTCCGTTCCAATACAGCGGTCATGGCGCATTTTGGGAAGAACGCGATAAGTTTAACCGGCTGCTGAGGCAGTTTATTGGCTAGTCCTCCACAAGTGACGGTTATTCGACGCCTCACTGGGAAGCCGTTGCCTTGACGGTATTTGTCAATATAATGTCCAATAATCAACGCCGCCCTCTCTTCTCGTCGGAATCGGCGGCGAATCCTCATCGTTCTTCGTATACCCGTTGCTCTCCAGACTCTAACCCGTCCCTCCTGCACTCCAAGCACTTCAATCTTCCGCTGCTTGATAACCTCTTTTCGATCTAAATAGATGATTTCGACGATCCGACCGATGTATTTATCCACCATGTTCGCCTCAAAAAAACATTCATTCGCATCATAACCAAATATGAGTCTCTCATAACATAAAAAAACGCCTACCGACGTAATTTCTTAGAAGACAGACCGCATATAGCGGAAGTTTTTTTTGCGATACAAGGAAGCCGCGTCTCCGAAGCTTATACTTTCTTATCTCTAAAAAAAAGAACCCCGCTATTTACAGGGTTCAAACAATTCACTTTCCAGAAAATTATTCGACATATTCTTGGTTGCTATTTATCGTTTTAGAAACTGGATCATTTTCCCCCATGCATCCCGTTCTGCCGCAGCAATATCGGATGCATGCGCATGATGGCTTATAACGTTAGGCGGTAAATTCGGGATAAAGAAACTGTGATCTCCCTTCGAATAGCGCAAATGCTCGATCTCATACGGATAATTGCATCCCCTCAAAATTTCAACCGCCTCAATCGCCATTTCCGAAGTTGGTCCCAGCGCATCCAAATCTCCCGTAACGAGCAAAAGGTTGCACTGCATTTGAGTGACCGGAATCCGCGCCCCGGAGATGGCCTCCTTGTCCGCTAACGTACGGATGTACATATCGCGAAGCGTCGCCTTATCAAAGTCCATGCTGGACTTATATTCCGGCGGATACGATACATACTCCAGCGCTTTCCCGCGATAGGACCATGACGAAACCGTATCTTCCTCTCCAATGCGAATGCCCTGATATACATACAATGACGGCGCGAAAGCCACGACGGTTTTTACCTCATTCGGGAAGTAAGAGCCTAACAATAGCGCTAGCTCTGCACCTTTGGATATGCCTATGACCCCTACGCGGCCGGCATCCGTTTCTTTCCGCTCCCGCAGCCATAACGCCGCCCGCTCGAACGCTTCCAGCTCAATCTCTGCCAGACCGGAAGGTAGCCCGTACCGGCCCTCGTAGTCGAAGTAGGCAACCGCCAACGCGGCGAACCCGCGCGCAGCCAGAAGTGAAGCGATCTGTTCAGACCAGGCGAAGCCGCCCCCTGAGCCGCCAACCACGATAAGCGCCGGCAAGTTCGTTCCGTGCTCCGAAGTGAAATATTTCCCCACGAATCCGTCCGTTACCAGCTCCTCGTGGATTTCCCGGCTCTTGAAGGCAAGGGAGAGCGTCTGTTCCGCCAGCTTCGACTCGCCTTCGTACAACGCAAGCGTTACGGTATGAGGCTCGGTATTCAACTTGTGGAAATACGGCATCATTCCAGGCGGATTATTTTGAAGCCTCAACGACCGAAACAATCCCATCGCGTCCACACCCTCGTACGTCCCGGAGATCGGCGCCTGATTCGCGACCGCAATAAATCCCGACTCGTCTGCACGGTATTCGGCGTATGATTCCCATTCTCTTCCGAAGTCGTCCGACATGCGGGCATACATCGTATACCGGCGCCCTGCCTGCAATCCTCCAATACAAATGCGGACCGTTTCATCGGCAAGCTCGCTAACGCGCTCGATTTGTATCCATTGCTCCATAATCAAACTCCTCCTTGAAATATCGCTTCCTATTTAGAATAGGGAAACCTGCCCAGTCGAACAAACGGCTGCGGCAGGAGAGCGGTATCCTCCTGAAGAATGAATTCAGCCCATGCCAAAAGCTAATCAGGCGGAACGAAACACCGGCCGTCGGACCAGGCGGACCCGGTATTTTGCTATTCTCAAACACAGACCCTACCAGCACGTAAAGCCGGTAGGGTCTGTGTTTTGTTCTTCTGGAATGCCGGGAGCTCGCCGCAGGTGATTCGCAAGATTATGAAATGTTCTTTTCTTTGCGTATTTCCCTCTCTGTGATATTTATGCCACGCCGGAGAGATCCAGCGGAAAATGATCTCCTGTACGTTACTCTTCGGCAATTTTTGAGGTGCAGAGCTTTTTCAAACTCCAAAACTACAGAACTTATCTATCTGCACGTCTCCCAAAATCGCAAGCTAAAAATCACAGACGATTTTAATGGGCTATCAACAATTAAAGCCCTGCGGGTAACATGTGGGTATAACTTTTCCTCAACAACTCCTAATCCCTGTCAAATGTAAAACATATAATTGTCCACGGCGGACTGTTCTTGGTAGTTGACCAGATTATCCAGCGTCGTGGAATCCAGCACCTCGGCGATGCTGTCACGGATGCGCAGCCACAGATCCCGCTTGGCCGGGTCGTCTTCTTCCGTAAAATCCACCGGAGAAATCGGCCCCTCCAGCACCCGGATCACATCCCCTGCCGTAATGCTAGCCGGTTCGCGGGACAAAATGTAGCCGCCGTACGCGCCGCGGATGCTTTTGACGAGCCCTGCATTGCGGAGCGGGGCAATCAGCTGCTCCAAATAATGCTCCGAAAGCTGGTTTTTCTCGGCGATGCTTTTGAGGGACGTCGGGCCTTCGCCGTATTTGGCCGCCAGTTCCATCATAATGGTTAATCCGTACCTTCCTTTTGTCGATATCTTCAAAGGTGACACCTCTCTCAATTTATCTTATGTGGTCTTTCTTCAGTTTCCGTGTTATACGGGGGAAATCGGCCAAATCGATGGTTAAAAACCGGGTTACATTAAGTATTCTCTCTATTCCGATCAATCCCCTCTGCATATGGTAACATAATCACGGTCCATTTGGGTAATTTTCCGGGACGAATTTACGAAAATTGTTCTTCTGCGGTGGACAAACGAAACGTGTGAAGTTTGGCTTGTTGTGTTAAAATACGTCCATGGGCACAATTCAATACGAAAATGGTGATGACGATGTCAAAAGATAAACAAAACACCCGTATCGTTGTCGGCATGTCGGGGGGCGTCGATTCCTCCGTAACGGCGCTGCTGCTGAAGCAGCAGGGTTACGAAGTAATCGGCATCTTTATGAAAAACTGGGACGACACCGATGAGCTTGGCTATTGCACGGCCGAAGCGGACGCCGAGGATGTCCGCCGCGTCTGCGAGCAGCTCGATATTCCCTACTATACCGTCAATTTCGAAAAGGAATACTTTGATAAAGTATTTTCCTATTTTCTTGATGAATATAAGGCAGGAAGAACGCCGAATCCGGACGTCATGTGCAACCGTGAAATCAAGTTCGGGGAATTCCTGAACAAGGCGATGGACCTCGGAGCCGATTACGTCGCAACCGGACACTATGCCCGCGTCGTGGAGGAGGACGGCATGTTCCGGCTTCTTCGCGGGGTGGACGGCAACAAGGATCAAACGTATTTCCTGAACGCCCTTAACCAGGAACAGCTGTCAAAGGCCATGTTCCCGATCGGGCACCTGCCTAAGCCGGAAGTCCGCCGCCTCGCCGAAGAAGCCGGACTGTACACCGCCAAAAAGAAAGACAGCACCGGCGTGTGTTTTATCGGCGAACGGAATTTCAAAGAATTCCTTAGCCACTACCTTCCCGCTCAAGGCGGAGATATGGTGGACATTGTAACCGGGGAAGTGAAAGGCCGTCATGACGGTTTGATGTATTATACCCTTGGACAGCGCCAAGGTCTCGGGATCGGAGGCTCCGGCTCCGGCGAACCCTGGTTCGTGGCCGATAAGGATTTGGAGAAAAACATTCTGTATGTCGTGCAGGGAGACCATCCGAGCCTGTATTCCACAGGCCTGGTTGCTTCCGGGATCAACTGGATTGCGGGAGAGGAAGCCATGCCCAAGGACTCCTTCACCTGCACCGCGAAGTTCCGCTACCGTCAGCCCGATCAAGACGTTACCCTGACTCGCAGGGAGGACGGAACGATGCACGTGGCGTTTGCGAAGCCGCAAAAGGCCATCACGCCGGGACAAGCCGTCGTCTTCTATCAAGGCGAGGAATGCCTTGGCGGCGGAACGATCGAATACGCGGAAAAAGTGCCTTATTGATTCAAGGCTAAACGTCGGAACGCCAAAGAGCACGTTTCGTCAGGTAAATACCTGCCGGAACGTGCTCTTTTTTTGTGAATATAAGAAAATGAGAAATTCCATGTATTCTTCGCGTTTATGCTTGGCCGGTATATCGGACGCTCATGCTACAACGCAACCTCGATGCTGCGGCCCTTTTCCACGCTGGCCTTCACATCAATGAGACGCTGATTCCGGCTTCCTCTGAACGGAAGCGCGACATCCCTTTCGGCCAAGACGAACCGGCCGTCGACAATCACGTCGCACAGAAGCGCCAGCTCCCGCAGCTTCGGCTGCCTCATTATGGCTTCGAATGTAAACCCGGTGTAAGCCCACACGTTTTTTCCGGGACAGCGGACCCTGAATTCCTTGACCAATGAAACGCACTCCTCCGCGGAAAAGAAAGGATCGCCCCCGCACAGCGTAATGCCGTCCAGAAGGGGGTTGTCCGCGGTTTCTCGCAGGATTTCCTGCTTCCTGGTCTCCGTAAAAGGCTCTCCCGCTTCGAAATCCCATGAGGCCGGATTGAAACATCCGGGACAGGCATGGCGGCAGCCGCTGATAAACAGCACGGCTCTCACGCCCGGACCTTCATTAATGCTTTCGGGTATGTATCCGCACAGGTTCACAGATGTTTCACCCGATCCCTAACTTCAGCCTGTTTGGCGGAATTAAAGCGCTCCGTGTAGTTCCCTGTCAGATAACCCGTCACTCTGCGCAGCCGCTGGAATGGTATGTTCTCTTCCTCTCCGCCGCACTGGGGACAGGCCGAGCCGATGATGCCTTCATAATGACAGGCCGGGCAGCGGTCCAACGGATGATTGACGGAAAAATAGCCGATGTCCTCTTTTAACGCATACTGGACAATGCTGAGGAAGGCCGGCGTATTTTGGCGCGCATTGCCGTCCAGCTCCACGTAAGAGATGGCTCCTGCATTGCAGAGCTTGTGGAACGGAGCTTCCCAACGTATTTTTTGAAAGGCCGCGACGGGATAATACACGGGAATGTGAAAAGAATTCGTATAATACTCGCGGTCCGTGATTTCCGGAATGACGCCGAACGTTTCGCGGTCCAGCTTCGTAAACTTCCCGGATAACCCTTCCGCCGGCGTAGCGAACAAAGTAATGTTCAGGTTGTACCCTTCGCTCGCTTCATCGCAATGGCGTCTCATCCGGGTGATGATCTCAAGCCCCAAACGCCGTGCCTGCTCATCCTCCCCGTGATGCACGCCCATGAGCGCTTTCAGGCACTCGGCCAAACCGATAAATCCAAGCGCAAGCGTACCGTGTTTGATCAGATCCCGGACCCGGTCTTCGGGCGACAATTCGTTCCCGCCTTCCCATACCCCTTCGCGCATCATGAAATCTGAGGCCTTGGCCGGCTGGGACGCTTGGATTTCATAACGATGGATCAAACCTTCTACCGCGATGTTCATGTAATGGTCCAGCTTTCGGAAAAATCCGTCCAAATCCGGCTCGGATCTCTGCCCGCAGGCAATTCCGTGTTCAATCCCGAAACGTACGAGGTTCAGCGTGTTAAACGACAGATTGCCTTTTCCGCTCAGGCGGTTTCTTCCGAAACGGTCCGAGATCGTTCGCGTCCGGCAGCCCATCGTCGCGATAATGGTGTCTGGGTCGTCCGGACGGTAGTATGGAAGGTTGAACGAGGCATCCACATTGACGAAGTTCGGATACATCCGCCGGCTGGAGCACTCCACCGCTTTTAGGAACAAATCGTAGTTCGGGTCCCCCTCCTCCTGGTTCACTCCCTGCTTGCACTGGAAAATATGCTGCGGGAATATCGGGGTTTCGCCCCGGCCCAAACCTCTGATGGTGGCATCCAGCAGCGCATGGGAAACCATTCTTCCTTCCGTGGAAGTGCACATGCCGTAATTGAGCGAAGTGAACGGAATCTGCCCGCCCGCACGGCTGCTCATCGTATTCAGATTGTGGATGAGCGATTCCGCGGCCTGTTTGGTCTCGCCCACGGTTTCGTCATAAGCGAAAGTATAGGTCCGCGGGAACGATTCCTTCAGCTCCAGGTTATCCAGATTCAGTTCCTCGTCGGATAGGTCGCCGACCTGCCCGGATCCGCCTTCCCCAAGATAAGCCAGCCCTTTGCGGAAATGCTTCCGGAAGGACTTGCCGACGTAGGGAGCCAGGTCCCAGTCGATTTTGTTGCCGGATACCCCGCCGAACTGGCTGTTCTGCTGGGACTGGAATATGATCGCGACAAGCGCCATGGCGGTCATGATGCTCTGCGGCGGGCGAACCGAACCGTTGCCCGTATTAAAGCCTCTCGCGAGCAGCCGGCCAAAGGGGATGAAAATGCAATTGGTCGTCCCGAGCGCATACTGGTCCAAATCATGTACGTAAACGTATCCGTCCCTTATGGACTCGTTCAGCTCTTTCGGAAGCATAAAGCTGCTTGCCATCCATTTGGCGTACTCCGAGCCGATTCGGCTCATTTTCCCGCTGAACGAATCTCCGTTCAGATTCGCATTCTCACGCAGCAGGTCCAGGTTCCGGGCTCCGATCACATCGCTGCTGATCTTGTACAGCTCCCCGCGCTTCACGCGCTCCAGATCGCGGGATTCCCGGTACTGCCTGTATGCCGAGGCCACCCGCCCGTAACCGGTTTGGTCCAGATAACGAATGACGAGATCCTGTATCTCCTCAACGGACACCTTTTCCATATCCGCCGCTTTCCCTTCAATCATCGCCCCGATCCGGCCCGAAGCCTCCTGGTTTGGCGATCCTTCCACCGCTTGAAACGCCTTGTTCACCGCATTTATGATCCGGTTCGCGTTAAACTCTACCCGGCAACCGTCTCTCTTTACTACGATCATGTTTTTTCCTCCGATAACCGCCTGTCCGGCGTTTAGCATACTCACTACATACGACCAAGCGCTGCCTACCTTTCTTGCATTAAAAAAGCATGCATCCGCTGGTTTTAACGGATAACATGCTTCATAAAGGTATATCCCCTGTAAAACCGGACACATACCATTTTTTGAAACGCTCCCCTATCGACCGTAGGCTTGCAAGTAGTCGTCATAATGGCAGGTATCTGGCTTCAGCTGAATCGATTGGCCATGACAAGGAGCGCGAATGCTCCTTCCTCATAACAGCTGTCACAGTGGCGGGACCGCGCCGGATTTACGCCGGCTTCCCTGTTTGGCGGGACTTGCTCCGCATCCCATTATGCACTATATGTAGTTGTTATATCAAAAAGATATAACAATATATAGATATTCACTGTAACAAAAATCACAGGCGGTTAATTTGCTTCTTTTGGCATCGGCGTCGGAGTCGGCTTCGCATAGCCTGTTTTATACTTCTCATCAATCGTTTGACGAATTTCGGTCAAACTTTTGCCTTCGCTTTTCATTTTGGCGGATTCCACCGCGATATCCAGGCATACCCCGCAGCGGGTGCCGTGATCGTCCCATTCGATGCTTCCATCCTCCCGAACCTCGTTGATGAAGCAGTTCAGGTTGCTTTTATGCCCGGCGCTTTCCCCGCAGCCGCAGTAGCATGGAATCCAGGGCAGCACATCGCTTACCTGGGCAGCCAGGGCATATACCGTGCGTATTTCCTTGGTTTGTCCGTCTAAAAACGTAGGCAACACGTCTGCCGAAGCCGTGACCTCCCGCAGATCCCCATTGGCAAGCTGTTTCTGCGAGTCATGCACATGGGCCGCTCCCGCGCCGGTTCCCCCGGCAGGGGGCTCTTCCGCCTTTTCGGCTCCGCAGCCGCCGAGCAGCAGACCGGCGGACAATAATAATACGGCAAACCTTCCTTTTCCCATCATCCGTTACCTCCCCATTAATGTTCCTTTTTTTTCGCTCGCGGAAATTGCTATTTCATCAGCTCCGACATATAAAATCCTGCCCATGCGCCTGCAAAACCAAGCGCTAGCGTTATCATTATATATAAAAAAAGCATGAAGGTACCGCTTATTCCCGGCTAAAGCGATCGACTCGTAACCGAATGTCGAAAAGGTCGTGAAAGCCCCGCAAAAGCCGATGCCCAAGATCTCGTAAACCGATGCCGGAAGCTGGCTCTGCTGAGATGACAGCCAGCCGAGCAGGAAGGAGCCTGACGCATTCACCAGCAGGGTCGCCCAAGGAAAATGCCCGCTCTTCTTGCCAAGCCACCACCCGATAGCATAGCGGGACATGGCCCCCCATCACGCCGCCGAGACCGATCCACGTGATCATGATGCTTCACCTTCCTGCTCCGAAGCCCGGCGGCGGCCCAGCCACACCCCAACGCAGGACATCAGCAGGCCGCCGGCCACGCTGAGCAGCACGTAAAGCACGGCTGTGCCGGTCTGACCGCTGTCGATCAATTTTAAGGTACCCACGGTAAACGTCGACATCGTTGTAAAGGAACCCGTAAATCCGGTTCCGACGAGGAGCCGCGCTTCCGCGGAAAGCTTAAGCAAACCTGCCCCGCCGGTCAAGAACCAGGCTAAAAACAAACATCCCAAAAGATTGATGATCAATATGCCCACAGGCAGCCCGCTTTCCGGATAAGGTATGACGGCGTCCAGGCCATACCGGCTTATCGTACCGGCAAACCCTCCCGCGCCTACGTATAATAGATTCTTTCCCATCGCCTCACCCGCTCCTACTCTTCCCTGCGGAGACGCTGGTTATGGGCGATTTTCGCTTCGTTTCCCTGCTCCGTTGCCTGATAGAATGAACGGCGCGACAGCTCTTTCGGCAAATAATCCTGCTTGACGTAATGCCCGGGGAAATCGTGAGGATACTTGTATCCCGCGTGTCCCAGCTTCACGGCTCCCTGATAATGCGTATCGCGCAGATGAAGCGGTACTTCAGCCGACTTGATATCGTCCATGGCCGACATAGCCCGGGATATCGCCGTATAGACCGCATTCGATTTCGGGCTTTCCACTGCAAATAGTATGGCTTGCGCAATGTTCAGCTTTGCTTCGGGCCAGCCGTTGTTCCGGTATGCCTCCAAAGCGCTGACGGCCTGTACCATCGCTTGTGGGTTCGCGAGGCCGATATCTTCGCTGCTTGCGGCGATCAGACGCCGGATGAACACCATCGGATCCATGCCGAGCTTCTCCACCGCATACAAAAACCAGAATAACGCCGCGTCGCTGGAGCCCCGTATGCTTTTGTGAAAGGCGGACAACACATCGTACTGCGTGGATTCATCCGCGCGTACCGTAGGCCGCCGGATCGATTCCTCAGCTACCTCCAGCGTGATATGAACGGTTCCGTCACTCTCCGGAGGCGTCGTCATGGCGGCAAGCTCCAGGGCATTCAAAGCCCGGCGGATATCGCCGTTCGCCATGGTGGCGATATGGTCCAACGCCTCCTCTTCCACCTGCAGCTGCATGAATCCGAGACCCTTCTCCTCATCGAGCAGCGCCCTTTTCATGGCTGTCATGGAATGCTCTTTCGTCAGCGGCTGCAGCTGGAATAAGGTTGAACGGCTCATAAGAGCCCCGTTCACGTAATGGAAGGGATTTTCGGTAGTTGCCCCGATAAAAATGATCGTCCCCTTCTCCACCGCCGGCAGCAGCGCATCCTGGCGGGAGCTGTTGAACCGGTGAACCTCGTCCAGAAACAGAATCGTTTTGGTCCCGTACAGGGATTTGTTGCTCTTCGCCTGTTCGATGACTTCGCGGACATCCTTAACCGACGCATCCACCGCATTCAATCTGACAAAGGCTCCTTGCGTTTGTTTGGATATGATGTGGGCCAACGTCGTTTTTTCCGCAGCCGGGCGGACCATATAACAAAATGGAGGATACCTGGTCTCCTTCAATGGCCCGGCGGAGCAGCTTCCCTGGACCTACGATATGCTCTTGTCCGATATATTCGTCCAGGCTCTGGGGGCGCATCCGGTCTGCCAACAGCCGGGAATCGCGTTCCTCTTCTTGGCCAAAAGAAAATAAATCCATCGTTACACTTCCTTGCATCGTCGTCAAAGATATAATCCTTTTTGCAGCTTCTATCATATCACATTCCGCCGCTCACTTCGCATCTGCCGGACTGTAATGCGGAACGCGAACGTTGAAAGATACGCCTCCCTTCCCAAAAAGCAATGGCTTTCTAGCGAAAAAAATACAAGCCAAGTTTTGAGGAAAATTTTTAAAATTTCTTATATTTTGAAAAAAAATTGTCGAAACGAGCACAACTTTATGACCTTTTAAAGTGTTGATAATGAAAAGGAGCAAACAAAAAAACACATCTTAAAGTCCGGATGTTTCACAAGGAGGAAAAATAAATTACATGAATAGACGGTTAGTGATTGTATTCGTCCTTGTTGCAATGGTCCTTTTGATCGGGATAACGGTATATCGCTTCGTTCAAAATCTTAACCAATCGCATCGGCAGATCGGCTGGGATAAACAAATGGAGCCGGTGGCATATGCCACGGCTCCTTTGCAAAAACTGCCTTCGTCATCTTTTTCCAAATCATCTTGATGTCGAGTACAATAATGATCAATTATTGGTTTGCCCCTTCCGGCCACCCCTGTACGGCAACCTCCTGCTGATAGGTAACGGCATAGGAAGGCAGCGCTCCGTCATACAGCAGCCATAACTCGTGAAGAGCCCGGGTACAGCCGACATACATCAGCTTGGCGTCCCAATTTTTTTCCGCGTAATGGTTTCGGTCCGCATCGGCAACGATGACCGCATCAAATTCGAGGCCCTTCGACAGGTACACCGGCAGTATGGACAAACCTCCCTGATACGTCTGCTTGCTGCCGTCGATCAGATGGAGATCCGGCCATTCCGCGGAGAGCGACGCATGAAGTTCGGCAGCTTCCCGTAGCGTCCGCGTCAATATGGATAACGTCCGGTAGTTTCCGTTGGACTGAAGATGGCGAAGGGCCCGGCGCAGATCCCGTTCCCGCTTCGCGGGGACTTCGTATGGGATCAGGCGAACCGCATCCCCGCTGCGGAATACCGGAACGGCCAGAAGATCGCTGCCAACACCCTTTTCCAATATGCCGTTGGCAAATTCGATAATCTCCATCGTGGAACGATAGCTTCGCGTGAGCGCGAAATAGGCACGATTTTCCTCCTCAAAAAGCGAGCTCATCTCTTCCCAGGCATGAACCCCCCGATAGGCATGAATGCCTTGAGACAAGTCGCCCAATATCGTAAATGAATGTCCCCTGACAAACCGGTCCAGCAGCGCCACCTGGAACGGGGAAAAGTCCTGCGCCTCGTCGATCACGATATGATCGAACTTTTCCTCGCCCGTAATTTCATTCAGCAAGCAATAAAAATAAAGGATCGGGGTTAGATCCTCTTCCCGGATCATGCCTTTTTTCAAATCCTTGCGAGTAGAAAGCAGCACCGCTTTCGGTATTTCCGCCGTGAGCTCATCCGGCCAAATCCCGCTTCCCTTCACGGCTCCGAACAGCTGTTTATACAGCGTCACCGGCTCGAACTTCGGCCATTTGCCCGCATAGGATTTTTCCCGCTGTGCCGCTTTTTTTCTTTCTGTCCTTTAACGCGGCCTGGGACGGCGACTTTTTTCAGCTCCATTTCGACCCACCGGTGCAGCCTAGCCAGAACCCGCTCCTTCCGCTTCGCCAAAGGATAAGGCTTGTATTCCTGGTTGAACCATTCGGCTATCGTTTCCCTGGACAGAACCGCACCATCCCAAGGAGAAAAGTCCCCTTCCGGCAGTGCGGATTGCTCCAGCAGCCCGACGCACCGCGTGATCACGTTCATCAATCTTAGGGAACCCTTGTACCGCCCGCTGACATCATCATGAATATCCGGCGTTCCCCGGCCCGGCTCGTTCTCGAACCAGTAAGCCAAGGTTTCCGCCGCATCGTTCTGCGTCAGGCTGATGTCCAATTTCTTCGCCGCCCAGTCGGCAAACGTCCTCTGCTGAATGTCCCCCACGCCGAGCTCAGGCAGCACATCGGAGATATAGTCCAAAAACATGTGGTTCGGGGCAAAAATGATCATTTTCTCCGCCGATACCTGTTCCTTGTATTGATACAGCAAAAAAGCCAGCCGGTGCAGCGCCACGGTCGTTTTACCGCTTCCTGCCACCCCCTGGATGATCAAAGCCGTATTTTTGGCGGCACGGATGATTTTGTCCTGCTCCGCCTGGATCGTCGATACGATATCCCTCAGCCGGTTGTCCTTATTCTCGCCAAGCCGGTAGACGAGAAATTCGTCCGATACGGCGGGGCCGCCGCTATCCCGGTTGTACGTATCCGATACCCGCTCCAAGATCCGCTTTCGGATCACCACGTTCCTTTTTAAATAAACCAGGCCTTCGACCAGCCCCTCGGGAGCCTCATAGGAAGCGGGATCTGCACCGCCTGTGAAAGAGTAGAACAAGCTGGCTATCGGAGCACGCCAATCGATCACCATCGGATGCTCTCCGGCTTCCTCGCGGTCGAAACCCACCTTGCCGATATACAGCGGCGTCCGGTCCGCTTTCCCGTTTTCCTGGAAATCGAGTCTTCCAAAGTAAGGCTCGGGCTGGCCTTTGATCAATGCCTGGCGCCTTTCCTCTCTTCCTGCCTCCAGCACTTGCTCCGTGAAATCATGCCCCGTGTATACCGGTATGCTTCGAAGCCGCTCCAGCTGCCGGTCGATTTCGGCAATCGTTTCGTTTAACCGTTGTTCTTCTTCTTGATAGGCACTTTGAAAAGAATCCATCAATTTCAGTTACCTCCTAAGAATTATTTTTCTGCCTCGCCGCCGTCATATATAGAGCATCCGAGAAACAAAAAGGATATCCATTGTAGCACACGCTTCCAAAAACTACAAATATAATAAACTGGAATTTATATACAGCACAAAAAGACGCAGCCCCGGCTACTATCCGGTTTTGCGTCTTGAAAGATTTGAACTTTTACGGAAGGTGTTTTTAACCAAGCTCTAGTTTTTCAAACGTTTTGACATCCGGGTCCTTCCGATGTCCTCACGTGTAATCCATTCCGGGCCCTTGTCCCGGTTTTATGAGGAGAGGCCCGCCTTTTCAAGCAGTTCGCGCACGGCAACCGACACCATGATCAGTCCGGCCACCGGCGGAACAAAAGCGTTGCTTGCCGGCGGCTGCTTTGCCTTGCGGATATCCGGCGCGTTCCCCGGCACGATTTTATCCGTTACATCCTGACGCGGCTTCATCGGCTCTTCGGTGGAAAACACAACCTTCACGCCCTTTTTGATGCCTTCCTTCCGCAGCTTCGTTCGGATAACCCTTGCGATCGGATCCATGGTCGTTTTCGATATGTCCGCCACCTGAAACTTCGTCGGATCCATTTTGTTGGCGGCTCCCATGCTCGAAATCATCGGAATCCCGCGCTTTAAGCATTCCTTGATCAAATGGATCTTGTACATGATGGTATCCGAAGCATCAAGTACATAATCCAGTTCATACTTGAACAGCTCTTCATACGTCTCTTCCGTGTAAAACATATTAAGCGCAATCGCTTCGCATTCCGGGTTGATGAGCTTCACGCGCTCCACCATCAAATCCGCCTTTTTCTGGCCGACGGTCGTCGTCAAGGCATGGATTTGGCGGTTGATGTTCGTGATATCCACCACGTCTTTGTCGATCAGGATAATCCGGCCGACGCCGGTACGCGCGAGCGCCTCGACCGCGATGGAGCCGACTCCGCCGATGCCGAGCACCGCTACCGTGCTGTTCTTCATCACCTCGAGGCCCTCGGGCCCGATGGCCAGTTCCGTGCGGGAAAACTGATGCAGCATTTGGAAAAATGCCTCCTTTCGAAGAGAGAAACGGCTTTCCATGTCTCAAGATATGGTTCGCCGTTTCTTTGGAAAATGTTATGTCTTAAATATCTTCTAAAAGTTACTTCTTCTCGTCGGCAGGTTTTTTCGCCAGCTTGATATGCAATTGCTCCAGCTGATCGCCGTCCACCTCGCTGGCGCATCCATCATTAGGTCGGTTGCGCTTGCCGTTTTCGGGAAGGCAATCGTCTCTCTCAGATTGGTACGGCCGGACAGCAGCATCACCAGACGGTCAAAGCCGAAGGCCATTCCGCCATGCGGTGGCGTGCCGTATTCGAATGCATCCAGCAGGTAGCCGAAATTGTTATAGGCTTCTTCCGGAGACAGGCCGAGCGCCGCAAACATTTTTTCCTGAATTTCGCGTTTATAGATACGCATGGAGCCTCCGCCGACTTCATAACCGTTCAGTACAAGGTCATAAGCTTGAGCGCGTACGGCAAGCGGATCGGTGTCCAGCAGCTCCACATCTTCGTCCTTCGGACGGGTGAACGGATGGTGCTCCGCCACATAACGTTTGGCTTCCTCGTCATAGCTCAGCAGCGGGAAGTCAATCACCCACGCGAATTTGTACTCCTTGTCATCGATCAAGCCAAGCTGGCGTCCGATTTTAAGGCGAAGCGCACCAAGCACGTCAGCGACAACCTTTTTGTTGTCCGCGGAGAACAGCAGCAGGTCGCCTTCTTCGGCTCCGGTGCGTTCCTTGATCGCTTCGATTTCCTGCTCGGTGAAAAATTTGACGATAGGTCCTTTGAACTCGCCTTCCTTCACCTGAATCCATGCCAGGCCTTTTGCGCCGTAACGCGCCGCGTAAGGTCCCAGGTCATCGATTTCCTTACGGGTCCAGGTACCGCAGCCCTTAGCGTTCAAGCATTTCACCTCGCCGCCCTTTTCAATGACGGAAGCAAACACTTTAACGCCGCTGTTGGCCACGATGTCGTTCATCTCGATCAGTTCCAGACCGAAGCGAAGGTCCGGCTTGTCCGAGCCGTATTTGCCCATGGCATCCGCATAACTGATACGCTGGAACGGCGTTGCCAGCTCGACGCCGATCGTTTCCTTGAAGAGCCGCACCATCAACTGCTCCATCATGGACAACAGATCGTCCCGGTCCATAAAGGAAGTCTCGATGTCGACTTGCGTAAATTCCGGCTGGCGGTCGGCGCGAAGGTCTTCGTCGCGGAAGCAGCGCGCAATTTGGTAGTAACGCTCCAGACCGCTGACCATCAGCAGCTGCTTGTAAATTTGCGGAGACTGCGGCAGAGCGAAGAATTCGCCCGGATGGACGCGGCTCGGCACCAGATAATCGCGGGCTCCCTCCGGCGAGCTTTTCGTCAAGATCGGGGTTTCCACATCCACGAAGCCTTCCCCGTCAAGGAAGTCACGGAAGATTTTGGACGCTTTGGAGCGGAGCATCAGCGTCTTCTGCATTTCCGGACGGCGAAGGTCCAGATAGCGGTATTTCAAGCGCAGCTGCTCATCCACCTCTACCCCGTCCTCGATGAAGAATGGAGGCGTCTTTGCTCCGTTCAGCACTTCGATCTCGGTTACGCGGACCTCGATGTCGCCGGTCGGCAGGTTAGGGTTGACCGTTTCCGGGGCGCGCTGCACCACTTGGCCGGATACCGCGATGACATATTCGCTCCGGACTTTGTCCGCAACAGCCAGCGCCTCGCCGGAAAAATCCGGGTTGAATACGACCTGCATGATGCCGCTCCGGTCGCGCAGATCAATAAAAAGCACGCCTCCCAGGTCGCGGCGGGTCTGCACCCATCCGTTCAGCGTTACGGTGTCTCCAATGTTGGCGGTCGTGAGTTGACCGCAATGATGCGTCCTTTTCATGGTTTCATCATACCCCTTTGTTATTATTAGTCTCTATTCAGCCGATCCGGCCTATAAACCCAATTCCTTCGCCAAGTCATCCAGTCTTACCGTGCGCTGCTCGCCGGTTTCCATCGATTTCAAGGCGATTTCTCCGCGAGCCAGCTCATCGTCTCCGAGAATCGCCGTATAGCGTGCCTGAAGGCGATCCGCCGATTTCATCTGGGCTTTCATTTTGCGGCCAAGGTAGTCCCGCTCCGCGGAGAAACCTTCGGAACGCAGCTTGAAGAGGATTTTCGTGATTTCCCGATCGGCTGCCTCGCCCAAGCCCACCAGATAGACATCCAGCGGTTTCACGGCGTTCAGTTCGATGTTTTGGTGCTCCAGAATAAGCATGATCCGCTCCATCCCGATACCGAAACCGATGCCCGGCTGATCCGGCCCGCCAATCTCGCCCACGAGGCCGTTAAAACGGCCCCCGCCGCCAACGGTATCGATTGCTCCGATGCCCTGGGCCTTAAATTCAAAGGCAGTGTGCGTGTAATAGTCCAAACCTCTGACAAGGCGCGGATTTACTTCGTATTCAACTTCCATGGCATCCAGGTACGCCTTGACCTTCTCAAAATGGGTGCTGCACTCTTCATCCAAGCTGTCCAGGATGGAAGGCGCTCCGCCAAACTTGTCCTGGTCTTTTTTGCAGTCCAGCACGCGCAGCGGGTTCCGCTCCATGCGGGATTGGCAGTCCGAACACAGGCTGTCTTTCATCGGCATAAGGAAAGCAAGCAGACGGTCGCGGTAAGCCGCCCGTACGGCAGGGGTTCCCACCGAATTGATTTCCACCTTGACGCCGGATAGCCCCAGCTCCTTGGTAAACAAATAGCCGAGCGTAATCACTTCCGCGTCAATGGACGGATCCGCGGTTCCGAACACCTCTACGCCGAACTGGTGGAACTGGCGGTAACGCCCGGCCTGCGGCCGTTCATACCGAAACATCGGACCCATGTAATAGAGCTTCGTGATGTCGGGCTCCCCGTACAATTTATTTTGCACATAAGCCCGAACGACCCCGGCCGTCCCTTCCGGACGCAGCGTCATGCTGCGCTCTCCTTTGTCGATGAACGTATACATTTCTTTTTCGACGATGTCCGTCGTTTCCCCGACGCCGCGCTCGAACAGTTCGGTCTGCTCAAACATCGGGGTGCGAATTTCGCGATAATTAAAGCGACGGCACAAATCCCTGGCTTTATCCTCCACAAACTGCCATTTCTCCACGGTTCCCGGCAGAAAATCCTGCGTGCCTGTCGGTTTTTCAAATCTCAGATTGGCCATGGTTCATCCCTCCATCCGTGTCACCGCCACTTGCTTAGCGGTCTAAATCTTGTTTTGGCATATTAAAATGCAAAAAATCTCCCGCTCCTGTCGTCGAAAACCAACAACAGGGACGAGAGATTGTCATAAACGAAATCACCCGTGGTGCCACCCACATTCCGGATAATCAAGCCGTAATGCATGCCACTCAGGGCAAAGGCTTGATCATTCCGCTTTCAACCGGTTACGCCCGGCCGCGCAGTACGGCTACTGGAACTTTTGCCCGACTAATCCGGGAACGTTCGCCGTCTGTTCTCGGGGAGGTCATTCTTCCATTCATCAAGGGAATCCTTACAGCCAAGGGATTCTTCTCTGAGCATGTGGGGATGGAATACTTGGTCCCGTCATCAAATCCGTATTTGAGGTTGTTCAAATCTTGAACTCGTACCGGGTATAAAGTACCCAAAACGTTATATTTTTAGATTGTAATGAACCGCCGCACTAAAGTCAAGAAAATTTCAATAAAATTCCCCTTGGAAAAGAAAAAAACCTACAAACCGATGTTGTAGGTCCAAAACATTATATAAAAAAGGGGGTCATGCTGTTATTATAAACAGCCAATATTAAAGAAACATGAAACAAACATTACAGTTATATTACGAGTTTGAAAACGGTTTTTTAACGCCCGTCACTCCTGCAGGCAGTAAAGGCTTCGTCATCCTTTTTTTTGAAAGCCCGAAGCTGCTCCTTTAATCAAACCGCTCGACAAAAGCATTGCTGGCGCGAAGTTTGCGGACGATTTCCTCATAGTCGGCATCGCTGACCTTCGCGGTCAGCACGTACCTGAGCTCATTCAAATCCACGTCCGACAAATCCGTGGCGTCAACCCAATCATCCGGATCTTGCAGCACCGGCTCATCCTCCGTCCGCTCCCCGTCCGTTACGGCGCGGGTTCCGACGATAGCCGCAGGCGCACCTGCCCCCCCAACCGTTCCTGACGACGGAACGGCCGAGCCCGTGCCGGAGCCGTGCCAAGGAATTAGCGGAACCAAAATATTTACGCCTCTGTTTACGGGTTCCTGCAGGGGGCTTACCTCCAGATGCTCCGTTTTGTAAGTCAATAGCGTGGTTCTTGCACCTTCGGCTTCATCCTCTGTCCTGAAATAAGCTTGAAGCTGTTTAGACATGTCCATTCCTCCTTGTTTTCAAAGCTATTTTGAAAAGCAGGCAATACATGGATAAGCTTAAACCCGGTGCGACACACGTCACAGCGCCTTTAGAAGCTCGCGGACAAACGCCGGCTCGTCCTTTGGCGTGCGGGAGGTGATGAAGTTCCGGTCAACAATGACCTCTTCGTCCCTAAACGCAGCTCCGGCGTTGACCATATCATCCTGAAGCGGAGGATAAGCCGTAATGGTCCGCCCCTTCAGAAGATCGGCGCTTGCCAAAATTTGAGGGCCGTGGCAAATGGCCGCGATCGGCTTGCCCGATGCATCGGCTTCCGTGACGAATTTCAAAATATGAGGATCCAGACGAAGATTTTCCGGAGACGATCCGCCTGGTATAATCACCGCATCGTAATCCCGGGCACTTACATCGGCAATGGCCTTTTCGATGGTATATGAGGCTTTGCCCTGCTTGCCCTTGACTTCCCTGCCTTTTTCAAGGCCGATGATATCCGCCTGGTGTCCGGCTTTTTTTCACTTCATCGTATGGAACTTGCATTTCGGAGTCTTCGAATTGGTCTGCCAGAAGAAAAGCAACTTTGCTCATGAGGTTATAAGTCTCCTTTCTCTATATTCCTTGAAATCTTATTACCCTTTTGTGCTTTTTTTATAACACTTTCTCCGTCCTGAGGCCATTTGATTGAAATTTTATGGCATCTTTACAAAAAAAGAAAAAACGCCTTTCGGCGTCTTTGCATAACGATGCGGTTGCAGTTTCCAGTTATTATTTTCGTGGCAAGTCGTTCCGGTCTTTGTCATCCCTTCCCGCTTTCCAGAATGGGTCGTACGGCTGGGAGACAGCCCTGTTCAGGCTGGCCGTTTCGTTCATGCTGCCGGAAGCAAGCAGGGATAGAGCGTACCAATAGGCGGATTGGGGCGATTGTCGCATAGCCGGCAGACTCCTTTGCATAGTAGTAGGACGGATAAGTCCCTGTAACCTAAGCATGCCCACTACACCGCATTTTATGCTTTTTCCCTTGGCCCAAAGAACGCTTGACTCGTCAGTTCCGGCTGTCGATGATGATGGTTACGGGTCCCCAATTCGTCAACGATACGTCCATTTCCGCACCGAACACGCCGGTTTCCACCTGCAAGCCCTTGGCAGCCAGTTCCCGGTTGAAGGATTCATAAAGCTTCTCCGCCGCCTCCGGCCTGGCTGCAGCCATAAAGTTGGGACGCTTTCCCTTGCGGCAGTCCGCGTATAACGTGAATTGGGATACCGACAAAATGGCGCCTCCGATATCAAGCACGCTGCAATTCATTTTTTCGGACTCGTCTTCGAATATGCGTAACCCGGCCACCTTCTCGGCCAGATATTTGGCATCTTTCTCCTCATCCTCATGGGTGACGCCGACGAGAACCGTCAAGCCCTTCTCGATCCGGCCTGTGACCTCGCTTCCCACCGTTACTTTTGCTTCCTTGCAGCGCTGTACGACTACTCTCATCGAATGAAACACTCCTTATGCAAGCAGAAGCCGTTCGTCCGTCCTTCTTTATGGACGATAGCCTTTCTGCGAGAAATCTATTCTAAGAAATAAATGAATGAACGGACCGGCTTCCATGAAGAGAAGACCGGTCCGCATTAGGGTTAAAGGCTTACGCCTACAGAAGAGCGCTTTAACCTTTTTTAACTGGCATTACTGCATAATACGATGAACCGTATAAACGTCCTTTACCCGCTTAATCCGTTCCACCACCGAATGCAGATGATCGGTGTTTCGGATCAGAATGGTCATATGGATCATGGCCATTTTATTTTTGTCCGATCGGCCGGTTACGGCGGATATATTCGTTTTGCTCTCCGATACGGCTTGAAGAACCTCGTTAAGCAGGCCGTTCCGGTCATGCCCCGTTACTTCGATATCGACGCTGTAGTTGGCCTCCACGGAGGACTCCCACTCGACCTCGATCACGCGGGCGGCATCTTCTCCGTCGCCGGTTGCAGGCAGGTTGGGGCAATCCGACCGGTGGACGGAAACGCCGCGGCCGCGCGTTACGTATCCGACAATGTCGTCCCCGGGAACGGGATTGCAGCACCTCGCGAACCGGACAAGCAGATTGTCAATCCCCTTGACCCTGACCCCGTTGGTCGGGCGGCTTCGTCTCTCCGGCGGTGCCTTGATCTCCTTCATTTCCGAAGTCAGCTCAAGAAAATTTGCTTCCTCCTGTTCCTTGCGGAGTCTCTCCGTGAGCTTCGTACAGATTTGAGCCGCGGTAATGCCTCCAAAGCCGATCGCGGACAGCATATCTTCGATATCGTTGAAAGCGAATTTTTTGGCAGCCTCGATAAGCTTGTCGTCTCCCGTCCATTCGGACACTTCCAGCCCAAGGCGCTTTAATTCGCGCTCCAGCATGTCCCGGCCCTTCTCGACGTTCTCCTCGCGTTTCTCTTTCTTGAACCACTGCTTGATTTTGCTTCGCGCGTGGGAAGATTGAGCGATTTTGAGCCAGTCCTGACTCGGGCCGTAAGAGTGCTTGGAGGTAAGAATCTCGACAATGTCTCCGGTTTTTAATTGATGGTCGAGCGGAACGATTCGTCCGTTTACCTTCGCCCCGATGGTGCGATTGCCAACCTCCGTATGAATCCGGTATGCAAAATCAAGCGGGACGGAGCCTGCCGGAAGTTCGATGACTTCGCCCTTCGGCGTGAACACAAACACGAGATCGGAGAAAAAGTCCATTTTCAGCGATTCGACAAATTCCGAAGCATCCTTGGCTTCATGCTGCAGCTCCAAAATTTCGCGGAAGAAAGTCATTTTATTGTCGAAATTGCCGTTCCCTCCGGCGCCTTCCTTATATGCCCAATGGGCGGCGATACCGTATTCGGCCGTGCGGTGCATTTCTACCGTCCGAATCTGAACCTCGGTCGGTTCCCCGTTCGGACCGACCACGGTGGTATGCAGGGATTGGTACATATTCGCTTTCGGCATGGCGATATAGTCCTTGAATCTGCCGGGCATCGGCTTCCAAAGCGTATGAATAATGCCTAGGGTTGCATAACAATCCTTAATATTATCCACGATAATGCGGATGGCAAGCAGATCATAAATTTCGTTGAACTGTTTGTTTTTGACGGACATTTTATTGAACACGCTGTAAATATGCTTCGGACGCCCGGAAAGGTCTGCCTGGATCCCCATCTCGTCCAGCTTTTCCTTGATTCGGTCAATCACGTTGTCGATATAACGTTCCCTTTCCGCCCGCTTCTTGTGCATCAGGTTGGCGATCCGGTAATACTGCTGCGGATTCAGATAGCGGAGGGCGATGTCCTCCATCTCCCATTTGATCGCCGAAATACCGAGACGGTGCGCGATGGGACAAAAAATTTCCAGCGTTTCATGCGAAATCCTGCGCTGGCTTTCCTCCGACTGATATTTCAAAGTTCTCATGTTATGGAGACGGTCAGCCAGCTTGATGACAATGACGCGGATGTCCCGGGCCATAGCGATGAACATTTTACGGTAATTCTCGTTCTGCTGCTCTTCCTTGGAACCGAACTGAATGCGCTCCAGCTTGGTTAACCCGTCCACCAGCATGGCGCAAGTATCTCCAAACTTGCGGCGGATCTCTTCCAGGGATACGGTCGTGTCCTCAACGACATCGTGAAGAAGCGCAGCAATAATAGACAACGTGTCCATCTGCATGTTAACCACGATGTCGGCTACCGCGAGCGGGTGAAGGATATAAGGTTCTCCCGATTTCCGCACCTGTCCGTGATGGGCCTGCTCCGCAAATTCATAGGCTTCCCTGATGCGGAGAAGATCGGGTTCTTTAATATAGGCGCCTGCCTTTTCAAGTAATCGCTCTATGCCCATTCTGAGTCCTTTCTCTTCCCTTTCTATATAAAATGGAACCCGCCCTTGTCAAAACGTGCAGGTTCCCTCATGAATGTTTTCCTCTCATTATGACGCTTACGGCGGTTCACGTCAACACTCGGCGCCTTGCGGAATGCGGCTTGGAGCTGGTCTGTCAAATGTTTTGTCAGGGATTCGTATTTCTTGCCGCATCAAAAAATGACGTAAACCGATATTTTCGACAAATCGATAAAAATAGTTATTGAAAAAACGAACATTTCTATTTAATCTAGTAAAGATCATAAGGATTCGGAATGTATGATTAAAATCGTCACCTGAGGAGTGAATGTGTTGCAACGAGAAATTCAAGTTGATGAAAAGCTTCCCTTCGGCCCGGGCTTCCTGCTCAGCCTTCAGCATTTGTTTGCCATGTTTGGAAGCACCGTGCTCGTTCCGAACATTTTCGGCGTGGATCCCGGCATGATCCTGCTGATGAACGGCATCGGCACCCTGCTTTATATCCTGCTCTGCAAAGGCAAAATTCCCGCCTATCTCGGTTCGAGCTTCGCCTTCCTGGCGCCGGTCAGTCTTGTGCTTCAAGACAATCCCGGAGCCAATTACGGCAAAGCGCTCGGGGCTTTCATCATTACCGGAGTGATCTTCTGCTTCGTGGCCCTAATCGTTAAATTTGCCGGTACCCGGTGGATCGATATCGTGTTTCCTCCGGCGGTCATGGGTGCCATCATCGCTACGATCGGTCTGGAGCTCGTCCCGGTTGCCGCCCGGATGTCAGGCTTTCTCCCTCCCGTCGATCCCAAGGAAGCTGCCGGCTGGTCCATGGACCCGACAATCATTACCATTTCGATGGTTACCCTTGGCGTCACGGTATTCGGTTCGGTATTGTTCCGCGGATTCCCCAAGATCATTCATATTCTCATCGGCATCGTTACTGGTTACGCCCTTTCGTTTGCCATGGGAATCGTGGACACGGAGAAGATCTCTGGAGCCAGCTTCTTATCCGCACCGCTGGTATCGACTCCGGAGTGGGATCTTGCCGCTATCTTCACGATCATTCCGGTGGCTATCGTCGTGATCGTCGAACATATCGGACACCTGCTGGTAACCAGCAACATCGTCGGCAAAGACTTATCCAAAGACCCCGGCCTTCACCGTTCTCTTCTCGGCAACGGGATATCGACTATTCTTTCCGGTTTCGTAGGCTCGACGCCGAACACGACTTATGGCGAGAACATCGGAGTCATGGCACTAACCAAGGTATATTCCGTACGGGTCATCGCCGGAGCAGCCGTTATTGCCATCCTGTTGTCCTTCTCGGGCACGTTCTCGGCCGTTATTGCAAACATACCGCAGCCGGTGATGGGCGGTGTATCGATGCTCCTGTTCGGTGTCATTGCGGCTTCCGGTCTTCGGATCTTCGTGGAGCAGAAGGTTGACTTCTCGAAAGCAAGCAACATGATCCTGGCTACGCTCGTGCTGGTTGTAGGCATCAGCGGCATTACGCTGAAATTCGGCAATGTTGAGCTAAAAGGAATGGCCCTTGCAACCATCGTCGGCGTCCTGCTGGCCATCCTGTTTAAACTGTTTGACATTCTCGGCATCTCCAATGAAAAGCCGGAAGATCAACCGATTACCGAAAAAACACCTGACTAAGCAGTAAAATTGAAAGCTAAAACGTCCTTGTGTCCCAATAATAAGAAGGCCCTCTCCGCAGAATGGAGAGGGCCTTCTTATTATTTCCCGGGAAACGCCGAGGACGTTGTTACTCGTACTGCATCAGCGTAAAGACATCGATACCCTGCAGCTTGTCGCGGCCGTTAAGATCGGTCAGTTCGATCATGAATGCCGCACCGACGACATTGCCACCCAATTGACGAACAAGGTTAACGGAGGTTGCAATCGTCCCGCCGGTCGCAAGCAGATCGTCGGCAATAAGCACGTTCTGCCCTTTTTGAATCGCATCGACATGCATAGCCAACTTATCCTTTCCGTACTCAAGGGCATATCCTGCCTCAATGGTCTCATAAGGCAGCTTGCCGCTCTTCCGAATCGGAGTAAAGCCTACGCCTAGCGCATAAGCAAGCGGCGCTCCGACAACGAAACCGCGGGCTTCAGGCCCTGCGATAACGTCGATTTCCAGGTGCTCTACCATTTTTCTCAATTCATTAATTGCGCTTCGGTATACTTCGCCCTGCTTAAGCAGAGTCGTAATGTCCTTGAAGCTGATTCCCGGCTGCGGGAAATCGGGTATAACGCGAATATAATCCTTAAAATCCAATGTAATCTCCTCCTAATTCAGCTGACAATCTCTAAGAAACACCCTGCGTACGGGACATCATCCAATGGGTTAATTGCATGGTGCTTCCATACAGCAGGTGCTGCTCCATTTCTGCCAATTGAGCGAGTTCCCTAAAATGACGGGAAGCATCAAGCGGCTTTTTTTCAGGTTTTGAAACGAATGTAATCATTCCTTCAGACCGCTCGATAAACATCAGCTCTTCGAATACATCGAGCACTTTGGTTAGCATTCTCGGCGTGAGCGAAAATTGTCTGTTCATTCTGGCGATTACTTCCTTTTCGGATACGGGACGCGATCCGAGACCCGCAAGCATGACATACAGTTTTTTGAACTGATCCCGGTTTGGAACCTGTAACTGCTCCCGCTGGTCGCGAACCGGATGCAGCAAAAATATATTAGGTACGGCACGGAACGAAGACAGCACATGATCCAGCTGCTCCGGCGTCTCCGGCACATCCAGTACAAACAGTACGGAAACAGGTTCACAGCCGCCTTCTTCGGCGACCGGATTCACCGGCAAAATGCCGGCATTCCTATCATATACCCAAAGGGACATATCATACAAATGGCTTTTTATATCCAGCCGCGAATCTTTCGAAAATACAACTGCCGTTCGGGCTGCAGGACACCGGAGATAAGGCTCCAGCACCTCTCTCCACCGTTTCAGCTCCGTAACCGGTTCAGCGACGCCCCGGTAATCAAACACCTGAGGATGAGGGACGGATAAGTCCTGAATCATGATTTGCGGTTTGCGGCTCCCGTTCCATTCATTGACCGACAGCTCCCCCAATATATCAACTTTCGTTCCCTCCGGAAGAACATCGGCCAAATGACCGGAACCAAAAGAGATCGCTTCAAGGAGATGGCCGTTTTGCTGTAAACGCAGTTTTAAATGCTTGCTTTCCTTTCCTATCTTTCGTACTTCTTTCACTTCCAAGCCGCGAAAGATCATTCTCGGTACCGCATTAGCCATGCCAAAAGGGCCTAACAGCTCCAGTTCGTCGATTACCCGAAGAGGTACATCCTCAATACAGCATTCCAGATCGGCTTCATACACGGGGATAAAGTGTTCCTCGCGCAGTATTCCATCCGCAAACGCACAGAGAGATTTCTCGAACTCTTCAAGCCGATCCTTTGGCAAGCTCATGCCGGCAGCCGATGGGTGCCCTCCAAAGTGATCCATGAGGTGTCGGCAGGAATTCAAGGCTTCATAGATGTCGAAGCCCGGAATCGAGCGTGCCGAGCCTTTACAGTTGCCGCTTTCGGGATCGATGCCAAGAATGATGACCGGCCGGTAAAACCGTTCAAGAATTTTGGAAGCAACGATGCCGACGACCCCAACGTTCCAGCCTTCGCCGGACAAAACGAGAACAGAAGGCAAATCATCAAACCCCCAGCGGTTTAGAATCATTGCCGTGGCCTCCTGCACAATCTGCTCAACGACCTGCTGACGGCTTTTGTTTAGAGCATCCAGCTCCCATGCAAGCCGCTCGGCTTCACTTTGGTCTTCCGTTGTCAACAGCGTCACGGCCCTGCCCGCATGATCGAGCCGCCCGGATGCGTTTATTCTCGGTGCCATGGCAAACGCCACATGGACGGCAGTGACCTGCTCCACGTTAACGCCGCCGACCTCCAAAAGCGCCCGGATGCCCGCATAACGCGTACGCCGCATCGACTGAAGACCGTTCTTTACCAATATACGATTCTCTCCCGTTAAAGGCATCAGATCGGCAATCGTTCCGATCGCCACGATCTCCAGCCATTCCTCCGGCGGTGTCCCGACGAGAGCCTGAGCCAACTTATAGGCAACGCCCACCCCGGCTAAGCCTTTAAAGGGGTACGGGCAGGCTGGAATTTTCGGGTTGATGAGCGCATAAGCAGCAGGCAGCTCATCGGGCGGTTCATGATGGTCAGTAACAATGACCTCCATCCCCAGTTTATTGGCATAAGCAATCTGTTCTACCGCGCTAATTCCGGTATCCACGGTTATGACCAGACTGACTCCTTGCTGATGGGCCCAGTCGAGCGCATGATTGTGAAGCCCATACCCCTCGTTTGAGCGATGGGGGATGTACACGTCATAAGAAGCCCCAAAATAACGCATCAGCTGGATCATCAGCGATGTGCTGGAAACGCCGTCTGCATCATAATCACCGTATATTAATATGTGCTCCCGATCCTTCAGCGCCCGCCGGATCCGCGGAACCGCTTCTGCCATACCGAGCAAAAGATACGGATCGTGCGTGAGCTCAGACCCGCCATGCAGGAAACGTTTCCCGTCTTCCGGAGAGACGATGCCTCTGGCGGACATCAGGGAAGCCGTCAAGGGAGATATTGACAATTCCTGGACTAGCCTTTCCGCTGCTTCTTCATCTGCGGAAAGCGTCCGCCATTCATATTTGGAGTACAGCACAATCGTTCACCTTTCTTCCCTGCTTGCTCACCGCAATACGGTCTTGCTGTTTATCATTGGGGTATTGTCGGCAGGTCATTGTCCATCAAATCAAAATTTGATTTGTAAGGATAGCCAGGTTCATAAGGGACTACGATGACCTGAGCATCCGCTACATGGATAAACCGATGCAGAAGGAGCTTTTGAATCCGGTCGGCAATCTCATGCGCTTCCCCAACCGTTATTCTAGGGTTCACGCTCACCTTTACTTCCAAGGTTACTTGGGAAATATATCCGCTATCCTGAATTTTTAAATCTTCAATGGTAATGACGCCGTGCACTCTCTGAATCGTATCGAAGTAATCCGCGCGCTGTTCATGGCGGCTCTGCTCCGCGGGCTTGCCGTATATCGATCGGGAAATGAGCGTATACCCTTTCCGAACAACCAGACCGGACACGATTAGGGCGGCAGCAGAATCCATGTACAGCAGTGCTTGCATGCTGAAATAAGCTCCGGCCATGGAAAGACATACACCGATCGTTACGGTCAAAGAAGAATAAAGACCGAATCGGTGATTTTCGGACTGAACTTCATGCCGGTTGTCCCCGTTTTTTCGGGATTGGCGGTATTGGTACCGAAAAACCGCTTCGTTAATCGCAAGCGAGATGAGTACTGCAATCAATGCCGACGGATCCGGCGCTTCCGGAATTCCGCTCGAAAGGTTCCTGACCGCAGACACTGCAATCTGCAGACCGCCCATCATAATGATGACCGAGAACAATATGGATATAAAGGGTTCGGTTTGACTTGCACTTTTCTTTGTCTTTCGGTAGGTAGCCTTGCGGAAGCCAAAGCCGGGCAGCCGTTCAGCCAACAAGGTTGCCGCATTCGCGGCGGAATGCAGGGCGTCCCCCATCAGTGCTCTGCTGCCTGAGAAATATCCTGCAACCCCTTTTCCCAAGGCCACAGTAAAATCGCTTATAATTCCGGTCCAAACGGCTGTTTCTATATGTGACAATCGTTTGTTACTCACATGAGGCCCCCCTCAGTTATGCTCTTCAACATCCCTGTGCCGGTAACTTTAGAAAGCCGCGTCGCCAGCGACGCGGCTTTCTTTTTTTTAAATATAGGGAAACACTAACCTCCCGATGCCTCGAAACTTCCGATCCTTGTCCGGTTAGACTTGGGATTTGGACGGTTTCGCCGTGCCGGTTTTCCCTACGTTTTTGCCTTTAAGCAAGAGCCACAGCGGGCTTGCAATAAAGATGGAGGAATAAGCGCCGAACAGCAAACCGATCACGATGGCCAGAGAGAACATCCGAATGGACTCGCCGCCCATAATCAGCATAAAGAACGCCGCTATGAAAACGGACAGTGCCGTATACAGGGAACGCGCAATGGTCTGGGACAAACTCTTGTTGACCAGTTCCACGAGATCCGAATGCTTTTTAAGTTTCGCGAATCTGAGGTTTTCGCGGATACGGTCGAATATAACGATCGTGTCGTTAATGGAGTAACCGATAATCGTCAGAATCGCAATAATGAAAGTGAGCGAAACCTCCAAACGAAGTATCGAGAAAATACTTACGACAACAAATGCGTCATGCATCAGCGCAATAATCGCGGCAATGGCAAAACGCCATTCGAACCGGATGCTGACGTAAATGATAATCCCGACACAAGACAGAAGCACGGCATAAATAGCATTTTGACCCAACTCCTTGGCCATTTCGGGGTCAACCGTGTTTACCTCAAACGAAGCATTCTTGTCCAGTTTCAAAACTTCCGCCCTGAGCGCCTGATCCTGAGGCTCTGTCAGCACTTGATGGAAGCGGACGTTCACCCGATCGGCACCAGGCGTAACATCAGGCTCCTCATCGATATTTATCTTGCTGAAAATAGGCTTTAATTGCTCTTCCGTCAGCTGCTTCGACGTCGTGATATCCACGTTGGAGCCCGATCGGAAATCAACCCCGTAATTCAAACCAAAGGCGGCAAGGCAAATAATGCCGGCAATTGTGAGGATAATGGAAAAAGTATAGAAATACCGGCTGGCACCTACATAGTCAAAATTCTTAAAGCGCACGTATGTCACTCTCCTTTACGCCGAAATGCTTCGGTTTGCTGGCCCAACCCATTTTAACGAGCAGATTGAGCAGGAAACGGGAGAAGTATACGTTCGTGGCGATACTTACGATAATTTCCAGGATGAGCACGACTGCGAATCCTTTAACTGCCCCCGTCCCGAAAGCAAACATGACGGCAGCCACGATAATGGTGGTAATGTTCGAGTCCATAATTGTACGGAAAGAGGATTTGCCGCCCGCTTTGACGGAGGACGCAATGCTCTTGCCGCTGCGCATTTCCTCACGGATCCGTTCATACGTAATGATATTCGCGTCGACCGCCATCCCGATACCGAGGATAAAAGCGGCAATGCCCGGCAATGTCAGCGTAAAGTCTGCCAAAACGAATATTAGTATAAGAAGCCATGTGTGCACAATCAGGGCAAAGCTGGCCAACAGACCCGGAATGCGATACATGCCGACCATAAACAACAGAATCAGCGCCGAGGCGATCAGGCCAGCCTGAATCGTCTTCGTCAGAGACTCCATCCCCAAGGTTGCGCCTACGCTCTGGGAATATTTCTCCGTCAGCTTCAGCGGCAGTGCGCCGAGGTTGATCGTATCCCGGATTTGCTTGGCCTCGTCCAGCGAATAAGAGCCTGTAATTTGAGCGGTACCGTCTGTTAAAACAGCCCGTACCGTCGGTGCGGACAGCAGCGTGTCATCCATGTAAATGGCAAGCTCTTGTCCGAGAAGACGTTCCGTGATTTCGGCAAATTTGGCTTTATCCTTTACCTTGATATCAATCATCGGCTGGTTCAGGTTGTCGTAAGCAACCGAAGCCCCGTTCTCGACGAAGTCGTCCCCGCGAAGCTCGATTTTACAAAACTGCTTGTCCTCTTTACAGCCGTCATTGCTGCGGAATGTCAGGTTTGCCGGTTCCTTCATCGTTTTGCGGACTTCTGCTTCATTAGTCACGCCGGCGACTTTCAAACGAATGCGGTTTGTTCCTTCGGGAGTTACCTCCGGCTCGGTCGTCCCCAATGCGTCCGCGCGTTTTTTGCAAGCTTTTTGCAGTCTCTTTCAGGGCGTCTGCAGTTACCTTCTGGCCTTCCATCAACGGCTGCGCCTCGTACAGGATTTCAAAGCCGCCCTTAAGGTCCAGCCCCAATCGGACGTCTTTCAGCAATCCCGGGCTCGTTACAACCATGACTCCGGTAACCAAGAGCACGGTAACGATGAAACTGATGATTCTCTTCATGCCGTCCCAAGTTCCCCCTTCTATTCTCAATATTCCTATTATAGCGATGCCTTAAAATCCAGTCAATTTATCAAAACTTGTCGACTTGGTGACGTCCTCGTGAGGATGAACGGAAAAAGGGATCAACCTCCGGTTAATCGAAAGGGGATCCCTTATATGCTGATATTGTCATATAGTTCATAAGGCTTGTCGCTTTTAAAGAAAGAACGTCATTCACAAGTTTATGAAGCGGGGGGATGCCCCCTTTTTCATATTTGCTGCTGACGCAGCTCCAGATATCATCGGCGGTCACATGCTCATATCCGATCAAACGAAACTCCTCGGCCTTGCTCGAACATATCATTTCTATCGTGCTTGCCAATTCCTCGTCATTCAGCGCTTCCATTCCCATGCCTGTTGCCCCCTTCCTGTTGCCCTAGCTTAAACATTCGACTGAACAGATGATCTCTCCTTCTTTTCGTACCACGGTTTTCATAAAAAGTAAAGGCATCAGATGGGACAGGTTCGGCATATCCATAACTTAGGACATTACCAGGGAGTGGGATGAGCATTGAACAAGCAATCTTTTATTAAGGGCACAATGATATTGTTGGCAGCGGGAATCATTAACCGTTTGCTCGGTTTTATTCCCCGGATCGCCCTCCCTCGGATCATCGGACCGGAGGGTGTCGGAATTTACCAACTCGGCTATCCTTTCTTTATCGTTCTCATCACCATTATCGCGGGCGGCATTCCACTCGCCATCGCAAAAATGGTGGCTGAAGCGGAAGGGGCCGGCAATGCGGATCACTCCAAGTTTATCCTGAAAACCAGCCTGACCTTAACCGTAACGGCTGGGGTCCTGTTTATGGTGCTGAGCCTGATGCTTGCCCCATGGGTTACCGGCGTCCTTCTGCCCGATGCCCGTGTTTATCACACTTTTGTCAGCATGACGCCAATGATGATCATCATTGCGGTATCGGCCGTATACCGTGGTTATTTTCAAGGCAAGCAAAACATGATTCCGTCTGCGGCCTCTTCCATTATCGAGACGATTGCCAGGATCGTCTGCATGCTGTGGTTTGCCTATCTTCTTATGCCGAAGGGGCTTGCCTTCGGAGCCGCAGGCGCCATGCTCGGTACGGTCGTTGGCGAGCTTCTGGGAATGCTTGTTTTGTTGTGGCAGTATGGTCGTCAAGAAAAAAGACGTTCCGAAACAGCGGCTAAGCCGTCCGGAATCCCGACTGTTCAGGATGCCGCTCCTGAAGCCGAAATGCCGCTAAATAACCGGAATATTCTAAAACGGCTCCTCGGGATCGCCGTCCCGGTCACCGGCGGAAAAATGGTCGGTTCCGTTTCTTATCTTCTGGAATCCATCATAACGGCAAGAAGCCTTGCGATCGCAGGCATAGCAACATCGGTTGCTACGGCCCAATACGGGGCTCTGCAGGGCATGATCATTCCCCTTCTGCTGCTGCCGGGCGCCATTACCATGTCGCTTGCGGTAGCCCTCGTCCCTTCGCTCTCTGAAGCGGCCGCGCGGAATGACCGGGCCACCATTCATAAACGAATGAATCAGGCAGTGAGACTGACCTTTGTTGCGGGGGCACCCTTTGCCGTTATCATGTACGTACTAGCCGAACCCCTGTGCTTGCTGATGTACGATAACACGGAAATCAGCGGAATGCTGAAAATCATGGCACCATTTGCGCTCTTCATTTATGTACAGGCTCCGCTTCAAGCCGCCCTTCAGGCCTTGGACCGTCCCGGGAGGGCATTGATGAATACCCTATTCGGCGCTTCTGTCAAATTGGGGCTCATACTGTATTTGTCTTCCAATCCGGCTTTCGGCATCAAGGGGGCCGTGATTGCCATTATCGTGAACAGCATGGCGGTTACTCTGCTTCATGGCTTCAGTGTTTCCCGTCTGATCGGTTACCGGGTAAAGTTCATGGATTTGGTCAAAACGGCTGCCGTTATGATCATTATGGGGGCCGGCCTTCTGTTCGGATACCGCCATCTCCCTTTTGCGGCCATTCCTTGGCTTCAATTTGTTCTGGCCGCAGCTGGCGGAACGCTCTTGTACCTTGTTATCATCTTCATGGCAAAACTTGTAACGCCAAGGGATTTGGTCCGGGTGCCCCTGATCGGAAAATGGTTTAGCCGATTCAGTTAACAAGCTAAGCCCTACTTGTCATTGATGCGGTCCACATATATTTTTCCTTTGTGATCGATTGAGCATAAGAATACGTCTTTGAAATCTTTTGCTCCATGTTTTTGGATTTCATTTTTCAGCCAAAATCTGGTTTTATCAATAAGACTTAAATTATCGTCCTGGACCTTGCCATCCAAAATAAGAGGAACGGGCAATCCCTCGTACGTTATTTTGCTATATGGAATATCGATTTGATCTGTACGTCTTCGACTGTTGGTAGAAGAGTTGAAGGTTAACGACCTTTTTTCCGTTCCTTCCTTCGGGCTTTGTTTTATCGATTGGTCATAACCGGAAGAGGGTGATTCGGGGGAACTGCCGCCCGATTGCTTGTCCGAATCCGACGGAATGACCGTTAACTGGCCGTTGGTTTCAAGAATGGCGAACTCCACATCGGCCAGGCTATCGATATCTTTTCCACGAAGCTGCTGCATCAAATCATCCAGGTTGTATCGGAGCCTGCCCATTTCCTTTCGATGCAGCTTGCCTTTCGAAACGAGAATGCTGGGCCTGCCGTCGGCAATCAGGCGGATTTTCCGGTTTTTTAGGCTCCAAAATGCAAGTCCTACTTGTATAGCAACCAGTACGGCAATCGGGATAAGCCCATCGTAAATCGGCTTGTTAATATCTTCCAGGACAAACACCGCAATTTCGGCAATCATGATGGAAATTACCAAGTCAAAAATGGAAAGTTTGCCGATTTCCCTTTTTCCCATGATACGCATGGTCAGAAAAGTGACTGCGTACATTAAAAAAAGTCCGGAATATAAGGAGTAAGATGTGCGTCGTCACAGAATATTCCCTCCCAGGTGACTCCTAACTCTCAGGTACTGCTATTCTGACCGTTGCTTTGCGTTTCCATTCCATAAGCCGTGGTCAATTAGTGGTAGTTCATCCAAAACGAGTCACAGTACTATCTGGGAGAGCTTGGCCATACAATGGATAGTAACTAAAAAGTTTAGTAAAGGGGGCAGATATCTTGGAACCGATCCGACGCATTTTTTCCTTACGGATCAACAGCCCGGTCCTTTCCGGACTGCTTTATGCATTCATGTGGATGCTGCTCGGGGCGTTTGCGCTCTCACTGCTGTTATGGGCTAGCAATCTCTCGGAAGACGACTTATCTTTCTACACCTTTCTGGTACATGGAGCAGCGGCTCTGTTCGGCGGTTTGGTAAGCGGAAAACGCTCCGGCAGCAAAGGTTGGTATTACGGCTTTCTAACCGGACTTTTCTACGGACTCATTTTATTGCTAATCGGTTTTCTCGCTTTGGACAGTTCGCTCACGCTTGGGGATGCTGCCCTGACAGCCGCCGTGTTGGTCAGCGGTTCCCTTGGCGGAATGTTCGGTGTCAATTTGCGTAAATAAATTGTTAATTCTCTTTCCCCAAACTGTGGTACACTGATAACATTGTTCTTCTATTTAGGAAAGAGGAGGCTTCTGTTTCATTGCTGTATCAATCCATGAATACCATAGCTTTGTTCACTGCTTTGAACATCATCGTGCTAATATGGCTCGGAACGCTCCGCAACCCTCTTAAGGCGCTTTACGTTCTGGTTCGTGAACTTGTCACGACTCCCCGCTTTCTCATCCTGTTTGTTTCGATGGCGGGCATTCTATTGCTTAACAAATATGAGCAGCAGATCGAACAGGACTATTTTAGGAATCAGACGGATTTTACGCCCATGATTTTCCAATGGGAAGGCTCATTTGTACGGCATCTTCAGGATTTCTTCTACAGCCCCTGGATTACGCCGGTGCTGGCCTACTTCTATCTGCTCGTATTCCAGGCACTGATTATCGGATCTCTCGGCGTTTATTTGATTCAGCAAAACAAAGCTTTGGTTTATTCAACCTGTTACGCGATACTTATCAATTATGCAATTGCAATTCCGTTCTATCTCCTGTTCCCGGTAAATGAAGTATGGTCTTATCCTCCTGCAGGCGTGACCTTTCATATGCTCGATGTGTTCCCTGATTTCGAAACGATTTACAGGCCGTTATCCGGATTGGACAACTGTTTCCCGAGCCTTCATACCTCGCTGTCGATGACCATGGCTCTGCTGTCCTTCCGCTCGGGAAATAAACGGTGGATGATCATCACGGGAGTCAGCGCGGCGCTTATCATCTTTAGCATCTTCTACTTGGGCATTCATTGGGCTTCGGACATGTTCGCAGGATTAGTCCTATCGTTCCTGGCTTCTGCCGCAGGGATATACCTTGGAAGGTTGACCCATGCCAGAGCGACGCGTCTGCCTCAGTTCAGCAATGCCGCCTAGAAGGAATAACCACTGTCGTATTCCCAAAAGAACATCGGCTTCTTTTTCCTTATTCCTTAAACGTTGAGAAAAGTGAACTGCACCCCAATTGTTGGACACACGCTAACAATTGGAGGTGCAGTTTTTTGTGACTAAATTTACAAAGGATAGTAAACTGGCGATTATTCACACGTATGACCCTACGCTTCTCTCACAGAGGGAATACGCAAATCAAATGGGCGTTACCAACTCTCAGTTTCAATATTGGTTGAAGCTCTACGAGATCCATGGTGAGTCTGCCTTTGCCAATGGCTATACAAATTATCCGACAAGCTTTAAACTGGACGTACTCAATCATATGGCTCAATTCAACGCTTCCCTCATGGATACCGCAGCTCTGTTCAACCTTTCGAACTTCTCCATCTTGCATTCTTGGAAAAGAAAGATGGAAGACAGGCGGCCTG
>NZ_LAZU01000027.1 GCF_000987955.1 Paenibacillus sp. DMB20
AATGAAATTCCTAACCTTTCTTCCGCGTCTTCGATTTGTTCTTCCGTGCAGCCAAGAGAAATATCATTGCCATGAACGATGTAGCTTAAGGTTTTCAACCATTGTTCCATATTCCGGATTTCTTCGTCGGATGCTCCGTGATTTTGAACCAATTTCGGAGCTTTGCCGCCCTTGCCTTCATTCAATACTTCGGATGAATAGTACGTGCCGTAAAATTCCTTTTTGCCGCAATTATCTACTGTATATGTACCGGTTAGCTTAACAGCTTCCATGCAGATTCCTCCTCGCTATAGCCTGGTCTCCATCTCGTATTCCTTTATACGCTGGTAAAACGTGGGCTTGGTCGTATTGGATTATTTCCACAATAAAAAAGGAACTATTCTATCCATCGTCTCCCTCCTGTGGGGCATTGCTGTTCTCCATTATTCAACATTGTAGTAACACTATCCTGCCCGTTCGTTGAACAAAAGCAGCCGATCACGTTGATCGGCCGCCTTTGATTTTATTAGTTCTAATACTGCCTTTGCGTAGTCCTGAATTTCTTTTTGAGCATCATGCTCTAATCGTTGCGCCAAGAAATGAGAAACCGATTGAACGGATGCGGTCAAATACCAACGGACATACATTCCATATGAGGGTAAGAACAATCGCGCTTGTTCAGCGCAAATTCCATCTGCCAATGCCCGCTCATACTTATCCATCCCTAGCTCGATGTATGACAATAATTCTTGTGTATGTTTCTCACCAATTTCCCAGGAGATTATGTCTCCACTGCCCTGTTTGGAGTTCTCGGGTCTAGATCTCCATTCATCCGCTTTTGGTATATAAAAAACTGGTTCTTCGGTTATGTTTATCCCCACAGATTCACCAGTTTGGATTTGGTTTTGTTCATCTGGAATTCCAGTTTTTGAAACACTGCCTTGAGCACGTCAATAACTTTCATTTAAATTAAGAGTCAATATCCATGTCCTTTGGACCATTGATTCTTCACATTACCGAAAACCTGTGGATTCCAGATGAGTCTCTTGCATGAGCGACGGAAACACGCCCATTCGGAGTTTACTCCAATGTTTCGAGAGCTTTATCCACTCCCTCCTGCTTCATTATTTTTATCATTCGTTCTTGGTTAAGGCTTGATTGCCTCTGCCACCAGTCCAGCATATGCCTTCGCGCCTTCTTCGGAAAGATGTACGCCGTCCCTTGAGAAATATGAATCTTTGTCGGAACTAGCCATGTGCCAGTCAACAAGCGTCACGTTGGAGAACTGTTTCGCTGTCTCCGCCAAGGTCAAGTTAACGTCGCGTTCCCACGGACGCGGTACGCGAATATTTACAAGCAGAATTTGCTGAACGTTTTCTAATGAATCTAGCAGCGTAAAGAGTGTCTTCTCTGAGAACGTACCATTCGTGCCGAGTGCGATGATGACAACGTCACCTAACTCACCATTCGACTTATGCTGATCAATAACGTCCTTTGCCTGGGACATCTGGCGGCCCACTTTGCCGTCGATCGTAATGTCGAGGAGATGCTCTTGTAGATAAGGGGCAATATCGAGCAAGACCGAGTCGCCAATCGCGGTCACTTTCCGTCCCGCATCCGGCTTTAGAGTTCCATATGGCTGTTTCGAGCCGTTTGGTTTCGGTATGCTCCCTGGAGGTATTGTCCCTGTTTGAAGATCGTTGTGTTCGTACGGAACCGAGTCTGGTTTCGTATCGGATGCAAAACTAGTCATGCCGATAACGCAAATCGTCAGTACGAGCATCATGCATACGGAAGCAATTTTACCAAGGATCGGCATGGATCCCCACCTCTGGACCTGCCTCCATGCGTACCCGAACCCGCCGTTTCGAATGGGCTCCTCGATAAACCGCCACGATAATGCGGCGAGCACAATGCTAATTCCAACCTGTAATATGCTACGTATAATATTGGTCTCCCCCGTGTTTACTTCAGGACGAGTTAGTATAATAACCGGATAATGCCATAGATAGATGCCGTAAGAACGAACGCCAAGCCACCGCAGGGGTCTCCAACCCAACGCTTTGCCCAACCGGCTTACGGGATGGGCGAGAACCGCTACGACTACAGCCGTGACGACGGATAAAAGCACGAATCCGCCCCGGTAAAGAAAGCTATCGTACTGATCGGTAAGCCCGATCATGACGACAATCGTCATCAGAGCCGCTCCCCCCGATGCAATCAAGAATCAGGCGTGCTCGCGGCGCAGCTTTACAGTAA
>NZ_LAZU01000038.1 GCF_000987955.1 Paenibacillus sp. DMB20
TCTTCCCCTTTTTGCCCCATAATCGAAAATCCTCCTGCCGATTAACAATTCAAAACATGACACAGATGTCACTTTTTTGATTATACGACACACGTGTCACTTTTTCAAGCGCATGGCTCAGGATAACCGATCCGGTTTTCAATAAGAAAAAACGTCTATCGACGTACTTTCTCAGAAGACAGACCGCATTTAGCAGAAGTTTTTCTTGCGAGATCAGGATGGCAAACCTCTGTAGTTTATACGTTCTTATCTCTTAAAAAAAACGCCTTGGAGCAAGAATATCTTGCTTCCAAGGCGTGATCGCATGGAATTGCATCTTCATAACTTTGAGAGACCTATTCCGTTGTCACTTGGTGGAATTCGTTTGAGGGAATCCGTTTGTTTTACAAAAACCTGTACTGGGCTTCGATCAGGCCGTAGTAAGTCCCCTTGAATTTCATGAGCCGGTCATGGTTCCCTTCTTCGATGACGCGCCCGTGGTCCAGCACCACGATATGGTCCGCATGCCGGATCGTGGACAGGCGGTGGGCAACGATAAAGGAGGTCCGGTCTTTCAAGAGCACCTTCAGCGCATCCTGTATTTTCAGCTCCGTCTCCGTATCAATGGATGCGGTCGCTTCGTCCAGAATCAGGATCCGCGGGTCGGCGAGCAGCGCTCTCGCAAAAGAGAGAAGCTGTCTCTGTCCCATGGACAGCATGTTCCCACGCTCTTCCACCTCGGTGTCGTACCCGTTCGGCATTTGCATGATAAAATCGTGGGCATCCACCGCTTTGGCCACTGCTTCGATTTCCTCGTCGGTCGCGTCCAGGCGGCCGAAACGGATATTCTCCCGGATCGTTCCCGAGAAAATGAACGTGTCCTGAAGTACAATGCCGATCTGGTTGCGCAGGCTTTCCACGGTCACCTCGCGGATATCGTAACCGTCGATGGTGATTTTTCCGTCCGTGATATCATAGAACCGGCTCAGCAGGTTAATGATCGTGCTTTTGCCCGAACCCGTATGACCGACGAGCGCGATGGACTGGCCGGCTTTCACGTCCAGATTGATTCCTTTAAGCGCCTGCCGGCCTTTTTTCGTATTCGAACACGACGTTTTTGCAGCTGGATGTCTCCCTTGATCTGCGGTAGCTTGCGCGCGTTAGGCGCGTCGTCAATGTTCGGTTTCTCGTCAATGAATTCAAAGATGCGCTCCGAGGAAGCCATCGCGACCAGGAGCTGATTGTACATCATGCCCAGACGGTTGATCGGTTCCCAGAAGTTGCCGACATAGTTCGAGAATGCGATGAGGAGACCGATGGTCAGTTCTCCGCTTTGAATCAAGCTGGAACCCAGCCAGAACAGGATCAGGGTGCCGACGCCGCCCGTGATTTCAATCAGCGGCCCGAACGCCTGGTTCATCGCGGATGCTCTGTCCCAGGATTTTTTGCTGTCCATGTTCATCTCGTCGAAGAATTTCATGTTTTCTTCTTCTTGGGTGTAAGCCTGGGTTACCCGAATCCCCTGGATCGACTCGTTCAAGTGGGAATTGATCCGCGAGTTTTTCATGCGGACATCCTGCCACGCCCGGCGAATCTTCACCCGCAGCGCCGTCGAGATAAAGAACATGATCGGCACCGTCACGATCACGGCCAGACCCAGCTTCCAATTGATCGCAAGCAGGATAATGACGATCCCCAGCAGCTGAACGCAGTCGATCATCAGGTTGACGACGCCGTTCGTAAACAAATCCTGCAGAGAGTTGACGTCGTTGGTTACCCTTACGAGGACGGACCCCGCCGGACGCTTGTCGAAAAAGTTAAAGGACAGGCGCTGAATGTGGCGGAACAAGTCCGCACGCAGGTCATAAATAACGCGCTGGCCGATGATGTTCGTGTATTTAATCCGGAAGATCCCCGTGATGTACTGAATAACGTAAAGCGCCAATACGGCGATCGTGATCTCGTAGAGCAGCCTCAGGCTCGGATTGCCGCTCTCAGGCGCAATCGCCTTGTCGATAGCCTGCCCCGTCAGATACGGAACGGTCAGCTTGGTAATGGTTCCGATGATCATCAGCACGATAACCAGCGGTATCATCTGTTTGGCGTACGGTTTCATATAGGATATCAGCCTTGTCAGCTGTTTCCAGTTAAACGGCTTCTCAATCGCATCGTCGTCCTGGTATACGAACCGCTCCCCCGTCGCTCCCTTCCCCTTATCGGTCTTTGGAGCCTTTTGCTTCGGGTTCCGCTCGATGTTCAATTCCGCGCTCATGCCTGCACCTGCCCTTCTCCATTGCCCGCAGCCGCACGGCGGGCAATCAGGTCCGCGTATTGGATTTTGTAAACATCCTGGTAAGGACCCTCTTCGAGAATCAATTCATCGTGTTTGCCGCGCTGAACGACACGGCCTTCGTCAAGAACCAGAATTTCGTCCGCATGGCGGAGAGAGGAAATCCGGTGGGCGATGATAAACGTCGTTCTGCCGTTCATGACCTCCTGGAAGCCGGATTGGATCTCATGCTCCGTTTCCATGTCGACCGCGCTGGTCGCATCGTCCAGGATCAGTATTTTCGGATCCTTCAGCAAGGCCCGCGCGATGGCGATCCGCTGTTTTTGACCGCCGGAAAGCCCCATCCCGCGTTCTCCCACGATCGTATCGTAGCCATGCTCCATTTCCATGATGAAATCGTGAGCTTTGGCCAGTTTGGCTGCCCGGATAATGTCATCCATCGACACATCCTTCATCCCGTATGCGATGTTATTGCGGATGCTGGACGAAAACAGGAACGTTTCCTGGAATACGGTGGCAATCTGGCTGCGCAGGCTGCGGATTTTGATATCCTTGATATTGACGCCGTCCAGCGTGATGCTGCCGGAGTTGACGTTATAGGCGTGCATCAGCAGCTGGATGATGGTCGACTTGCCGGAGCCCGTACCTCCCAGAAGGCCGATGACGGATCCGGGAGGCGCGTCCAGATTAATGTTTTTGACGGCAGCCATCTTATTGCCGTAAGCAAAGGTAACGCTGTCGAAAACGACGTGTCCCTTGACCTTGGCGGGATCCAGCGCAATGGCTCCTTCACGGTCCTGGACATCAATCGGTTGGTTCAGCAGCTCCAGCACCCGCTCTCCTGAAGCCTTCGATTGGGTATAGTTGTTTATGTGGAAGCCGATACCCCACATCGGTCCGATAATGTACCAGATCAAGCTGAAAAAACGCGACCAGCTGACCCAGTGAGATTTCTTGGTTAATGACCATGCTCCCGCCTGCAAGCAGCAGGATCACGACGCTGACGTTCGCAAACATCTCCATCAGCGGGAAGAAGCGGGCCCACAGCGTGGCGGCAAATATCTGGTTCGTTTTGTACCGCTCGTTGCGTCCGGAAAATTTCTCGACCTCATGCGGCTCCCGTGCGAACGATTTGACGGTGCGCACGCCGGTAATGTTCTCCTGAACCGCCGTTGTCAGCGAGCTGAGCGCAAGCCGCATCTCCTGGAAGGCCGGGTGGATTTTGGATTCGAACTTCAGGGCGGTGATCACCAGAAACGGCATGCTGACGAGCGTGACCAGGGTGAGCTTCCAGCTGATCGAAAACATCATCGCCGAGCCGAACGCGACCATCAGCACCAGGTTCAAAATCTGGGCGAAACCGAAGCCGATAAACTGCCGGATCGCCTCGAGGTCCCCCGTCAAACGCGACATCAAATCCCCGGTACGTGCCGTGTCATAATAACGGAAAGACAGAAATTGCAGCTTTTCGTAGCAGGCATTCCGCAGCTTGTAAGCCAGGAAATTGCCGAGCCTCCCCCCGAAAAAACCGTGTAAAAACTGCATAAACGCTTTTAGCGCGACAACCCCTACGACCGTTAGGGCGAGCTGTGGTACAATACTGAAATTTCGAGGCCTGATTGCGTCGTCAATCAGCCGTTGAAGCAGGTTCGGGTACACCAGGCCAAGCGCGGTCGCCATCGCCAGACACAGTATGGAAAGAAAGAGATAGCCTCGTTTCTCCCAAAAGAAGCCCTGCAGTTGCCTGAGAACATTCATGTTTATCCTCCCTTGGATTTATACGTTCAGTTATGTAGCATTTAAGAAGTTTATCACCGACACGTTAAGGCGGCAAAGAGAATAAACCGCCATAAAACAGCTGTTCTGACCTTAAGTAGTCATTTAGCGCAACTTATCATCGTTTCATAATTAAATGGTCGGAAATTCTCCCTAATCCTGACTATGTGAAGGCGTTTTCCAAAGTACATATCAGAACCCTCAAAAACCTGTTTTTTCGAAAACCTCGAGTCCATGAATTTCTATAAAACCGCAAGAAAAAAAAGAACCCGGTTAATAACAATAACCGGATCCCTTTTTTTAGTTCGGTCTATTCGGTTTGAAGGGCTCCCAGCGATTGGGGAACCCCTCATGAAACTCCGAAATCTCCAATTTCCCGTCAAGGATTCAATGGCTCTTCCTGCAGTTCTGCCAGATCGGCGGAAAGCTTGCGCCAAACCTCCGGCGACTGTCCACCCTGCAGAGACACCAAGAGCGCCTGCAGCGATTCTTCAAGCTGATCCCGAAGAGCAGCCCCGTAATGCCGGAGCGCTTTTCCCGTTTCCTCGGCATAATGCCGCGCCAGTCCGGCCTCGCGCTCCTTCAGGACCGCGGCAACGACTTCCTTCACTTTCGGCTCCGCAGCCTCGCGCAGTTTCTGGCTCCCCTTGCCTTCGAAGAAAAACTTGGGGTTTTTAAAGACCGGCCAATACGTAGTCCAGTCTTCCGCCAAAACCAGAGTCGTTTCCTCCAGCTGAGGAGCCGTCCAATTCCTTCCCTGCCGAACGTCTATCTCCAGGCTTTCTTCGAGACCGCATATGTCTGCGGCGATAGCGCGCGCCGCATCCTCCGCCAACCGGTGCCCGGTCCCTTCCAGCCGCAGCGTCGTGGCCCACAGCTCCTGATCGAGCTCCACCGCCAGGGTGCGCTCAAGATCCCGTCCGCAAGCGGCAAACGCGCGTTTCAGGCTGGCGGCATCCTCCCGCAGCACCGAAGGGTGGAACGATTCCTGAAAGAAACGTCCCATCGCATAATCAAGGCGCTGGCGCACGTGAAAGAGCAGCTCCGCACATTCCCGGGAAAGCTCGCGGGACAAATCGAGCTTGGTTAGTGCCTCCAACCTGTCCATAGCCTCTTGCCGGACCGATTCCAGTCTTTCCACCCGGCGGCTGCGGCTATCCTCGTCCTGTTCCGCCAGCGCGGCCCAGGCTTCGGCTTTGCGCTTGGCCGAAGCGATATCGTCCAATCCGGCGCGTAGCGACAGCCCCGGAAGCTCCTCGACCGCAAACCGGTCCAGCGCCGCTTCAAATCCGACGAATCCCGAAACTTCCAATTGGCCGTGGTTGCCGCTGAGCTTTCCTCGCAGCGCATTCAGACTGGAGACCGGGAATATATGCGGACGGGTCACGCCGTTCTTGACCAGATTGTCGCGGACATGGCCCGTTACCTGCTCCAACTCGTCCGGAGAAGATGCCAGATCCGCCGCGTTCACGACGAAGAACATCTTATCCAAGGCAAAGCTGTCCTTCACCCGTCCGAGCTGCGACAGGAACTGCCTGTCGGCTTTGGAAAAGGCATGGTTATAGTAGGTGACGTAACAAATCGCGTCCGCATTTTTGATGTAGCTGAAGGTAACCCCCGTATGCCGGGCGTGAAGGGAGTCCGCTCCGGGCGTATCCACGAGAATGATGCCCTGCTCCGTCAGCGGACAGCTGTAATACAGATCGATGCCGTCCACGTAACAGGATTTGGTCTCATCGGCTACAAACCCTTTATAAGCCTCCAAGTCGACCGATTCGGTGCGGCCCAGCTTCCCGTTCATTTCCTCCCACCCGGCAGCCGCGGCCTTCAGAAAGCCGTAGTGGGGCAAGCCTGCCGGATGAACCCCGTCCGGCGTCAGGTTGTCGGCGGTCCGTCTCCAGCCGTCCGCCTCCGGTTCGGGCAGGCCCAGGACGCTGAACGAGTATTTCAGATCGTCCCACCAGGCTTCCCGCGTCTTCATCCGCACATCCGCCGTTCCGTGCGGATGTCCTTCCGCGGGTGCCAAAATCCGGTTCACCGCTGCCGTGGTCGGATGCGGGGATACCGGAAGCACCGATTCGCCGAGCAGCGCGTTGGCGAAGGAAGATTTGCCGGCGCTGAACGCTCCGAACAGCGCCAGGGTGAACGAGCCGCCCGCGAGCGCATCCGCGCGGGCGGTAAGATCCCGCGCGGCCGACGCCAGCGCGGGATACGGCGCCAGCAGCGCC
>NZ_LAZU01000045.1 GCF_000987955.1 Paenibacillus sp. DMB20
CCGCAGCCGGGCGGCTTCGAGCACGGCTGCGGCATGCCCCGCAGGCTGCGCGCCCGCAGGTGCAGCGCGCGGCCGATCCTTCATCCGGAACGGATGAAGGGGCCCATTCGTCCAGCCACGGGGCTGGACGGCCCTGCAGCAGGCGATACAGCGCCTGCGGGTCGCCGCCGAGGCGGCGCTGCACGCCGTCCTTGGCAGTGGGCGTCAAGACGGCAACGGAGGCGACGACCTCATGCGGCGGATCCCCCGCCAAAGTCCCGCGGATTTCGCCCCGGCGAAAAATCCAGCCGGATTTCCTCCGATGTCTCCGCCGCCTGCGGCATGCCGGGTTCATTCAAGGCTTGCCGTGCACCCGTTGATCCGGGCTCGTTCGAGACTTGCGATTTTTTCGATTCTTTCGATTCTTGCGAATGCATTGGCAAATTCGAGCCTCGGACGGCCCCAGGCACTTCCCGGGTTTTCATGCCTCTCGGCACCTCGGATGAATCCATCACGTCCTCCCCCTTCCTGTACCGCCTGACCGGCAGTTTGAATTCGTTCTCCTTCATTCGTCAAGCCATATGGGCTGTCCATCCCGCTTTACATCATCCAATCCTGTCCCTGCAGCTCGATCAGCTGGCGAAGCTCGCCGTCCGACATTTCCGTCAGCCACGTCTCCCCGGAGCCGACCACCTGCTCGGACAAGGACTTTTTTCTGCTCGATCAGCTCGTCGATCCGCTCCTCCAGCGTGCCTTGGCAGATCAGCTTGTGGACTTGCACGTTCTTGTCCTGCCCAATGCGGAATACCCGGTCGGTGGCCTGATTTTCCACGGCGGGGTTCCACCAGCGGTCGTAATGAAGCACATGGTTCGCGCGGGTGAGATTCAGGCCGACACCGCCGGCCTTCAGCGAAAGAACGAAAAAACTGGTCCCTTCCCCTTCCTGAAAATTCCGGATCATTTCGTCGCGTTCCTTTTTCGGCACCCCACCGTGGAGAAACGAAGGCTCTTTGCCGTATCGCTTGGCCAGGAATTTCACCAGCAGTTCGCCCATGCCGACATACTGCGTAAAGATGAGCGCCGACTCCCCGACGTCCGCTATGCTGTCAAGGATTTCGAGCAGTCTTTCCATTTTTCCGGAAGAGTCCATCCGTGCCGAACGCCCTTCTTCCCCCCGCAGCAGCTGCGGATGGTTGCATATTTGTTTCAGCTTGGTCAGCGAGGACAGCACGAGACCTTTGCGCGCCATCCCGGTGCTGCTCTCGATCTGCCCCATCATCTCATCCACGACCGCTTGATACATGGCTCCCTGAACCTCCGTCAGCGGGCAGTACGATTTGACCTCCAGCTTCTCCGGCAGATCCTTGCGGATGTCGGGGTCGCTCTTGAGACGACGCAGCATGAACGGCGACACAAGCCGGTGCAGCTCACGGAGCCTATCCTGCTGTCCTTCTCCCGTAACGTAACGCTGGCGGAAGGAATGAAAGGTTCCCAAATACCCCGGATTCAAAAAATGAAAGATCGACCACAGCTCCGCCAGTCGGTTCTCCACCGGCGTGCCGGTCATCGCGACCCGATGCGGGGCCGACAGTTTCATCACGCTCTGGGCCTGCTTGGTACGGTAGTTTTTGATATACTGCGCTTCATCCAGCACCACGCTGGACCATTGTACCGCCGACAAGTCTCCCCCATCGCGTCCGGCGAGATGATAGGTCGTCAGAACGATGTCGTATCTCAGTGCCTCTTGCCGGAAAGCTTCCCCCCCGCAGGCGCCGCACGCCGTGATGAATGTAAAGGGACAGATCGGGAGCAAACCGCTGCAGCTCCTTGTGCCAGTTTCCGAGCAGCGAGGTCGGGCAGACGATCAGCACGGGAGCATAACGGTTATGCTGACCCCCGGGCTGTTCTACAGGATCTTTCACCCCGTCGGCGAAGGATGCCTCATCCCGGCAAGCCGCTTCTTTCCCTCGCTCAAAACCTTCCGGCCGCTCGAGCAGGCAGGTGATCACCTGAACCGTCTTGCCGAGACCCATGTCATCGGCAAGACAGACCCCGAATCCAAGCTCCCGCATAACGCTGAGCCACTGGTAGCCCCGCACCTGATACGGTCTGAGCTGCCCGTGCAGCGAGGAGGGAACCGGACGGGCGGGAAGCCTGCGCGATCCTTCGCCCTCCAGCAATGCCGACAGCAGTCCCGTTGTCTCTACATCCTCGATAAAGAGCCCTTTCCACATCCGCTCCTCATCCGTTCCCGCCGCAAGATGCATCCACTCGGACAACTCCATCTCGCCCTGCTCATGCCGTTTCATGAACCGGAGCACCTGATTGATTTCCTTCAGGTCCACCTCAATCCACTCGCCCCGGAACTGCACGTAAGGCATGTTTGCTTCCGCCAGGGCAGCCAGCTCTTCCCGGGAAAGCGGTTTTCCGCCCATCGCGGCAGAGACCTCAAACGACACGAGATGCTGCATGCCGAGAACCGGCAGGCTCTGCTCGCCCCCACCGGAAACGCTGTCCCTCATCATCTTTAGGGACAAGCCGACCCGGCGCCGGCCTTCACGGCTCCAGCGTGACGGCATCTGTACCTTGATTCCGCTTCGGGTCAGCTTCGGGACGGATTCCTTCATAAAGGACCTCAGCTTCTCCAGCGGCAGCACCAATCCCTCCGGTGCCGGCCCGAGCAAGCCTTCCCCCAGCTCAGGGGACAGCTCCGCGGCGCCTCCCAGCTCCATCAAAAGCTGCTCTTTGACGGACGCGTACATGCGCCCACGGATGAGCAAATCCCGCTCGGAACTGTGCCAGATGCTCCGGGCGGCGACCAGCATTCCCTCATCCTCACGGCTTCCCGCCCAGAAAGATATCCGCCAGTCGTTCTGCCCTTCCTCCAGCGGGGGTTCCAGCCGGAGGCGAAGCGAGATATTCCCTGTTTCCGGCGGCAGCTCCTTCCCTCCCGTGAACGGAAGGGCCGTGAATCCGGCAGCTTCCACCTCGCGTGCCAGCTGGCCGATTTCCTCCGCGGTCCCCTGAACCGGAATTTCCCGGTTGACGGTCAGCAGGCTGTTCCACCATAGCTCGGTCAGCGGCGACCGTCCCCGGCGGTAATCCCTGAGATAAGAAGCAAGTTTTCCGCCGGTGGAACGCACGGCTTCTCTCGATTCGGCATCCACCACGGCGGCAAGGAACGAATACAGCACGACGGCTCCCGCTTCTTCCTTCGTCACCGGCTCGCTTCCGGCCAGCGCGGCCGGCACGCCGATGCATATCGGCGGTATGCATGCGGCGAGCTGCCTAAAACGCTCAGCGTCCTCCCCCGTGAGTTGGGGTTTCCAGACCGCTTTTACCACGTGCATGGAGGCGCTGCGCCGCCGCCCGGCGGACGGCACCTCGGCTGTACCGGGTGCAATCCTGCCGCGCAGAAGCAGCTCAAGCGCAAAGGCGGCCGCTTTGGACCAATATTCCATTTCTTCTCCCGGTGCCAAACCCTGGCTCCGGACCAGACCGCCATCCAAGGACAGCAGCATATGAAACGCTTCCCCCGGCGCGAGGGCAAGGCCCTCCATCGTCCGCCCGCCAAGCGACTTCCTTTCGCTGCGGCGCCCGCTCTTTACCGCTGCCGCCTGGGCCGGATATCTCATTTCCGCCAGCCGCAGCGCTGCGGATGCAAAGGGACGGCTGCCGTCGGAAAGCTGCAGCTTTCTCACGATCCGGCTCCATGCGTCCACTCTCGGTTCCGAAACTTCGCCGGAAAAACAAAAGAATGCGTCACCTAACCATACGCCATACAGCGGTTGATTCATCGTTGTCTCCTGTCTTTTTCCTGCTTTACAGATATTATTCCTATTTTATACGATCGCGGTGCATTTTCAAAACGAATATGGCAAACATCGAATCGGGCTGGTCCCATCTTTAATATTTCCAATTTTGTGTTACTTTTTATAATTTCCCCCGTATGACTTTCTTAAGATATAAGAAAGCATAAGCTTCGAAAGACGCGGCTTCCTTATATCGCAAGAAAAACTTCCGCTATATGCGGTCTGTCTTCTGAGAAAGTACGTCGATAGACGTTTAGCGCGAGTTCAAATTCCGGTTTTCATCATGCGAAAGGTTAAAGCGCTTTTTTGAACGGACTCTTATCCTGAGACGAGGGGGTTATGATAATGGAATTGGCCTTTCCTTTGCTTTTCCTGCTTCCGCTTCTCTCCATATTCTTTTTCATCCTTCATGTTGCCGTCTGCGTATGGGGTTTTCGCGACGCCAGACGCCGGGGGGAGAAGCCAGGAATATGCTCTTCTGGTCATGCTTGGTCTCCTGTTTTTCCCGGTCGTCGGATTTATCGTTTACTTGCTGATTCGTGATTACTAAACAGAGCCTGCATTTAAGAGGCGATTAAATGTTCTGGATGCTGCTTGGCATCGTATGATATTGCCATGGGTCTGCATATCTTCAGAAATCCTGATTCCGATATATACAGATGGTTATCGCGCATTCCCGAGGACGCTGAACGGGGGAATGAAACGCCCGTCTTCCCTTAAGGCTCTAAAAACAAAGTCGGATGAATCACGGCAGTTGGGTCTTCGACGGACAAGGAAGACAACCATATCCCCCCAAAAAAAGGTGTCCGCCTCCCTTCGCGGGAAACAGACACCTTATTTTCGCTTTCAATCAGATGACCTGCATTTGTCAGCCAAGCACCATTACTTTGCCTTCAAGCTCGCCCACGATTGCTCGAGCGCCTCAAACAATTGGTCTTTGTTGACGTTGCCGGCCACATAGCCCTGCATCTGGCTGCCGAATTCGTTCATGCCGCCGTCGGGGAATTTGTTGAATTCCCAACTGAGCGTTTTGCCTTCCTGGCTGTATTTCAGAACATCCGCGCCGAGATCGCCGGTCAGCTCGCTCTTCGCCTCAATGGTTTTAAAGGCCGGGATGAATTTGAATTCTTCGGTAATATACTTCTTGCCGGTTTCCGAGGTTACGAGCCAGTTCAGGAATTCCTTCGCCTCAGGCTTCATTTGGGAATCCTTGTTCACAACCCAGTTGTTCGGCACGCCGACGGGAAGCTTATCGTTCTGCTCCGCGTTATCGTTGATCGGCATCGGGAGAAGACCGATGTTCAGGTCGGGACTGATCCCGTCAATCTGCACCTGCGTCCAGTTGCCGTTTTGCGTCATGGCCGCCTCGCCGCTGGCGAACGTCGTAATTTCGGTATTGTAGTCCGTGGTCAGCGGGTTCTTTTGTCCGTATTTCAAAGTCAGGTCAAACAGCCTCATCCACTCGTCGAACACCGGATTGCCAACGATTTTGCCCGTGCCGTCGTTCAGGCTTTTCACGAATGCGTCCGGATCCTCCTGATGCGCAAACGGGATGTTCAGCAGGTGGTTGGCCAAAATCCAGTTCTCCTGATATCCGTTCACAAACGGCGTTATTCCGGCTGCCTGCAGTTTTTGAGCTGCTGCTTCAAGCTCGGACAACGTTTTTGGAAGCTCCGTGATCCCCGCTTTTTCGAACAGGTCTTTGTTATAGATCAATCCGTAGCCTTCAATGGCCATCGGCTGGCCGTAAAGCTTGCCGTCCTTAGTCATCGGCTCTTTCGCCACGTCCATGACGTCTTTGACCCAAGGCTGGTCGGACAGGTCCTCCACCTTTTCGAACCAGGTGTTCAAATCTCTGTAGCCGCTGACATTAAAGATGTCCGGCTCCTCGCCGGAAGCGAATTTCGCTTTCAGGGCCGCGCCGTAGTCCGAACCGCCCCCCACCGTCTGGATATCCAGCTTGATGCCGGGATGCTCCGCCTCGTACTCGGCTTTCATTTTATTCAACGCCTCGGCGATCTCTACCTTGAATTGGAAAATCTTTAGCGTCTTCGTTCCGTTCTGTCCGCCATCAGCCCCCTTGCTCTCCTCTTTGGAGCCGCAACCGGCCAGAAGAGCCGAGAATGCCAAAACCATGACGAGCGCCAGCTTGCCGTATTTCTTCTTCATGTGTGAGTCCTCCCTTTTCGTATGTCGTTCTCGTTTCGCTTGACGGTTAGTGATAGCGTTTACTTTCTCAGTATAATTAACCTTTTTACGTTATATCAGGGACGATATTGATATAAAAGGGGGATGGAATTGACCATTCTCCACCATCTCCCCGGCCCCCTGTTTAACCCTTGACCGCTCCCGCGGTGATTCCCTCAATGATATATTTCTGCATCAGCAGAAAGAATATAATGACGGGCATGATGCCGAGAACGAGCGCCGGCAGGGCCAGGTCCCACTGCTTGGTATATTGCCCGAAAAAGGCAAAGGTCGCGATCGGGATCGTCCGCAGATCCGCAGAGGTCAGGATCAGGGATGGCAGCAAATAGTCGTTCCAGATCCACAGCGTATTCAAAATGATGACGGTCACGAACATCGGCTTCATCAGCGGAAACACGACTCTGAAGAATACGCCGTACACGCTCGAACCGTCGACGGTGGCGGCCTCCTCGATCTCCAGCGGTATCGACTTGGTAAAGCCGTGGAACAGGAACACGCTCAGCGGGACGCCAAATCCCAGATAACAGATGATCAAGCCGAACAGACTGTTATTGAGCCCCATGGACGAGGTTACTTTAACGAGCGGAATCATGATCGATTGGAACGGTATGACCATCGCCGCCACGAACATCGCAAACAGCATCCGGTTGAACCGGGTGTTCCGGCGTACCATTTGGTAAGCCGTCATGGCGCTGATCAAGGCGAGCAGCAGAATGCTCACGACCGTGACGATCAGCGAATTCCGGAAGGCGGACGGGAAATTCGTGATGTCCCAAGCCCGCGTATAGTTGCTCCATTCCAGCGATGTCGGAAGCGCCGCCGCGTCGCGAAGCAGATCGCCGAAGGTTTTGACGGAATTCACGAACAGGAAGTAAAACGGAACCAGAAAGACCAAAGCGATCAGGATCATGACGATTTCGGTGAAAAACGTGCCGGAGCGGTATTTTTTTTATCGTTTCCATCAGGCTTCGACCTCCTTGCCTTTCGTGAACCGGACCTGCAGACTGGTAATGATCGCGACGGCCACGAAGAAGATGACCGCTTTCGCCGTACCCAATCCGAGGCGGTTATTGGTAAAGGCCTCGTTGTAAATGTTCATCGCCACGGATTCCGTGGACCCGAACGGGCCGCCCTTCGTCAGGGACAGGTTCAGGTCGAACATTTTGAAGGACCAGGAAATCGCCAGGAACAGGCAGACCGTGACGGCCGGCATGACTAACGGTATAATGATGGTCCGCAGCACTTGTCCCCGGCTGGCTCCGTCGATTTCGGCGGCTTCCAGAATATCTCGGGGAACGTTGTTGAGGGACGAGATGTAGATGACCATGAGGTACCCGGCCGTCTGCCATACAAAAACGATGACGATGGCCCAGAAAGCGGTTCCCTTCGTCCCGAGCCAAGGCTGCGTGAAAAAGGAAATATCGGTCAGATTGCCGATGGCCGCAAAACCTTTAACGAAAATAAACTGCCAGATGAAGCCGAGCAGCAGACCGCCGATAACGTTCGGCATAAAGAATATCGTCCGCAGCACATTCCGCGATTTCAGCGGCTTCGTCAAAAAGTATGCCAGGAAGAAGCCGAGCAGATTGGTGAAAATGACGCCCAGCACCGTGAAGCGGGTGGTGAACCAGAAAGCGTCGCGGAACTTCGGATCATTCGTGAATATCGTGACAAAGTTGTCGAATCCGACCCATTCCACCTGATTGGATACCCCGTTCCAATTCGTTAAAGAGTAATATAAACCTAACAGGAACGGAATGATCATAATGAGGATGAAAAATATGGCGGAGGGGCCCACGAAAATGAGCTGCTGAATCAGCCTTGACGTTTTTTTTTCTGTTCATCCTGATCTCCCCCTTTTCTTTATGGCTTGTTTGGTATGTAATTCAATTATGCTGCTGCGGAAGGACAATAAACACAGAGAATCATGAACCGTTAGGAGTAAAATATTGACCTGTCATCGTTCCCTACTAGAATCTTCGAGGTGACCCTATGAAAACCCGCAGCATCCGAACCCGGCTGATCCAGTTCATGCTCGCCGTAACGACGATCCCGCTGCTTTTGTCCCTGATGATTACGCTTATGCATACGCGGGAGTCCGTCAAAGAGCAAACCGTTAATGAAAACATGCGTCTCATCTACCAAGGGAAAACGAACCTGGCAAACTACTTGAACAGCATTAACCGCGCTTCCCTTTCGGTATACTCCGACCCGCATTTTCTGCGCAACTTGGCGCTGAGTCCGGACAACTACCGGATTGTGGCCGAAATATACACCACGCTGCAATCCATCATGATCACCAACCCGGATATTTTTCAGATCTACATGCACAACAACCTGACCGGCCAGTCGACGCAAGTGACCAGCAACGTGCCCCGGCGTGAATTCCGGAAGGAACCGTACCGGACCATCGAACAATTCGGCAAGGGCGTCACCGCCATCGAGCCTGTCCATCCAAGCCACAGCTACGGTTTTCCGCCGCGTCCGGCGGATATGGCCGGGCAGAAGGTCATCACCTTTTACCGGTCGATCACCAACGTTCCGTCTACCGAGCAGCAGGCGCTATTGGCCATCGACGTCAAGCTGGACAGCATCACGGCCATTTGCGAGCAGCTGTTTGCGGAGGGCGAGGAGCAATTTTATCTGATCGATGATCATGGGCTTATTCTGTACAGCGGGAATCCGGACGAAATCGGCACCAAACTGGATGACCCGGCTCTGGTGAACGAGATGGCAAACAAGGAGGGGGGATACTACGACGGGAGCAAAACGATGAGCATCTACGAAAAGCTGGATGTGTCCTTTGCCCCTTGGACCCTGGTGAAGCAAATTCCCCACCAATTCCTGTACAAACATTCAACGGAGCTGACGAGCATCAACGCGATTATTGCCGTCCTGGCGCTTCTGACCGTTATTTTCGGGACGCTTTGGATTTCATTCCGTATTACAAAACCAATTAAACAACTTTCGAGCTATATGAATCAGGTACAGACCGGCCAGCTGGACGTGGAGGTCGATATCAAAAGCCCTGACGAGATCGGCGCGCTGGCCCGCCGCTTCCGTCAAATGATGGATACGATCAACAACCTGATCCTCCGGGAATACAGGCTGGAGCTCGCCAATAAAACGAATCAGCTGAAGGCGCTGCAGGCGCAAATCGATCCCCATTTCCTGTACAATTCCCTGCAATCGATCGGAACCCTGGCCCTTCAAAACCAGGTGCCCCGCATATACTCGCTGCTGTCTTCCCTGGCGGATATTATGCGCTACAACATGCGGAACAGCGAGGCCATGGTCACGCTGCGGGATGAAATGAATCACCTCAAGCTGTACCTCGAGCTTCAACAGGAACGCTTCGGCGACCAGCTGGCGGTGGAATGGGATATCGATCAGGAAAGCCTCGAAGCATCCGTTCCCAAAATGATTCTCCAGCCGATTGCCGAAAATTATTTCAAACACGGCAAAGACAACCGCTCCGGCGTGGGGCGTTTGTCCATCTCTTCGTCCATTTCGGATGAACGCCGTCTCGTCATCCGGATCGCGAACAACGGGGCTTCCATCGATCCAGAGGAGCTGGTAAAACTTCGAGAGCTGCTGAAGCAGTCTTCCTTGCGTTCCGAGACGGAGTTCGGGCCGGAGGATGGCTACTCCATCGGCTTGAACAACGTGCTTATGCGGCTTAATCTGTATTCGGACAACACCGCCCGGCTCATCATTGAGAATGTGGAGCCGCACGGCGTATCCGTCACTTTGGAATTTTACGCGCGGGGAGTGTAAAGCGAAATGAAAGCACTGATTGTAGATGATGAAAAGCACGTCAGAGATGCCATCCGCCTTCTGGCGAACTGGGAACGATTCGGCATCACGGACGTGTACGAGGCTGCCGACGGCGAGGAGGCCGTCGAAATGATCCTTGCGTTTTCGCCGCAGATCGTTATGACCGATATGCGCATGCCGCGCAAAGACGGTGCGGGGCTGATGACCTGGCTCCACAAGTTCTCGCCGGAGACCAAGGTGCTCGTGATCAGCGGGTATGACGATTTCGAATTCGTTCGCCATGCCATCCGCCATGGGGGCATGGACTATATCCTTAAGCCCGTCAACCCCGAGGCATTGAACGAGGCCCTGGAAAAAGCGTCGCAGGCTTGGCGCAAAGACGAGGAAAACCGTCTTCGCCAAACCACCCAAAGCATTGAAGTGAACCAGATGACGCCGCTTTACCTGGACCGCCTGCTGACCGATCTGATCACGGGCGGGGCCGGAAGAGAGCAGTTGCTTATTCAGTTAAGGGAGCGACTATCCATCCCTGTCGGCATCGAAGCCTGTTCGGCAGCAGCCGTGAGCGAATTCCAGTTCGACAGGGAGCTGCTGTCCAAATTCCTGAACCGAAAAGGACTTCTCGCTTTTACCCTGATCAATATTTGCAGCGAGGTTTTAAGGGATCAGGGCGCCGCCTTCCGCCATATGGACAAGCCCGGGCTGATCATGATTCTTTACTGGGGAACCGTTCCCTCCTTCCACTCGGTTCTTGAAGAGATCAACAGGGGAATTTACGCGACGCTCCGCCGCCGGGCCCATTTCGGCACCGCGCATGCGGTCCGCTTCCCGGATGACCTTCATCGGGCTTCTTGGGAGGCCGAACAGGTACTCCTGTGCCGCAATTTACTGGAGGAAAAGCTTTATATCCATACCGGCCGCTGCGTGGAGAGCGGTACTTCCCGGCCGCTGCGGTTATCTTCCCATGAAGAAAATTTCCGGCTGGCCGCCCTAAGCGGCAGCAATGAAAAAATAGAGGCTGCCGCGGATGAATGGCTGGAAGAGGTGAAACGCCGGGGCCCGGTTTCGCCGGAAAACCTGATCCGCTGGAGCTCCGAGTGGGATTGGATGCAGCATCTCTGGGCCGAGCCGGAAGGCACGGAAGGGCAAGCACCCGAGGAGGATGCCGAAATCTCGCGGGATATCCATGTCGCGCTGCCGCTGAACGAAGAGGGGCTTCTGTCCTGGGAAGGCTGGAAGCAGCAAATCGCCGGACGCATTCATGCCGCTTCCCGGGTTCTGGCCCAGGCTCATTCCCGGGAGAACCACATTATCCATGACATCGCCCGTTATTTGAAGCAGTCTTACCACCAGGAAATATCGCTGCAGGATATCGCTTCCCGGTTCTTTTTAAGCCGGGAATATATCTCCCGCAAATTCAGGCAGGAGTTTGGCGTGACCTTGTCCGATTTCCTGGGCCGGATCCGGATAGACAAAGCAAAGCTGCTGCTGCTCAATCCGAACCTGCGCATCGCCCAGGTGGCGGAAATGGTCGGCTATCAGGACGAAAAATATTTCAGCAAAGTGTTTAAGAAGCTGGAAGGGCAGACGCCTAACGATTATCGTAAAGAAAAAACGGTCTGATTCCGCTCTATGGCATTGAACCGGGCTTGACCGTCCCGGTTTTGGGTATATTTTATATAGCGACCGAAGCCGGAATGAATACAAGCAGTCCAATCATAGCCATAATGCAAGCCTTAAAGAAGGAGGAGATGACGATGTACCGTACCAACCCTTATCGTTGGTGGAACGTCTTGGCGTTTGCCGCCGTCATAACCGTGAACGTCCTGTCGAACGCCCTTCCGCTCGGCGGGCGGACAACCGGGGAAATATCCGACCGGTATTACATATACATGACCCCTGCCGGATATGCTTTTGGAATCTGGTTCTTGATCTATGCGCTGCTTGCCGGGTTTGTCATTTACCAGCTGCGCCGGGATACGGGGACCCGGGATTCGGTCCGTTCCATCGGGATCTGGTTCACGCTCAGCTGTATCTTTAATATGGCCTGGCTTTTTCTATGGCACTATCTTTATATCGAGTGGTCGGTCGGCGCCATGCTGCTGCTGCTTCTGTCCCTCGGCATCATCTATCGGAAAACGCGTGCCGTTCACTATCCGACTGCCGGGGAAACCTGGCTCTTAAAACTCCCGTTCAGCATTTATCTCGGATGGGTCTGTGCCGCCTTTCTGGTCAACGTCGGCATCGCCATCCATAAAAAACGCCTGGTCGCCCCTCGGCCTATCGGAGCTCGGATGGAGTTTGGCCCTGCTCTGCGTCGGGGCCGTGCTGTCGATCCTGATCAGCTATCCTTACCGCGACAGCGTGCTCCCGCTCGTATTTGTCTGGGCTTACATCGCCATCGCCGTGGAACACCGGGACGCGGACAAAATCATGCTGGTCTCGTTTATTCTGGCGGCCGTTCTGTTTATCTACGCCCTATGGCTGCTTTTCGCCCGCAGCCGGGAGCGGGATTAGCGTAAAACAACGTTTCGGCCTACGAGCAATTCATTGTCGGAACCGCGGTTTCCAATGTTGCGTTCTTTGTACGCAAAAAAAGCTGCCGCGCGCAGGGCCGTCGGATCCCCGCTGCGAGAGCAGCTTTTTTCATGAAGATTTATGTTATTTCTTAACGGCGATGACTTCGATTTCCACAAGGCCGTCTTTCGGCAGACGGGCAACCTCGACCGCGCTGCGGGCCGGATACGGCTCCGAAAAGAAGCTTCCGTACACTTCGTTCATGACTGCGAAATCGTTCATGTCCTTCAGGAACACGGTGGTCTTGACGACCTGTTCCAGCCCGGCTCCCGCCGCTTCCAGAATTGCTTTTACATTGCCGAGGGAATATCGGGTCTGTTCCGCAATGCCCTCGCCGAATTCGCCCGTCTCCGGGTTCAGTCCAAGCTGGCCGGACGTGTACAGAAATCCTCCGATTTCGACGGCCTGACTGTAAGGTCCGATCGCTCCCGGAGCTTTGGATGTGGCTATGATATTCTTGGTCATTATGTAATCTCCTTTCTCAAGCTGGTGGTGTAGCTTCTATTGTATCATCCCCCAGCACATGAATCACTTCATTTGGATAGATATGGTTTCCTTTCGTGTTCGTTAAAGCAATCGCCACCATCGCGCGGGCCACCTTTAATGCGGGCACGGCACGGTACGGAGCCAGCTTCCCCTTGAATGCAAAATCAAAGCGGCTCATCAATACGGACGCAATTCTTTCACCAAGCCGGTACTCCTCCCTGTTTCCGAGCAGCAGAGAGGGCCGGAACAGATGCAGCCCGGGAAATCCGAAGGCGGACAATTCTTCTTCCACTTCGCCCTTTACCCGGCTGTAAAAGGTTTTTGCCTTGGGATCGGCACCGACGCTGCTTACCGCCAAAAACTGCCCGACCCCCGCCTCTCTCGCCAGCTTGGCGCCTGCCAGCACGTACTCTTGATCCACCTTGCGGAACTCCTGCTTCGAGCCGGCTTTCTTGATGGTCGTGCCTAGGCAGCTGAATACGCTATGGATGCCGGAGAACGCATTCCCGATCTCTTCCGGCCTGTCCCAGTCCGTCCTGATCACGGTCAGCTTCGGATGGCTCAAATCCGGCGGACGCCGGACCAGAATCCGCACTTCGTCAACGAGTTCGGAAACAAGCAGTTCCTTCGTCACCTGCCGGCCAACCAGCCCTGTGGCTCCCATTACGAGTGACGTCATCCCCATGGAAAGCCCCCCTTTTTTCCTGACAAAATCAATTTCCCAAGGATCCTGCAGTCGACTATACGTTCATGATTTGAACAATTATTGAATCGTAATCAGCACTTTGCGTCCAAGCGTCAAATCGCCAGCATGATGATTCCGACCATGGTCTGAAACCCGTACAACTCCATCCAGGCCGGGGCTTCGCGCAGCAGCTTGAACACCTTGCCGCCGATCAGCGGACCCAAAAAGGAAGCCAGTCCCGCATGGCCGAGTACGTGGCGATAAACATCGGGCGTTCAGGTTGCCCCATACGTAAAAAACCGATCATCATGACCGCCGTTTGGGCAACCGTCACCATCGAAACGACGGAATACGAAATATGGATGATGGCTGAGTGAAACAGTCTTTGCCCCCATTCTACACCCGGATTTGACCCTGTCAATAAGGCTTTCGAAAATAAAAACGGCGTTATTTCAAGTTTGCCGAACAGGCGGATACACGAGCAATATGCTCCTAGTTCAGGGCCGCTCTTCCACCTTGGCTGCCTTCTCGGCAAACCGGCCATTTTCGTGCTTATCGGCAGCGATTCGAATGAAAAATAAGCCAGGCATAGTTGAAGTGACCCCCAAAAGTTAGACACGGTAATTTCATCAGGCAGCTTTCTCAAAATGAGTTCGGTACTGTACCGGACTCATTTTTAATTTTGTTTTCAACCGTTTGGTATTGTAGTATTCAATATACTTTTTCAATTCTTCTTTGAAGTGTTCCACATTTTCAAACTCGTTGTAGTAAAGAAACTCCGACTTGAGAATGCCAAAGAAACTCTCTATGACGGCGTTGTCGTAACAAT